>JBGARE010000043.1:0-78953 GCA_044230415.1 Kofleriaceae bacterium
CGTCCCGCGAGCGACCTTCAGTGGCCGGTTTTCAGGTGATCACGAGTGGCCGCTTTTCGGTGATCACCGAGGGGTTTGATGCTCTCTCATCCGCAGACGGAAGTACGTCGCCGAGCCGTAGCAGTCGTCGAGCAGCACGGCCGGCCGCACATTGGACGCATCACATCGTCAGACGCATTCCGAGCCGCCGCCTCAACGGAATTTCACGTGCTCGCGCCCATCCTCGAACAACGCCTGAGATTGGAGACAGACATTGAGACACTTTCGACGCTGCACTACTCGCTCGCTCAACGTTGGGCAGCGCAGCGGCCTGGCTGGGAGGCATGCGAAAGACTTCTCACGATTCCGCTAGAACCGCTCGCCAAGGCGTTCCACTACGGGATGCAGGGCCCTTGGTTCTTCGACTTTCAGGAAGCACGAGCCCAAGCACCAGTCGATGACCGATGGTCGTGGTTCGTCCGCGCCTTCTTGCACGGACGCTCCAATGCGGAGCGAGACCGCGTGGTCAATGCTTTGCAAGCGAGCCACGCGACGCCGCAGGATGTCGCGACGGCGATCTCAGTGATCTCTTCCTCCAAGAGACCTCAGTTCCTGCTCGACGAGTGGTGCCGACGCGACCCGGAGATATTCGCTGCTGCCACGGAGCTACTTGCTGCGCCGGCGAGTTCGCTTGCGCAGAGCGCATTGCGGCGACATCGGTACAGGCAGAACTCTCGCGCTGTCTTGGATGATCTTCTCGAACTGCCTCCCTCACGTAGCACTGAAGACGTCGAGCGCGTGCTCGGGGACGCCGTCGTCGCCGATGAATCTATTGCAATAGAGACGGCCCGGTTTCTTTCGGCACAATCGGATTTCACTCTACGGCGCAGGGCTCTCGACTTCATTCCACAACGAGACAACAACGCCTCAGAAGCTCTCGACATACTCGAGCGCTGCCTTCGCGACGGAGACTGGAGCAAACACTGGGACGCCGTCTTCTATACTCTGGACAAACCCGAACGCCGCACTCTCCTACTTGCGAAACCCACGCTGCGTTACGCCGTCGAGGGTCGCCTTGTCGACGGCAGCTCAATCGGCCACGACTGGCACGAGATTCGGCTCGTGGAAATGTTGTGCGGAGATGATAAGGAACGAGTACTTGACCTCGCAGCTCGCTTTCTGACGCACGACACATACGCGTCAGTACACAAGATCGGCGTCTTGGTCGCTGGGATGGCAACAAGCTCAGACAACATCGAGCTACTGGCCAGGACGTTCGTTGATTGGGCGAGGAGCTTGGGCAGGAACGGAGCGAGCAGGATTGAGAGCATTCTAGAGGACGCGCTTGGAGAACTGCAGCCCCCACCCAATACGCTAGGCGTTGCACGTGCGCTTCTGGGCGAGACGGATCCTGCGGCTCGAGATGTCGGATTGGTCCTGTTGTCGGAGATGCAGACGTCTCCGGAGGCGTGCGCTGCGATCGCAGATCTCGCCTCCGACGACACCGACTGGCTTCAGGAGAAGGCTGCCTCGGCCTTGCATCGATTTCGGTGGCCTCGGGGTGGATGGAGTCGCTCGATTGGCGGCACCTCACCCGAGCTGCTTGCACTCCAAGCCACCTTGGACAATGCGAGTACGCTCGCGACGCAGCGGGGCCGCGTGTTAATTGGAGAGGTGAAACGTATGATCGTTGACCGTATAGAATCCGACGCACGGCAGGACGACGAGGCACTCGATCCAAGGTGAATTTGTGTATTGCGTCAATCGAGGCAACCCGTCCGTGTGCCGAGGCCAGCTCCGCCCACGTCGTCTTGCCTGCGGCGAAACGCAACATGCATCGGCTTCGATCTGGAGTAGGCCAGAGGCCAGAACAACCTGAGCGACGAGTGTGGCTTCGTCACGATGTGCGTCGCTACCGCGAGGTCAAGCTGTGCAGGAAGCGACGCGGCCATGCGACGCGGTACACTCCACTAAGAGCCAACATGCCGACGCTTTGGACTTCCCTGATGCCACATGCTCCGCTGCCGACGGCAGCCGCCAGCTATGTGCCACGTGTAAACAGCGCGAGCGAAGAGATCGTCAAGTGGCTGCTCGCGGACAGATCCCCCGTGCTGCTTGGAGGCCCAACAGGGGTTGGGAAGAGCACTGAACTAAACCACGCGGCGCAACTACTCGAACCTCACCGTCTTGTCTGCCTTCTCCCGCTCGACCGTTGGGAAAACATGCGGCGATTGAGTGCAGAGCAAATGCTCCGTCACATCGCACGCCGTGTGGCTCTCGTAGCAACAGACCAACAAGGCCTCCTGCTTTCGCCAGATCTCAAACGTCTGCTTGACCGAGAAGGACATGGGACCAGCGCCCCCGAGTTTGCTCGGTTAGTCCTGACTGAAGTCAGCCGACTTTCGCGAAAAGGAAAGGTCACGCTCCTATTCGATGGCCTGGAGAAGGTCCCGGAAGGAAGCACTTCGACCAAACTGTTTGATGCATTGGCTTCGCTGCCCGAGGAGGTTCAGCTTGTTGCTGTCATTCCATACCAAGCAGCGTTTGGTCCGCGTGCGGAAACCATCCTACGTCCTGGCGAGCGCTTCGTCTCCGCACGAGCGTTGGAAGTTGCTGGCGATCCCGGCCGAGCTGGACGTGCGTTCTTGCACGATCTGTTGCGCAGTCGCGTAGACGAGGACGTGGTTGCTCGCGGGCACAGCGAAGTGGTCGAGGAGGCGGCAGAGCTGAGCGGCGGGATACCTCGCACGTTTCTTCAGCTGATGGCTGACGCGTCCACGTATGCGCAGCATCACCAGGCCGCGTGGCCCGATCCAAACGACCTCAGACTTGCAGTGTGGGATCAGGTGGACACCTTCCGACGTCTGCTGCTTCCCGGTGACGCCAACGCAGCACGCTCGGCGCTTGGCACTGATGGTCGCGAGCTCAATCTCGGTCGCAAGGTCCGCATGATGAGCCACGGGATTCTTCTGGAGCGGCTACGTGAACACACTCCAATTCTCGAGATGCATCCGCTCGCGCGCCTCGCGATTGACCAAGGGGAGGCCCATGCGTGACCCCATGCAAGCGTTGATTAGTGCGCTCGAGCGAGACCCCGGCGGTATTGCGATCGTGTGGTGTGCGGACCTTGGGATGAGAGACTGGCTTGTAGGGGAAGTGGAGAGCATTGCTGCGTCTGGCTCGGACCCCGTTCGCGTAGCCGACGTCGAGACCGCGCTTAAACAAGCAGCGCGTCTGGTGTTGCTGGTGCCCGAGAACGAGCGCGAGGTCGTGTTGGACCTCGATGCTAGCCGCGACCGGCTGCTGGAACCTGGCGGCCCACGAACGGTGGTCCTGTTCCTTGTGCGAAACGGAGATGGCCTTCGCGCGTTGGCCGGGGAGGCTGCGAGCCTCGCGAGTTGGGTGAAGGGAAGTGATCCGGACCCTGAGGCGCTTGCGCAGATCGATCTCGCAATAGAACGAGCTGCGTTTGAGCAGGACATAGGGACGTCACCGGAGGCGTGGTTGCAGAGCTGGCGAAGCGGCATTCATCCACGCAACTCGGAGACCTTTCGAACAACCTATCGAGCAATGTTGTTGGAGGTCGCATGATCCCTTGGGTCAACTTGTATTCGACCCATCGGCAGATCCGGGCGGCGGCTCTCACGTGGACGGGTGAGGTTCGCAAGCGACTCGTTGCACTTGCCGATGCTGGACATTGTGACGCCAGCATTCGTGGTCGATTCCGCGGGAAGAACCGGGGGGATTTCGCGGAGTGGTCTATTCGTGGAGTCAATGGTGGCGAAATCGCCGAACCACTTAACAATTTGACCACGCTAGCGACTGCTCGTATCACGATCCTGGCGCTGGTCCACAACAGCGGTCATCTGCACGCATTCACCATGTCAGTAGAAGGCGAACGGCCTGATGGTTCGAAGTGGGCTCTTGCCGTGCATCTGCCTGACGATCGAGTTGCTCACAACGAAGACGGGGATCGACAGGGCCTTGGTGGGTGCAGCCACGCGGCACTTCATTGCCACGTCGGTCCCGATCTTGAGACGGCCCCTAATGTACGCGTTCCACTTCCGGCATTGAGTCCCGTGGAGTTGGTTGAGTGGGTCCTCTCCCAACTCGTCCCGACCGACGCCTTCGAGCCCGCAAAGTGGAGCGACGTCGTGGCTGCCTTGACTCGACGGTGACTAAACGGTGACTAGCTGTTTCCAAAACCGTCTAAGTATTGTGGAGGATTGGGGGATCGAACCCCAGACCCTCGGCTTGCAAAGCCGATGCTCTCCCACTGAGCTAATCCCCCAAGGGAGCTGTCACGTACCGTGGGCCGAGCACGTCGTCAAGCCCTCCACAATTTCCATTCGAGGCCGACCCGGTCAGCATGGCCCGCTTCCTGGTCGCTCCCCTCGTGCTCGTAGCAACTCTGTCGCCCGCATCGGCCGATCCCTCCGACGCGCAGGTATCCGCCTCTGCCACCAGCAGTCGCGAACCCGACGATTGGGTTCAGGTCGAGGCGCCGATGGTGATCGCCACGGGCGACGATGGCGGCACGACGGTCGGGGCGGCACCCTCGATCGCCGCGTTTCGCGATAACGAGCACGGTGCCATCGGCGCGCGGTTTCGCGCGGGCGTGGTGACCGATACCTCCACGGACCAACGCGGCGCGGTCGGTACCCTCGGGTTCGTGTTCCGCGTCGGCATGCACGGACCGTGGGCCGAGGTCGGTGGTGGTGGCGGCAAGTTCGAGAGCTTTGTCGGGCTCTCGGCGGAGCTAGGCGCGGGGTGGGACTTCGCGGTCGGATCCAGCACGGTGTCCGCGTCTGTTCGGTTCGTGCACTTCGATCTCGGATTGAGCGAGCGCAGCCGGACGGCGAATGCGGCGATGGTGGGCGTGGGGACGTACTTCGGCCGGACAACGCCGCGGCGGTCGGTTCGCCACGCGACGATGACCGCATCCGCGACTCCGTAGTCAGCGCACGACTTCGACGCCGCGCTTCACGAGCATCTCGATCGACGCGCGACCTGCCGGGGAGAGGCGCGTCTTGGAGAGCCCGAGGATCTTCAGCTCGGGTAAGCCGGCGAGCAGCGCGGGCGTCGTGATCTCGGTGCCCGAGAGATCCAGCGCCCGTAGCGAGCGAGCCTTCACCACGGTCGCGAGGTCCGCGTCGACGAGTCGCACGAACATGAGCGAGAGCGTGCGCAGGTGTGGCCACGCCGAGAGATCCGCGATCGTGTTGTCGACGCGGGTCTCGCCGATCGTCAGCTCGACGAGCCGCGCGTAGCTGCGGAGCGTGGGCAGCGATGCGTTGGTGATCGTCGTGTTCGCGACGTGCAGCGTGGTGAGCGAGGACAGGTCCGTGAACGTGGTGAGCGTTTCGTCGTCGAGGTTGGTGTCGTCGAGGTAGAGACGCTCGAGGGCGTGCAGGTTGGCGATCGCGGCGAGCGCCGGCGGTGGTGCGAGGCACTTCGAGAGGACGAGCGTGCGGAGCTCGGTCAGCGTGCCGATGCGCGCGAGGGTCTGGGTATCGACGGCGGTGTTGCCGAGGCCGAGCGCGGTGAGGTTCGGCGTGTGATCGAGGATCGCGAGTCCCGCGTCGGTGACGTGGGTCTTCGAGAGGTAGAGCTCGGTCAGGTTCGCGGTGGGTGTTGCGAGGGCGGCGTCGGTGATCGGGGTGCCGTCGAGGCGCAGCATGCGGAGCGCGGGGAGCGCGAACAGCGGAGCGGCGTGTGCGTCGTCGAGCTTCGTGTCGGCGAGGTCGAGCTCTTCGAGGAGGAAGCGGGTCGCGAGGATGGCGATGCCCGCGTTGGTGATCGGCGTGCGCGCGAGCGAGAGCTCGTGGATCGGCAGGTTCGCGACGAGCTTGATGGTCGCGTCGGTGATCCGCGTTTGCGACAGCCGCAGCTCGTGGAGGTTCGTGGCGTTTGCGAGCCACGCCACGTCGGCGTCGGTGACGGAGTAGCCCACGGGTTGCGAGAGGTCGAGGCGGATCAGCGTCGGCGCGAGTGGTGCGAGGCGCTTGATGCCGCGGCCGGTGCGCGTGTCGTCGAGGAACAGCTGCTTCACGTGCGTGGAAGCGAGAGCGGCGGCGGTGGATTCACCGACGAGCGTGCGGCCGAGATCGAGGATCTCGAGGTGAGGGACGGACGCGAGGGCGACGCCGCCTTTGTCGCTGACCTGCGTGTCGGCGACGTTGATCGCTCGGAGCGCGGGGAGCGTGGACAGTGCGATCGCGGCGCGATCGCCGATCGGCGTTCCCTCGAGATCGATGACTTCGAGGGCGGGCCAGGTCGCGACGACCGCGGCGACCGCGGTGTCATCGACGCGCGTGCGCGCGAGGTAGAGGCGGTGTAGTGGCACGGCGAGCGATGCGAGGGCGGCGCCGTCGACGTCGGTGTCGTCGAGGACGAGCGCGGAGAGCGCCGGGAGATCCACGAGGCTCGGCAGGAGCGCCGTAGCGGCTTGGCCGCGCAGCGAGAGGCCCGGGATGGACTCGTCACGAAGTGCGACGACGATACGATCGAACGCGGCGCGATCGACCTCGCGCGTGGGCTCGACGTACCACGGCGTGGCCGGTGGCGATGGCGGCGGCGCGTCGGGGAGCGTCCCGACCTGGCGCAGGCCCGCGTCGGTCCAGGTCATCACGCGCATCGGCATCGGCCAGCGCGACGCGGGGGCGGCGGGCTCGGGTCGCGGCGGTACGACGGGTGTCACGATCGGCGTGGGCGTCGATGCACAGGCAGCGAGGACCACGAGAGCAGCGCGCATCGATACCCGGACAGCGCCCATCACGCGCGAGTTGCGTACCACGCGCAAGGATCGCGTTTGGTCGGCACATTCGTCGGAATCCCGCGGGGCTCGCTCGCCGAAGGTGCGGCAATCGGCGAACGGCTTGCGGTAGGCTGACCGCGCCCCGATGAACATCGAGCTCACGCCCCAGGACCTCTTCTCGCTGTCCGATCCGCAGCGCGCGGCGGTGTTGAACTCTCTCTACACGGCGTTGTTTGCCGACGGTCATCCCGAGCAAGCGGAGGTCGCCGCGTTCGTCGACACCATCTCGCGGCTGCCGTGGAACTACCCGCTCGACGCGCTGCTGGCGAAGGCGAACGAGCTGCAGGTGTGGATGACCAACGTCGATCGAGACACGCGCGTCGCGTTCATGCGCGATACGGCGGCGAACGTGCCGGTGGAGCTGCGCGAGAAGTTGGTGATGACGATGATCGCGATCGCCGCGGCGGATCGAAAGATCACGCAGGACGAGTGGGCGCGGATGGCGTCGTTCATCAAGGAGTTCCAGCTCTCGCCCGTGCAGATCGAGCTGATCCGCCAGAAGATCGCGCCGCTCACGCGGTAGTCGCGCGTCGTCCAAAGCAGGATCGTCGACGTTGTCCTAGGGTTCGGGCTTCGCGGCGGGCTTGGCAGCGTCGGGATCCGGCGTCGCGCCTTCCGGGGCCTCGTCGAGCACGATGTCCTCGATATCGGCCTGCGGGCGGATCAGCGGCTTGACTGGATCCTTCTTCGGGAACAGCGGCGGCGGGTACATCGCGCGCGCCTTCGCCGAGGCTTGGCCCCAGATCAGGAAGATGATGCACCAGCCCGTCGGCATCCAGAAACAGATCTCCGGGAAGTGCATCGCGAAGCCGCAGATGTAGCCGGAGACGACGAGGATCAAGAGGCCGATGCTGACGAGCTTGTTCTTCGTCATGCCGACCTTCGGCATCGGCAGTCGCGAGGCCATCAAGTAGCCGAACACGACGACCGCGATCGGGAAGTACTTCCACACGACGAGCGGCGTCTCGAGCGATTCACCGAACAGCTTCTGGCCACCGAAGTGACCGCCGAACATCTCGATCTTCGGATCGTACTTGAGGAGGAGCAGCATCCAGATCGCGAGCATTCCGCCGGCGAGCGTGGTGGGGACACCGAAGAAGATCTTCGTCGGGACTTGGTCGTCGGTGAGGATGTTGTAGCGAGCGAGGCGGAACACGGCGCACAGCATGTAGCCGCCGCACGCGATCCACAGCAGCGTCTTTCCCGTGCCGTCCTGGAATGGCAGGTCCGGTCGTCCGGACAGATACGACAGCACGAGGTACGCGGGCGCGACGCCGAAGTTCAAGAAGTCGGCGAACGAGTCGAGCTGCATGCCGAGCTCGGACGTGCCCTTCACCGCGCGCGCGACGAGACCGTCGAGGCGATCGGTGAGCACCGCGTAGATGATCATCCACGCCGCGAGCGCCGGATCGTTCGTCGCTGCGGAGCGCAGCGACACGAGGCCGAAGATCATCGACGACAGCGTGATGAGGTTCGGTGCGAGGTATCGCAGGAAGCGAGCGGAGGCCATATCTACGTCTTTCGCTTCTGCGCGTGTTCGATCAGCTTGGCCGACAGACGCGGGCCAAAGCTCTCGGTCATCAGACCTTCGACGATGCGAGCGATCTCTGCCTGCGGATCACCCTCGCGATACACGAAGCGGATCGCCATGCCGGCCTCCTCGTCGCCCGAGGCATCGATGATGCGCTGCACCTCGCCATGGATGGTGAGCGGTTCCGTACGGCCCGGCACGAATAGCTTGAACAAGAACTCCGTACCCACAGGGAGCGGCCGGCTTGTCTTGATGAATGTTCCGCCGCGCGAGATGTTCTTCGTGTAGTCGGCGAAGAACGTGTTCAAGCGCTTGTACTCGACCTTCAGCTCGATCGGACGGCGCGCTTCACCGCGGCGCTCGTTCGTAGGGGCTTCGTCGGCCACGACTGACCATACCAGGATCGTGCGATGAGCGTTGGTCAGCCCGGTCCCTCGGTTCGCGCGATGCTCCGTGTCCCTCGCGCTCGTCGGCGCTGGTCGGCGGTCCAGTGGGCGGCTGCGCTCGTTCTCACCGGCGGTGTTGCCGTCGTCGCGCGATACCTCGGTCGGCTGTGGACGTGGATCCTCGCGGTCACCGTGATCGGGCTCGGGATCGGCGCGGTGCCGCTGTTCGGTGTCCTCGGGTTCGAGCTCGCGTTTTCGATGACCATCGTCGCCGCGATCCTGGGCCTCGACGTCGGTAGCGCGATCGCGTGGGAGTTCCAGCGCGTGCCGGCAGAAGGGCTCGCGGGTGCGCGCTACGCGGGGCGAACGCTCGCGCGCGGTGCGCTCGTCGGTGCGGCGGTACCGGTCGGGATCATGCTGATCCCGGCGCTCGTCGCCGCGGTTCGCGGGCTGTGGCTTCCGACCTGCGATTGGTGGTTCGGCATCGAAGCGTACGCGCTGTTGCCGCTGACGACCGCCGCGCTCGCCGGCGCCACGGGTCACGCGATCGGCGTGGTGTTCGCGCGCGCGGATCGCCGGAGAGCGGCGGGGCAACGCGGCCTCGCGACGCGCGCGCTGTTCGCGATCATGCCGTTCGTCCCCGCGATCGCGGTCGCGGCGTTCGCGCTGTGGCGATTCTACGGAGCGCCGCCGGTGTTCACCTACAACGCGATCCTCGGCTACTTCCCGGGCAACCTGTACGACGAGAACGTCGAGCTGACGATGGCGCTCGTGTGGTCGCGGCTCGAGCAACTCGCGTGGGTGGTCGCGGCGCTCTCGATCATCGCGTACTCGTTCGACGTGCCCACGTACCGCACGTCGATGGCGCCGCGTCCCGTGCAGCGGCCGCGCCTCGCGATCGTCCTCGCGATCGTCGCGATCGCCGGCGGGCTGCGCCTGCGCACGTGGAGCGGCGATCTCGGCTACGCGGTGGATCCCGAGGACATCCAGGAGGCGCTCGGCGGGCACCTCGAGACCGAGCACTTCGTGATCCACTACGCGAAGGTCCCCGAGCTCGAGGAGATCATCGGCCTCGTCGCCGAGGATCACGAGTTCCGCTACTCGCAGGTCGTCGCCCAGCTCGGCGTCGCGGCCTCGCGCAAGATCCACTCGTACTACTTCTCGGATCGCGAACAGAAAGCGCGGTGGATGGGCGCGCGCGATGTCGAGATGGCCAAGCCGTGGCGCCACGAGATCTATCTCGAGCATCGCGGGTGGCCGCACGGATCGCTGCGCCACGAGATCGCACACGCGGTCGCGAGCGAGTTCGGCGATCCGATGTTCGGCGTCGCCGCGCGTCGCGTCGCCGGCATTCCAGTGATGTTCCAGCCCGGGTTGATCGAAGGCCTCGCCGTCGCGGTGGATTGGCCCGGCGGCAGCTACGAGCGCATGACGCCGCACGAGCTCGTGCGCGTGCTGCAGCAGCTCGGCAAGGCACCGACGATCGGCTCGCTGTTGACGATGCAGTTCTTCAGTCTGTCGTCGCAGACGAGCTACACGACCGCAGGGTCGTTCCTCAAGTACCTGCTCGACACGTACGGCGCGAAGCCGCTGCGCGCCCTGTATCACTCGGGCGGCGACTTCGACGGCGCGTACGGCAAGTCGCTCGCGACGCTCGAGGCCGAGTGGCGCACGATGATCAGCGCGATCAACTTGCCGCCGGGCGCCGTCGAGGCTTCGCGCGAACGCTTCCGCATGCCGAGCGTGTTCGCGCGCCCCTGCCCTCACGCGATCGCCGCGCGCCGGCAGCTCGCGCAGGAAGCGATCGGCGAAGGCGATCGCGCGCGCGCACTCGCGCTGATGTCCGAGGTGTGCAGCGATGCGCCCGACGAGCCGCGCTATCGCTTGGAGCTCGCGGATCTGCTCGGCGGCGGCGACGATGGTGAACGCGTGCGTGCACTCGCGCTGTGGACGCACCTCGCGCTCGACCGCGATCGCGTGACGTCCTCGCTGCGCGCCGAAGCGTACGAGAGGCTCGCCCGTCTCGCAGCGGCGAAGTCCGATCGCACGACGCTACGCCGCCTGCTCGTCGAGGGCACGAAGCTGCAGCTCACCGACAGCGAGCGCCGTCAGCTCGACGCGATGCTGTTCGCGCTCGATTACACCGGGCCTGCGGGTCCGGCGTTGCGCGGCTACTTCTTCGCTGCGGGGCCGGGCCTGCCCGACGCGCTGACCTGGGCGCAGCTCGCGCAGGTCGCGGAGCCGTCGCTCGGGCTCGCGTCCTACCTCGTCGGCCTCCAGCACTACAACAAGGGCGAGCTCGTGCTCGCGTCGCGAAACCTCGCGAAGGGCCTCCTGCTCGGGTTGCCCGGCACGCCGTTCGTGAAGAACGGTGCGCGCCGCCTCGCCCTCGCGGCCTATCGCGCGAACGATCCGACGCTCGTGCGCGTGGCGATCGCGATGCTCTCGGCCGACGGCATGACCACCGGCGACAAGCTGCTCGGGCTCGATTGGGCGCAGCGGCTCGACTTCGATAGTCGAGCTACATCCCGGAAATGAACAGCCAGCGCGAACCGTCCCACTCGAGGAGGAACTGGTTCTGATCGCGCTTGTCGGGGCGGACCTGCTTGCCCTGCACGTTCTGGATCGTGAAGCTCGCATCGACGATCACGTCGACCGATGCCTGGCAGCCCGCGTTGAGCTCGCTCGGGCACTGCTGCGAGACCTTCATGTAGCGCATCGAGTAGCGAATCTCGGACGCCTTCTGGAGGCGAGACGCGAGGACGTTCGCGAGGCCTTCGTAGCCGTAGTCATCGCTGCCCGAGGGAGTACCGCTGTCTTCCCAGTACTTCGTCTTGTGCGCCATCAGCAGGAGCTTTTGCGCGTCGCGCTCTTCGACCGCGAGTCGATACGCTTCGACCGCATCGAGCACGCTCTGGTTCGCGGGGCTGTACGGCACGCGTGTGCCGGGGACGTATTGCGCCTTGCCACCACATGCAGAGACCGAGGCGAGCGTGGCGATGAGCGCGAGAAGAGACAGCCGATTCATTGCGTGCGACCAACGTGGAATCCAAGAACCACGCCAGCGCGCAGACGCTACAACACCGAGGAAAGTTGGCCAAGTGCAGGACCCCGCCAAGCCTCACAACGCGCCAGAAAGGCACGGAAGTCCTTATCGGGGTTGTCGACCCTTGCCAAATAGACATCCGTGATGCGGGTGATGGTGAAGCGCGCCGCGGCGGCTCGCACTTCAATAGGTAGCGCCTCGCGATCCGAGGGCGTGAGATCGCGGACGCGGCGGTAGCCACCGACGAGCGCACGGACCAGCTCCATGCGCGGGGCACCGTTCCAACACCAGTCGTTGATGCAGACCGCGAGGTCGTACGCGAGGCTTCCACCGGAGGCTTGCTCGAAGTCGAGGATCGCGGCGATCTCGCCATGCTCCCAGAGCACGTTGTCGCGGAAGAGATCACCATGAATGATCCCCTGCGTGGCTCGGGCGCGGGTCGACTGCGCGCGCGACGCGATCGAGAGCTCTTCACCGAGGAGCTCGATCGCGTAGTGCAGCGCGGGATCGACGTTCGCTTCGATGCGCGCGAACCGCGTGACGAGGTGCTCGTGTCCGTAGATGCTGCCGCGACGCCACGCGGCCGGTAGCTCGAGTCCGACGAGGTGCAGCTTCGCGAGCTGCGCGCCGAGCTCACCGGCGAGATCGGGCGTCACGCCGTTCGGCTCGAGGTGCTTGCCCGATCGCCACGGGAACACGCTCACCCACTTGCGCGTGTGCGCGAGCGGCGCGTACGGCCGGCCATCGCGCGCGATCACGGGAGGCGGCGTGGCCACGCCACCGTTCGCGAGCGCGGTCACGAGTCGCGCTTCCCACGCGACGTCCGCTTCCGCCTTGCCTTCGTTCACGCGAACGAAGTAGCGCCCGCGCGCGGTATCGATGCGCACGTTCGTGTTGATCGTGCCCGCAACGATCGCCTGGAAGCCGATGACCTCCCCGAGGTCGAACGCCTCCGCCACCTCGCAGAGCTCGGAGCGCCCGAGCTGCGTGAACACGCCCACGCACCGAACGTATCAGCAAATGCAGTACATTCGCAGCGTGGATCAGGCAGAGCGCGAGAAGCTTGTCGAGGAGCACCTCGACCTCGCGAACAAGGCCGCGCGAATGGTCTACGCGCGCGTGAAACAGCACGTCCAGTTCGACGAGCTCGTGAGCTTCGGGACGATCGGTCTCGCCGAAGCCGCGCAACGCTTCGATCCCACACGCGGGGTCCCGTTCGGAGCGTTCGCCTGGTACCGAACGCAGGGCGCGATCATCGACGGATTACGCCGCGCCTCGAATTTGCCGCGGAGAGTGTGGCTCCAGCTCGTCGCGCTGCGTGCAGCGGCCGAGTACTTGGAGCACCAGAACGAGCGCGACGCGGGAGCGGCCAAGCAGGGAATCGCGCCGGCCGCGGGAGCTGATGCACTCGCCGCGATCAAGTCGGCGATGAGCGCCATCCGTACGATGTATCTCACATCGCTCGAAGGACTCGCCGAGGAGAAAGGCTTCGAGCCGAAGGCCGAGACCGTCGATCCGCACGACACGATCGACAGCGAGCGGATGGGCGCGAAGATCCGCGCGGCGATCGCGGAGTTGCCCGACCGCGAGCGCGAGCTCGTCACGAAACACTACTTCGAGGGCAAGAACCTCCTCGAAGCGGGTGAAGAGCTCGGCATCTCGAAGTCGTGGGCGAGTCGACTCCACGCGCAAGCCGTCGATCGGCTGCGACGCGCGATCGACGAGACGGCGCATCGTCGAAAACGTCCAGCGGCGCAGCCGCCGTAACCACGAGTGTGGTGCGGGTGCCTACATCGCATGCCCGCGCGAGCCACATGTACAATGATGGTGTTGGGGGAGCCGAAGCGTCCGGAGGACTCACCGCCGCGCAAGCCGACCGCTGCGACGGCGGCTCTACCTGGAAAGCCGGTCAGCGCGAATCGGCATACCGTTTCGCGCACGCCGCCCGCGGGTGTTCGCTCGCCCACCCAGCCCGGGTTCGGCGCGGTCGCGTCGCCCTCCCATCCGCGCGCCGAGAGTGCGGGCGATACATCGGTGGTCGGCGCGCCCGAAAACCTCGCCGGCGGGGCCACCGAGATTCTGCCTCCGGGTGCACAGAAGTTCGGGCGGCCTCCCGAGCCGCGCTCGGAAGGTGGACGCAAGAAGGGCGATTCGCGCCAGCCGCTCGAGTTCGCCGAAGCACAGCAGATCGGACGCTTCGGTCTCATCCGCGAGATCGCGCGCGGCGGCATGGGCCAGGTGTTCCTCGCGCGCGACACCAAGCTCGGGCGCAAGGTCGCGATCAAGTTCCTGCTGCATCCCGATCCGAACTTCGTCTCGCGGTTCGTGATCGAAGCGCGCGCGACCGCGCGTTGCACGCACGAGAACATCGTGACGATCTTCGAGGTCGGCGAGCACGCGGGCCTGCCATTCATGGTGCTCGAGTACCTCGAGGGCAAGACGCTCTCGCAGCTGCTCGAAGGGCGTATGCCGGTGCGCGCGTTCGTCGAGATCATGATCCCCGTCGCGCGAGCGCTCGAGCGCGCCCACGAGCACGGCATCGTTCATCGCGATCTCAAGCCGAGCAACATCTTCGTCACCGATCGCGGACACGTGAAGGTGCTCGACTTCGGCGTCGCGAAGGCGATCGGATCGTCGAGCAGCGAGCTCGACAAGATCGCAGCGCCGGTCCGAGAGACGCGGATGATGGACGCCGTCGAGCCCGAGGTCACGTACGTGACGTTTAGCGGCGGCGGATCCTTGGTCGGAACGCTGCCGTACATGTCGCCCGAGCAGTGGGGCGCGGACACCGTCGATCACGCATCGGACATCTGGGCCGTCGGCATCATGTTCTGGCGCGCGCTCGCCGGTGTGCATCCCGCGGGCACGATGACGCCGGACAAGCTGAAGGCGCGACTCACGGATCTCGACACGCCGCTGCCGAGCATCCTCACGCGCGATCCGAGCGTGCCGCGCGAGGTCGCCGCGATCATCGATCGCTGCCTCGCGAAGCGCAAAGCGGATCGCTATCTGTCCGCGTCCGAGCTCGTCGCGGATCTGCAAGCGTTCATCCAGCCGCGCGCCGCCGTCGGTGAGGAGTGTCCGTATCGTGGACTCGCGGCGTTCGGTGAAGGCGATGCGAAGTACTTCTTCGGTCGCACGAACGAGATCCGCACCGCGCTCGGCCAGCTCGAGACGTGGCCGCTGCTCGCGGTGATCGGCCCGTCGGGCGCGGGCAAGTCGTCGTTCGTTCACGCAGGGCTCGTCCCCGCGGTGCGCGCCACGGGCGGCGATTGGCAGATCCGCGTGCTGCGCCCGGGACGATCGCCGCTCGCATCGCTCGGCTCGGTGCTCGACGACGATCCGAGCCGCGTGACGGAGATCCTGTCGCAGCTCGCCGAGTCCCCCGGCGTGTTCGGCGAAGCGCTGCGCCGCGAGGCTGCGCGAACGCGGCAGCGGATCCTGATCGTCGTCGATCAGCTCGAGGAGCTATTCACGCTGTCCGAGGACGATGCCACGCGGCGCGCGTTCCTCGCGTCGCTGCTCGCCGCGGCCGACGATCCGAGCGCGCCCGTGCGCGTCGTGCTGTCGATGCGCGCGGACTTCCTCGATCGCCTCGCCGGTCACAAGCAGTTCCTCACCGAGCTCTCGCGCGGACTGTTCTTCCTCAGCGCGCCCGACCTCGAGTCCCTGCGCGAGACGTTGGTGCGCCCCGCCGAGCTCGCGGGGTACACGTTCGAGAGCCCCGATATCGTCGACGACATGCTGCAGATGGCCACCTCGCGCGGTGCGCTGCCGCTGCTCCAGTTCGCCGCCACGCGCCTGTGGGACAGCCGCGATCGCGCGCGCCGCATGCTCACGGTATCCGCGTACAACGCGATGGGCGGCGTGGGTGGTGCGTTCGCACGCCACGCCGACGAGGTCGCCGCCGCGGTTCCGCTGCACCAGCAGGCATTGCTACGCGCGGTGATGTCGCGGTTGGTGACGCCCGAGGGCACGCGCGCGGTGATCGATCACAACGAGCTGCTCTCGCTGTCGAACGACTCCGCCGACGTACAAGCGATCATCGACAAGCTCGTCGCCGCGCGCTTGATCCAGCTACACACGGATCCGACCCAGGGCGCCACTGTCGAGATCGTGCACGAGGTGTTGATCACCGAGTGGCCGACGCTGCGGCGCTGGCTCGAGGATTCGCACGCGCTCCGTGGCTTCCTGCACGAGCTGCAGGTGGCGGCGCGACAATGGTCCGCGCGTGGACGTCCCGCGGATCTCGTGTGGCGCGGGGCCACGGCGCTCGAAGCGCTCTCCCTCAGCGCGCGTCACGTGCTCGATCTATCCGCCACCGAGCGCGACTTCCTCGACGCCGTGAAGAAGCAGATGTCGCGCGGGCGACGGCGCAAGGTGTTCGCCGTCACGACGATCTTCATCGTCCTCGGTGCGGTGATCGCGGGCGGCGCGGTCGCGGTGATTCGCATCTCGCAAGCGGAGCAGGTCGCGACCGAGAAGGCCGTCGCCGCGGACAAGGAAGCAAGTCGCGCACGCGACGCCGAGGCCGAGATCAAAGCGCAGCTCTCGCGCGTGCAAAAGGCCGAGGCCGACAAGACGGCAGCGGAGACGACGGCCGAGGAGAAGAAGCGCATGGCCGAGGAGGCCGAGAAGGCGCTCGGCGACTCGAAGGAAGAGCTGCAGAAGAAGAACGCGGAGCTCCTCCGTCGCGAGTCCGAAGCGCGCCTGGCGCAGCAACGCGCCGAGAAAGCGGCGAAGGACGCCGCCGCCAGCGCCGACGCTGCGAAGCGCGCGACGGAAGAAGCGAAGGTCGCGAACCAGAAGCTCAAGGTCCAGCTCGACAACGAGAAGGCACGCGCCGACAAAGCGGAGCGCGAGAAGAAGGCCATCTCGACCGGCTCGCTGAAAGAGAAACTATGAAGACCATCCTCCTCGCCGCCGCGCTCCTCCTCGCTGCTTCCCCTGCCCTCGCCGCGCCCCCCCGGTGGGCCGATGGCGTCCCGGAAGCAACGCAGGACAAGGCGAACGCGATCTACGAGGAGGGCAACGCGCTGTTCGCCCAACAAGCGCACGCGCCCGCGCTCGAGAAATATCGCGCCGCGATCGCGCTGTGGGATCACCCGCGCATTCGCTTCAACCTCGCGGTGACGCTGATCCGTCTCGATCGCCCGCTCGAAGCCGCCGACGAGCTCGAGAAAGCGCTGCGCTTCGGCGCCGAGCCGTTCGACAAGAACCTCTATCAACAGGCGCTCGACTACCAGGCGCTGCTCAAAGGCCGCGTCGGGTACGTCGAGGCTACGTGCGCCAAAGCCGGCGCGAAGGCCACGCTCGACGGCAAGCCGTGGTTCGACTGCCCCGGCACCCAGAAGATGCGCGTGATGGCAGGCGAGCACCTCGTCGAGGGCAAGCTCGAGGGCTGGGTCCCCGCGGCGTCGGGTCGCGTGGTGGTCAACGGCGGATCGAGCGCGAAGATCGATATCCAGATGAAGTCGATCGAGAGCGCGGTCGTCATCAAGTATCGCTATCCGCGGTGGATCCCGTTCACGATCACCGGCACCGGCCTCGCGATCGGCATCGGCGGTCTGTTCGTGTACCTCTCGGGACGCAGCCAGATGAACACGTTCGAGGACGAGTTCGCGTCGGCGTGCCCGATGGGCTGCCAGGCCGACCTATCCGACAACACGCTGCTCCGCGATCTGCGCGATGGCGCCGAGCTCAAGGGCAACGTCGGTATCGGCCTCATGATCGGCGGCGGCGCGGTCACGATCGCGGGCGCGGTGTTGGTGATCATGAACCGCGGCTCGAAGGAGCTGCCCAAGCTCGAGGTCGCGCCGACCGACGGTGGCATGACCGCGTCGACGACGTTCCACTTCTAGCCGCGCTTCGCCGACGTTCCACTTCTAGGTGCGCGCGCCAACCACGCTCGGCTCGCACCTCGCCGGCGCTAGTTCGGTGCGAACGCGTCGCACTCGCACACGTAGCTCTCGGTGTCTCCGCACGGCTTGTCCTCGAGGACGAACGAGTTCTTGAACCGCACGCAGTCCTCGGCGCCGCCGGCGTTGTCCGGATCGTCGTTGTCCCACGGTGGCTGCTGGCCCACGACGGGATAGCCGCCGGTCGGCTCGTTCGTGACCCAGACATAGCTGCCTTCGGTCGCCAGATCGCTCAGGCCGACCCACGTGTTTCCCGAGACCGACGACGAGGTCGAGAACATCGTGCGCTCGCTCTCCGAGCTCAGCACCACGAGGTGCGTGTGCAGGAGGAAGGTTCCATTGTCGTCGTCGTCATTGCAGTCGTCGGCCGCGTCGGTCCACGCCTTGTCGGAGCCCTCGACGGGGCGGTAGCTGCCGATCCCGTTGACCGGCCCGTACCCCGCGGGGCAGCTCGCGATCATCGCGTCGACGGAATCGACCGGGCTGTCGATCACCGGGCCGTCGAGGGCCGCGTCGAGGCCGCTGTCCGTCGTGACACCGCCGCCCTCGATTCGAAACCCACATCCACTCGCGAGCAGCAGAATGGCGACGCCTCGCATCCCTCGAAGATACACCGAGGGCGCGAGCGCGAGCGTGCGATTTGCTACGCCGTGCGGGCCGCTTCGTCGGGTGACGCGAGCGTGCCGTGGGACTGGTAGTGATCGAATAGCTGGCCCCAGTGCGTCGACTCGCGCCACTGCTCGAAGATCTTCCGGTCGCGGAGCGGCCACCGGTAGTAGTCGTGATAGGCCTCGGAGCCCATCACGAACAGGTTCACGAGCGGGGTGTGGAAGAACAGCTTCTGGAACCGCTTGAGCGGCCCGAACCACATCACGTCGCCGACCATCGATGCGCCGTTGTCGCCGACGGAGAAGCCCCACCGCTGATCGGCGAGCGCTTGGTCACCCGTGATCTCGATGTTCTCGCGCCGGCCGTTGCCGAGGCCCGCTTCGTCGGCGAGCTTGATGTACGGCAGCGTCATCGGATCGAAGCCCATCATCGACGCAGCCACCGCGTCGATCGCGACCTGATCCGCCGACGCGAGCATCACGTCTTTGATCACGGGGCGCATCGTGCGCGGCCCCGGGCCATCACCCGCGGTCGTGCCGTCCATCACCGCGAACAAGCCGGAGTGGATCTCCTTCTGGATCGCCAACAGATCCACGAGCGTCTCGTGGATCCACGAGTGGGTGTAGTGGCGCTTCGTGTTGAGGAGGCCGCCGAACGCGTTCTTCATCGCGCCAGTCGTCGTCGTGTAGATGTGGCACTTCACCGTCGGCAGATGGACGATGTTCGTGTCGTGGAACGCGTCGGGGATCTGGATCCCTTCGGGGAAGATCGTGTCGAGCACGCGCATCTTCGCCTTCGGCCGATACATCGACCACGTCATGTCCTCGGGCTTGAAGTTGTAGCGAACCGGGATGTC
The DNA here is from genome assembly GCA_044230415.1 of Kofleriaceae bacterium. Classification (GTDB taxonomy): domain Bacteria; phylum Myxococcota_A; class Polyangia; order Haliangiales; family Haliangiaceae; genus JABFXX01. The sequence goes on from JBGARE010000043.1 coordinate 19,143, forward strand.
GTACTTCTTGAAGATCGGGACGTAGCCGTTCAGGTCTTCGCCCTTGAACGCGTCGGTGACCACGGTCTTGTTCTGCACGCAGACGAGCTCGTCGTAGCCGCGCTTGCGCAGGCTGCGCACGGTCCCTTCGAGCTGCCACGGCGTGGTGTTCGCGCCGGGGAACGGGAAGTGCCACGAGATGTTGTCCTTGAGGATCGTCGGCGCGTCGAGCGAGAGCGCGTTCTCGACCTCTCCGAGCGTGAACAAGCGATCGATGTCGTCGAGGACGGAGTCGGGGCGGACGCGGATCACCGCGACCTTCGAGCGGGTCATGCGCGCATCTTAGTAGATGACGGGCGTTAGAACGACCGCGCAAACAAGATCGAACGCCCGTCGGTGGCGAGCGCCGTGGTCGGGGTCGATGAGCGCGATTTCGTCCAGTAGTGGTACGCGACGCCACCACCCGCGAGGAGCGCGCCCGCGACGAGGAAAGTCGCACCGATCCGGCGCTGCCCGGTCGCGTCGTCGAGGAGGCGGTCGAAGTCATCGCTGTACTGCGCGCTGTCGGCTTGATCACGCGTGCTGCTCGAGCGGAACAGAAAGCCCACGCCGACGGCCACACCGACGGTGCCGACGATCACGGCGCCGCTTACGGGATTCTTGTACCAAGGCAAGCCGACTTCCTTCGGCGTCGGTCCCGAGGGACACGGCTTGTTTGCCTCCGGCGGTGGCAACTGGCGCCAGCAATCGGCGATCGGGCCTTGGACCTCGAGCGGAAAGTCCGTCCGCGACGCGAGGTACTCGCGGAAGTGCGGCAGGGCGAGGTGGCACTGGCCGAGGTTGCGCTCGGTCTGCGCGATCGCGAACAGGATGTCGGGATCCGGATCGATCTTGTAGGCGGCTTTGTACTCGGCGAGCGCCTCGGAGAAGCGACCCGCGGCGAAGTACTGGTTGCCGGTGAGGTACCCCTTCCGCGCGGCCGCGTCCATGTCTGCGTAGGCGGCGCTCGATGCGCACGCGACGATCACCACGGAGGCAGCGACGCGAATCATTTCTTGCGAGACGGACGCGGAGGCGCGATCGGCGAGTTGTACGGCTGCGTCGGGTTCGTACGCGGCTTCTTGCGCTTGTCCTTGGGCTTGGTCGCGCTGCCGGACCCGGCCCCCGAGCCCGCATCGGTCGACGCCGCGCTGCCCGTGTTCGTGACGGGGCTCGGGTCGGTCGCCGTCGTGGTGACGCCCGCGTCGGGGATCGCGGGCACCGGCTCGACGACGCGTGCATCGGGGGGCGTTGGCGGCGGCGCCACGCTGGGCTCGGGTTCCTTCACCGGCGGCGGATCGGGTGGCGGCACCCTCCTGTCACCGTCATTGCCTCCACCCGCGCATGCTTTGATGATCGCGATCAGGAACAGGATGCCGAGCACGGCGCCGCCGATGCGGAAGAACTGTCTGCGCATCTGCTGCGCTTGCTCTTCGGAGAATGGCAGGCCTTCGTGCGACGGCACGCTCACGTTCACGATGCCGGACGGCCACGACGGTCGCTGGAGCTGGACACCATCGGGTGGCGTCGGTACCGGCGCGCCCGGCAGCGGGACGATCGGAACACCGGGCGGCGTGATCGCGCGCGCGAGGACGGGAATCGGCGCGCTCGGTGTCGCGGATGGCACCTCGAAGCGCACCGGCGTCGGCGGTGGACGCGTCTGATCCTTGCGCGCTGGCAAGATCGGCGCGATCACGGGCCCGAGGGCCGGCGTCGAGGGGCGCACCACGGGCGTGCTGCCCGCTTTGCCGATCGGAATCGGTCCGGTCGACGCACTCGAGGTCGCGAGCGCGGGAGCCGCGGGGGCCGGGCGTCGCGGCCACGCCTCCTTCGTCTCGATCGTACCGGAGATCGCGGCTTGCTCGAGATCGTCTTCGAGCTCGTCCTCGTATTCGTCCTCGTCGGGCGACGCCTCGATGAACTCGCTCTCGCTGACCGGCGTGGTCAGCTCCTGCACGTTGGTCAGGTGCTCGGACAGCTGCGTGCCGGCGGCCTTCGCCTCTTTCCACGACGCGATCTCCGGGGAGAACAGCGTGTTCATGTACATGCCGAGCGCGCCCGACGATTGGACGAGCTGCTGCGTGCGCACGAACTCCTCGAGCTCTTGCTGTAGTTCGAGCGAGGTCTGATAGCGCTGCTGGGGATCCTGCGCGAGTGCACGCAGCACGATGCGCTCGAGGTCCTTGGGCACCTCGGGGTTGACCTCGGAGGGCTTCTTCGGCGCTTCGTTGATGATCAGCTGCAGCGTCGCGAGATCGTTCTCGCCGCGAAACAGCCGCGAGGTCGTCAACATCTCCCAGAGGCAGATGCCGAGGCTGAACACGTCGCTGCGCCGATCGACGGAGCCGCCCTTGGCCTGCTCGGGCGACATGTACGCGATCTTTCCCTTGAGCGTTCCGGTGCGCGTCTTGACCGAGCTCGTCGCTGCCTTCGCGACGCCGAAGTCGAGCAGCTTCACCGCGCCGTCGTAGCTGACGATGATGTTCGACGGCGAGACATCTCGATGCACGATGTCGAGCAGCGTGCCGTCGGGCCGGCGCATCGAGTGCGCGTAGCCCAGCGCCGATGCGACCTGCGTCGCGATCTGCACGGCGTGCTTGATCGGCATCTTCTCTTCGCGCTTCCACGCGCGATGCAGGATCGAGCGGACGTCCTGGCCGTGCAGATACTCCATCGCGAAGAACGACTCGCCACCGGAGCCGCCGACGTCGAACACCTCGACGATGTTCTTGTGCTTGAGGCTCTTCGCGAGCCGCGCTTCGTCGTGGAACAGCTGGACGAACCGCGGATTGTCCGCGTAGCGCGGCAGGATCTTCTTGATGACGACCAGACGCTCGAACGTGTCCGTCACCGTCCGCGCGAGAAACAGATCAGCCATGCCGCCACGTGCAAGGCGGCGTACGATTTCGTAAGGCCCGACGCGCCCTACGCTCCCCTGCCGCTCGGCAGCATCCACGGCTCTTCGACGATAGCAGCTCGGCGCTCGTCGAAGACCATTTGTGTCGTCGATTCAAGTGGCTGGATCGGATGCACATTCCGTGCACCGCGTTGCACCCCTCGTCGAATACCGGGGTGCTGAAAATTTGCGGCCGCGATCCTGAGGTGTGAGTGTGACCCATGGGCGAGACACTGTTCACCAGCACCTACACCCCGGATCCGAAGCGGGCGCTGGACGTCCTCGCGTTCGTGCTCACGCCGATCGAAGCGTTCGCGAGCGATCCCGACGAGCTCGAGGCGGTCGCCGAGCTTCTCGGCGCTGCGAAGTCCGAGGCGATCGAGCGGTGGCAGTCGTTGCAGTCCGAGACGCGGCGCCAGTAGCGCGCGCTACTCGACTTCCATCGCCGGATACGTGAACTTCATCTTCTCGGTGTAGAGCTCGACCTTCACGAGCTTGATCTCTTCCGAGCTCGCGTCCGACTTGTCGGGCGTCACCGAGACGATCTCTGCCTCGAAGAACTCGAGGGTGACGAGCGGGTTGCCCTCTTGGCTGTACGTCTGGATGTAGCCGGCCTTCTTGTCGGCGTGATCCTTCAGCTCGCCATCGGCGATCCGCTTCTTCACTTGATCGAACAGCGGCTGCGCATCGGCTTCCGGGATGTAGAAGCTGATGTTCGGGAAGTCCATCGCCGACGCACACTTGATCGGCGCGCGGAAACCACCCGAGTGGTAGTCGATCACGGTCTGCTTGATCGTGAACGAATCGATCTTCGTGCAACGGCGGCACGCAGCATCGAAACCATCGAGCGAGAAGGCGAACCGATTGCCGGTCCACTCCTTCTGCGAGTGCATGCCCTTGCCCTGGTTGATCTTCGAGCCGCTGCCCTTCGCGAACTTGATGTCCTCGACGGCCAGCGTGAGGTTCATGAAGACCGGGTTGCTGTCCTTCGCGGCGAGCGCCGGGAACGTCAGCTCCTTGATCATCGCGCCCGTGAACTCGCGGCGTGCGCGCTCGGCGTAGTAGAAATCCGCCGCGACGATCGCGCCGTTCTTCTGCTCCGCTTCGCCCGCGAAGAACTTTTCGATCCAGTCGTAGAACGGCTTCGACATCGCCATTCCGACCTGGAGCTGCATGTCCTCGAACTTGGGTTTACCGAGCTGACGCCACTTCTCGAGGGAGTGGCCGTACTGGTAGTTCATGACGTCCGCGCGGACGCCACCACCCTGGATCGAACGGAACAGACCCACGTCTTTCTTGCCGTCGAGCTCGAGCGCGAAGTGCGCTGCTGCGTAGGGTCGGTTCTGTCTGGTCGCTGGTGGCATGGTGCCTTCCCGATTGTACCCCAGGCCTGGTGGGCCCTCCGAGGTTCAGGTCGGGACATGCTACGCTCGACCTGCGAGCTGCCTTCCTAGCCGGCAGTCATTCCGGTGGCTTCGCACCATGGCCGATCCCACGCCAACGCCTCCGCAGACTCCCGTACGTGGGAATGAAATCCCAGCGATCCCAGCGCGTTGGGGTTTCTCCAAGGGCGTGATGACGGGAGCGGCGATCGAGATTCCCGCGATCGCGGCCACGGTGTGGGGCTTGTCGTGGGTCGGAATCGGGGATCCCGACGTCACGTTCATGCACGTACTCCGGCTGACCACGGTGTTCGCCGGCATCGCCGCGGTGTTGACGGCGGGTGGGATCGGGCGGCTCGCCGCGCACGCGGCGGTCGATGGTGGACGACGGCGCGCGATGTTCGTGGCCAGTCGCGCGCACGCCGTCGCGAGCGCGGGGCTCGTGCTGATCGCGACGATTCCCCACGGCGATCTGCCGGCAACGCCGATCGGGTTTCTGCCGATTCCGCTCGCGGGCCTTCTGTGCGGTGCGATCTGCGGCGCGATGATCGGCGCGGTGTGCGGTGGCGTCGCTCCGGTTGGCTTCGCCGACGTGTGGTCGCTCGCGAAGCGGCCGAGCGTCGCGCTCAAGCAGCTGCTCGGTCCCGAGGACATCGTGCGCCTCGGCAGCGCGCTGCGCGAACGCACGACGCATCTGTTCGAGGGCATCTTCGAGCCCGCACCGAAACCGCCCGAGGCTCCGTCGGATCCGAAAGCAACGCCTCCCCGTGTCGCAGATCCGCGGGGGCCGTCGTCGTCGGGGCCCGAGCCGAAGTGAAGCGACAGACCGAGCTGCGAACACTCGCGTTGGCGCTCGTCGCCACGCTGCTCGTGTGGAACCTGCCGTTCGGCAACTTCGTCCTCTATCCGTTCAAGCTGCTCGCGACGTGGTTGCACGAGCTCTCGCACGGCATCGCGATGACGATCACCGGTGCGGGCTTCGACTACGTGCTGATCTACCGCGACACGAGCGGGCTCGCGTACGCGCACGAACGCGTCGGTCCGTTCGGTACCGGGATCATCGCGGCCGCGGGCTACATGGGCACGCCGCTGTGGGGCGCGCTGCTGCTCGTCCTCACGCCGACCGCGCGATCCGCGCAGCGCGCGCTCGTCGTGTTGGGTGTGCTGTGTGTCGTCAGTGCGTTCACGCTGATCGCGGCGCGGCCCGACGATCCGTTCGGCCCGTGGGCCGTGGGCGCGATGGGCGGTGCGTTCGTACTGCTCGCGTTCCTCCCCGGGTCGTGGCGATCGTGGGTCGCGCACTTGATCGCGGCGCAATCGTGCATCAACGCGCTACTCGACATTCGCGTGTTGCTGCGTCCGATGCAGGTCGTCGACGGTCAATTCGCGGGCCAGTCCGACGCGCACAACATGGCGGCGGTGACGTTCGGCACGACGGACACGTGGGCGGTGCACGTGTGGGCCGGCATCTGGATCGTGTGGTCGCTCGTCGTGCTGTTCTTCGCGCTGCGGTTCACGGGTACCGGGGGCCGGTTCAATGAATGGCTTGCGTCGAAGCGCGCAGCGAGGCGCGCTCGGGCCACGGCTTCGCCTCGAGATGAAAGTGATCGTGGTGAGCGTCGTCGTAGTCCGGAGACAGCACCAGGTAGAACAGCCCCGAGCGCACCAGCTGACACTGAAGCACCTTGAGCACCGCCCCGCCCTGCGTGACCGGCGCACCGACGCAGTCGACCTCGTCGCCGAGGCCTTGCTCGTAGTCGCGATCGACGCGGATCGTGCCGAGATCCGGACCGCTGAACGTGTGCACGTCGATCGCGAGCCCGTAGCTGTGCTTGCTCGGACGGTTCGTTCCGCGCACGTTGCGCCGCGAGTACGCCGACGAGAACGTCGCCTTGTCGATGCCGAGCGCCTTGATGTAGTGGCCCGCTTCGTCGAGAGAGACGGCGAGCGAGCAATCGATCACGAGCGGCTGATCGATCGCGGTGAGCGCGATGCCGCCGAGCGAGCCGGTGATCTCGACGGCCTTCGCGATGCCGGGGCGCGATGCCTTCTTCCACTGCACGCCGCGCGCATCGAGCTCCGCGGTGCATTCCCCCAACGGATCGGCGTACGCCGTCGTCGACACGAGAGCTAGCGCTACGAGGACTCGCACACCCCGAGCGTATCTAGCCAGCCGGCGTGGGCAAGTTAGTAGAGGCGGACCGAGCCGAGCAGCTTCGAGAGATAGCCCGGAGCCGCGCGCGCGATCGAGTCGGGCGACATCAGCACGACGAGGACGAGCTCGCCCTTGAACTCGAGGCCGCACGCGATGAGGCGATAGTGCTGCGTCGATCCCATCGCGTCGACGAACGAGCCGATCAGCTCGGAGCCCGACCAGCCATCGGGCAACGTGACCACGCGCGTCGGTGCCGGCGTGACCTTCTCGAACGTGTGCTCCTTCGCGATGGTCAGCGCGGTGTCGGAGACCCACATCGCGATCTGCGCGTTGGCGTCCTGCGCGACCGTGCGCTGCACCGAGAGGATCACGAGACCATCGGGCTCGACGAGCTCGACGTTGTTGCTCCACGTCGCCGGTGCGGCGATCTGCACGCCGTTGACCCAGTGTCGGATGCGCGGCAACCGCGTGAGGCTGTCCTCGACGGAGGTGCGAACCACGCGCGCGCCGGCGATGACGACGAAGAACAGCGCGATAACCGCGACCACGCGGCCGATCTGTCGCCCCGCGCGGACCCACGGTGCGTGCGGCGAGAACAGCGCACCGAGCACGCTTCCCGCGACGAGGCCCGCGCCGTGCGCCCATTGATCGATCACGGGATAGAAGAAGCCGTAGCCGACCTGCGCGACGATCACGACGGCGAGGCCACCCCACATGCCGCGCTTCCACGCTGCGCGATAGCGCGGGCGATGCCACGTGAGCTCGATGAACACCGCGCCGAGTAACCCGAACAGCGCGCCCGACGCGCCCGCCGAGATGCCGGCCGGCGACGAGAGGTAGCTCGCGACGGCACCCGCAAATCCCGAGACAGCAAAGATGGCGAACGTTCGCGCGGTGCCGAACAGCTCCTCGGCGATGCGGCCGACGAACCACGTGCCGACGACGTTCACGAGGAGGTGCAAGAAGCCCACGTGAACGAACACGCACGAGAACACGCGCCACCACTCGCCGCCGTCGACGAGCCCGCGCACGAGCGCACCCGCGCGCATCAGCACGCCGACATCGTGCGTCGAGCCGACCGCGATCGCGATCACGCCGGCGACGAGGAGCAGCGCCGCGGTCAAGCTATAGGTCGCCCACGGACGCGGCGTGACCGGTGGCGCGATCGTTTCGGGGACCGGCGCGGCTTCGACACGCGCGACGACCTCGTTCGCTTCGTCGGACAGCTTGACGGTCGGGATACCGTCGGCCTTCGCGAGGTTCTCGAGCGCGCGATCGATCAGCTCGCGAGGACGTCCGCGCGATCGCGAGCGTGCTTTCTCGTACGCGGCGGTCGCGGCGGCGCGATCGCCCTCGTGCTCGTGCGCGACGGCGAGCCAGTACGTGCGCGCGGCGGCGGACATGTGGCGTGCGCTGCGCGGCTCGAGCAGCGCTTTGACCGCGGCCGGGCGTCCCGCGAGCGCGAGGAACATCAGGCGCGCGCGGTGGATCCACACGCCCGCGTCCTCGCGGCCTTCGCAGACATCCTCGAGGCGCGCGAGCATCTGCGCGGCGCGATCGAGATCGCCGGTGCGGCCGTACGCGCCGAGCAGCTCGACCCACACCGGCGGTGCGATACCGAGCGCGCGACGCAGCGGCGGCGGCGTCGGCGCGGACGGCAGCGGCTCTTGTCGAGTCGCGCCGAACAGGTGCTCCTCGGCGTACTTGATCGCTTCGGCCCAGCGATACGCGGCGAGGTAGAGCATCGCGATGCGCTCGTCGATCGCGAGGCGCGCATCGGCGGGCGCGCGATCCTTCGCGGCGGTCAGCGCGTCGACGGTCTGCTCGATGTGGCCGTCGCGGATCTCTTTCATCGCGCCGATCAGCGCCTTCTCGTCGGCGACGCCGGAGCCCGGCGCTAACAGATCGGCGACATCGAGCAACCGCCCCGCGATGCCGAGGCGCTCGGCCGAGGCGAAGCGTCGCGCGAGCGCGCGCACGAGCGGACCGACGACGAGCAGGCACGTGCCCGCGCCGAGGCCGATCGCACCCGCGACGCCCATCCACCGCGCGCCTTCATAGCGATGCGCGTAGAGGCCGAGTCCGCACATGCACGCGGACGCGAGCTGCATGATCCCGAACGTCGCGGTTCCGTGTGGCTGCTTCGTGACGAAGTACCAGCCCCAATAGGCGCCCGCGACGACAACGGAGATCAGCGCGAGCTCGTAGTACATGGGCTACCCGGTGGACTCCACGAACGCGCCCATCGTGCGGAACTTCTGGTAGCGGCGCTCGAGCATCTCCGTCGTCGACATCGCGGTCAGCTCGCGCAGGTGCTTCTTGATCGCCGTGCGCAGCCGCGCCGCGGTGACGGGAGCATTGCGATGCGCGCCACCCGCCGACTCGGGGATGATCTCGTCGCACACGCCGAGGTGCAGCAGATCGGGTGCGGTCAGCTTCAGCTGCGTCGCGGCTTCCGCGATCTTCGCCGGGTCGCGCCACAGGATCGACGCGCAGCCCTCGGGCGAGATCACCGAGTAGATCGAGTACTCGAGCATCAGGATGCGATCGGTGACGCCGAGCGCGAGCGCGCCACCGCTGCCGCCTTCGCCGATCACCACGCTGATCATCGGGCAGTCGAGCGAGGCCATGACTTGCAGCGCCTTCGCGATCGCTTCGGCCTGCCCGCGCTCCTCGGCGCCGAGGCCGGGATACGCGCCGGGCGTGTCGATGAAGCACAGGATCGGGCGGCGGAACCGCGACGCGAGGCGCATGAGCCGCGTCGCCTTGCGATAGCCCTCGGGGCGCGCCATCCCGAAGTTTCGGTGCATGTTGTCCTTCGTGTTGCGGCCCTTCTGATGGCCGAGCACGAGGACTTCCCATTCGTCGAACTGCGCGAAGCCGCCGACGATCGCGGGGTCATCGCGGAAGCTGCGATCACCATGCAGCTCGACGAAGTCGTCCATGAGCAGATGGACGTAATCGAGCATGTACGGGCGCGCGGGATGGCGCGCGAGCTGGACCTTCTGCTGCGCCGTCAGGTCCGCGAAGACTTCCTTCTGGAGCTTGCGGGCCTTCTGTTCGAGCTTGCGGATCTCGGTGGAGAAGTCGACGGCCTCGGTCGACAAGCCGCGGAGCTCGCTGATCTTTCGCTCGAGGTCGATGATCGGACGCTCGAACTCCAGGATCATGCGATCCGTGAGTGTCGGCGTGGCCGGGGGGATGGTGTCGGTGGCCATCGCTAGAGCCCAGCTAGGTACCGCTCCAGGTCCGCGAGGTCAACGTCACCGACGCTGGCCGACCACTCCACGTCGCTCGCACCGGATGACGGCGCGCGGTACCAGGACAGCTGCCGTCGAGCGTAATGTCTGGAGTTTCGCTTGATTAGCTCGATCGCGCGAGGCCGATCGACCTTGCCGTCGACCACGTCGTGGAGCTCGGCATACCCGATCGCCTGCTGCGACCGGAGGGGCGGTGCGTAGCCTCGCTCCCGCAGCGCGGCGACCTCGCCTTCGAGGCCGTCGGCGATCATCTGATCGACGCGTGCATCGATCGCGCGATAGAGCGCCTCGCGATCCGGAGCCAGGCCCACGATGCGGACCGGATAGCGCAGCGGCAGCGTCTTGTGATCGTGCCTCGCTTGGTGCGCGGACATCGGCTCGCCCGTGAGCCGAAACACCTCGAGCGCGCGGATGATCCGCTTGCGATCGTTCGCGTCGATCTTCTGCGCCGCCGCCGGATCCACGCGCGCGAGCTCGGCGTGCAGTGCCGCGGTGCCGTCGCGATCGGCTTGCTCGGTCAGCGCGGCGCGCAGCTCCATCGAGGCCGGTGGGCCTTCGAACAACCCGAGCAGCAGCGCGCGCACGTAGAGGCCCGTACCGCCGCACACGATCACCGCCTTGCCGCGCGCGGTGGCATCGGCGATCGCGGCATCGGCCATCTCGATGAAGCGCGCGGCGGTCATCTCTTGATCCGGCGTGACGACATCGAGCAGGTGATGCGGCACGCGCGCGCGCTCGCTCGCGCTGACCTTGCCGGTGCCGATGTCCATGCCGACGTAGACCTGTTGGCTGTCGGCGCTGATCACCTCACCGCCCACGCGCTCGGCGAGCGAGAGCGAGAGCCGCGTCTTGCCCGCGCCGGTGGGACCGACGATGACGACGAGACGGGGCGGCACCCGCCGAGCATAGCGCCTAGATCGTGACGTGGATGCCCGCGGACATGTATCCCGTCGCGCTGATCCCATCCCCCGAGGTGAGCGCGCCGATCCGCGCCGCGAGCAGCGCTTCGAGCGCCACCCTCGAACCGAGACGCAGACGGACGAAGAACGCGGCCTCGCCGTAGATCATGTCGAGGTCGTAGACCTCTGGCTCGTCGTACAACGCTTCGTCGATGACGTAGTGGTAGGCCAGGTACCCCGCGCTCGCGCGTGCGCCCACCGCGGCGTGCTCGCTCCACGTGATCGAGCTCGTACCGACCTGCGCGCTCCACAGCTTGTCGTCCTCCACTGGCTCCGAGGCGATTCGCACGTGCGCACCGAAGCTCGCCTGCGCGTCGAGGTACAGCGTCCCGCGTAGGCGCGCCGCGAGCGCGAGATGAAACCCCGTCGTCGGGAACTGCATCATGTAGAGCGAGACGCCGATCGTCGCGCGTGGAATCGCGACGGGCTCCGCAACCGCAGTCGTCGCTGCGGCGGTGATCGCCGCGAAGGTGGCAACAAGCGGAAGGCGATGCATGGGAGCATCGGTCACTTCAATTCGCGCGCCGTCGCGAACCGCCGAGAACCACAGCGGCTCGACCATTGCCACGTGGTCACCTCTGTCACGCCGTCGACGGAAATTCGTCGTCGCGACCTAGCGGCCCGGCAGCTCCGCGATCGACGCGCGAAGCTCGGCTTCCTCGGCAGCGAGCTGTGCGGCCGCCGCGCGCGCACGCGGAAGTCCGACGTACAAGAGGCGCGCTCCGACGGCGCCGAGCAACCACAACGTGATGCCGAACACGAGGGCGATGAACGGTCCAGGGCCACCGAGCCCGTGCACCACGCCGTTCGCGTCGACGACCTTGGTCGGCGTGATCGCTGCGACGGTGAGCGACAGCGCACCGAACGCCATCGTGCCCGCGCTGACGATCGACGTGACCCACCACATCGCGCTCGGACGCAGCGTCACGCCGCGCACGACGATCGCGACGAGGGCAGCGCCCGCGAGAGCGAATGCGACGATCGCGAGAACTAACACGGGAGGAGCGTAGCGCCGATCGGCGACCAAAGCGCGCGATGCCCGAGCGTCGTCAGAACGACACCCCGAGGTTGACGGTATGACCGACTCCGAACACGAGTTGGCCCTCGTGGAACGCATAGCGCGCGACGATGAATGCGGTGTCGTCGGTCATGCGATGCATGCGAACGAACGCGACGAGCTCGACGAACACGTGCGCTCCGAACCGCCGGCGAGCGACACCGGCCACTTCGAGGAACACGTTGTCCATCGTGATCGGAAACGAGTGTCCGTCGTCGAACAGCCAGTTGTAGTCGCGGCCGCGGATACGCTGATAGCCGAGGCTGCCGCGCCCCGCGAGCGCGTATATCGGCCTCGAGTAGACATAGCTCGCGCCGAGTTGTCCGGCATGGAACGAACCGTCGACGGGCTCCACGTCGTCGAGGAACCGCGACTTGCCAACGATCGCAAAACTGCCGTTCACGTAGATCGACCGTGACACGCGGATCGCGATCGCGACGTCGACGCTATGCGCGAGGACGGACTCGAGAGTTCCGCCGACTCCGACGGTGACGCGGGGTGCCGGCTCGCCGCGAGCGACGCGGAGCGTGACGACAAGCACGAGCGCGACACGGAGCATCGAGGGCGATCTGCACGCGATGCGCCAGCGTCAGCGTCCGGCGTCAGCGTCAGCGTCAGCGTCCGAAGCGGCGCGCGATTTCCGCGAGCGGCAAGCGCAAGAGGATCGGGCGACCGTGCGGACCGACGGCCGCTTGCTCGACGCCATCGAGCTCGCGCAGCAGCGATTCGGCCTCGCTCGGCGACAGGCGATCGCCGGCGCGCACGACCGAGTGACACGCGAGCTCGGCGAGCATGCGATCCACGCGCTCCTCCTCGGACGGCGCGCCGTCCGCGCCCCACTCCGCGAGCAGCTTGCGCAACAGCTGCGGCGGATCGCCGTGGCGGATCCCGGCCGGGACCGCGCGCAGCGCGAGCGTCGCGGCGCCGAACGGCTCGACCTCGAAGCCCACACGCGCGAGCGCTTGCAGGAGCAGCGGGCGCGAGACGAGCTCGATCTCCTCGGACGATGCGTCGAGCGTCGTCGGGAACAGCAGCTTCTGCACGGGCACGTCGCGATCGCCGCGCGTGCGCAGGCGTTCGAGCTCCACGCGCTCGTGCGCCGAGTGCTGGTCGATCAGCACGAGCTCGCCGTCGCCGTCGCACACGAGGTACGTGAGATCGAGCTGGCCGAGGTAGCGCAGCGAGGAGAAGAACGTCGACGAGACCGGGCCCGATCCTTCGGCGACGGGCTCCGGCGTGCGCGCGCGAGCGGCGTTCGCGACCTCGCGCAGCTCGGCGCGTTCGGCGGCGCGCGATGCACGCGTCTGGCGCTGGATCGATTCGGTCCACGCGCGCGGCGAGTCATCGAACAGCGTCGATTGCTGCGGCGATTGGAGGTGGCGCAGCTGCTGTGCGTACCGCTGCGAGAGCGGCGTGGCCGGCGTGTCGTCGAGCGGCAAGCGCGGCGCGGCGATGCTGGTCAGGATCGGCACGTTCGGCCCGAGCTCCGCGCGCCACGAGGCGGAGGCGACGGCGGCTTGCACGACGTGACGCACGGCCGCCGCGACCGCCGATGGATCGCTGAAGCGGACCTCGTGCTTCTGCGGGTGGACGTTCACGTCGACCGCGCCGGACGGGACATCGAGCAGCACGATCGCGAGCGGATAACGGCCCCGCGGGACGAGCTCGCCATAGCCCATGGTGATCGCGTGGAGCAGACCGCGATCGCGCACGGGGCGCTTGCCGACGAACAACTGCACCCCGCGAGCGGTGGCCTGCGCGAGCTCCGGCGCGCCGAGGAACGCGGTCACGCGGATGCCGTCCTCCTCGCCGTTCGCGGCGATCATGCGCGAGGCGATGCGCGTGCCGAGCAGCGCCTGTGCGCGCGCGAAGTGATCGCGATCGGGCGGCAGCTCGAGCGCGGCGCGACCGTTGTGCTCGAGGCGCAGGTGCACCGATGGATGCGACATCGCGATCCGCGCGCACAGCTCCGTGACGTGCGTGGCCTCGGTGGCGTCGCTCTTCAAGAACTTCAGACGCACGGGGAGGTTCGCGAGCAGATCGCTGACCTCGACGGTGGTGCCGACCGGCGCGCCGACCTCGGTCACCTCGACGAGGCGCGAGGCCTCGACGATAACGCGGGTGGCGGCGAGATCGCTCCGGCGGCGCGTGGTCAGCGTCATCCGCGAGACCGACGCGATCGAGGGCAGCGCCTCGCCCCGAAAGCCCATGCTCGCGAGGCCCCAGAGATCGTTCACGCTGCGCAGCTTCGACGTGGCGTGGCGCTCGAGCGCGAGGACCGCGGACGCCGGTGACATGCCGATGCCATCGTCACTGACGCGGATGGTCGTGCGACCGCCACCCGTGGTCTCGACGGTGATCACGCTCGCCCCGGCATCGAGTGCGTTATCGACGAGCTCCTTGACCACCGAGGCCGGGCGCTCGATCACCTCGCCCGCGGCGATCTGGTCGATCACCTCGGACGGCAACACCGCGATCACCGGGTCCTGCGCACCTGTCACGGCCACGGCTACGGGGTACCACGCCCGTATGATCGTCCCCTGATCCTGAGCTATAAGGCGCCCATGTCGCCCTCGTCATCCTCCGCCACCGGCCCCGGCCGCGTCGTCGCGGTGACCGGCGCATGCACGTACCTCGGTGCGGAGCTGCTGCGCCGCCTCGAAGAGGATCCCCGCTACACGAAGGTCCTCGCGCTCGATATCCGCCCCCCCGCCCTCGCCCCCGGCGGCAAGGTCGAGTTCGTGAAGCTCGATCTGACCCAGCCCACGGTCGATAGCGAGCTCGCGACGCTCCTGCAGAAGTACCGGGTCGACACGTTCGTTCACGGCGCGTTCCTCTCGCACCCGACGCACGCGGCCGAGTGGGCACACGAGCTCGAGGACGTCGGCACGATGCACGTCCTGAACGCGTGCTCGGGCGTCCCGCCGCGGCGGTTCGTCATGGTGTCGACGACGCTGGTGTACGGCGCGCACCCGAAGAACCCGAACTTCCTCGTCGAGGACGCAGAGCTCAAGGGCCACCGCGACTCGCGCTTCGTCAACGACAAGGTCCGCGCCGAGCGCCAGGTGCAGCGGTTTGCCAAAGAGCACCCGAGCGTCGAGGTCTGCGTGCTTCGCTTCGCGCCGATCCTCGGTCCCTCGATCTCGAACATGTACACGCGGTTCTTCTCGCGCGTCGTGGCGCCCGTGATGATGGGCCACGATCCGCTGATGCAGTTCGTGCACGAGCAGGATGCGTCGTACGCGCTGCTACGTGCCGTCGAGAGCCACGCGGCCGGTGCGTTCAACATCGTCGGCAAAGGCGTCCTGCCCTACACCACCGTGCTCGCGCTGCTCGGCCGCGTGCCCGTGCCGATGCCGCAGATCGTGGCGCGGCAGATCACGAAGCTTCTGTGGACGACCCAGATCGTCGGCTCGCCGCCGTCGTTCCTCGATTTCCTGCTCTACCTCTGCGTGGCCGATGGCGCGAAGGCGCGGCGCGAGCTCGGCTTTGCCCCGCGCCTCTCGATCAAGCGAACGATCATGGACTTCGGTGGCGTGCCGCCCGAGGATGGGGCGACCGACGTGTCACGAGCACAGGCCTGAGAGCGACGATGACCGACGATCCCGACGACGACAACGACTGGTACGGCGACGCCGATCCACGCGTGCCCGATGCGGCCGCGGTGGATCACGTGTTCGGCGATCGCGACATGCAGCCGTACACCGACGTGTTCGGGCGCACCGATCCCGAGGTCGGGGACTCGTACTTGAACACCGAGCGCGAGCAAGCGGAGCTGCGCGAGCTCGAGCGCCGCATGGAGCAACAGGGCACGCCGCTGTGGATGGATCTCCGCAGCCGCTTGCCGCTCGAGGGTGTGTGGAAGCGCTGGCGTGCCCTGGCGATGATGGGGCGCTCCGACATCGTTGACGATTTCGGTCGCGATCCGCGCGCGACCGCGCGCTGGGAGTGGCTGTTCGAGTTCCTCTACTCGAAGTGGTTCCGCGTCGAGACCACCGGCCTCGAGCACGTGCCCGCGCAGGGCCGCGCGCTGCTCGTCGCGAATCACGCGGGCTCGCTGCCGTACGACAGCGCGATGGTGATGCATGCCGTGCGTCGCGATCATCCGTCGCGCCGTGACGTGCGTCCGCTCGTCGAGGACACGGTGTTCCACCTGCCCTTCCTCGGCCCGATCATGAACCGCATCGGCGGCGTGCGCGCCGATCCCGAAAACGCCGAGCGCCTGCTCCGCAAGGACGAGCTCGTCGCGGTGTTCCCCGAAGGCGAAAAGGGTATGGGCAAGCTGTGGAAGGAGCGCTATCGCCTGCAGCGCTTCGGCCGCGGTGGCTTCGTGAAGCTCGCCCTGCGCACCGGCGCGCCGATCATCCCGGTCGCCGTCGTGGGCGCCGAAGAAGCCGCGCCGATGCTCGGCAAGGTGACGTGGTTCGCGAAGAACATCGGCATCCCGTGGATCCCGGTGACGCCCACGTTCCCGTGGCTCGGCCCCGGTGGCCTTCTGCCGCTGCCGAGCAAGTGGCGCATCGCGTTCGGTGCTCCGATCGATCTGGGTGCCGGTCCTGAAGGTGCCGAAGATCGCCTGCTCGTGAACAAGCTCGCGGATCAGATCCGCGCGCAGATCCAATCGATGATCGAAGAGCAGCTCGGCAAGCGCCGCTCGCCGATCTTCCCCGCGTTCCTCGGCTGACCATGCCTCTCGACATCCGAGCCATCGCGCATGTCGGGGTCCGCGTCCACGATCTCGCGCGATCGGTCGCGTTCTACGAGCACCTCGGGTTTCACAAGACCGTCGGTCCGATCGGCCCCGAGCCGGTCGCGATCCTGAAGAACGCCGCGGGTGTCGAGATCAACCTCGTCCTCAACGCGCCGGATCCTGCCGCCCCGAACATCCTGATGGACGTCCCCGAGAAGCACCCGGGCTACACGCACATCGCACTCCTGGTGCCCGACCTCGACGCCGCACGCGCCACGATCGAGGCCGCCGGCATCGTGCTCTCGGGTGGTCCCATCCAGTTCTACGAGGGCGCGCGCGGATTTTTCATCCGCGACCCCGACCGCAACGTGATCGAGATCCACGAGTCCACCACTCGCTAGGCAATCTCCGCGGGCACACCGCGATCACGCGTGTTAGCGTGAAGCGAATGCGTCCCACGAACACCGAGTTCGATCGCCTGCTCGAGAGAGCGCGCGACATGCTCGGTGCGGGGGATGACGGCGAAGCGAACCTCGCGGTCAATCGCGCCCTGGTCCTGCGGCCCGACTCCGTCGAGGGCTGGTTGCTCAAGTGCCAGGTCGAGTCGGCCACGGGGGACGATCTGTCCGCGCTCGCCGCCGCCGAGATGGCCCTGTCGCGCGCGCCGCTGCGTGCGGAGTGCTTGTTCTGGCGCGGTGCGGTGCTCGCGGACATCGGCCGATACACGGATGCGCTGCGCGCGATCGAAGCCGCGTTCGAGCTCGGTAGCGATGACGACCTGTGGCTGCTCGAGGATCTCTTCTACGAGAAGGTGATGATCCTCGAAGCGCTCGAGATGCCCGACGCCGCGGTCGCCGCGTGCGAGGCGGGCCTGCGGGCGTGCCCCGGCTCGGCGCTTTTGCGCGCGGCGCTCGCCCCCGCGGAGCGCGCGAAGCTACGAAGCACGCTCAAGGTGCTGCGCGGCGGCGCAGGCTGAGTCACGTCGCGCCCCAGATGGGTCTGTGGTGAATGGGCGAACGTGGCCACTACGAGCTGTATCGCGGAATCACGGTGGACGAGCTCATCGCGGCCGCGCGACTCGAGCGAACCGACGATAAAGGTCACGGCTACGTCCTCGTTGGCGCCGGCGGATGGCTCTCGTTGTTCCACGAGCATTGGATCGACGAGAAGCGGCTCCCGTCCGGCTACGAGCGCTTGACCCACAGTTACGAGACGTACTCGATGAGCTGCAATCTGGACTACGTGAAGAACGGAGAGCCAGTCATATCGGTCAGCTACTTCGATGAAGGAAGCGGCGGCGACGGACTCTCCGTCCATCGACTACCGTCGAGGTTCGCGGCGGAAGCGGCGCTCGCCACGCGACGAGAAGAGATCGACTGGGAGACAGCGGAGGACGGCTCGGATCGCGTGTGTTACGGATGGGACTTCATTCGCTCGATCTTCACGCGCATCGCCCCCGAGCTGAGACTGCTCGAAGGTCCAGTCGAGAAGATCTTCGTGAAGGCTCCCGAGGTCCCGGTGCGGCGCTTCCTGTCGATCAACGGTGCCGATGCGGACACAGAACCGACGATCTCGAGCGTGTGCCAGGTAGCGTATCGGCTCGATGCGTCGGGCATTCGCTCGCTACGACTCGACGTGCTCGACGACGGACGGCGGCGCTCGATGATGGCGAGCTTCGAATTTGGTGAGCTCCGGATCGTCGCGTTCGGCGATGGACGGTTCCTCGCACGAAGCGAGAAACCACTCACGCCGAGCGATGCGGTACTCCTGTTCGAGCACTTTTATGAAGCGGGCGCACGTGCGCCTACCTTCGCCTGGGATTCGCTGTAAGCGCGATCTCCGCGAGTTTGCTACGATCGCCCTCGTGCAACGCGCTCGCACAGCCATCGCCGCGGGCCTCGGGCTCACGGCGTTCGCGGGCCTGGTCTGGATCGGCGTCGCGATCGCGAGCGACCCAGTGCCGTCGACGGCGCCGATCGATGCGCCGCCCGGCCCGATCGAGCAAGCGGTGTCGCGCGGACAGCACCTGCGCATCGATGGTCCGCGCGGTCCGGTGCACGTGTGGATCCCCGCGAACTATCACGCGGACACCGGCGCCACGATCCTCTACATCCACGGCTACTACGACAACGTCGACACCGCGTGGACGGGGCATCAGCTGCCCGAGCAGTTCGCAGCGAGCGCGCTCAACGCGGTGTTCGTCGCGCCCGAAGCGCCGGTCAGCAATCGCAGCGGCGTGAACTATCCCGATCTCGGCGAGCTGCTGCGGCTCGTCGAGGAGAAGACCGGGGTGCCGCGCGGTGCAGCGCTCACCGTCGCGATGGGCCACAGCGGCGCGTTTCGCACGCTCGAGTCGTGGCTCGACGAGCCGCTGCTCGATCAGATCGTCATGATCGACGCGATGTACGGCGACGAAGACAAGATCATCGCGTGGTACAAGGCGTCGCCGACGCATCGGCTGATCATGATCGGCGAAGACACGATCCTCGGCGGTGAGGGCATCGCGCAAAAATTGCCGGAGGCGTTCACGATCGATCGGTTCCCGCCGACGTACGACCTGTTTCCCGCCGAGGCGCGCACGTCGCGGCTCGTGTACTTGCGCGCACAGTTCTCGCACATGGCGCTCGTGATGGAGGGCATCGTGATGCCGTCGGTGATGCGGCTTCTGCCCGTCGAGCGGTTGGTCGATGGCCCGTGGAAATTGCCGATGGGCCCCCTGACGCCGGGGCCGGATGCTGCCATGGTCACCGACGACGCCGGGCTCGCGGGCTCCGGCTCCGCCAACTGATTCGATCGCATGCGTCACTGGATCGCTACCATCGTGGTCATCGCTATTCTCGGCGCGATCGCGTGGATCGTGCCCGAGCGACGGCGCGTGCTGATCCGCGCGATCACGACCTACGACGCGGAGCCCACGGATCCAGCGCCGCTGCCCGGTGGCAGTGGACCGCCGCTCGCGCGCTCGGCGCACACGCGGGTGGTGCTGATCGACGGACTCACGAAGCAGATCGCGAGCACGCTGCCGCGCTGGACGGCGCTGTGCAAGACCGGCACGACGCTCGACATCGACGTGGGCTTTCCAACGGTGTCGCTGCCTGTCGAGGTGTCGTTGTGGACGGGCCTGACGCAGCAGCAAACCGGCGTGGTGTTTCGCTCGAACCGTCCGCTCGAGCCCCCGCTCGACAAGAAAGGCATCCCCGCGCAGATCGCGGGCTCGCACGCGGTGGCCGAGTACTACGGCTACATCGTGCGCTCGCTCGGCTTCGCGATCGCGGAGCCCGCGATGGATCCGCAGGCGCACGGCAAGGACCTCGCGCCCGAGGAGTGGAAGACGCAGTGGCAAGCGCGCGCGCTCGACGCGGTGAAGAGCCCCTCGCCGCTCGTGTTCGTGCACCTGTTGCGCGTCGACACCACGGGCCACAAGCACGGCATCGGCGTCGAATACCTGAAAGCCGCGACCGAGGCCGACGCGATCGTCGGATCGCTGATCGATGCCGATCCGAGCGCGCGCTGGTTCTTGCTCTCGGATCACGGCCACATCCCGACGGGTGGCCACGGCGGCGAAGAGCGCGACGTGCGCCACGTGCAGGGATGCATCGCGGGCGGTGGCGTGCCCGTCGCGGTCGCGGGCCCCGTGCATATCGTCGACGTGGCGCGCGCGATCGCGGACTCCGTCGGCGCGACGCTGGATCCTGCATCGCGCGGGCGTCCGCTCGTGGCGGCCGTCGCGAGCCCGCTCGCACCGGATCAAGGCGTGCCGCCGATGGGCCTCGGCGCGGGTGCGATCGCGATCTTCATTCTCGTCGCGGGACTCGCGCTGTCGTCGTGGGGCGTGCGCAAGTGGTACCTCGCGCCGTGGTGGTTCGTGATGGCGGGCGCGCTGCTGATCGCGATCCGCGGTCTGCCGTCGCTGTCGACGCCGATGATCTACAAGCCCGAGGGTCGCGACATGTACCTCGCGTGGTTGCCGGCGCTCGCGGTCGCGATGGCATCGACCGCCGTCGGCGTGTATCGCACGCCGATCGCGCGCGTCGTGGTCGCGCAGCTCGCGCTGCCGTTCGCGGCGGTCGCCGCGGCGGTCACGGCGGCGGGTGCGTGGAACGCGCTCGTCGGCGATCCGACAGCGCCGGTCGTCCCCTACGTCACGGCGTGGATGTCGCCGCTGCTGCTGGTCGCGGCACACGGTGCAGCGGTGGTTGCGCTCGCCGTTCTCGCCACTTCCGTCCATCGATCGTTCGGTCGACGCGCACCTGCGGAGCCTCCGCGAACCGAGCGCGAAGCCGCGCCACCACCTCCGGATGCTTCGTCGTGAGGTTGTCGCGCTGCGCCGGATCCGCCTCGAGATCGTAGAGCTCGACGACGTCGTCGGCCGGGCGAACGATCAGTTGATACGGCCAGTCGACCACGCCCCACTGCAGCTCCTCGTGGATCGTGAGCGCGCGCTTCATCGGGCGCAGCGCCGGTGGCGCATCGAGAACCGAGGGCAACAGATCGATGCCGTCGAGTGGCTGCATCGCGTCCGGCTGACCGAGGAGTCCGAGCATCGTGGGCGCGACATCGACGAGCGTGACCGCGTCGGTGCGCACGGCCGGCGCGACGCCGGGGATGTGGATCGCGAACGGAATGCGAACGAGCGATCCGTACGCGACCTTGCCGTGCGTCTCGCCCAAGCGCGGATCCTCGCCGAGCGATTCGCCGTGATCGCTCGCGAACACGATGATCGTCTTGTCGGCGAGGCCGCGCTGCTCGAGCTCGGCGCGGATGTGCGCGACCTCGCGATCGATCGCGAGGAGCAGCGCGCGGTACGAGTGACGTTTCTTGCCGCCCGCATCGCTGACCGCGGTGCGCAGCGATTTCGGCACGTCGATCTGATGGTGCTCGTGGACGTCGAAGTAGTGCAGCCACACGAACCAGCTCGCATCCCGCGCGTCGTCGAGGGCGCGAATTCCCTCGAGCGTCGTCGCCGGCGCGCTGACGTGATCGCCGACATCGTCGGTGTCCCAATCCGTGTGCACCGTGCGCGCTCGATCGATCCCGCGCCGGAGCAGTGTCTCGCCGACGTAGCGATCGACCTCCTTCGGCAACGCGCTCGCCGTACGGCGCCCGAGGTTCTTCATCGCTTCCGGCAGCGTCCACTCGATCTCCTGGAACGGATCGATGCGGCCCGTGAGCAGCGTCCCGAGCGAGACATCGGTGCCGGCCGCGGGCGCGATCGCACGCGTGAACCACACGCTCTCGTCGAGCAGCTTCGTGAGGTTCGGGAACTCCGCGCGATCGGCGGTCTCGGGTGCGAGCACGTCGAACCGCAGCGCGTCGACGGTGATGAACAACACGTTCATCGTCTTGGTACGCGCGAGGAGCTCCTGCACCGGCGCGGTCGCACGCCAGGTCGCGAGATCCGCGGGCGGCGGTGGTGCGGGCGGTGCGGGCGGCGGCGTCGCATCGCTGCCGTCGCAGTCCTGATCGATCCCATCGCCGACGCGATCGATCGCGCCGGGATGCCGGCTCGGATCGCCATCGTCGCAATCGCCACCACCGAGTAGCACCGAGCTGCCGTCGCCATCGGCATCGCGGAGCGCGCGTACGAGCCGCACGAGATCCTTGCCCTGGTCACCGGCGATGACGAGCACCTCGCGATCGCGCGGCGACGACAGGCCATCGACCGTCGACGCGAGCGCCGTTCCGAGGGACAGCGCCGCGATCACCGCCGCGAGATACGGCGACACGCGTCCCCGCCACGCGACGCGCAGCGTGCAGCCCGCGAGCACGATCACCGCGAGCGTCGCAGCGACATGTGCATCGGGATAGCCGCTCTTCAGCACGTGCCGCTCGGCCCACACGATCCCGCCGAGCGCACCGGCGCAGCCGAGGATCGCCAACGATCGCGTTGTCAGATCGCTCGCGCGCAATAGCCATCGGCCACCGGCGATCACGAGCGCGACCCCCAACCACACCACGAGCGGCAGGAGGTACGGCAACGCGGCCGCCATCGGCAGCGTCTGCGCGAACGCGCCCTGGAACAGCGTGCGCGCGACCGGCACCATCACGACGAGGCTCGGCGACGCGAGCGTGAACGCGGTCAACCACGGCCCGCGATCGCGAACGATCCGCGTGATGCCCGCGACGATCGCGCCCGCGATCACCCCGGCCGCGGCGAACAGCGGCACGAGCACCATCGCGAGCGATGCGCCGCCCAGCCGCGCGGCCTCGAGCGCGCCGATCGCCAGACCACCGATCGTATGTGCAAGAACGATCCAGGCCAGCGAGGGACCCGCCTGCGGCGAGCCGGGGCTTCGGATCGCGGGGGTCGACGAATCCGTGCCGCGCGCCTTTGCTTCCGCCGGAGGCTCGAGGGCGGTGCCGCGCGATGGCTCGCCGAGCATCGAGGGCTCGCGGGGAGCATCGGGCTCGCGCGGAGCTTCGGGCTCGCGCGACGACGGCGGGGACATCGTCGACGATACAAGCATGCGCGGCGCGACATGGCCAGTGGGTGGCACACGACCTCGCGGTCACCTGGCGATGTAAGCGCGCTGATCTCGTGGCTGCACGTGTACGCGCGGCGCTACCAAGGCCCGACAGCGCATCCTGCGCACCGTCGATCTCCGGGGCCTCGCGGACTACGCGAAGGATCTCCCGTCGCAGAAGACGACTGCTCCGCCGCCGCGCTCGGCTACTTGTTCGGCGGGTACTTCTGGAGCTTGCGCTGCAAGCTGCGGCGGTGAATGCCGAGGCGGCGCGCTGCCTCGGAGATGTTGCCGCCCGCATCGGAGAGCACGCGGTTGATGTGCTCCCACTCGGCGCGCGCGAGCGATGGCGCCTTGAAGTCCGCACCGTCGGCCCCCGGGGGCTCGAGCGGCGGTGCTTCGGCGCGAGCGAATGCGCGCACGATGTCATCCGCGTCCGCGGGCTTCGAGAGGTAGTACGTCGCGCCGAGGCGCACGGCATCGATCGCGGTGGCGATCGATCCGTAGCCCGTGAGCACCACCGACTTCGTCGACGGATCGATCTCCACGAGCGCCTTCACGAGCTCGAGGCCGCTCTTGCCGGGCATCTTGAGATCCACGACCGCGAACTCGGGCGACTCGTGTTGTGCGGCGGCGACCGCGGTGTCGTAGTCCTGCGCGGTTCGCACGTCGTATCCGCGATCGACGAACGCGCGCGCGAGTCGATTGCGGTAGACCTCGTCGTCGTCGACGATCAGCATCGACGGCTTCTGCTCGGCAGGGCTGGTCATGCGGGCTTGGATACCATTGCCGGTGCAGAAGATTCGTCTCCCCGCACGATTTGCAGCCCGATTGGCTCGGGTCCCACCGTCGCCACGTCGGTCGGGATCCGGACCCGGACCTCGGTTCCCTCGGAGCTCGTGTCGATCTGCATGGTTCCGCCGACCCCCTCGATGACGGCACGGGCCAGAAACAGCCCGAGTCCCATGCCGCGGCCGGGGGCCTTGGTGGTGAAGAACGGCTCGCCAATGCGTTCGAGGACTTCGGCCGGGATGCCGGGACCGCGGTCGCGGATCGAGATCGCGAGGGTCGCGTCATCTCGCCGCACGACGAGGACGACCGAGGTGGTCGCCGGGGACGCGTCCTGCGCGTTGGTGACGAGCGAACGCAGCGCTTGGCTGACCGCGCGGGGTGGCAGGCGCAGGGCCACCTTCGCGAGGTCGGTCGGGAGATCCTTCACCACCGCGGGGGTCGCGCGAATACCGACGAGGGTCTCGTCGATCAGCTCGCCGATCGAGCACGGGGTGACGCCTTCACCGACGGTGCCGGCGCCCTGCTGCATCTGATCGAGGATCACGCGACAGCGGCCCACCTGCTCGCGGATCAGGCGCGCGTCCGCCGCGAGCTCGGCCATGCCCTCGGTCTTGGTCAGCGCGCGCTCGAGCTCCTTCGCGGCGAGCGCGACGGTGCCGAGCGGCGTGGACAGCTCGTGGGCGGCGCCGGCCGCCATCGTCGCGAGCGATGCGAGGCGCTCTTGTCGCGCGGCGAGCTCGCGCGCTTCGGTCAGTTCTTCTTCGCGCACCGCGAGCGCGATGTTGATGCGGCGCAAGAAGTAGACGACGAACGCCGATGCAACGCCGAGCGCGACCCACATGCCGATCGCGCGGCTGTCCTCGGGGATCGTGATCGTCGGTGGCGTCGCGAGCAGAACACCGAACGACACGAACGACAGACCGACGAGCATCCACGTCCACGACGCGCGGAGGAGCACCGTCGAGAGCGCGATCTGCACGAGGTACAGGAACGAGAACGGATTGCTCGTGCCGCCGGTCAGGTAGAGCAGCGCGGTGAGGATCGCGATGTCGAGCATCATCACGAGCGCGGTCTGCCACTCGTGAACCTCGCGCGCGGGGATGCCGTTCTTGCCGGGCCGCTGCCGCTCGCCGAAGAAGTACAGCTCGAGGTACAGGTTCGACACGAGGCCCACGCCGATCACGCCGAGCAGGCCGAGGATCGGCAGCGCGCCGTCGAGCAGGAACTGACCGACCATCACGGTCGCGGCCTGTCCCGCGATCTGCGCCCAGCGAAGACGCGCGAGCCACTGGATGTTGACCCAGTTGCGCTCGGGAATCGCAGATGGCTTCGCCACGCCTCACCCTACCCCGAAATGCAAAACGGCCGACTCTCTCGAGCCGGCCGAGCATCACTTCTTCGTCGGGCGCTTACTGCGCGGGGCGCTCGACGGTCTTGAGGCCCTTCTGCATGACCCACTGGTTGTAGTAGTCGGCCGCGGGCGTTCCCTGCTGGATGCGCTCGTTCGCCTTCTTGAGCTCCTCGTCGATGAGCGCGCTGAAGTTCTCGATCGGCATCGCGCCCGAGAGGAAGCGACCGTTGATGAAGAACGACGGCGTCGCGCCGACAGCGAGGCGCTGCAGCTCGCCCATGTCCTTCTGCACGAGCTGCTGGCACTTGCCCTTCATGTCGGCCTTGAACTTGTCGACGTTGAGGCCGACTTCCTGGGCGAAGCCGACGACGATCGGGCAGCCACCGGGTGCGTCCCAGCACTTGCCGCCACCGCCGCCACCGGCCTCCGCGGCCGCGGCCACGTCGGAGTTGTCGAGCTGGCGCGCCTTGAAGCCCTTGTCCCAGAGCAGCGTGTCGAGCGCCTTCGCCTTCGCGTAGCCGCCCTGCTCGTTCGCGGCGCAGAACGCGAGCGCCGAGGCCATCGCGTTACGCGGGTGAACGACGAGCTGCTTGTAGACGATGCGGAGGTCGTTGCCGTACTTCGCGCGGAGGTCGCTCATCGTCGGGCGGACCTTCTCGCAGTACGGGCACGCGTAATCGTACGCCTTGACCAGCGTGACCTTCGCGTCGGCCGGACCGTCGAACGCGTCGCCATCGATGGGCACCGCGTACGTCTTCGCGCGATCGGGCTCGGCGCGTGCCGGGCGCTGCTGAGCTGCGCCGGCTCCGAGGCCGCCCTTCTGGATCGCGGCGAGCGATGCCTTGATTTCACGGATGTCCTTCGACATCTCGTCGAGCTTGCGCTCGTTGTTCTTCGTATCGGGCGTGCACGCCGCGGCCGCAGCGATGAGGGCGATGAATCCAAGCTTCTTCACGGGGCTTCTCCTTCGACTCGTTGGCAACTCGTATCCACAGATCCAGCCGGACCGGGCGCGGGAGTCATCCCATCACTCGGGCCGCAATTGCAACACAGGGGCTCCGACAGCAACTCGTCGAGCTGCTGCTGGGCGTCATCAGACAGCGTCGAGACCTGCGGTCCGCTCGGCGTTCCGCTCGCGCGGGCACGCACGAACTCGACCTGGAACTCGCACGCTTCGTCCTTCGAGAGGTGACCGTTGCCGTCGCGGTCCGCTTCCGGGTGCGCGACGTACAGCGCATTCGCGAGCTCGGGCGTGTAGCGGCACGTCTCGTCCTGGCCGTGCGCCGTCGCCGGGCGGGCGCCGCCGAGCGCGATGACCGCGAACACGGCGAGCGCGAGCCAGTGCACGATGCCGAGGCGTGCGCGCACCGACGGGCCGAGCACCGCGGACACGCGCGCGTCGAGCGTGCGGCGCACCGCGAGGTTGGCCGCGGCCGTCGCGCGGAGCGAGGCCATGTTGACGAGCAGGCGTGCGTACGCCGGCCGCGAGACCTCGGACGATTCGAGCGCCCACGCATCGCACGCCGCTTCGCGCGCGAGATCGAGCCGCTTGCCGACGAGGCGAACCACCGGCCAGAAGAAGAACAGCGACGTGGCGAGGAGCTGCACCGCGCGACCGATCGCATCGAAGCGACGGACGTGCGCGAGCTCGTGGAGCAACGCCGCACGCAGCAGCGCGCGATCCGCGAGCAGCGCGGGCGGCACGACGATGATCGGGCGCAAGAGGCCGACGACGAACGGGCCCGTCGCGTCGTCGCCGATGACGAGGCGCGCCCGCCGGACGCGCATCTTCGCGGCGAGCTCGGACAGGAGCAGGCTCGCGTCGCCGAACGCGGGCGGTGCCGAGCGAGCCATGCGCACCGCAGCGCGCTGCGCACGCATCGCGCGTGCGAACACGAAGGTCGCGCCGGCGAGCCAGATCGCGGCGAGCGAGAGCCACCCGATCGCGGGCCACACCGACGGTGCGATGGCCGCCCCCGTCGTCATCGGCATCACGACCGGCGCGTGCACGGCCGGCGTCGTCGACAGCGATGCGAACAGATCCGAGAGCGACCACGGCATCGCCGGGCCCCACGGCAGTGCGAACTTCACGAGCACGATGGTCCAGATCGCCGCCCGCCACGCAGGCCGGGCCACCGAGCCACCCGGCGAGGAACGAAACCCGAGGCGAACGAGCGCGACCGCGAACAGTGCGAGCACGGTGCCCTGCACGGCCATCATGCCGAGCGTGGACAGCGCGTCCTTCGCGACCATGCCCGCGTGCACGACGTTGCTCACTTCTTCTCTCCCGAGCGCTCCGGCTTTGCCGAGCTCTTGTCGATGACACGGGGGCGCTCGGCATCGGCGATCGTCTTTTCGATCGCGCGCAGCTCGGCGCGAGACAACGTCTCGTCCTCGACGAGGTTCAACACGAGCGAGTCGGCCTTGCCGTCGAACACCTCGGCGATGAACTCGCGCAGGCGATCGCGCAGCACCGACTCGCGGCGATGCGCGGGGCGATAGACGAACGGCTCGCGCTCCTTGTCGACCAGCGCGGCGCCCTTGCCCGCGAGGCGGCCGAGCAGCGTCATCACCGTGGTGTACGCCAGATCCTGGCCGCGTCGAGCGAGCTCGCTACGCACCTCGGCCACCGTGCCGTGCTCGACCTCCCACAACGCCTTCATCACCCGCAGCTCGGCGGTCGTGAGGTCGGGGGACGAGGGGGCGCGGCGCATTACGACGACCTTCGTAGCATTACTACAGACGTAGTTTTGAGAGCAAGCGGGATTCGCCAGCGGGAAGGACTGCTGCAACCGATGTCACGATGCTGGCATTCCTCGGCGTGCGCGCCAGCGGCGGCGCACCCACTCGAACGGGCGCTCGGCGCGAAACAGCGGCAGGTACGCAAGCCCCAGTAGTGGATAGGGAAACCAGATGTTCATCAACGCGACCACCCCGACGTGGAACCCCCAGGCCGTGAATGCCCACCACCGGCCGACCCGCCCGCCGACGAGCGCCACGACCGCCCCGAGCTCGAGGATGATCGTCATCACGCTGAACACGGTGAAGCCGCTCGGGTGATCGAGGAACGGCGTCGCGAGCGGGGCGATCGAGTCGCCGAGCAGCGCCTTGCGCAGGTTGTCGACCGCGATCTGGTTGCGGAGCTGCTCGCCATCGAGCCACGCCATGCCGGCGATGCGCAGCTTCGCGATGCCCGCGAGCACGTAGGTCACGACGGTGATCGCGACGAGGAGCTTCAACACCCATCCGTAGCCGGTGGGAGCCGGGTCGCGCCGCCGCGTGATCGCGAGTGCATCCGCCGACGGCGTGAATGCGAGCACGAGGACGTGCAGGACGAGCAGGTTCTCGGTGTGAAAGATCATCCCCCAGCAATTGCGATACGTGATCGTCCACAGAAGACACAGCGCGGCGAGCGGCGCGAGGTAGCGATGCAGGATGCCGAGAACGAACGCGGCGAGCAGCACCGAGGTGACGATGCCGATCGCGAGCACGAGATCCGGTGACAGCGGCGCGTCGAGCACGCGCACGACGCCCGTCGGCTTGAAGTGCTGCGCCGGCAGCTTCGCGACGGACCAGAACTCGTAGAGACGGAACGTGACCCAGCAGAACGCGAATGTACCGACGAGGATTCGCACGGCGGCCAATCGCTCCGCCGGCGCGGACGCGAACCACCACGCGGAGATTCGCGACGGTGCATCGCCGCGCCCGGTGGTGTCGACGCGATCGCTCATCGCTTCACCACGCAGCGCGCACGCTCGACCTCTTTGCCGATCTGATCGCGCACCAAGAACTCGACGGCGTCATGCGTACCGCTGACGATCCGGATCGCGACGACATCGCGATACTTCGGTAGCGTCGCGACGCGCGCGGCGATGGTCGCGCACAGCTCGGGCAGCTTCCCCGCTGCCCGGGCGCGCGCGATCACGTTGAGCGCTTGCAGCACCTCGCCGGAGCCGACGATCCGCGGCGTGAGGTAGACCCGCTGGCCGGTCGCCGTCTCGCCGAGGCCATAGTCCATCGTCAGCTTCGTCGGGCGCGCGAACGCGAACATCGCGTACGGCGACAGCGGGAAGCCGTCGTTCCACGGCTCGCGCAGGATCGGCGACGCGACGACGAGAAGCACCGCGATCGAGAGGATCGCGGCGGTGCGGCGGCTGTCGCGGGGGCCCACCGCCCTACCCTAGATCAGTTACTGGCGAATCACGCGCCACGACGTGCGCGGCGACCCGATCTCGAAGAAGAACGAGAACGCGAATGTGATCTGGCCGTCTTTATTGACCAGACCGTCGGGCGGGTTCGGGAACGGCGCGGCCGCGTGGAACGAGCGCACGGCTTCTTCATCGAGCTCCGCGACGCCCGACGGGTTGGTCACGACGATCTTCGACAGGTCACCCTTCGCGTTCAAGCTGACGCGTACTTCGGTGACGCGGGTCTTGAAGCCGTTCTTGTTGCCGTCGGGATCGGTGCGCCGCCACACCGTCGCGGGATCCCAGTTCTGTGCGACCTGGCGCTTCAAGCGATTGAAGAACGTCGCGTACACCCAGCGCTTCGCGGACAGCGCGGTCTCGTCGCCATTCTCGACGTCCTCGAGGTGATCGACGGAGCCGCCGCCGAGCGCGCGCTCGAGCGCTTCCGCGGTGGGCTTCAGGTTCGGCACTTGCGGCGAGCCACCGCCGGCGCCTTGCGTGCCCTTCTGCAGCTCGCCCTTCTCGCGACGATCCTGCTCGATCGATCCATCGCCGCGCCGCGGGACGAACCCATCGGCGACGAGCGGGCCTTTGTCGCCCGTGGTCGAGCCCTTCTCGCGCGCTTCCTGCGGCGCTTCCGATGGCTGCTGCGTTCCGGGCGGACGCATCGCGAGCTTGCCCGGCACGTCGGGGGCCTTCGGCTGCTTGCCCGGCTCTTCCTTCGGCAGCTCCTTCATCGAAGCTTCTTCGGGATCGTTCTTGGCCTGCAGCTCCTCGGGTTTGCTCTTCGCCACCATCGGCTCCTGCACGGAACCGCGCGCGACCTTCTGCTTCTCGACGACGACGTTGTGCTCCGAGAGGAACCGCGCGTTGTCGGGCTCCTTCTCGCTATTGGGCTTCGCGACCTCGACGACCTGCGCCGGACGCTGCGGCGGCGGAGGTGGCGGCGGTGCTTGCTGCGCTTGCTGCGGCTGCGGAGGCGGAACGGGCTTGACCTTCTCCTCTTCCTGCTGCTGCTTGAACTCTTGGAGGAGCGGCTCGGGATCGATCGCGGCGAGCTTCTCCGCCTGGCGCTGCGGGACGAGCATCACCGGCGAGGTCGCGACGGCATCGTTCGTCGGTGTGCACGCCGAGAGATCCATCCACATCATCGTCAGCGCGTTCTCGCGGCACAGCTCCACGGTGTCCGAATTCCACGGCGCGAGGCACATCATCATGCGACCGCTCGTCGCGAGGAGAACGTCGCCGCTGCAGGTCGTCTTCAGATCGGCGTCTTCGATCACGTTCGCGAGCACGTCCCGCTTCACCGCGAAGCCATCGCCGGCGAGAGACAGATCGAATGCCTCGACGCTACCGAGGACGGACCCGTGCACGAGCAGCGCTGCAATCGCTGCAGCCCACAATGTCTTCTCGCTCTCCCGTCTATGTCGGCGCTGCGTCGGCATCGCGGGCCTTCGTAGTATAGGAGACGCACGTCACTCGCGTCAGGTCCGATTTGCGGGACATCCCGATCCGTCCCCCAGCGTTGTTCGGAGAAAGACCTCCGGCATATCGCCACCTTCGGTGGATTTCGTGTAGGCGTGGCTCCACCCGGGAGCGCCAAAATCTCGCCCCGCCCGCCGACCTCGGATAACGACGATCTGTGGAGGGATCGTCGATGTCGCGAACGCTGGCCTGCCTGCTTGCCCTGACCGCGAGTGCCTGCATCGAGGACTCCACCTACGGACTCGAGGCGTCACCGGTCGAGCTGCCCCGTGGCGTCACCCGCCCGCTCGGTCTCACCGCGCTCGGATCGCTCCCACCGCTGAGCTCGTTCCTCGTCGAGGTGGACGATCCCGCCCTCGTCACCGTCCAGCTGTCCGCGAACCAGCGCGAGTTCGATCTGCACGCGGTGGGCGAAGGCCACACCACCGTGCACCTCATCTATCGCGACGCGGTCCTCCACGTACCGACCACGATCCTTCCACCCGTGACGGTCTCGCTCGTCCTGCGCCCCGGCGGCATCAACGCGCCGATCGGCGGCGAAGTGTCGCTCGCGGCGATCGCGACGAACACGGCGGACGAGCTCGTCGATGTCACGGCCCGCGCGCTGTGGACGGTGGACGATCCGCATGTCGCCCGTCTCTATAGTGACGGCACGCTCGAGGGCATGTCCGTCGGGACGACGCAGCTGCGCGCGGAGCTCGACGGTGTTGCCCAGACCGCGTCGGTCTCGATCGTTCCCGCGAACTAACCAGCACCGCTGTCATCACCAGGGCCGTCCACCGTATCGTTCGATTGTAGACGCGAGAGCGACTCGATCAACGTCGCTAGATGGCCGGCATGCGGCTGCCCGAGCGATACTGTCCGTGTGCGAAGCCCGTGGTCGATGGCGGTCGCTGCGCTCTGCGCATGCGGTCGCGTGGGCTTTATCGAGAGCGCGGCTGGGGACGCCGTCGTCGACGACGCAGCCGTCACGAACTGGTCGCGCGTGTTCGCGGGAGACCAGACGACCTGCGGCGTGTTTCAGGGCCGCGGCTATTGCTGGGGACGCGGCACGAACCGCGAGATCGGCGACGGCGGAAGCGTGAATCGCGCGTCCCCCGCCGCGATCGCGGTGCCCCCCGGTACGGTCACGCAGATCGCGCAAGGGGAAGGACATGGCTGTGCGATCGTCGACGACGCGGCCTACTGCTGGGGCAACGCACCGCCGGGCACGGGTGTCCCGGCGAGCGCGATGCCCGTCGCGGTCACCATGCTTCCCACGCCGGTGACATCGATCAGCGCGGGCGAAGAGCACACGTGCGCCGTCGCTGCAGGCGCCGTCTACTGTTGGGGCGTCGAGCAAGTGGGCTGTCTCGGGAATGGCGCTGCGGGCTCCTCGATGACGCCGGTCTTGGTCGCGCTTCCGACCACGGCCGTCGCCGTCGACTCCGGCAACGATCACACAATGGCGCTCCTCGTCGACGACAGCGTCTCGGTGTGGGGCCACAACGACAGCGGCACGTTCGGTACGGGCTCGTTCACCCCGAATAGCTCTGACGTTCCGGTCGCGAGCGCCGCGACGAAGCGATTGCCGTCGCTCGGTGGATGGCATGCATGCACGCTCGTCGCCGACGCTACGTACTGCTGGGGACAGGGCACGATGGGCGAGCTCGGCAATGGCCTGTCGACGAACAGTGCATCGCCGGTCGCGGTTCCGAGCCTCGGAGCCAACGTCACCTCCGTCGTCGCGAACGGCGGGCCGATGGACTTCGATGCTTCGTGCGCGATCGTCGGCGGTGCGGTTCGCTGCTGGGGCAACGGACTCTTCGGACGCCTCGGCCAAGGCACGACGAATAACGAGCCCACCCCCGTCGCGGTCGAGGGTCTGCCGTCGGACATCGTCGAGATCGCCCTCGGTTACGATCACGCGTGCGCGCGGAGCGCCGACGGCACGCTGCGCTGCTGGGGCCGAGGCGATTCGGGACAGCTCGGCGACGGCGCCAGCGTATCGAGCCTGACGCCGGTGATCGTGCCGACGCCGTAGGGTCCACCCGCAGGTGACTCAGATCGCCGGCATCCGGATCCCGAATGTCGTGCCGCGGCCGAGCGCGCTATCGACGCTGATCGTGCCGTTCGCTCGCTCGACATAGATCTTCGTCGTCGCGAGCCCCAAGCCCGTCCCGCGTCCGATCGCCTTCGTCGTGAAGAACGGTTGATACAAGTTCGCCAGCACCTCGGGGCTCATGCCGGTCCCGGAGTCGCGCACTTCGATCTCCACGTAATCCCCCGCGCGCTTGATCGCCACCGAGATCGTGCCCTCGTCCACGATCGCGTCGCGGGCGTTCAGCGTGAGGTTCGCGAGGATGCGAGCGAGATCGGTGGTCCCGATGCCGACCCACGTATCGGGATCGCTCGTCACCTCGAGGGTGATGCGAGGTGGGATCATGCGGCGCACGAGCTTGGGCAACGCGAGCCCAGCGTCGGATGCGTTGCCGCGCGTCGCGACGTAGTTCTCGGGAGCGAAGATGGTCAGCGAGCGCATCGTGTCGCTCGCGGTGCTCGCGACTTCGAGGATGTCGCTCAGGCAGTCTCTCGCCACGTCGCCGTGGAGCTCGCTCGACAGCGCGCGTGCTTTCGCGTGGATGATCGCGAGGGCAGCGCCGATATCGACCGCCACCTCGGCGCCGAGGAGCGCGATCGACTCCGCGCGCCGTGCTCGCCCGACCTCTGCCTCGACGCGCTCGCGCTCCACGTGCTGTGCGTGTTCGGTGATCGCGGCCTCCTCGATGTCTCTTCGAGCATTGACGAGCCGTGCCACCGTGAATTGCACGAGGATGCCCACGCCGACGAAGCCCGTGATTGCAGTGATGGTCGTGCGTTGCCATTGCCGCGAATTGTCGACGGCGAGCACGCTCGCGTGCGAGAACGCGTGGAGCTCGAACAGCACGCCCACGACGAGCGGCGTCGTGGCGAGCGAGATCATCACCACGAGCGACCAACGCGGCGACATGAACAGGAACGCGAGCGCCGTCGCGAGGACATAGATCACGCCGAGACCGACCCACGGGCCGTACGCGGCGAGGTAGACCACGTTCGCGATCAGCGCGAGGATCACGTAGGCGACCGGTGACCACGACGCGCGGCCCGTGAGGCCGAGGAGTCCGACCACCAACCCGACCATCATAACGATGGCGACGAGCGGATCGGTCGAGGTCCCGTCCGCGATATCGATGACCGCGATGACCGAGGCGAGCGCGCTGCCGAGGAAGATCGCGAAGTCGATACCGCGGCGAACGCGCGTGCGCAGCACGTCGGAGATCGGCGTGGTGAACGGAGCCATCACGAGATCGCAGCCTCGAAGTCTGCCGTGGTGAACGGCTTCGCGAGGAACGTCAGCGGCGCATCGCGGAGTCGGCCTCGCCGCACGTCGTCTGCGGAGAACCCCGAGCACACGACGATCGGGCGCAGCGGATTTGCCTCGAACGAGGCGAGCGCGATCTCTTCCCCGGAGCCGTCGGGGAGCTGCAGATCGGTGATCAGCAGATCCGGCTGATCACCGAGGCGCGCCATTCCTTCGGCGACGGTGCTCGCGCTCGAGACCTCGTAGCCGCGGCGCGCGACGAGCTGACACAACCGCCGCAGCACCATCGGCTCGTCCTCGACGACGAGGGCCGTGCGAATCGCCGGGATGGGGACGTTCGCGGTCACGTGCTGTCCCGGCGCGATCGGAAGCTCGAGCGTGATCTGGCCGAAGTCCTCGTGGCCGCGCGTGACAAGCGTGCCCGCGTATTGACCGACGAGCTCGCGCGCAGCGGAGATCGCGAGCTGTGATTGCATCGCTCGCGACTCCGTCGCCGGCGCGTGCGCTTCGAGTGACTCGAACACGAGCGCGACGCGTTCGCTCGCGTCGACCAGCGCCGCCGACAGAACGAGCTTCCGCACGCCCGCGCGCTCCGCGCCGATGACGAGACCGAACACGATCGGGTCGAGGTGCTCGGGAGACATCGCGAGCTCGATGCGATGACCGATGTGGATCTCGACAGCGATCTTTCGCGACACGCGCCCCACTCGCTCCATGCACGTCCGCACGACGGCATCGAGGGTCGCGCTCGCCGTGCTCGACATCGGAAAGCGGCGCCCGGTCCACAACAGATCGCGAACGAGATCCGCCGCGTGATGCGAGGCGGACTCGAGCTCGGCCAGCTGGCGTCGCTGATCCGGTGTCGAGACATCCGCGCCGAGGACGTCGGCGGCCGCGAGGATCGCCGCGAGTGCGTTGTTGATGTCGTGCGCGACTCCGC
This sequence comes from Kofleriaceae bacterium, assembly GCA_044230415.1. Classification (GTDB taxonomy): domain Bacteria; phylum Myxococcota_A; class Polyangia; order Haliangiales; family Haliangiaceae; genus JABFXX01. Next base: position 54,119 of record JBGARE010000043.1, read on the forward strand.
CGGCCAAGCGACCGACCATCTGCACCCGTGCGAGCTCCTCGAGCTCTTTCCGCGAGCGCTCGATCTCGCGGCGTGTCTCGGCCTCGCGCTCGTAGGCGTTCGCGGTGTGCGTGTACGACGCTTCGAGCCACGCGAACAGCGATCGCAGCAGGCGGCGAGCGATCCACAACAGCAAGACGCTCGCGAGAGCGGTGGCCCCCCACATCGACAGCGTGATCGCGTACTGCCCCGCGGTGATCGGCTGCATGCCGACCGCGCCGCCGACGAGCGTTCTCACGATGACGGCGAGCGCCGCGATCACGATCACCGCAAACGATCCCCGCCAGTCGAGGAACGCGGCCGCGCACGAGATCGAAAGGCCGAACATCGCCCCGACGCCGGTGAGCGGCCCCAGCGTCCACAGCGCGCCGATCGCGGCCACGAGGGTTACGATCGAATACACCGCACCACGCCACGGCGCGCGGCCCGACCGTCCGAGCAACGCGAAGCCACCGATGATCGCCGCGGTCGCCAGGCCTACCACGGCCCACAGTCCGGCCATCCCTGGACGGAAGATCGCGACACTCGCGACCAGGAGCGGGATGGCGATCAGAAATGCTTGGTCGACGTCCGCGAGTACGGTCTTCGTTGGCTTTTGGCCATCTGCCGCACGCGGACACATCCCAGCTAGTTCGACCGCGGGCACACCAGATCGAGGTCAGTGTCGGCGGTTCGAGCCAATCGGTGTAGTGAATATCCTGGGGCTGCAGCGTTTGCGCGAACCCTAACGAATTCGCGCAAAAGGACGTGACATCGCGGTCGTCGCCGTTTGGGTCATGATCGCGCTCATCGACGTCGCCGCTCTATCTCGACGTGTACCCGCGTCGAGTGATCGCGGCGCGCGGATTTGCTAGCGTGCGCGATGGAAGTGCGTGCCGGACTGGTGCCGGCCTCGGTCTTCAAAACCGATGAAGCTCTGCGCGAGCAGCGGCTTGGTGGGTTCGATTCCCATGCGCTTCCGCCACATTCTCCGAGCTTCGAGCTGACCAGCGCACGAATATCGAGCATTCCTTACGGCGCTGACTCCCGTCGAGCGACCTCGATCGGAGCGTCGATCAGCCGCTGCAGCACCCGGCGCGATCGTCGCCACGGAATGCTGTCGTAGACGAGCACCTCGATCGGACGCCACATGAGGACCCAGCCCGAGATCAACAGGCCTTCCCGGAGACCCGCTCCGAGCGTGCCCGGAACGATGCGCCCGACGAGCTCCGAGAGTGACACCAGGATCACGATGGAGACGAACGCGAGGCCGAGCGTGAACCAGCCCGCACGACGATGGCGACGACGAACACGATCGGTGCGCGAGAGCTCGTACTGGAGGTGCGCGCGGTACGGAACCTCGATCTCGTGGAGCGCGCACGGCGTGTCCAGCCAGAAGATGATGCGGAAGTGTGCGTGCGCGACGAGATCCTCGCCGACATCGACGAGATACTCGACGAGCTGGGGATCGAGATCGCGCTCGCGAAACGGCGCCGGATCGCGATTGTCGAACAGCTGCTCGATGCTTGTCAGCCGGACGTCGACGATCGACTCGCCGTTCTCGACTCGATAGCGTGGGGCGTCTGACATCGCGATCTCGGTCCACCGTAACAGCTCGAGAGGTCCCTGACGATTTCCTGGAACAGCCGATCGCGGCAGGGCTCTGTCCGGCATGACGAACACTTCGAAGCTCCCGACGACGATTCTGCTATCCCTGCCTGCGTGCGTCGCTGCCGGCGATGACGCGCTTTCGATCGTCGACACCGACGAGCTCGACTCGACCGAACAGGCGATCAGCGCGCTACAGCTGTTCCAGATCATGGCGCACGAGGGGGACGCGCTTTCGCCCGATGATGTCGGACAGGCGACCGGCGAGATAGTTCGTGAACGCCTTCGAGATGCCGAACGCGACGATGAACGACAGCACCGCGGCATGGGCGGCAAGGTGAAAGTCGTGCTCGGCGATCGCCGGGAGGATCGAGCGCTCCAACCCGACCATCGCGCCGACGAACGCGTTCACCACGACGAGGAGCGAGAACTGTCCGAGATTCGCACCGAGGCCAAGCCGAACATCCCCACGAAGCTTGGTCACGGCACCGCCCGATCCCTGAATCGTTTGGTGCCGCCGCGGCTCTCACGGGGATGCAAGTCCACCTCCTCGTCTCGATCCTGATCGGCGCCCTCGCGGGGTTCGGGTTCTATCGCTTCGTCGGATGCCGAGGCGGTGCATGCCCGATCTGGGCGAACCCGTTCGCTTCGACTCTCTACGGCGCCCTGCTCGGCTTCGTGATCGGGAACGGCTCGTAGCGGTCAGCCACCTCACGAGATCGTGCACGCGCGCTCGTCGAAGAAGCCCGCCGACGGAACCCCGAGTCCGTTGTTGAGGCGAGCCCAGTAGTTGACCTGCGCGATCGTTGTCGCGAGCACGACGATCTCGCGATCCGTGAATCGCCGGCGCATCACGACCTGAAGCTCGCGCGAGACCTCGACCGGAGTCGACGACAGGCTTCGCGCGTACAGCGCGGCGGCGTGCTCGCGCTCGCCGAGCTTGGCCCATCGGTCGTCATGGAGCCCGATCAGGACGCCGAGCTCCTCGCGCGTGAGTCCGGCATCGCCATGACCGGCGGCATTCATGTCGATGCAGAACGCGCAGCCGGAGACAGCACTCGCCACCAACCTGGCGACGGCAAGCTCGCGACGTCCGAGATCGCGTGGCCCGTGCGCCGCGCCGAGCTCGAAGACGCCCGCGGTCACGGCCGCGCGTGGGGCGTGGGCGAGCAGCCTCCCGGCGAGTGGTTCCTTGCCAGCGGCTCGGCGGGCCCACCACAAACCGAGGCGCAGGTACCACCGGACGCGCTCCGGCGGATCGACGAGGAGACCGGACTCGAGGACATCGGGGCGTGGCAGTTCGGTCTTGGACATGAACGCGCGGAGTACCTTGCTAACTCGTCGAGAGACAGGTGGATCGTCGTGGGAAATCTGCCGTACATCGCCGGCAGGCGTTGTACCTGTGGTGAGAGCCGCGATGGAGGCGAAGGGTTCGAGGTAAATCGAGCGACGCGGATCAACTCCGGTCGGGCGTGGGCGTCTTCGGTCCCGATGGTGGAAGCGTCGGTCTCGCAACATAGTCCGACGGGGGGCTGCCGCTGAGGGTCCCCAGAAATCGAACGATCGAGTCGACCTCGTCGTCACGGAGCTGCTTCCCGAGTTGCAGCGTTCCCATCTGACGGACCGCGCTGGCGAGCTCCGCGATCGCACCGTCGTGAAGATAGGGCGCCGTGTCGACGACATTGCGAAGACTCGGGACCTTGAAGAACATCCGATCGCCTTCGGCCTTCGTGAGGTCGAAGCGACCCTGGTCCTTGGTGTTTGCGTACGGCTCGACCACGCCGAGCTTCATGTACATCGTGCCGCCGACGAGCGGCCCGTTGTGGCAGCTGCTGCACCCCACCAAGAGGAACGTTCTCAGACCCGATCGCTCTGCTACGTCGAGAGCGGCATCATCTCCTGCCAAGAACGCATCGAACCGCGTCGGTGTCACGAGCCCGCGTTCGAAGACACCGATGGCCCGACCGAAGTTCTCGTAGGTGATGGGGTCGCGTTCGTCCGGGAACGCGAGACGGAACGCGGTGACATAACCCGGGATCGACCGCAGGACTCGGAGCACGTAGTCCGAGCTCGGCATCGCCATCTCGACCGGGTTGAGGACCGGCCCTTTCGCTTGCTCTTCGACGGTGGGTGCGCGCCGCCGACGCCATCCGCTGCTCATCCCGGTTGGCAAGGTTGGCGAGCTCGCAGTATTCACGGGGGACGACGCGGCCGCGTTCGCGCGACGATTCGCGAGCAGCGCTCCGTCGTGGCGCAACGAGATCGCGGCGCGGTCGTTGCTCTCCCTCGCGCGCTACCGGCCCCATCGAGGTGCGGCCCGACTCGGCATGCCTGTCCTGCTATGCGTCGCCGAGCGCGATCGCTATGCGCCGCCCGCGCTCACCCGTCGTGTCGCCGCCGTTGCCGCGCGATGCGAGCTTCGCACGTATCCCATCGAGCACTTCGATGCCTATCTTGGGGAGCACGAGGCACTCGTCACGGATCAGGTCGCGTTTCTCGTGCGCACGCTCGGTCGGCGAACCGACTCCACGCGTCGCGACGAACGGCTCACGCGATCACGAATCGTGGACTAGGGACACGCCGTGATCGGAGCAGCTCCCCGATTACCGACGACGATGGCGCCGCTCCCCATGACGACCTCGGTGCCGCAGAGTGCGTTGGCGAGCAACATCCCGTCGCTTCCTTCAGACGTGACCGTTCCGTCGACGCGCGAGAAGCTGAGACCGACCTTGCTCGCGGGAATCGTGAGCGAGCCCGTGATATGCGCTCCACGAATGCGACTGTCGCTGCCCGTCACGGTCATGTTGCCGTCGAGGGACACGTTGCCGCCGAGCACGCCTTCACCGAACAACGTCACGCGACTTCCCGCGAACGTCAGATCGCCGACGTAGTTACCGCCCTTGAAGAACACCACTCGATCACTGACTGCGAGCACGTCGTTCACCTCGGCATTGCTCATCGTCGGGCTCACCTCGAATGCCTGGTCGGCCTTGTACGTCAGTCGCCGCGGCGGCGCCGCATCGACGAGAACAACGCCTTGCGGCCTGCTTCGACGCGCTCGAGCAGGACGCGATACTGGGCGTTCTTCTTCTTCGCGATCTCCTGCGACGTGCCGCATGCACGGTCGACAGCGCGATCGCGCGCGTCCTCGATCGCTCGCGCCTGGGGCGAGGTGACGACGATGATGTCGACATTCGCCGGGCGCGTGATCGTCGGCAGCCTCCGGTTGTACGGTGCGGCCACGCGACGCGCGCACGCATCGTAGGTGACTCCGATCTGATAGAGCGCCGTCGCGAGTTTCTCGCTCCCCGGCGGCAACAGCTCGGTCACCGGAACGCGCTCGAAGCCGTCGGGCAAGAGGCGCGGCGCCGCCAGGGGCGCGGGCTCGCCGTCGGGCGCGGAGAGCAGGTGGCTGGTTCTCATGTCGTACGTGAGTCCATCCTGCGCCAGCACGCGCGACTGCTCCTCGCCGTAGCGATAGACGAGCAGCGGCTCGTTCTTGCGGGGAAACGCGGTCGTGCCATGCGTCGCGTTCCACGCGATGTCCTTGTCTAGGTCGAGCTTCGCGTAGACGAACGCGCCGGCCGGCGCCTTCTCGAACACGTGCGCGGCCAACTCCGCGTGCGCGTAGGTGTCCAGGCGGAGCTGGTCTTCGGTGAGAAACGGAAAGTGAATCGCGAGCGAGCGATGTTTGATCTCGAGCGGCCCCGGCACCGACACGAGCGTCAACGGATCGAGTGTCGTCGACTCGTCGTAGATCATCAGCGTGACGGCCTGCGTCCCGGCCGGAGCGAATCCGACGGAGACACCGTAGGCGCCCTCCTCGGCATCGCCGAACCCGAGGTGCGCGTTCGCATCCACGCAGTACGGCCTCGGAGCCGCGGCGTCCGACGCTCGCGCCGGACGCTCCATTCGTAGCGTCGTCGACATCGTCGTGCCGGCGGCTCGAACGCGCAGGCCCTTCACCGGGCGCGCGAGCTCGAGGACCACGTCCGGCTCGACTCCAAACGCCGCGTGGTCACAGCGCGAGCCGTGAATCTCCTCCCCGCGTACCTTGCGCGCGGAGTCTGTCGCGACCTCCACGAAGATCGGCGTGGCCAGCTTCCCCGCGATCGCGAGTCTCTTGACTCGCTCGCTCCACACCGGAGGCTTGGCCGGATCGGCGACGCCGACGGCGATGTGCTGAGCCTGCGTTGGTTTGTCGTAATACGTCTGCGCCAGCGCGAACACGTCGTAGGTCCCCACCTCGAGGCCGCCCGCCGGGTGCACGGTGTCACACGAGGTCCAGTAGCGATCACCGCGCGCGAGCACGAACCCGGAGACACCGGTCACCGCGACGCGAGCGCTTGGCTGCGCGACCTTCACGTCGAGTCGCGCGATCGGCGCGTTCGTGATCGCATTTCCGCACGGGGAATACGCACCGCTAAATCGCTTGCCGAGAGGCGTGTCGATCGTGGCGCTGTCGACATCGACGACGCGCGGCGTACTCGACATCGGCTCGGCGATCAGGATCACCTGGATCGGAGTGTTCGCGCGGGGACTTGCGACCGCTGCGGGTGCAGCGCCGGAAGCGGACTCGGGCGGCGCCGCGTCGTCACCGCCAATGACGCGGGTCTTGCCGTTGACATTGATCTTCATTCCGCACGCGGCCAACAGACACGCGATCGCCCAGAGTTGCGACATCCTCATGGCGTGCGCCTGGATCACGAGCCATGCCACGCCGTTTCGCGCGCAACTCGGCGTAGCGTGGAGCCAGCGCACGCCGTCTCGTGCTGCAAGCGAGGTGCAGCGAGAGGTGCACCCGAGGTGCAGGTGCAGGCTCACGACTCGCGGGCCACACGTAGGCGACGTGCGCGCCACACCGCGATCAGTCGGCGCGACTTTGCGCCGCGCCCAGAGACGTGTCGAGACCGCGAGCGAGCTGCTCGCGCTCCGCGGTGGTCAGCCGTGCCTCCGGGTGCAACAGCAGATAGCTCCTGGGAGGCATCTCGCCTTCGCGAACCGCCTCGGCCGCGTCATCGGCGGACTTGCCGCGGTTCCATTCCGAGAAGTTCAGCTCGCGGCGCCCTTCGTCGACATGGTTCTGAACGAGCCACGACATCGGCGCGACGTTCGAGTACCACGGCCATTGCGTCTCGTTGGAGTGGCAGTCGAAGCACGCGCGCGCTGCGAGTGCACGCGTGGTCGAGCTATTCCACGTCGGCTCGGAGACCACCGGTGGATTACTGTGATCGCGTCCGTACGGGATGACCTGCGCGACGACGAGTAGTCCGAGCACGATCATCGATCCGATCAAGAGTACTGACTTCCAGCGTGGACGAGACATGGTGACCTCCGTGAGTGGTTGTCTTGCTCGTGCGCATCGGCGGCGCGGGAGGCCATCGTACGAATGTGTGATGCGCCTATTTCGAGGCGGTTCGTTCGCGCGGTCCGAGCAGATCTTCGAGAAAGAACGCTGCGAGATCGTTCCGACCCGAGAGTCCTGCCTTGCGGTAGAGCGAGCGTGCCTGCTGGCGGACCGTCGTCTCGCTCACCGATCGGATCGTCGCGATCTCCTTGTGGCTCAGGCCCTTCAATAGAAGCAGTGCGATCTCCCGCTCGGCGGGGCTCAGCTCCCAGCGCGCGAGCTGCGCGTCGATCGCAGCGCTCAGGCCGGCGATGAGATCCGCGGCGTCGCTCCGCCAGCGCGCGGCTTCCTGTTCGCTCGCGCGCAGGTCGTCGGCCAATCGCGCAGCATGATCGCGCAGCTCTTGCGCGTCGCGCACCGAACGGCGCAGCCGTAGCGCGATCGAGGCTGCCGCCACGAACCCGATCACGACGACCACTAGCTCGAGCAGGACGTGTGCCAGCGTCGTCTCGTCTCGCGAATCGGTGACGAGGTCGATGCCGACCAGGACCGCGATCAGCGCGAACAAGAGGACGAGCGTGCGCGGTGACGCCGGCGCGCGAACATCTGTAGGACTCACCACGCGCAACTCCGCGCGACCACACGCATCGCACGTCCGTGGGATGGCCGCCTCTTCGATTGAGGGCCATGTCGAAGGAAGTCTCGCGTCGTCGACGTCATCCGACTCGTCATGCCTGCGCCTTTCATGCCCGGAGGTATCCATGTCCGCTCCTGCGCCATCCTCTCGCCGACTCGCGATCGCGATCGGAACCGCTGCTGCATCGGCAACGCTCGCCATCGGCGTCACCGCCGCGTCGCTGCTCGGATGGTTTCGTCCTACCGAGCTTCCAGCCCCCGTGTCGGAGATCGCCGCGCCGGCACCGGCCCCCGTGTCATCGCCCGTGATCCTCGTCCCGGTCACGCCGACCCCGCCTCCGCCGACGCCCAGCATGGGTGGCGAGGTTCAGCTCGCGATGGACGACGGCGAGCGCGCCAGCGGTTCGAGGTACTCCGACGACGACGACCGAGATCGTCGCGAACACGAGGATGACGAGGATGACGAGGATGATGACGAGCGCGAGCACGACGAGCACGGCGGAGACGAACGATGACGACGGAGCGTCACGAGTCGCGAGTGCGAACGAGCCCGCTCGAGCTGCGGCTGTACGTGGCCGCGCTACTCGCTGTCGTCTACACGATCACGTGGCGCGTGATCGGCGGCACGCAGACCACGGTCGCACCGACGATCGCGCCGGTGTTCGCGACGACGACGCTCGAGCCGCCACGCGTCGTGTGGATCGACACGCTACCGCCCGAGCTGCGCCCGGCGGTCACGCTCCCCGACGGGTGGCAGCGCGCAGCCGATGCGCGGTCTCCCGCGGCGCCGCCGGAGCGCGTCGTGCGGATACCGAACCGCCGCGTGCCTCGCGTACGCACGAGGAGCTCGTGATGTGGACGTTTCGCGCCATGAACACCGAGATCGCGATGGCTGCGCCCGAGCTCGGCGAGATCGCGGAGCGCGAGCTCGCGCTGGACATGCAGCACCTGTTTCGAGAGGCCGAGCGCCGCTTCAGTCGGTTTCTGCCGGACAGCGAGCTCGCGCGGCTCAACCGCGCGGACGGTCCGATCGCGGTCTCCGGCGAGCTCCTCGAGCTACTCGTACGAGCGCGCGCTCACGCGATCGACACCGACGGGATCTTCGAAGCCGATGTCGGCGCGGCGATGCGCGCGAGTGGATACGATCGATCGTTTGCCCCCGGTGAGCTCGATCGCGCGTCGCCACCCGATCCCGCGCCGCGCGCGAGCGACGGAGTGCTTCGCATCGACGAGAGGCATCGCTCGGTCGCACGGCCACCAACGGTCGAGATCGATCTCGGGGGCTTTCTCAAGGGACACACGGCGGATCGCGCGGCCGCGCTCGCGAGCGTCCCCGTGATCGTCGATGCCGGCGGCGATGCGGTGCTCCGAGGAGCACCACCCGGCGAGCCGGGTTGGATCGTCGAGATCGAGGATCCGCACGACCCCGCGCGCACGATCGGAACGATCGTCGTTCGCGATTGCATCACCTGATCGATCCCCGCACGCGCCTGCCCGCGCAGACCGACCTCGCGCAAGCAACGGTGATCGCGCCGACTGCCGAGCAAGCCGACGTGATGGCGAAGGTCGCGTTCATCCTCGGCGCCGAGCACGCGCCGCGCGAGATCACCCGGCGCGGCCTGGGCGCTGTCCTCGTGCTCGAGGACGGCACGACACGCACGGTTGGCGCCGTGGAGCTGCATCGTGCGTAACGCGCTCAAGGGAGTCCTCGCGGGTGTGCTCCTCCTCGCGCTGCTCGGAGCGATCGCGACGAGGACCGGCGCGATCGTGACGTCGCTTCCGCGGCCATCGGGCACCGGCGCGTGGTTGCTGTCGCGAGCCACGGGCCTCCTCGCCTACGTCGCGCTGAGCATCGACGTGATCGTGGGCTTGCTCGTATCGACGCGCAGCGCCGATCGCTTCATTCCGCGCGGCGCGCTCGTCGACATCCACGGGTGGCTATCCCCGCTCGCGCTCGCACTCGTGGCCGCGCACGGAGGCGTGCTCCTCGCCGACAACTACGTCCGCTTCGACCTCATCGATCTCGTCGTTCCGTTCGCATCGAGTCGGTGGCCGATCGCGGTGGGCGTCGGCGTGCTCGCGGCGTACCTCGCGCTCGTCGTGCATCTGAGCTTCGGTCTGCGCAAGCGGATCGGGACCGCGACGTGGCGACGACTTCACTACCTCTCGTTCGTCGCGTTCGTCCTCGTGACGATCCACGCGATCGCCGCGGGGACCGACCGCACCACCGGTTGGTACGTGGCGATCTACGTGGCGATCCTGCTCGTCGTCGCGTCGCTCGTCGCCGTTCGCGTGATCACTTCGCGTCGTGGGGCCGCATCATGTTGACGCCCAAGCGCCCCTGCCGCTCGACGACCGACTCGAAGATCCCGTCGTGCAGCTTCGCCTTCTGCGCACGGATCTCCTTCTCGGCAGTCAACGGATCTGCGTGCGAGCGGAACTCCTCCGTCGACATGTAGACGGGTTTCTGGCCCTTCTCTTTGCCGACGAGCTTGAGGTCGACGTTCCCGACATCGACGCCCTTCTTCTCGAGCTGATCGATCGTCTGCGCCATCATCTTGCCATCGGGCTGATAGTGACCGCTGTTGTCGGAGAGCTGCTCGAGCGAGCCGTCGTTCACCTTGAGCTCGCCCGCGCCCGCGACGCCTTCACCGTCGACGAACGACGAGTGATTGACCAGGCCGAGGTGACCACCGGTGGAGCGTTGCTCGACCTTCTTGTTGGCCCATGGATCCGCTTGGCGAATGTCGCCGTCCTTGGTCATCACGAAGATGTGCTTGCCCTCGGCCTGATTGAGCTGCGTGCCGATGCCCGAGGCCTTGCGGGTATCGAGCGCTTGCCCCGACGCGTCTTTCAGCTTGCCCTTCTCGAACGCGACCTCGGTCTGCTTCGCCTCGTCGGAAGACATGTAGTGCGTGGCGACCGTCGACAACGCGGGGGCGTTCTTGTCCTCGGCTTGGACCGCGTGGTTCCACTTCCAACCCTCGCCGCGGAAGGACGATGCGTCGGACTTCTCGTTCTTGTAGAACTCGTCCTTCTTCTTGATGCGAAGACCGTTCTCTGCCGTCGACACGAGATCCGGCGGCGCCGAGGGCGCGAGCTTCGCCTCTTCGCCGTAGCCGTAGCGCGGCGCGTTCGTCGTGGTCGTCGCGTTCGTCGTCGGCGCGTTCGTCGTCAGCGCGGAGCTCAGCACCTCGGCGGTATTTGTCGATCCGACGTAACCGTCGATCGTGCGCGGCGCGCTGTCCATCGTGGGCACGAGGTCGCTCGATGCCATGTCCAGACTCGAGCTCGGGACCTCGTCGGTGGACGTTTCGTGAAGGTAGCCGGTGCTCGTGCGCGGCGCGGGTGTCGTCGCCGGTGTGCCGACATCGCTCGCGGTGCGTGCGGGCCCCGTCGACACGACCGGATCGGAGGAGCTCGTCGAGATCGGCCCCGGACCCGCACCGGCGATCGGACCGCGATGGCCCGCGATCTGCGGCGCCTCGTCGTACATCCCGGCGAACGGTGTGCCCGATGGCGGCCCCGCGCGCTCGGGAACACCCGCGATCGGAGTCGCGCGCTGCCATCCCGCATCGTTCGAAGCACCCGCTCGATCGGGTGACGACAGGTTCTGTTGCGATCGCAGGCGCTCTTCCAACTTCAGCTCGGGCATTCCGATCCTCCAACCTGACAAACGCAGAGCCGCACCAAACCCTGCAACGGCTCCGCGCGTCCAGCCGTTCCGCGGAGTTAGCCCCGGCACCGTCGCTGACGATTCCGCGGAACAGGTGATCACGGCCGGGCTCTATCCCGGCATGACCAACACTTCGAAGCTCGTGACCACTCTCCTCCTATCCCTCACTGCATGCATCGATGCCGGCGATGACGCCGTGTCGATCGACGACACCGATCAGCTCGGGTCGACCGAGCAGGCGATCAGCGCGCTGCAGCTCTTCACGATCTCTGACACCGTGGAGAGCCCGTCGAGCAACCTCGAGAGCGCGTTCCAAGCGGCGACCGGAATCAACAAAGCGTGCTTTCTGACCGGCGTCGGCGGAAACATCTCCCACAGCGCGGGCTCGTCCGGCACCACGTACGTCGGCTTCGACTACGTGCCCGTGCCGCGCGGCGGTGGCGGCACGTGGACGATGCGCGCGCGCGCTTCATCATTGGGGACGACCTACGGTGGGGGCGAGTGCTTCACGACTCCTGGCCTCACCCCCGAGGTCAAGCTCGTGGTCGCCGCCGGTGCTCCGACTACGCGCATCAAGCTCGCCGATTTCGCGGCGAATCGCCGCTGCTTCTTCACGAAGGTCCAAACATCGGGTTCTGGTGCGTTCGCCAGTCCAACGGACAACGTCATCATCGATCACGATGCCAACGAATGGTTTGTCCAGGCGAGCGTCGCGGGTGCCACGACCATCTCCGCGCGATGCGTGAACATCACGGAGGATCTCGGGACCCACTGGCTGTTCAGCAACAACGATGCGATCTCTCTCGAAGTTCCGTACTCGACGGACTCCACCTGCCTGCTGACGCAGATCAGCGGGCGCATCGACGGAGGACCCGCGACGGAGGGGCCACACATCGTCACGACGGCACTTCAGGTCGGTGGGCCGCTCCATCGCTTCTTCGTGGTCGGCGGCGTTTTCCCCAACACCCTTGGCGGCAACGGCGGCCGCGTCACCTGCGTGCGGTGACTCAGACGTTCCGCGGAGTTGCGACGAAATTTGCGACGGTGGTGCGAGGTCCCCGTACTCGTGCATGAACAAAGCATGGGTTCTCGGGTTTCTGTTGGTGGCCGCGTGCAGTGGTGATGACGATCCGATCGGTCCGGGCGGGCAGAGCTACGACCCGCCGACGGAGCAGACCGGCGGCGGCAAGCCGAGCGACGCGACGTCGGTGACCTGCGCGCAAGCGGACGATTGCAACTACTGGTACTGCCAGTGTGCCGACGGCGCCGTCGTCAACAGCGCGTTGTGCGTGAACGGCTACTGCATGGGCGCGCAGAGCGCGTGCCCGCGAGCATGCGATGCGTTCGATCACGGCGCGTGGACCGGTGCGGCGGGCGGCGGGCCGACCTCGATGCCACCGCAAACATGCGGCGGACTCGGCTCGCAGAATCCCGCGTGCGAGTCGTGCATGAAGCAAGACTGCTGCGACGAAGCGGCGTCGTGCGGCAACTCGTCGTCGTGCTTCCCGTACTGGGACTGCGTGATCGCGTGCAACGGTGATTCGTTCTGCGAATCGCAGTGCGAGGACGATTACCCGGCGGGCGTGGGATCCTTCGAGGGCCTGCGCGATTGCTTGCTCGACAATTGCTACTCCGAGTGCGTGGGGGATCTGTGACCCGCGCGTTGGCCCTCGTCGTGATCGCGGCGTGCAGTGGATCGGGCGACACCGACGTGATGCTCGGTACCGATGCGTCGATGCCGATGCCCGACTCGTCGATCGCGCAGCCCGATGCTCGAGCGCCGGATGCGCGACCGCCCGACGGCATGATCGTGCCCGATGCACCGTTGCCACCCTCGGGGTTGCGCGTGTTCGTATCGAGCTTGCGCTACTCGGCGGACCTGCGCAGCGCCGGCGGGCAAGCGACCGGGCTCGCGTCCGCGGACTACATTTGCCAGAACCTCGCCGACGCCGCGCAGATCGGCGGCACGTGGCGCGCGTGGCTGTCGACCTCGACGGTGAACGCGATCGATCGCATCGCCGGCAATGGCCCGTGGTACCGGATGGACGGTGCGCTCGCGTTTCCGAATCGCGCGCGGCTCGGGACCACGCCGCTCGTTCCGATCATGGTCGACGAGATGGGTGGCCTGCCGGATCCGTTCTACGAAGCGTGGACCGGCACAGCGCTCGGCGGGTTCAAGGCGCCGCTCGGTTCGCGGCAGAGCGTGACCTGCGCGGACTGGACGTCGACGATCGACAGCACGTCGATCGGCGGCGTCGTCGGTGACATCGATGCGAACAGCTCGACGTGGACCAACCTGGCCACCGGCTACTGCTCGCCGTATCACCGGCGTCTGTATTGCTTCGAGCAGTGACTAGCCCTCGCGCGACAGCGACGCTTCGAGCTTGCTCGCGATCAGCGCGAGCACGTCGTCGAGATCGGTGTTCACGGACAGCTCCGACCGCAGCGCCGCGCGCGTCTCGGTGACGAGCCGTTCGCGGGCTTTCGCGAGCCAGCGCGCGACGGTTGCGCGGTGCGTACCGTACAGCTTCGCGAGATCCTCGAGGCTGAGACCATCGAGATGGTGACGACGCACGAGGTCGCGATCGTGGAGCGAGAGCTGGGCGAACGTGGCCTTGAAGCAGCGCTTGAACGCCTCGAGGTATGCCGTGCGCAGCATCGCGAGCTCGGGCTCCGTCGTCGCGACCACGCGGTCGACGAGCGCGTCGTCGTGCACATCGTTCGCGCGGAGAAGCTCCACACCCTCGCGGTACGCGATCACGCGAAGCCACGCGGACAGCGGCGCTTCGCCGGTGTAGCTCGCGAGGACGGGCGTGCCGCTCGTCGCGCGGCCGAGCCACAGCTTCTCGGCGACGCGTTGAGCGATCTCGTCGGCGACGGCGTGATCACCGCCGAGACGGCGCGCGGCGGACGCTGCGGCCGCGCGAACGACGGCCTCGACATCGCGCACCGCCTGCGGCTCGTGCGCGAGCGCGGCGGCGACGAGCTCGCGATCCTCGACGGTCATTTCGGCGGCGCCTCGAGCGGTGCGTGCGTCTTCGCGAGCCACGCGCGGATGCCGGGGAGGTACGGCGCCGCACGATCCGGATCCTTCGCGAACGTCGCGAACGCGGCCCGCGCCAGCTCGAGCGAACGAGCGCGCCGGGAGTCCCACAGCGCACGCGCGAGCGTGAACTGCGAGTCGGCGACCGCGATCGGCTCGTCGTTGATCTTCTCGCGCAGCGCGATCGCAGCTTCGAGCACGCGGATCGCTTCGTCGCGCTTTCCGAGATCGATCAGCGCCGAGCCCAGCGCCGTCTGGATCACGGCGACCATCGGACTCTCGGGCATCTTCAACATGCCCGCGAGCGCATAGCGCAGCTCGGTCTCGGCCATCGCAGGATCCGGACGATCGAGCGCCCAGATGCCGAGGTTCGCGTGGATCGAGAGCGACAGGGGATGATCCGCGCCGTAGGTCTTGTCGATGATGGCGAGCGCTTTGCGCGCCACCTTGTCGGCGCGCGCGAAGTCGCGACGCTCTGCCGCGATATTGGCGATGGTGAGCCACGCCTTCGCCGTCTCGGGGTGATCGGGACCGCGCAGCTTCTCGGATAGCTCGAGCGCGAGCGTGGCCTCGCGGTCGGCGTCGTCGAGCTTTCCGGACTGACCGTACGCGCCGGCGAGGCCATGTCGCGTGACCATCACCGGCGCGCTGGTCTCGCCGTACGTGGCCACCTGGATGCCGAGCGCTTCCTGTTGATGCGCGATCGCATCCTCGAGCTTGCCGAGGTCGACCTCGGCGGACGCGAGTGAGACCAACGCATCGGCGTAGCTCGGATGCGCGGCGCCGTAGATCTCGCGATCGCGCTGCGCCGCCTGCGTCGCGGCAGCGAGCGCGGCGTCGAGCTCTCCCAGCGTCGACAGCACGACCGACAGGTTCGACAGCGAGGCGGAGATCTCCGGACGATCCGGATCGATCGCGCGCAGAATCGCGAGCGCCTTCGTGTAGTGGTCCTTCGCAGCGGCGTAGTCACCGCGCTGCTTCGTGATGATCCCGAGCATGTTCTCGAGGCGCGCGCGGAGCAGCTGGTCGTGCGACCGCACGACGGCGGCGTCAGCCGCTCGCTGCGCAGCATCGAGCTCGGGCTGCTTCGTCTCGCCCGCGTAGCCGAGCATGTACAGCTGGAGCGTCCACGCCTTCGCCTCGATCGCGTCGAGCCGGGCCGCCGCCGCGGTCGCGATCGCTTCGTCGACGAGCGGGCGGCTCTCGCCGGTCTTGCCCGCGGTCTCGAGCAGGTCGGCCGTGGTGTACGCCGCCCGCGCGATCGCCGGCCCGTACTTCGTCTCGCGCGCCGCACCGAGAGCGCGCTGTGCGGACGCGAGCGCTCCCGCCGGATCACCCGCGCGTTGCGCGACCTCGGCGCGCGCCAGTTCTTCCTCGACGCGAATCACGGCCTCGCGTGCACCCGGCGCGGTCGGCAAGGGCTCGCTTCGAGCGAGCACGGCGTCGTCGCGGCAATCGGCCAGGACCGGCAGCACGGCGACGAGCTCGATCGCGTGATCGATCACCTCGGCGTTACCACCGCGCAGCGTTGCAACCGTCGCAGTGAACGTGCGCTGTTGGCGGTCGAGGCACGCGACCTGACGATCGAAGCGTTCGGCCGAGATCGAATGCTTCTCGTGATACGCCTCGCACGTCGCGACGCGCTCCTCGCGCCACCGCGTCGCGAACTGTTCGAGCCTGGGCACCACGCGCGCCTTTGTCGTCGCCGCGTGCGTGCGCGCGCTCGCGTCGATCGCCGTCGCTACACCCGCGCGCTCGTCGGCGGTCCATGCCGGCGCGATGGCGCAGGTCGGCGTGACATCGCGCGCGACGTAGAACGCGGCGCCCGTCGCGAGCGCGCCTACGGCGAGTGCTGCGGGCACCGCGTAGTGCCAGCGGGGACGATCGACGAGCTCGGCGAGCAATGCGTCCACGGACGCGTGGCGCGCGCGCGGATCCGTGCTCGTCGCCCGCGTGATCGCGGCGCGCACGCGGCTCGGCACGTGCGCTCCCGCGAGTGAATCGTCGAGAGACGTCGCGAGGCTGAACAGATCGCTGCGCGCATCCGCGCTGCCCTCGGGCGCCATGTACTTCGGCGTACCCGCCCCTGCCCCCGCGCCGACGAGCCCGAAATCGACGAGGCGCACGCGACCGTCTCCCGCGACGACGATGTTGTCGGGCTTCACGTCGCGGTGCACGAGCCCGGCCCGATGCAACGCGGCGAGACCGCGCCCGGCAGCGACGTAGACGTCGCGAATCGCGCGCCACGTACGGCGTTCGACCGCGACCCATTGCCGGGCGGTCACACCGTCGACGAGCTCGAGTGCTATGTAGAGCTGCCCGCTCGCGTTGCCGACCTCGTAAACACCGACGACGTTTGGATGGCTGAGCTTGGCCAGCGCGCGACCTTCGCGCAGCAGCTTCTCGTCGACGGAGCCGCCGCGCGAGCGCAACACCTTGAGCGCGACCTTGCGATCGAGCTCCGGGTCGTACGCCGCGTACACGACGCTGGCCGCGCCCTCGCCGATCTCGTGGAGGATGACGAACCGATCGAGCTGCGCGCCGATGGCGAGCTCGGGTCGACTCCACGTCGCGGTCTCGACGAGCTCACCGCGCGACGCGGTTACCAGCGCCGACGACGCCGCGCGGCACGTGCCGCAGGTGTCGACATGCTGCTGGACTCGAGCCACTGCATCCGCGTCGAGCGTGCGCAGCGCGAACCGCGCGAGCTCCGTCGGATCGGGGCAGTCCATCACCCACGAGCATACGTGTTAGCGGGGCCGATTCCAGGGCCGCGAGATGCGCTCCTCAGAACGAATCTTCGAGGGCTTTGATCTGGTCCTCGATGCGCGCCTTGCTCGGCGCGCTCGGCGACGGCGACGGCGACCGCATCTTCTCCTGCTGCTGCCGGCGATTCGTCTCGATCACGAGCTCCGCCGGATACTCGACTTGATAGCCGATGCGCAACTCGCGCTTCTCGTTGGGCTTGAGCGTGAGGTCCCAATGCAAGAGGCCCTGCGAGTCCGGCTTCGCGGTCGGGCTGATCGAGACCTTGTCGATCCGGATCTCCTTGTTCTCGGACACCGGGATGCGATCGGACAGCGTGAACGTGACCTCCTCGGACGCGAGGTTCTCGACGGTGACGATGAACATCACGGCCATCTGGTTGCGCGTCTTTCGGATCAGCGCGCTGTGCTTGCGATCGAGCTGTCGCGAGATCTTGATCTGTTCCGCGACGCTGAGGAATAGCGAGAACCGCTCGCCCTTCGCGATGAAGTCGATGTCGGTCATACCGAGGAACGTGCCGTCCTGGTACAGCGCGACCTTCCCGGGCAACAGCGCTTGTCCGGTCGCGTTGAGCATCGACAGCGTGCGCGCGGCGCTGAGGCTCTGCTCGGGTGCAGCGACGATCTTCTGCGTCGACCCGAGGACGCTGCGACCGATCAGCAAGCGCACGGGGTGGCCATCGCCGCGAACGGACTGCGCTGCTTGGGCCTTGAAGTGCGCCGTGGTGCCGCGCTTCGAGAGGCTCTCGAAGATCGAGACCGTGCGGCCTTGGACGACTTGCAGGAACTCGATGTTGCTCTGATACACCTGCTCGAAGTTCTCGCGCTCGCGCTCCGCGGCGCTCTGGCGGACCTTGTTCCACAGCATGTTCTGTCCCTTGAACGCAGACTGCGCGCGCGTGAACGACGACGCCTGACTCGTGCGCGTGCGCGTCACGGTCTGCGTGTCGCCGAGCGTGAGCGCGTCGAGCTCGGGGATATTGACCGCCTCCGTCGAGGATTGCGTCGAGAACGACAGAGCGGCACCGCCCCAATCCTCGCCGCTGGTCTGCGTCACCGCTGCGAACGAGACGACCTCGACATTCTTCGCGTCCGTCGTGCTCGCGCGGAGCTCGTGCATCGGCTCCCACGTCACGCCCGGGAGCATGTACGTGAGCTCGACCGTGGCCGGTGCCGCGGTCGTGTTCTGCAGCGTGACGAGCACGGTGGTCTCCTCGAGCTTCATCAAGCCCTTCGCATCCTCGAGCGTGCGCGCGCTCGCGTCGTACTTGGGTTTGAGCTCGTCCAGCTGCTCTTTGACGTCGCGCCGCGCCTTCGCGGTGGTGCGCAGCGATTGGCTGATGAAGCCGAGCACGTCCTCGTAGCTCTTCACGCTGACGTCGCCGATCGTGGTGTCCTGCGTGATCTTCGCGAGGGAGAACGCTTTGATCGCTTCGATCTGCTGCTTCTGCGCGTCGAGGACGGCGATCTCGTCGTTGAGTGCGGCGAGTTGGTTCGAGAGCGCGTTGTGCTCCTTCTCGACGCGCTGCCAGCTCGCGTCGGTGGCCTTCGAGAGGAACCGTCGATCGACGCGAACGTCGACGATGACGCCGGACGAGACCGAGACCTGGACCGAGCCGTCATCGACCCAGCCCGGCAGGCTGCGAAACGCGAACACCGTCGCTTCGGTGGGGAGTTGCACCGACGCTTGCCGCGTGACGCGTGCGCGGTCCGAGTAGACGGTCACTTTGGTCACCTTCGACGACAGCGTGTTCGCGTCGCTGTCGGCGGTGGCGATGTCCTGGGTCGCCGGCGTCGTCGGCGGAGCGGCGACCTTCGGCGGTTTCGGGGGAACGACCGGCGACGCGGCGCAGGCCACCATCATCGCGAGGCCGACGGACAGGAACGATTTTGACGTCATGATCTCCACCTTTGGTTGTCGGCGTGCAGGCACGGCGCGGCCGGCCCTCTCGAAGCCATCGCCTGAGACGACTGACCTTGGCATCCGGTCTATGCGAACGACCGCGAACGGATCGAAATCGCGCGCGTCCTGACACAGGACTTACAGTGATACCTTCGGCGGGTGAGACGATCGGTCGGTGTCGTTAGCCTCGTGATCGCGATGGGCCTCGCCGCATGCGGTGAAGTCGCGGACAAACCTGATGCCCCCACAGGCAGCGACGGCTCTGTCGACGGGCGAACGGATGCACCTCCCGACGGCCCGGCGGGACCATTCCTCGCGATCGCGAACTACACCTCGAGCACGATCACGTTCTACTCGCCGACCGACAGCGGCAACGTCGCGCCGCACCACGTGCTCGCGGGTCCCGCGACGTTGCTCGCGACGCCGAAGCTCGCCACCGCCAACGGCGAGCTATTCGCCGCGAACGACTCGAGCATCACCGTGTACCCCGCCACGGCGAGCGGTGACACGGCACCGACGCGCACGATCATGGGTGCCGCGACCGGATTCGCAGGGCTGAGCGCGATCGCGGTTCTCGATGGCGAGATCTTTGTCGCCTCGGGCGGGGCAACCCCGAGCATTCGCGTGTTCCCGGCCACGGCGAACGGAGACGTCGCGCCGATTCGCATCATCTCCGGCAGCAACACCGGCATCGCCGGCCCCCTCGGAGTCGCCGTGTTCGGCGGCGAGATCTTCGTCGCGAACAACGCTCCGAGCACGGTCACGGTGTATCCCGTCGCGGGCAACGGCAACATCGACCCGCTTCGCTCCGTCTCGGGTACAGCGCTCAGTCGTCCGTCGGGCATCGACATCGCAGGCACCGAGATGCTCGTCGAGGGCACCAGCTACATCCAGGTGTACGCCCGCTCTGCATCGGGAACCGCCGTGCTCCCGACGCGCACCATCGCCGGCGCAGCAACGGGACTCGACTTCTCGTACGACATCTTCGTTCACGACAACGAGATCTACTCGCACCACCGCAACAACAACGCGGTGCTCGTGTATCCGCTCGGGGGCAACGGAGACATCACGCCGACGCGCACGATCTCCGGACCTGCGACGATGCTCGACAGCCCGCAGTCGTGTGTGGTCATTCCGTAGGAGACGTCATGACGAAGAGCCCGCCGAAGGCCACGAAGGCCACGCCGAAGAAAACGTCAGCGAAAAGGTCCCCCGCAAAGAAGACCGCCGCGAAGAAGGCAAAGGCCGCGCCGACGAAGGCGGCTGCGTCGAATAAGACGCCGTCGCAACTGATCGATGGGCGGATCGAGGAGCTGGGCGACTGGCGCGGCGCGATGCTTGGCACGCTCCGCGCGCTGATCAAAGAAGCGGATCCGAACATCGTCGAGGAGTGGAAGTGGCGCGGCGTGCCGACCTGGTACGACAACGGCATCGTGTGCACCGGCGAGACGTACAAGGCTGTCGTGAAGACAACGTTCGCCCACGGTGCCGCGCTCCCCGATCCGTCGAAGCTATTCAACTCGAGCCTCGCGGGTGGAACGCGGCGCGCGATCGACATTCACGAAGGCGAGACGATCGACGAGACGGCGTTCAAGACGCTCGTGCGCGACGCCGCCGCTTTCAACAAGTCCAAAGCGAAGCGCTGATCACGGCGCCGCACGGACTTCGACCACGCGTAGACGCTTCGTGCCGTGGGGCACGCGCCACGTGATCGATTGACCGACGCGAAGGCCGAGCAATGCGCTGCCGATCGGTGCGAGCACGGAGATGCAGCCGCGATCGGCATCGGCATCCTTGGGAAAGACAACACGCACCGTCCGAGTTGCGGACGTCTCGATGTCCTCGTACACGACCTCGCTGTTCATCGTGACCACGTCCGCGGGAACGCGGTCGGGCTCGACGATGCGAGCTCGATGCAACTCCGCATCGAGCAGCTCGGCGGCGGGTGAATCGTGAAGATCGAGGAGCGGTCGCAACCGCTCGAGATCCGTGGTGGTGATGATGATGTCTTCGTTCGTTTCGCGCATGACTGCTCCAGTACGCCGACCCTTTCGTCGGGGTTGGCCAAGCGCGGCAACGCACTCGGCCCGTGAACATGCAGGCTAGTGCGCGACGAAGCTTTGTCAAGGAACGCGTCCGAGAGCGCAATACGCGGGAAACGTCGACGGAAGTCCGCTCGCGTACGGCGATGGCCACGCACCGAAGCCGTTCGCGGCGAAGAACGCAGCGACGCTCGGACCGACGTCTCGTGGAATCTCGTGGCCGTTGCCGTGATCGCACAGCACCGCGAAGTGACCGCTGTTGGAGAGCGTCGCGCGATAGCGTTCGCTCGCGGCTTTGAAGTCGACACCGAACACGTTGTCGGTCGCGCCGCCGTCGAAGATCAGCGCGGCGAACTTGTTGTCCGGGCGCTGCGGCGCCGGATCGAAGCCGTCCGGCATTCCCCCCGAGAACGTCGCGACGCTGGCGACATACGACGATCGCAGGAAGCTGAACGCGGTGGTCTGCAAGCCACCCGCGCTCATGCCGACGCTGTGAACGTGCGCGGGATCGATGCGATGCGCCGCCGCGAGACACGCGACGATCTCGTCGGCGAGCAGGAAGTCATCGAGCTTCGCGCTGCCGTTCACGACGAACCACTCGAACGTGCCCGCGGCCGGATCCGAGTACGGCGTGGCGACGATGCCGCCCTCGCGCGTGATGTCGTCGTGCGCCGTGCCGAGCGCGTAGGCCGCCTCGACCGGAGAGCTTCCCGTCGCGTGCCAGTACAGGACGAGCTCGCCGCGATCGGAGTCCGCGCCGATCGCGAGCTTCACCTTGCGCGGCGGCATCCCGGCGGGTGCGAACGTGACGTCGCCGTTGGTGATCGCGGGGCACGTGCCGGTGGGCTCGGGAAGCGTCGGCGCGGCCGAGCCAGCAGGCGCATCGGAGTCGCTGCCACCGTCGGGAGAGTCCGCGCCGGTGGGCGAGCTACAGGCAGCGAGAACGAGCACGAGCGAGAGGGTGCGCATGCGGCGTACTCGACACCAACGAGCCCCGGCCGGCGATGACCGCGCGAGGCCAAAGCCATGACCGAGCGCGCCCCTAACGCAGCTTCGGGCCGTGGCCGGTCCAGCGCTTGTACGCGCGGCTGAACGCGCTCGGCTCGGAAAGACCGAGGGTGAACGCGATCTCCTTGACCGCCGTTCCCGCGGCGAGCAGCTCGTCGGCGCGCTCGCGGCGAACGTCGTCGACGAGGGCGCGCAGGGTGGCGCCTTCTCTCTCGAGCTGTCGGCGCAGCGTGCGTGCACTCACGCCGAGGCGCTTCGCGATCACGACGAACGTGATCGGCTCGGCGAGGTTCGCGCCCGCCGCGCGCCGCACGCGATCGAGGATCGGACTGCGTCCCGGCGCGTTCGAGGCCAGCTGCGCGACCTTCGCTTCGAGAGCGGCGGACGTGATCGGATCGGCGTCGGCGAGCGGGAGATCGAGCTGCGTTGCATCGAGCTCGATCTCGTCGAACGGAGCTCCGAACGTCACCGGTGCGCCGAACACCTCGAGATACGCGGGAACCGCGCGACCCGCGTGTGCGAAGCGGACGGCACGCAGCGCGAATGCGCCACCGGTCGCGGCGCGTGTCCGCAGCGCGACTTGTGCGAACGCGTACTCGGTGAGCGTGTGCCCGCGCGACGCACCTCCGACCGCGTGCTGGCGCAACCGCGCGATCCCATCGCCCTCGTCGAGCGTGAGCCGGGTGCGCCGCGTGACCATCGCGTAGAACTTCACCGCGCGCGTGAGTGCGTCGCGCACGGTGCCGGACAGCCAGACCATGTGGCTGAACATGCCGACCGGGCGTGCGACGGCCGCGCGCGCGAGGGTCAGCGCGAACGCCGGATCGTTCCGTGCGATCGCGAGCGCCTCGAACGTCGTGTCGACGAGGTCGCCGGGCACGTAGGTCTCGGGCGACGTGGCGTCGTCGATCCCGAGGGATGCGAGGAACGCTGCTCGGTCGATGTCCAGTCGCCCGAGGAGATCTGCGAGCGGCCGGAGCAGCGCGACCGAGATGCCGTGCGAGGCGCTCACCGGCACGCAGTGTATCAATGCGAGAACCTTGGACGTTCGGTCGGAATCGTTGCAGTTCATGTCAAACCGAAGGAATTGCCGCCCAGCGGCCACTATGTGGTGAATGATTCGTTGGATCGCGCTCGCGGCGCTGTGGGGCGGAACGGCCCTGGCGCAACCCGTTCTCCACCCGGAGACCGAGGCGTGCCACGTATCGATCGCGTACGCCCCCGAAGACGTGCGTGCCGAGATCGAAGCCTGGGTCCGCGCCGAGCCGCGCTGCGAACGCGAGCTCGAGGTGCGGGTGATCCCGACCGACGACGGGCTGTACCTGCAAGCGCGCGATGCGAGCGGACGCGTTCGCGAGCGCGTCGTCCCGGATGCGCAGAGCGCGGCCGTGCTCGTCGTGAGCTGGATGGCCGATGACTCGCTCGGCCCGACGCACGCGCCGATGCTCGAGCCGCCGAGCGCTTCGATCGGATCCTCCGATGCGGAGCTCCCACCCGAGATGGGTGGCGTGATCGCACACCCGACGCCGCGGTCACGTGCTCGACGCTGGCTGACCCTCGGTGCGATCGGCTCGGACACCGGCGGTGGCTTCCGCGGACAGGTCGATGTCTTCGCGGGACGCCGGTGGAGCGTCGGCGTCAGCGGTGGATGGCGCGGCGATCGCGAGTCGCACGACGGCATCGGCCAGGCACGCGTGGTGTTCAGCACGAGTCGCGAGCTCGGGCCGTTCTCGATGCGCGTGCAGCTCGGTGTCGGTGCGGACGTGTCCGAAGCGGATCCCATGGACGGCGACACGACCCAGATGCGCCACCGCGGCCACGAGAACGTCGTCCCGCGCGCGGAGGCCGCGATGTTCGCGAGGCTCCGGATCACGGGCGACTGGGGAGTGATCGGTGGCCCGATCGTCGAGGGTGGTCCGCGTGACGACAAGCCGTCGTTGTCGCTGTTCCTCGGCGTGCAACGAGGCCTATGAAGCTCGGCCAACTCATCCAGCTCCGCCCCGCGACGAGGATCGAGGATCTCTCGGACGAGGGACTCGCCGCCGCGTGTGCGACCGGTGATCGCGCGGCGCAGGGCTTGTTGTTCGAGCGCCACGTCGATGCGGTGCATCGGTTCATCTCGCGCATGCGCACGTCGGACGCGAGCGCCGTCGACGATCTGGTGCAGGCGACGTTCATCGCAGCCTTCGACAGCGCGCACCGCTTCGTCGGCCCGAAGCTGTCGAGCTGGCTGTACGGCATCGCGGTCAACGTGATGCGAACGTACGTGCGCAAGGAGATCGCGCGGCGGCGGATCGCGACCACGCTCGCCGAGCAACCGTCGGTGGACTCCGTCGCGCCGCGGGATGCCGACGCGCCTCGCGTGCGCGCGGCGATCGAGTCGCTGTCGCCGAAGCTCCGCGCGGTGATCGTGATGATCGATCTCGAAGGTGCGAGCGGCGCCGACGCCGCGGCCGCGCTGCGCATCCCCGAGGGAACCGTGTGGCGGCGGCTGTCGGATGCACGCGCGAAGCTGCGCGACGCGCTCGGAGGTGACTCGTGAGTTGCCTCGACGCAGCGCAGATCGCGCGCGCACTCACGCTCGGCCTCGACGAACCGCACTTCCGCGAGTGCCTCGATTGTCGGCGCCGCCTCGAAGCAGATCGGACCACGCGCGATGCGCTGCGCGTGCTGCCGGTGCCCGCGCTCACCGCCGCGCACCGCGCGTCGCTCGCCGCCGAGATCCTCGCGAGCGCGGACCAGCGCCGACCGCGCCGTCGACGCTCGCGCTGGATCGCGGCCGCCGGTGG
>JBGARE010000043.1:78963-79502 GCA_044230415.1 Kofleriaceae bacterium
TGCGCTCGCGATGGCGGCCGCGGTGTCGCTCGTCGCGTGGTGGCCGCGCACGCCCGAGTCGCTCGCCGCACCCTCGGCCTCGATCGAGACCGACGAAGTGGTCGCGGTCGGCGGTTCGAGCATCGCGCACGAGGACGCGCCGCCGTCGATCGCCGCTCCGGTCATCGAAGCAACGCGCGGCACGACGTTCCGCCACGCGACGGGCATCGATCGCGACGTGGTCACGCTCGTCGACGGCGCCCTCGAGCTCGACACGCGGTTCGCGCGCAAGGTCGACGTGCGCGTGGGTGATTCGATCGTGCGCGTCGAGAACGCCGCCGTGAAGATCGAGGCACGGACGCGATCGATCGTCAGCGTGCGCGTGATCGTCGGCGCCGCGCGCATCGAGAGTCCGGCACAACACGTGACGCTACAACGCGACTCGGAGTGGATTCCTGCTCCGCCGACGACGTCGGCGGCGCCGCCGGAGAAGGTGAGCTCGCTCGCCGCGTTCCCCGAAGCCTGGATAGCGCGGCGCGCCGGCCGCACCCGCGACGCCA
>JBGARE010000044.1:0-72728 GCA_044230415.1 Kofleriaceae bacterium
GCGTCAGCGAGCTGCTCGCGATGAAGCGCCGCGTGGTCCACGCACCGCAAGACACGACGATGCCGAACGGTCTGTTCGCGTCGGTGTTCGAGACCTCCTACGCGACCGACGTCGAGGTGATGTCGTGACGGAGCGGATCGTCGGTATCGATGCGCCGCAGGAAGCCGCGCACAGCCGACTAATCCTCGGCGACGAGCTGCCGCAGCTGCCACGCTTGCACGTGCATGTGGCGGCGTGCGCGGCGCTCGGCTTGGCGTAGCCCGCGCACGATCACGACGGCCGATCCGACGACCGCGATCGTGAACGCGGCCATCACGATGAAGAATGTCGTCGGTCCTTGGATCGCGTACGTGTGGATGGTCGCGAGGCCTTCCTCGACGGAGATCGTCGGCGAGATCCACCCCGCGAGCTCCGCGATCGCGGGGCCGAGCACGGACAGGATCGACACGACCGCCACGAGCGTCGCTTGTCGCTTCGCGTACTGCGGCCCGGTCATCAGCGCGACCGCGGTGACCGCGGCGAGCGTGGGCCCGAGGAGAAACGGCGTGTACATGCGCGAGCACGCCGCGATGAGGATCACCTGCATCGCGATCAGCGGCGCGACGAACAAGCGATTGCCCGGACGCCGCATCCACCACAGCATGCCGATGCTCGCGGCCGAGGCGCCCGCGATGATCGCGAGCAGGTACGGCGGCACGTTCCCGATCAGGCCGAGGATCGGCACGAACAGGAGGTACCCCGCGCTCGCCATGATGCCGACGTTGATCGTGCGGCGGATGACGTCGACGCTCTCGGCATCGAACTGCTTGCGCACTTCGGCGGGCAGCTGTTTGGGTGGCTCGATGATCATGCGCGTGATCAGCGCGCTCGCCGCGACGAGCGTGGGATCGAGCGCGAGGGCGCGACCGGCTTCGCGCATGGCGACGTGTCGATCGTCGGCGGCGAACGCGGCGGTCGCGGCCGCGAGGTGCTTCTGCGCGAGCTCGCGGCGGCGCTCGAGGTCGCGATCGCCGTCGAGGAACTGCTGGATGCGTTCACCGAGCTCGCGGGCCGTGTCGATGCGCTCGGCGCGATCGAGGCGCGTGGCGCGATCGCAGAGGTCGTCGAGCTCGGGCGGGATGTCGCGATCGGGTGTGCGATGGGTCGGTCGACCGTCGACGCCTTTCATGGCCGAGGTCATGCCCGCCTGCCCTTTCGGGTGCAGGGGCTCGCCGGCGAGGATCTCGAACAGGATGCAGCCGAGCGAGTAGACGTCCGCGCGCGCGTCGATATCGGGGAGCGCCCTCGCCTGCTCGGGTGCCATGTAGCCCGGCGTACCGACGGCGGCGCCGGCGGCGGTGACGAGCTCGCTCGTGTCGATGCTGATCACGAGCGCGCTGTCGTCCTCGCCGGTGACCTTCGCGACGCCCCAATCGAGCACGTAGGTCTCGCCGAACTCGCCGAGCACGATGTTCTCGGGCTTGAGATCGCGATGCACGAAGCCGCGCGTGTGCGCGAGCTCGACTGCGAGACAGACATCCGCGATCGCGCGCAGGAGGCGTTGTCGCGGATAGCGGCCGAGGATCGTGGTGCTCTCGCGCGTCGCGGCCTGCGTCATCGACTTCAAGATGTCGGACAGTGTGGTGCCGGACAGCTTCTTCATCGCGAAGTACGGCTTGCCATCGCTGCCGATCGCGAGCTCGTGCACGGGTACGATCGCGGGATGCTCGAGCCGGCCTTGGATCCGCGCCTCGCGCATGAAGCGCGCGATCTGCTTCTCCGACGGAGATTCCGTGCGCAGCCGCTTCACCGCGACATCGCGCCCGATCTGCTCGTCGTACGCCTCGAGCACCTCGCCCATGCCGCCGCGACCGAGCATCTCGCCGAGCACGTAGCGTTGGCCTCGCTTGACCGGAGCGCTGATCCCCTCGACCTCGAGCTTGGCCGCGCTCGAGCGTTCGTCCGTCGTGCGCGTGCTCCCGTCCTCGCTCATGCGTCCATCGTATACGCTCGGGGCGTGAGACCGCTGTCGCAGCTCTGGTTGACCGCACTTCGCGCCCCCGCGGATGTCGCGTTCGCGCACTCCGAGCTCGCCCTCGTCGCGCGCGAGGACATCGCGAAGCTCGGTGCGGTCACGAAGCCCGAGACCTTGAACTACCGCACGTTCCTCCCCGAGAAGAACGGGCTGTTCTCAACCGAAGCATTCGGCGCCGGCGAAGCGTTCCTCGAGCGCGCGCAGGTGTCGGCCACCGATCCGATGGAGCATCCGCGCGCGACGACGTTCGGCCGCATGGATCTCCCCGTCGCGCTGATCCATCCGCTGCTCGTGCTGCACGCGTTCGACGATGTCGCCGAGCGCATGCACGTCGACGCCGCCCGCGCGCGAGTCCTGCTCGCGAGCACCGAGGACGATCACCGCATCGAGCGCGCCGAGTGCCTCGCGCATCCCGACATGACACCGATCCTGATTCGCTCGATCATGGTGATCCCGCCGTATCTGCGGCCGATGGTGCCGCTCGGCGACGGTCGCTGGGCGACGAGCGACGTCAACGATCTCTACCGGCGCGTGGTCAATCGCGCGAATCGCCTCGCGCGGCTGATCGAGCTCGGCGCGCCCGCCGTCATCAACATCAACGAGGAGCGCATGCTGTTCGAGGCGGTCGAGTCGCTGTTCGCGAACGAGCTCGCCGCCGACCGCAAGCCCGTGATCGGCCCCAGCGAACAGCCGCTCGTGTCGCTGTGGGGCATGGCCGGCGAGGATCGCTTCGAGGCGCTCGTCGAGCACGAGCGTCACGCACCGCTCACGCGCACGCGACAGGTACAGCTCGCGGCGATCCGCGGGATGGGCGTCGAGCTCGTGCCCGTGTCCGCGACGATCTCGCCGGGCACGACCACGCTCGGTGTTCCGCTGTAGCGATTCTCCGTCGAGGAATCGCTATTCGACGCGCGTCAGCGACCGAGCTCGTCGGTCGCGAGCGTCCACGTGATCTTCGAGCGCGGAACCAGCCGCGTCGGAGACACGTCGGTTGCCTTCGGCCCGACCGGCGACGACGGGAAGTCCGCCTGGCGCAGGATGATGACGTCGTTGATCGGGAGCACGCCTTCGCCCGCGGGATATCCGTAGCTGACCCAGCCGGTCTGCGTATCCTCGCTGCCCCAGCCCCACACCCAGACACCGAACTGACCTTCGGAGTCCATCTGCTGCACGCCGTTGTTGCAGCCGTTCATGCCGTTGAAGTGATCGACGAGCTTCACGAACGTCATCTCGTAGAGGCCATCGCTACCGACGGACTGCCAACCGCCGATCGGTCCACCCATGCACGAGAGCTTCACGTCCTTGAAGCTCGCCGCGCCGCTGTCGCCGCCGCCGGTCTTCTTGCGAACGACGGTGAGCGTCGTGAACGGATACGTCGGATCGGTGAAGAACACGTAGTGATAGAGGAACTGCTCCGGCGGAACGATGCGAACGAAGTCCGCGTCGCCCCAACCGCCCTCGCCCATCTCGCCGGCGCCGCTCATGTACGTGAACATCGAGAACGGGAACTCTTTGCCCTGGCTGCGCACGCTGAACGGTTGCGACGTGCGGATCTCGAGGAACGCGCCGGCGTTGACCTCCGGCGGGCCGATGCCGGGCGGGTCGTACGTCAGCTGCGTCTCGTTGACCGCACCGAAGATGCGATAGATGCGCTCCTCGCCTGCCGACGGCTTGCGATCGCCGTGCGGCGCGGCGACGTAGTCGAAGCCCATCGCGCGCACCGGCGCGAGCATCTGTTCGCCGTGATCGCCGCAGCAGCGATCGACGCTCATGATCTGATGTCCGCCGAACATGCCGATCGGTTTGTCGGCGGAGACCGGTGATCCCGACAGGCCCTTCAGCTGCGTGATCTGCGCATACTGACCGCGATCGAGCTGGAACGTGTACGGCGCGAACTGCGTGCCGGCGGGGAGTCCGCCGCCGCCGAGGATCGCTTGGTTCGGGAGGATGGTGACGTTCGTGTCGTCCTCCTTCGCGACGATGTTGTAACTCGGGCCCTGCGCGACCTGGATCGGCGGCTGCTGCGCGGGCAGCGGGTCATACGCGGAGACCGCGACGTACTGATTGCCCCACGCGCTCGACGGCAGGAGCAGCGACGCGCCCGTCGCGGCGGCGGCGCCACCGCCGTACGGCAGCATCTGATACGCGACGACCGGGAGGTCCGTCTTGATGTGGAACGCCTTGCCGAAACCGTTCGCAGGAATCTGCGCCTCGGTACCGATCGCCGGCGTGATGCCCGCGGGACACGCGACGTTCGGCATGAGCAACACGCCGCCGGGCGCATACGCGAGGAACAGGATCGCGACCTTGCCGGGTCCGAGGCCCGCGACCGGATCGTACGGCGCGTACGTGATGTTCTGTCCCGAGCCCATCGGCAGCTTCGCGCTGACCGCGAGGTCGATCGGCATACCGCCCCAGTCGACATCGATGTGCACCTGACCGGGCGACGTGTTCGCGACGAACACGGTGTAGCAAGCGTCTTGCGGTGGGCCGGCCGCTGCATCCATGTCGACCGCGAAGTAGTCGCAGCCGACCGACGAGCCGTTCGCTTCCGCGGCGGCGCATGCGTTCATGCACGCGGCGACGCCGTTCGTGTCGCTGCACGCTTGATCGGGTGCGCACGCTTGCGCGCTGCCATCGCACGCGACGATCGCCGACTTGTCCGGCGAGCAGCGCGGACACGTGGCGCCCGGATCGTCGTCACCGGGGGTGTCGTCACCGTTGCGCGGATCCGGACCGCAGCCGACGGCGACGAACGAAAACGCGAGCGACGCGAGAGCAAGCGAATGACACTTCATGGGTGACCCTCGGCCGCGCACGTTAGGCGTGTGTGCCGAGTCGGCCAATCACAAAGTGAACGCAACCAGTCGAAATTTTTAGATTATTGCGCGGTCACGTGCGCAAGGTGAACGAGGTTTTGCACGTCGCGCGCACCTCGGTGCGCGACCACATGTCGGCGATCGCCGATCTCGATCGACACTCGGTGTCGAGCGCGATCGACAACGCCGCGCGATCGACAGCGCGAACGACGGCGCGATCGATCGACAGCGCGATCGACGACGTGATCGACGATGCGATCGACGGCGCGATCGACGACGCGGTCAACGGCGCGACGCGGCCGACATCCACGTGCCGAACGCCGCGAGCAAGTTGTCGAGCTCGCCGAGGTCGGTCACGCCGGTGTGATTCCGCAGGCCATAGGTCACGCGCGTGCCGCTATCGAAGGCATCGAAGCGCGCGAAGCCCGCCACCGCATCCCGTTTGTTCGCGCGCGGTTCCCAGCGCACTTCGCGCTTCGCGACATCGTACGTGTACACGAGCGAGTACGTCCTCGACGCGCCGAACTCGAACAGGATCTCGCTGGCGAGACCGTCCGCGTTCGTCTGGATCACCTGCGCGCGACGCAGACCCGGAATCCATGCACCGAAAGTGTTCACGTCGATGAACGCACGCCAACACGCCTCGGGCTCGCGAGAAACAACAGCGAGAGCGGTCTGCACGCGCCCACTCTATCGTCCCTCGGTGACATTTCGATGACGATAGCTTCGGCCCGTGATTCACGAGGCGGACGTCAGTACAGCGAGTCCTGCGCGACTGGTTGCATCCCCGTCGGACGCAGGAGCCATACGGCCTTGTGATACGCGAGGCGCATCCCGTAGCGCTGGAAGTTGTGCGCGCTCGGCGAATCCACTTCGCACTGTCCGCACACGAGCTCGCAGCCGAGCGACTTCGCGGCCGCGATCGCGTGGTGCATCAGCGCTTGTTCGCAGCCACGCTTGCGAAACGCGGGCAACGTCGTCGCGATCGCGAGGTACGCGATGCCTTCCTTCGTGGTCATGAGCCCCACGCCGCGCGTCGCTCCGTCGAGATCCGCGAGCAGGAGATGCCACCCCGGCACGTCGCGCCAGAACCGCATCGTCCTCACGAACACGTCGAGCGTGTCCGCCGTCATCTCCCAGCCCGCATGAAACGTCGCGAGAAACGTGTCGAGGTCCGCGGCGGACTCGACGGGGCGAATCGTCACGCCGGGCGGCGGAGACAGCGCGCCGACATCGGGCACGCCGTAGTAGCCCGCGTGAAAGTCGACGTGGCGCATCCCGTACGCCGACAAGCGATCGGCGAGCCGCTCGTCGAGGTCACCCGGAAGCACCCCCATCGAGCATGTCAGGGCTTGATGACGGATGAAGAAGGCGGCGACGTCGTCGAGCAGCGCACCGTCGGCGGCGCTGAAGCCATCGACCTTGTTGTAGTACGCGGTGGGAATCGCGCTCGACACGAACGCGGTCGCGCGACCGAAGCGCTGCACCTGGATGCCCCACGGATTGCCGACGACTCGCGCCATCCCGCCCATGCGCTCGACATCGAGCGCCGTGTGCATCCCGTCGAGCGTTCGCACGAGCTCGCGACTGAGGGACGGAGCATGCACGACTCAGTACCCGAGCATTCTCGACGAGCGATGCATCTCCTGTTGCGCGCGCACCATCCGCTCGAGCTCGCTCTCCTCGTCGGTCGTGTGACTCCGGTGATCGCCCCGTGCCTCGTACTCGTGCGAGGGTGGGAGGCCGCCGCCTTTGCCGCCGAACAGCCCGCCACCCATCCCCGGCAGTCCGCCGCCGAACAGCCCGCCGAGCATTCCGCCGCCGAGCATCGCGCCGCCGAGCATTCCGCCGGTCAACAAGTTACCGACGCCCAGGAGCCCCGGATCGATCCCGTGGTTCATCTTGCTCGGGTCCATGTTCTGCCCGACCAGGCCATGGTTCATCCCGTCGTTGCCGACGAGGCCATGGTTCATCCCGCCGCCGCCGAGGAGCCCACCGCCCTTGTTGTTGCCGCGCGACTCGCGCGACAGCTCCTCGTCGCGCTGCGCCGCATGCACCGGCTCGGCGTGATGCACCTGCTGCATCGGCGGGCCAAACATGCCTCGACTCCCTATGCCACCCATGCGGACCTCCTCTGTCTCGTCATGGCTAGAGGGAGGAGGCAGCGGCGCCTCGTCGCACCAAAATCGACGCCGGTGAAACCAGTCTAGATCTCGATGCTTGTCGGCCGCAGCGTCGCATACGCGGGTATCTGCGTCGCGACCCACGCCGCGAGGGCGATATCGACCACGAAGCAGCCCACCGCGTACCAGCTCGGCACCACGAGCTGCGTCGCGTGATGCCACGCATCCCAGAACAGCCCGTGTCCTCCGATGCCCACCACGAGGAACCACGGAGATCCGACGAGGCCGACGATCGCGAGCACGCCGAACACGAGGATCGCCGTCGCCTCCATGCTGATGACCTCGCCGCTCGCGCCGTGCTGGATCGCGGTGACCGTGTAGATGACCGGCATGCCCGCCAAGAACATCGCGAGCATCTGCTTCTCGAGCATCACGCGCCGGCGCGGCAGCGATCGCGACACCACCAGCGCGATCGTCGTCGCCGTCGACGCGACCGTCGCGAAGTACACGGGCTCGACGATGTTCGCGATCGGCGACGCCGGCACGACGACATAGACGAACACCTGCTGCGCGACCAACGCGACCAGCGCGAGTCGCTCGAGCGTCGACAACGATCTCATCTCACACGAGTCCCTCGAGCCTCGTCTTCGACGACGCGAGGCGCGCTCGCACGAGCTCGATCGTGGCGGCGTCGGCGACATCGGGATGCCCGCTGCGAAACGGCGGCGCCGGGTTGTACTCGAGGCCCAACTGGATCGCCTTCGCGACCTCTTCGCCCGCGAGCTCCGCGGCCACACGCAGCGCGAAGTCGATGCCGGCGGTCACGCCACCTCCGGTGATGCGATCACGATCGACCACCACGCGGCCCGGCTCGTACACGGCGCCCAGCTTCGGAAGCAGGTCGACATAGTTCCAGTGACAGGTCGCCTTGCGACCGTCGAGCAAGCCTGCCTTCGCGAGCACCAGCGAGCCGGTACACACGGCCGTCATGAACCGCGCCGTCTTCGCCTGCGCGCGCAGCCAGTCGAGGACGATCGTGTCCTCGAGCAGCGCTGCCGTTCCGAACCCACCGGGCACGCAGACCACGTCGAGCGACGGGCAGTCCGCCAGCGTCGTGTTCGGCACCAGGTGCAGGCCACCCTGCGCGCGCACCGGTGCGAGGTCCTTCCACACGAGGTGGACCTTCGCGTCGGGCAGGCGGTGAAACACCTCGTACGGACCGGTCAGGTCGAGCTGGGTCAGGTCCGGAAACAGCAACAAGCCGATGTGCAGTGCCATGAGGCCATCCTGGCCCGAAACGAGCACTGGCAGAAATGACAACAAACGTCTATTTATTGCCAATGCCACGCGTGATCGTCATCGCCTTCGAGGGCGTCCAGACGCTCGACCTGACGGGTCCCGCGGAGGTCTTCGCCGCTGCTTCGCGCTCCCTCGCGGAATCGAGGCTCGCGGCATCGCGCGCGTCACGACCGCGCGCGTCAGCGTCGAAGACGACCGCATCGACCACGATGACCTCGTCGAGACCGAGCACATCGAGATCAGGGCGCCACTACGAGGTCGTCGTCGTCTCCACCGGTGGCGGCGAGTGCACGACCTCGTGCGGTCTTCCGATCCGCACGCGTCATCTCTCGCGCATCACACCGCGCCGCGATGACCTCGTGATCGTCTCCGGCGGCGATGCTCCGTGGATCCGCGATGCGGCGACGGATCGCGCGCTGCTCGCGTGGCTGCGCAAGGCCGCGCGCGTCGTCCGGCGCATCGCCTCCGTCTGCTCGGGCTCGTTCATCCTCGCCGGCGCGGGCCTCCTCGACGGCAAGCGCGCCACCACGCACTGGTCCGCGCTCGATCAGCTCGCGACGATGTTCCCGCGCGTCGAAGTCGATCGGAACGCGATCTTCGTGACCGATGGCGCGACCGAGCATTCGATCTGGACCTCTGCGGGCGTGACCACGGGCATCGACATGGCGCTCGCGATCGTCGAGGAAGAGCTCGGCGCGCACGTGGCCGACGATGTCGCCGCGCGGCTCGTGCTCTACGTGCGCCGCCCCGGCTATCAATCGCAGTGGAGCGACGCGCTCGTCGCGCAGCAGCAGTCCAAGGATCCGCTCGCGCCGGCGATCGCATGGGCGCGCGCGAACCTCGCCGACGCGGACCTGGATTCGATCGCGAAGCGCGCGGGTCTATCGCCACGCACGTTCCATCGGCGCTGCCTCGCGCACCTGTCCACCACGCCGGCCAAGCTGCTCGACAAGCTGCGCGTCGAGCGTGCTCGCGACCTGCTCGCCGCCGGAGACGAGCCGATCAAGTCGCTCGCGACGACGTGCGGCTGGGGAACGGCAGCGCGCATGACCCGCGCCTTCGAGCGCGAGCTCGGGATGAGCCCGCGCGCCTATCGTCTCCTGCACACCTAGCCCCTTGTGCGCCCGTCGGAGCTATGGCACAAACTGCGCCTCTCAGCGATCGTGGCGGAATTGGTAGACGCGCTGGTCTCAGGTGCCAGTGGGTAACACCGTGGGGGTTCGAGTCCCCCCGATCGCACAACAAGTCGACCCCACGATTGCTCGATGGCGATCGTGGTCGACGCCAACTCGAGCCGCAGGACTCGAATCGGCGGTGTCACATTCGCTCGTGGCGAGGTCACTACCGTGACGCATGAGCGACCAACCGAGCAACCGAAAGGCGTTCGAAGGCCTGCTGATGAACGTGCGCGGGCCCTATATGAGCGCGCTGTTCCAGGCATACACGCGGATGAAGGCCCGGGCTGAGGCGGGTCTCGTGCGCGGATTCTGCGAGATGAGCATGTGGGTCGACGCGGATACCGAGGCCGAGCGCGATCCGATGCAACGGGTTCTGTACGATCTCGCCGAGATCCATCCCGATGGCACCGTGCATCCGATCGAGGTGTTGACCCGCGAGCATGTCCAGCTGCCGCCGACGCTGTATCGCGTGCGCCCGACGCTCGCGATCGAGGTCGAGACGTTCATGTGGAGCTCGTGCGTGCTCGTGGTTCGCGATGAAGCGGACAAGGCCGCGGCGGTCGCGCACGCGTGGTACGTGCGCTGGTTCGATCGCGACACTGGTGGCCATCCGTACCGAGGCATCGTTCACTTCATGGAGTCCGAGCGCGACGGGGATCAGACGGCGATCCATCTCGATCTCGGATCGGCACCGGAGGTCGCAATGCTCGAGCTCGTCGACGAGCTCGCGAGCGCGGGTGTGCGCGAGGGCCTCTTGTTCGCGCCGCCCGGCGATCTCGAGCGCGCTCGCGGGAATGCCGCTTAGCGACGACGCCCGACGAACTGGCGGTTGCGCAGGTAGCGCGCCGTCTTGGCATCTATCTAAGCGGAGCCACGAACGTCGGGGGGTTGGGCCCGCCCGGCCTGCCCTTCCGAGTGCCATTCGCGACGATGGCATCCCCACGTGCCCCCCCGATCGCAGAGGTAGGCGATCCCCGCCACTCCGGAGCCCGGCTTTTCCGTTGCTGGGCGCGGAGTTGGTAAGAGTCGTTGCTTTACTCGACGAACCCGCTGGTTCATCATTGTCTGCGGTTCTGAGTCTGAAATGGCCAAGCTGATCGTCATCTCCGGGGAGGAGCGGCAGGAGTTCGAGCTCGCTGCCTTCAATACGATCGGGCGCCATCCCGACAACACGATCCAGATCCTCGATCGGATCATCTCGAAGGAGCACGCGCAGATCCAGCGCGCCGCCGACGGGCGATACCTCCTTCGCGACCTGCGCTCGCTCAACGGCACGTTCATGCGCGGCGAGCGCGTCGCCGATCACTACTTGAGCGACGGCGACGAATTCACGATGGGCTCGACGCGCATCGTGTTCGTCGACAAGCCGAAGGCCGACGACGTTCTCCAGCGCGTGACGATCGCGCCCGGCCTCACCGAGAGCCACATCCGCGGCCGCATCCAGGCGAACACGGGCGACTTCATGCCCGAGCGCCAGATCCCCGACGAGAAGAACCTGCGCCGCGACTACGAGCGC
Organism: Kofleriaceae bacterium; assembly: GCA_044230415.1. Classification (GTDB taxonomy): domain Bacteria; phylum Myxococcota_A; class Polyangia; order Haliangiales; family Haliangiaceae; genus JABFXX01. The sequence continues at coordinate 10,950 of JBGARE010000044.1, forward strand.
CTGCGCATCGGCCACGAGCTCGCGCGCGCGGTCGGCAGCGAGCTCGATCTCGACAAGCTCTTGCCGAAGATCTTGGACAAGGCGTTCGAGCTCGTCGGCGCCGATCGTGGCGTGATCCTCCTCGAGGATCCGGTCACGAAGGAGATGAAGCCGAGCTTCGTGAAGACGCGCTCGGGCAAGAGCGATCCGAACATCGTGCTGTCGAAGACCGTGATGTCCGAGGTCACGAACAACAAGGCAGCCGTGCTGTCGAGCGACGCGACGATGGACGCGCGGTTCTCCGGCGCGCACTCGATCATCATGCAGGGCATTCGCTCGACGATGACGCTGCCGCTGCTGCACGCCGGCGAGCTGCTCGGCATCATGCACCTCGACTCGCTGTTCACGTCGAACGCGTTCACGGAGAAGGATCTCCAGGTCTGCACCGGCATGGCCGCGCAGGCCGCGATCTCGATCCAGAACGCTCGCCTCGCGAGCCGCATCGAGAAGGAAGCGCAGACGCGCGCGCAGATCTCGCGACTCATTCCGCCGTCCGTCGTGGAGCAGGTCCTCAAGGGCGAGCTCGTGATCGAAAAAGGCGGCCGCGTCTCCGAAGTGACGATGCTGTTCTCGGATATCCGCGGCTTCACCACGATGTCCGACGGCCGCCCGCCGCAAGAGATCGTTAACACCTTGAACGAGTACTTCGAGGTGATGGTCGACATCCTGTTCCAGTTCAGCGGCACGCTCGACAAGTTCGTCGGCGACGAGATCATCGGCTTGTTCGGTGCACCGATCGCGATCGACGACGCTCCGTTCAAAGCGGTGTCGTGCGCGCTCTCGATGTTCCAGGCGCTCGAAGAGTTCAACCGCACGCGCGGCGCCGAGAATCAGCCGCCGCTGCGCATCGGCGTCGGCATCAACACGGGCCACGTCATTACCGGGTCGATCGGATCGACCCGCGCGCTGCAGTACACCGCGATCGGCGACGCGATGAACGTTGCCTCGCGCCTCGTGAACGTCGCCGGATCGGGCGACATCATCATCTCCGAGGACACGTACAAGCACGTCAGCGGCCGCATCGAGTGCAAGCAGCTCCCTCCCGTGAAGGTGAAGGGCAAAGCCGAGGAGCTGAAGGTGTACAAGGTGGTGGGCCTGATGAATCAGGGCCTGCGGACCAGCGGCAACGAGTGGTCCGGACCGACGAACGGCTGAGACCCGTGTCACTCTTCATGCCTCGTCGATCGCGGTAGAGTCGCCGCATGCGATTGGTCGTGGCGCTGTTCCTCGTCGGTGGTGGCGTGACGACGCTGCTCGATGGATGTGCGACGAACTGCACGCTCGTCGGGTGCGCGTACGACGGCATCGAGATGTGCGTTCCCCTCGCCTCGCCGACCCGCATTCGCGTGTGTCGCAATGGAGCGTGCAGCGACGTCACGTACACGGGCTCGCTCGAGAACTACACGTCCATGCAACTCGGGGCGATCACCCGCGACGAGAACTGCGTATCCGTCGAGATGCCGGAGACGTTCCGTGACGGCGACGCCTATTCGCTCACCGGATGGGACGCCAACGGCAACGAGACGGACAACTACGAGTTCACGGCGACGTATCGCGTGTCGTATCCAAACGGCGCGCGCTGCGGTCCCGAGTGCGTCAGCGCCACGCTGACGGACACGACGCCCTAGCGACTACTTCGTCGTCTTCGGCGCGTCCTTCGCGGGCGCGGCTTCCTTCTTCGCCTTCGGGCACGTCGCCGAGCCCTTGCCGTCCTTCTGCTTCTTCTTGCCGATCATGTGATCGAACTGGGTGACCCACTCGATCTTCTTGCCGGCATTCGCAGCGTCGGCGCAGGCGGTCTCCTTCACCTTGTCGATGAGGAGGCGGGTGCACTTCGTCGACAGCCTGTCCTCGGCCTCGGCGAGCACCTTCGTCGCATCGGCCTTGTCGACGGCGCGGCACTTCGGGGTCGCGGCCGGCGGAACCGGCTCCGCAGCGGCACCGGCGGTGGCGCCTTTGTCGGCCGGCTTGACCGCCGTGCACTTCGTCATCAGGTCGTTGACCTTGGTCCACGTGTCTTTGCCGCACGTGATCTTCGCCGCCTCGTCGGACTCCGCGGCGCACTTGCCCTTCGCCTTTTGGTCCGCGAGGAACTTCTTCCCCTTCTCGCAGACCTCGGTCTTCGCAGCGTCGACCTTGGCTTGGCCTTCCTCCTTGGTCGGCGCGGGCTTCTTCTCCTCCGCCGCCGCGACACCCACAACGCACATCAACACCGAACCAGCGAACACGAGACGAGTCGTCATTGTCCTGTCCTCCCTGTGGAACGCTCAGACACGAGAGTACGGAAGGTATTCACGGAAATCAGCGACTTGGGGCGAACTGCCCCACGCTCCGACGACAACGGCGCACCTCAATTCCCTCCGAAACCGGCCGGATCAGCGATGAATGACGGGTCTGTGGCCGGCGGAGATGGCGAATGCCTCGGCGAGCACGCTCGCGAAGCGAGTCGAGATCGCGCGGGAGACCCTGATCGCTCGCTCGCGCCCCGGCCTGTTCTTCTATCCCACGCTCGTGTTCGGCTACCTCCCGCTCGTCGTCGGCAACCGCATCGACGTGATCGTCACCCTCGTCGTCGCGGCGTCTCTGCTCGCGCTCGCCCTCGTACGCAGGTCCTACTTCCTCGCGGCACCGCTCGCCGACGTCGAGCGATGGCGCCGCCAGGTCACGGCCTTCGCGGCCGCGAACATCACGCTGTTCGACGCGTTCGTGGCGTACGAGCTTTGGCATCGCGAGCTCGATGCGCGAGCCGTGGTGATCCTCGTCGGTTCGGTCGGGTTGCGCGCGAGTGGCACGTACGCGGCGTCGCTCGATCTGCGCATGCACGATGTCTTCGCGACCTGGACGCGCATCCCGATGTTCGTAGCGCTGGTCGTGTTGGCGACGAGTGCGAGCATCGCGCTCCTCGGTCTGTTGATCCTCCACGCGATCTACATCCACATCCACAGTCGCCAGCTCAACCTCGAGTTCTGGCGCGGCATCGCGGCGACAGAGAACCTCGAGATCGCCCACGAGAAGCTGCAGCACGAGGTCGCGATGCGAGAACGCACGGAGGTCGAGCTGCGTCTCGCGCAGAAGCTCGAGTCGGTCGGCCGGCTCGCGACCGGTATCGCTCACGAGATCAACTCGCCCCTCCAAGCGATGAAAGGAAACCTCGCGTTCGTCGCGGAAGGCGTCGACGAGCTGCTCGCGATCGCGCGTGCCTATCAGCGCGTCGCTGCGGGCCCCGTGGACCTGGCGCACGCGGAGGAGCTCGACTACTTGAGCGAGAACCTGCCGAGCTCGATCCAGCTCACCGACGCGAGCCTCGAGCGTGCCGCGAGGATCGTGCGCTCGGTCAAGACGTTCGCCTCCGCCGACGACGCACAGACGCGCGCGCCGTACGATATCAACAACGCCCTCGAGAGCACGCTCGCGATCTCGCGACACGAATACGCCGCGACCGCCGACATCGAGACGCAGCTCGGCCCTCTCCCGCTCGTCGATTGCTATCCGAGCGAGCTCAATCAGGCGCTGCTGCATCTCGTGGTGAACGCGGCGCAAGCGATCGCGGACACCAAGGGTCGCGGCGTGATTCGCGTGACGACGTTTGTCGACGGCGGAGCGGTGCACATCGAGATCTCCGACACCGGCCCGGGCATCCCGCACGCGATCCGCGATCGCATCTTCGACCCGTTCTTCACGACGAAGACCGAGGGCACGGGCCAGGGTCTCGCGATCGCCCGCTCGGTCGTCGCACGCCATGGCGGCGACCTGACGTTCGACAGCGAACTGGGTCGCGGGACGACGTTCGTCATCCGATTGCCGATCGCCCTCGCTGCGTGAGGTACGAGTGTCGCGCTCAGTCCGCGCAGCAGCGAAAGCCGATGTGCTTCTCGAGCGCGTCGCGCGGAACACCGGCGCCCCCGACCGGATCGAAGAAGTCACAGTCGCTGTACGACGAGCCGAAGTACCACGTGCCGCCGACGGTCTTGCACCGATCGTCACCGGTCATCGGTGCGGTGGTCTCGCACGCATCGATCCACTCCTGGAGGTTGCCGTGCAGATCGACGACGTTCGTCCCGACGAGCGTGCAGTCGGGGAACGCCCCGACGACCGCTTGCGCACCGGTCGCGTTGTTCGCGTCGTCGAGGTGACAGCGCCCCATCACCGCGACGTCGGCGCTCGCGGTGCCGTACGAGAACCGCCGCACGCCGCCCTGCGAGCACGCCAGGTACCACTGCGAGTCCGGCGCCGCGTGATCGGCATACGCGAGACCGCCGCCGTTCGTGCTGCCGCACAACCGTTTGCCGGCCCAGGCGCAGTAGTCGCGTGCGTCGCACCAATCCATGCCCGCGGCGGCTTGGTTCGGCTCCGTCGTCGCGTCCCAGACGTAGCTCACCGGCATGTAGCTCGTGTTGAACGCGCAGCGGCCCAACGAGTCGAGCGCCGTGTTCGCGTCGAGGAACTCCTGGTACTGCGCCTTCGTGACCTCGGTGTTGTCGATGCAGAACCCGCTCGGCACGAGCGACATCGCGGGCCCGCGCCCGGTCGGACAGCGCTCGGAGCCATCCGGCGAGGTCAGGTCCGCGTCCGATATCTCGCCGTCTGCCGCGTCGAACCCGATGCGACAGGCAGCCAGAAACACGAGGAGCGTGGTTCGCACCACGCTCCACGCTATCACTCACCGATGTAGGTCTGACGACCCGCGAACGGTGCGGTCTAACCCGCGATCGTCAGGCCCATCTGGGCGCGAACCGTGAAGAACTCCTCGGAGATCGAGTAGAGGACGAGCTCTTTGATCTTGTCCTTCACCTGCGGACCACCGACGACGACCGGCTCCGCCGAGACCATGCGTGCCGCGACCTCGAGATCGCCGCACACCACGAAGCCCGCGCGATGGGAGACCGCGTCGACCGCGTGTCCCCACTTCGCGAGGTTGATCTCGGGTGCCGCTTGGATGAAGCGCGCCACGACCGCACCGAGTTGCTCGAGCACCTGCGGAGGCATGCGCTTCTGCATCTCGGGGAGGTACTGCTGGACGAGCTGCACCATGTCCGGCGGGACCGGGAAGCGCGGCTGCACCATCACGATGGCGCTGAGCACCACCACCTTGAGCTCGGTGTTCGTGGGCAGCAGCATCTTCAGGTAGTACTCGGGCCGCATGAACGTCAGGCGGCGCGCCGACAGGAACGCGATCTCGCGCTCGCTCTTGCCTTGCAGCAGGTGCGGGCGGACCACGAACGACGGACACAGCTCGTTCTTCTCGATCGCGTTGGCGAGCTGAATGTCGGCCGGCTTGTTGTCCTCGACGAGGAACACCTCCGGCAGCGGCACGTTCAGGACCTGCGCGACATAGTAGAAGAGCTTCGAGAACATCAGCGGATCGCCCGGCAGCTGGCGACGATCCTTGCGCTTGATACCGAAGTCCTTGTGCGGGAACGCCTTCATCGCGGCGACGCCCTGCCACGACGCCCCGAAGATCGCCGAGATGTACCGGTTCTCGTCGGGGTGGATGAGCTTGCCCCACGTATCGGGGCTCATGACGTTCTTCGCCTTCACGAGGCCGCGCGGCTTGTACTGCTCGTAGAACTGCAGCTCGTCCGGGTCGGCCTTCTTGAGGAACGCGAGCGTGTTGCAGACGCACCACGTCTTGTCGTACTGGTGCGCGTCCATGTAGATGCGACGCAGCGCCTTGTACGAGTCGTACTTGAACGGCTCGTTGCGGAGCATGCGCATGTGCTGCTCGATCGCCTTGTCCGTGTAGTCCGGACCCGCGACGAGGTACAGCTCCGCGAGGATCTCCGCGCGATCCGTTCCGTCGGCGCGCAGCTCGTTCTTCGGGTCGAGCTGCTGCGCGACCTCGAACGCCTGCGTTGCCGATTGGTAGTGCTTGAGACGCGAGCGATAGATCTCGCCGAGGCCGTCGAACAGACCGACCTGGATCTTCAGGAACGTCGGAGACGCCCCTGCGCCCGGCTTGGGCATGCGCTTGATCATGTCGCGGTACGCGCGCTCCTGGCCCTTCCAGTCGCGCTTCGTGGTCAGCACGCGATCGATCGCTTCGAACGATTTCAGCGCACGCGGGATCATCGCCTCGGGCAGCTTCGCGGGATCCGCGAAGAAGCTATCGAGTGCGCGGCCGTAGTAGTCCACGGCCTCGTCGAGCGACTTCAGCTCGTCGCGATAGATGGTCGCCGAGGCGTGGTAGTACGCGCCCTTGCGAACGTTGTCGGACTCGAGCGCGATGAACCGATCGATCGTCTCGACGACCTTCTTCCACTGCTTCTGATCCGTGTAGAGGTCCAGGATCTTCTGCAGCAGCTGGTGATCGTCGGGCGCGACCTCGAGCGCATCGTGGTACGCGCTGATCGCCTTCTGCGGGTTCGCGAGCTTCTCCTTGTAGATCGTCGCGATCTCGTCGAGGAGCGCGACCTTCTCCTTCGATTGCGACGCGTTGACCAAGCCACCGATCAACCCGCGCTTCGCGTGGACGACGGCTTCCCAATCGCCCTGCTGCTGCTGCAGATCGATGACCGCGAACAAGGTCTCGCGGTGGTTCGGATCGATCTCGAGCGCCTTCTCGAACATGTTGAGCGCCTTCTTGCGCTCACCGAGTGCCTGCCGCACCGCACCGAGGCGGTTGTAGATGCGGACGACGTCCTGCTCGTTCTGGCCGTCGCGATGCTGGACGAGGATCGTCTGGTAGATCTTTCCGGCGTTGTCGTAGTCCGACATCTTGAACAAGAGGTCGGCGCGTCCGGTCAGCGTCGGGAGATACGTCGAGTCGATGTCGTAGGCAGCCTTGTAGTAGCCGAGGGCCTTCTGGTAATCGCCGAGCTCGTCCGCCGTCTTCGCGGCGCGGAAGTACAGCTCGTTGAGCTCGCGCGGGTCCGCGTGCAGCTGGCCGACCTTGCGCGCCAGCATGTCGATGACCGGCGAGAGCTCGGCCCACTGGTTCGATTGGAAGTACAGCGCCGACAGCGGGCGGCCCGCGTCGACGTGCTCGGGATCGAGCGAGATGACCGCCGCGTACAGCTGCTTCGCGGCTTCATCCTGCTGCAGCTTGTCGTCGTAGATCTTGGCCGCCTCGAACAGCAGGCGGACCTTGTCCGTGATGACCGGCGTGTAGCTCTCCGCGCGCACCATCATCTGGGCGGCCTTGAGCCAATCGCCGCGATCCGAGTACTGCTTCGTCAGCGCTTCCATCGTCGGCACGTGCGCCGGATCGATGGCGAGCGCGCGGAGCAAGTTCGCTTCCGAGCTGTCGGCGTCGCCGAGCTGGCCGTACTGCAACCGGCCCATGCGCCAGTACAGGTCGACCTGCTTGCGCGCGTCGTTGGACAGCGTGACCAAGTGCGCCATCGCATCGATCGCGCGATCCCACTCGCTGATCTTCTCGTAGAGGCGGCCGAGAGCGTCGAGGGCGCGCTGCTCGTCCGGATCGAACGACAGGACATCGCTGTAGGCCTCGACCGCGCGGTCGACGTCCTGCAGGTTACCCTCGTAGATCGCACCCATCGCGACGTAGAGGTCGACGCGCTGCTGCACGTCTGACGTCGCCATGATGTGGTTGCGGTAGGTCTCGACGAGCGCTTCCCAGCGACCCGCCTGCTGGTACAGGCGAGCGAGCTCGCGATACGCCGCGTAGTTGCGGTTATCGATCGCGACGATCTTCTCGAACGCCTCGGCGGCGCGGTCGAGCTTGCCGAACCGCTCCTCCCACGCGGCCGCCATGCGCTCGTAGAGCGGCACGCGTTCCGCGTCGGACGGAGATGCGTCGAGCTGCGCCTCGAGGACCTCGAGGTACTTCTCGGACTGGTTCGTCTTCTCGTACAGGCCTTCGAGGGCCCGCAGCGCGTTCAGGTTCGAGGGGTCCGTGTGAAGGACCTGCTGGTACGCGGTGATCGCCTGACCCGCGTCGTACAGACGCAGATCCCAGATCGTGCCGACCTCGAGTCGGAACCGGACGATGTTGCCCTCGTCGGAGTCGAGATCCGCGCGGCGGTTTAAGACATCGATCAACGGCTGCCACTGCTCGGTACGACGGTACAGACGATCGAGCGCGACGAGTGCCGTGGTGGAGTTCGGTCCGTGGTTGAGCGCTTGCTGGTAGCTGTGGATCGCGCCACCGAGATCCTGCATCTGCCGCTCGAGGAGCTCGGCGAGCTGGATGTACAGCTCGGTCTTCTTGTCCGGGTTGTTCTCGACGGCAGCGTGGCGCTGCAGCGTCTCGATCAGCTCGCTCCACGAACCGCGCTTGCGCTGCAGCTCGCCCATGCCACCGAGCGCGCCCGTGTGGCTCGGATCGATGCGCAGTGCTTGCTGCACGCTGTGGATCGCGTACTCGAGGTGCGAGAGGTGTTCGGCGTACCAGCGTCCGATCTTGACCCACAAGTCCGCGGCGGAACCGCGATCCTCGCGCTCGAGCTCGTTGACGCGGTGCGTGTACTCGTCGAGGAGCTCCTGCCAGCGGTTGGTCGCAGACGCGAGCCGCTCGAGCTCCATCGCCGTCACGTCGTGCGAGTAGTCGCGCTTGAACGCGGCCTGCAAGACGTAGAACGCCGACTCTTGATCGCCGATCTCTTGTTCGTAGATCTTCGCGACGCGGTTCAGGATGGTGATCTGTTCCTCGACGTTGGGGCGTAGCTCGGACTGCTCGAGCAACACCTCGACGAGGTTCTCCCACTTGTACTGCTGCTGATAGATCGCCTCGAGGCGATCGGACGCCGTGATGTTCGACGGGTCCGACGCACGCACGCGCTCGTAGACCTGCGCGGCGCGGGTGAGGTCTTCGACCTTCTCTTCCCACGTCGCGGCCGCCTGGAGCAGCGTCTCGCGGCGCTGGACTTCGTCGTCGAGGACGAGCGCGCGCTTCTCGAGCACGTCGATCGCCTCTTCCCACCGACCCTCGCGCGTGAACAACCCTTCGAGGGCCGCCAGCGCACGGAAGTCGGACGGATCGATCGCGATGACCTTGCGCCATGCATCGACCGCAGCGTCGACGCGACCGAGCACGTCGCCCTCGAGCTGACCGAGCTGTGCGTACAGCTCGATCGTCTCGTTCTCGGCGATCGTGTCGGTCATCTGACCGACCTCGATGATGCGCGAGAGGGTCTGGGAGAGCTCGTCCCACGACTGCGTGGAGCGATAGAGCTGGGCCAACGCGCGCAGCGTCTCGAGGTCGTTGCCGTCGATGCGATCCGCGGCGAGCCACGCATCGAGTGCGTTGCGCTCGCGCTGCAGCTTCTCTTCCCAGATGCGACCGAGGTGCTTGTAGAGGCGGATCTGATCCTGATCCGTCGAGGCGACAGCCACCTGACGCTCGAGGATCTCGACCAGCTCTTCCCAACGCTCGCGGCGCGTGCACAGCTCGCCGAGGGCGGTGAGCGCCTGCATGTCCTCGCCACGAATGTCGAGGACGCGCTGCCACAGCTCGATCGCCTTGTCCTCGCCCGCCTTCTCGTTCGGGCCGGACGCCATCGCTTCCGACGAGATCCGCGCCATGCGGGCGTAGATGTCGGCCATCTCGCTGTCGGCGTCGGCGACGTCGATCAGCTTCTCGTAGGTCTCGAACAGCTTCTGCCAGTCTTCGCGGCGGAAGTGGATCGACTCGATCGCTTCGAGGGCGCGGCGATTCCGGCTCTCCTGATCGAGCACCGCGGTGTAGCTCGCGAGCGCTTGATCGAGGTCTCCGAGCGCGTCGGCGAAGATCTCGCCGCGGCGGAAGTACAGCTCGAGCTGCTCGTCGGGCTCCTGCACCACTTCGATGCGGCGACGCAGGATCTCGGCGAGGTCCTCGTACATGCCCGCGCCGAGGTAGAGGCGATCGAGCGATGCGAGCGCATCGGCATCCTTAGGCTCCAGCTCCAGCACGCGCAGGTGCGTGGTGACGGCTTGCGCCGCGTCGCGAAGCTCGAACTCGTAGACGCGCGCCATGCGGAGCAGCGTCAGCCGCTTCGCATCCTTGTCGGTCGTCTTCTCGAGCGCGCGCGTGTACGCGCCGACCATGTCTTCCCACGCACCCGTCTCGCCCGCGAGGCGCTCGCTCTCTTCGAGCGCGCGATCCCACCGCGGATCCTCGACGAGCGCTTCGCTCCACCAGTGGAACGCCTTCGCTTGATCGTAGAGGCGTCCTTCGGCGAGCTCGGCGAGCCGCTGATACATCGCCTGGCGATCCGCACCCGTCAGCTTCGTGAGGTGGACCTCGAGGATGCCGTGCAGCTTGTGGAACTCGCTCGCCGCTTCGTACAGCGGCTCGAGCACGTTCCCGATCTCGACCTGCAGGTGGCCACCGTGGAACATGTCCTCGAGGGCCGCGAGCGTCGTCTCGTGCGTCGGGTGCGCGGTCAGGATCTCGCGATAGACCTCGACGGCCCCCTTGCGATCGCCGAGCTGGGTCTGCAGCGTTTGACCGAGGCGGAACTGCAGCGCAGCCACTTCGGCGTCGCCGTCCGCGAGTGAAATCTCGCGGCGCAGGATCTCGGTGAGCTCGGGCCACGCGTTCGTCTGCGTGTACAGGCGATCGAGGGCGAGCACCGCCGGCTTGTTGTCGAACTCGACCTCGAGCAGCTTGCGCAGCGTCGCGATCGCCTTGCCGACATCGCGCAGCTCTTCCTCGTGCACGCGCGCGAGACGAGAGAGCAAGTCGACCTGGCGCGGAACGTCGAGCGACTTGTCCGCTTCGGCTTGGTACAGCTTCGCGAGCGACTCGAAGTTGTTCGTGATCGTCGCGAGCCGCTCGATGTGTCCGAGCGTCGCGGCGTTGCCCGAGTCGTCCTTGAGCGCGCGAGCGTGTGCATCGAACGCCGCGTTGGCGTTGCCGATCATCTGCTCGTGCAGGTTCGCGATGCGGTGCAACAGCTCGACCCGCGCGTGCGGATCTTCGTTGTGCGTGACCATCACCTCGAGGACGTCGACGAGCTTTCCGTACTCGCCGGCGGTGTCGTAGATCGGCTCGAGGACGCGCGCGGCCATGACCGGCTCGGTCTTGCCGTGAACGAGTCCATCGAGAGCGTGCAGCGTCTCGGCGTGCGACGGATCCATCTCGAGCGCCTCGCGGTAGCTCTCGATGGCGCGCGCGACATCGCCCAGGCGCAGCTGCCACAAGTGGCCGATGCGGTACTTGAGCGCGACGGTCTCGCCCGTGGTCTCGGACAGCTCGACCTGGCGCTCGAGGTTCGCGAGCAAGTCGTACCAGCGCTCCGCCTGACCGTAGAGACGATCGAGGGACTGGATCGCGGGTAGCTCGTCGGCGTCGAGATCCAGGATGCCCTGGTAGGTCTCGATCGCCTTCGCGACGTCGCCGAGCTCGCGGTCGTAGACCTGCGCGAGCACGTAGAGCATCGCCTTCTTGTCGTTCGGATCCTCGGCGAGGTCCGCCTTCTTCGCGTAGACGTCCTTGAGCGGCTCCCACCGTGCGAGGCGGACGTAGAGGCGTTCGAGGGCATCCATCGCGACCATGTCGACGTCGTCGATCGACAGGACGGAGCGGTAGGTGGCGATCGCGGCGTCCGCGTTCGCCAGCACTTCCTCTTCGATCTGAGCGGCGCGGAACAGCAGCGCCTTCTTCTCGTCGACGTTCGAGACGATATCGGCCTTGCGCTTCATCGCCTCGACGAGCTTCCCGAAGTCGCCGGTGCGCTCGTGGATCGTCTGGATCGCCGTCGCGGCCTCGACCGTGGTCGGGTTCGCTTGGAGGATCCGCTCGTACGTCGCGACCGCGCCCTTGTCGTCCCGGAGCTCGTGCTCCTGGATCTGCGCGCGGCGGAACAGGAGCGCGACCTTGAGATCGTCTTCCTGCGCTTCGGCGGCGACGCTGTTGTACAGCTCCGCCGTATCGGCCCACTTGCCGAGGCCGCGGCTCAAGCGATCGAGTTGCTGATGCGTGACCTCGTTGCGCGGGTCCTCGCGCATGGCGCGCGCGAACGTCGAGTACGAGCTCTCGCTGTTGTCGCCGCCGATCTCGTGGAGCTCGGCGATCTGGTGATACAGCTCGTTCTTGCGAGCCGGATCGAACGAGTGCTTGAGCATGATCTCGAGCACGCCGACCTGCTTGTTCCACTCACCGCGAGCCTTGTAGATCGGCTCGAGGATGTTCGCGATCGTGAGCTCGTGCTCCGTGTTCGAGACCAACCGCTCGAGAGCGGCGATCGCGTCGCGGTTCTGCTCCTCGATATCGAGCACCTGACGGTAGGTCTCGACGGCGGCGCCGGCCTCCTTGAGGTGCGTCTCGCGCAGCTGGGCGAGGCGAACGAGCAAGGCGACCTGCTCGTGGGGGCTCTCGACCAGGGTCAGCTGACGCGAGATGTTGTCGCCGAGGTCGCGCCAGTTGCCGCGCGCGACATTCAGGCGATCGAGCGCACGCAGCGCCTTCAGATCATCCGGTGACTGACCGAGGATCTCGGTGTACGTCGCGATCGCTTCGTCCTGATTCTCGAGCATCTCCTCGTGCAGCGAGGCGATGCGGAACAGGAAGTCCAGACGCTCGTCCGGCTCTTGCGCGATCTCGACGCGACGACGATAGACCTCCAGCAGGTCGGTGAACTTCTGGTCGCGCGTGAAGATCGCTTCGAGCGCGGCGAGTGCGTTCAAGTCGTCGGGCTCGATCGCGAGCGCGCGGCGCCAGTACTCGACGGCCTTGTCGGTCTTGCCGAGGCGGTCTTCGTAGCTGCGAGCGACCTTGGTCGCGAGCTCGTGTGCGAGCGACGGATCGAGGTCGTTCTTGGAGTTGAGGCCTTCCTCGTACAGCTTGACGAGGCGCTCCCATCCATTCTCGATGAGCGCGGCGATCGCTTCGAGCTGCTCTTTCGCCGCCTCGGTCGACGGATCGACCTTGAACGCTCGCGCGTACGCATCGAACGCCTTCTCGGCATCGAGCAGCTTCGTGCGCTGCAGTTCGCCGATGCGAAGCAGCAGCGAGGTCTGGCGCAGCGAGTCCTTCTCCGCAGCGAGCTGGATCTCGTGCACGCCGACGAGCGGGCCCCACTCGTGGAGCGTCTCGTAGACGGGCTCGAGGATGCCCGCGACCATCAGCTTGTTCTTGTCCTGCTCGCGCAGGTGAACTTCGAGAGCGCCGCGAGCGCGCTCGTGCGACGGCATGATGTCGAGGATGTCTCGGTACGCGTCGATCGCGCCCGTGACGTCGTCGAGGTTCTGCTCCTTGACCTGACCGAGGCGGAACTTCAGCTCGGTGTGGCCGAGCTTGTCCTCGTCGGGACCGACGATCGTCAGCTGACGACCGAGGATGTCGGCGAGCTCTTTCCACTGCTTGTTACGCAGATAGACACGATCGAGGGAGCGCAGCGCGCTCGGCTCGTCGCCCGCCGCGTCGAGGATCGCGAGATAGGCAGCGGTCGCCTTCTTGTCGTCCTTGACCTCGTCTTCGTAGAGCTGACCGATCTTCGACTGGATCGCGATGCGCTCGTCGCCATCGCTCGTGAGGTCCAGCTTCTTCGTGTAGATGCCGAGCAGCTCTTCGAACTGCCCCTTGCCGATGTAGAGCCGCTCGAGGGCGTCGAGCGCCTGCTCGTTCTGCTCGTCGAGGGCGAGGATGCGGCGGTTCATGTCGAGCGCGCGCTCGACGTCGCCCTGCTCCTTCTCGATCACGCGCGCCATCACCAACATCAGCGGCAGCGCGTCCGCCTTGTGGGCGAACTTCGGCAGCGAGGTCTGATACGCGTCGATCAGCGGATTCCATCCGCCGGTCTCGCCTGCGAGGCGCTCGGCCTCGGCGCGGATCTCTTCGGACTCGTGATCCTCGGCGTGTGCCTTGAGCCACCAGCCGAACGCCGCGCCCTTATCGCGCAGCTTCTCTTCGTTGTACTGCGCCAGGCGCTTCATGCGCTCTTGGCGCGTGATCTGGTCGTCGGCCGGCGTCGCCTTGAGCTGGATCTCGAGGACGCGGACGAGTGCGCGCGGATCTCTCCCCGTCTCGTACAGCGGGATCAATGCTTCGGCCGCGGCGAGGTTGTTCTCGTCGAGCTGGAGCACCTTCTCGAACGCGCGCATCGCGCGATCGGCCTTCTGGATCTCGTCGCGATAGAGCACCGCGATCTTCATCGCGAGCGACAGACGGAACTGCTCGCTGCCCGCTTCGACCTCGCGCTCGAGGACGCGGATGTACTCGTCGATCTTCTGCCGCGACCGGTAGAACTCTTCGAGGTCCTCCCAGCGACCTTCGGTGACGTAGAGCTTCTTGAGGGCGTCCTGCGCGCGACGGTTGTTCTCGTCGATCGCGAGGAGGCGCTGCCACGCGTGGATCGCCTTCGCGCTGTTCTCGACCTTCTCCGTGTAGAGGAGACCGAGGCGCTGGAGCGCATCCGCGCGCGCCTTGTCGTCGGACGCAGCATCGGCCTGGCGGCTCGCGATGTCGGCGAGCTTGTCCCATTCCTTGTTTCGCTCGTACAGCTTGTACAGCTCGGCCAACGCCATCTCGTGGTTCGGCTCGTACTGGAGAACCTTCTCCCACCAGAAGGTCATGACCTCTGGCTTCTTCACCTTCGACGCCGCCATGTTCGCGACGTCGATCACCTTCGCGGCGCGCTCGTGCTCCGGCGTGCGCTCGACCTCGGCTTCTTTGAGCTTGATCAGCTTCTCCCAGTCACGACGCTTCTCGTAGACCGCGAGGAGGTGATCGATCGCTTGCTGATTCGACGGATCGAGCTCGAGGACTTTCTCGAACGCCTTGATCGCTTCGGCCTGGTTCGAGAACCGCTCGAGGTAGAGGTTCGCGACCTGGAGATAGATCGTGATCTTGTCGTCGGGGTTCGAGCGCTCTGCCTTCTCGGACAGAACCTTGACCAGATCGGGCCAGCGCTTCTTGCTCTCGTAGAGCGCCGCGAGGCGATCGTAGATCTCGAGCCGCGTCGGGTCCTGCTGGACCGCGCCGTTGAGCGCCGAGATCATCTGGTTGTCGTTGTTGAGCTTCTGATACGCCTCGGCGAGCTCGAGGAGAACGGACGCCTTGTCGGCGCCGCTCGTCGCGGCCTTCGCCTCTTCGTCCTTCAGCGCGTCCGCGAGCTGTGCCCACGACGCGTTGGTGCGAAGCACGCGCGCGAATTCGCGACGCGGTTCACGCGCCGTCGGGTTCTGCGCGATCACGTTCTTCCACGCGGCGACGCCCTTGTCGGCGCCACCTTCGGCGGCCTTCGCCGCCTTCATCGCTTCGTCGAGACCCGCGGGCACCGGCGCTGCCGCCGGAGCTGCAGCGACGGGCTGCGCCGTCGGTGCCGGAGAGGTGATCGATTCGCGCGGTGCGTCGGCCGGCTTCTCGGCGGGCTTCTCGGCCGCCTTCGCGGCCGCGGCCTTCGCATCGTCTTCGTCGGCCTTCGCCTTCGCGTCCGCGTCGGCCTTCGCCTTCGCGTCCGCGTCGGCCTTTGCCTTCGCAGCGGCGTCGTCGGCTGCAGCCTTCGCATCCGCGTCGGCCTTCGCCGTCGCAGCTGCTTCTTCGTCTGCCTTTGCTTTCGCGGCGGCAGCAGCCTCGGCCGCTCCGTCGTCGTCGTCCTTCTCGTCGTCCTCGACGCGGCCCTTCTTGCCCTTCTTCCCCTTCTCTCCCTTTTTGGCCTTCACCGCCGTCGCGAGATCGTCGGGAACTTCGTCGGCCGCTGCCGCTGCGGGCGCCGCCTGCATGCCGGGCATCGAGCCCGCCGCGGTGGGCGCAGCTGCACCCTCGTCCTGCAATCCGACCGCGCCGACAAAGTCTTCGACGTTGGGATTCTTCGGCTCGATCATCGCCGCGATCGCGAAGAACTTCCGCGCGCGCGCGATGTCGTTGACCTTGTCGAACGCGATGTTTCCGGCCTGCAGCGCGACGAACAGTC
Organism: Kofleriaceae bacterium; assembly: GCA_044230415.1. Taxonomy (GTDB): domain Bacteria; phylum Myxococcota_A; class Polyangia; order Haliangiales; family Haliangiaceae; genus JABFXX01. The sequence goes on from JBGARE010000044.1 coordinate 26,786, forward strand.
GCTCTTCGCCGCTCAGCTTGTCGACGACGCTCTCGGCGACGTCGAGCAGCTGGGTCCACTCGCCCTTATCGCCGTGCACCTGGCGCAGCAGCGTGTACGCCGCGACGACCGAGCGCATCGGTCCCGCGCCGTTGCTTCCGCTGGCGCGAATCGCCGACTCGAAGAACTTCGCGCCACGATCGCGATCCTTGAATCGCTGCAGCCACTCGAGACCGAACGTGCGGAACGCTTCGACCTTCGCGCCGTGATCCTTCGCGCGGTCTGCGCGGCGACGGTGGTGCGCTTCGAGCTCGTCCCATCGCTGCGTCGTCGCGAGCAGCGTCTCGTACATGAAGTTCGAGCTCGGCTCCTCGATGTCCTTCACGAGGATGAGCTTCAAGACTTCTTCGAGGCGCGGATCTTCCGGCGCTTCGATACGCAGCATGCGAGCCGCGCGAACGAGCGCACGGATCGCGAGGTCATCTTCGAGCCGATCGGCTTTGTCGATGACGTCATCGACAGAGTCGCTCCAGAACTCGGGATCGTAGTCGAGCGCGCGAAGAGCATCCTGCACGCGGACCGAGTCGGGCTGCACTTCGGCAGCACGCTGGAGCACCGCGAGCGCTTTGTCCTTCTGCCCGCTGTCGAGCATCGCTTCGCCGACGATCTGGGCGAGATTGCCCGGAGCGTTCGGATCGCGGAGCTCCATCTCGCCGAGCTTGGCGACCATTTCGAAGCGGCCGATTTCGCCGTACACCTCGCGGGCGCGCGATAAGGCGCGCACGTTCGCTGGATGTAGTTTCCACGCGCGTTGATAGAGACCGATGGCGCGATCGCGCTCCGGAATCACATCTTCGACGAGTGCAGCGAGCTCGACGAGGCGCTCCGATTGCTCGGGTTTCGTACCCGAGCTCTCGAGCTCCTTCTCCAACTCATCGATCGTTGCTGACCAATCTCGCGATCGGCGCAGGCGTTCACGAAGCAGCGTACGCGTATCCATCTGCGGACTATCCTCCCGCAAACAATAAAGAAACCCCGTCCCTCAACCGATGAGCTTTATATCACGCCACTTTAGAAGGATGGGGAGTGCGTGGCTCGGTTTCTGAAGGCCCACCCGATCGACCTGCCCGCTGTGCGATCGCGGCCCCCGCGGTCACCGAAAACGACGAAGGGACCCGAAGGTCCCCTACGTCTCCTCGTCGGTGAGGCGAGGCTACGACTACTTCTTGCCCTGCTTGACGACGTCCTCGGGGGACATGCGCTCCGCCCCGCCGGCGCCCTGCTGGTTGTTCTGCATGGCCGACTTCGCGGCGATATCGAGCAGCATCTTGCTCGCCTGCTGCTTCGCGAACTCGACCGAGGCGCCGCCCGACTTCGAGAAGTCCTCGAGGTCCTTCTTCGCCTTCGCGAAGTCGCCCTTGCGGAAGTACGCCTGCCCGCGCTGGAACTTCGCCTTGTGGTTATCCGGGCGGCTCTCGAGCGCCTTGTCGAACGACTCGATCGCTTTGTCGTCCATGCGCTTGTCGTCGTACGCCATGCCGACGACGTACCAGATGTCGCTGACCTCGTTCGATCCCGGAACCACCGTCGCGCCTTGCTGCACGACCGACAGCGCCTGATCCGTGTAGTCCCACTTGCGATAGAGCTCGCCGAGCGCGATGTACGGCGCCGCTTCGATCGGCGCGAACGACAGCGCCTTGGTCAGCGACGTCGCCGCCTCTTTCGGCTTGTCGGTGTCGCGGAAGATGCGGCCCAAGTAATAGTGGGCGCGCCACAGCTCGGGGTTGAGCTTGACCGCTTCCTGCAGCGCTTGCTCCGCCTTCTGGAAGTTCACGACCGTCAGATCGGGCACCACTTCCTCGGGCTTCTTGTTCTCGCGACGCGCCTGATCTTCGCGCGCTTGGAACACGGCCTTCTCGTACAGCGTGCGGCCGTACATCATCTGGTACATCGCCTGCTCCGGGGCGATCTGCACGGCGTTCTGCATGGCGTCCGACGCCTTGGCCCAGTCGTTACGACCGATCCACGATCCGGCGAGCGCGTACCAGGCAACGTGGTTATCGCGCCAACGCTCCGTCGACTTCGTGCATCGCTCGATCGCAGTCTCGTACTGCTTCTGTCCGTACGCTTTCACGCACTCGTTGGACAGCTTGATCGACTCGCCGCGGTTCTTGCTCGGACATCCCGCAAGACCGACGAGCATCGCTGCACCGAGCACCATCGTGGTGAGGAGCTTCATGCTGCGAAACGTAGAACGACGTCGCGCGTGACTCAAGTCATCTCATCGAATTCGACCTGACATTCGAGGAGACGATCCGAGGCGCGATTCGAGACGATTCTCGACGAGAACGTCGAGGTCACCATCGCGTTCGACCCGAACGTCGACGTCCGACCTTCATCGTCAACGGCAACCTCGACGCGGATCGACAGCCTCGACGTGGTCAGGATCGTCGACCATCGAACAGGAGGAGTCGTTTGGCTCGCTATCCGGGAACGGTTCAGGACCAGATCGGTGCAGATCGCCGGGCACGTGTCGCCGCAGTTAGGATCGCTCGGGTCAGGCACGGCCCACGTATCGATGTCGATGGTGGAGTTGACGTTGAAGTTGACGTCAAACGCGATGTTCTCGTCGAACTCGACGGTCTCCGGAAACAAAACGCCGACGGCTTCTGGCCATCGGCGTCATGTCTGGATCGACGGATCGATCAGCCCGCGGGACGGAACGTGAACGGGTAGTTCACCTGGACGCCACCGCCGCCCTTCGGCTTCGGGAACTCGATGGCCTTGATGACACCGGCGACGCAGCTCGCGACGTTGCCGTCGACACCCGAGCCCGACGACGACGCGACCGTACCGTTCGGCGTGATGAAGAACTGCGTGGCGACCGTGCCGGCGAGGCCGGGCTTCGCGAGCAGCTCCTTCTCGTAGCAGTACTGGATCTTCTGGATGTTGCGCTTGATGTAGCGACGGATGATCGCCTTATCGAGGTCACCCTGTGCGTTCGGCTGACCGATCGACACCGTCGGAACCGCCGCCGAGCGACCGCGCATACCGCCGCGACCACCACCGACGCCGTAGCCCGAGCCCGTGCCGGAGCCGTGACCGATCGTGCCGTAGCGACCCGTACCGATCGTGCCCCAGCCCGTGCCGCCGCCGCCGGGACCGAAGCCCGAGCGACCGAAGCCGAAGCCACCGTTCATCTCGCCGGCCTCGTTACCGAGGAGACCGCCGTAGATGTTGCCGTCGTCGAAGCCGCTGGAGATGTCGCCGGTACCGGTGAGGGACGCGAACGCGCCGCCCTGGGTCAGTGCCGTCGAACCGAGGATACCGGCGTTGCGCGCCTGCTCGATCGCCTGCTGGCGCGCGAGCTGCGGATCCTCTTGCTCCTTCTTCATCTTGTACTGGCCCTCGGCGCGGTCCGAGTCCTTCTTGCCCATCTTGCCTTCTTCGAGGGCCATGGCCGTGCCGGTACCACCCGACTCGTCCTCGCCGTCTTCCGGCTTGTCCTCTTCCTCGGGCGGCGGCGGGTCATCCTGCGACGCCGAGTTCGTGCGCGTCGACGTGTCTTCGAGCGACGCGAGATCGATGTTCGCGCCCGAGCCATCCGGGTCGACCTGATCGATCAGGAACCAGAAGCCGAGGTGAACGGCGAGCGAGCCAGCGAAGTACGCGAGCACGCGGCTCTCGAGCGCCGCGAACAGCGGCATCATGTGGCGGCGCGGCTGCGGGACGGCCGAGACGAGGAACGTGGTCTTGCCGGCGCGGACGCGGATCTTCGCGCCCGGAGGAATCGGCGAGATCGACGTGCGGCCCTGCGCGGCGAGATCCGCGAGCGACGTCGACTGACCGCCGACGACCATCTCGCCTTCCATGCCGTGCGTGAAGTTGAACTGGAAGTCATCGCCGTGCGGCGCGACGAGCGGGAAGTCCGCCGCCGGGGCGCCCTCGGTCGCGAACTCCACGCCCGGCGCGGTGCCGATGCGGAAGTACGGCGACTTCTTCTCGGAGCGCATGCGCGCGAGACCCGCCGTGGCGAAGCCGATGCCGAGGAAGAAACCCGCGAACATCATCACGTCGTACGCGAACGGCAGCGTGCGCGGACGGACCGAGTAGCCCGGCTTCTTGAGGACGTTGACTTCGTACTCGTAGCGGCCCTTGTTGTAGGCCGCGTTGTCGACGGAGACGTAGAACGCGACCGCGGCCATGATGACGGCCGCGGCGGCGACGGCGAAGAACGTGTACGTGACCGGCGTGACCTTGCCACCGCGCGGGTCCATGCAGTGCTTCACACCGACGACGGAGTCGCCGAGCATCGCGGCGACTTCGACGGCGCGAGCGCCGCCCATGTCGTCGGCTTCCGAGGCCATCGCGGCCTGGAATCCAGCCGGCGCACCGACCGGCGTCGAGCCGTAGATCGCCGGGCCACCCGCCATACCGGGAGGCGGACGGACGCCCGCCGACGGCGGTGCGTAGCTCTGCTGCGGAGGCGGTGGTGCAAACGCCGGCGTCGGCGGCGCAGCGGCCGGAGCCGGACGCGGCGGTGGCGCGGCGGGCGCGGTCATCGTCTGCGCCATCGCGGGCGCCGGAGGCGCGGCCGGGCGCGGGCTCGACGCGACGACATCGACGGGCGGAGCCGCCGGCGTGTTGACCGACGTCGCGGCGTCTTCTTCTTCGCCGACGCCGATCGCGAGCTCGATGCGAGTCTCGCCGACGACGATCGTGTCGCCGGACTGGAGCTTCGCCTTGTTGACCTTCTGGCCGTTGACGAAAGTGCCCTTCGTCGAGCCGAGGTCGATGATGCTCACGTCACCGGGGCCGTTGACCTCGATGATCGCGTGCATGCGGCTCACCGTCTCGTCGTCGAGCTTGAGGTGGGCCGAAGGGACCTTGCCGAGCTTGATGACGCTCAGGCTGAGTCGCTCCTCGCGGAGCAACTGGTCGCCTTTGAAGATGCGGAACGTGAGGGGTACTTTTGCGCCGGCCATTGATTTCTCCGTTGAGGAGCTTCTGCAAACAAGGCCGGGGATGATCGAGCAGCGCTGGCGGTCAGCCAGCGCCCACGATCACAAGTCCTCGGCCGACTTGATGATCTCGGGGATGAAGTCTTTGCGGATCCGAATCAGAGACGAGTGCTTCGCGAAGTCACGGGCGTTGAGGTCCGTGCCTTCCGGCTTCACGAGATCACCTTCGATGGTGTCGCCCGAGAAGTCGTAGACCTTCACCTTGCCGCCCTTGTCGCCACCTTTTGCGGGCTGCGCGATCGCAACGCCACCGACGAGAAGAACGAGAGCAAGAGCACTAACGAGTTTCCGCATGGTCATCCCTTTCAGGAGCACCTTGTTGCAGAGACCCGTGAGCACGGAGCCACTGACAACGAGGTTTGGTTTCCGGTTCCGAGATTCTTTCCAAAAAGTTCCGCCCGAACAAGACACACGATCTCGTGTTCAGTTGCGAAGGGTGCTTTTCACCCTTCGCTATTGGTCTCGCACCCTTCGGGTGCGTCCGTCCACTTCGTGTCCGGCCCCGACTTCGTCGGGTGACCAATTCGCTGGAAGGCGATTTCAGGATTCCAGCAACTTGGCCCGAGGCCGTTCGTCGAGGACCGTAGCGTTTTGCCCCGGTCCTGTCGTGACTACTTCTTCGGCGCCGGAGCCGGAGCCGCACCACCGGCCGGAGCCGCCGGCGCGGGGGTCGGCGTCGGCGTCGGAGCGGGCTGCGGCGGCATGTTTGCCTGCGCCTTGAGGAAGTTGTTGATCTGGGTCGTCGTCTTGTCGATGACCGTGATCTGCTCCTTCGCCTCGGCCTTGTCGGACTCGTCGGCGTTCTTGTCGAGGAACTGGCGGAAGTAGTCCTTCGCGGTCGCGTAGGTTCCGAGCGACTGCTTCAGGTCTTCCTGCTTGCTCGCACGGAAGTCCTTATAGAGCACCGCGAGGTTGTAGTAGGCCTCGCCGCGGCGCGGGTCGATGTCCTTCGCCTTCTTGTACTGCGCCTCGGCGCCGTCGAGATCCTTGAGGCCACGAAGCGCGGCACCGAGGCCGATGTACGCGTCGTAGTTCTTCGGCTGGAGCTCGATCACCTTCGAGAACTGCTCCTTCGCGGCGTCGTAGTTGCGGAAGCCGAGCGTCGTGAGTCCGACGTTCGTGCGCGCTTCGGCGAACTTCGGGTCGAGCTCGACCGCTGCCTGGAACGACTGCAGCGCGAGCGAGAGAGCACCGCGGTGCATGTAGAGCAGGCCGTACGCGTTCTGGAGCGGCGCGAACTTCTCGTTGCGCTTCTTGCCCTCGTCGAGGAGGAGCTTCGCGAGATCGAGCCGGTTCTTGTTCTTCTTCCAGCCCTCCATGTAGACGAGGCCGTAGACCGTGTACGCGGTGACGGAGTCGGAGTCGACGCCGAGCACGTTGGACAGGTTGAAGCGCGCGTCTTCCTCGAGCTTCTTCCAGTTCGAGTCCTTGTCGCCGATCTTGCGCATCTGCTCGAGCTCGAGCGATGCGAGGTTGATGCGGGCGGCGATCAGCTTTCCGTTCGCCTTGACCGCGCTCTCCCAGTACTGCTTCGCGCCGTCGACCTTGCCGGCCTTGTAGTAGATCTCGCCGAGGTTCGAGAGCGCCATCGCGATCTTCGTCGGATCGCCCTTCATGCGCGTCGCTGCCTGGTACGCCGCTTCTGCTTCCTTCGCGAGGTTGCAGCGGTGGTACGAGAGGCCCGCCATGAACTGCGCCTCGACGAGATCGGTGTGTTCGCGCGCGACCGCTTCGAAGTTGCTCGCAGCGCTGCGGCACGTCGACTCGTTCCACGCGCCCTTGTCGTTGGTCGCGAAGAACGTGGCGGCGGACTCGTAGTCCTTCTTCGCGTCCTGCGAGACTTCACGCTTCTCGACGGGCTGACCGTTGTTGCCGGCCGTGGGAACGTTCGGCGGCGGCGGCACGGAGCCACCGCTGCTGAGCCCGGACTTCTGTCCACCACCGCACGCGACGAGCGCGGCGAACGCTGCGCTGTAAATGATCTTGTTCATCATGGAATGTGTTTCCTGGTGTTCGTTCGTCGGAGGGGGGTGATTACTCGAGCTTGACCGGGGGCTCGACCGCGATGACCGGCGCGACATTCGTCGGGTCGGCACGCAGCTCGGACGCCGTCGGGAACTCTTCCGGCTTGATCTGTCCGAGCTCGCGCTCGCACATCTTCGACCAGTCAGAGAACCAACCCAGCTCGGTGGACTTCGAGAGGCACACGCCATACGCGTTGAGCGACGCCGCTTCGAGCGGCTCGGCGACTTCCGTCATCTTGTCGCAGAACGCTTCGACCTTCTCGTCGGCGAACTCGCCGGTGCGAACGTCCTGCGGGATCTGCGCGGTGAACAGGGCGTCCGAGAAGTTCTGCGAGATCTGACCGAGGCGCGCGGCCGCGGTGATCGAGTTCGCCGCGTCCTTGATCGCGAGCACGCCCTCGTACTTCTTGGTCGCGTCGCCACCGACCTTCTTCTTCTGCTCGACCCAGTCGTTGAACCGCTTGAGGCTCTTCTCCTTGATCGCCTTGAACTTCGGATCGGGATCGAAGTTCAGGTTCTGCGGGAACGTCAGCGCGAGGTACGCCTCGAAGTCCTTGTCGGCTTCCGCGACCTTCGCGAGGCCGTAGTAGTAGCGCGCGCCACCCTCGTCGCCGCCGGTCTTGCCGCCGCTCTTCTCGAACGCCTTGGCCGCCGCGGCGTACGCCTGCAGCGCTTCCTTCATCTTGCGCTCGTCGCGCTTCACGACGGTCAGCTTGATCTTCGAGTCGGGACCGCACTGCAGCGGCTGATCCGAGCCGGTCTTGCCCTTCTTCTTCTTCTTGAGATTGATCGCGCGCTCGCGGACGACCTTCACGCACGAGCCATCGACCTGCTTGACCGGGCAGCTCTGCTCCCAGAGGATCGCGCCGATCTTCGCGTTCGCGATCACGAGGCGGTCATCGCCGCCCTTGCTGCCGTACGTGCGGATGTACTCGCGGAGGTGCTTGATCACCGCGTCCTTGTCGCCCTGCTTCTCGTAGACCGAGGTCAGCGAGAACGACGCGTTCGCCGCTTCGGCCGGCTTCTTCGCGCCGAACGTACGGATGAAGTACTTCGTGTTCTCGATCGCCTTCGCGTCGTCGCCGATGCCCTTGCGATAGAACACCGCATCGCTCATCGCGTCGTACGCGTTGCTCTCGCCGGCGTACTTCTTCGCGTACTCCTCGAGCTTCTCCGCGGACCGATCGTAGAACGCGATGTCGCCGTACGCCTTGCCGATCGCCATCAGCGCCTTCTTGGCCTGCGAGCTGTTCGGGTAGTACTGCTGCAGCTTCGAGAACGCTTGGATCGAGGCGCCGATCGAGCGGCCCTCCATGAAGCAGAAGCCGGCGTTGAACAGAACCTCGTCGTTCTGCTTGCTCTCCGGGTCGGCGTTGTAGATGTCGAGGTACGCCTGGCCGCACTGGATGTACTTGCCGAAGTCCTTGCTCTCCTTCGCCTGCTTCGCGATCAGCTCGGCCTTCTTGCGCATCGACTTCGCCTTGATGTCGGCGAGCACGCCCTTCAGGTCATCCTTGCCCTCGAGGAACTTCGGATCCTTGCCGAGCTTCTCCGCGAGCGCGAGCATCGCGTCGTACTTCTGCGTGCGGTTGTACGTGTCGAGCAGGAGGTTCGCGGCGTACTCGGCCGTCTCGTGCTCGCGGTGCTTGTCGATGATCTCCTCGAACAGCGGGATCGCTTTGTCGAACTGGTTGTAGCGGCGGTAGATGTTCGCCTTGAGGAACTTCATACCGACGAGCTCGTCGTCCTTCGGGTCCTTGATGTACGTGATGTAGATGTCGAACGCGGCGAGCATCTTCTCCTCGCGCGGCGGGATCGGCTTCGGCTCCGGGACCTTGTCGTAGTCCTTCATCTCGTCGTCGACCTTGTCCGCCTGCTGCTTCACGCGCGGGTCGACGTTGAGTGCGTTCTTCCACCCGAGCACCGCGGCGTACGCGGCTTCCTTGACGAGCTTGCCCTCGAGCTTGCCGCCCTTGACGACGTCGGTGAACGCGACCGCGGCGTTCTCCCACAGCTCGGTCTGGATGCGCGCGTTCTTCTCGTTCTCCGCCCGGCTCCAGATCAGCTCGGCGTAGAAGTACTGGGTCTGCGCGTAGTCCGGCGCGTCGGTGAACACGTCGAGGTAGACCTTGTAGAGCTTCTCGGCATACGCGAGCGTCTCGGGGTTCTTGGTCTTCGCCGACTCCGAGTGATACGCGCGGGCGAGCTCGCCCGACATCGCCGAGGCGTTGTCATGGCACTCCTGCGCTTCGCTCTGCGGCAGCGTCTTCTTGCCCTTGAGCGCGCCCCATAGGCGGACGAGGTTCTCGATCTCCTTCACCTTGTCGGCGTTGCCCGCGCCGGGCATCGAGAGCATCGCGTGCGAGATGTTGTACTGCCACAGGCAGACGTTCTTGTTCGTCGGCGCGAGCTTCATGAGCTCCTGGAACACGTAGATCGCCTTGTCGCTCTTGCCCTGGCCGAGATAGAGGTCGGCGAGGATCTCGAGCATGTTGAAGGCGTACTTGTTGTCGATGCGCTGGAACGAGACGTAGGCCTTGTCGGCCTTGCCGATCTCCGAGTACGCGCGGACGAAGTCCTTCTTCGCGGCGCGGTTCAGGATCTCCTGCTTCTTGTCGTTCTTCGTGGCCTGCGCGACCTGCGCGAACGTGTCGAGCGCCTCGATGAAGCGCGACAGGTTGAGATGGATCCAGCCCATCTTGTACATCGCGTACCAGTAGGCCGAGCTCTTCGGGAACTTGAGGACCATCTTGTAGCGGCTCTCGGCGTCCGCGAGCTGGTTGTTCTCGAAGTAGTAGTCCGCGAACGCGAGGTGCGCCTCGGGGACGTACTTGCTCTGCGGGTAGTTCTTCAGGAGCTTGTCGTAGACCGCGCGCGCTTCCTTCAGGTACTTGCCGCCCTGCAGCGTGTACCCGTAATAGAACAGCGCCATATCCATCTTTGGATAGTTGCGGAAGGCGTCGTTGTCCGTGAGGCCCTTGTAGGTCTTCACGGCCTTGAGGAGGTAGTCCTTCGCCTTGTTGGCGGCGAGCTGGCTGTCCTTCTGGAGCTTCGCCTTCTGCGCCGCGTTCTTCGGCAGGTCCGCCGAGATCGTGTACTCGACGCTCTTCAGGCGCCAGTAGCGCTGCTGCTTCGCGTAGAGCTCGCCGAGGCGGAAGTAGTAGTCCGACTTCTCTTCGACTTCCGAGTCCGGCGTCTGGGAGATGAGGTCGGCGAGGATCTGCTCCTGCTCGCCGCGGATGTTTCCGACGAGACCCTCGATCGAGAGCACGTCGTCGGCCGACAGCGAGGGCTGCGTGTCCTTCTTGTCCGGCGCCTTGGGAGCGACGGGCTTCACACGGTCGGACAGCTTGACGTCGATCTTGACGTCTTGCTGGCGGGTGTACTTCGGCTTGGCTCCTTGCGCCCATGCAGTGGCGCTACAGACCAAAAGGCCGAGAGTCGCGAGCTTCATTCTGTTCATTGCGATTCCCTTTTTCTCCGGCGGGATCAACGAAAGCCTTGGCGAGGCGATGGTGAATCTATCTAGGCGCGATGAGGAGGTCGTCACGCATTTGTCATCCCTCCTCCCGAAAACAGCACCGAGCCCAACTGGGCTCGGCGGCTACAAAAATCAGTCGATCACTTGGGGCAGCGCGACCGGATCTTGAACCGGTAGTAGCCCAACTCGTCCTTCCAGTACTCGCCGTTGAACTTCCACTGGAAGTGCTCGTCGTCGACGATGATCGGCTCTTCCTTGTGGCCCTTCTCGACGCGGTTGAGCTTGAGCGAGTCGGCCGACAGCTTCTCGGCCTTCGCGTTCAGGATCTCGAACTTGATCTTCGATCCGTCGCGCGACAGTGCGCCGAGCTCGCGCGAGAGGCGATCGACGCGGTCGCGAGCGACCTTGCCGGCCTCGGCGGCGGCGACCGACTGCTGGACCGTGAGCTCCTGCAGAACTTCGGCGGCGACCTGCGTGGTCTGCCACGCCTTGTCGGACTTCTGGAGCATGTCGAGCTCGTGGTTGAGCTCGTCGACCCACGCGAACGTCTTGAGCAGCGTCTTGTCGTTGAGCACGCTCATGACGAGGCGCTGCGTCTTCTGATCGAGGCCGGCCTTGTTGCCCTTGACCTTCCGGACGTAGTCGTAGAACTCGGCGTTGTCGTCGAACTTCTTGACGACGTCCTCGAGGTTCTTGCGCAGCGGCGAGTACTTCTCGTTGTAGTCGCTGATCGCCTCTTCGGCCTGATCGTAGAGGCAGTACTTGAAGTAGATGACGCTCTTCAGGAGCTCGGACTCGGGGAAGAACTGGTCCTCGAAGTACGGCGCGTTGAGCGTGTGGATATTTCCGAGCGCCTTCGAGTTGAGCGTCTTCATGAAGTACGCCCAGCTCGCTTCGAACAAGGACTCCGCCCAGTCGGCCGAGTTCTGGTCGAGCTTCTCGAAGTACTTGATCGACGTGTCGAACTGCTGCGTCGAGTAGAACACGCGCGCCATCTGGAGCTGCGCGAGCTCGTTATAGTTGGCGATGTCGTCGGCCTTGTACTGCTTCGGGCGCTCCTGACCGATGATCAGGATCTCCTTGAACGCGTCGACGGCCGGCTTGCCTTCGTACTTGCGAACGTACGTGACGCCCTCGAAGAACTTCGCTTTGACGAAGAACTCGCTCTCGCGCGAGACCTGCTGGAACAGCTGGATCGCCTTGTCGAAGTCGCCGTCGCCGCCCTTGCGATAGTAGTGGCGACCGAGGAGGAAGAGCAGCTCGTCCTTGACCGTCGCGAGCGACGAATCGTCGAGCGCCTTCGCGTCGTACGTTCCGATCTTCTCGAGGATGCCGGACGTCTCGGGTAGCACGCGCGACAGCGCGGCGAGCCACTTGAGTGCAGCACCGTGATAGGTGTGCGCGTCGCCGGCCTGGACGATCTTGTCGAAGTAGGCGAGCGAGCCGGCGTAGAAGCCCATCTGATAGAGCGTCTTGCCCATGAAGAACTCGGCGCGCTGCTTGTTCTTCGCGTCGTCGCCGCTCTCTCCGTCGAGGACCTTCTTCAGCTCGATGCTCGCCGAGAAGAAGTCCTTTTTGTCGTAGAGCTTGATCGCGCGCTCGAGCGTCTTCGAGGGCGGCGTCGAGGCAGCGCTCTCCGGCTCGAACTCCATGTCGCCCTTGTCGCCCTTCTTCTGGGCGAGAGCAGACGATTGGATCGTGAGCGCTGAAAGCGCGACGAGGGACAACTTCGTGAGCAAGCGCATCAAGTCCTCCGGTGCGAAAGCCGGCCAGCCATCCCAGCTGGTTACGGCCGCGGAATCATCGGCAACGGGATGGTGCCTGTCAAGGCAACGAAGGTCCGCTTCCCGGACAGTTCGCAGATGACACCCCGGGACACACCGAACGGGATCGTGTTGCGCGCATCTTCGCGACGATTTCTCCGACGATGCGCGAGTCGTGCATTGGAGGATTGCGCTGACGGATGTCCGTCGATCGCGACACCAACGCGCATGACGCCTCACGCAGCGATCGGCCCCGATCCGGAACGACGTTCGGCAATGAATGGAGTCGTTCTATTGACTTGGATGTGGTCCCTCATATTATCGGGCGCGATGAGTCGACGCCGTCACGTCGTGGTTCTCTCGGGTGTGTTCGCGGCAATGCTCGCGGGCTGCGCAGGAGAACCGGTCGGTCGTATTTGCGACCTCGGAACTCAGTCGCCCGCGGCGACGGAGGTTGTCGTCGCATCGCCGTCGCTCGACTGCGTGTCGCGCACGTGCCTGCGCGTTCCACTGGGACGCGAGCTCCCCGCCGGCTCCACGTTCCCCGCCGGGAACAACGGCCTGTGCACCGCCGAGTGCGAGGCCGACGACGACTGCGAGCGCGTGCCCGAGTCGCCGTGCATCACGGGCTTCACGTGCGGCGTCGCCGTCACCGTCGGTCCGTTCTGCTGCCGCAAGTTCTGCATCTGCAAGGACTACGTCGTGATCCCCGATAGCGGACAGCTCACGACCCCGAAGGCGTGTGACGCCTCGAACGACGACAACACGTGCTGCAACCTGAGCGGACGCGCGGGCAACAGCGCGTACCCGCTCTGCCAGTAACCCGGACGACGCCGAGATTGCTTCGGGTGACGAAGCAGCTCGCGTTCGCGGTGGTCCTTTGCTCGGCGATCGCGCCGACTGCATCGGCGCAGGCAAATTCGCCCGCGCAAGCCGAGGCGCTGTTCAAGCGCGGCAAGGAGCTGCAGGCGGCCGGCAAGCTGCCCGAGGCCTGCGCTGCCTTCGATGCGAGCCAGAAGCTCGATCCGACGGTGACCACGCGCCTCAATCAGGCGAACTGTCGCGAGAAGAACAACCAGCTCGCGACGGCGTGGGGGCACTTCCTCGAGGCCGAGCGCGAAGCGCGCGCGATGGGCACGCCCGAGGGCAAGCAGCTCCAGAAGGTCGCGAGCACGCGCGCCGCCGCGCTCGAGAAGCGAGTCTCGACGCTGCAGATCAACGTGCCCGCCGAGGTCGTGAAGCTCCCGGGGTTCGAGATCTGGCGCAATCGCGACGCGATCGATCCCGCCTCGCTCGACACGCCGCTGCCGATCGACGGCGGCACGTACACGATCGCCATTCGCTCGCTACGCAGCCGCGAATGGACGACGACGATCTCCGTTGCGAACGAGAAGGATGCGAAGTCGGTCGAAGTGCCGATCATCGTCGAGGACAAGCCGGTCACGCCCCCGAACATCAAGCCCGACACGAAGTCTGATCCGACGACTGGCCCTGAAGGTCCGATCGAGCAGGTCGGCGACGATGTAGTAATGGAGCAGCCCACGTTCGGTCCTCTGCGCTACACCGCGATCGGCGTCGCGGCCGTCGGCCTCGGTGGTCTCGTGTTCGGTTCGCTGCGCGGCGTGTCCGCCCACGACAAGCAGACCGAGGCGCAAGGGCTCTGCCCCGATCCGGCCACGCCGTGCGAGAACGCCGTCGCGGCGACGCAGCTCACCTACGACGGCCACGCGCACGCGACCCAAGCGAACCTCGGCTTCGCGATCGGCGGCGGGCTCGTCGCGGTTGGCGTCGTGCTCTGGTTCGTCGGCAAACCATCGCCCCACCCTGCCGCCCGCGAGGTGGCGATCGTTCCGTCTCTCGACGCGCACTCCGCGAGCGTGTCGATCTCGGGGGCCTGGTGATCCGCCTCGCGCTCCTCGCCGTCGCGCTCGCCGTTGTTGGCTGCAACGTGCCCGAGGTCGACTACATCGTCACGGACGGGGCGTTACCGTCGACGACGTTCCGCGACGGTCTCGACGGCTACGGTGGAACGCAAGACACGTTCATCGACAGCATGGCGCCGATGACGGCCCAGGGTGCGAGCCAGAGCCTGCAGTGGACCACCTCGAACAACACGCACGCGCTCCTTCGCTTCGACGGCATCATGGATCGCATCCCCGCGACCGCCACGATCCGCGACGCGCTGCTCGAGCTCTACATCGTCACCCCCGGTTCTCCGTCGGGGATGCTCTTCGAGATCGTCGGAAACTGGGACGAGTCGACGACGTACAACACGTTCGGCGCGACGCCCGGCGTACAGCCGAGCGAGGATCGCACCACGCAACAGATCGGCATCATCAACGGCGGCGCCGTCGGCGCAGCGTCGTTCCATGTCGGTGCGAGCGTGTCTCGCTGGAAGCAGAACCCGGCCCTCAACAAGGGCTGGGTGTTCATTCCCAACGATGGATCCTTGGTCGTCGTCCGATCGAGCGAGTCTCCGATCGAAGATCAGCGCCCGGGGCTGACCGTGATCTATTCGGAGTGACGGGCGTCGATCGGGTTGTCCCTGATCGACCCGCATCCAACGCGAACGCGACCTGGTCACCGCGACCCGCGGGATCGTCCGATCGCCCGAAGGTCAGCCTCGCCACGCGTCCTTGATGATCTCGACGCGATCGCCGGTCACCGCGACCACATCGAAGCGACACTCGTCGTACGCGGGCTTCTCGAGGACGAGATAGAGGTACGCGATCCTCGTGACCTTGCCGCGCTTCTGCCACGACACCATCTCGGCCGCATGGCCGTGCTCGTCGTCCTCGCGGCTGCGCACCTCGACGAACACGAGGACATCACCATCGCGCGCGACGACATCGAGCTCGCCCGACGGGCGCTTCCAGTTTCGCGCGACGATCAAATAGCCATCGGCTTCGAGCGCCGCGACCGCGCGATCCTCCGCGGCAGCGCCGATCGCGGTCGGCGCCGGCGGCTTGTCCGCGATCGCATCCTCGAGAGAGGCCGCGTGCAGCTTGTACTGGCGATCGTCGCGCCGGCGCTGCGCGTCGCGTGCGCGCGCCTCGCGCTCGGCATCGGACAATCGATGTCGCCGTCGCGGCTTCTCGTTCGATCCGGTCGTCGAGTTGGCGATCGTCGAGATCGACCTCGACGATGCGGACCCCGATGGGGTCGACCTCGAGGCCTTCGCCGATGCAGATGGCGACGCGGTCGTCGCGTCCGCGGACTTACCCGACCGTGGTCGAGCGCTCGCAACCTTCTTCTGTTCCACAGCCCAACACTTTCCCCTCCCTGTGAAACGGTGCGCCTTCGCGCGATGTGCAGCGCGCGGTAGGCGCGCGAGCGAGGCTACTTCTTCGCCTTGCGCTCTTTCTTCTTCTTCGTCTTCGTCTCGCCACCCTCGGCCGCAGGCGCCTCGGTGCCTTCGGCCGGCGCCGCGTCGGCGGTCTCGGTGACGGCCTCTTCGTTCGTGCCCTCGCGCTCCTTGATGCGCGCGGCCTTACCGGAGAGATCACGCAGGTAATAGAGCTTCGACTGATGGACGCGACCGCGCTGGATCACTTCGATCTTGTCGATGTTCGGCGAGTTGTCGGGGAACACGCGCTCGACGCCGACGCCGTAGGAGATCTTGCGGACCGTGAAGGTCGAGCGGATGCCCTTCGACACGCGACGGATGCAAACACCCTCGAATGCCTGGAGGCGCGTCTTCTCGCCTTCGCGAATCTTCGCCCAGACTTTGATCGAGTCGCCGGGACGGAACTCGGGGAGCGCAGCCTTGCGATGTTGAGACTTTTCGATGGTGTCGAGAATTCGCTGGGCGCTCATGGTCATAAGTCCGGGAAAAATGCCGTTGGGACGCAGGGTTCTGCCAGAGATCGAGGGGGCCCGTCAAGCGGGGCGCCCGACCTGCTTGTCGAAGAGACGATCGAGCAGGATGGCGCCGGCCGATCGGACGGACAGATGGTTCCAGTCCGAACCGCCTTCGATCGGCGCAAGAACGCGAGTTACCGACGGAATCAGCGCATCGGCCAATCCCCAGCCCGTGCCGAGCACGATCAGGAGAGGCGCTCGAACAAACGACATCTCGGCGAGCAATTCGGAGGCGGACATCCGGCGGGCGGACGGAAATGACTCTGGACGGGCCGAGGTACCCACCACGATCGGGGCCTCGCCGTGCTCCGCGGTGATGTTCGCGATCGCGGTCTCGATCGAGTCGGCGGTGCGCACGCGCGAGAGGGCGCCGGCGCGCGAGCCGCTCGCGGGCTGCTTGCGCGCGGGTGGTGCGCCGGTCAGCGGATCGTCGAGCCACAGCGACGCGATGTGCTCGGCTTTCTCTCGCTGCGACGTGATCGGCGTGACGATGTGATACGCGGCGAGATCGTAGGTCGTCGTCGAGCGCGCGAGATCGTGGATGTCGAAGTTCGTGAGCGAGCTCGTGACGATCTTGCCGTGGCGATCGACGACGGGGTGATGCACGAGCGCGAGGTGCGTGCGATGCGCGAGCGGCGGTGGGAGCAGCTTGCGATCGGCCTTCGTCGGCGCGAGGCGCGCGAACAGATCGGGGCGTCGCTTCGCGGTGCGTGCGAGGGATTGCTGGCGACGCCACGTGGCGATCGCGGCGTGATTTCCCGACGACAGCACGGCGGGCACGTCGAGCGCGCCACGGGCCGCGAGGTCGGCGCGGCGCGCGGACAGGCTCGCGGGGATCTCTTTGTCCCCGAGCGTGGGCGGCCGCGTGTACTGCGGGTATTCGAGCGTGCCGGCGCTGTGCGACTCCTCGTCGGCGGAGGTCGCTTCGCCGAGGACGCCCGGCACGAGACGCGCGCACGCATCGATCACGACGAGCGCGGCGAGCTCGCCGCCGGACAGCACGTAGTCACCGATCGAGAGCTCTTCGTCGATCGCGAGATCGATCACGCGATCGTCGATGCCCTCGTAGCGACCGCACACGAGCACGAGGTGCGGGAGCTGTGCGAGCTGTTTCACGCGCGATTGCGTCAGCGGCGTGCCCGCCGGCCCGAGGAAGATGCGGTGCGGAGCTCCGCCGGCGCTCGCGCGATCGATCGACGCGAGCAGCGGCTCGGCCTTCATCACCATGCCCGGACCACCGCCGTACGGCGTGTCGTCGACGGTGCGGTGCTTGTCGTGCGTGAAGTCGCGCGGGTTGATCGTCTCGACGGTGATCACGCCGGCGTCGCGAGCGCGACCGACGACGCCGCCCGCGGTGGTGTCGAGCGCACGCTCGATCAGCTCGGGCAGCACGGTGACCACCGAGAACTTCATTTGCTCACGCGGTTCTCGGGCAGGCCGGGCGGCGGATCGACGGTGACCACACCCGCGGCGATATCGATGTCGATCACGAACTGATCGACGAGCGGCAGCAGGCGCTCGATCTCGCCGTCGTGAATCACGAGGAGATCCTGCGGACCGAGATCGATCCCGGCGATCACGCCCCACTCGCCGCCGCCGTCCTTGAGGACGACCTTGCAGCCGATCATGTCGTCGAGGAGGACGTCGCCTTCGTCGAGCTCGAGGTCCTCGCGATCGACTTCGACGACCTTGCCCTGCAGCAGCTCGGCGTCGTTACGCGTGTCGATCCCTTCGAGCTGGACGAGCCAGCCGCGCTGCGGTGTATCGCGCGCGAACAGGACCTTCTTCTCCACACCGCCAACCCAGATCGTCCCCTGCGCCTCGGCGATCGCCGCGAGCGTGGTGGAGTCTGGATCGTGCGTGTGCACGACGACCTCTCCGCGGATCCCGTGGGCCCGCGCGATGCCGCCGATTTCGATGCGTCCGTCGCCACGCATGTGGGCCGGAGTCAAATCGACCGTTATTCGAGGATCTCGACGAGCGTGCGCTTGCGCGAGGGCGGCGCGCACGTCTGCACGACGGTGCGAAGCGCGCGCGCGGTCTTGCCGCCGCGGCCGATCACCTTGCCCAGATCGGACTCGGCGACCTCGAGCTCGTACACGTTGGCCTGGCGCTCTTCGACGAGCTCCACGCGAACTTCATCGGGCTTGTCGACGAGGTTCACCGCCATGTAGCGGATCAGCTCGGCGACGTCCGGGGACACGGCGCGGTTGCGATTGCCGCCACCGCCGGGACCACGGCGATCGCCGCGATCATCACCACCACGATCAGCGTCGTCGCGATCGTCGTCGTCCATGTTGTCCGACATCAGGCCGGCTTCGCAGCGGTGCGATTGGTGCGCTTGATGACCGAGGCGAGAGTGCCGGACGGCTGCGCGCCGACCTTGATCCACTTCTCGTAGCGCTCGGCATCGAGCTTGAGGACCTTGGTGGTCGGGTGATAGGTGCCGAGCAGCTCGATGAACCGACCATCGCGTGCGTTGCGCTTGTCAGCAGCAACGATGCGGTAGAACGGAGACTTCTTTTTGCCCTGACGGGAGAAACGAATCGCAACGGCCATATAGATCCTCGAGCGGTGTGCCCAAATGCGTAAAGAGCGCGGCAATCTACTCAGGCATCCCCCCCCTGTCAACGTGCTATATCGGCGCCATGCACGGCCGGATCGGCGTCGCGGCCTTGGTGCTAGCGACGGCTTGTTCCTCGAAATCAGAGGTAAAAACCAACGGCAGTGGCATCGGGGGCGGCAAGCCGTTCACGATCGTCGCGCTCGCCGAGATGCGCGGCCAGATCGGGCCGTGCGGCTGTACGACCGATCCGCTCGGTGACATCGCGAGAACCTCGCAGATCGCCGCGGGCATTCGGGCCGAGGGACCGACGCTGGTCCTCGATGCCGGCTCGGTCCTGTACTCGAAGAATCCGATCCCACCGCACCTCGAGGCGCAGGAGGAGCTGAAGGCCGACCTGTTGATCTCCACGTATAAGGAGGCGCTCGGAGTGGCGGCGGTCGGGCTCGGCCCGGCAGATTTGGCGAAAGGCACCGACAAGCTCCGGTTGCCGCGTCACGTCGTGAACCTCGCAGCGGACTCCAAGGTAGCGGTCGAAGCACCGAAGATCGTCGATGTCGGCGGCGCGCGCGTCGGCGTGTTCGGCGTGATCGCCGAGGGTGCGGTCCCCGCCGCGACGCTCGCGATCACGGATCCGATCGCCGCGGGAAAGGCGGCGGCCTCGAAGCTCCGTGGCGACGGCGCGGAGATCGTCGTCGCGCTCGTCCAGGCGGCGTCGAAGAAGGACGCGGTCAAGCTCGTGCGCGAGATCGGCGGCGCGGACATCGCGATCGCGGGGCTCGGCGCATCGGCGCCCGAGCCCGAGGATGTCGAGCCCGAGGCGACGAAGGTCGACGGGACGTGGCTCGTGATCCCCGGCAATCGCGGCCAGGTCATCTCGAAGATCCAGGTGACCGTTCGCGGGGACTGGACGCCGCTCGCGGATGCGGTTGGCGATGGGGCGGCGAAGGCGAAGATCGCGACGATCGACAAGCAGCTCGCCGCCGCGGACGCGGACCTCGAGAAGATGAAAGCGGACAAGGACGCGGATCCCGCGTTCGTGACGCAGAAGCAAGCCGAGCGCGATCAGCTCGCGAAGGACAAGGCCGCGCTCGCCGCGACGCCGCTGATCGTCCCCGCGAAGGGCAGCTACTTCACGCTCGAGCAAGTGCGCATCAACAAGCCGCTCGCGTGCGACACGAAGGTGCAAAGCAACGTCACCGCGTTCTACAAAGCAGCGGGCGAAGCGAACGTGAAGGCGGCCGCTGGACAGAAGGTCGCGGCGCCGGCGAAGGGAGCCGCGAGCTACGTCGGCACCGAGGCGTGCAGCGACTGCCACTCCGATGCGGTCGACTTCTGGAAGACCACGCGCCACGCGCATGCATGGGAGACGCTCGTCGAGCGCGGACAAGAGTTCGACTACGACTGCATCGGCTGCCACGTCACCGGCTGGGACAAGCCCGGCGGCTCGAACCTCGCGAGCAACGACACGCTGCGCGACGTGCAGTGCGAGACCTGCCACGGGCCCGGATCGATCCACGTCGCGAAGGGCGGCGAAGAGCGACCGTCCGCGATCGTGCGCCTGCCCGACGAGAAGCTGTGCGCGACGCAGTGCCACACGAAGGAACACTCGGACACGTTCGATCTGCAGCCGTACCTGCGCGACGTCACCGGTCCCGGTCACGGCGCGAACCTGCGCACGAAGCTCGGCGACGGACCGACGGGCGGCGAGCTGCGCAAGGCCGGGCTCGCCAAAGCGGGCCGCATGGGTCCGAATTGCGTGCGGTAGCTCTATCGCTCTTGATCATCGTCGTGTCGTGCGGCGGTGGTCAGAAGCCGAAGCCCTCGGGCGGCGGAACGCCCGGTGTTCCCGGCGTGTCGTACGGGATCGCGAGCTGGTACGGCGGCAAGCATCACGGTGGACCGACGGCGAGCGGCGAGCGCTTCGACAAGAACGCGATGACGGCCGCGCACCGCACGCTGCGGATGGGCACGCGCGTGCGGGTCACGCGGATCAAGAACGGCCGCGTCGTCGTCGTGCGGATCAACGATCGCGGTCCGTACTCCAAGGGCCGCATCATCGATCTCTCGGAGGCGGCCGCGCGCCAACTCGACATGATCGAGGACGGCATCGCGAAGGTGAAGCTCGAGGTCGTGAAGTGACCACGCTCATCGAGCTCGACAAGCTCACGAAGCGATACGGCAACATCCTCGCGATCGACGCGCTCGACGCGCGGGTCGAGGGCCAGGTGATCGGCCTGCTCGGACCGAACGGCGCGGGCAAATCGACGCTGCTCAAGAGCTTGCTCGGCCTGATTCCATACGAGGGACGCGCGCGCGTGCTCGGGCTCGATGCATCGACGCACGGTGCCGAGATCCGCGATCGCGTGGGCTACATGCCCGAGCAAGACGCGTTTCTCGGCGGGATGTCCGCGGTGGAGATGTGCACGTACGCGGGCGAGCTGTCCGGCTTGCCGCGCACCGAGGCGATGCAACGCGCGCACGCGGCGCTGTACTACGCGGGCCTCGAGGACAAGCGGTACCAGCCGATCGAGGGTTACTCGACGGGGCAGAAGCAGCGCGTGAAGCTCGCGACCGCGCTCGTGCACGATCCCGAGCTGCTGTTTCTCGACGAGCCGACGAACGGACTCGATCCGCAATCGCGCGACGAGATGCTCTCGCTGATCGCGGATCTACCGCAGCGCCGCGGCTGCTCGATCGTGTTGTCGACGCACCTGTTGCCCGATGTCGAGCGCGTCTGCGATCACGCGCTGATCATGCACCACGGACGCGTGCGGTTCGTGGGCACGATCGACGAGCTGCGCGGCGTGCGCACCGGCGACAGCCTGCTCAGCGTCGAGGTCAAAGCGGATGCCGCGAAGCTCGCGGGGGCGCTGACCGAGGCCGGCGCGACCTGCGAGATCGTCTCGCCGGTGTCGCTCGTCGTGGATCTTCCGGCGCACGCGACCTCGCTGCTCGTGTTCCAGCGCGCGCACGAAGCGGGCCTCCAAGTGCGCCAGCTCGGCCTCATGCGCCAGAGCGTCGAAGCGGCGTTCCTCCGCGTGATCGGTGACGCGCCGAGCGAGAAGCCCGACGGAGATCGCGCATGAGCGTGATCCACGATCTCGGCTACAAGCGCTACGCGGGTCCGCGTCGCGCCGCGAGCACGCGCTGGCTCGTGATCATGCGCAACCAGATCGCCACGTCGTGGAAGTCGTGGTGGCGGCTCAAGGCGTCCGTGGGGATGGCCGTGTTGACGACGTTCATCGCCGGCGGCGTGATGTTCATCTTCAAGGACAAGACGATCACCGATGTCGTCGGCAACATCGCGTCGACGTTCGCCGACGCGACGCTGCCCAAATCGATCCAGTGGTACACGCGCGCGGCCTTCCTCACGTCGTTGACGATCGGCGCGGCGGTGATCGCGAGCGACGAGAAGAGCGGTGCGTTCACGTTCTATTTCGCGCGCTCCGTGCGCCCGCGCGACTACGTGCTCGGCAAGCTCACCGGGATGATCGTCGTGATGGCGATGGTCAACCTCGCCGGTCCGATCGTCCTCGCGATCGCGCGGCTCGGACTCGAGCGCGATCTCGACGGCGTCATGCACATGCTGCCGTGGATCCCGAAAGCGTTCCTCATGGGGATGCTCGGCACGCTCGTGTTCGCGACGGTGCCGCTGATGTTCTCGGCGCTGTTCGTAAACCCGCGCCACGCGCTCGCGGTGTGGGCCGCGTACTACCTCGTGTTCGGCTTCGCCGTGTCGCGCCTCGGTCGTCTCGCGGAGTCGTGGATCGGCGTGCTCGACATCTCGACCGCCCTCGACGCGATCGCGATCGATCTGTTCGATCTGAACCTGTTCCGCGGGCGCGCGGGCCACCTCGATCCGAATCAAGCGTTGATCTCGATCTGCGCGCACGTCGTCCTCGCGACCATCATCGTCGCCGTTCGGGTCCGTCGCGCGCACGGCTCGGGTGTCGGAGGCTCGTCGTGACCGACGCGGCGAATCCCGTCGTTCGGGCCGATCACTGCAGCAAGTGGTACGGCCATGTCCTCGGCATCTCCGACGTCACGTGGCACATGGGCCGCGGCATCGTCGGCCTGCTCGGTCCGAACGGCGCGGGCAAATCGACCCTGATGAAGCTGACGGCGGGTCTGCTCCGTCCGTCGCGCGGCGTGCTCACCGTGTTCGGCGCGAAGCCGTTCGACGACGTCGCGGTGCGCCGCCGGATCGGCTACGCCCCGGAGCACGAGAAGACCTGGGACGAGCTCACGGCGCTCGAGCTCGTGACCGCGATGGCGCGGCTCGCCGGTGTGGAATCGTCGCGCGCCCGCACCGCCGCCGAGGAGGCGCTCGCCGCGATGGGCATGGCCGACGCGATGCACCGCCAGGTGCGCGGCTTCTCCAAGGGCATGCGCCAGCGCACCAAGCTCGCGACCGCGATCGCCCACGATCCGGATCTGCTGCTCCTCGACGAGCCGCTCACCGGCGTCGATCCGATCGCGCGCGTCGACATCGTCTCGCGCATTCGCGCGCTCGCGACCGCGGGCAAGACCATCGTCGTGTCGAGCCACGTGCTCTACGAGATCGAAGCGTTGACCTCGGAGATCGTCGTGATCCACCGCGGCCAGGTCCTCGCCGAGGGCAACGTCTACGAGATCCGGCGGCTCATCGATCGCCATCCGCACCGCATCCGCATCGAGTGCGATCAACCGCGTGTCCTCGCGTCGGTCCTCGCCGCGTCCGATCACGTCGCGCGGCTCGCGTTCGAGCGCGGCGCGATCGTCGTCGAGACGCGCGATCCCGATCGCTGCTACGACCAGCTCGCCGCCGCGGTCCTCGCCCACGGCGTGCACGTCACGGCCCTCGCCTCGCCCGACAACAACCTCGGCGCCGTATTCGAGTACCTCACGACCGGCGGTCCCCGATGAGCGCCCCGTCGTCGCTGTCTGCGGTTCGTGTCCTCGCGGGCGTCACCTGGATGCGCCTCGTCCGCGGACGCGCGCTCTGGGTCAGCCTGCTCGTCGGGATCCTGCCGTGCCTCTACTCGCTGATGATGCGCGGCAGGGACCGCGCGGGCATCGGCGACGAGCTGTTCGCCTTCGAGATCCTCGTCCTCGGCATCCTCGCGCCGATGTTCGTCGCGTCGAGCCTCGGCGAAGAGATCGAAGAGCGAACCACCACCTATCTGTGGTCGCGTCCCCTGCCCCGCTGGGCGGTCCTCGCCGGCAAGCTCGCGACGATCATTCCCATCGTCATCGTCATCGGCTGCGCGAGCTGGCTCGCCTCGTCGCAGCTCGCGTGGTCGCGCATGCCCCCGGCGCAGACCTTTCTGTCGCTCGCCGTCGGCGCGATCGCGCTCTCCCTCCTCGCGTCCACGTTCTCGACGCTCTCGCCCAAGCACGGCATGGCGCTGACGATCTGTTACTTGCTGTTCTTCGATCTGCCCGCCGGTGTGCTGCCGGCCGCGCTGCAAGAGATCAGCATCACGCACCAGCTGCGCACGATCTCCGGCATGTGGCGCAGCGATGGCTCGTTCCTCGAGGGCGCGATCGGCATCGGCGCGATCATGCTCGTGACAGGCGCGCTGGCGACGTGGCGCATCGGCCGCCTGGAGGCATGACGTGGTCACGCGGCGCGCGGAGCTCGGCCAGTGGAACACCGCCGCGCCGGTCGCGCGGCTCGCGATCGCCGCGCTCGGCGGCATCTCGCGCCACGCACGCGTGATCGATCCCACCTGCGGGGATGGTGCGTTCCTCGCGGCCGCCCTCGCGGCGGGTGCGCGTCACCTCGTCGGCGTGGAGATCGATCCCGACGCCGCGGCGCTCGCCCGCGTGCGGCTCGGGACGCGCGACATTGTCGAGGGCCGCGTCGTTGACCGCGATGGCCGCGTCGTCGAGGGCCGCGTCGTCGAGCACGATATCGATGCCCGCGTCGTCGATGGACGCGGCGGCGATGGACGCGTCGTCGATCGCGATATCGAGGCGCGCGTGGAGATCGTCGAGTCCGACGTGCTCGCGCCTCGCTTGATCGATCGCCTCGGGCTGTTCGATATCGCGATCGGCAATCCGCCCTACGTGCGGGCCGGGCGCGTGGATCCCGCGATCAAGCGCGAGCGCGCCCGCGTGCTCGCCGCCGACTGGCCCGAGCTCGACCCGGGCCTGATCGATTCGCTCGCGCGCCACGCGGACTTCGCGGCCACGTGCCTGCTCCGCACGCTGCGGTTCGTGCGTCCGGGCGGACAGATCGCGCTCGTGGTGTCCACCGCGCTGCTCGATGCGGACGCGGCGAGCGCGCTGTGGACCGCGGTCGCGCGCGTCGCCACGGTCGAGGCGCTGATCGCCGCGCCCGGCGAGCGCTGGTTCGCCGATGCCGCGGTGAATCCGATGCTGCTCGTCGCGCGGCGGCGCGTCGCCGATCCCAGCCCATCGCCGGCGATCTCCGCCGATTCAAGCACGACCGTCGATGCGGCGAGCGCGCCGCGCATCCTGCGTCTGACGATGCCCACGCGGGACGTCGCGAGCCGCGCGACCTCGCTCGACGACATCGCGCACGAGTCCGAGGTCCGCAGCGCGAGCGACAGCGCCGCGTGGAGCTCGACCTTGCGCGCGCCGTCCGTGTGGTTCGCGTGGCGCGAGAAGGCGCAGGCGCACCTCGTGCCGCTGCGCGAGCTGTGCGACGTGCGGCGCGGGCTGACGACCGGGGCGAACGACGTGTTCTATGTCCGGCGCGACGAGGCCAAGCGCCTGCGCCTCGAGCCGCGGTTCCTCGCCCCCGTGGTTCGCTCGCCGTTCAACGGGGCGCCCGCGCCGATCGCGATCGCGCCCGACGAGTCGCCGCTCGTGGCCATCGCCGTGCCGGCGGATGCCAAGCTCGCGAAGTCGCCGCGGATCCAAGCGTGGTTCGAGCGACATCGCGTGGCCGCGATGCAGACGAGCGCCGCGCGGCGAGATCCGTGGTGGTCGTTGCCCACGCACCCCGCGCGGCTGTTCTTCGCGAAGGCGTACGGGCCGCGGTTCGTGCAGCGGCTGGCCGATCTGCCGATGCTCGCGGACCAGCGCGTCTATGCGCTGCACCCGCGCGCCGGCGTGGACCTCGTCGCGTTGGCGGCCGTGCTCAACGCGGTGTCGACGGCGTTGGCGCTCGAGTCGCTCGGGCGCGGATCGATGGGTTACGGCGCGGTCGAGTGGACGGTGCACGATGCCCTCGAGCTGCCGGTGCTCGATGTGCGGCGCGCGGACGCGCGAGCGATCGCCGAGCTGCACGCAGCGCTCGCGGCGATCGCGCGGCGACCGGTGGCGCACGTGCGGCTGGAGCGCGACGACGAATCGCGCCGCCGACTCGATCGCGCGGTGCTCGCGTTGGCGCCGGGCGGCGAGATGATCGACGCGATGTGGGACGGGCTGTGCGCGTCGGTGGCGCAGCGCGATCGCTACTTGCTGCCAGCCGTGTGATCCACTCGATGCTGCGACCGTCGCCGGGGAGCTACCGTCCGGAACCGCGTATGACTCCGCGCGCCCTCGTCATCCTCGGTCTGCTCGCCGCGTGTGGAAGCAAGGGCGAGCCGGCGTCGAGTGGCGGGTCCGCGGCCGCGCCTGCCCTGCCCCCACGAGCGTACGCACCGGACGCGCCGCTGCCAGAGGCCGCGAGCAAGCGGCTCGGCGGGACGCGGTTCCGGATCTCCGATCGGGTCTCGGCGTTCGCGGTGTCACCGGATGGTGCGTACGTCGCGCTCGGCGGCAGCGACGATCGCGTCGTGGTGTGGCGCACCGCGACCGGCGAGCAGGTGTTCGCCGAGGGAGAGCAGAACGCGTTCGATCGGATCAGCGCGGTCGCGTTCGCGAACGATGCATTCGTCTACGCGAGCGGCAACGATCCGATCCGCGTGGTCTCGATGAAGACCTGGACGGACACACGCGAGCTCGATACGTGCAAGCAGAAGTGGGTCGTCGATCTCGCCGCGTCTCCCGACGGCACGCGCATCGCGGTCGCGTGCGAGGGCATCCCCGAGGTTCGCCTGCAGCCGCTCGATGGCGGCGAGGTCACGAAGATCTTCGACGTGAAGCGGCCCGAGAGGTTCGCGTGGTCGGCCGACGGCGCGTGGCTCGCGACGACCTCGGTCGACAGCGGCAACCTGCTCGTCATCGATGTCGCGAAGCGTGCGGTCGCGCGGCGCATCGACACGAGCATCACCGAGCGCCCCGATGCGATCGCATTCGCGCCGACGGGCACGGTGCTCGCGTGGAGCGATCAGCGCGAGTACACCCGCGAGAAAGTCCGGCTGTGGGATGTTGCCGCGGATACGGAGGTCGGCGCGTTCGACACCTCCCTCGCAGCGACGGCGATCGCGTTCTCGCGCGACGGCACCACGCTGGCCTACGCGCAGGATTCGGGCGTGCACACGCTCGCCGTGGTCAACCTCGCGACCAAGACGCGACGGCAGATCATGCGTCCCAAGCAGAGCGTGAACGGGCTCGCGTTCGCGGGCAGCGAGCTGTGGCTCGCGAGCGATCGAGCGGTCCGGGCGTGGGACATCGCCAACGATCGCGAGCTCGCCGGCCCGGCGGGACATCGCGGCGGGGTGATCTCGCTCGCCTATCGCCCCGACGGTCTCGCGCTCGCGTCGGGCAGCGACGACGGGACGGCGCGATTGTGGGATCTGGCGAGCAGCACGTCGCGCGCGCTGACCGTGATCACCGACGAGTACGGCGTGATCGTGATCGACAAGATGTCGGACTGGCTACGCTGGCCGATGTCGTCGCCGGTGATCGCCGTCGCGTGGTCGCGCGATGGTGCGCGGCTGTACACCGCGAGCGGTGGCATCGGCCAAGGCGTGATGCGGCGATGGACCAGTGCGACCGGCGTGCTCGACGTCGCCTATCCGCTCCAGGATCTTCACGCGCACGCGTTCGCGCTCGCACCCGACGAGAGCGTCGCGTACTCGATCGGCGCGACCCACGATGGCGACGACACGATGCGCATCGTGGACCTGTCGACTGGCAGGATCGCGCGCACGATGCCGAGCGAGTTCGAGGAGACGCTGGCGATGTCTCCCGATGGAAAATGGCTCGCCCGCGATAGCGAGGATGGCATCGAGATCGTCGACGCGGCGACCGGCGCCGTGAAGGTGCACGGTCTGCCCAGCGGATCGTCCAGCGTCGTCGCGTTCTCGCTCGACAGCGCACGGATCGCGATCTCGAGCGGCTCGACGGTGTCCGTATTCCGCGTCGGCGAAGCGACCCCGGAGACCGAGGATGGCGTCACGGATAGCCGCGTCGTGTCGATCGCATTCACGCGCGATGGTCGCATCGTGATGGGAACGTCGCGCGGCGATGTCGTCGTCGTGCGTCCGGGCCACCCCGACGATGGAGTCACGCACGAGCGTGCTCACGCCGGCAGCGCGTCCGCGATCGCGGTCTCGCCCGACGGCAAGACGTTCGCCAGCGGCGGCGCCGACGGACAGATCCTGATCTGGCCGCTGTGAAGCGATCCGGCCGGTCGAGAGCTCAGAGCTCGAGCGACGCGGCGAGATCGTAGTCGCTCGCTTGCGTCACACGTGCGCGCACGAGCGAGCCCGTGGGCGCCTGACCGTTCGCGAGGTACGTGACGCCATCGATGCCGGCAGCCTGGCCGTACCAGCGTCCCTCGAGGAGGTACTCGCTCTCGCTCGACACGCCGTCGACGAGCACGTCGATCTCTTTGCCGACCATCGCCTCGTTGCGCGCGCGGCTGATCTGGCGCTGGATCTCCATCAGTTGCTGCTGGCGCTCCGCCATCACCTCGTCGGGCACGCGATGCGGCAACAGCGCGCTCGTGGTGCCCGGCTCGACGGAGTAGGTGAACGCACCCGCGCGATCGAACTTCGATTCCTCGACGAACGCGCACAGCTCGGCGAACTCGTCGGCGGTCTCGCCGGGATGTCCGACGATGAACGTTGTCCGCAGCACGAGGTTGTCGATGCGGGCGCGCAGCGTCTTCACGAGCTCGCGCGTCACGCGGCTCGAGTGACCGCGGCGCATGCGCTTGAGCATCGCGTCGCTGATGTGCTGCAGCGGGACGTCGATGTACTTGACGACCTTCGGCTCGCTCGCGATGACATCGATCAGCTCGTTGTCGAACGCGCTCGGGAACGTGTAGTGGAGCCGGATCCACTCGACGCCATCGACCTTGCCCAGCTCCTTGAGCAACTGCGCGAGCGTCTGCCGGCTGTCGGGCGAGCTGCCCTGATCCCAGCCGTACCGCGTGAGATCCTGCGCGATGAGGTTCAGCTCGAGCGCGCCGCCCTTGGCGAGCGCCGCGGCCTCGGCGACGATGTCATCGATGCGCCGGCTGCGCTGCGGACCACGCAGCTTCGGGATGATGCAGAACGAGCACGGACGATCGCAGCCCTCGGCGATCTTCACGTAGGCCGAGTGCGTCGCGCCGATGCGGACGCGCGGTGATTCGTGATCGTAGATGTAGGTCGGCGTCTCGCTGACCTGGATCACGGGCAGCGCCTTCTTCGCCTTCGCCTTCTTCTGGCCGCTCGGTAGCAGGACCTCGGCGGCCGGCGCGATCGCCTTCGCGAGCGATGGAAAATCCGCGGAGCCCAAGATGTGATCGATCTCGGGGATGTCCTTCGCGAGCTCGTCGGCGTAGCGCTGCGCGAGACAGCCGGTGACGACGAGCTTCCCTCGTTTGCCCTTGTGCTGGGCCATCTCGAGGATCGTGTCGATGCTCTCTTCTTTGGCCGCATCGATGAACGCGCACGTGTTGACCACGATCACGTCCGCGCCTTCCGGTGCGTCGACGAGATCGTGACCCGCGGCCTGGACCTGTCCGAGCATGAGCTCCGTGTCGACCTGGTTCTTCGGGCAACCGAGGGAGACGAAGTAGATAGAAGGACGGCCAGGCATCAGGAGCGCGGCAGTCTGATCTGGCGTGCTGTAGGTGTCAATCCTGAACTCCCGACGCGATTTCCCCAGCCCGTGCGGCGAGTTGAGCCGTCCGATAGCGGTTGGCTCGGACCCAGAAAGTGACGCTAGCGTTTGTCGAGGCGGCGCTTCTGCACGAAGTAGCCGATCGCCGCGGCGATCAGGGCCACCGGCGTGATGCCCTGCCCGATCCGCTGACCGCGCTCGAACGGTGACAGCGCGCCCGGCTCGCCGCGGATGGCACCGACGATCGCGGCGATCACGATGCCGACGAGCACCGCGGCGCCGAACGCCATCACCGCGACCTTCGCGGGCGAGCGTGGTGGGCGCGGCTCGGTCACGAGCCGCCCGACGGTGGATCGGCGATCGCTTGGACCGATCGCGAGAGCGAGGTGCCATTCATACGAAGGCGCGCGAACGCGAGCAGCGCGAAGCCACCGAGGCCAACCGCGCCGCACAGGATCATCACGTCGCTCTGGCCCCACAGCCCGACGAGCGGTGCGAACACCCCCATCGCCACGCGGCGCGCCATCGACTCGACCGAGAGCACCGCGGCGCGGCGGCGAGAATCGGCGATCTCCGCGTTGATCAGCGGCTTGGTCAGCGGCGAGTAGATGCCGTTCGCCACGGCCTGCACGCCGAGGAGCGCGAGCAGCCACGGCCCCGAGCTCGCGCCCGCGAGACCGAGGAAGCTGATCGCGACGATCGCGAGGAGGCCCCACAGCAGCAGCTCGTCACCGACGCGCTTGCGCAGCGCGTACGTGCGATACGCGACGAACGACGCCACGCAGTACACGCTCGCGAACAGAAGGCCGATCGCGACGAGGCCGAGCCCGCGTGCGTGGAGATACGGCTGATAGAGATAGACCGTCGCTCGAACGAGGACGAACACGACCGCCGAGTAGCCGACGAGCCACGCGAGCCGCGGGTTGCGCAGCACGTCGCCGAGCGCGGTCGACACCTGCTTCGTCGTCGGCGCGGACCGAGCGAGGTCGCGATCGTCGTGCATGAGGCACGCGACGATCGCGGCGAGTCCGGCGATGCCCGCGGTGACGATGTACGGCAGCGAGAGATCGATCTCGGCGAGGAAGCCGCTCGCGGCGAACGCGAAGGCGCTGCCGAGCAAGTGGAACGCGCTCGCCACAGATTCGTGGCGACCGTACTCGTGCGCGCGATCGTGCTGGCGCAGGAAATCGAACAGGTAGGCCGAGTCCGCGCCGGAGCACAGCGCGATCGACAGCGCCGCGAGCGCTTCCGCGATGGCGAGCTCGGCGAACGAGTGCGAGCGCACGACGATCGCGCACGAGACCACCATGGTCATCGCGCCGAGCAGCATCGAGCGACGGCGACCGACGCGATCGGCGAACACGCCGGTCGGGACTTCGACGAGGACGACGACGCCGCTGAAGATGCCGCCGAGCGCGAGCGATTCGCTGAACGTCAGGCCACGCGAGGCCTGGAACAGCATGAAGATCGGCATGTACACGTAGCTCGTCGCGAGCAGACGAAACGCGTAGAACAGCGACAGGCCGCGCTTCAACGCGGGGTTCACGGCGGTCACGGACGCTCCGACCACGCGAGGTCCCCCGCGAGGAGCAGGATCGCTTCGGCGATCTGGACTCGATCCGTGTCCTTGTTGCTCGCGAGGGCATCGACCAGCTCGACGAGCAGCGGCGCCGGATCGAGCTGCGGATCGAGGCGGCGCAACGCGCGTGCGGCTTCCACGCGAAGCGACGGCACCGCGAGTTGCTCGGCGAGCACCGCGCGCGCCGTGGGATCGCCGAGCTGCGCGAGCGCCGATGCGGCGAACGCGTTGAAGTGCGAGTCCTTGAGGAGAGCCTGGAGGTCCGGGATCACGTCTTTACGGCCTGCGATACCGAGCGCGATCGTCGCACGAGCGCGTTCGTCGCGCGAAGTCTTGGCATCCGCGCGGATGGCATCGAGGGCCGCGAGCGCCTGCGTGTCCCGCAGGTACGCGAGCTGTTCGGCGGCGCCGAGGCGGAGCTGACTGACCTCGAGGTAGCTCTGGAGCACCGGCGCGGCCTTGGCATCCCCGAGCTGCGCGAGGCGGCGGCCCGCCTCGAGCTTGACGTCGCGCCGCCCGGAGCCGAGGCCGGTGACCAGTGCCGCGTGCCCCCGCTCGTCTCCCGCGCGCGCGAGCACGTAGGCGAGCTCGAGCTTCGCGACCTCGACGGTCTCCTTCGCCATGGCCGCTGCCAACAGGTCGACCGCGGCCTTGTCGTGCGTGCGCGCGAGCGCCGCGGCGGCCATGCGCTGCACGCGCGGCGACTCGGAGGCGAGGTTTGTCTGCAGCACCTTCACGGCCTGCTTCACGGCGGCGCCCGGATCCGGCTTCTCGATCGCGGCCGCATCGACCGGCACTTCCGCAACCGCGTCGCGCGTGACCGGAGGCGCCTGCGTCTTCGATGTCGCCTTCGGCTTCGCGAGGACGAAGCGATACACGCCGAACGCGCCGGCGCCGAGCACGAGCAGGATCGCGACGACGAGCAGCCCGCGGCTCCCCTTCATGCGAACCGGCTGCGAGAGCTCGCGCTGGCGGCGCTCCTCGAAGTCCGAGATCCGGATCCCGCTGCGATCCGGATCGGGTACCGCGTCGTTGTCTTCGACGGTCCACTTCTTCAGCGTGGTGTCGTCGCGCTTCTTCCCGCTTTCCGCCTTCACCTCGACGGACTTCACCGGCTTGCCCTTCGCGGGCACGGGCGTCGCGTCCTTGCGCGTATCGCGTGCACTCGTGACCACGCCCGACGCGGGCTCGTGAATGATCTCGATCACCGGCCCCGAATCGATCGGCACCGTGATCTTCGGGACACCGCCCGCGGGCGTGCGCAGCTTCGGCGGTTCGACCGGCACCATCGTCGGCTTGGTCTCGGCTTCTTTCGCGTGCTCGGCGCTGCAATACGCGACGACCTTTCCAGCACGCACGCCGACGTGCCGCGAGCGCAGCGGATCGACAGCCTTTCCACAGATCGGGCAGGTCGTGTTCATGGGAACGCCAGGACCGCAGCTTCGCCATGCTCGGCGATCAGCTGATCGATGTAGCGCAGCATGTTGTCGCGCCGCACGAGGATGGCGGCGAGCTCGCGCTCGTCGAGCAGCGGCGCGAGACCACTGTCTTCGCCGACGGAGATCGCGTTCGCGATCGCGTCCGGCGTGAGCGCACGGATCCGCTCGACCAGCCCCTTCGGGAACACTTGCGCGCGGCGTAGCGCGAGCAGGTTGGATTCGTGCCCGAACCCGAACCGCGAGAACGACATCGTGTTGTCCATGAAGAAGAGCGTCTTGCCGTCGGGCGACATCACGGTGTTCGCGCCGGTCCAGCGATCGGGGTTATCGATCAACACGTCGAACAGGATCAGCGCGCTGATCTGCGCGATGAACCCGCGTTGCTCCTCGGTGAGCTGCGCGCCGATCTGCAGCGCGGCCATCCACGCGGCCTTGCCGTCCTTCTCGTCGATGCGATGCGGCCCGAGCTTCGCGAGCTTGATCTCGGGCACCCACCACGAGACCTCGCCGCGCAGGATGCCGCCCTTGCGGATCAGCGACTCGTCGGCGAGCCGTGCTTGAATGTACGTGCGGTGACTCGGCTCGGCGGCTGCGAGCAGGTCGGCGACCGGCACCACGATCGACTTCGCGGGCGGAACGCGGCCGATCTGCAGCAAGCGATCGAGGCGATACGCCGCGATCTCTCGACGAGGATCGGACTGCGGATGGATCTGCTCGGGCTTGAACGACGCGCGCGCGCCGCTCTCGAAATCCACGCGCAGCGACAGCGACGTACCGCCGTGGTTCAACTTGACCTTCGTGACCTTGCCCTCGCCCACGGGCGCGAGCAGCTCGGCATCGGGCGCGCCGTAGACGCTCTCGACGATGCGCTCCTTCGGCGGAGGCGGCGGCGGCTCGACGAACGTCGCGCGCGGCATGGCCATCTCGACCGTCGACGTCATCGCGATCACGGGCGCTGCTTCGGCGGGACGCATCTCGAGGTACTCGCCCGCGAGATCGCGCGCCTGCGAGACGCCGAACAGCACGCCGCCGACGCAGCTCGCGACCACGGCGAGCTCGAGCGCGATGCAGGTCCCGAGTCGCACGACCGAAACGGTATCACGCGACGGATTTCCCTCGCAAAAGTCGGCGATCCGAGACGGCCTACTCGGCCGTGTCGGTGGCGCGCTCTTCGATCACGTACGCCGCCTTACGATGCCGAGCCGTCGGAACGTGCTTCTGCCAGCACGCGACGGTGCAAAAGCGCAGCTTCAGCCGGCCGGTGTTGCACGACGCGACCGTGCACCGAACGGCGGAAGTGCCCATCGGAATCAACTTGCGGCACGTGGCGCAGACCAAGCTGGCCATGACCACGTCGTAGCACGAGCCTACGATCCGGCACCACGCGCCAGCGCTTCGATAACTACTTCCGGATCTTCTCCGCGATGATCGCTTCGACGTCGGCGGTCAGCTTGCTGCTCCCGCCGCGATAGACCATGCGCACGATCCCCTCGCGATCGATCACGACCGAGTGCGGGATCGTGGACACGCCGTAGCGCGTGGAGACCTGGCCATCATCGGCGACGAGCGTCATGCGATAGCCGCCTTCGTCGAACATCGCGCGCGCCTTCGTCGCGTCGTCGAGGTTGACCGCGATGACCTCGAGCTCGCCGGCATGACGACGCGAGAGCGACTCGAGCTTGGGCATCGCGCGGATGCACGGCCCGCACCACGTGGCCCAGAAGTCGACGACGACGACCTTGCCGCGGTGCTGCGCGAGCGTGACCTGCGCGCCCGGAGCGCCACCCTTCGCGATCAGCGGGAGGCCGAACGCGGGAGCAGGATCGCCATCGGTCATCGGGCGCATCGTCTCCATGTGGCCCGCGAGCCACACGACTTGCACGATGGTGCCGGCGAGCGCGAAGGCGAGCACGGCAGCACCGGTGCGCGTGCCGCGCGATTTCGGGATCACCGCGGCCGCCGTCACGATCGCGCCTTTGCGCGCGGGCCGGATCGCGAGCGCGATCAGCGCGCCCGCCCACGCGTACGAGATACCCGCGAGCACGAAGCTCGCTCCGCTCGGGAGATCGAAGTGACCGATCGCGAGATCGATCGTGCGCACGACCGTGGTCGCGATCAGCGCGACGAAGAACATCGGCAGCGCGGCGACGCACGCGAGATCGAACGCGCGCCCGAGGTTTCGGCGCGCTCCACCAACCGCGAACAACACGACCGCGGCGACGACGAGGAACCCGAGCTCGACGGTCAACGCGCGCGTGAGGACCTGGATCGCGCCGCGCAGTCCGAGCCCGGCATCGACGGCGGTCGCGAGCCACGCCGCACCGACGAGCCCGCGCAGCTGCGTCGCGAGGATGACGAGCGCGATGAAGGACAAGAGGTCGGTCCCCGAGCGACCGGCGTTCTTGCGATCCGCGGCGATCGCGAGTGCCCACGTGGGCGCGACGAGCGCGAGCCCGATGCGCCCGACGAACCCGACGCCTACTTTGCTCCCCCGCCGCGGCGCTGCATGATCAGCTTCCGCGCCTGCGACACCACCGCCGACGGGACGCCCCGCGACTTGCTGATGTTCGTCAGATCCTTCTCGCGTAGGAACGGCAGCAGCTTGGTCGATTCCGGGATCGGGGTCTTCGGGTTGCGGCACAGGGATACCTTCACTCCGTACATCTTGGTCCACTCGCGCTTCTGCGAGATGTAGCGGATGACTTCCTCGGGAAGCGAGGCGTTTGCAGCGTAGCGCGCCGCCTCGCTGTCGGTTACTCCCGGCGACTTGATCGTCGCGACCGCGACGAGCTTCAACGGATCGCGGATCAGGATCGCGCGCGCGCTGCCGTTTCCGAGCGTGGCCATGCGGATCTTCGCCGGCACGGACAGCTCGTTGATCGGGACCTTGGCCTTCGCCTTTTCGAGCGCCGCGGCGGCTTCTTCCTCGGAGATCACGGCTTCCGCATCGCCGGCGGTGAGAGCGCTGTCATCGCCGGCTTCTTCCGTCGCGGCCGCGAACAGCGCGTCGTCCTCGGGGTTCGGCTCGCCGCCCGACATGAGGGCGCGGGCGATCTCGTCCCAGCACGCGATGCCGGGGACCTTGATGTTGTTGCGCACCGCGAGCTCGACGACGCGATCGATCGTCGACATGCGCGCTTTGCGATTCATGTACATCGCCGCGATGATCTCGGGGTAGCGCAGCAGCGCTTGCTCGTTCTGCGCGATCTGATCGACCTCGCGCGCCCCGCCCTTCTGCGCGAGCACCGCGATCGTCTCATCCGCGATCCGCGTGTTGAGCACGATCGCGTCGAACACCGCGGGCCGCTCCGCGTACATGCCGGCGAAGAAGTGAAGGATCCGCGGATCGAGCTTGGTGTCCGCGAGGGTACCGACGAGCAGCTTCTCGGGCAGACCGTTCGCGGTGGCCCTCGCCGCGCCGCTGATCGATGCGTCCGCGTCGAGCGAGAGCTGATACAGCACGGCGACCTGATCCGCGGGCGGCAACGGCAGCATGCCTCGGCTCGCCATCGTGCGCCCCGGCCCCGGACCGAGGGCGCGCTGGGCGGCCTGCGAGAGCGTTGCCGGATCGAGGGGAGTCAGATCGAACGACATACTCAGCCGGTTGCCTGCGCGTTGCGGTGATACAGGATCTTGAGTCCCTTGAGCGTCAACAGATCGTCCGTGGACTCGATCGTCCGAGTCTCCGTCGCGATCAGGGGTGCGAGCCCGCCCGTCGCGATGCACTTCGCCGGCCAGTCGACCTCGGCGCGGATGCGCTCGACGAGTGCGTCGACCATGCCGGCATAGCCGTAGACGAGCCCCGCTTGCATCGACGCGATGGTGTTGCGCGCGACTACCTTCCCGGGTCGAGCGAGCTCCACGCGTGGCAGCTTCGCTGCGTGCTCGTAGAGTGCTTCGGCGCTGATCTGGATGCCGGGTGCGATCACGCCGCCGAGATATTCGCCTTTGGGATTGACCACGTCCCACGTCGTCGCGGTGCCGAAATCGACGACGATGAGACCGCACTTGAACTCCTCGTACGCGGCGACCGCGTTGACGATGCGATCCGCACCGACCTCGCGTGGATTCTCGTAGAGGATCGGCATGCCGGTCTTGATGCCGGGCCCGACGAGCAGCGCCGGCCCACCGCAGTAATGCTTGAAGAACTTCTGCAGCCCGAACACCGCCGGGGGCACGACGCTCGAGATGATGCCCGCGTCGATCGACTTCCATGGGAAGCCTTCCATGTCGAGCAGCGTCTTCAGCAGCACCGCGTACTCGTCCGACGTACGTGCGGCCACCGTCTGGATCCGCCAGCTCGCAGCGAGCTCCGCGTCGCGGAACACGCCGAGCACCGTGTTCGTATTGCCGACATCGACGGCGAGTAGGACGGTCATGGGATCTGTGCCCGATGGTAGCTCGCCGTTTCCGGGCGTAGTAGGCTCCGTTCCACCTATGCGCCTATTCGGAAAGCTGATCGCGATCGGAGTGTTCGTGCTGTCTGCGTGTGGCGGACCGGACGATTCGCCGCCCGGCCCACTCGCTCGCCACTTCGACGACATGTTCATCGCGGACGTGGATCCCGCCCAGCAGGCGGGCGTGCTCCAGGCGCAGACCGACTGGTCCAAGGCCAAGCTCGAGAACAACAAAGCGCAGGCCGATTTCGATCAGGCCACGTCGGAGCTCGCGAACGTGCGCAACGACCAGAAGGCCGCGCAGCTCTCGATCGACACCGCGATCAACAACAAGAAGTCTGCGGAGCAGTCGGCGGACAACAACCGCATCAACGAAGCGGCGAAGGCGCTCCACGCGGCCGAGGCGGCGAAGAAGGCCGCCGACGCGCGCGTGAAGTATCACGAGGCGTACCGCGGCTGGATCGCCAAGCACCTGCGCTGGACGCAGGAGAACATGTACTGGAAAGAGGCGCAGTACGAGCTGGCCAAGTCCGAAGTGGCGAAGCGCAACAACAAGAGCCCGAAGGGCATCGACTACAACTGGTTCCCCAAGCAGGTCGAGGAGCGCGGCAAGCGCACCGAGTCCGCGCGCGGCAAGGCCGATGGCGAGAAGCAGCGCGCGACGAACGCGCGTGACACGTGGCTGAAGGCGCAGCAGACGGCCGACCAAGAGAACGGTCGCGCGAGCGCGTTCCCCGATCCGATGGCTCCAAAGGCCGCCCCGATGCCGGCTCCAGCCCCCGCTCCGGCTCCCGCACCAGCGCCGGCCGCAGCGCCCGCGCAGTAGGTCCACATGACGCAAGCGACGGCAGAGGTCGGAAGCGATGCCTCGAGCGAGGCCGCCCGTATCCTCGTCGTCGATGACGAGCGCGTGATCCGCGAGATCCTCGCGGAGTTTTTGGCGCTCGAAGGATTCAGTGTTCACACCGTCGAGGACGGCGAGAAGGCACTGACCGAGCTACGGCTGCGTCCGTACGATCTGTTGATCACGGATCTCAAGATGCCGCGGCTGTCCGGGCTGCAGCTCCTCGAGCGCATCGAAGCCGAGCGCCTCGGCGTGTTGACCGTCCTCATGACGGGCTTCGGTACGGTCGAGACCGCGATCGAAGCGATGAAGAAGGGCGCGTACGACTACCTCCTGAAGCCGTTCAAGGTCGAGGAGGTCATCCACGTCGTCGAGCGCGCGCTGTATCGCCAGCGCTTGCAGGCCGAGAACATCCGCCTGCGCGAAGCGCTCACGATCTACAAGGTCAGCGAAGCGATCGCGCTCTCGCACGACATCGAGCACATCCTCGATGTCGTGCTGCGCGCGGCGCTCGACGAGGTCAAGGCCGACGTCGCGACGCTGCACCTCCGCGATCCACGCTCCGGCAGCTACGAAGAGCGCGTGAAGATCGTCAGCGCGAACGGTCCGGGCGGGGCTGCGAGCGGTCTGCCGTCGCCGTCGTTCGGCGTGATCAGCGAGCAGTTCGCGCAAGGCGTTCCGATCCTCGTGCACGGAGGAAAAGCCGGGCGGTTCTTCACCGAGCACTCCGCGCCCGCGGACCTGTCGTCGTTCATCGCGGTGCCGCTGCAGGTGCGCGCGAACATGGTCGGCGTGCTCAACGTGTTCTCGTTCACGCCCGGCAAGAAGTTCGACGAAGGTCATCGCAAGATGCTCGCGGTGCTCGCCTCGCGTGCGGCGAGCGCGATCGATAACGCGCGGCTCTACGGCGAGCTGCGCTCGACGAACGAAGACCTCGTCAAAGCGAACGTCTCTCTCGAAGAGATGTTCCAGCAGACGGTGGCGGGCTTCGCGCAAGCGCTCGAGGAGAGCGACATGTACACGCGCGGCCACTCGGAGCGGGTCGCGGTGTACTCGGAGATCCTCGCACGCGGCCTCACGCTGCCCGACGCGGAGATCCGCAACATCGTGCAAGCGGGCGTGATGCACGACGTCGGCAAGATCGGCGTTCGCTACGACATGCTCAACAAGCCGGGTAAGCTGACGCCCGAAGAGGTCGCGGTGTTCCGCGAGCACCCGGCGAAGGGCAAGCGCATCCTCGAGCCGGTGCCGTGTCTGCACGGCCTGATCGATGGCTGCTGGTGTCACCACGAGTGGTGGGACGGCGGCGGCTATCCGCGCGGGTTGTCCGGACACAACATCCCGATCGTCGGCCGCATCGTCGCGATCGCGGATGCGTACGACGCGATGACGTCCGATCGCGCGTATCGCCGCGCGTTGCCGCACGAGGTCGCCACCGGCGAGATCGAGCGATGCGCCGGGACGCAGTTCGATCCCGAGCTCGCCGAGGCGTTCGTTCGCTTCATCGAGACCTGGCGCAAGCAGATGCGCGAGCGCGGTCAAGACTCGCTCCTGCCGCGTTAGGCTGCAGGCATGGCACTCGTTCGCGACGCGTATTGTTCGTACTGCGGCACCAAGTACGACGCACCGCACGCGTATCCGCGGACGTGTCCGGGCTGCAAGTACCAGACGTGGGCGAACCCGATTCCGGTGGCCGTCACGATCGTTCCCGTCGTCGACGACGCGCGCATCGGAATCCTCGTCGTGCGGCGCAACCTGCCACCCGCGATCGGCAAGCTCGCGCTGCCGGGTGGATTCCTCGAGGATCACGAGGCCTGGAACATCGGCGCCGCGCGTGAGGTTCGCGAGGAGACCGGCGTCGAGATCGATCCGGATCTCGAGCAGCTCGTCTGGCGCTCGAGCTCGCCGCGCCCGAACCGCCTGCTCTTGTTCTGTGTGGCGAAGCCGGTCGAGGTCTCGGTGTTTCCCCCGTT
Organism: Kofleriaceae bacterium; assembly: GCA_044230415.1. Lineage (GTDB taxonomy): Bacteria > Myxococcota_A > Polyangia > Haliangiales > Haliangiaceae > JABFXX01. Next base: position 66,606 of record JBGARE010000044.1, read on the forward strand.
CGAAGCCGATGCCGAGACACAGGACCGCGGGATCATCTACGGCCCCGATGGCCTCGACGACGAATTCGCGTTCGGCTTGCACGTGGACGCCGCGCGGCGGTTCTTCGCGGCGAAAGGCCTGACCGGGCCGCACGCATTCGCGCGTCGCTGACAGCTGCGGTATCGTCGGGCCCTCGATGGCAGGGGTCCTGGGGAAGTACCAACTGGACCACCGTCTCGGCGGTGGCGGTATGGCGGAGGTGTTCATCGCGCACACCGTCGGTGCAGAGGGATTCTCGCGAAAGGTCGCGATCAAGCGCGTGCTCCCCGGGTTCTCGAACAACCCGCAGTTCGCGAAGATGTTCGTCGACGAAGCGCGGATCAGCGCGCGACTCCAACATCCGAACGTGGTGTCGGTGCTCGACTTCGATCGCGACGCCGACGGCCACTTGTTCCTCGTCATGGAGTTCATCGAGGGCAAGGACCTCGATGCGCTGATGTCGACGGGGCTGTTGCCGTTCCCGGTCGCGATCTTCGTCACCAGCGAGATCCTGCGCGGCCTCGGCTACGCGCACGACTTGCCGATCACCGCGGGCCAGCCCGGCGGCGACGGAATGCGCGGCATCATTCATCGCGATGTCTCGCCGCACAACGTGCTGTTGTCCTGGGAGGGCGCGCTGAAGGTCAGCGACTTCGGCATCGCGAAGGCGCGCTCGGCGAGCGAGGCCACCGCGTCGGAGTTCATCAAGGGCAAGCCCGCGTACATGAGCCCCGAGCAAGCGAACGGCGAACGCCTCGACGGTCGCAGCGATCTGTTCGCCGTCGGCGTGATGCTGTGGGAGATGTTGTGCGGGCGACGCTTGTTCGTCGGCGAGGACACGCGCACGACGCTCGCGGCGGTGTTGTTCGGCACGATCCCGCGCCCGCGCTCGCTGCGGCCCGACGTACCGAAGGATCTCGAGAAGGTCGTGATGAAGCTCCTCGAGCGCGACCTGCCCTCGCGCTATCGCACCGCCGAGCTCGCGATCGCCGATCTGCTCGAGTGCAACGACGCGCCGAAGTCAGGCCGCGAGCAGCTGATCCGGCTGATGACCGAGCGGTTTCCGCACGACGCGCCGTTCCGCCAGAGCCGCAGTAACCCCGGGCTGACGCCGGTGCCCGCCCATGTCGCGAGCGCGCAGACCATCGTCGCGCATCACCCGCAGCAGCAGCACGCGGCCGGACCACCGCAGCCCGCGGCGAGCATCGGAGCGATGCGCAGCGCGCGGACCGGTACGCTCGGCCGTGCGCCCGGCATGTCGACGGGGAAGAAGGTCGCGCTCACCTTGCTCGTCGCGGTGATCGTGGGAGGCGGCACGTTCGCGCTGGTGACCGCGCTGTCGGCGAAGAAGAAGCCCGGCACCGCGGTCAGCGATGCGGCGACCGCGCCGGCGAGCACACCCGCAGATCCTGCGCCTCCCCCCATCGACGCAGCCGTCGCGGCCCCGCCCGTCGATGCCGCGCCCGCGCCCCCGCCCGTCGATGCCGCACCGCCGGTAGATGCCGCCGCGCCCGTCGATGCAGGCGCGGGAAGTGCCGTGAAGACCGCACCGACGAAGTACGGGTCCTTGGAAGTGTATGCCCAACCTATCCTGACGGTGACCCTCGATGGCAAGGTGATCGGCGATACTCCCATCAAGCCTCGGCGCATCGCGACGGGGAAGCACCGGCTGAAGTTCTCCAACGGAGAGACAAGATCCGTCGTGATCGAAGAAGGCAAAACAGCGAAGATCGAGATCTTCAAGTGAGAGCCTCGATCGTTGTCGCAGTGGTGTTGCTCCTCGGTGTCGCGAATCGCGCACACGCCGATGGCGTCGGCGTCGTGGTCACCGGCGACGCGGCGATCCAGCCGCAGCTCGCGGCACAGATGGAGGACTGGCTCCGGCAACGCGGTCACACGCTGATCGCGGCGCCGCTGCGCCCCGACGCGCTCGCGCAGCTCCTCGATTGCATCGCGATCGAAGACCTCGCGTGCGCACGCAAGATCGTCGAGGCCGAAGCGCAGGCGCCGCGCCTCATGTTCGCGAAGGCCGAGCTCGTGACGACCGGTCGCGTCCGCGACATCACGCTCACCGCGTATTGGTTCTCCAAAGGAGCGGAGCCGATGGCGGCGCGCCGCACGTGCTCCGCATGCACCGACGCGACGATCCACTCCACCGTCGACGACGTGATGATCACGCTCGCCGGGCAAGCACGCGTCGACGTCGGAACCCTCGAGCTGAGCGTGACACCGTCCACCGCGCAGATTCGCATCGACGGCAATCCCGGCGCGGCGGGTGCGTCGCTTCCCGTCGGAGATCACGTGGTCGAGGTCAGCGCGCCCGGATACACGACCGAGCGGCGCACCGTCACGATCAAGGGCGGTGACAAGATCGCGCTGTCGCTCCAGCTCGCTCGCGAAGCGTCGCGCAGCAAGCTGCCGCTCGTCGGTGTGGGGCTCGGCGTCGCGCTGGTCGCCGTCGGCATCACGCTGTATGCGACGAGCGAAGAAGACACGGGCGAGAAGCCCGAGTATCGCGACACGCGCGCCGGTGGCATCGCACTGACGGGCATCGGTGCCGTCGCGATCGCGGCGTGCGCGTGGTGGTACATGCGCAGTGGATCCACGCCGGACTCGTCACCGTCGGTGGCGGTGATTCCCGGTGGCGCGACGGTCGGATGGGTGCGGGCATTCTGATGACGCGATCGGAGGCTGCCATGAAGCTCGTCGTTGCGTTCGTTGTCCTCGCAGCCGGCTGCATGAAGCACAGCGACAAGTACTGCGCGATGCACCCCGAAGACACCGTGAACTGTTCGAGTGGCGGCGACGGAGGCGTGGCGTGCCTCGGGAACGATGACTGCATCGCGATCGATCCCGCGAAGCCCGTCTGCGCCGACGACGACGTGTGTGTCCAGTGCACCGTGGAGGACAGCGGAGCGTGCACGGGTGGCCAGGTGTGCCGCGGCAACCGTACCTGCGGCGACTGCACCGAGCACGTCGAGTGTTCCTCGCTCGTGTGTCAGGTCAACGGACGCTGCGCGGACGAGACGATGGTCGCGTACGTCGCACCGACGGGCGGTGGAAGCGCATGCACGGCACTCTCGCCGTGCAGCAACATGCCCGCCGCCGAGACGACCGGTCGCCCGATCATCAAGATCACCGGGACGATCACGGACACGACGTCGGTGCTGTTCGACGCGCGCTCGACGACGATCTACGCGGATCCGGGCGCCGCGCTCACGCGCTCGACGGCCGGCAACATCGTCGAAGTCACGAACACCGGCACCGAGCTCGCGATCTACGGCCTGCGGATCTTCGGCGGGACCGGTTTGAACGGAACGGGAAACGGGGTCATCGTGCTGATGCAGACCGATCCGAAGCTCACGCTCGATCGCGTGCTGATCGACAGCAATGACGGCTCGGGCGTGCGCGCTACCGACGGTGGCGACATCACGATCACGCGATCGGTGATCGCGGCGAACACGGGCAACCCCGGCATCGTGATGCAGAACAACAAGTTCTCGATCACGAACACGATCATCGTGCAGAACGGAAAGGCCACCCTACCGAACGCCGGCGGCGCCATACTGCAACCGAGCGCAGCGTCGACGTTCGAGTTCAACACCGTCGCTGACAACATCTCGATGGGTGGCGCCGGCAACTATCGAGGCATCACCTGCGGATCGGGCTTCGTGATCTCGAACAGCATCATCGTCGGTAACGACACCGCGAACTGCGACGTGACGTACTCGCTGTTCACGCCCGGAGACCTCGTAACAGACACCGGGAACATGACGGGTGACGCGATGTTCAAGACGACGGCGATGCCGTCGGCGCCGACGTTCTACCGGATCACCCCGACCAGCGCCGCGAAGGACCGCGCGGACATGGCGGCGACGCTGACAATCGACATCGATGGAAACATGCGCCCGATCGATGGCCGAAGTGACATGGGCGCGGACGAGGTCGCTCCGTAGCATGCGCGCGTGGTTGGTGGTGGCAGTGTTCGTCGCGTGGATTCCGGTCGCACGAGCGAGAGACGGCATCGTCCTCGAATCGTACGAAGGCGAACGGCCGAAGAACGCCGACAAGCTGCTCGAGCCGCTCGTCAACGAGCTCGCGGCGCGCGGCTTCGACGGCGGCAACAGCGTCGGCCGCCTGTACGAAGGCAAGGTCTCGCGCCCGCGCCAGAACAGCTTGCCGGCGGACTTCGCGAAGCAGCTCAAGGCCGGTCAGCAGGAGTACATCCGCGGCAACTATGCAGCTGCCGTCGCCGCGCTACAGCCGCTGATCGATACCGCGCACGACAACTCGGGTGCATTCGCGAAGAACCAAGCGCTGCGCCAGACGATGCTCGACGGCCTCGTCGCGCTCGCGCTCGCGCAAGATCGCAACGGTGATCCGAAGACCGCGCGGCTCACGTTCGAAGAGCTCGCCCGCAGCTTCCCCGGCGCACCGGTGCCGGCCGCGACCTGGGGCGCAGGGGCGGCAAAGCAGTTCGCAGACGTCGAACGCGATCTCAAACAGCAGGCACAGGGTCGCTTGTACGTGAAGGCGCCGAACAACGCCGAGGTCTACGTCAACGAGCGCCTCGAGCAGACCGGCAACGTCGTGAAGAACCTGATCCCCGGCGAGTACCGCGTGTTCGCGCGCGAGGGAGCGAAGCAGTCGCGCACGTATCGCGTCCGCGTCAACTCGACGGTGGATGCGGTGGTCAACATCGATCTCGATCTCGACGCGGCGGTTCACACGTCGCCCGGATGGGTCGGACTCGAATATGCGAGCGGTGATCGCGAGCGCTTCGAAGCGAAACATGCGTCCACGTTCGCGATCTCGATCGAAGAGAAAGCGGTCGTCGTCGTCGGCATCGACACGACGAACAACGTGATCTTCGGTGCGCTCGTGAGCTTGTCGGGCCGCAACGAGCGACGCGCGAGCATTCCGCTGACCGCCGGTGATGGCAGCAAGAAGCAGCTCGCTGGCTTCTTGGCCGGCGACGCGGCGAGCAGCGAGATCAACGTGCTCCTCGGACCGGGCGCACCCGGCAACACGAAGATCGACGAGAGCACCGGGGGCGTCGTCGTCGTGCCGCCCTCGCGCGAGCCGAGCAGCCGGCGCTGGGGTGGATGGCCGATCGTGACGGGCATCGCCACGCTCGGCGCGGTGGCCGCCGGCGCGGTGTTCTACTCGATCGATCACGAGTGCACGGTGCCGGGCATGGAGCCGTGCGCGTTCTTCAAGGATCGCAAGCCGCAGATGTACGTCTCGATCGGCGCGGGCGCCGTGCTCGCCGGGCTCACGATCTATCTGATCGTCACGCGGCCGAGCTCGGCACCGACGAAGAGCGCGTACATCGTGCCGACGAGCGACGGCGCGATGGCCGGCGTGTCGGTCCGCTTCTAGTCCGCTCTGAGCGACGCGCGGATCGTCTCGAGCACGCCCGACGGTGCGCGCACCTTGAACGTCGTGCCGTCATCTCCGTGTTCCTCGGACAGCACGGTCGTGCGCTCGTGAATCTCGTGCGCCACTTTGCCCGCGAGCGCCCACGGGACGACCAACTCGGCTTCCTCGAGCGCGCCGATGAACTGCTCGATCAGGCGATCGCGGAGCGCGGCGACGTCGACCTTGTCCTTCGCGGACAGCTGGATCGCGCGCGGGTAGTGATCGCGCAATCGAGCGCGGCCCGCTTCGTCGACACGATCGATCTTGTTGAGGAGCAGCCACGTCGGCACTTCATCCGCGTGGATCTCGGCGAGGACTTCGCGCGTGACCGCGAGTTGATCGGGGAGCGCGGGATCCGACGCGTCGAGCACGTGCAGCAGCAGATCCGCATCGCCCGCTTCGTCGAGCGTCGAGCGGAACGACGCGACGAGATCGTGCGGCAGCTTCTTGATGAAGCCGACCGTGTCGGACACGAGCAGGCGCGGCTTCGTCTCGGGGTGCAGCGCCCGCACCGTCGTGTCGAGCGTGGCGAAGAGCTTGTCGGCGACGAGCACGTCGCTGCCGGTGAGCGCGCGGAAGAGCGACGACTTGCCCGCGTTCGTGTAGCCGACGAGCGCGACGCGCAGCTGATCGCGCCGCGCGTGGCGGCGGTTGTCGGCCTCCTTCTGGATGGCCGCGAGCTC
>JBGARE010000045.1:0-70827 GCA_044230415.1 Kofleriaceae bacterium
GCGCGGAGGTCAGCGAGTCGGCGTGCGCGTGTTGATCCGGATCGTGAACCCCGAGCCGACATCCTCGACGTCGTTCGGGATCCGATCGCCGATGCCGTCGCGCGTCTTCTTCACGGGCTCGCTCGCCTTGATCTCGAGCGTGCTCGCGAGCCAGCCCGCGTTCTGGCGCAGCTCCGCGCTCGTCGGCCGGCGCTCGACATCGGACGCCATCATCTGATCGATCATGTGCGCGACGTCGCGCGGAGGCATCGTTCCGGCGAGCGCCTTCGACGCGACCACACCGAGTGCGCGAATGTCATCGCGCGGATCCGCGTGCGCGCCGGCGCTGTCGAGCGTGCACGCTTCGCCCCAGTGGCGCACCAGCAGCGGGAACCGACGGTACGGCGTGGGGATGATCGCTTCACTCGTGATCGCGCGATGCACGATGCCGCGGCGATGGATGTGATCGAGGACATCGGCGACATCGCGGACCAGGACCACGACGTCGGCGACCGCCATCGGTGTTTCGGCGATCTGCGTCGCGACCGATGCGCCTTCGACGAGCTCGAACGCGGTCCACGGTCGCTTGTCGGGCAGGACGCCGCACTCGTAGACACGCGGGATGCCGGGATGCGAGAGCGCTTCGACGAGACATGCTTCGCGCAGCATCGCGACCGCGGTGGATTTGTTGTAGCTCGGCCCCGCGTGCATGATCTTGATCGCAGCCTTGCGCGGCAGGAGCACGTGCTCGCCGAAGTAGAAGCTTCCGGATTCCTCGGCGCCGAGCTCTTCGCTCACCGTGTAGTCGCCGACCCGAAACTCGAACGCCTCCGGTGGCGACGTTGTCGCCCGCACGGTCCCATCGGAGAACCGGACACCCACGACCGCAATCGTTACACGAAGCGACGGCTCACGAGCGTTCGATTCGTGCTTCGGGCAAGCGTGTAGGTGGGACTGCGCCGCGCATCATCGCGTAGTAGATGCCACCTGCGAGTCCGAAGCCGATGAACCACGACCAGTCGTAGATCGCCTCCATCGGCCGCCAGAACGCACCGCCGAGCGCGACGGCCGTGCCCGCGAGCGTGGCCACGACCGCCGGTGTGTTCCATCCGTTCCGGTAGTAGTAGACGCCGTCGCGCACGTACAACGATTTGAGGTCCAACGTCCGCTTGCGGATCACCCAGTAGTCGACGATGAGCACGCCCGCGATCGAGCCGAGCGAGCCCGAGTATCCGAGCAGCCAGCCGATGTAACGCCCCGCGTTGGCGTACAGCTCCCACGGCATCATCGCGATGCCGATGATCCCGGTGATCAGGCCGCCGCGCTTGAAGTCGATCTTGCTCGGGAACGCGTTCGCGAAGTCGTTCGCCGGCGACACGACGTTCGCGGCGATGTTCACCGCGAGCGTCGCGACGACGACCGTGAACATCACGATGCCGACGACGAGGCGATTGTCGAACATGCCGCCGAGCTTGATCGGATCGTCGATCGCGTGACCGTAGATGAGGACGGTCGCGCTGGTGATCATGATGCCCATGCCGGCGAATACGGTCATCGTCGTCGGCAGCGCGACGACCTGTCCGATCGCCTGCTCGCGCTGCGATCGACCGAACCGCGTGAAGTCCGGCATGTTGAGCGACAGCGTCGACCAGAAGCCGATCGTCGCGGTCAGCGAGGGAATGAACAGCTTGCCGAACGCGCCGTCCTTTCCGCCCTCGTGGATGATCGGTCCGAGCCCGCCGGCCTTCCAGATCGCCCACCCGACGAGGATCGCGGTCATCACGAGCACGAACGGCGCGGCGAACCGCTCGAGCCGCCGCACGAGCTCCATGCCGCGATAGATGATCAGGATGTTGAGGCCCCAGAACAGCAGGAACGAGATCCACTGCGTCGTCGGGTGACCGTTGAACGAACCGAGCGCGGTGCCCCACGAGGGGAGCAGCGAGTTGAAGAACGCCTGCAGCGCCATCCCGCCGATCCACGCGTTGATGCCGAACCAACCGCACGCGATCAGCGCGCGCATCAGCGCGGCGAGGTTACTGCCCGCGGTGCCGTACGCAGCACGCGCGAACACCGGGAACGGGATGCCGTACTTCGTGCCGGGGTGCGAGTTCAGGAGGATCGGTGCGAGGACGATAATGTTGCCGAGGAGGATCGTCAGCAGCGCTTGCCACCACGCCATCCCGTTCGCGATCAGCGCGGACGCCATCGTGTACGTCGGGATGCAGTGGGCCATGGAGATCCACAGCGCCGCGTAGTCCCACGTGCTCCACGTGCGCTTCGCGATCGGCACCGGCGCGAGGTCTTCGTTGTACAGCGACGAGCCCTCGATCGCCTGCAGGTCCTTCGCGGGAAGCTCGACGCGACCGTCGTCCATCACCTCGCGAACCTAGTAGATTCGGCTTCGTGAAGCGAGCATTCGTCACCGGCGGTTCGGGGTTCGTGGGCAAGGAGTTGATCGCGGCGCTGGTCGCGCGCGGCGTCGAAGTGCGGGCGCTCGCGCGCAGCGAGAAGGCCGCGATCGCGGTGCGTGGTGTCGGCGCGGATCCGGTCCGCGGCGACCTGTCGAGCCAGGCCGCGATGGCCGAAGGCATGGACGAATGCGACGTCGTGTTTCACGCGGCCGCGAATGTTCAGGAGCACGGCAAGCTCGCCGATCACATGCGCGACACCGTCGATGGAACGAAGTCCACGCTGTCGGCCGCGCAAGCCGCGCAGGTCTCGAAGTTCGTGCACGTCGGCACCGAAGCCGTGCTCGCCGATGGCAAGCCGATCGTCCGCGCCGACGAGACCGTGCCCTACCCCGCGAAGCCCGCGGGAAACTATCCGATCGCGAAGGGCCTCGCGGAGCGCGAGGTGATCGCGGCGAACACGCTCGCGTTCGAGACCGTCTCGATCCGGCCGCGCTTCATCTGGGGTCGCGGTGATACGAGCCTCCTGCCCAAGCTCGTCGAGGCCGTGAAGAAGGGGCGGTTCGGCTGGGTCGGCGGAGGTCACTACCTGACCTCGACGTGCCACGTCGCGAACGTGGTCGAGGGCGCGCTGCTCGCCGCCGAGAAGGGTAAGGGCGGCGAGATCTACTTCCTCACCGATGGCGAGCCCGTCGACTTTCGCGAGTTCCTCACGAAGTACCTCGCGACCCAAGGCGTCGACGCCAGCACCTCGCGCAACGTCCCGCGCTGGCTCGCCTCGACGACCGCCGCGCTGACCTCGTGGATGAAGGAGCCGCCGGTGACCAAGACCGCGATCGCCCTCGTCGGCGGCGAGGTCACCGTCGTCGATGCCAAGGCGCGCCGGGAGCTCGGCTATGTCGGCAAGATGACTCGCGAGGCCGGGCTCGCGGAGATGACGCTCGTCTCGGCGGCGTAGGCGCCTGTAGGTGTCGGGAGATCGACATGGGCCCTCGAAAGGACGGCCGTTCGGCCGACTCTGATCTCGTGGCGACCGCAAAGCACTCCGTGTTGTTCGTGGATGACGAACCCGCGATCCTCTCGGGGCTGAAGAATCTGTTCCGGCGCGATCGGGATCGGTGGGACATCGTCGTCGCGCAGAGCGGCGAGCAAGCGCTGCAGGAGCTCGAGAAGCGGCCGTTCACGGTCGTGGTCTCCGACATGCGCATGCCCGGTGTCGACGGTGCGACGCTGCTCACCGCGATCAAAGAGAAGTCTCCCTCGACGGTCCGCATCATGTTGTCGGGCCAAGCCGATCGCGACTCGATCGTGCGCGCCCTCCCCGCGCTGCACCAGCTCCTGTCCAAGCCGTGCGAGGCCGACGTGCTCCGCGGCGTCCTCGAGCGCAGCATGCACCTCGAGACGCTGCCGATCGACGACGAGGTCCGCGGCCAGATCGGCCGCCTCGCCACCGTTCCGTCCACGCGCGCCGTGTTCGATCAGATGACCGCCGCGCTCGCCGCGAACTCCTCGACGACGGAGATCGCCGACATCGTGCGCCGCGATCCCGCGATGGCAGCGAAGGTCCTCCAGCTCGTCAACTCGGGCTACTTCGGTGCCGGTCGCTCGACGTCGTCGATCGAAGGCGCCGTTCGCTACCTCGGCGTGGAGCGACTGCGCCACCTCGTCACCACCGCGTCGGTGTTCACGATGGCCGGCAGCGACCCGTTTCACTCGCAAGAGAAGCTGCGCGCCGCCGCGGTGAAGTGCGCCGAGCTCACCACGCGCATGCTCGGCGTCGACGTCAACCACGAGGCGTACGTCGCCGCGCTCCTCCACGACATCGGCTGCATCGTACTGTGCTCCGGCGAGACCGCCGTCACGCTCGAGCGCTGCGCGGCGTCGGAGTCCGTCACCGGCACCGCCACGCACGCCGAGATCGGCGCATGCCTCCTCGGCATCTGGGGTCTCCCCCGCCGCATCGTCGACGCGGTTCGCTCGCATCGCTTGCCCGCGACCGCACCGGCGGAGGTCCAGGAGATCGCCGCGGCGATCCATATCGCGGACGCGTACACGAACGAGCACTTCGCCGTCACCGGCGAAGCAGTGATCGATCGCGCGGCGCTCGAGATGTCGGGCCTCGGCGACAAGGTCGCCGCGTGGATCGCGATCGCGAACGCGAGCAAGTAGCTCACACCGGGTGAGCGGTCTGCGAAGACCGCCGCGTGAAGCGGTGCAGCGCGAGGTAGGTCACTGGCGTCGTGAACAGCGTCAGTAGCTGAGACACGGCGAGGCCACCGACGATCGCGATACCGAGCGGACGGCGCAGCTCCGAGCCCGTTCCCTCACCGAGCGCGAGCGGCAGCGCGCCGAGCAGCGCCGCGAGCGTGGTCATGAGGATCGGACGGAAGCGCAGCACGCACGCCTCGTAGATCGCGTCGCGCGGTGACTTGCCGCCCCGCTCGAGCTCGAGCGCGAAGTCGATCATGAGGATCGCGTTCTTCTTGACGATGCCGATCAGCAGGATGATGCCGACGAACGCGATCAGATCGAGCTGGCTGCCGGTGAGCAGCAGCGCGAGCAACGCGCCGAGGCCCGCCGACGGCAGCGTCGACAGGATCGTGATCGGGTGGATGTAGCTCTCGTAGAGCACGCCGAGCACGATGTAGATCGCGATCAGCGCGAGCAGGAACAGCATCGGCATGGTCTCGAGCGACTCGCGGAACGCCTGCGCGGTGCCCTGAAACGATCCGTGGATCGATGCGGGCACGCCCATCCCGAGCGTGGCCTTCTCGATCGCCGCGACGGCATCCGACAGCGCGACGTTCGGCGCGGTGTTGAACGAGATCGTCGTCGACGGGAACTGCCCCTGGTGCGAGATCGACAGCGCGACGCTCGACGGCGTCACGCGCACCAGCTCGGACATCGGCACCTGCTCGCCTCCCGCCGACGTCACGTGCAGACGAGCGATCGCCTCCTCCGGCGATTGCCCCTCGGAAGGATCGGGCGACTTCGCTTCGAGCACCACGCGGTACTGATTGACCTGCGTGTAGAACGTGGCGACCTGGCGCTGGCCGAACGCGTCGTACAGCGTGTTGTCGATCTGCGCGACCGTGATGCCGTGGCGCGCGGCGGTGTCACGATCGATCTCGAGGTTCAGCTGGAGGCCCGCGGTCTGCTGATCGGAGACCACGTCCTTCACCTCGGGGAGCTTGCGCAGCGCCGCGGTCACCTTCGGACCCCACTCTTCGAGCTCGGCGAGCTCGCTGGATTCCAGCGTGTACTGATACTGCGTGCGCGAGCCACGGCCGCCGACGCGCACGTCCTGCACGTTCTGGAGGAACAGCTGCACGCCCTCGACCTTCGCGAGCTTCGGGCGCAAGCGCGCGATCACCTCGTCGGCGCTGACCTTGCGCTTCGGCTTCTCGACGAGCTGGATGAACATGCGCCCGGTGTTCAGCGTCGACGAACCGAAGCCGCCGACGTTCGCGTTGACGTGCGCGACATCCGGATCGGCGAGCACGATCTCGAGCAAGCGCTCCTGGCGCTCCTTCATCGCGGGGAACGAGATGTCCTGCGGTCCCTGCGTGCTGCCCATCAGCATGCCGGTGTCTTGCTGCGGGAACAGCCCGGCCGGGACCTGACCGTAGAGCCAGACCGTGGTGCCGACCGTTCCGATCGTGAGCACGCCGACGATCACGGTGTGGCGGAGGACGAGTCGCAGCATGGCGCTGTAGCCGCGCACGATGACGTCGAGCCCGCGCTCGAGCGCGCGCGCCAGCCAGTTCGGCTCCTCGGTCTTGTGCTTCAACAGGTGCGCGCACATCATCGGCGTCAGCGTCAGCGAGATCACGCCGGACAGCGTGATCGACACGGCGAGCACGACCGCGAACTCGCGGAACAAGCGGCCGATCGATCCGCCCATGAACAGGATCGGGATGAACACCGCGAGGAGCGAGCAGGTGATCGAGACGATCGTGAAGCCGATCTGCTTGGCACCCTCGAGCGCGGCCTCGCGCGGTGTCTTGCCCTTCTCGATCAGACGCATGACGTTCTCGGTCACGACGATCGCGTCGTCGACGACGAAGCCGGTCGCGATGGTAAGCGCCATCAGCGACAGGTTGTCGACGGAGTAGTCGAGCAGGTACATCACGCCGAACGTCGCCACGAGCGAGAGCGGCACCGCGGCCGCGGGGATCGCGGTCGCGCGCGCCGACCGCAGGAACAGGAACACGACGATCGTGACGAGGAAGATCGAGAGGATCAGCGTGAACTCGACCTCGTGCACCGACGCGCGGATCGTGTGCGCGCGATCGATCGCGATCTGGACATCGATCGCCGGCGAGATCGAGCTCGCGAGCTCGGGCAACAGCGCCTTCACGCTGTCGATCACGTCGAGGATGTTCGCGCCCGGCTGGCGGCGAACGACCACCGAGACCGAGCGCTCGCTGTCGAACCACCCGGCGACCTGCTGGTTCTCGACGTCGTCGGTGACCGTGGCGATGTCACCGAGCTTGATCGGCGCCTCCTGGTACCGAACGATGACGTCGCTCCACGCCGCGGCGCTCGTGAGCTGGGTGTCCGCGCCGATCGCCTGCCACTGCTCGACACCGACGCCACCGCGCGGCTGGTTCGACGTCGCGCTCTGCATCGCGCGGCGCACGTCCTCGAACGACAGGCCCATGCCCGCGAGCAGCAGCGGGTCCACCGAGACGCGCACCGCGGGCTGCACGCCGCCGCCGACACCGACCTGCCCCACCCCTTCGACCTGCGAGATCTTTTGTGCGAACACGGTGTTCGCTGCTTCGTAGACCTGCTCGATCGGCAACGACTTCGACGTCAGCGCGATGATCAGGATCGGCGAGTCACTCGGGTTCACCTTCCGGTAGCGCGGCCGCGACGGCATGTTCGGAGGCAGGTCACCGCCCGCCGCTTGGATCGCGGCCTGGATCTCGCGAGCGGCGGTCTCCTGGCTCTTGTCGAGATCGAACTGCACGGTGATGTCGGTCTTTCCGAGGGAGCTCTCGCTCGTGATCTCGGTGACGCCCGCGATGCGACCGAACCGGCGCTCGAGTGGCATCGCGACGGCGGTCGCCATCGTCGTCGGCGATGCGCCCGGGAGGTTCGCGCTGACGCTGATCGTGGGGACATCCACGCGCGGCAGCGGCGCGACCGGCAGCTCGACGAACGCGCCCGCGCCCGCGAGCAACACCGCGAGCGCCAACAGCGACGTACCGATCGGTCGCTTGATGAAGGGCGCGGAGATGTTCACGGCGCGTGCTTTTCGCGTTTGAAGAAGCGCTGGATGCGCTCCATGTAGAGGTAGATGACGGGCGTCGTGTAGAGCGTCAGCAGCTGCGACAACAGCAACCCGCCGACGATGGTGATGCCGAGCGGCCGGCGCAGCTCCGCGCCGGTGCCCGAGCCGATCGCGAGCGGCACGCCGCCGAGCAGCGCCGCGAACGTGGTCATCATGATCGGACGGAAGCGCAGCAAGCACGCCTGGAAGATCGCGTCCTTCGGCGACAGCTTCTGGTCGCGCTCTGCCTCGAGCGCGAAGTCGATCATCATGATCGCGTTCTTCTGCACGATGCCGATGAGCAGCACGATGCCGATCAGCGCGATCACGTCGAACGACTTGCCCGTCACGAGCAGCGCGAGGATCGCGCCGACACCGGCGGACGGCAGCGTCGACAGGATCGTGATCGGATGGATGTAGCTCTCGTAGAGCACGCCGAGCACGATGTAGACGGTGATCAGCGCCGCCAGGATCAGGATCGGCGTCGACGACAGCGAGTCCTGGAATGCCTGCGCGGCGCCGGTGAACTCCGCGCGCATCGTCGGCGGTGGACCGAGCAGCTCGGAGGCGCGCTCGATCGCCGCGACCGCCGCGCCGAGCGAGACATCGGGCGCTGTGTTGAACGACAGCGTCACCGACGGGAACTGGCCCTGGTGAGACACCGCGAGCGGCGCGGGCCGCGTCTCGAATCGCGCGATCTGCGACAGCGGAACGACCGTGCCGTTCGTCGTCCGCACGTAGAGCTTGTCGAGCGCCGCGCCGGACTCGCGATCCTCGGGGCGCACCTCGAGGATGATGCGGTACTGGTTTAGCTGCGTGAACGTCGTCGACACGATGCGCTGGCCGAACGCGTCGTACAGCGTGTTGTCGAGCTCCGCGGTGGTGACGCCGAGGCGCCCCGCGCTGTCACGATCGATCGCGAGGTGCATCTGCAGCCCCGCCGCTTGTTGATCGGACGCGACGTCGCGTAGCTCGGGCAGTGCGCGCATCGCGGCGAGGAGCTTCGGTGCCCACACGTCGAGCACGGCCGGGTCCGAGTCCTCGATCGTGTACTGGAACTGCGTGCGGCTGACGCGCGCGTCGATCTGGAGATCCTGCACGGGCTGCAGGTACAGCGACACGCCCGTGATCGTCTGCGCCTTCTGCTGGATGCGCTCGATCACCTCGTGCACCGTCGCGTCGCGCTGCTCGATCGGCACGAGCGAGATCGAGAACCGCCCGACGTTCGCCGCCGGGTTGATACCATCTGCGCCGATCGCCGACGACACCGTGTCGACGTCGGGATCGCCGAGGATCGCGTCCGCGAGCGCGGTCTGCCGCTCGCGCATCTTCTCGAACGACGCGTCGGGCGACATCTCGGACACGCCCGCGATCGCGCCCGTGTCCTCCTGCGGGAAGAAGCCCTTCGGCACCGCGATCGCGAGCAGCGCGGTCACGCCGGCGGTCGCGAGCGTCACGACCAGCGTCGTGCGCTGGTGCTTCAGGACGAACCCGAGCGTCGCTTCGTAGAAGCTCGTGACGCTCTGGAAGCCGCCGTCGAACCACCGCGCGATCGCTCCGCGCTTCTGCTCGTCGTGCGGCTGGAGCACCCAGGCGCTCATCATCGCGGTCAACGTCAGCGACAGCACCGCGCTGAGCGCGATGGCGATCGCGAGCGTCACCGCGAACTCGCGGAACAAGCGACCGACGAGCCCGCCCATGAATAGCAGCGGGATCAGCACGGCGATCAGCGACACCGTGAGCGAGACGATCGTGAAGCCGATCTGCTTCGCTCCTTTCAGCGCCGCATCGAACGGCTTCTCGCCCTTCTCGACGTAGCGCGAGATGTTCTCGACCATGACGATGGCGTCGTCGACGACGAAGCCCGTCGAGATCGTGAGTGCCATCAGCGACAGATTGTTCAGCGAGTAGCCGACGAGCTTCATCACGCCGAACGTGCCGATCAGCGCGAGCGGCACCGCGAGGCCCGGAATGATCGTCGCGCGCAGGCTGCCCAAGAACAGATAGATCACGGCGATCACGAGGCCGATCGTGAGCACCAAGGTGAACTGCACCTCGTGCACGCTCGCGCGCACCGTGGTCGTCCGGTCGGCGAGGATGCCGACCTCGATCGCCTGCGGCATCGACGCGCGCAGCCGCGGCAACAGCGCCTTGATGTCGTCGGTGACCTCGATGATGTTCGCGCCGGGCTGGCGCTGCACGTTGATGATCACCGCGCGCTTCATCGAGCGAACGCCGGTCTCGACATCCGTGTGGCTCGTCCATCCCGCGAGCTGCGAGTTCTCCACTCCGTCGACGACATTCGCGATCTCGCCGAGCCGGATCGGCGCGCCGTTCTTGTACGCGATCACCAGCGGGTGAAAGCTCGCCGCATCCGCGAGCTGATCGTTCGTCGCGATCGCCCAGTCCTGGCGCGGTCCATCGAGGTTGCCCTTCGGCTGGTTGACGTTCGCGGCCGCGATCGCGAGCCGGACATCCTCGAGCGTCAAGCCGGTGCCGGCGAGCGCGACTGGATCCACCTGCACGCGCACCGCGGGCTTCTGGCCACCGCCGATCGTCACGAGGCCGACGCCCGAGACCTGCGAGATCTTTTGCGCGAGCACCGAGTCGGCGAAGTCGCTCACCGCAGCGAGCGGCAACGTCTCCGACGTCGCGCTCAGCGTCAGGATCGGCTGATCGGCCGGGTTCGACTTCGAGTACGTCGGCGGCGCGGGCAGCGTCGGTGGAAGCAGGTTACTCGCCGCGTTGATCGCGGCCTGCACGTCCTGCTCGGCCGCATCGATCTCGCGATCGAGCGAGAACTGCAGCGTGATCTGCGAGCTACCGAAGCTCGAGATGCTCGTCATCTGGGTCAGCGATGGCACCTGTCCGAACTGGCGTTCGAGCGGTGTGGTGACGGCGGACGCCATCGTCTCCGCGCTCGCGCCGGGGAGCTGCGTGGTGACGACGATCGTCGGATAGTCGACCTGCGGGAGGGCCGCGACGGGCAGCGAGCGATAGCCGGTCGCGCCCGCGAAGAACAACCCCAACATGAGCAGCGTCGTCGCGACGGGGCGCCGGATGAAGGGCGCTGAGATCGATGACGTCGAAGACGCCGACGACATCTACTTCTTCCCGACGGGGCCGGGAGCAGCCCCGACACCCTTGTTCTCCGGGGTCACGATCTCGATCTTGCCGCCGGGCCGCAGCTGATTCGCACCTTCGACGACGACTCGATCGCCGGCCGCGAGCCCCTTGGTGATCACCGCGCGATCGGCCGCGGTGATATCGACGGTGACGGGCCGCATCTCGGCCGTCTTGTCCGCCGTCGCCACATACACGTACGTGCCTTGCGGTCCGCGCTGGATCGCGACCGCCGGGATCACGAGCGCCCCCTTGCGCGTCTCGACGAGCATGCGCGCCTTCACGAACGCGTTCGGCCACAGCACGCGCGAGGGATTCGGCACGAGCGCCTTGAGGCGCAGGGTGGACGTCGATTGATTGATCTGGTTATCGAGCACCGCGAGCGTCCCGGTCGCGAGTTGCTGCGTCCCGTCGCGATTGAAGATCTCGACCTTCACCTCGTTCGCCATCGCCGCTGCCACGGCGGGCAGCTTGTCCTGCGGGATCGTGAACATCACCGCCGCGGGATCGATCGCGGTGATCATCACGAGTCCGTTCGCGTCGCTCGCTTTGATCAAATTGCCCGCATCGACGAGGCGAACGCCGGTGATGCCATCGATCGGCGCCTTGACCTGCGCGTAGTCGAGCTGGAGCAGCGCTTCCTCGACGCCCGCTTGATCGATCTTCACGGCACCTTCGAGCGCGCCGAACTGACCCGCGATCTCGTCGACCTGCTGCTGCGCGATCAGCTGCTGTGCGTGCAGCGACTTGTAGCGCTCGTACTGCTTCCTCAGCGAATCGAGCTGCGCCTTGTCGCGCGCGAGCGCGCCTTGCGCTTGCAGCAGCTTCACGCGAAACGGTCGCGGATCGATCTGCGCGAGGACATCGCCCTTCTTGACGAGCGCGCCCTCGGTGAACGCGATCTTGTCGAGCCGGCCATCGACCTGCGCGCGCACCATCACCTGCTGGAACGCCTGCACGGTCCCCAGGCCCTCGAGCCACACGGGCAGATCCGTCTGCTCGGCCTTCGCGACGCGCACCGGCACCACGCGCTCGCCGCCCTTCGCACCACTAGTGCCACCACCGCCACCGCGGCCACCGCCGCCGGTCTCGGTCGAGGCCTGCACGGTGGGCGTGGGCCGCGACTTCGCTGCGCCGCGCGACTTCACGAACCACACCACGCCCGCGACGACCGCGAGGCCGACAAGGAGGCGAATGATGTTGGCTCGAACGCGGGAGCTCATTCCGTCCTCCTCGGATAGCACGGTGCGGGCAACGCCAGGTCGCTGAAACGATGAAGCTCTGTGAATCGGTTATCGAAGTGGCACGCGATCGACCGCAAACCTCGCCCACGCCCGGATGTGCGGCACCGGGTCTGCGAGTTGCTTCTTCAGTGAGGGGAGCGCGAGCCTCGCGATCGAGCTACGCGCGAGCGCATCGGCCGCCACGAGCCGCACCGCGGCGTCTTTGCTCGCGAGCCAGCGCTCGCCCATCGGCTGATCGCGATCGCCGCCGCTCGCTCGCAACGTGATCTCGTAGCGCGAACGCAGCTCGTCGAGCGTCCACTGCAGCGAGCGATCGACGTGGCACAGGTTGCAGGCGTTGAGGCCGCCGCTCGCGACGATCGCGGGGTTCGTCGGCGACGAGATGCGATGCGTGCGAACCACGCGATCGATCCCCATCACGAGCTTCGGCATGTGGCAATCGAGGCACGTCGCCGTCGGACTCGCGGTCCCCGCAACGGCGCTCTGCGACGCGTGACCCGCGTGCGCGGTCTGCGACGCGGTGTCCGCGAGCTGCGCGTGACATCGCGTGCACGCGGCGATCGCGCGCTTCTCGTCGCCGCCTCCCGTGTGCGGATCGTGGCAATCGATGCACCGCGCACTCGTGCATGGCGACGCCGCGAGATCCAGCGCCTCGCTCGAGTTGCGCAGCGCGGTGCCATCCGCGAGCCGCGGCGAGGGTCCCGAGTGACACTGCGCGCACACGCGATTGACGATCGCCGCATCCGCGCGCTCCTGCGCGAACGTCGTCGGAACGGGTGCACCCGGACGCGCCTCGGCGCCGCGCGGCACGAACGAGATCGGGGCGCCCTCCGCGTGCGCCTTGCCGCCGAGGTGACAGCTCTCGCAGCTGATGCCGGTCGTGACCTGCTGCTCGACCGCGAGGCGATCCGTTCCGCCCCCGCTCGTGAAGAACTGCTCCATGCCGTGTCCGACGGATCGCGTCGACGCACGCGCGATGCGCTGCTCGAACGGATACGTGCTGTGACACCACGGACAGCGCTCGGCCCAGGGCTCCTTCACCGGTGCGTACGCATCGAAGTCGTCTTCACGCGCGAGCCACGGATCGAAGTACGGCTGCGCGAACCACCCCTTCGCTTTCGGCCACCACGCGAACGGCAAGCGCACCTCGATCGCACTCGCATCGGCCATGTCGACGCCGACGTACTCTTGCAGCGCGCGCACGCCGATCGTCCGCGTCACGCGATACCGCGTGGTCGTGGTGTTCTTCGCGAGCGTCATCGTGTAGCTCGCGCCCTCGCGCGCGAACGTAGCGACGCCGCCCGCATAGCTCACGCTCGTGGCGAAGTTGCCGATGATCGAGTCCGGCCCCGCGAGCTGGTTCATCCGGCGATGCAGGCTCGTCCTCCACGCCGCGTGCTGCGTGGGATGGCACTCGCCGCACGCATCCGGACCGATGTAGTCCGGCCCACGGATCGTGCTGATCGGACCGACCGGCGGTTTTCGGACCGGAGGTCGAGGGGTTGGCGTGGCGGCCGGACGATCCGCGGGCGGGGGATCCGCAGGCTCGCGATCGGGTGATCCACAGGCGATCACGACCACGGCGAAGATCGCGATGCGCACGGCGGGTCGGTAGATTACCATCTCACCATGCGTCACCTGGGGAAGGTCTCGATCGCTCTCGTCGTTCTCGTTTCGGCGTGCAACATGTACGGAGAGAAGGCACCGCGGCTCAGGAATCCGGTGCCGGTCACACCCAAGATCGACAAGTCGGCCGATACGGGCGTCGTCGTCGTCGACCTGCCGGACTGCGAGTATCACGAGCGCGAGATGCCGGTGTCCAAGCCATCGCCCAAGACGGCGGAGCTCGAGCGCGCCGGCGATGCGCGCACCGACGTGTTCACCAAGTCCGCCGACGTCGAGGTGAAGAAGGGCGCGCTGATCGATGCGATCGATTCGTACGGTCGCGCGCTCGCAGGCGATCCGTTCAACCCCGATCTCACGCTCAAGCTCGCGCTCGCGTATGACAAGGCGCAGCGCAAGGGCTGTGCGCTCGCGCTGCTCGGTCGCCTGAGCCGGCTGTCGAACAACGAGAAGTTCTCGAAGAAGACCGAGCCCGTGATCAACGAGGTGCTGGATCGCAAAGGCTACTTCGAGCGCTATCGCAAGGACGCGATCAAAGCGATCGGTCGCTGAGCATCACGACCGAGCGTCACGGCTGAGCGTCATCACGGCGGAGCGTCGGCGGCTCGCGGTAGATCGAGTCAGAACAAGCGACCCTGCGCGCCGGTGCCACCCGTCGGTGCCTTCGTCGGTGCGGCGAGCCCCATGTGAGCAAAGCCGGCGGCGGTTGCCACGCGTCCGCGTGGAGTCCGGGCGATGAACCCCACCTGGAGGAGAAACGGCTCTACGACATCTTCGAGGGTGCCGCGCTCCTCGGACAGCGACGCCGCGACCGCCTCGATGCCGACCGGCCCACCGTCGAACCGCTCGCAGATCACCGACAGGTATGCGCGATCCAGCGTGTCGAGCCCTGCGTGATCCACGGCGAGTCGATCGAGCGACGACGCGGCGATGTCGCCATCGATCGTCCCATCGCGCTCCACCGTCGCGAAGTCGCGCACGCGGCGCAACAAGCGATTGGCGATGCGCGGTGTGCCGCGTGCACGGCGAGCGATCTCGTTCGCGCCCTCGCGATCGATCGTCACGCCGATCAGCGCCGCGGAGCGCTTCACGATCGCCTCCATGTCCGGCAGATCGTAGTACCGCAGCTGCCAGTGGAACCCGAAGCGATCGAGGAGCGGCGCCGACAGAAGTCCCATCCGCGTCGTCGCTCCGAGCAGCGTGAACCGCGGCAGCTGCATCGTGACGGCCTTCGCGTGCGGGCCATCGCCGATGAACACGTCGAGCTTGAAGTCCTCCATCGCGGGATAGAGGTTCTCCTCGACGACGGGCGTGAGCCGATGGATCTCGTCGATGAACAGCGCGTCGCCTTCGCCGAGCGACGTCAGCAGCGCGGCGAGCATTCCCTTGTGATCGATCGCCGGTCCGCTCGATACGTGCAGGTTCACGCCGAGCTCGTTCGCGATCACGTGCGCCAGCGTGGTCTTGCCCAGGCCCGGAGGCCCCGCGAACAAGAAGTGATCGAGCGCCCAGCCGTTCTGCTTGGCGGCGCGAACGCTGACCTTCAGGTTATCGATCATGTCTCGCTGACCGATGTACTCGTCGAAGTTCTTCGGGCGCAGCGCGGCTTGCCACGTGCGCTCGGTCGCCTTCTCGAGCGGCTGCACCTCGGTCTCCACTGCGCCGGCGATGTCTTCGTGCTTCTTGCGAGCCATTAGCGGGGCATCCCTCGCAGCGCTTGGCGCAGCAGTACTTCGATCGTGGTGGTCTCGTCGACGGGCAGATCCGCGACGACGGCTTCGGCTTCATTGGGACGCCAGCCCATGTTGATCAAAGCAGTCATCACTTCGCCGAGCATGGGATGCCGGGTCGACTTCGCCGACCGGATCGATCCCGCGTGCGCTGCCGCCGGACGAATGCCGCCCGCATTCCACGACAGGACCATCAGCTCGCACTTCTCGCGCAGCTCGACCACGAGCAGCTCCGCTGTCTTCTTGCCGATGCCTTTGATCTTCGTCAGGCCAGGCACGTCCTCGCGCGCGATCAACGCGGCGATATCGCGCGGCCCCGCACCCGACAGGATGGCGATTGCCGTCGACGGTCCGACGTTCTTCACGGTGATCAACTGATCGAACAAGTCACGCTCGTGGGCATCGATGAACCCGAACAGCGCGAGCGCGTTCTCGCGCAGCTGCGTGTACACCTTGAGCACCACGCGCTCGCCATCAGACGGCAGCGCCGCCATCGTGTACGCGGAGCACGTGACCTCGTAGCCAACGCCGTTGCAATCGACGATGACGTGCTCGCCATCGCGCACCAAGAGCCCTTCGAGTCGACTGATCATGCGCTTCTCATCACATTCACCACGGGCCGCATCGCAGCGCAACCGTGGGTGATCGCCACCGCGAGCGCATCCGTGGCGTCCGCGCGCGGCAAGCTCTTGAGCTTGATCAGCGCCTGCACCATGCGCGCGATCTGATCCTTGTCCGCCCTGCCCGACCCCGACACCGCCTTCTTCACGCTCGCCGGCGGGTAGCTCGTGACCGCGAGCCCGGCCAACCCGATCACCGCGAGCGCCATCCCGCGTGCCTGCGCGAGCGCCAACCCGCTGCGCGCGTTCTGATGCACGAACACGTCCTCCACCGCGACCATCGTCGGTGCGAGCTCCGCGATCACTTCCTTGAGCCCGCACGCGATCTCGCCGAGGCGCTGCTCCATCGTTCGATCCGCGGGCGCCGTCAGGATCCCGCACTCGACGTACGTCATGTCGCGACCGTTGACGTCGATCACGCCGTAGCCGCAGACGCGGCTGCCAGGGTCGATCCCGAGGATGCGCACGTCCCGACCCTACACGCCCCCTCCGACACCAGCCTGTTTCCGGCGGCGTCCCCGCCAACCACGCGAGATCACGAAGCCCGACCCCGACGACGAGCGCGCCGTCCCACCCGGGCTATGTCGCTGCCCATGAAGCGACACGTTCTCCGTCGGACGCGAGAGCCGGGAAAAAGAACATACGCCCCGCGTTAGAACCACGTTCTAACGTTGTTAGAACCTGGGGTAACTGGACCGCCTTCAACGATGCGCGCGAGGCCAGTCGGCTACCCGACGTTCTAACGCCGTTAGAACATCGTTCTAACGCGGGGCGTATGTTCTCTGGGCGGCTCTCGCGGCGAAACCGAAGTTGCCTGCTGTCCGGTTTTCGGACAGACATCTCCCCGCTCGACGAGCGCGTTCTCGACGAAGAACGTCATCCCCGATTGCTAGAAGTGGTGAATGGAAAAGGTGGTGACTCACGTCGGGCACAGCGCGGCGATCATTCTCGACCGAGCGATCTGCGAGATCATGGGTGTCGAGCGGGGCTCGATCGTCCAGTTGTCGTTTCAAGGTACGAAGTTGGTCGTCGAACGCACCGGCCGAGCGAAGGCAGATGCGCCGCGAAAACGGCCGAAGCCCGAGAGTGTCGTCGACTCCGCAGAGTCGATCGTGGAGCCCGAGACCGACGAGAACGGCGAGTACTGCGTGCCCGAGCTCGCGCGTCATCACGAGAGCGCCGCGGCGCACTTGCTCCGCGATAGAGGGCTCGACGAACGCGACGTCGCTGCCTTGGACCCGCGTCTCCCGCCGGACGTCCGCTATCCGACCGCGGTGGTCAGGTTGCGGCGTGCGATGGCGGGGAAACCGAGTCCAGAGGACATCGTCGTCGCTCGACGCGTGCGTTACCTCTGCGACGTCTGGGACGACAAGGAGACCCGGGCGACACTCGTCGCGGAGGCCGTCATGAACTATCCGTGGCCCGCCGAGAACAGCGAGGACATGTCCGCCGGCACCGGTGCCGTCGCGGAGACCATGCCTCCCTCGGGATGAGGAAATGTCACGCGGGCCGCGTGCAGCGCTTGGCGCGGCAGGACGAACAGCTCCGCGAGCTCGGGGATCAGGCCCACGTCGCAGAAGCGCATGAACGCCTCGTCACCGTGCGCGTAGATCTTGTCGCCGACGATCGGGAAGCCCGCGTGCGCGAGGTGCGCGCGGATCTGGTGCTGGCGTCCCGTGATCAGCGTGCAGCGGACGAGCGCGTAATCGGCGCCGGGGCGAGAGGAGCGTTGTTCGACGCGCACGCGCGTGATCGATTGGAGGCCGCCGGGGCCGGGGAGCATGCGCACGTGCGGGAGGCGCGTCGGATCGCCGGGCTGTGACAGCCGCAGCGGGACATCGATCGTGTGCGTCTCGTCCCACGGCGGTTGGCCGTGAACCACGGCGAGGTACTCCTTGGTGATCTTCGTCTTCGTCGCGAAGGCTTGCTTGAGCGTCGTTGCCGCCGCGCGATCACGCGCGACGACGAGGCAGCCCGAGGTCTCGCGATCGAGGCGATGACAGATCTGCAGCCCGGGCTCGTCGGGGAAGCGCTCGTCGAGCACGCGCGTGAGCGTGTTGAAGTAGAACTTCGCCGACGCGTGGACCGGGAGATAGGCCGGCTTGTCGATGACGTAGCAGCGCGCGTCCGCGTGAACGACCGTGAGCGTGCGCGGACACGGCGGTTCGCGGCGCGCGGGGCGGCGAATGATGTAGTGCTCGCCTTCGGAGACGATCGTCGCGGGCTTGAGCTTGCCAGGCGCGCCCTCGCGCGAGAGCTGCGTCGTGATCACGAGCTGGATCCGCGTGCGAGACAGGCGCGCGATCTGGGTCTTGATGAAGTGATCGAGGCGCAGGCCCGCGAGCTCCGGTGGAACGACGAGGTGGCGCTCGATGATCTTCGGCGTCCCGTCGGCGTGGAGATGTGACGTCAGGCCCCAATCGATCGTCGGATCGGCGCCCGGCGGCAGCGTGAACGCGTCGACGGATGGCGCGATGTCCGGCTCGATCTCGTCGAGCTCGACGGAGTCGGCGACGACGTCGACGACATCATCGTCGCCGTCGTCAGGACTCGGGGTCGGGCTCGTCGTCGACACCGGCCGCCTCGATGTCGTACTTCTTCATCAGCTTTCGGAAGTACTTCCGATCGATGTCCGCCGCGCGCGCCGCGTGCGAGATGTTGCCGTTGTTGCGGCGAAGCATCTGGAGGATGTAGTCGCGCTCGAACGATGCGACCCAGCGTTCCTTGGCATCCTTGAACGTCACGCCTTCGCCGAGCAGCGCTTCGGGCGGCGCGGGCGCGGGCGCATTCGGATCCATCGACACCACGGGATGCCCGGCCGGTGCGGTCTGCGGGCGCTTCACGACCGGGTGCTTACCCGTCGAGCCGGAGCCGCCCGACGTGGAGGCACGCGCGCTGCGTACGTAGTCGGGCAGGTCGGATGCTTCGAGCTGCTCGCCATCGCAGAACGAGACCGCGCGCTCGACGACGTTGACGAGCTCGCGCACGTTGCCGGGCCACGGATAGTTCTGCAGCGCCGTCATGGCCTCGCGCGAGACGCGGCGGACCTTGGGCGTGCCGGCGGGCGTCTTGTTGTACGAGCCGGTGTCGAGGAAGTGCTGCAAGAGGAGCGGGATGTCATCGGCGCGCTCGCGCAGCGACGGCAGGTGCAGGCGCACGACCGAGAGGCGATAGAACAAGTCCTGGCGGAACCGGCCCGCTTTGACCTCGTCCTCGAGGTTGCGGTTCGTCGCCGCGATGATGCGAACGTCGACCTTCGCGGCCTTCGTGGACCCGACGCGACGCACCTCGCGCTGCTCGAGTGCGCGCAGGAGCTTCGGCTGCAGATCGATCGGCAGCTCGCCGAGCTCGTCGAGGAACAGCGTGCCGCCGTCGGCTTGCTCGAACAGACCTTGCCGCGTCATCACCGCGCCGGTGAACGAGCCCTTCTCGTGTCCGAACAGCTCGCTCTCGATCAGGTTCGGAGGAACGGCGCCGCAATCGAACACCACCAGGTCGTTTCGCGACCGCGGCGACAGCGAGTGGATCGCTTGGGCGACGACTTCCTTGCCCGTGCCGGTCTCGCCGTCGATGACCACCGTGGTCGCGGTCGGCGCGATCTTCTCGAGGATCGAGTAGATCTCGCGCATGCGGGCATTGCCGCCGATGAGGCCCGCGCACCGATCGCTGCGCGACGGGACGATCTGGACCTCTTCCTCGCGCGCGTTGAACTTGACCTGGCTCTGACCGACCGCGACGATGCAGCCCGGCTTGAGGAAGCCTTCGCGGATCCGGACCTTGTTGATGAAGGTGCCGTTGGTCGAGCGATTGTCGACGAGGATGTAGCCGGTATCGTCTTGGACGATCTTGCAGTGGTAGCGAGAGACCGTGTCGTCGTGGAGGACGATGTCGTTGTCGTCCATCGAGCCGATGCGGATCTCTTCTTTGTCGAACGTCCACTCGAGCGTCGGATCGTCGACCGCTTGCAGGATGCACCGACGAAGGTGAAGCGTTGGACCACGGTCCAGGTAGCTCACCTTGGTCGGTGGAACGAAGTCAGGAAACTTCTTCATCGAGCGATGCCGGCATCATAGCCGAAACCGCTCGACGAGTGGTCTAGCGGGTCGTGCGTCGGCGCGCGACCACGATGCCGAGCGCGGCGAGCACGAGGCCGCCGACGACGGCGAGCACGATCACCAGCGCGTGCGACTCGCTCGTCGCGGCGGTGGGCGTTTCGCAGGCTCGATCACCGCGCGGCGCCTTGTCGGTGACCGTGAAGGCGAGGTCGAGCCCGTCGTCCATGAGCGGCCCGCCGGGCCCCACGAGCTTGTAGTCGCGCTCGGCGTTGTCGAACGGGCCGACCCGTCCGTGCTCGATCGTGATCCCGAGCGCGTCCTCGACCTTGACCTCGGTCTCGCCCGGCTTGGGCACCCGGAACCGATCCCGGAGCAACACGGTGTGACGGGTCCCGCTCGGCAGGCAGACGTACGCGATCATGTCGACCGAGAACGACCCGGCCCCGACGTCCGGGGTTCCCAGGCCGACCGCGACCGTCGCCCAGTGCACCGGCTGGGTCACCCCATCGATCGTCAGCTCGATACCATCGGCCACGTCCCGGGACAGCTTGGTGCCGAAAGTCGCGCCCTCCTCGTCGGTCAGGACGCCGTCTTTGTTGGTGTCCAGACCGGGGCGCATCTGACGCCCGGGGACCTCGCCGAAGAACACCGTATACGCGACGCGGAGACGGTCCGCGGCCGGGGTGATCTTGAGGTACCGGTTGTTGTCGTCGACCGAGGGCGCGACATGCGCATCGGCGGTGGTCACGAACACCCGTCCGAGGCTGCCGAGCAGGCACGTGATGGCCAGCACGATGACCCGCTGCATCACATCCCGCAGTTGACCTCGCTGGATCCGTCGTGGTCAAGTCCACGGCGATGAGGATGATCAGGGCCATTCGTTTGTCTTGCTTGCTCGGTAGCCTCGTAGCCGTTAGCGCGTGTGGCGACGATGGCGGAACGCAGACGGGTGACGAGCTGTTTCCGCCGAAGCCCGAGTGCATGGGCGAGATGATCAAGCCGTACATGGGGACGAACGCGCAGGTCATCTCGAACCTCGAGATCGGAACCGCGATGGACGGCTTCGATCTCGATCACGACGGCAAACCCGACAACAAGCTCGCCGCTGTCGCGAGCCTCGCGGGCTCGGCGATCGCCGACTCGCTCAAGGCGTACGACATCGTCATCCCGATCGAGATGTTCGACCTGGCCGGCACCGCCGCGGACACGTGCGTGAAGTTCGCGATCTACCTCGGCGACTACGTCGTCGACGGAGACGGCGACGGCGAAGACCCGTTCGTCGAGGGCGGCGACTGCAACGACAACGACATGAACATCGCGCCGAACCACGCCGAGGTCCCCGGCAACGGCAAGGATGACGACTGCGACAAGCTCGCGGACGAAGATGATCAGAACATGCCGTCGAGCAGCCCCGCCGACACCGACACCGACGGAGTCACGGTCGCGGGCGGCGATTGCGACGACACCAACGCGATGATCAAGCCCGGGCTCGCCGAGATCTGCGGCGACGGCCTCGACAACGATTGCGACGGCGTCGCCGATCGCACGCAGGATGCCTCGGGCAACGCCACGGCGTGCAGCCCGTTCGATCCGGGCAAGGCGGACATCCCGCTCGATCCGCTCTCGTTCAAGCCCGGCACGATGGAGCCGGTGATCACGTTCGTCGACGGAACGATCGACTCCGAGGGCGGCAAGCTCGTGCTCCACGCGGGCCCGTCGCTGTTCTCGGTCGCGATTCCCGTCACCGACGGCATCACGCTCGACCTCCGCATCAGCGGCGCCACCATCGAAGGCGATGTCGTCAGCGAGGCCGGCGCGACGGTCGTCAAGAATGCTCGGCTCGGCGGCGTGATCGACGCGAAGACGGCGGACACGATCCGTGGCCTCGAGGTCGAGCAGATCGGCCTGACGCCGGAGAACTCGCTCCTCGACGCCGTGTTCGCGAACCTCCTCGGACCGCTCCTCGCGCTGCCGAAGTCGGCGAAGTCGATCACCGACAAGTACAACGGCTGCCGCACGCCGGACATCGACGTCGATGGCGACGGTCTCGAGAGCTTCTGCGATTCGGATCCCGACGACGACATCAAGGTCGTCGACATCTGCATCGACGGTGACGGCACCGAGGTGAAGGACGTCGCGGGCATGGAGTGCAGCGAGGCCGTCAAGGGCGGCAAGAACCGCTTCGTCGACGGAATCTCGGTCGCCCTCAAGTTCCAGACGGTGCCGATCAAGTCGATCCAGCCGCCGCGCTCGTGACGACGCTGCTCCTCGCGTCCGCGTCACCACGCAGGCGCGAGATGCTCCAGCGCGTCGGTCTGTTGATCGAGGTGCGCCCCGCCGAGATCGACGAGACCCCGCTCGACCTGAGCTCCGATCTCGGTTCTGCCACCGCGGAAGACCCGACCGCGTATGTCCGCCGCATCGCGCGCGCGAAGGCCGCCGCGACGCAGCGCCGTGCCGACGAGTGGGTGCTCGCGGCCGACACGACCGTGACGCTCGATGGTCGGATCCTCGCGAAGGCCGAGTCGCCCGAGGAAGCCGCGCACATGTTGCGATGGCTGTCGGGGCGCACGCATCAGGTGATCACCGCGTTCTTCCTCGTCGGTGAACGCGACGGTCAGGCCGTCATTCACGAAGGCGTCGTCGGGACCGAGGTCACCTTCATCGAGCTGTCGGCCGCGGTCGTCGCGGACTACGTCGCGAGCGGCGAGTGGCGCGGTAAGGCGGGCGCGTACGCGATCCAGGGCATCGGCGCGGCGCTCGTCGCGCGCGTGAACGGCTCCGTGACGAACGTGATCGGCTTGCCGCTCGTCGAGGTGCTCGCCGCGCTTCGCGACGCCGGTGGACCACAGCCGCGGTTCGCGGCAGGAACGCCCGCCTGATGACGCACGCCCTCGAACGCGACGCGACGATCACCGAGCGCTGGGCCGCCGTGCGCGCGGATGTCGAAGCCGCGTGCGTGCGCGCGGATCGCGATCCGGCGAGCGTCACGATCGTGGCCGTCGCGAAGACGCACCCCGCGAGCGCGATCCAGGAAGCGCTCGCCGCGGGTGCCGTCGATATCGGCGAGAACTACGCGCAAGAGCTCGTGGCCAAGCGCGCCGCGCTCGCCGGTGATCCACGCGCGGAGACGATCCGCTGGCACTTCATCGGTCGCTTGCAGCGCAACAAGGCCAAGCTCGTCGCGGGCCAGGTCGCGCTCGTGCACGCCGTCGACAGCACGGACCTCGCCGCCGAGCTCGCGAAGCGCCGGCCCGCCGACGTGATCGCACCCCAACGGATCTTGTTGTCGGTCAACGTCGCCGGCGAGGACACGAAAGGCGGCGTAGCGCTCGATCAGGCACCCGCGATCGCGAAGACGATCGCGACGATCGCGGGCGTGACGCTCGAGGGCTTGATGACCATGCCGCCGCCTTCGGAGGATCCCGAGGCGGGCCGCCCCGCGTTCGTAGCGCTCGCGCGGCTCCGCGATCGGTTGCGCGACGAGCTCGGCGTGCCGCTGCCCGTGTTGTCGATGGGCATGTCCGGCGACTTCGCGGTCGCTATCGCGTGCGGCGCCACTCACGTGCGCATCGGCACCGCGATCTTCGGCGCACGTCCGATCGCTACGTGACCGCAGAGGTGACCGTCCGAAAACCGGACAGCAAGCAGTTTCGGTGTCGGCGCGAGAGCCGGAAAAAGAACATACGCCTCGCGTTAGAACGATGTTCTAACGGCGTTAGAACGTCGGGTAGCCGCGTGGCCTCGCGCGCACTTGAACGCGGTCCAGTTACCCCAAGTTCTAACAACGTTAGAACTTGGTTCTAACGCGGGGGATATGTTCTTTCTCCGGGCTCTCGCGCCGACCCGACGTTTACACGGTGGGCGTGCTAAGCGTTCAGCGTGGCCAAGGATCGGGCGCGCCCGTTCTCGAAGAAGCACCGTCTGTATTGGGTGACGGTGACCGGCGGCATGCTGCTGATTGGCGGCATCAACGTCGCGATCGGGATGTGCGCGTACGACAAGGGGCCCGATCAGGTGCAGCGCATCGATCCGGTGCTGCCGCCGCCGAGCGTGCAGCCCCCGGTGCACGTGGTGCCGCCCAAGGGCATGCTCGGGCTCGGTGAAATTCCGGTCGACGTGATGCGCGCGTTCACGAAGGCGCATCCGCAGCACGTGCCGCAGGGGGCGAAGAAGCTCGCCGATGGGACGTTCGAGCTGTACTTTCAAGACAACGGCGTGCGCGTCGCGCGGTATCGCGCCGATGGCGCCGCGATCGAGTGACTACGGCACGCTGAACGGGAGGCGCGCCATCGCCGCGTTCGGCTCGACGAGGAGCGCCGGTGGGACACCACCGAGGAGATCCTTGATCATCGGCAGGTCGGTGACCGACAGCGGCGCCGCGTCCGCGTTGGCGGCGCCGACGCCGATCAACGAGCCGAGTGCGCCGAACAGGCTCGAGGGCACGTTCGGGAGCTCGACGAGCTGCACGCGCGTGGTCTGCGCGACGCCCATGCGCCGCTTGGCCTCGTCGAGGACGTCGCCGAAACCGCCGAAGCGATCGACGAGCTTGATCGGCTGCGCTTGCGCGCCGGTGTAGACGTGACCGCGCCCGACGGCGTCGACTTGATCCTTGGTCAGCTTGCGTCCTTCCGCGACCGCGCCGACGAAGCGGCCGTACATGTAGCGGAGCTTGTCGAGCAGGACCGTGCGTTCCTCGGGCGTGTACGGGCGGAAGTAGCTCTCGACGTCGGAGCGCGCGCCGCGCTTGTAGACCTCGATGCCGACGCCGAGGCGCTTCGCGAGGCCGGAGACGTCGAACTTGCCGTAGAAGATGCCGATCGAGCCGGTGATCGTCGTGGGCTCGGCGAAGATGAGATCGCACCCCGCGGCGATGAAGTAGCCGCCCGAGGCGGCGACGTCACCGAGCGAGCAGAGGATCGGCTTGACGCCGCGCGTGGCGAAGACTTCGCGCGAGATCAGCTCGGAGGCGAGCGCGCTGCCGCCGGGGGAATCGATGCGCAGGATGATCGCGCCAACCTCGGGGTTCGTGCGCGCGGCCGAGATCGCGTTGACGAGCGTCTCGCTGCCGGCGAGCTGTTGGCCGAGGAACGGTATGGAGCGCGACTTGCCGTCGACGATATCGCCCTCGACGTAGATCACCGCGATCTGCGGGCGCTTCCAGCGATCGGGACGCTCGACGGACGGTGCGAGTACGGGGAGCACCACGCCCATCTCGGTGGCGATCAGCTGCGCGACCTTCTCCGGGGCGGCGACTTCGTCGACGAGCTTCTTGTTCTGCGCGAGATCGCCCGCGGTGTACGGGCCGTTGTCGACGAGCACTTTGACATCCGCTTCGGAGAGCTTGCGCGACTCGGCGATCGCGGTGACGAAGCGCGCGTACAGCGAATCGAACAGCTCGTTCTGCATTCGCTTCGCCGTCTCGCTCGGCCCTAGCTCCGTGAACTGCTCGGGCGCGCTCTTGTACTCGGCGATCTTGTCGAACTGCGGCGTCACGCCGAGCAGATCGAACGCGCCCTTGAAGAACATCGACGTGCCCGCCATGCCGACGATGCGCACGCCGCCGGCGGGGTCGATGTAGATCTTGTCCGCGGCGGTCGCGACGTAGTAGTCGCGGCCCGTGCCCGAGACCATGTACGCGAACACCTTCTTGCCCGTGCGTTTGACGGCGAGGATCTCGGCGCGGAGCTCTTCGAGGGTGGCCCACCCGCCGCTCGCGCCGTCGAACGTGACCACGAGTCCCTTCGCGGTCGGGTCGCGGGCGATCGAGCGAAGGCGCGCGACGATCGACGTGACCTCTCGGACACCGATCGCGCCGGAGAGCTCGACGCGCTCGACGTGATCCGCGCGGCCCATGATGTCCTGGCCCGGTTGCGATGACACGCGAACGAGCAGCTGTCCGCCGAGCGGGTGGTTCGCGCCGGTGTCGTCGCGCAGGCCCGCGCCGATCGCGGTGACGCCGATGCCGCCGAACGACAGCTCGAGGCCGACGAGCGCGCGGCCATCGCGCCCGTCGATGCGATCACCGGTGGCCGTGGCGATCGCGTGGGTCTCGCGCGTCTCGATACCGAGGTGCAGCGTGGTTCCCCGCGCGATGTGCGCGGACAGCCGAGCCCAGCCGTCGAGATCGCCGCGGTCTTCGCCGATCCGGCCACCGACCGCGAGCTCGGCGACGCTGGTGCCGAACGGGCGCACCATGATTTCGGCTTCGTAGCGGCGCTGGATCGCGGCGCCCGCGTATGACCCGGTGGTCAGGTCGCGCAGCGTCGCGCCGACCGCGAGGTGATTGCCGAGGCGCGTCGACAGTCCGAGATCGAAGGCGTCGAGCCCGTCGACCGATGCTTGCTCGCTCCAGTAGTGGTGCCAGGTGATGCCGAAGCCCGTGGACTTCGCGAGCAGGCCGGCGAAGCCGAGCGTGAACCGCGTGGGCGTTCCCGGATCCGGTGTCAGGC
The DNA here is from genome assembly GCA_044230415.1 of Kofleriaceae bacterium. Taxonomy (GTDB): domain Bacteria; phylum Myxococcota_A; class Polyangia; order Haliangiales; family Haliangiaceae; genus JABFXX01. The sequence goes on from JBGARE010000045.1 coordinate 26,516, forward strand.
GCTCGCGCGGAGGACGCAGCGCTTCGATGCCGAGGCCGTACGCGAGCCGCGGGAAGATGCCGCCGCCGATCGAGCTCGCGACGAACACGCCGACGCCCTGCCCTGCGCTCGTCGCGACATCTGGATCCTCGAGATCGAGCGCGAGCGCGAGCTCGGTGCCACGCACCAGCGCGATACCACCGGGGTTGACGGAGACGGTGCGCGCATCGTGCTCGCCCGCGAGCGGCGCGAGCGGTAACGCGACACCATCGCTCGGTTCCTCGACGAACTGGCGGTCGACCGGCTGCGCGAACGCTGTTCCCGTGACGGTGAGGATCGCGAGACCGATGAGCTTCATCGCGACGCGACGGTAGCACGGGGATTAGGCGATACTCCGAGCGTGGCGCTGACCCCGACGCTCCTAGACAAGCACCCGCTGTTGGTTCATCTCGGGCCCGAGCAGCTCGCGCGGATCGGTCGAGCGGGCGAGATCGAGAGCTACAACCCTGGCGAAGCGATCGTCGCCGAAGGCAGCCTCGGTGACGCGCTGTTCTTGATCCTGTCGGGCCAGGTCGCCGTGCACAAAGGACCGCAGACGTTCGCGACGCTCGCCGGCGGCGAGTTCTTCGGCGAGATGTCCCTGGTCGAGCCCGCGCCGCGCTCGGCGAGCGTGACCGCGATGTCGGCGACGTTCTTGTTTCGCTTGCCGCACGATCAGCTGCGCGAGCTGATCAGCGACGATCCGAACGCTGCATCGATCCTGCTCGTCCAGGTCGTGAAGACGCTGTCGGAGCGACTGCGCCGCGCGAATCAGATGCTGTCGTCGGTGGACCTGCTCGCCGACTGGCTCGCCGGCTCGATGGTCTAGCTCGATGACCTGGCTCGATGGCCTGGCTCGATGGCCTGGCTCGATGGTCTGGCTCGGTCGACGCTACTTCTTCGGGACGCCGTCGCCCTCGGGCAGGCCGAGCTCGCGATTGCAGGCGGCGATCTTCTTCAGTGCCTGCGCCTTCGCGTCGCCTTGCGACATGTCGTAGAGCGCGATGAACACGTTCTTTGCACGCTTGAACTCGCCGCGGCGGAACAGCGCATCGCCGTAGAGGAACTTCGCGTCGGTCTTCTGATCGCCCGGGGCGGTGATCGCCGCTTGCGCGAGCTTCTCGGCGCTCGCGGTGTCGTTCGCGAGGAACGCGGACCACGCTTGCAGGTACAGCGCGCGACCGCCGTAGCCTTTGATCTTCGCGAGCTTCTCGTACGTCGAGCGAGCCTCCGCGTAGTCGCCGGCCTTCTCGTACGCCTTGCCCGCTTTCATCAGCGCCTTCGGATCCTTCTCGTCCACCGCGGCGATGACGGGCTTCTTCGCGACCGTCTTCTTGTCCGGCTGCTTCTTGGTCTCGATCGGCTTCTTCGCCTCGACCGCCTTCGTGTCCTTCGTGTCCTTCGTGTCCTTGACCTCGGACTTCGTGTCCTTGACCTCGGACTTCGTGTCCTTGACCTCGGACTTCGTGTCCTTCGTGTCCTTGACCTCGGACTTCGTGTCCTTGACCTCGGGCATCTTCGTGTCCGAGGTCTTCGTCGGCTTGTCGTCGACGACGGCCTGCTTGATCGCGGAGCCCTCGGGCTCGGACGGCTGCTCGACCTTCGAGCTCGGATCCGTGTCGAGCGGTTTGGACTTCTTCTCGTTCGCCGCGCGATCACCGCGTTCACCGAGCGCGACATAGACCAACGCGCCCACACCGCCGAACAGGATCGCACCGAGCAGGAGCCAGCCGAACATGCCGAGCGCGCTGCGCTTGGGCGCGATCGGCATCGAGTCGTAGGTGCGGCCGGAGATCGCCTGTTCCTCGCCGGAGATCGACGCGGCGCGTGGCATCGGCACCGGCGTCGCCGCCCGTGGATACGACTGCGCTTCGGGCGGCACGCTGCGCGCGGGGTCGCTCTGCGCGCGTCCGAGCTGCGCGGACAACCCCGTGGCCATCACCGGACCGGACCACATGCCCGGCATCTCGCTGATGCCCGAGTGCGTGCCCGCGCGCGGGACGACGTTGCCCGGCGACGATTGTTGCTTGGGACCGACGATGCCGTCGTCGTGATGACGCATCGATAGGCCAGGGTTCAGCGTGGCGACCACCGTCGGGTCGGTCGTCATGCCGAGGATCTGCGCGACCGCGACGCCGCGACCGGACAGACACTTGTTGAGCTCGTACTCGAGCGTCTCCATCGTCTGCGGGCGGTGATCCGGGTTGCGCGCCATCGCGGCGGTGATCAAGTCCGAGACCTGCGTCGGAATCTCGTGGCGCACCGAGTTCGGCGGCGGCGGATCCTGCGTCGCCTTCTTGGTCAGGATCTCCATGAAGTTGTCGCCGGAGTACGGCGGCGTCCCCGTGGTCATCTCGTACATGATCGCGCCGAGCGCGTAGACGTCGCAGCGCGCGTCGGCGGGGCGACCCGCAGCTTGCTCGGGCGCCATGTACTCGGGCGTTCCCATCGCCATGCCCGGGCTCGTCAGGCGACGCTCGCGGGCGGCTTCGGCCTCGGTGGTCTTCGCGATACCGAAGTCGAGCACCTTCACGACGTCGGCAGCGCCGTCACGGGTGATGAGGAACACGTTCTCGGGTTTGAGATCGCGGTGAACGATGCCCTGCGCGTGCGCGGCAGCGAGTGCACGGCAGATCTGCGAGCTGATCTTGAGCGCGCGCGCGATGTCGATCGCACCCTCGCGCTCGATCACGCTGCCGAGCTCGACGCCCTCGAGGTACTCCATGACGAAGTACACGCTGCCGTCGCTGGTGGTGCCGGAGTCGGTGACATCGACGATGTTCGGGTGCCCGATCTTCGATGCCGCGCGCGCCTCGCGGCGAAAGCGCTCGACGAGGTCGGGCATGCGCGAGTAGCTCGGATGCAAGACCTTGAGGGCGACGCGCTTGCCGATCTCGACGTGCTCGGCGAGGTAGACCTTGCCCATGCCGCCTTCGCCGATCAGCTCCATGACCTGGTAGCGACCGTCGACGGTCTTGCCGAGGAGATCGACCTCGGCTTCCTCGTCGGCGAGCGCGAACGCAGCTGCGGCCGCGCCCCCACTCGCTTCCTCGGCCGTCGGCGATGACAGGCGTGCGGCCGCATCGCGGCGATCGTTGGCCTTGCGGCGATCGTTGCCCTCGTCCCCGCGATCCGTCGCACGACGACCGATCGAGCCCGGCTTGCGCACCGGCGGCTCTTTGTCGCCCTTCATCCCGAGCGCGCCGATGTCGATCTTCTCGCTCTCCTCGATCATCCGCCGCAGCTCGTCGGTGGGCGGCAGGGTCAGCGCACGCGTGCGGACGCGAGCGAGCATGTCGGCGCGCTCGTTGCGCTCGCGCTGGATGTCGTCGGAGAACAGCTCCTGGAGGAACGTCGACATGCGCGTGCCATCCGTGGTCGGCGCGTGTTGCGCGAGCCACGTCTGCAGCGCCATGCGCATCTCGTCGCAGTTCGCGTAGCGATCCTCGCGCTTGCTCGCGAGTGCGCGCACGCAGATCTCGTCGAGCTCGACGGGCACGCGCGGCGCGCGCTTGCTCGGGCGCATCACCTCGGGGTTCTTCGCGCGTGTCAGCAGGTCCTGCGGCTGGTCCTTGCCCGGCGGGAACAGCTGGCGTCCCGTGAGCAGCTCCCACAGCACGATCGCGGCGGCATACATGTCCGAGCGGCCGTCGAGCTTCTCGCCGCGCGCCTGCTCCGGGCTCATGTACGCGACCTTGCCGTAGATGATGCCGGGCGCGGTCTTCTCGAGCTTGAGTGTCGAGCTCGCGAGCCCGAAGTCCGTGAGCTTCACTTCGCCCGTGTAGGAGACCAACACGTTCGGCGGCGACACGTCGCGGTGCACGAGGTTTAGCTCGGGATACGAGTGGGCGTAGGCGAGCCCGCGACACAGCTCTTTACAGATGTAGACGGCGACATCGATCGGGAACGCGACCTGCTTCTTCGCGCAGCGGTTCCACACCGCGCGAAGATCGCGGCCTTCCACGAAGTCCATCGCGAGGAACAGCTCGCCACCGACCAGACCGGCGTCGAACACGGGAATCAGGTTCCCGTGGGACAGCTTCACGACAACTTTTGCTTCGTCGCGGAATCGCGCGACGTACTCGGCGTCGGCAAGATGCGGAAGGACGGTCTTGATGACCATCAAGCGCTCGAGGCCACGGTCACCCGTGACCGCGAGATAGAGCGCACCCATGCCGCCCTGAGCCAGGGGCCCCAGCAAGTGATACTTGCCGAATTTCCTGGGGTAATGCTCCAGGTCTCCCTCGTGGAGCGCCACGCGTCTACGAAGCTACCACGCACCCAAACGCGCTACCAATTCGCAAGGCGCGTCGATTGAAGGCTTAGATCGAACCACCTAAGATGTCGATCCCGAGGCGCTTGTGGCCCGGAGTGAGGGGTACACCGACATGGCCGGCGAGTCCGTCCTTGTGATCGATGACAGTCCGACCATCACGAAAGTCGTCCAGCTCGTACTGACCAAAGCCGGTTACGCGGTCGATACCGCACCGGATGGTGAAGCTGGATTGGCGGCAGTGAGGGCAAAACGCCCCGACCTGATCCTCCTCGACTTCGTGATGCCGCGCATGAACGGCTACCAGTTCTGCCGAGAGCTGGTGGCTGATCCGAAACTTCGCGACATCCCCGTGGTGCTCATGAGTGCCAAGGGCGATCAGGTCGGCGAACGGTTCGTGAAGGTCATGGGCATCGTCGACTACATCACCAAGCCGTTCTCGCCCGAGGCGATCACGGCGGTGGTGCAGCACACGATCGGCAAGTACGGCCCGGCCGGCGGCGCCGAGGAAGACAACCCGTCGCTCGTGACCGGCGAGGATCTCGCTGCCAACGACGATGCGGATCGGACCCACGCGAAGACGTCCGCCATCTCGCACCTGCGCGAAGAGATCACGGACGTGATCAGCGCGCGGATCGCGGCGCTGTTCGCACTCGCGAAAGAGTCCAACGACCCGGACGCGAAGATCGCGACCGATGCCGCGGCGATCCGCGAAGCCGCGCGCACCGCGCTCGACGACGCCGCGCTCGCGAAGATCATGGCGACCGTCGACCTCGGCCTGTTCGGCGAAGGCACGCCCGGACTGCGCGGCGATCTGCGCGTGGTCCCGCTCGCCGAGGTGCTGCAACTCCTCGACGTGCAGGAGCAGTCCGGCATCCTCACCGTCGAGCGAAGCGGCGCGCGCGTGGACATCTACTTCCGCCGCGGCCGTGTCGATCAGGCGATCGCCGACGGCGTGCCCGAGGAGTTCTTGCTCGGTCGCTTCGTTCTCGAAGCCGAGCTCGTGCAGCGCGGGGACCTCGAGTCGTTCCTCGAGTCGCGCGCGAACAAGAGCGGCCCCACGGGCAAGCTGATCGGTCAGCAGATGGTGAAGCTCGGCTTCTTCAGCGAGGCCGACCTCAAGACCTGCTTGACCAAGCAGTCGAGCGAGCTGATCTACGAGATCCTGCGCTGGCGCCACGGACGGTTCCGGTTCGCCGCGGGCCTCGAGCTTCCACCGTCGGTGATCGACGCCGCGCTCGGCCTCGATGTCGAAGCCGTGCTGATGGAAGGGTATCGTCGCGTCGATGAATGGCACCTGATCGAGCGGGCCATCGACAACTTCGACGTGGTGTTCCTGCGCAATGAAGACTCGGTCGCGCAGATGGGCCGTGGTCGGCTCACGCGCGAGGAGCTCGCGGTGCTCGAAGCCGTCAACGGCAAGAACACCGTGAAGGACATCATCCGCAAGTCGCGGATGGGCAGCTTCGAGGTCAGCAAGATGCTGTACCGCTTGCTGAGCATCAAGCTCGTGCGGCGCCGCGTGCTGCCCGTCGCGGTCTGACCATCGCGGGCGCGCGCGCCTCGCAGCCGCAGTTACGTGCGGCGACGACGCCGCATCACGAAGCCGAGCGTGAGGATCGACAGCGCGAAGCCACCGTAGGGCTTGCCGCCCACCGAGCAGCAGCCGTTGTCCTCGACGTCGCCGATCTCGCACGTGTTCGTCGCTTCGCACGCGGGCGCGGGCTTCGCGATCACGACGCAGACGTCGTCGAGGTTCCAGCCGCCCTTGTTCTCGCCCTGGTCGGCGAGGACCTCGAACTTGAGCTTGATCTTGCCGGTCGTCGACGCCGCGGCAGCTGCCGAGAGATCCACGTCCTGGAAGCGCCACTCCTTGTCCATGTGGTCGAAGCCGCCGGTCTCGTTGCCCGATGCGTAGTTCGACCAGATCGACGCATCGTTCGCGTAGATCGTCGCGACGTCGAACGTGCCGTCCTCGATGGTCAGCCAGCGGTAGTACTGCAGGCGAACGTTCGTGTTGCCCGCGAGATCGATCTCGGGCGACTCGGCGAACGTCATCGCGTTGCGGCGATACATGCCGTCGTTCGAGAGGTCGAGGCCGAGGACGTTCGCGCCGCCGTGCGCGACTTTCGGATCGCCGCTGAGGCCGAGCGGCGTGCCGACTTCCCACTCGTCGCGGTTCGCGGGGACGGCCGTGTGCGTCCAGTCCTCGCCACCCGACTCGAAGTCCGCACACCACAGCGGCTCGACCTCGCCGACGTAGTACTCGTAGAACGGGTCGGCGACGTTGTTCGGATACGTCATCGACGTTCCGTCGGCGAGCGTGATCGTCACCTTGTACTGGATGACGGTGCCGGTGTTCTGCTTGGGCAGCGCACCCGACCACGTCGTGCCTTCCGCCGTCAGCGAGACCGGAGCACCGGCTTCACCGCCGCGGACCTTCCAGTCGATGATCGCGGTCTGGACGCCAGGCGCCGGGCACGCCGAGGTCGTCGACGGAGCGCTCGTGGTGAACGAGATGTTGTAGCCCTCGCGCACCGGATCGGTGAGGCCGAGCGTGATGCGCGGATCCGCGAGACCGTGCTGGCCCCAGGCGGCGTTGATCTCGCACTGGTTCGGCGTGCCGTTCTCGAGGTTGCCGTCGTCGTCGTCGGAGAGCAGCGCCTCGGCGAACGTCGTCGGGATGTCCGACGCGCGCTGGAGCGCGCCGTAGTAGATCTTGCGGGCCTGCGCGTCGCCGGCGTCCTCGCCGAGCTTCGCGATCAGCGCCTTGCGCAGATCCCACATCGTGCCGCCGATGATCTCGCCGTCGTCGTGGACTTCACCCGTGGTGTCCTCGGGCCAGCGCTTGTCGGTCGCGGGATCGAGATCGCGCAGCGCGGCCTCGCCAAAGAAGAAGCCGCGGCCCATGCCGTGGTCCATCGTGATGAACGCCGCGAGCATGTCGGACATGCCCTCGGACAGCGCGCCGTCGAAGTAACCGACGCCCTCGACGATCGAGTTCGCGTGCAGCGAGTGACCGAACTCGTGATAGACGACGTCCGCGATCCGCGCCGTGTTCTGGCAGTTCGTGCCGCCGAGCGGCGTGTTCGAGAACGCGGCCTTGTAGAAGTGGATGTCGTCGCCGGTCGAGAACGCGTTGCACGTGCTGTTCTCGTTCACGGTGACCGAGAGCTGATCGCCGAGCCATTGCAGCTCGGGGTTCATGTGCGTGCGCGCGTATTCCTTCGCGGTGCTCGCGAACACGAACGCGGAGATCTGCGCGTCGTTGAACTCTTCCGTCGAGCGATCCCACACGAGCTCGCCGCCGTCGGCGAGCGTGAGCGAATCGCTGATCAGCATGCCCTGCTTGTTCGTGACGGAGACCAGCGGTCCCGTGAGACCGGGGACCACCGTCGCGTCGCCGGCTTGCGTCCACGTCACGGTGCCGTCGGTGCCAGACATGGTCGCGACGGAGTTCACCATGTGCGAGACGTTCGGCGCCGGCTTCGGCGTGCGCAGGCCGAACGTCGGCGAGCGATCCGGAACCGCGAACAGCACGCGGCCCGACGCGAAGTGCAGCGTCGACGAGCGAGCGACGGGAGCGCCCGACGTCGCGTCGATCCACACGTTCCAGCGACCCGCGTCCTGCGTGGTCGACTCGACCGAGATCTGGTCGACGAGCGTGAACGTCGTGCCACCGGCGACGCGCGGACGCACGAGCGGGAGGATCACGCGGGTCACCGGCGCGTTGCGCGCGGCGACTTGATAGCCGTCGGCAGCGAGCCAGCTCTGCGCAGTCGCGGTGAGCTTGGGCAGATCGATCGCGCGCGGCGATGCATTGATCGCCACGTTCGGCAGTGCGGTCGAGCCGACCATCACGAGGCGATCCGCTTTGAACGAGATGCCGATCGCGCCGCCGAGGACCGGCACGCCACCTGCGTACTGCTGGAAGCCGATGCTGCGAACATCGCCGGCGCCGCCGACCTGGTTCGCGACGACGACGAAGTCCGAGAGCTGCGCACCGGGGGCGAGCGTGCGGAGGTGCTGCGCGAGGAACTCACGCGCGGAGGCTTCGGCGATCGCCGGGTTTGCCATCGCACCGAACGCCGGGATGCCCGCGCCCCACATGCGCACGGGAACATCGGTGTCGCGATCCCACATCGCGGTCCAGCCGTGCAGACCGAGCGCATCCATCTGCGATGCGCGCGACCACGTCGTGGTGCGATGCGCGCGAGGCGCGTTCTTCTGCGACGCGGTGACGACCGGTTCTTCCGCGCCGCGCGGACGAACAACTGCATCGCTGGTCGCGAACAAACTGGCCGATAGCGCGGCCGCGAGACCGATGGTGCGCAAACGCATGTGGCGAGCCCTCCCTTGGGTGCCGCGCATCACACACCTCGCGCGCAAGATCGCCAATGGGACGGGGATGACATCTCCTGCCGCCCCACTGCTACCGGCGCGTCTCAACGCGAGCGGTCGGTACCGAGCAGTCGCCGGGTGTCGTCGATGTCGCGACGGATTTGCACGAGCAGTGCATCGATCCCCTCGTACTTCGCCTCGTCACGCAAGCGCGCCACGAACGTCGTTCGGACCTTCTGATCGTAAAGATCCCCATCCCAGTCGAGCACATGGACCTCGAGGACGAGGCCGCCTTGGTCGACGAAGGTCGGATTTGTTCCGAGGCTCGCGACGGCGGGCATGGGAGCACCGCCTTCGACGCCCAGCGTCACGGCATAGATGCCTGGAGCGATCACGAGGTCGGAGGTCGGCGCGATGTTCGCGGTGGGGATCCCGATCGCGCGGCCGCGCTTCGCGCCGTGAACGACCGTCCCTTCGATGTCCCACCGCCGACCGAGCAAGCGCTCCGCGCCGGGCAGATCGCCGGCCTTGAGATAGCCGCGGATCTTGCTCGACGAGCAGACCTCGCCGTCGACCTCGACCGGAGCGACGATCACGACCTGCGTGTTCGTGCGCGCGCAGTGCTCGGCGAGCGTGTCCGTGGATCCGGAGCGCGCCTGGCCGTAATTGAAGTCGTAGCCGACGACGATCGCGCGCGCGCGGAGTTGGCCGAGCACGATGTCATCGACGAAGGCATCGGCCGACAGCGCGGCGAGCTCGCGCGTGAACGGCAAGACGATCACCTCGTCCGCGCCGGCGATGCGCAACAGCTCCACGCGCCGCTCGAGCGAGCACAGCATCGGCTGCCCACCGCGCGGCGACAGCACGGCCGACGGGTGCGGATCGAACGTCAGCACGACCGTGCGATCGCCGAACTCTTTGGCGCGCGTGACCAGCGCGCGGTGTCCCGTGTGGACACCGTCGAAGTTACCGATCGCGACCGCGGTCATCGATCGGGAATCTACTACGTCAGCGTGCGATGACGGACCACGCCGGAGCGAGCAACAGCAGCATCGCCGCCGCGGCGCCCGCGAAGGCTTGGCCGGGTGCGAGGCGGATCTGCGCGGCGAACCGACCGACCGCGAGCCCCGACGAGAGTGCGGCGAGCGCGACGAGCGGGGGCGCGACGACGCCGGAGCGAGCCCCGATCACGCACGCGAGGACCACCGACGAGACGAGCGCGACCTCGGCGTGCCGGGGACGCACGAGCCCGACCAGGCCCGCGAGCGCCGCGGTCGCCGCGAGCGGTCCGAGCGCGCTCGCGACGTGTCCCGCGTACGCGACGACGTGAAGCGCGTGATGCGGCTCGGCCCAGTACACGCCGAGGCGAATGATCGCGGCGAGCGCCGTCGCGATCGGGATCGCGAACGCCCAGCGCGGGCGTTGCCATGGCGCGGTCATCACGCGGGCGCCGGCGATCGGGAGCAGCAGCGTGAACGCGGGATCGATCGCGGCGATCGCGGCGGGCAACAGCGCGACGAGCGGTGAGGTCGAGGGCCGCGAGAGCTCGACGCAGGTCCACGCGGCCGCGGCGATCGCGATCAGCTCGCGCGCGGTGGCGATCCCGAGGTCGAACATCGTCGCGATGGCGAGCAGCGGCGCGAGCACCATGGCGACGAACGACGCCGGCGAGTCCCCGGCGAGCGCGCGGATCGCGGCGGTGATCGACGCGCCGGCGAGCCCTGTCGCGACGACGACGAACGGATCGAGCGTGCCGTGCGCGTGCCCCAGCGCCGCGGCGGCACCTGCACACGCGGCGCCGAGAGACGGAATGGCGATCCACGAACGCACGGGTTTCCCGACGGTAGTGAGGTGCGCGAACGAGCGCGAGTTTTTCGCCTACGGATGAACCTAGGGATGAACGTCCCAGCGCTCCACGTGCTGGGTGGCCGTGTTGTATGCGTAGAGCTTGGTGCAGTTCGCGACGAGGATCGCGTCGCGATAGGTTCCGGAGGTCAGGCCGCGACCGTATGCGCCGTCGTTACCGTCGAACGTGCCGCCGCCCCGCACCCGCAGGTGGATGCCGTCCTCGGCCGGACCGGTAATCGTGTAGAGCAAGAAGTTGCCGTCCGGCGATAGGTTCCCCGACGTGATGGTCGAGGCGGCTTCGTTCCCGAAGTCCGCCGCGGTGTATGCGCGGAGCGACGTCCACGTCCCCGCCATGCGCTGCCACTCCTCGGGCTGCGTGTCGTTGATGAAGAACATCCGCTGGTCGTCGGCGGTGGGTCGACCGGGGAAGCCATCGGCGAGGCCCGAGAAGATCGGGGTGGACCAGGTCGCGTTGTCGCCGAGGCGCATCGCGCGACGAACACGCTGCCCCGTGATCCCGTTTGCGTCGAGGAAGTAGATGACGTTGCCGTCGGGTGACAGCGTCGCATCGACCACGCTGTTCGTGATGTTCGTCGGCGAGTAGCTCTGTCCGAGCGGCGCCTCCGTGTAGCCCGGGTTCATTCCCGAGAGCCACGAGATCGCGAACGACTCGTCCTCGGCGGGCACGAACCCGGCCACCATCTTGCCGGGCAACTCGACCATGTTGTCGATCGTGACGGGCTCGAGGCAGACCGCCGGCGGCGTGTCGTCGGGCGTGTCGCTGTCGCCGACGTCGGCATCGTCGGGTGGCTGGTCGTCGGCCGGAATGCCGCCGCCCGGATCGGGATACTTGCATCCCACCATCACGACGAGCGCGGCCAACCACTTCACCCGCGTGATGTTCGCATCTCGACCCGGCGCGCCACAATGGCGGCGATCACGAGTCCGGGGATGGCCATCAGCGAGGTCGCCACGAAGAAGCCCGACCAGCCGACGGCGTCGACGACATCGCCCGCGAACGGACCGAACACGCGCTGGCCCACCGACGACAGCGACGTGAGCAACGCGAACTGCGTGGCGCTCACGGCGGGCGAGCACACGGACATGAGCAGCGCCACGAACGTCGCCGTGCCCATCGCGTTGGCGAGGTTGTCGACGAGCACCGCCGCGCAGAACACAGGGAAGGACTTGCCGGTGATCGCGAGGAGCGCGTAGAGGAGGTTCGTCGTCGCTTGCAGCGCACCGAACGCGACGAGCATGCGCGGCATCCCGAACCGCGCGACGAGCGAGCCCGCCGCGATGCCGCCGATCGCGGTGCCCGCGAAGCCGAGCGCCTTGTACACCGCGGCGATCTCGGCGAAGTCGAAGTCGGCGCCGCGCTTCAAGAACGTGATCACGAGCGCCTGCGCGAAGTAGTCGCCGAACTTGAACACGGCGGTGAACGCGAGGACGAGCACCAGCGTGCTCGCGCCGAGACGGCGATACAGCTCGACGAACGGCAAGTACACGGCGGCGGCGAGCGTCGTCGGTGGACGTGCGATCGCGGGCGGCTCGTCGGCGAGCAGGATGCCGGTGATCGACAGCGCCATCAGCGCGGCCATCGCGCCGTAGATCACGGTCCACGAGACATAGTCGGCGAGCGCGAGTGCGAGCGTGCCGGTCACGACCATCGCGGCGCGATAGCCGAGGACATAGACCGCGGCGCCGGCGGCGCGCTCCTCGGGCGCGAGGATGTCCGCGTTGTACGCGTCGAGCACCACGTCCTGGGACGCCGACAGGAACGCGACGGTCACCGCGAGCGCGACGAACGGCGCGAGTTGCGTGCGCGGATCGACCATGCCGAGCGCACCGATCGCGAGGACGAGCAGGACCTGGAGAATGACCACCCAGCCGCGGCGACGCCCGAGGCGACCGAGGAGCGGCAGCGTGTAGCGATCGAGCAGCGGGGCCCACGCGAACTTCAGCGTGTACGCGAGTCCGACGAGCGAGAGGTCCGCGATGCGACCGTGATCGACGTTGGCCGCCGTGAGCCACGCCTGCAGCGTCTGGCTCGTCAGATACAGCGGCAACCCGGAGGCGAAGCCGAGCACGGCGAGCAGCACCATCCGTCGCGAACGGAACATCGCAAACGCAGACAAGAAGCGCCGGTGGGTGGAGACGGTTGCGATGGTCACGAGGTTGGTACGTAGGGGTCCGCGCAGTACAATTTTTAAAGCGCGTGGCAGGCACCGAACATTTCGCCCGACGGGCGATGCGCTGGCTGGCCCCGAGCGCCGTCGCGGCCTGCGCGGGCGGCCTGTGCGCGGGCGTGGTCGACACGGTCAAAGGCGACGGCGAGCTCGGCCTCGATAGCGTCGCGGCGACGGGGTTCGTGCTCGTGGCCGCGATCCCGGTGCTGCTCGGGCTCGCGATCGTCGCGCGCGCGCTATGGGCCGCGTGGCGCCCCCGCGAGATCGCCGAGCGACTGACCGAGACCGGCGGCGGGATGCCGCGGCTCGCCGGCTGGATGGCGACGCTGATCCTCGGCGTCGCGGTGTTCGCGTGGCTCGTGTTCCGCGGCACGTGGCTGCTCGTGTCGTGGACGCAGTTCAAGCCGAACGTGGTCGCGCTCGCGCAGCCCATCATCGCGGTGGTCGGCGCGCTCGCGATCCTGCTCGTCGCGCCGATCGCGGTGTCGCTGTTCGCGGCGATCGCGCGGCGCATCGATGGCGCGTGGCAACGCCGCGGCCACGCGACGCTGCTCTCACCGACGAAGCTGTTCGCCGCGACCGGCATCGCCGCGGTGATCGCCATCGTGCTCGTGTGGCTGTTCGTGATCGCGCCGCGGATCGGGCCACTCGCGATCGGCGTGCTGCTCGCACCGCTGCTCGGCCTCGTCGTCACGATCGCCGCGCACCGGATCCGTGCGCGCGCCTTCGCGATCGTGACAGCGGCGCTCGCGGCGCTGTGCATCGTGTTCGCGGTGGTGACCGCGTACCTGCGTCCCGCCGCCGCGCTCGGCATCTGGGGCGATCAACCGATCGGCGGCCTCGTCATCGAGCGCGTGTTCTCGCTCGATCGCATCCGCAGCGCGCTGCCGCTCGACGACTACCGGCCGATCGCGCGCGCGGGCGCGAAGCATCGCGACATCGTCGTCGTGATGATCGATACCGTGCGCGCCGATCACACCCCGCCCTACGGCGGCAAAGCGGAGATGCCGGTCTTGAAAGCGCTCGGCGAGCGCGGCGCGGTCTTCCAGTGGGCGTTCTCGCCGAGCAACGTCACGCGCCGCTCGGTGCCGACGATGCTCACCGGGACGTCGCCGGATCGCGTGCGCGGCCGGGTCGTCGGGTGGGGACTTCGCCTCGATCCGCGGCACATCCTCGTCGCGGAGCGCCTGCGCGCGGCCGGCTACGACACCGCGGGCTTCGTGTGCTGCGGTGGTCTCTACGGCGACGACCTGCGCACGGGCTTCGATCGCGGGATGTCGACGCTCGTCATCGACGAGTCCGCCGAGATGCTCGGCGCGAAAGCCGGTCGCTTCGTCACCGCGAAGGCCGAACGCGGCGACAAGCGGCCCTTGTTCATGTGGCTACACTTCCTCGAGCCGCACAACTGGAGCGTGAACACCGCGGTCTCCGGGACGGCCAGCGATCAATACGACCGGAGCCTCGCGATGGTGGATCGCGCGCTCGTGCCGCTGATCGCGGCGTTCTCGAATCGCCCGACCGACGACGCGCCGATCATCATCGTGACCTCCGATCACGGCGAAGCGCTGGGTGAGCACGGCCAGCGCAACCACTCGACCGATCTGTACAACTCGCAGATCCGCGTGCCGCTCGTGATCGCGGGTCCCACGGTCACCGCGGTGCGCCCGACGGAGACAGTCGGCCTCGTCGATCTCGTGCCGACGATCATCGACCTCGCCGGCTTCGAGCCGCCGCACGGACGCTCGATCGATGGCCGCTCGATCGCGGACCTCGCGCGCGGCCAACCATCGACCGCCCCCGGTCGTGCGTTCTCCGCGATGATCGCGGATCGCTCGAACCCCGGCGGCGTCAGCGCGATCGTCGATGGACCGTGGAAGCTGATCGAGACGCACGGCGTGCGCGAGCTCTTCAACGTGCACCAAGATCCCGACGAGCGAGCGAACGTGGCCGCGAAGCACCCCGAGATCGTGGGCCGCCTCGCGGCGATGCTCGGCGCGCAACGCGCTCGCGCGCGCGTGTCGGCGTTCGATTAGAGCGACGACCGCACGCCGAGCGCCTTCGCGATCGCGCGAAACGGCAATAGCGCGCACGAGCGACGCGAGCGGACTCGGCTCACACCCTCGAACACCTCGAGGTCCCCGAGCTCGACGTTCTCGCGATCGGCATCGCTGCCGACGAGCAACCCCTCGAACGTGTCGATGACCGCGTCGACCTCGTCGAGCGTCTCGCCGGTGATGCGGATCGTGAGCAGCGACGCGGCCGCGCGACACAGCGCGCAGCCTCGCGCTTCGAACGTCGTGACGACGACACGGCTGTCGCTCACGATGGCGCGCATCGTGACGATGTCGCCGCACAGCGGGTTATCCAGCGTCGCTTCGTGCGTCGCGCCGTCGAGCGGGCCTTCGTTGCGCGGCGATCGATCGTGCTCGACGATCAGCGCGTGATAGAGCGCGTCGCTCATCGCGGCCCCAGTACCTCGCGCACCTTCGCCAAGGCGCGCGCGAGCTGCTCGACATCGTCGAGGCCCGAGTAACAACCGACCGACGCTCGCGTGGACGCGTCGACGCCAAAGCGCCGGTGCACGAGCTGCGCGCAGTGATGTCCGCTGCGCAGGGCGACGCCCTCGCGATCTGCGATCGTCGCGATGTCGTGGGGGTGGTAGTCCCACGCGAACGACACGACGCCGACCTCGGGCTCGCCGAGGATGCGCGCGCCGATCTCGCCAAGTGTCTCGCAGAGCGCGGCGTGAACATCGGCCTCGTCAGCGCGTATCGCGGTCTCCCGCGCCCACACGAGCGCCGTCGCGAGCCCGACGATCGCGGGCGTGTTCGGCGTGCCCGCTTCGAACCGCGCAGGGGCCTCGCGCCACGTCGAGCGCGCCGGCTCGACGAGCGAGACCATGCCGCCGCCGAGCTGCCACGGCGGCATCGCCTCGAGCACCGCGAGCGAGGCCCACAGCACACCGGCGCCCGGGACGCCGTACACCTTGTGGCCCGAGAACGCGTAGAAGTCGCAGCCGAGCGCGCGCACGTCGACGTCGAGGTGCGCGACCGCCTGCGCGCCATCGACGAACACCTTCGCCCCGACGGAGTGCGCCGCGTGCGCGATGTCCGCGATCGGCGCGATCGTGCCGAGCACGTTGGAGACGTGCGCGATCGCGACGAGCTTCACGCGCTCTGCGTGCGTCGCGAGGAGCGAGCGATAGGCGTCGAGATCGAAGCGGCCGCGATCGTCGACCCGCGCGAGCACGAGCTGTGCGTGCGCGCGCTCGCACAGCCGCTGCCACGGCAGGAGGTTCGAGTGGTGCTCGGCCTCGCTCGCGATCACGACATCGCCCTGCCCCACATGCTCTCGGCCCCACGTGTCGGCGACGAGGTTGACCGACGCGGTGGTGCCGCTCGTGAACACGATCTCGCGCGCCGACGTGCCGCTGGCCGAGCTGGGCATCGATTGCCATCGCGTACCGCGCCACCCGCGCAGCGCGGCGGCGACGATGTCGCGCGCGTCGGCGATCGCATCGCTCGCGGACTGCGCCATCGCGTGAACGCCGCGCCCGGGGTTGCCCATCGTGGTCATCGCGGTCGTCACGGCGTCGAGCACCGCGCGCGGCACGAGCGTCGTCGCGGCGGAGTCGAGGTACGCGAGGCGGGGCTCGCGAGACGCGAGCGCTGGAAATTCTTGCCGGCGCGCTGCCAGGTCCATCGACACGAGCTAGGCTGGCACGAAATGGCGGACGGTACGCACGATCTCGACGCCGTCCTCGAGCGCGCCGCGGCGTGGCTCGTCGCGGGCCGAGGCGTGGCGTTCGCGACGGTGATTCGCACGTGGGGCAGCTCGCCGAGGCCGGCGGGCAGCAAGCTCGCGTGCACCGACACCGGCGAGTTCATCGGCTCGGTCAGCGGAGGCTGCATCGAGGCCGCGGTGATCACCGAGGCGATCGCGATGCTCGCGGGAGAGCGCGGCGCGGGCGTGCTGTCGTTCGGCGTCGCCGACGAGATCGCGTGGGAGGTCGGCCTCGCGTGCGGTGGCAAGATCGAGGTGTTCATCGAGGTGGCCTCGCCGGTGCGCGTGCGCGATCTGCGCGATGCGCGAGCGCAGAAGCGTCCCGTCGTGTTGCTCACGCCGCTCCGCGAGGACCGACCACGGCAGCGCGGTGACGCGAGCGCGTATCCGACGGGCCCGCACCTCGTCGCGGGTCCCGGCGACGACGCGCCGATCGATCGACTCGCGACGCACGTTCGCCGCACGGTCGACGAGGCGCTGCGCGAGCCGATCGCACGTGCGTTGCGGACGGACGTGGCGTTTGTCGTCGACACGGAAGACGGCGCGGTGCTCGTCGAGCCGCACAATCCGCCGCTCCGGCTGATCCTCGTCGGCGCGGTGCACGTGGCAGCGCCGCTCGCGCAGATGGCTCGCGTCGCGGGGTTCGCCGTGACCGTGGTCGATCCGCGCCGCGCGTGGGCGACGAAGGAGCGGTTCCCGCACGACGAGTTGGTCACGACGTGGCCCGATGTCGCGCTAGAGCAGCTGCGCATCGATGCGCGCACCGCGATCGTCGCGCTCACGCACGATCCGAAGCTCGACGATCCGGCGCTCGTGGTCGCGATGACGTCGCCCGCGTTCTATATCGGCTGCCTCGGCTCGAAGAAGACACACGCCGCGCGACGAGAGCGGCTCGGCGCGAGCGCCGCGCGTGGCGCGATCGATCGACTGCATGGCCCCGTCGGACTCGACATCGGCGCGAAGAGCCCGGCGGAGATCGCGGTGTCGATCCTCGCGGAGATCATCGCCGCGTTGCGCGGCCGTGATCCGCGCGGGGTCTCGGCGTGAGGCTCGGCCCGCTTCGCGTCGGCGATGCGATCGGCGCGGTGCTCGTGCACACGACGAAAGCGGGAGCGCGAACGATCACGAAGGGCACCACGCTCCTGGCCGCCGATGTCGCCGCGCTCGAAGCAGCGGGCATCACCGAGGTCGTGTGCGCGCGGATCGATCCCGACGAGCTCGACGAGGACTCCGCCGCGGCGGCGATCGCGGCGGCGCTCGTGAAGGAGCTGACCCGCGTGGATCTCGACGAGCTCGCGTTCGAGATCCTCGGCACGGCGACGGGTATCGGACTGCGCGTCGATGCGGAGAAGACGGGACGCGCGAACGTGCGCGCGGCGTGCGACGGCCTGTTCGTCGTCGACGAAGCCGCGATCACGCGCGCGAACTCGATCGATGAAGCAATCACGATCGCGACGCTGCCGGACGCGCAGCCGGTGCGAGCCGGCGAGATCGTGGCGACCGTGAAGATCATCCCGTTCGCGGTGAAAGCGCGCGAGGTGCACGCGGCCTGCGAGGCCGTGCGATCCACGGACGTCACGAAGGAGGCGCGCATGCCCGCGATCCGCGTCGCGATGTGGACGCCGCGGCGCGCGGGCGTGGTGCTCACGCAGTTTCCCTCGACGGCGCCCGCGATCCTCGATCGCGCGACGGCGGCGCTGCGCGTGCGCCTGTCGCGGCTCGACAGCGAGTTGGTCCAGGATCTGCGCGTCGCGCACGATGTCGAGTCCGCGGCGGACGCGATCCGGTCGCTCGCCGCCGCGGGCTGCGATCCCGTGATGGCGCTCGGCGCGTCGGCGATCATGGATCGCCGCGACGTCATCCCCGAGGCGCTGCGCCGCGCGGGCGGCGAGGTCACGCGGTTCGGTATGCCCGTGGATCCCGGGAACCTCTTGCTGCTCGGCACGATCGGCGACGCGACGTTCATCGGCTTGCCCGGATGTGCACGGTCGCTCGCGCGCAGCGGCTTCGATTGGGTGCTCGAGCGCGTGGTCGCGGGGTTGCCGATCGAGGCAGCGAGCATCGCGAAGCTCGGCGTGGGCGGCTTGCTCGACGAGGCCGCGCGACCGACCCCGCGCGATGCGAAGGATCGCGGCGCGCGCACCGGCGTGGCGGCGGTGGTCCTCGCCGCGGGCAAGGCGTCGCGCATGGGTACGAACAAGCTGCTCGCCGATCTCGGAGGCAAGCCGCTCGTGCACCACGCGGTGAGCGCGGCGCTCGCGTCGAAGGCGCGGCCGGTCGTGGTCGTCACGGGCAACGACGCGGATCGCGTGCGCGACGCGCTGGACGGTCTCGACGTCACGTTCGTCCACAACGCCGACTACGCGAGCGGCATGGCGAGCTCGCTGCGCGCCGGGATCGCGGCGGTGGGCGATGTCGCAGGCGCGCTCGTGTGCCTCGGCGACATGCCGCGCGTGACCGCGGATCACCTCTCGCTGATCATCGGCGCGTTCGAAGCGGCGAGCGATGAAGGCGCGGTCGTCGTGCCGACGTGCGAGCGCAAGCGCGGCAATCCGGTGCTGTGGGGGCGGCGGCGGTTCGCGGAGATCCACGCGCTCGAGGGCGATGTCGGCGCGCGCGGGATCATCGAGCGCAACGCGGATCGCGTCACCTGGCTCGCCGTCGACGATCCGGCGATCCTCGTCGATGTAGACACGCCCGACGCCCTCGAGGAGCTGCGGACATAGGTCCGCCTCGACGAGGCTAGGGTGGCGACAGCGCGGCGATCGCGTCGAGCTCGGACCACCGCGCATAGAGGCGCTCGACCTCGGCCCGAGCGGCATCGAGCTTCGTGACGAGGTTCTGCACGTCCGTCAGGCGATCGCGAAACACCGCTGGATCCGAGAGCGTTGCCTCGAGCTCGAGGACCTTGCGCTCGGCGGTGGCGATCGTTTCTTCGATCGCAGCGAGCTCGTGCTTCTCCTTGAACGTCAGCTTGCGAACGACGCCCTTCATCGGCGGAGGCTTCGTTTCCTTGGTCTCCGTCGGTGCCTTGCGCGCGTCCTTCTTGACCGCCTTCTTGCGACGCTCGGCGTAGAACGAATAGCTGCCCTCGTACAGCGTGACCTGGCCGTCGCCTTCGAACGCGAGGATCGCCGTCGCGACGCGATCGAGGAACCAGCGATCGTGCGAGACGATCAGCGCGCAGCCGGGGAAATCGATCAGGCCTTCCTCCAGCGCACCCAATGTCGGCAGGTCGAGGTCGTTCGTCGGCTCGTCGAGAACCAAGAGATTGCCACCGCGGCGCAAGAGCCGCGCGAGCTGCACGCGATTGCGCTCGCCACCCGACAGCTTGCCGACCTTCGTGTCCGAGACCGAGTCCGGGAACGCCATCATGCGCAGGAAGCTGCGGACATGGACCTTGCCGTCGGGGAGATCGACGTAGTCGTAGCCATCGCCGACTTCCTCGATCACCGTGAGGTCGTCGCGAAGCTCGGTGCGGCCTTGCTCGAGGTACGCGGGCCGCGTGTTCGGTCCGACGGTGACCTTGCCGCTATCGGGCGGTATGAGGCCGAGGATCGTCTTGATCAACGTCGTCTTGCCGGCGCCGTTCGGACCGACGATACCGATGCGATCGCGCGCCTTCATCGTGTACGTGAGGTCTTTGAACAGCAGCTTGCCGCCGAGCGACTTCCCGACCTTCTGCAGATCGATGATCGTCGAGCCGAGGCGCGGCCCGGTGGGCAAGCGCAACGCGAGCTGTGCGGGACGTTGATCATCGGCGGTGGGTGCCGCGCCGACGGCGGCATCGAAGCGATCGATGCGGGCCTTCGCCTTCGTCGTGCGCGCCGGTGCGCCGCGGCGGATCCATTCGATCTCGCGACGAATGAACGACACGCGCTGGTACTCGGCTTCGGTCTCCGTCGAGAGCCGCTCGGCTTGCTTGAGCAGAAACTCGGCGTAGTCGCCCTCGTACGAGTAGACCTTGCCGCGATCGACCTCGAGGATCCGCGTCGCGACGCGATCGAGGAAGTAGCGATCGTGCGTGACGACGATCAGTGCGCCGGGCCACGACGCGAGCTTCTGCTCGAGCCACTCGACGGTCGGCGTGTCGAGGTGGTTGGTCGGCTCGTCGAGGATCAACACCTCTGCCTTGCCGAGCATCGCGTTTGCTAGCGCGGTGCGTCGCTTCTCGCCACCGGACAGCGTGTCCATGCGCGATTCGAGCGGCGGGAGCTGCAACGCGTTCGAGATCGTTCCGATCTCGTAATCCTCGACGCCCTCGCGCGCGAGCACGCTACCGACGGTGGCATCTTCGGGGAATGTCGGCTCCTGCGAGACGTACTCGATCGAAAGATCTCTGCGCCACGTGATGAGCCCGTCGTCCGGCACGAGCGTCGCGTCGTCGATGCCCATCGCACGCGCGACGAGCATCTTGAGCAGCGTGGTCTTGCCCGCGCCGTTCGCGCCGATCATGCCGATGCGGTCACGCTCGTGCAGAGCGAACGATGCACCGTCGAGCACGCGCCGCGTTCCGTAGCGCTTCTCGAGCCCTTGTACGGTCAACAACGCGGACATCGTTCGTTCGCTAGCTCAGGCGCGCGTTGTCGGTCTGCACGAGCAGGTAGGTGAGCCGCAACAAGTTGAGGCGTGCCTCCGCGGAGCGAACCTTGCCCGCGAGCTCGCCGAGCCGCGTGCGTCCGTCGAGGAGGGAGTACACGCGCAACAGCGCATCGCCGAGACCGAACTGCGCGAGCTCGCCTTCCTGGACCGGCTCGCGCACGGGAAACGCCTTGGTGTTTTGCACGAGCCAATCCTCGACGAGCGGCTCGCCGAGCTGCGCTGCACCCGCGCCGATCACGCGGAACGCATCGAGGTGGAGCGAGCGCGCCTTCCACGGATTGGGATGGCGCGGCGTCCACGTGTAGCGGCCCTTCTGCCACGAGAACGTCTCCATCAGCTTCGCGGCGACCTGCTTCGCGAGCAGGCGATACGCCTCGAGCGGATCGAGGATGTCGAGACCCACGAGCGTGTCGGCGAGCCGTCCGCCGAAGTGATGCATCACCGACAGCGCGCGCTGCAGCGACTGCGGCGTCAGCGCACCTTGCTGGATCAGGAAGTTGCCGAGGCGTTCGCTCTCGACGTTCGAGTGCACGAACTGCGGCTGTCCATCGACGAGGTACGCCTCTTTGAGCACGCCGGCCCGACCCTCGATCGAGAGCATGCCGGTCCCCTTCTGCTTCGCGAGCCGATACGCGACGCGCATCATCGGGTGCTCTTTGAGATCGCCGACCTCGCGCGGTCCCGACGGAATCTCGACGTTCTCGGCGACGAGGTCGTCCTCGCCGACGGAGATCACGCCGCTCGAGCGCTCGTCACCGACAACGCCGGTGGGAATCGCATCGCCCGCGATGTACGCCGCGCGCGCGGCCGCGGCATCGGCCTCGGCCTTCGCGATCGACATGCGCGTCATCGGCCCCGACAGCCCGGCCTCGGGATCCATCGATTCCTGCACGACGGCTTCGCCCGGCTCGAGCGCGGCCGTCGGAGAGTTCATCACCTGGCCGATCAGGCCCGCGAGCTCGCGCGGTCCCACGCGTGTCGTGCGACGGATCCATTCATCGATCGCGTCGCGGAACTGCGCCGCACTCTGCCAGCGATCCTCGGGCCGGCGCTGCAGCGCGCGCACCGTGAGCACGCGAAGCTCGACGGGGAACTCGCTCGCGTACTTGTGCAGGCGATCGAGGCGCGCGTCGCGCACCATGAGCAGGATGTCGAGGTCGTTTGTCGACGTGAACAACCGCCGCGCCATCACCATCTCGGCGAGCAGGATGCCGACCGAGAAGATGTCGCTGCGCGGATCGATCTCGCCGCCCGAGACCTGCTCCGGGCTCATGTAGCCGTACTTGCCCTTGAGCGTTCCGGCCTCGGTCTTGTGCCGGCGCTCGGCCGCGCGCGCGATGCCGAAATCCGTCAGCTTGATATCGCCGCGCCAGGACAGCAGCACGTTGCCCGGCGAGATGTCGCGATGGATGATGCCGAGCGCCTTGCCGTTCTGATCGACGGCGTTGTGCGCGTAGTCGAGGGCATCGAGCACGTCGCGGGCGATCAGCGCGCACAGGTCGGGTGGCAAGCGGATCTGAACGCGCGCGCACTCGCGAAGGAGCGCGAGCACGTCGAGGCCATCCACGAACTGCATCGCGATGTACGGGGTGTCCGCATCGGTCCCGAGCTCGAACACCTGCACGATGTGGCGGTGATCGAGCTGCGCGGTGATGCGCGCCTCGTCGAGGAACATCTCGACGAAGGACTTGTCGGCCGCGAGGTGCGGCAGGATCTTCTTCAGCGCCACGAGCTTGGAGAAGCCGTGGTCCCCGGACAGCGTGGCCTTGAACAGCTCGGCCATGCCGCCCACCGCGAGCCGATCGACGATCGTATATCGTCCGATCTGCTTCGGCGTGGAGGACGAGTCGCTCACGAGGTCGCCATCATACATGCGCGAAGTGAGCAAAGTACGGGCCCTGCCAGATTGGCAGGACTTTGCGGTGTCCGCCGGTCGCGCTGGCGCGTCGATGGCGCGATCGGGGACTCCGTCGGCGCGAGATCGGGTGCTTGCAGCTCGATTTGCCCGACTCGCCCCGTGGCACGTCGATTGATGTGTCTGGGGTCGAGGCCCATGCTGCGAATCTTCCCGTCGCTCGCACGAGGTCTTCTCCGTCGGACCTGGATCATCGCGGTCGTTGCCATCCTCGTGTGCTCCGCATTCGCGGCGAACGCGGCGAGCTCGATCGTCGAAGCGCAGGCGTTTGCCCCCTCGAGCGTGTCACCACTCGTGCCTCCCCACGTGGTGACTCCTGCTGCTCCGACCCGCGTTCCCCTCGATGGCGCCGATCTCGTCGCGCGGAACATGTTCTGCTCGACGTGCGCGCCTTCGGATCCAGGGCCGACGGATGGTTCGTCCGCGCGCTTCGCGGGCAAGCCGGCGATCCTGATCGCCACCGCGATCGGCAAAGAGCCGCGCGCGACCGTGCGTGTTCCCGAGACCGAAGTGCAAGGCGACTGGGGCCTCGGCGATCGCATCCCCGGCGTCGGTGCGATCGATCGGATCGGCCCGGTCTCGATCGACGTCGTCGATCTCGCGGGAGTCCACGCGACCCTGCGTCTCCTCGATCTTCCGGCGACGGATCCGAGCGGCTCGGCAAAGCCTGCACGCGATCCGTCGCCACCCGATCCGTACGCCGACTCGATCAAGAAGATCGACGACAAGACGTACGAGGTCCGCCGCGAGCTCGTGCGCGAGCTGGTCACCGGCGTGCAAAAGCCCGGCAAGATCCGCATGACCCCGATCGTGAACAAGGACGGCGAGATCGGCGGCGTGCGCGTCTACGGCGTGACCGCGGGCTCGCTGCCGGCCGCCCTCGGCCTCAAGTCGTCCGACACGATCGACTCGATCAACGGCGAGCCGATCAAGAGCGCGCAGCAGCTCCTCGATCTGTACGCGCAGATCGACAAGCTCCAGGTCGTCGAGCTCGGTGGCAAGCGCGCCGGCAAGGCGCTCGCGATCGAGCTGCGCCTGAAGTGACACGAGCCAGGAGATCGCCTGCGCGGAATCTCCTCCGATCGTTAATTTGCCGTCGACACGCGAGGCGCAGAATATCGGGCGATGTCGCCCTCGCCGCCCCCAGCGCCGGAACGCGGCGGTGATGCGCGCGATCATGCTGCGCCCGATGGCGGTGGTCTACCCGATTCCCGCGCCGCGAAGAAGCGTCGCGGTGGTGGTGCGCTCGCGGTGGGCGCGGGCATCTTCCTGTCGCGCATCGCGGGCCTCGTTCGCGAGCGCGTGATCTCGTTCTACCTCGGCCTGTCACCGGCCGCCGATGCGTTCAATGCCGCGCTGCGGATCCCGAACGTGCTGCAGAACCTTCTCGGAGAAGGCGTGCTCAGCGCGTCGTTCATCCCGGTGTACTCGCGATTGCGCGCGGAGGGTCGCGACGAAGACGCCGCGCGCGTCGCGCGCACCGTGGGCACGTTGCTGCTCTTGGTCGCGTCGCTGATCTCGCTCGCGGGTGTGGTCGCCGCGGATCCGCTCGTCAGCGTGCTCGCGCCCGGGTTTCCCGACGCGAAGCGCGAGCTGACGGTCACCATGGTTCGCATCCTGTTCCCCGGCATGACGCTGCTCGTGATGAGCGCGTGGTGCTTGGGCGTGCTCAACAGTCATCGCCGGTTCTTCCTGTCGTACGTGTCGCCGGTGCTGTGGAACACCGCGATCATCGCGACCGCGATCGTCGCGGGGCGGCGGTTCGCGGGCCACACCGAGGACATCGCGATCTGGCTCGCGTGGGGTGCGGTGATCGGATCGGGCGCGCAGTTCCTCGTCCAGCTGCCGCTCGCGCTGCGGCTGGTCGGCAGCGCGAAGCCCGCGCTCGCGGTGAACGACGCCGGCGTGCGCGCGACGATCCGCGCGTTCGGCACGATCCTCGTCGGTCGCGGCTCGGTGCAGATCAGCGGCTATATCGACGGGATCCTCGCGAGCTTTCTTGGCCTGGGCATCGTCGCCGCGATCGCGAAGGCGCAGATCCTCTACCTGTTGCCGGTGTCGTTGTTCGGCATGGCCATCTCCGCGGCCGAGCTGCCCGAGATGTCGTCGGCGACGGGCACCGACGAAGTGCGCGCGCAGAAGCTGCACGAGCGGCTGCGCCCTGCCCTGCGCCGCGTGGTGTTCCTCGTGGTGCCGAGCGCGATCGCGTTCCTCGCGATCGGCAACGCGATCATCGCGCTCCTGTTCCAGACCGGCCGCTTCGGCGCGGCCGACACCCGCGTCGTGTGGATCGTGCTCGCGGGAAGCGCGCTCGGGCTCTCGGCGGGAACGCAGGGACGCCTGCTCGCGTCCGCGTTCTACGCGCTCGGCGATCCGAAGCCTCCGCTCCACGCCGCGCTCGTTCGCGTCGCGCTGACCGGCGTGCTGGGCTATGCGTTCGCGTTGCCGATCCGCGACGCCGCGGGCTACTCGGCGACGTGGGGCGCGTTCGGCCTCACGGCGAGCGCGGGCTTCGCCGCGTGGATCGAGTTCCTGCTCCTCGAGCGCTGGCTGTCGAAGCGCATCGGCAAGGTCGCGATCCCGACGAAGCTCGGGCTCACCGCGCTCGCGATCGCCGCGCTGGCAGGAGCCGCCGGCTATGGCGCGCATCACCTCGCGATGGAGCTCGGGTCACGCGTGTGGATGGCATCGATCGCCGCGATCGGCACGTTCGGCGTGATCTATCTCGCGGGCATGGCGGTCGCGCGCGTGCCCGAAGCGAGCGCGTTCCTTCGTCGCCTCCTGCGCCGCCGTTAGTGATATCCAAGCAGCACATGCGCGCTGTGCTGTTCGCGATCGTCGTTCTCGCTGCGTGCGGCGACGATCCGGACGAGACGTGCAAGCCCGAGGGATTCTCCGACGGAGAGGGCGTCGTCGCGGGTACGCCGCTCGGTCCGTTCATGCGCGCGTCGCTGATCACGCCGAACCCGCGACCGTTCGGTGGCGTCGCGTGGGCGCTCGGTCTCGACGAGGGCGATGGCGCGTGCGGCGCTCCGGGGACAGGCCGGAGGATCAGCGTGCTGTTCTGCGACACGCCGAAACCGGCGACATACGCGATCAGCGTCGCGAGTGCGTTTCGGTGTCCCTCGGACAAGGTGGTCGCGCTCGTCGAGGACGAGACCGGCCTCGACATCGCCGAAGCGACCAACGGATCCCTCGAGGTCACCTATGCCGGTGGCTGCGTCGCAGGAACGTACGAGCTGCAGATCGGCAGCGATGCGATCAGCGGCTCGTTCGACGCGGTGGTCTGCGCACCCGAGTGATCGATCACTTCGAGACGGCGCGCCAGCGAGCGTACGTCTTCTTGCCGAGGCGCAGCTCGGTGTCCGCGTCGATGACGACGACGCGCACTTGCTCGCCGCGCTCGAACGTCCCGTTGCTACTCGCGGTATCGAGGAGCAGCAAGCGATCCTCGACGCGCATCAGCAGCGCGTGCACGCGCGACAACGACGTATCGTCGCCGGCGATGTCCTTCGCGTCGCAGCGATCGTAGCGACCGATCAACACGCCGTCCTTCAGCGCGGACTCGCCGATGGCGAGCGTGACTTGCTTGGTCGGCGTGTAGAGCTCGAGGCACCCGGCGATGTCGCCTTGCACGAGCCGCATGCCGGTGTCGCGAACGCCCGGCGTGCGCGTGATCGTCGACGCGGCGTTCAGGCGCTCCGGGAGGCGTTGCGGCATCACGGGCAGCGAGCCGCGCGCGATGTCCGATGGAATCTCGTCGAGGTACACGCGCGCCGGCAGCATCGACCACGCGTCCTCCGCGGAGGCCGGCCAGTCCGACGGATCACCGAGCGGCAGCGCGAACAGCGTGAAGCCGCCGCAGCGAACGATCGCGGGCCCCTCCGCGACGAGCCCGCGAATGCGCTTGCCGTCTTCGCCCGTCATCGCTTCGGTGGTTCGCAGATCGAGCATGCGATAGCGAATGTTCGTCGAGCCCGGCGACCAGCTCGCGACCGGCTCCATCACGACGGCGAGCTGGCGTAGCGCGAGGTCTTCGCGAGCGTGCAGATAGAGATCGCAGTGATCGTGACGACCGATGATCGCGGCCACCGGTCGCTGCACGCGCGCGGTGAGGCGAACGATGCCGGCGGGCCGGCAGGTGTCCTCGTCCACCGCGATCACGGCGAGGCCCGGTTCGTCGAACGCGCGGCACGCATCCACGAACTTCGCATACGCGCCGACGAACAGCGTCTTCGGATCCGTCGACCCGCGCGCGATGCGTCGCGGATGCGCGGCCGAGAACATCAGCGTGGCCGCATTCGTGGCGGGAACGTCGCGACGCTGCCCGTCCCACAGGCTCGCGTCGATCGTCATCCGCGGGCTCGCCACCGTCTGTAGAAGTTAGAGGTCACCTCCCCACCGGCGCAAGGAAAACAGCCCCGCACGTACCCGAGATCCGCCTTCCGTCGCGAGGCGGTCCGGCCTGCTTCACCACGGAGCAGGCTTGTAGTCCTTGAGGAACAGGCCCCACAGGTGGGTGCCGGTGTTCACGCCGTCGAACAGCGGGTCGACGATGCGCGCCGCGCCGTCGACGATATCGAGTGGCGGGTGGAACCCGTGGACCTTGGTCTTGCGCTCCGCGTGGTGCAACGGATCCTCGTCGGTGACCCAGCCGGTGTCGACGCTGTTCATGTGGATGCCGTCGCGCACGTACTCGACCGCCGACGTCCGCGTCATCATGTTGAGCGCGGCCTTCGCCATGTTCGTGTGCGGGTGCTTGTCGGTCTTCCACCGCCGGTAGAACTGGCCCTC
Organism: Kofleriaceae bacterium; assembly: GCA_044230415.1. Classification (GTDB taxonomy): domain Bacteria; phylum Myxococcota_A; class Polyangia; order Haliangiales; family Haliangiaceae; genus JABFXX01. Next base: position 54,279 of record JBGARE010000045.1, read on the forward strand.
CATCGCGCTCACGTTGACGACGTGGGCATCGCGCGTCGGCACCCTCGCGAGCAGCGGACGGAGCCGCGCGTTGAGCACGAACGGCGCCACCGCGTTCACGAGGTGCACCTCGAGCAGCTCGGCGGTCGGCACCTCGGCGAGCGTGAGTCGCCACGAGTTCGTGTCGCGCAGATCGACCTGCTGCAGATCCTGATCGAGGCGCCCCGTCGGGAACAGGTGTTCGCCGCGCTCGAAGTCCTCCTCGATCAGCGGCACCTGCGAGAGCACCGCGGACTTCCACAGACCGGTCGCGTGGATCTCGTGACCCGCCGCGCGCACGATGCCCTCGCCCAGCGAGTGATGTCGCTCGAGCATGGCCTTCTCGGGCGCCGCGAGCTGCGCGTACGGTTCGGTCTCCGGCGCGAGGACGTGATCGTACCAACCCGACGGACGGCGCACGGTCTGGCACGCGTTGTTGATCAGCGCGTCGAGGCGCGGCAGCGTCTGCACCAGGTGCTGGCACAAGAGCTCCACGCTCGGTGTGTGGCGCAGATCGATGCCGTAGACGTGCAGCCGATGCGTCCACTCGCTCGCATCGACCTCGCGTGCGAAGCGCCGCGCCGCATCGCGCGGGAAGCGCGTGAGCACGACGACCTCGGCACCCGCGCGCAAGAGGAACATCGCGGCCTGGTAGCCGATCTTCACGCGCGCGCCGGTCACCAGCGCCACGCGACCGCGGAGGTCCGCCGTCTGGTTCCGCTTCTGCCAGTTGAGCTCCGCGCACGGCGGACACATCTGATCGTAGAAGTGGTGCAGCTCGTGGAACTCGGTCTTGCACACGTAACACATGCGCGCCGTCGACACGCGCGGTGCTGCTTCTGACTCCTCGCGCTCCGCTTCGGCGGCGGCCCACGCATCGACATCGCCTTCGTCGTCGCGGATCGGAGCGTCGAGCTCCATCTGCTGCGGCTTGGGCAGCGGCGTGCGGAACACGGGTTCCTTGCGCAGCTGCCGGATGCCGGTCTGATCGAGCACCGCGCGATCGGCATCGCGCTTCGCCGCCACGCGCTGGCGGGCGAGCACCTTGCCGAGCTGCTTGCGGCTGTAGCGATCGGGGCGCGACAGCTGACCGCCCGCGCTGACGAGCTTGATCCGTAGATCTTCGGGGACCGCCGCGAGACGGCGCAGGTCCTCCCCGAGGTACTCGAGCACTGCGATCGCGCTTGCAATCGCAGCTTCGTCGGGCGGAGGGGGCGGCCCGCCGCCACCAGGCTTGTGTTCGGACACTGCGGCGTCTATGTACAGCCGGAAATGATCATCGCCAAGCGCCTCAAGGGGAAAGCCATCTCGGCCTGGCTCGGTGCGCCGGGTGATGCGATCCGCCGTGCCGTGACCCAGGTGAAGTCCGCGGTCACGAGCACGCCGAAGCGCCTCGACGTGTACTTCGACATCACGGACCCGTGGAGCTACATCACGGCGCAAGCCGCGGCGCGGCTGGTCGAGGCGTATCCCGTCGAGCTGTCGTTCACCACGGTGACCTCACCGGCGACGGACGTGAATCCACAACCGCAGTTGCGTATTCATCACTCGCTGCGCGACGCCGCCGAGCTCGCCGAGTACTGGGACATCGACTTCCCGGGCAAAGGCGAAGCAGACGCCGGCATGGTGCGCGACATCGGCGCGGTGCTCATTCGCCAACGTCCCGCGCGCGAGCAGCTCGCCGCCGCGATCGAGCTCGCGCAGGCGCTGTGGTCCAAGGACAAGAAGAAGCTCGTCGCGATGATGGGCACCTACGGCTCCGAGTCACATGGCTCGGTGCTGCCGGTCTTGAACACCGCGTACAGCGACCTGCGCAAGGCGGGCCACTACCAGGGCGCGATGATGCACTTCGACGGTACGTGGTACTGGGGCATCGATCGCCTGCCGTACCTCGAGACCGCGCTCGCCGAGGCGTTCGGCGTCGATCGCGCGAACGTCGTCACGCCGCGCCCCGAGGCTGATCGCGGACCGAAGAAGCTCAGCGACAAGCCGCTTCACTGCGAGATGTGGTTCTCGTTTCGCTCGCCGTACTCGTACATCGCGCTCGAGCAGATCGAAGCCGCGCTCGCACCGTTCGGCGTGCCGCTCACGCTCAAGCAGATCTTTCCGATGGTCGCGCGCGGCGCGCAGCTCCCGAACGTCAAGCGCATGTACATCGCGCACGACGCGAAGCGCGAAGCGGATCGCCTGAACATCCCGTTCGGCGAGATCTGCGATCCGCTCGGCGTCGGCGTCGAGAACTGCCTCGCGATCCAGCACTGGGCCAACGGTCGCGGCGCGGGCCTCGCGTTCGCGAAGTCGGCCATGCGCGGCATCTGGTCCGAAGCGCGGGACGTCGCGGAGTACGTCGACCTCAAGGACATCGTCGAGCGTGCCAATCTCCCGTGGGACGAGGCCAAGGCCGCGATCGCCGACGCGGCCGCCCTCAAGCAAGCCCACGACAACGCCGCTGATCTCAACGGCATCGGGCTGTGGGGCGTGCCATCGTTCCGCATCGGCGACTTCGTCACGTGGGGGCAGGATCGTCTGCCGCTCCTCGTGGATCGCCTGCGGCGGCACCGACTTGCGACTTCCTGACCCTTCGAAACGTCCGAAACAGGACGATGCAGCCGTATACTCACGTGGCTACCGGAGGACCCATGACTGACCACGAAACCGCCGAGCGGGTCCCCTCGGACCAGGGTCTGACGACACTCGGTCTGTTGATGCAGCTGTGCGGCACGATCTTCGCCGCGTACGGCTCGCTGATGCTGTTGTTCTTCGTGTTCCTGCCGCTCGGCCGCGCCGACGACAAGGGACTCATGCTGCTCGCCGTCATGCTGTGCATCGGTCGCTCGGCGTTCCATCGCATGGCCGGCACCGAGCTGCTCTACGGCCACAAGACGCTCGACGGAACGGGCAGCCCGCTGACCGGCACGAAGCGCTACATCGTCATCGCGATCGCGCAGTCCGCGCTGCTCGCGCTGTTCCTCCACTGGAAGGTCCACGTCCCGATCAAGGCCACCGTCGGCGTCGGCCTCGGTCTCGCGGCGTGGCCGATCCTGCTCGCGGTGTTGTTCGCGCTGCCGCGGTTCAAGCGCTTCGCGACGGAGATCCCGGTCCCCGAGGACAAGGGCTTCGAAGGCGCGTCGATCCTGATGACCGTGCTCGGCCTGTGCGGCGCGCTCGGCATCGGCGCGTTCCTGTTCCTCATGCTGCAGTCCGGCGGCGCGCTCATGTCGCAAGGCCCGGGCGTGCTGCTGCTCGTCGCGCTCGTCATGCTGCTCGTGCGCTCGATCTTCCACGTGCAGGCGGGCCTCGCGGGTCTGCGCGAGACGAGCCTCGAGGGCAACGTCGAGAAGGCAAACCGCTACGCGAACTTTGGCGTGATCTCGTCGTTCTGCGCGTCCGGTGCGATCCTCGTCGTGTCGATGATGGGCGCGATGAACATCGTCGTCGTCGCGATGGTCGCCGGCGTTTGCTGGCTCCTCATGGCGTGGCCGCTGATCATCCGCCGCTTCTACGGCGAGCGTCAGTTCGCGGATCTCATGGCGGGTGACCAAGGCACGAGCCACCGCCGCTCTCCCGACGCGGGCCTCACGGGCCTCGGGTGGCTGCTGCTCGGCCACGCGATGTTGTCCGCGACGATGCTGATCCCGCAGCTCATCGGCGGCAGCGAGGTGATGGGCATCGAGGGTCTGAAGATGGCGTCGTTCATGGGACCGATGGCGACGAAGTCGTTGTGGTGGAACGCCGGCATGGTCGCGTTCCAGGCGTGGGCGGGCTACGAGCTCGTTCGCATGAGCGGTCCATCGCGCGTGATCGCGATGGCGTATGCTGTGGTCGTCGGCGTGTTGACGGTGTGGATCATGTATCCACTCCTCAAAGAGGTCTCACACATCAGCCGTCGCTTCGATCCCGAGATGATCACGATGTTCATCCCGCTCGCTATCAACCTCGTCATTCCCGTCGCGACGCTGCTCCTCGTGACGCGAAAGACCACGCCGATCGCGACCGCGCGATTCGTCGCGAAACCACCGGGCGAAACACCTGCATGAAGCTCGCGATCGTTCTGGCACTGGCTAGTCTGGCAGGTTGCCAGGACGACGTGAGTACGCCGTTCCCGCCCGGGCTCGAGCCGCTCGAGGACAATCGAGTCCCCGATGCCACGGGCACTCCGACGGAAGAGCTGCGCTCGTTGCAGGGCCGCAGCGGCGACACCGAACAAACCCACGGTCGCGGGTTCGTGTTCGTGGATCCGGCGACGCTGTGGGGCCTGACCAAGGATCCCGAGGCGATGGTCGCGCGTTGCCGCACGAACTCGCAGACGGTGACGCTCGGCGCGGATCCCGCGTACGAGGTCGACTATGTCGTCCGCTACGTCGTGGAGGACATCGTGACCGTCGAGTGGGACGATCAGTGGCGGTACGGGATCATCGAGGGCACGTCCGAGCAGCCGGTGCTCGGGATGATCCGCCATCAGAAGATCCAGGGTAGCGACTTCATCAACGTGTCCGAAGGTACGATCCAGGTGATCGCGACGGACGATCCGAACGTTTCAGAGCTGGCATTTGTCGAGCACCTGGACGCCATCAGCGGTAACGCGAGTGATCTGTTGGAAGGTATGCAGGACAACTACGCACGCTTGGTCGCGCTCGCGCATGACTTGCCGCGCCCGAGCTGTCCGTAGACGCGCTACCATCAGCGCGTGAACCCGAGAGGTCCGTTCGACCAGTTCGGACCGTATCGCGTATACGAACAGCTCGGCCAAGGCGGCATGGCCGTCGTTCATCGCGCCGAGAAGAGCGGCATCGAAGGCTTTCACAAGGTCGTCGCGCTCAAGCGGATGTTGCCGCACGTGGCGGCGAACGAAGACATGGTCGCCGCGTTCGTGCGCGAAGCTCGGCTCGCGAGCTTCTTGCGGCACGGCAACGTCGCGCAGACCTACGAGCTCGGAAAAGTCGGCGACATCTACTTCATCGCGATGGAGCTCGTCACCGGGCGCAACCTGCGCGAGGTGCTGCGCCGCCTCGCGCAGAACCGCAGCTCGATGCCCGTGCCGATCGCGATGAACATCGTGAACCAGATCTGCGACGCGCTCGACTACGCGCACAACCTCTGCGACCACGACGGACAGCGCCTCGGCATCATCCATCGCGACGTCTCGCCGGCGAACATCATCGTGTCCGACGAGGGCATCGTGAAGCTGATCGACTTCGGCATCGCGAAGGCGTCCGCGCAGGGGATGCAGACGATGTCGGGCACCATCAAGGGCAAGTTCGGCTACATGGCACCGGAGTACCTCGCCGGTCGCATCGACGCGCGCGCGGACCTGTTCGCCGTCGGCGTGATCGCGCACGAGCTGCTCACGAATCGACCGCTGTTCTCGACGGGTGACGACATGAAGACACTGATGCGCGTGCGCGAGCTGCAGATCGAGCCGCCGTCGCGTACGAACCCCGGCGTGCCGCACGAGATCGACGAGATCATCATGACCGCACTCGAGCGCGATCCGGACAAGCGATGGCAGCACGCGACCGCGCTGCGCAACGCGATGACCACGGTGACGCGCCGCCTCGGGCTGCACGTGGAGTCCACGCGCGTCGTCGAGTGGCTCGAGCGCTTCGACTTCGACATGGCGACCGAGCCCGTGCGGCGCACGCGGAGCCCCGCGTACATCGACGAGTTCGAGGTCGGCGGCGAGTCGATGGTCATCTCGGTCGAGAACGCGGATTCGTCGACGGATGTCGCGAGTGCGCTCGGTGCGCTTCCGCCGACGATTCCGCCGCCGCCGGGCGTGCCGATCGGATCGCATCCGCCGCAGGACGAGCTGTCCACGAGCAGCCGCAATCGCGCGGAGTACCAAGCCGCGCTCGCGCAATACGAGCGTCAAGAAGCCCCCGGTGCGAGGGCACCGTCCGCCGATTGGAACGTGCCGACAGTCCCGCGCACCGTCACGCCGTCGAGCGTGGCGGCGATGGCGCAACCCGGACGCACGACCGGTCCGAATCGAACCCTGATCGGCGTCAGCGGACAGTTTCCCGTACCGGCGACCAACCAGGGCAGCGGTCCGATCGCGGTCCCGCGCACGAGCAGCGGCCCGATCAGCGCACAGGGTCCGGCCTACGGCGGAAGCGGCCCGATCAGCGTGCAGATGCCGACCACGGTGCGGTCCTCGGCGGACATGGTCGCGACACGCTCGGCAGAAATTTCCGCACCTGCACCCGCGCCAACCTCGAAGGCGTCCGGCGGTGGGCGCGGATTCGTGGTCATGATAATGGTGCTGCTGCTGATCGGCGGTGGAGCCGCCGCCGCGTACTTCTTCTTATGAAACGGCGCATCGCATTGATCTCGACCGGCGGCACGATCGAGAAGACGTACGACGAGCTCTCGGGTGTGCTCGCCAATCATGTCTCGGTGCTCGACGTGATGCTGGTGTCGCTCGAGCTTCGCGGCGTCGAGGTGCAGCGCGTCTCGCTGATGAACAAAGACAGCCTCGACATGACCCCCGAGGACCACACGCTGATCGCGGAGATCGCCGGTCGCATGGCGCGCGAGTGCGCGGGCGTCGTCGTGGTGCACGGCACCGATCGGCTCGCGGTGTCGGGCGATCGCGTGGTCGAGCTGGTCGGCACGCCCGCATCGCCGATCGTGTTCACGGGCGCGATGCGTCCGTACGAGCTGCGCTCCACCGACGCGCTGCAAAACCTGACCGAGGCGCTGCTCGCGGTGCAGCTGCTCGCCCCCGGCGTCTATGTCTCCATGCACAACCAAGTGCTGCAGTTCCCCGGCGTCACCAAGGACAAGGGGCTCGGCACGTTCGTGAAGGCGGGCGCGTGAGCCAGCGCACCGCGAACGGCGTGGACCTCGCGCCGCTGTTGCCCGCGCTGCTCGACGCGCTCGTCACCGTGAACCTCGCGGTCATCCTCATCGGCGAGCGCGATGGCGTGATCGAGCGCTGGTACACGAACCGAGCTGCTGCGTCGCTCCTCGGCTACACGCTCGAGGAGGTCTGGGACATCCCGCCGATCGACACGCTGATCGTCGAGCATCGCGCGCTCGCGATGAACCTGTCCGAGGCGTTCCGCTCCGGCCAACCCGTGCCGGCGGCGATGGAGCTCACGGCCGTGCACAAGGACGGGCACCACGTGCCGATCGAGTGCGCGATGTCGCGCGTGCCGATGGGGACCGCCGACGCGTACGCGATCGTCATGCGCGAGGTCGGCTCGGCACAGGACACCGAGTTGTCGCTGCTCGAGGCCGACCGCATCAGCCTCGTCGGTGCGCTCGCGGCAGGGTTCGCGCACGAGATCAACAACCCGCTGACCTCGGTGCTGCTCAACCTGCGCTCGCTGCGCAAGCAGATGTCCGCGATGCCCGAGCCCGCACAGCGCCAGGCGATGCGCTGCCTCGACGACATCACCACCGGCGCCGAGCGCATCGCGTCCAACGTGCGCGCGCTGCAGACGCTCGCCACGCGCAGCGCGACGCAGACCGTGGATCTCGCCGCGGTCGTCGCGTCCGCGCTGCGCCTCGCCGCGCCCACGCTCGAGCCGCGCGCTCACGTGATCCGCCAGATCTTTCCCGTGCGTCCGGTCACCGGCGAGGAGTCGCGCATCGGCCAAGCGGTGCTCGCGATGATGCTGTTCTCGAGCTCGGGCTTCGATGGCGAGCTCGGCACCACGAGCAATCGCATCGTCGTCGCCGTCGAGGAGCGCGAGCCCGACATCGTCGTCGAGGTTAGCGACAACGGCCGCGATCTCACTGCCGAAGAAGTCCGCGGCGCGTTCGATCCGTTCTTCCGCTCGAGTGCGCGCGGCGCGGGCGTCGGCGTCGGCCTCGGTGTCGCGCGCTCGGTGGCCACCACGCTCGGCGGCGAGGTCACGCTCGCACCCAGGCCCGGTGGCGGCGCGGTGATCACGATGCGGCTGCCCGCCGCGTAGCTCACTTCATGACGAGGAAGATCGCGTTCGCCGTCGCGACCGGCTTGGCGCGATCGTCCTGCCACGCTTCGATCCGGACGTTGGACACGCGCCTGCCCTGCCGCGTGATGGTGCCGCGCGCGTGCGTGTCGATCGCGCCGGCCGAGCGCAGGTAATCGACGGTGAACGTGATCGTCTTGGGCAGCACGATCGATTCGGCGCGCCACAACAGCTCGAAGATCGCCGCGGACTCGAGCAGCGCGCCGAGCGTTCCGCCGTGCAATGCGGGCAGCGCCGGGTTGCCGATCAAGTGCGGCGCGTACGTCATCGTGGTGACGAGCTCGTCGCCGTGGAGCTCTGCCTTGAGCCCGAGGAACTTCGCGTACGGGATCGCCTCGAACAGGCCCTGGTAGTCGCCCGCTTCCTTCGCCGCGGTGAGGCGCTCGACGAGCGTCACTTGGCCTTCCCCGTGCTCGTCGACAGCATGAACGTGCCGACGGAGTGGGCGATCGGATCGTCGGGATCGTCGTGGTACGCGACCGCGCGCGTGAACGCGACATTGCGCGTGGTCTTGTAGCAAGTCGCTTTCGCGCGCACGACCTGGCCGACCTCGGCGGGGCGCAGGTAGTCGATGCGGAGATCCAACGTCGCGATCGGCACCATCTCGGTGATCGTCGCAAACACCGCGCAGCCCGAGACGCCGTCGAGGAGCGCGGTGATCACTCCGCCGTGCAACACCCCGGAGTCCGGGTTACCGACGAGCTTCTCGTCGTAGGGGAGCTCGAACAGCGCCTCGGTCGGAGTCACCGAGACCACCTCGATGCCGAGCGCGTGGTTGTGCGGCACCGCAGCCGAGAAGCGACGAACCAGGTCGAGCTGGAGTCGCGCACGCTCGGTGGGGTCCATCTCCCGACCGTAGCAAATGGCGCTATGGTGGGCGCCGTGTCGGAAGCACCGATTCGCGTCCGGATCGTCGCGGAGCACCGCGGGGCGTATCGTGCGCTCGACGGTGCCGGCAACACCGCGTGGGTCGAGCTGACCGGAAAGCGCTTTCACACCGCGGCCGACAAGCGCGAGCTCCCGACCGTGGGCGACTGGGTGAACGTCGATCGCTGGACCGATGCCATCGCCGGCAACGGTGCGGGCGTCGTGCGCGACATCGAGCTGCGCCGAACCTTCCTCGTGCGCAAGGCCGCGGGCGAAGCCACCGTCCCGCAGCCGATCGCGGCGAACATCGACACCGGCTTCGTACTCACGTCCGCGAACTCGGATCTGTCACCGGCGCGCCTCGATCGCTACATCGGCCTCTTGCGCGACGGCGGCATCCAGCCCGTGCTCGTGCTGTCGAAGGTGGACCTCGTCGACGATCCGTCGCCGTCGCTGACCGCGCTCGCGACCCTGGCCGACGTGCCCGTCCTCGCGGTGTCCGCGTCGAAGGAGAACGGCCTCGACGCGCTGCGCGCGTATGGCGGCCCCGGCAAGACGTGCGTGCTGCTCGGCAGCTCGGGCGTCGGCAAGTCGACGCTGCTCAACGCGCTGATCGGCACGCAGCAAGAGGTGCGCGCGATCCGCGCCGACGAGCGCGGGCGCCATACCACCACGAGCCGCGAGCTGTTCGTCGCGCCCGACGGTGGCATGTGGATCGATACGCCCGGCATGCGCGAGCTCGCGCAGTGGATCGACGAGGATGAATCGGAGCAGGCGTTCGACGACATCGCGCTTCTCGCGGCGCAGTGTCGATTTCGCGACTGCCAGCATCGCGAGGAGCCCGGGTGCGCGGTACGCGGCGCGGTACCGCCGGAGCGGCTCGCGAGCTTCTACAAGCTCGCCGGCGAGCGCGTCACGGCGGCCGAGCGCCAGGCCAAGGCCGAAAAGCTCGCAGCGCACCGCAAGGCCCGCCAGAAGGCCTCGAAGCCGCCCAAATCTGGGCCCAAATCTGGGACCGACTAGCGTGCTATAGAGCGCGCCGTGATCGCGTTCAGCTCCGTCAGCAAGCAGTACGGCGGACAGATCCTGTTCGTCGAAGCCTCGTTCCAGATCAACCCGGGCGAGAAGGTCGGGCTGGTCGGTCCGAACGGCGCGGGCAAGAGCACGATCTTCCGGATGATCGCGGGCGAGGAGCAGCCGGACGACGGCGGCATCGAGCGCCCGAAGAAGCTCACCCTCGGCTACTTCCGCCAGGACGTGGGCGACCTGAAGGGCCGCAGCATCCTCGCCGAGACCTGCGCCGGCGCGGGCGAGGTCGCCGAGCTCGGCACCGAGCTCGCCGAGCTGACCGCGAAGCTCGAGGATCCCGGCGACGATCTCGACGAGGTGGTCGCTCGGTTCGGCGAGGTTCAGTCGCGGTATCAGGATCTCGGCGGCTACGAGCTCGAGGCGCGCGCGCAGTCGATCCTGCACGGCCTCGGCTTCAACGACGCGCAGATGGCCAACGACGTCGGCACGCTCTCGGGTGGCTGGAAGATGCGCGTCGCGCTCGCGCAGATCCTGCTCGCGCGCCCCGACCTGTTGCTCCTCGACGAGCCCACGAACTACTTGGACCTCGAATCGATCCTGTGGCTCGAAGGCTTCCTCCGCGACTACACGGGAACCGTCGTGATGACGTGCCACGACCGCGAGATCATGAACCGCATCGTCGCGAAGATCGTCGAGATCGATGGCGGCGAGCTGCGCACGTACACCGGCAACTACGACTTCTACGAGCGCATGCGCGTGATCGAGGCGGAGCGCCGCGAAGCGGAGTACGCGCGACAGCAAGCGCGGCTCGCGAAGGAGAGCCGGTTCATCGAGCGGTTCAAGACACACGTCGCGAAGGCGGCGCAGGTGCAGTCGCGCATCAAGAAGCTCGAGAAGGTCGAGAAGGTCGAAGAGCCGAAGCGGATCATCGAGAAGACCTACGAGTTCCGCACGCCGTCGCGCTCGGGTGACGACGTGGTGCGCATCGCGGGGATCTCCAAGCGCTACGGCGAGCGCGTCGTCCACAACGGGCTCACGCTCACCGTCGCGCGCCGCGAGCGCTGGGCGATCATGGGCGAGAACGGCGCGGGCAAGTCCACGCTGCTCAAGATGGTCGCCGGTGTGGTCGCGCCGGACGCGGGCTCCGCGACGATCGGGGCGAGCGTGCAGATGGGTTACTACGCGCAGCACGTGATGGACGCGCTGACCGCGGACCACACCGTGCTCGACGAGCTGCAAGAGCACGCACCGTCGGCGAACCAGGGCACGCTGCGCAGCCTCGCCGGTGCGTTCGGCTTCCACGACGAAGACGTGTTCAAGCCGGTGCGCGTGCTGTCCGGCGGCGAGAAGGCGCGCGTCGCGCTCGCGAAGCTGCTCTACGACGCGCCCAACTTGCTCGTGCTCGACGAGCCGACGAACCACCTCGACATCGTGACGAAGCGCGCGCTCGTGAAAGCGCTCGCCGACTACGAAGGCACGCTGATGTTCGTCTCGCACGATCGCCAGTTCCTGCGAGCGCTCGCGAACCGCGTGCTCGAGCTCACGTCGGCCGGTCCTCGCGTGTACGGCGGGAGCTACGAGGAGTACGTCGCATCGACGGGTCACGAAGCGCCGGGCATGCGAATCTAGGAGTGATGCGGCTCGGGGTGCTCGTCGCGATGTCTGTCGGCGCATGCGTCGGCACCGACACCACGATTTGTGGCGATGCGGTCTGTCCGGCCGGGACGTCGTGCGCGATGGTGACCACCGAAACGGGTGCGACGCAAACGCGCTGCGTGCAGCCCGGACAGATCACCGCGTGCGTCGATCTCGACGACCGCGTCGCGTGCTCGCTCGCCGGAGTGGCGAGCGCGACGTGCATCGGCGGCGCGTGCTTCCCCGACGCGTGCGGCGACGGCCTCCGCGGTGCGATCGAAGCGTGCGACGACGCGAACGTCACGTCGGGCGATGGCTGCGCGAGTGATTGCCGCTCCGCCGAGGTGTGCGGCAACGGCATCGTCGATCCGGTCGTGCTCGTCGAAGGAACACCCGCCGCGAACGAGCTGTGCGACGACGGCAACTTCCTCGCGCACGACGGGTGCGGGCTGTGCGCGACCGGCCTCGCCGGCCGAGACGATTCCGGCTCGGTCTCGCAGCGCGCTCGCGTTCGATCCCGTGCGCGGCGAGACCGTGTTGTTCGGCGGATCGAACGGGGGCGTGCTCTCGAACGAGACGTGGTTGTTCGACGGAGCTCGCTGGCGCCGTGCCACCACGACGCAAGCACCCTCGGGGCGGTTCGCGCCGGCGATGGCGTGGGATCCGACGAGCCGTCGCGTGATCTTGTTCGGAGGTCTGAACGGCGGTGCAATGGCCGACGCGTGGGCCTGGGATGGAACGAGCTGGACTCCGCTCCCCGGCGGACCACCGGCGCGGTTCTCGAGCGCGATGAGCTCGGACTTCGAACGTGGTGGCGTGGTTCTCTACGGTGGCGTCAATAACTCGACGCCTTCGGCGCGTGACACGTGGTGGTGGGATGGGAGCTCGTGGCACGACGAGACGCGCGTCTACGTGCCCGATCTCTCCTTCGCCGGCGTCGCGACCGATCTCGCCCGCGACATCATCGTCGCGTTCGGCGGCCGGCCCGGCTCCACGACCGTCGACACGACGCGAGAGTACGTGCGCGGCTCGTGGTACGAGCGCTCGCTCGCGACCCGTCCCGCAGCGCGCCAGCTCCAGCAGATGGTCTACATGCCGTCGATCGGCAAGGTCGTCATGTGGGGCGGGATGAATGGAAACGGGACCCCGGTCAACGACGGTACGTGGGGCTGGGACGGGACCGCATGGCAACGCCTCGCGCTCGCCGCGAATACCCCGGTACGCATCGAGATCGCCTCGACGTTCGACGCCGAGCGAAACGAGATCGTGACGTTCGGCGGACGGACGGCGTTCAACCTCGACCAACTCGACGAGACGTGGGTGTTCGACGGGGCGACATGGACGTTGCGCACACCCGCCACGGTGCCGCCGGCACGCGGCGGTGCGTCGCTCGGCTACGACCCGATCCGCCGTCGCGTCGTCATGACCGCCGGCCAAGTCCCGGGCGACTTCGCATCCGACTTGTGGACCTGGGATGGAGCGAACTGGACCGAGCACGCGCAGCCGACGCGACCGCCAGCGCGCGTGGGCGGCACGCTGATCTGGAGCCCGCGTCGCAAACGCCTCTTGTTGGCCGGCGGAGTCGACAACGCGACCTCCGTCACCGACGACGTGTGGGAGCTCGACGACACCACGTGGTTCCGCGTGAACGCGATCGCGCCTCCGCGCGCCACCAACTCGATCGCGGCCACGATCGACGGCATCCTCCGCATCTCGTCGGGTGCGCCGGGGGCGATGTGGCGCCTCCGGTGGGAATCCCAGGCCGCCGACGAAGTCTGCTCGAGCGAGATCGATCTCGATGGCGACGCGCTCGTCGGCTGCGCCGATCCCGATTGTGACAATCGCTGCACGGGCTGCGGTGACGGATCGTGCAGCCTCGTCGAGGATTGCCATCTGTGCCCGACCGATTGCGGCGCGTGCGCCGAGCGCTGCGGCGACGCGACGTGCGACCAAGGCGAGAGCGCTGCGTCGTGTCCCGGTGACTGCTAAACGCTCCCTGCGCGAAGCTCTTGCACCCACTGGCAATGGGACTCATGTTCAACTCTACAAAGAGATGGACATCCAGAACGTCGGGGGTACGCCGGGAGGAACGAAGACGTTTCTCCTCGGCATCATCATGCTCGTCGTCGGCGGGTACTTGCTCTTCAACCACGTCTCCGTCGGTGGTGGGTACTGGAACTGGGGCTTCCTCGGTCAGAGCGCCGGCACGAGCTTCGGCATCACGCTGATCCCGATGCTGTTCGGCGTCGGTATCCTGTTCGCGAACGGCAAGTCGCTCGTCGGGCGCGTGCTCACGTATGGTGGCTTGCTAATAATCCTCGTCGGAATCATCGCGAACCTCGATCTCCACTTCCGTCGTACGTCACTCTTCAATACGCTTGTCATGCTCGTGTTGATCGTCGGTGGTATCGGTCTGGTCGCGCGCTCCGTGATGCCGATGGAGCGCAAGCCATCGCGCGACGATGCCAAGGACGCGCGTGAGTGATACCGGAAGGGGACGCGTAGGCGTTCCACTCAGCGCGACTCGCTTGTCGCAATGGGACATCGAGAGCAAGCCCGGCACGGACCTCGAGCCAGGCACGCGCATCAAGCAGTACGAGCTGATCCGCGAGCTCGGTCGCGGTGGCATGGGCGTGGTCTACGTCGCGCGCGATCTCGTGCTCGGCCGCCGCGTCGCGATGAAGTTCTTGCGGAACGTCGATCGCGAGATCATCGATCGTTTCCTCGTCGAAGCGCGCGCGACCGCGTCGGCGAACCACGACAACATCGTCATCATCTTCGAGGTCGACGAGTACCAGAACATGCCGTACATGGTCCTCGAGTACCTCGAGGGCAAGACGCTGCGTGACTTCATGGGCCCGTTCGGCGAAGGCGAGCCGATGCCTGCCTCGCGCGTCGTCGAGCTGATGCTTCCCGTCGCGCGTGCACTCTCGCGCGCGCACGAGCTCGGCATCGTGCATCGCGATCTCAAGCCCGAGAACATCATGGTGACGAACGCGGGCCAGGTGAAGGTGCTCGACTTCGGCATCGCCAAAGCGCTCGATGCCGCGGGCGATGGCAAGACCACGCATAACAACCTCGCCGCGCTCGCGAAGAACCTGACCACGCTGACCAACGAAGGCGCGCTCGTCGGAACGCTGCCGTACATGTCGCCGGAGCAGATGGGCCAGGACGTCGTCGACAGCCGCTCGGATCTGTTCGCGCTCGGCATGATGATGTTCGAGATGATCGCGGGTCATCACCCCGTCGAGCCGCTCGCCAGCGACACGCTCGTGCAGAACTTGATCAGCTCGGAGCCGATGCGCTCGCTGCGCACGGCGGTCTCCGATCTGCCCGACGGGCTGATCGAGACGGTCGACCACCTGCTGCGCAAGCGCAAAGAGGAGCGCCTGTCGAGCGCCGCGGAGCTCGCGCAGCGACTCGAGGAGCTGCTTCCGGGACGCCACGGCCGCACGCTCGCCGAGGGCGAGAGTCCGTATCCGGGTCTCACCGCGTTCCAGGAAGCCGATGCGGATCGCTTCTTCGGGCGCGCTCGCGATGTCGCGCGCATGGTGGCCCGCGTGCGCGAGCTGCCGCTGACCGGCATCGTCGGTCCCTCGGGCGTCGGCAAGTCGTCGTTCATTCGCGCCGGTGTCGGTCCCGCGCTCAAAGCGTCCGGCGAGCAGTGGGACGTGGTGACGATCCGGCCGGGCAAGTACCCGCTGTCGTCGCTCGCGACCGTGCTCGAGCGCTCGAACCTGCGCACCGGCGTGTCGAACGCGAGCGATCAGGAGCACGGCAAGCTGATGTATCGGCTTCGCCGCGAGCCCGGCCTCCTCGGTGCGACGCTGCGTGCGCGTGCGGCGAAGAACGGCCACCCGACGCTCTTGTTCGTAGATCAGTTCGAGGAGCTGTACACGCTCGTGAGCGATGCCGAGGAGCGCAACGCGTTCACGGCCGCGCTCGCCGCCGTCGCGGACGACGCGGCCGCGCCGCTGCGCGTGGTGGTGTCGATGCGCTCGGACTTCCTCGATCGCGTCAGCGAGGATGCGCGGTTCCTCGAGGAGCTGTCGCGCGGGCTCGTGTTCCTGAGCGCGCCGGATCGCGAAGGTCTGCGCGAAGCGCTCGAGCTTCCCGTCGAGATGGTCGGCTATCGATTCGAGAGCACGTCCATGGTCGGCGACATGCTCGACGCGCTCGCGGGCACGCCGGGTGCGCTACCGCTCTTGCAGTTCGCGGCGGCCAAGCTGTGGGACGCGCGCGATCGCCAGCAGCGGCTGCTCACCGTCGCGAGCTATCAAGCGATCGGCGGCATCAGCGGCGCGCTCGCCACGCACGCGGACGAGGTCGTGAGCAACATGAGCAGCGCGGCGCAGAGGCTGACGCAGCAGATCTTCCGGCAGCTCGTCACGCCCGAGCGTACGCGCGCGATCGTCGAGCTCGCGGACCTCTATCACCTCACGCACGAGCGCGACGAGATCCAGCGCGTGATCGATCAGCTCGTGGCCGCACGCCTGCTCGTGGTGCAGACGCGCACCGATGCGGGCGGCGGCTCCGTCGAGATCGTGCACGAGTCGCTGATCGATCGCTGGCCCACGCTGCGGCGCTGGCTCGACGAAGGCCAAGAGGACGCGGCGTTCGTCGCGCAGCTCGCGGCGACGGCGAAGCAATGGGACACGCGCGGTCGGCCCGCGGGCCTTCTGTGGCGAGGCGACGCCGCCGAGGAAGCGCGCCGCTGGTTCACGCTCAAGACGCGCGAGATGGGGCCGCGCGAGCAGGCGTTCCTCGACGCGGTGTTCGCGCTCGGTCGCCGCGGCAAGCTGATGCGGCGCGTGGCGCTGATCGCGTCGTTCGTCGTGCTCGGTGCGATCGCCGCGGGCGCGAGCGTTGCGTTGGTGTCCGTGCGGCAAGCGCGCCAGCAAGCGGATCTCAACGCGCAACGAGCGCAACAGAGCGAAGGCAAGATGAAGCAGCAGCTCGCCGAGGTGCAGGCTGCGAAGGAAGCGCTCGAGCGAGCGAACGCCGAGAAAGAGAAAGCGACGCAGCTCGCAAACAGCACC
>JBGARE010000046.1:0-70156 GCA_044230415.1 Kofleriaceae bacterium
ACGAGGCCGAGGATCTGCGGGAACGTGTTCGCGAGCGCTTCGGGCGTCTCGCGCACCGCCTCGGAGTTCTTCACGCTGACGTTAGTGAACGCGTCCTCGACGCCGCCGATCACCGGTGCGAGCTCTCCCATCGCCGTCGGCTGCAAACCGATCGGGAGGTGCACGTCGCTGACGAGCGTGAACACGCGCGTGTACTGGTCGTCGATCGAGGCGAAGAAATCGATCTCCATCTTCGGGAACGTGATGTCGAGGAGCGGCTCGACGAGCGTCGACCCACCGTTGCCGTCGTCCATGAAGGTGTTCTTGCCGAGGATGATCGTGGGCTGCTGCTGCGGGCGCAGACCGATCGCCATCGGCGCGTTGCCATCGACGAGGTCGCCGAGCGAGCGGCTCAGCAGCGCGAGCGTGTCGGTGTTGAGCTGCGAGACCGTGCCGTTACCGATCGTCAGGCAGAGGAAGCCGCCGTCGTAGCCCGCGTACGCGAACTGCTCGAGCTGCGACTTGTGGAGTCCGATGCCGACGTCGAACGGCGTGTTCGGCGTGACGTCGGTGCGGACGTTGCCCTGGAACATCGCGAGCTCCGCGATATCGACGAGCGCGGGCTCGGTGCCGCGCGGGCCGCAGCGATCGCGATCCGCACCCGCGGGCTGCATACCGCCGAGCATGCCGAGCGAGATGCCCTGGTTGTTGGTCTTCGCGTAGCCGCCGAGTACTTCGTACAGATCGATCGAGCCCGTGGTTCCGGGTGACAAGCTCGCGAGCACCGCACCACCTGCCAAGCGGCCGACGAGCCCTGTCTCCTGCAAGCACCGCGTTCCGACCATGCACGTGCCGCTGGTGCACGCCGTCGCGAACGGGCTGTAGCAGGTCGCGACGTCGCTACCTTCGCAGCTCTTGCACGTCGCGTCGTTGATCGTGTCGCTGAGCGTTCCGTTGATCTGCGAGATCAACGTGTCCTTCACGAAGCCAATGCCGAGGCTCGCGAGCGAGCAGCTCCCACCACCGCTGACAGAGATGTCGCCATCGTCGAGCTGCGTGAGCGCGGTGTTCGCGGCGCCGATCCGTGTCGTCCCTGTTGTCGGGTCTTGCGAGAACTGGATGTCCATGTCGATCTTCAGATCGGGCGGCGTGTTGTCACCCATCGTGTTGAGACCGATCTGACAGTTCACGGTAACGGGGAAGCCGAGGATGTCGACCGTTGCCTTGATCGGCAGGTTCATCAGCGTCTTCACGCGTGCACGAATCGTCATGTGCATCGCCGTGTTGCCGTCGGGAATGATCTCGAGACGCGGTGCTTCGTTGCCGACGCGGTTGAGATCGATCTCGAGTGGACCGCACGTCGCGGCGGGCATGTTGTTGACGCAACAGATCTCCGTGCTGCCGCCACATGTCGCGGGTACGTTGAAGTTGATCTTGCCGTTCATCGCGTTGCCGACGAGCGGACCGATCACGCTCGCTGGATCCGCGGTGATCTTGCCGAGGCCGGTGGGCGTGATGCGAACCTGCACCGCTTCTCCGGTGCGCTTCGCGGACGGGAAGCCGCCCGGAATCGGCTGCATGCCGCACGAGTCGCAACCACCGCCGCAACCGCCGGTGGCGATCAACGCAGCGATGATCAGGACAAACGAGTCCACACGGATCTTCTTCATAATCCCCTCACTTGGGGTGTCCCTCGACACGGCCCATCGGGTCAAGTGTCGAGTACGCGAGGGCCGATCCGCTGTGGCCCCGCTTACGCGCGGTGCGTTATCGACGTGAGATGTACGCGAGTCGCACGATCCGCGTGCGCCAGGCGAGTGGTTTTTCCCGCCTACTGGATCTCGCCGCCGACGATGACGTAGCCCTCACGCGGGGCGACATCGACATCCGACACGCTCACACCACCGAACGAGGGCAGCGGGACCGCGCCGACCGCGCCCGAGCCGAGGGCGACGATGCGGCCGATGCCGAACGAGGACACGGCCTCGAACTGCGCGTTCGACAGCTGGTTCGCACCGTCGACGTTCTCGTCGAGGATATCGATGAAGACCTCGGGGGTGCCGACATCGAGCCGAAGCGCGCCGCCGATGCCGGAGACGACCTTCACCTTCATCTGCGCATTGATCGCGACCTGCGTCGTGATCGCCGGGCCGTTCTTGAACGTGCCGAGGAGGTCGCCGACGGTGAGGCGCAGCTCGCTGCCGCTCGCATCGACAAACGGCGGGACCTTCGCGCTCATCTCGACGCGGTCGTAGAGCTTGCCCACCTCGCCGTACGAGCCGTTCGCGAGATCGATGCCGACGTCCATGCCCTTCGCGGCCCAGAACGAACCGAGGAGTTGGTTCGCCGCGTCGTCGGCGACGGCGAGCTCGAACGCGCGCGTGAGGTCCATCGTCGGGACGACGTTGGTGACGTAGACGAAGCCGGGCGACGACGAATCGCCGTGGGCGCGTAGCTCGGAGTCGAGCTCGACGATCACGCCGGGGATATCGCTCTCGATGTGCGCGGGCTTGAGCTTGATGTCGACCATCGTGCCGAGCACGTCGATCGTCTTGGTCTCGTTGATGCTGTTCAGCGCGGTGTTGACGTACGGCACCGCGAAGCGCTCGGCGACGAACGCGAGGATCGGACCGATCGCCGTGTCGAGGTGGAGGATGTTGACGACCGCGCCGGGGATTCCGCCGAGGTCGACGTTGAAGCCGGTGATCTGGACGTTCTGGTCGTCGAGGTAGACCGCGAACTTGTCGCCGTTGACGCCGAGCTTGAGCAGGCCGGTGATGCGGATCTTCGTCGCGCCGATCGCGACCGTGCGGCCACCGTCGATACACGCGGCCGAGTACGACAGCGCCATGTTCACGTTCGGACGATCGAGGATCGCGTCGAGGTAGATGCCGCCGCGCTGCGGAGCGAGCGTGATCTTCGACGACGACGCCATCGTCACGCTGGTGATCGAGCCGGAGGCATAGAGGCAGTCAGGGCCATCGGGTGCGCCGACGTTGAACACCGGGTTCATCGGCTGCACGGTCTGCATGAGACCCGGGCCCGTCATGAAGCCCGTGAGGCCGCGGCCGATCGCATCGAAGGCCTGCGCCGTGAGCGCCGCGCTGATCGATTGCGGTACTGCTTGCGCGATCGGCTCCATCGGTCCGACGACGACGGCGCGTGTCTCTTTGCCGGTGTTGCCCTGCGCGTCTTTGCCGACGGCGTGCAGCAGGAACGTTCCCGCCTCGACCGGAACATCGACTTCGAACGTGCCGTCCGCGAGGAGCGCGGCGTCGACGCCGTTGACCTGCACCGAGGTCACGCCGCTGTCGTCGAACGCGGTGCCCTTGACCGTGATCTTCTGGAGGTCGCCGGCGGACGTTCCGCGCGCGGGCGACGTGATCTTCACGCGCGGAGCGTTCGGATCGATCGCGGGCGCATCGGGGTCGTACGCTTCGTCACTGCATGCGATCAGCGACGAGCTGAACGCGACGAGGGCGAGGGTGAGGGCGAGCGTGGTGGTGCGCATGTCGAGGCTCCCGTGGATGGGGACAGCTCGAGCAAGAAGGAGGCCACGCCGTTGTGCCACTTACCCTGTGCAGGAGCGGTCGGGATCACCCGATGGCTCGCACGGTCCTGCCAGGAGATCCGCGTGCTTTGGCCCTCTCGCGACGCGAGTGACAGCGTGCGACCGGGGGGAAGCGAATACGTCACGAGCACCACGACGATCGGCCGCGACCCGCCGGGCTCGACGCCGATCTTGGCCTGCGCGCTGGTCGCCACGAGCGGTTTCCCGTCGAGCGCGAGCGTGAGCGGCGCCATCGCGTACGTCGCGAGCTGCGACTTCAGCGCGTCGAGGCCCATGCCCTTCGGCGCGCTCGCGGCCTTGGTCAGGATGGCCTCGGTCTCCTGGCCGGAGGCGGGCTGAAAGCCAACGAGCAGCGCGACTTCGCACGCTTCGACTTGGACCACGATCGTGCGCACCTCGGGGAACCGGTGCCCCCAGGCAGGTTGGCCTGCCAGGCAGATGGCTACAGCAGTTGCCGGCAGCAAGCGCGTCACGAGCGTCGCGAGGCTCATGGCGACACCTCCGGGAGCTCCGCGAACTGCGTGCGCACGTCGGGGCGCGGTCGCGGCGGACCGGGCTTGCGCGCGAGCGGTGCCTCCGGCGGGGTCCACGTGCCGTTGCCATCGGCGTCGATCCAGATCGGGTTCGTGATCGCGTACGGCGTCGCGACGTGCTGCGTGATCGGCTTCAAGTTGCTCGCGATCGGAAGCGCGGACAGATCGAGGCCCGCGGACACCGCCGTGATGATCACGGTCGCGTCGAGCGGCGGGAACTCCACGGGAGAGCTGACCGGGAACATGTTGTCGGTGCCGGTCGCCTCGGCGACGACCCACGTGTCACGCATCGCGGGTACGCGCACGACCGTCTCGAAGTCCGTGCCCTGCGCGGCGGGGATCGCGATCTCGGGGCCCACGAGCACGCCACCGCTCGTGTACACGCGCAGGCGATCGACCTTCGCCCACGACGGCGCGCGCACGCGAATGCGCACGTCGACGCCGCCGCCCGTCGCCTTCACCGTGTCGCCGATCATTCCCGTGTCGGTGGTCATCTCGAGGAACGGCGCGTTCGTGGTGATCGCGCGATGCGCGTGGATCGCGTCGATGACGTTGTCGCGCGAGAAGCCGCCCGGCGTGTCCTTGCCTTCGCCGACGTAGAGCAGCGTCCGCGCGTAGCCCGGTTCGTCGCCGAGCAAGTGGTGCGTGTCGCTCGTGCCCATACCCGTCGCTTCGTGTCCGCGATCGAGCATCGTGAACCACGTCTCGACGACGCCGGCGAACTTCGGTCGACCGTCGGGGCCGATCACGACCTGCCCAGGCACGGGCTGCGGATCGGGGAACGGTCCGGGCGGCAGCGGGCTCGGCGCGACGAAGTCGTGGATGTTCTCCGTCTTCTTGCCCGTGAGTAATTCGATCGCGTCGAAGTCGTAGCTGAACTTGTCGGCCTGGAACTCGTCGCCGTACGGCGCGAACACGCCGAGGATGCCGGCGGGCGTGTACGGCTCGGCCGTCGCGGGATCGATGAAGAACGAGGCGAAGTAGCCGAGCACCTGCTGGCGGGGATGGTTGACCTGCACGATGCCCTTCGCCGGATCCACGGCGAGCGCGCGCAGCTGATCGAACAGCTTCTGCGGCGGCTGGTTCGCCCACACGAACTCGCCACCACGCGTCGAGCCCGGATCGATCTTCAACGGATAGCCGTTGAAGTGACCCATCTCGAACGTCGTGAGCTCCATGCCCGGAATGCCGAGCAGCCACGGATCGAGTCCGCTCGCGGCGATCGCGGGCGCGTAGTCGGTGATGTAGTTGTGGTCCGTCGCGACCGCGACCTCGAGGCCTTCGGCGGCGCAGCTGATCACGCGATCCTCGATCGGAAGTCCCGAGTCCGTCGACGGCTGGCTGTGAATGTGGAAGTCACCCGCGACCCAGCCCGGCGACGTGTATGCGGGCGTGAGGCGCAGCTGCTCGGCGGTGAACTGCCCCGCGGTCAGCGTGATCGTCTTCTTCGTGATCTCGTATTCGGGACCGCGCGTGATGACGAGGTCGTACGTGCCCGGCCGCACCTGTGCGGTGAGCTTGCCGTCCTTGGTCCAGAACGCACGCTCGATGAACCGCGTGCCATTGTCGAACGCGGTGACGCGACGGCCTTCGCCTTTCTGCAGCGAGTAGAGAAAGTCGCGCGGGTCCTTGCCCTGATTCGCCGTCGCGAAGTTGCCGACGAGCTGGATCTTCACGGGCGCCGCGCGGCCTTGCTCGTCGAGCGCCGAGACGATCAACGTCGCCGGTGGATCCATCGTCACGAGCACGCCGGTCTTCTCGTTCGCCTTGATCGTCAGCGGGCGCGGCGTGGGCACCGTGCGATCGTCGACGAGGACTTGGTAGCTGTACGTGCCCGCGGGCATGCGCGCGACGAACGCACCGTCGTGGTCGGTCTCGATCTGATTCACGACGCCGCCCTTCGCGTCGAGGATGATCACGCTCGCCTTCGCGATCGGCCCCGACGTCAGCGCGTCGAGCACCGTGCCGCCGAACGTGCCCATCGGCGTCTTGCGCAGCTCGTACACGGTCTCCGCCACCGACGCGACGTCGCCCTTACCCACGATGAAGTAGCTCGTGAACGAGAACTGCTCTCCCGCCGCGAGCTGCGCCGGCGGATCCGCCATGAACACGCCCGCCACGCCCGCGTAGGTGAACGGGATCACCATCGAGTACGGCGTGAGATCCTGCATCGGA
Organism: Kofleriaceae bacterium; assembly: GCA_044230415.1. Lineage (GTDB taxonomy): Bacteria > Myxococcota_A > Polyangia > Haliangiales > Haliangiaceae > JABFXX01. The sequence continues at coordinate 6,259 of JBGARE010000046.1, forward strand.
TAGCCGGCCGCGTACTTCGTGACGTAGTTCGACGGTGCGTTCGGAATCGCGAGGCCGTACGAGACGCCCTCGCCTTTGCTCGCGAGGAAATCGACGGCCATGCCGGGGAACGCGGGGAAGCCGCCCGCGATCGGATACGTGTCCTCGATCGCGAACTTCACGTTGAAGCCGGCGACGCCCGGCGCGAACAGCTCTTGCTCGCCGCCGAACAGTGGTAGCTGGCCCATCGGCACGCTGAGCCGGATCGGCAGGTTCGGAACGAAGCCACCGAGGAGGTTATCGAGCTCGGTCGGGTTCAAGTACGGGAACGGATGAGCGCCGCCGTTGGGCGCGTTGTTCTTCACGATCGTCTCGATCTCGACGTACTTCGCGCCCGTGCTCAACCGATAGATGTTGCGCAGCTCGAGGTTCGCGGGAAACACGAGGCCCGTGTTGAGCAGCGAGACCATCTGCAAGAGGTCGCCGCCGGTGCCGATCACCATGACCTCCGCGGGCCGGCCGTCGCTGCCATCGGCGAGCTGTGCACCGCCCGCCTTGTCGGCCTCCGTCGGACAGTTGCCGGTCGCGCGCACCGGGATGCAGACGTTGGTGGGGTTGATCACCGTGAACAGAAAGCCCGGGAGTAGCTCCGCGAGCTGATCGTTGCCGTGTCCGCGCTCGCCGCCCACGCGCACGAGATCCGCATCGACGAGCGAGCCGCCGTACGTGGTGTTCACGCGGCCGTACGTCGAGAGCTTGCCCGGCTCGTTCGTCACGCCGGTGTCCGCGATCACGAGCCGGATCTGATCGTTCTCGAGGAGAAAATCGCCGATGCGCCCCACCGCGTGTGGACCGCCGATCGCATCCTCGAGCGAGCCGAGGCGCTGCGAGTGCGCCTTCGGCGTCGAATCGCTGCACGCCGCCACCGCGAGGAGCACCAGCACACGCTTCACAACGACAGCTCCGCGGCGAGCTGTGCGCGATCGTTCTTCAGGTCTCGCTCGCCCTGCTCCACCGCGTGCGTGAGCTGCAGCTGCACGCGCAGCCGCAGCGACGGCACCGCGATCACCGCGCCGGCGCTGTGCTCCATCACGCGATCGGTGACGATCAAGCTCGACGGATCGAGGATCCCGAAGCGATAGCCGAGCCCGATCGGCAGCGAGCCCGGCACGGTGACCATCACCATCGCGTGCGCTCCGAACGCGTTGCGCACGGGCCCGCCGGTCGTGGGGAACTGCGTGCGCTGCACGATGCCGCCCGCACCGACGGCGACCGGGCCCAGCGCGACGCGCGCACCCGCGCTGCCCTGGAAGTCGTCCTCGTCGCGCTGCAGCGGCAGCTCGCCGTCGGTGCGGCGATTCCAGCGCGCGCTCGCGACGAGATAGGTGCGATTCGGCATGCGCGCGAGGGCGCTCGCGGAGATCGCGGGCGTGTCGTTGTCGTTGTCGCTCGCGAACTCGTCGGCGCCGTTCTGGATCGCGAGCTCGAAGCCGATCTTCACGCCGCTCGCGGGTTGCTCGGGCTCCATGCGCAGCGCTGCACCGAGCGACCGGCCCGGAGGCAGGCCATCGGTCTGGAAGCCCTGTGTCGGTCGCACGCCGCGGCTCTCGAGCGGACGGTCGACGAGCTCGCGCTGCGTGTCCTCGTCGAGATCCGGATCGACGAGCGTCTCGAAGTAGCCCGCGCGCACCGCGATCGATCCAGACACAATCACGTCCGCATACGCATCGCGCATGCCGACGCGCAGCTTGCCGTCCGGAACGTTCACCTGCGCGCGCTCGTCGACGGCGCCATCGATCGATAGCTTGTAGCGGACGTTCGCGCCGAGCGCGCCGCGCACGCCGATCCGCGCGTTCTGCAGCTCGAAGCCGTCATCGCGACCGACGAAGGCGACGTACGGATCGTTCTGCACGATCCGATACTGCAACCGCAGAAATCCGAACGGCTCGAACGTGAACTTCGGCGCGGCATCGGGCACGGGCGCGATCGGCGCGTCCACCGACGGAGGCGTGTCGCTCGCCGGTCCCGGCGCGGGTGCGTCGGTGGATGGCGCGCTCGGTTCCTTCGCGTCGCTCGCGGGCGCCGCGGGCGCTGCGGGCGCTCCTTGCGCGAACGCGGTCGCCGGAACGATCGAGGCCGAGAAGATCCACGGGAGCCAGCGATGCACCACGCGCGCGTTCGACTTCACGCGGGCATCGTAGCGCAGCTCGCACGAGCGAATCGCGACGGCCACGTGCGATCGTGCAGCGGCGCGGGCGATGCGGATCGGGCGGCGGAAGAACCGGCGAGTCGCGATCGCGTGACGGCACGACCCCACGGCGATACGCCCGCACCGCGCCGGCGCCGCTATCGTTCGGTCAGCGGCACGATCTTCACGAGCTCGTCACCGAGCGCTGCGCCTTCGCCATGATCCGTCACGCGCGCCTGCACCAAGAGATTCGCGCACTGCCCGCGCGCCAACCGCCCACCCTTGGGAACGATGGCGACGTCGCGGCGCTGCAGCGGATCGTGCAGCACGCGCACGTCGATAGCGCCGATCGCCGACGCGAGCCGCGCGAGCCCGCGATGCGCGACACCGGCCGCCGCGTCGGGATGCACCGTGACCTCGAGCGGACCTTCGAGCGCCCGCGTCCACTGCGATGCCTGCGCGCGATCCGTCGACAGCGACATCAAGAACAGCGGCAGCTCCGCGCTCGGCGTTGCCGACGATGCCGGCATCTCGGTGAGGAGGTTCACGCGCCCCGACGGCGTCGGGAACGCGCGCCCCGCGAACGCTTGCTCGGTGACGAACGGGTGCTTCGTCGGTCCCTTCTCTTCGAGCTGTTCGAGCGACACGCCGTTCGCTTCGAGCCGCGACATCAAGCGGCGCTTCCACGAGCGCGCATCTCCCGCGACGACCTCGGCCAACCCGACGCGCGCCGCGAGGGCCTGCACGATCTCGAGATCCGATCGGACGTTCGCGGGACGCGGCACCACCGGTCGCGACACGCCGACATGGTGATGCCCGTACGAGCCGAGAAGATCGTCGTCCTCGAGCATCGTCGTCGTGGGCAGCACGACGTGTGCGCGAGCCGCGGTATCCGTGAGAAACGAATCGACGACGACCACGAGCTCGCGCGTCTCGAGCGCACGCGCCGTCGTCGCCGAATCCGGCAACATCACCACCGGATTGCCCGCCGTGATCCACACCGCGCGGATCGGCGGATCCTTCGCGTCGAGGATCTCGTGGCCGATGCGGATCTCCGAAATGAACCGCGGCGCGTTGCCCTGCAAGAACGACAGATCGAACGGCCGCCGGCGCTTCGCTTCGAACGACACGCCCCCGCCGGCGATCCCGACATTTCCCGTGATCGCACCGAGCGCATCGAGAGCGCGCACGATGCCCGCGCCGTTGTTCCGGCGCCCCATGCCCCAGCCGACGAGGATCGTCGTCGGTCCCTCGTGCAACCTCCGCGCGATCTCTTCGGCCGCGTCCTCGCCGACATCGGCATCGCGGCACCACGCCGCGATCGACTTCGACTCCGCGAGCGCACGAAACGCGTCCAGATGATCGCACCACGTCGCCGCCTCGGGATGCGTCCATCCGCGCTCGAACAGCACGCACGCGACCGCCATCGCGAGCGCCACATCACCACCCGGTCGCGGCTGCACGTACCGATCGCACAGCTCGACGGTCCGGTGATGCACCGGATCCACCAGCATCACGCCCGCGCCGCGCGCCTTCGCCGCGCGCAGCGCCGGCAACGCGTGCGTCCACGACACGTAGATGTTCCGTCCCCACACGATGATCTGCTTCGCGTTCGCGAGGTCCGCCGGATCGCTCGCCTCGAAGTCACCGAAGTCGGCGATCTGCGCCCACTCGCCCGCGCCGCTGCAGATATCGCCGCGCTTGTCCGTGACCGGGCCGAACTGCTCGAAGAAGTAGCTCGTCACCGTCTTGACGAAGCCCATCGCGCCCGCCGAGCGATAGTGAAAGATCGCGGCCGGCCCGGACTCGCGTCGAATCGCGACGAGCTTCTCGGCCACGAGGTCGAGCGCTTCGTCCCACGTCGCAGGCACGAGCACACCGTCGCGACGCACGAGCGGCGTCGTCAACCGCTCGGGTGAATAGTGCCGGTCGAGATACTGGCTCGTACGCCGGCACAGAAATCCCTGCGTGACCGGATGGTCCTTGTCGCCCTGCAGCTTGGTGACGCGTCCATCCTCCACGGTCGCGACGATCGAGCACGCGTCCGGACAATCGCGGCTGCACATCGTCCTGACTTGCTCGATCGGCACGCCGCATCGTAGCGCGCGATCACGCACTCACGAACCCGCGACGATCACAGATCCGCGTCCCTCGCATCCTCACAGATACGCGGCGAGCGCGGCACGGTCCATCGCGATGCCGTAGCGCGCCAACGGATCCGCGATCGACACCTCCACCGCCTTGCGCAGCGCCGCCCGCCCGACCGCATCGTGTCCACCCAGCCCCGTGGGCATCGGGCATGCGTTGCAGTCGTCCTCCTGCCACAGCGGCGCGTACACGCCGATGGTCTCGACGCACATCTTCGCGAGCTGCGCGCGCTCGTCGTCGGTGAGCTCGTCGCTCGCCCAATCGAGGAACCAGAACCCCAGCCGCGAGTGCGGTCCCTCGTCGATCAACAGTCGCTCGAGAACCGCACGCACCAGCGGCTCGCCCGCCAGCGCCTTCGACCGCGCCATCGCCGGCACGCTCAGCGACTCGCTCACGCACGAGGTGACCACCGCGATCTCCGCCGCACGCATCAGCGGGCGCACGCCGGGCGTGGTGATCGGCGCGATCTTCGCGAGGTCGAACTCGAGGGGCATCGCACCTCCGAGCTCCATCGTGAGCCGCGAGCTCAGCTCCACATGGAACAGCTCGTCGACGACGATGTCGGCCGACATCGCGACCAGGTCCACCGGCGCACCACACTGCAGCATCGCCGTCGTCAGCGCGCTGAACGCGGCCGCGCTCGCGTACTCGGTGAACACGCCGTTGCTCCAGATGCGGCGCGCTTCGATGCCGTACTCGGCGGGGTACTGCTCGAGGGCGAGCGTGCCCCACGGCAGATCATCGATGCCGGGACGGCGCGCATGGAGGCGCTTCTCGGTCGCGCCACCGCGCCAAGACAGTTCGAAGCTCATGGGGTGTCTCCGATCGAGGCGACGAGAAGCGCGCTCGCGACGAGTGACGAGATAGAAGTCGTGGTGGTCGCGTCGCCCGACGCCGCGTTGCTCGCCGAAGCGTTCACCGTCGCGCGAGCCGTGTCGGTAGCGTTCCTCGCCGAAGCGTTCACCGTCGCGCGAGCCGCGTCGTTCGCTGGAGCAGTTGCGAGCATGGATCCTCCCGATGTGCGTGGCGCGCATTCCGCGGGACGCGGTGCGCGGGATGCGACGTTGCCGCACGCGGGTGCGCCCGACGGCATCTCGCGTGGGCGAGCAGTGACGAGCGCGATCCGGCCTTCGAGCTCCGCGAGCATCGTGCGAACGCGGTCGGGATCGAGGTCGCGCGGCGTGTTCCACGGATCGCGCGTCGGCTCCCACGGGTCGTTCGATGCACGCGGTGCGTTCGATGCGTTCGATGCGCGATCCGCGGTCACGATGCCCGGGCTCGCCGCGATCACGACCACCGCCAACAACTTCGTCGCCTTCTTCTTCATCGGTCTCGCTCCTTCCCTGACCAAGACGACCGAGCCGTCCGAGTGTTAGCGACCATTCGCGATCGCGATCCCTCGGGCAATTCCGTGCGGATCCCCTGGGCAATTTCGTGCGGATAGCGACGCCTACACGCCGACTGCACCGCTCCTATCGATGGCCATCGACTGCAAGAGTCCGCCTACCGATGGCCGAGCATCGATTGCACGACGATGCCCACCGTCTGTTCCGCGGTCGTCGGGCACCGCGTTCGCGGCATCGCGTAGCCCGCCTTGTTCACCACGTTCCCGCACGCGGGCCATCCACTGCCGAGCGTCAGCGGCGTGATCACCACACGATCGACTGCGATGTCGGGCGCGAGTGGCGCGACTGCCTCGACCGGCGGTGTCGCGACCACGACGGGCGGTGTCGCGACCGCTACCGACGATGACGCGACCGGTGCTGCCTCCGCGTGCACCGGAGTCGCGTGTGGGCTCACCGCGATCGCCGTGCCCGACGCCGCGCCGACGATCGTCGCGACGGCGAACAACTTCTTCATCGGCACCTTCACTGCATTCCTGGCGGGACTCATCACGCAGACCTCCGACGTTGTGGTGGCAACTCCAATGTTGCGCGTGAAATTCCAGGTCGGACGTAAGGCTCGTGTCAGGCCGCGTGTCGAGTGAGTGGGACACGCGCGAGCGGCATTCCCGGCCTCGGCGAACTCGGCGGAGGATTCGAACACGATCTCGATCGGTGCCCATGACCACGATCGAGGGAGGAGCACCGGCACCTAGTGATCTCGAGAGACGCTGCCGGAGATGAAATCGTTCGCTGCATCGTCGACAGTCAGCGTTCGACGCACGTGACGGGTTGCGACGATCAGGGCTCGTTCGACGCGAGCTGCGAATCACCACGGTGCTTGGCGTACTGCTTCGCGAGCGTCGCCACCCGCGCTTGCGCCGCGCGCACCGCGACACCCGCTTGCACGAGCCGCTGGATGCGCGCTTTCCACTCGCGGTCCGAGCGCTCGACGGTGCACCTCACCGATTTGCCGCCCGTGTTGCCGCACGCGGGAGAGCCGTTCGCGAGCGTGCGCGGCTCGGCGGCGAGCTCGGCGGCGGCGGCCTTCTCCTCGACGAGCGCGGCCGCGAGCTCGGTGCGCGCGGATCGCAGTGCGGTTGCCGTTCGCCTCGCGGGGGAGATGTACGAGTCGCCTTTGGCGACGGTGTTGCCCGGCGCGGGTGCACCGTTCGCGAGCGTGCGCGGTGCGGCACTCGCGGTGCCGACAAACGTGACCACCGCGAGCAGCTGGTAGATGCGCCGCTTCATGGCGCGACCTCCATCGCGACGCGAGTGTCATCGGCGACAGTCGCGTACTGCGCGTAGACCTTCTCGGCCGCCGCGACCTGCGCGCGCGATTTCTCGACGAGCTCGCCCGCGTGGAGCACGCGCTGGATGCGCATCGCGAACCACGCGTCGGCGACCTCGTCGGTGCACACCATCGGCTTGCCGCCGGTGTTGCCGCACGCGGGTGCGCCGTTCGCGAGCACGCGCGGCTGCGCGGTGATCGCAGCGACGGCCTCGCGCTCCTCGGCATACGCGGCCGCGAGGGCGCGCCGCGCCTGGTTCAGCGAGCGCTCGGCACGCTGCTCCTTCTTGTAGCTGCTGTCGTCGCCCTTCGCGACGGTGTTGCCGGGCGCGGGTGCGCCGTTCGCGAGCGTGCGCGGGGCGGCGCTCGCTGCCGACGCACTCATCACGAACGCGACCGCGAGCAGCTTCTGGATTGGCTTCTTCATCATCGTCCTCCTGTACGGGGGAAGACGACGAGAGGCTCGCGGTGTTAGCAGCAGCTTGCGAAACCCTTACAAACGGTAGTGCAGCTGGCCGAGCGCGTACGCGGCGGTGGGGCCGCCCTTGCCGAACCGGAACATCTCGACGCGCGAGTTGAGCTGGAGCTCGAGGTGCGAGGTCAGCGTGTAGCGGAGGTTGATGTCGCCGCACTCGCGATCGAGCTCGCTGATCCGGATGTTCGTGTTGAAGTAGCCGATGCCGAGATCGAGCTGCATGTAATCGGTGAGCGAGAGCGTGCCGATCACGTTGCCGATGATCTGCATTGGCGCGCCGCCGACGGGGTTGGTCGGCGTCGTGTTGATCACCTGGTTGTAGAACTGGAACTCGGTCTGCAGCAGGAGCTTCGCTTCGGGGACGTGAAGCTTCGCGGTCGCGCCGTAGCGGAACTTCTTGTCGTCATCGCTGCGCGTGATCATCGCTTCGGCGCCAACCTGGAAGCGCTCGGTCACGCGATACTCGGTATAGACGGCACCGCCCGTGTCGTGGAGGACGGGGCTGATCAACGGGTCCTCGATGAAGCCGGTCGCGTGCGCTTCGAACTTCGGAGCGATGTACGCGACGTGCAGGCCGTAGGTGTCACCGTAGAGCGGCACGCCACCGAAGCGACGCGTGTACGTCGGGTGCTCCGCGAGCCGGAGGCCGAACACCGGCATGAACCGACCGAGGCGCACGAACAGTCCGTTGCCCTCGTCGGGCTTCTGCTGCCACATCACGTAGTGCTCGCGCGCCCACACGCTGGTCGCGGCGCGGTTGCCGAACTGCGAGGGACGCGGGCTGAAGTTCAGGTGGACGGTGAAGCTGTCGAACTTGGCCGACGCGTAGAGCTCGAGCTGCATCGGAAATGCAGCCAGCACTTTTTCGGGCGTCTGGATGTAGCCAGCCGATCCGCGCAGGTCACCACCGAGGTGGAGCCAGTCCGGCGTGCCGAGCTTTCCGTAGAAGAACTCGGGTGCCGTCCCGAACTGCGACATCGACTCGGCGGCCGCGAGACCGTTCTCGTTGAGGAGGTTTCCACCCGCGGGCGAGAGGTGACAGCCCGTGCAGGTCTGGTCGTAGCTGAGCTGGTACTGCGGATACGCGTCGGCGCGACCGCCCGTGAGCGCGACCACGATCAGCGCGACGGCGAGGACAACGAGGCGCATCACGGCGCGACCAGACCTTCCGCGCCCTCATCGATCCAGTGATAGATGAGCTCGACATCGCGGTTCGCGAGCGGCTGGTCGTACGGCATGCGCAGCGGCTGGTTCTTGCCGCCGGGCGAGACGAGCGTCTGATAGAGCACCGATTCGTTCGGGTCGCTCGGAACGATCAAGCCCGGGTAGGTCGTGAACGTGATCCGCGCTTCTTCGACGGTGTCGAACGCGTAGTCATCCTCGCGCCGGAACGACGAGTGACATTGGGCGTTGCCACAGTTCGGCGCGAGGATCGCCGCGGTGATGTACTCGAGCGTGGCTGGACGATCGTCGTTGTCCACCCCGCACGCCGCGAGCCCGAGGGCTGTCGCGACGACTACTAGTCGATGCATGGCGGACACGATAACGCAGCACGCAGCCAATTGCGCACCGGCGAGCCGTTCGCAGAGCTAACGAACCGTTGCTAGCGCGTGGACCGAGCGCGAGCGCGACGCATCGATGATCCCGCCGCGCTGCTCGCGCGCGCGATCCGCGGCGCGATGCGAGCCGTGGGACGGCGCGTGCGGCGCCCGATGCGAGTGACCTCGGGCGGCTCCATCCGATACGCCATCGCTTCGCGCATCTCCGTGCGCAACACGAGGCGAACGCCGTCGTAGCTCTGGCCGATCGTGCACGCCTTGTTGGCCGACATGCCCGCGGCGAGCGCGATGCGGCAGACGATGTCTCCCGAGATGCGGCGCGAGTTGCGGCGCCAGGCGACCCAGAAGCCGCCGGCCGGATGAAGGCGACCCACGATGTCAGTGAAGCGGCGCTCGAGCTCTTCGAGCGAGTCGACGAACATCACGACCACGTCGATCACCGGGAAGCGAAGATCGTGGGTGACCTGGAGATCGCCGCAGCCGGTGTCACCGCGCGTCAAACTCCGTTCGAACGTACCCGGTGCGTTCAGGAGGCAGACCTTCTGTCCTGCCTTGATCCCCAGCTTCTTCGGCAGTGGATTTCCCGGGTACCCAGCCATCGCCAACGGATAATGCAGCCGCCGCGCGGGAGGTCAAACAGGATGACCAAAACATCTTTCAGTCATCGGGAATCATTCACTTCTGATGCGATCTACGTGCTCCCGGTTTTTCGTGAGCCCGAGAACCAAACGCCCGGCGGATCCCGCGGGTTTCGGCGGCTTCTCGAATACTCGGATCGACCTCGGCCGGGCGCCTTGACTTTCCAGGTCCGGTCCCCCCAATGGGCATCACCGCATGCCGCACGGGCTCCTCTTGATCAATCTCGGAACGCCCGACGAGCCGACCGCTCCGGCCGTTCGCCGTTACCTCCGCGAATTCCTCGGCGACCCTCGGGTCCTCGACATGAACGGCGTCGGCCGCAAGCTCCTCCTCGAGCTCGTCATCCTGCCGACGCGCCCCAAGAAGAGCGCGGCGGCGTATCGGACGATCTGGGATCCGGCGCGAGGCTCGCCCCTCATGTATCACTCGCAGGATCTCGCCAAGGGCGTGGCCGAGAAGCTCGGGGCGAACTGGCGCGTCGAGCTCGCGATGCGCTACGGCACGCCGTCGATCCAGAACGGGCTCGCGACGCTCGTCGCCGCGAACTGCGATCGCATCGTCGTCCTCCCTCTATTCCCACAGTACGCGTCGTCCTCGACGGGCACCGCGGTCGCGCGCGTGATGGAGCTCGCCGCGGGCGCGTGGACCGTCCCGCCGCTCGACTTCGTCCCCGCGTTCTTCGATGACCCCGGCTTCCTCGACGCGTTCGTCGCGGTCGGCGGGCCCGTGCTCGCGAGCGCGAAGCCCGAGCACGTCTTGTTCTCGTTCCATGGCCTGCCGGTCCGGCAGATCACGAAGACGGATCCGAAGGCGGGCACACCCGGCGCGCATTGCTTCGCCAGCGACAGCTGCTGCGAGACGTTGGCGAACCCGAACTGCTATCGCGCGCAGAGCTACGCGACCGCGCGATCGATCGCGAAGCGGCTCGATCTGTCGGCCGACAAGTACACGGTCTGCTTCCAGTCGCGACTCGGTCGCACGCCATGGATCCAGCCGTACACCGACGTCGTGCTCGACGAGCTCGCGAAGAAGGGCATCAAGCGCCTCGCGGTGTTCTGTCCGGCGTTCGTCGCGGACTGCCTCGAGACGATCGAGGAGATCGGCATGCGCGCGGTCGAACAATGGAAGGCCGCAGGCGGCGAGGAGCTCGTGCTCGTCCCGTCCCTCAACGCGACGCCGACGTGGATCGACGCGGTCGCGGCGATCGCCGAGCGTCACGCCGCTCGCAAACCCACCGCGCTCTCGGTGCTGCCATGAACCCACTGCCCGACGTCTACGGCGATCTGCTGATCGTCCGTCCGCCCGTCCCCGCGACGCTCAACAAGGCCGGCGCGAACTACAAGAGCGAGGTCCCGCACCTCGAGTACTCGCCGCGCCGCGCGTACGACGAGTGGCTGTCGATCTGCGATGCGATCGTCGCGTGCGGTGGCGACGCGCTCTATCAATTCGAAGAGCTCGACGATCCGTTCCTCGATCACGAGGCGCTGATCGTCGACGCGGAAGGTGGGATCCACGCGCAAGGCGGCGCCGGTCGCATCGAGTCGATGAGCAACATCATGACCGGTCGCGTGTTCGCCGCGAACGGACCGTGGGTGACGATCGTCGACAACGAGATGCGCGCGCTGATGCCGAACATGCTCGCGCATCGCCGCGAGGAGATCGCCTACTACGTCGATCTCCTCGGCGTGATCGCGCACGAAGCGGAGCTGCGCTTCGCGTTCACCGAGAATCCGCATCGCTGGGAAGGCATGGCGGACATCGCCACCGTCGGAGACAAGGTCGTCCTGACCTACGCGGTGCCCGGTCACTACGATGAAGGCCTCGAGCCGAAGAGCTCGCGCTCGTCGCGCGAAGGCGTCGACTACGCCGCGCGGTGGGCCGGCGTCCCCGACGACGCGCGCGTGTTCGCCGAGCTCGTGTATCCGCACTTCCACGGCGACACCGTCCACTTCGGGCTGCGTCCGACGAACGGACCGCCGATGCTCGCGCACTACGCGAAGGGCCTGTGGGGCGAGAGCGCCGGCCTCGTCGCGAGAAACCTCGGCGAGGATCGCATCCTGCCCATCGGCGCCGACGACGCGGTCGAGCAATACGCCGGCAACTCGCGCCAGGTGCGCGACGGCGTGCTCGTCCCCGACGGCGTGTCCGCGCGCTTCGTCGCCGATCTCGAAGGACGCGGGCTGGTGACGCACCGGGTCCCGCTGTTCGAGCTGTTCGGAAAAGCGGGCGGAGGTCCGGCGTGCGCGACCCTCTACCTGCCACGGACGCTCCATCTGCCGGAGACCTCACGCTTGCGATATTCGCAGACGCGCGCACTCGCCCACGCACGCCGCGAGCGGATTCCAGAATCGTTGCGAGTAGATCCAGCGTATTTCGCGGGCAAGACCCGCGGCTAGAGCGATCACCTCGAACGGCAGTAAGTTGCCGCAAGAACTGGCATTCGCCTCTCCTGGCACGATATCAACGCCCTCAGGAAGGGGAACGCATCCAATGTCTTTGAATCGCTTGTTCCGACCCACCTTGATGGCTGCTCTGGCCGGTGGACTCGTTGCGTCAACCACGACCGCGAGCGCGAACGTCGAGATCGGCGGGACCGCCGGTATCCACATCTTCAGCACGACCAACGAGCTCGGCGTCGCCGATGTCGACGGCGCGACCTCCGAGCGCAACTCCGCCCTCTTCGGTCTCCGTCTCGGCGCGTTCTTCGGCGACATGATCGGCATCGAAGCCGAGGTCGGCGTCGTTCCCAGCGAGTCGCGCAGCCTCGTGTTCGACATCTGGAACGTCACCTATCGCGCTCACCTCGTCGCGCAGTTCCGCGCGAAGGACCCGGCGACGAAGCTCGTCCCGTTCGTCCTCGTCGGCGGCGGCGCGTTCAGCGTCCTCAGCTCCGCGAACACGGACGTGATCGACGAAGACACCGACGAAGTCCTCTACGCCGGCATCGGCGCGAAGTATCGCGTCGACAACGGCTGGGGTCTCCGTGCGGACGCTCGCATCCTGTTCCCGCCGTCGAGCGAGGACGAAGGCATCACACAAGACTTCGAGCTCCTGCTCTCGATCTACAAAGAGTTCGGGCGCGCGAAGGTCGAGAAGATCATCGAGCCGCCGCCGCAGGATGACGATCCGGACAAGGACGGTGTCGTCGGTGCCGCCGACGAGTGCCCGAACGATCCCGAGGACAAGGACGGCTTCCAAGACGAGAATGGCTGCCCCGATCCCGACAACGACGGTGATGGCATCGCCGACGCACAGGACAAGTGCCAGCTCGAGCCCGAGGACAAGGACAGCTTCCAAGACGACGACGGCTGCCCCGACCCGGACAACGACAACGACGGCGTCCCCGACGCTGCCGACAAGTGCCCGAGCGACGCCGAGGACAAAGACGGCTTCCAAGACGACGACGGCTGCCCGGATCCGGACAACGACGGCGACGGCGTTCCGGACGCGCAGGACAAGTGCGCCGCGGACCCGGAGACCAAGAACGGCTTCCAGGACGAGGATGGCTGCCCCGACGAGATCCCGCAGAAGCTGAAGCAGTTCACGGGCGTCATCAAGGGCATCAACTTCAAGACGGGCGACGCCACGCTGCTCGCGTCGTCGAACAAGACGCTCGACCAAGCGGTCGCCGTCCTGAAGGAGTTCCCGGACCTCAAGCTCGAGATCCAGGGCCACACCGACGACGTCCCGCTCAAGGCGAAGACCGGCGCGAAGTACCAGGACAACCTCTCGCTCTCGCAAGGTCGCGCGGACTCCGTGAAGTCCTACTTCCAGGGCAAGGGCATCGAGGAGTCGCGCCTGACCGCGAAGGGCTACGGCGACGCGTCGCCGGCCGAATCTCCGACGGGACTCAAGGGCGCGAAGCTCAACGCCGCACGCGCGAAGAACCGCCGCGTCGAGTTCAAGCTCGTGTCGTCGCTGACGCAGACGGATCCGCCGGTCGCGCAACCGGCTCCCGCGCCGGCTCCGGCCCCGGCGCCGACCCCGTAGTCGCGATCGCGTACGATCGAGACGACAGGCTCCGCTCCGGCGGGGCCTTTGTTGTTTTCGGGCCCCCGCACGTCCGTGGTAGGAACGCGCGTGCTCCCCGCCGATCTAGTCGCCGTTCTCGCGTGCCCGAAGTCGAAGCAACCGCTGATCTACTTCCCGAAGGGCGAGGACAACACCGACGAGGCGTCGGCGTTCCTGTTCTGCGCGTCCTCGCGTCTGCGCTATCGGATCGAGAAGGACGTGCCGGTCATGCTGGTCGAGGAAGCGACCGAGGTGCCCGAACCACGCGCGTCCGCGCTGATCGCACGCGCGAAGACCCTCGGTCTCTCGGTGCGGTAACTCCGGGAAAATGTAGGCCTTGACGTAGAGCGCCACGGCGCGGTAGATCGCCGGTTCCCCACGGGAGCCGATCGGTGCTGAAGTCGCTTTCGATCTTCACGGGCAACGCGAATCGCGCGCTCGCAGATGAAATCTGCAAGTTCGTGGAAATCCCCCTTGGTCGCGCGGACGTCACGCATTTCTCCGACGGAGAAATCTACGTCGAGATCGGGGAGAACGTACGCGGCGTGAACTGCTTCGTCGTGCAGCCAACGTGCTCGCCGCCGAACCAGTCGCTGATGGAGCTCTTGATCATGATCGACGCGCTCCGTCGAGCGAGCGCCGGCTCGATCGTCGCGATCATCCCGTACTACGGGTACGCACGGCAGGATCGCAAAGCGAAGCCGCGCACGCCGATCACCGCGCGCCTCGTCGCGAACCTCATCACCGCCGCCGGCGCGAATCGCGCGCTCGCGATGGATCTCCACGCCGGTCAGATCCAGGGCTTCTTCGACATTCCCTTCGATCACCTCTACTCGATGCCCGTGTTGATCGAGGAGCTGCGGACGCTCGGGTACGGCGGTGATTCGACGGTCGTCGTGTCGCCGGATGCCGGCGGCGTCGAGCGCGCACGCGCGTTCTCGAAGCGGCTCGGCGCGGGCCTCGCGATCATCGACAAGCGCCGTCCGGCACCGAACGTGTCGGAGATCATGAACATCGTCGGTGACGTGAAGGGCAAGAAGGCCGTCATCGTCGACGACATCATCGACACCGCGGGCACGCTCGCGAATGCCGCGCACGCGATCATCAACGCGGGGGCGGCCAGCGTGTCGGCGACCGCGAGCCATGCCGTGTTCAGCGGCAAGGCGATCCAGCGGATCACCGATTCCCCCCTCCAGCACGTGGTCGTGACCAACACGATTCCGCTCTCGGAGCAGGGCCAAGCCTGCCAAAAGGTTCGCGTGAAGAGCGTCGGACGCCTCCTCGGAGAGGCGATCAAGCGCATCCATCACGGAGACTCGATCAGCTCGCTATTTGTGTGATAGGAAGCCGGTCCCCGTAGTAGCCCGCCGAGACAAGCCCAGGCCCACGCCCAGGCGCGAGAGACCCGAAGAGAAGAGAGAACGTCATGGAAGTCGGAAAGCTCACCGTCGAGATTCGGAACACCACTGGTCACAAGGGCGCCTCGCGTGCACTGCGTACACAGGGCAAGGTCCCGGGCGTTTGCTACGGCGCGACCGTCAACGGCAAGATCGAGCCGCTGCCGATCGTCGTGAACGTGAAGGAGCTCCGCGGAGCCCTCGATCCCGTTCGCAAGCAGAACACCGTCATCAACCTCACCGTCACCGGCGGCGCGCAAACGCACACGCTGCACGCGCTCGTGAAGGACTACCAGCTCCATCCGCTGCGCCGCGAGATCACGCACGTCGATCTCCTCGCGATCGATCCGAACAAGGAAGTTCTCGCGTCGGTGCCGCTCGAGTTCGTCGGCAAGCCGAAAGGCGCGATCGACGGCGGCCAGATCCGCATCGTCATCCGCAACATCGATGTCCGCGCGAAGCCGTCGGACATTCCGGTCAAGCTCTCGATCGATGTCTCGCCGCTCGAGATCGGCGACGTCATCCACGTCTCCGCGATCACGCTCCCTGCGGGCGTCGCGGTCATCACGGGTCGCGACCTCGCCGTCGTGACGTGCGCGGCTCCCGAAGAGGACAAGGTCGCCACGCCCGCCGATGGCGCGGCTCCGGTCGAGGGCGCTGCGGCGGCTCCGGCAGCGGGCGCTGCGGCGGCTGCTCCGGCGGCGGGCGCGAAGGCGGCGGCTCCGGCCGCGGGCGCGAAGCCCGCAGCGGGTGGCAAGGCTGCGCCTGCGGCGGCTGCGAAGCCTGCTGCCAAGAAGTAGCGCGCCATGTGGCTGGTCGCGGGCCTCGGGAATCCCGGGTCGAAGTACGCACGCAACCGGCACAACATCGGCTTCATGGTCGTGGACGAGCTCGTGTCGAAGCACGGGCTCGCGGCGTTTTCGGTGCCGTCGTATTTCGGCCAGTGCGAGGTCACGAGTGGCCTCGTCACCACCGAGCGCGGGCGCGAGAAGATCGTCGTCGTGAAGCCGATGGGCTTCATGAACCTGTCGGGCTTCGCGGTCGCGCGCGTCGCGGGGTTCCACAAGATCGACATCGAGAACATCCTGGTCGTCCACGACGAGCTCGATCTCGACTTCGGCATCGTGCGCCTCAAGTCGGGCGGTGGACACGGCGGACACAACGGCCTGCGCTCGATCCACGAGCAGCTCGGCGGCGGCGGCTTCGCGCGCCTGCGCATGGGTATCGGTCGCGACCCGAACAGCAAGCTTGGGGCAAAGGACGCCGCGGGATGGGTCCTGAGCGACTTTCCCAAGGCGCAGGAGAGCGCGCTAAGCGGTGTCATTCGTGCGGGTTGCGAGGACATCGAGACCGTTGCCGCGAAGGGCATCAAGGACGCGATGAATCAGCACAACGCCCGTTCCAACCTCGCAGCGACGTGATATAGACCCTCCCCTTCAAACCTCGCTCGTCGTCGCCAACGGCGGGCTTCACATCCACGAGGAAGACACATGGCACGTCTGCAAAGTCAGCGCGACAAGCCGGGCACGGCCCGCGAATACGAGACCACCTACATCCTTCGCCCCAACACGCCGAACGAAGGCGTCGCCGAGGTGAACACCCGCATCCGCGGAATCATCGAGGGCATGGGCGGCAAGATCCTGAAGGTCGACAACTGGGGCAAGCGCCGCCTCGCGTACGAAGTCGCGAAGGAGCGCAAGGGCATCTATCTCTACTGGCAGTACCTGGCGCAGCCGGGCGTTGTCGAAGAGACGGAGCGCAACCTCCGCATGCTCGACTCGGTCATCCGCTACCTCACGGTGAAGGTCGACGAGGACGTCGATGTCGCCGCGCGCCCGTCGGAGCTCGACGACGCGTCGTACGAGAAGGCAGCCCAGACCGCCGCCGACGAAGAGGACATGTTCCTCTCGCGCGGCGAGAACCTCGCCACCGATGGCGACGACGATGACGACTACAGCCCCGGCGCTGAGTTCGACAACATCCCCGCGGTCGACCCGACGGGGAAGGAGTAAGTCATGACCACCCGTATGGATGCACCTCGTGGTGACCGCGGCGGCCTCGGCGATGACGAGGGCCTCGATCGCGATGGCGATGATCGTCGCGGCGGCAAAGGTCGCGGCGCGGGACAGCGGCGCAAGCTGCTCTCCGACGAGATCGTCGCGAAGATCGATTACAAGAACCCGCAGATCCTGCGGTCGTTCGTCACGGACCGCGGCAAGATGATCCCGCGTCGCATCAGCGGCGCGTCGGCTCGTCAGCAGCGCGTGATTTCCACTGCCCTTCGGCGCGCGCGCATGCTGGCGCTCCTGCCGTTCTCGGTGACGGGAGACTAGTCATGGCGATGCAAGTAATCCTCACGCAGGACGTCACGAACCTCGGCAAGGCCGGAGAGCTCGTCTCGGTCAAGCCCGGCTACGGCCGCAACTATCTCGTGCCGAACGGCTTCGCCGTCAGCGCGACGGTGCGGAACAAGAACCGGCTCGAGCACGAGAAGGCGCTGATCGAGCGCAAGGTCGCGAAGGAGCGCGCAGGCGCCAACGAGATCGCGACGAAGATCAACGCGATGACGCTGCAGTTCGAGCGCGTCGTCGGCGAGGACGAGAAGCTGTTCGGCTCCGTCACGAGCCGCGACATCGCGGAGCAGCTGAAGAAGGCGGGCGTCGAGATCGACCACCGCTGGGTGCAGCTCGAGGGCGCGGTCAAGGCGCTCGGCAAGTACGAGACGCAGGTCCGCCTCGCGGCCGGCGTGCAAGCGACGCTCAAGTTCTGGGTCGTCGGCAAAGACAAGTGATCGACTCGGCTGCGCTCGCGAGAGCGCGATGAGCTAGCCTCCCGGGCCATGAGCGAGCCGCTCGTGGCCCTTGTCGTTCCGGACGTCCGCTTTCGCGCGAGCTTTCTCGCGGCGCAGCAGGAGCTCGCAGCGGACGCGAAGATCGTCGACGACGCGGCGTTTGCCGCCATGCTCGTCGACATCGCGGCTGCGCGCACGCGCGATGTGACGCCCACGCGCGTGCCCTCGACGACGCTGTGGCTCGTCGAGGGCGACGCGTTCATCGGCCGGATCTCGATCCGCCACGTGCTGAGCGACTCGCTGAGGCTCCTCGGTGGGCACATCGGCTACGACGTGCGTCCATCGCGTCGGGGCCAGGGCTATGGCCGACGCATGCTCGCGCTCGCGTTACCACACGCGAAGGCGCTCGGGGTCGACCCCGCGATGCTGACGTGCGATGCGGCCAACGCTGCATCCTGGAAGATGATCGAGCGCGCCGGCGGCACCCGGGTCGAGACGTTCGTCCACGACGGCGTCGCTCGCTACCGCTACTCGTTGCCGACCGCGTAGTAGGCTCGAGCCATGCGGCGGATTGCGATGCTCCTGCTCGTAGCGTGCGCGTGCTCCAGCGCAGACACCGTGCCCGATTCCCCGAGCCCCGAGAACCGGCGCGCCGTCGCCGCGAAGGCGTGTCCCGCGGTTACCAAGCCGTTCTTCTACTCGCTGACCAAGGACGGCAAGACGTCGTACTTGCTCGGTACGCGCCACGCGAGCGTCGGTTTGGCGAAGTTCCCGGCGGCGGTGCGCGAAGCGTTCGAGAAGGCCAGCGTGCTCGTCGTCGAGAGCGATCTGCAGACGCATCGCGAGACCCAGCAGGACACGATCGAGCACGTGCTGGGCCCCGAGGATTTCGCGCGCTATCGCAAGCTCGTCGGCAAGCAGATCGCCGACGCCGTGAACCGAAACGGCATCCAGAGCGCCGCGGCCAGCATCGTGCTTCTCTACGAAGACTTCGATCAGAGTGTCGATCTCGAGCTGTTGAAGAGTGCACGGATGGCCAAGCGCGAGGTGGTCTTCCTCGAAGACGAGGCCGAGACCGCGACGATCGCCAACAACTTGCTCGGTGCCACGCAGGTTCGAAAGATGTTGGACATCGCTCGCACGCGCGCCGTGATCGCGCAATCCACCGAGCACGACCTCGCGCTGTATTGCGCGGGAGAATGGGAGAGCTCCGCGCTCGCGTCGCTCGCACAGCCGGCCGTACTCGGCCGCAACGAGAAGTGGATCGAGCGCCTCGACAAGCTCGCCACCGAGCGCGACGGCGTGTTCATCGCGGTCGGCAACTCGCATGTCATCGGCATGACGGGCCTCATCGACATGCTCCAGAAGCGCGGCTACAAGCTCGCGAGAAACCCCGAGCTTCCGACGACGAACGCAGGTTCCGCCCCGTAGGCCTCCGGATTGATCAGACCGCTGGTGTAGGGTCGTCGTTCGATGGCGCGCGGTCGTGTACTGCCACACAACCTGGATGCCGAGGCTTCCATCCTCGGTGGCGTCATCCTGCGCAACGACACGCTCGTCCACCTCGAGAGCCTCGAGGTCGATGACTTCTATGACATGCGCCACAAGGTCGTGTGGCAAGCGATCCGCAACCTCGAGGCCACCGCCAAGCCGATCGATGTCGTGACCCTCGAGGTCGAGATCGAGAAGCAGGGCAAGCTCGATGCGATCGGCGGCGTCGCCTTCCTCGGCGAGCTCGCGCTGCGCGTCCCGACGGCGGACAACGTGCTCGCGTACTCCGAGATCGTCACGGACAAGCACCAAGCGCGCAAGCTGATGCTCGCGTCCAACGAGATCCACGAGAAGGGCTACGAAGACGATCTCGAGATCCGCGACTACCTCGACGATGCGGAAGCCAAGATCTTCGAGGTCACGCAGCGCAAAGCGAAGAGCGGCCCCGAGCCGGTCAAGTCGCTCGTCAAGAAGGTGTTCAGCTCGCTCGACGAGCGCTTCAAGTCCGAGGGCGGCATCACCGGCGTGCCGACGGGCTTCGCGGATCTCGATGCGAAGACCGCAGGCCTGCAGCCCACCGAGCTCATCATCCTCGCGGCGCGTCCCGCGATGGGAAAGACCTCGTTCGCACTGTCGCTCGCGCAGAACGCGGCCACGTCGGGCGGCTGGCCCTGCCTCGTGTTCTCGCTCGAGATGTCGTCCACCCAGCTCGCCGAGCGCATGCTGTGCTCCGAAGCGCGGGTCGATTCGTCGGCGCTGCGCCGCGGCCAGCTGCAGCGCCAGGACATGACGAACCTGACGTACGCGGCGGCCACGCTATCCAAGGCGCCGATCCTGATCGACGACACGCCTGCCCTCTCGCTGCGCGAGGTCCGTGCGCGCGCGCGCCGCTTCCGCTCGAACAAGGAGCTATTCGCGGGCAAGAAGTTCGGCCTGATCCTCGTCGATTACTTGCAGCTCATGCGCGGATCGCCCCAAGCGGCGAAGGCGTCGCGCGAGCAAGAGATCAGCGAGATCTCCCGTGGCCTCAAGAGCCTCGCGAAGGAGCTCGATTGCCCCGTGCTCGCGCTGTCGCAGCTCAACCGCTCCCTCGAGCAACGCACCGACAAGCGGCCGCAGCTCAGTGACCTTCGCGAGTCCGGCGCGATCGAGCAGGACGCCGACGTGATCATGTTCATCTACCGCGACGTCGTCTACAACAAGGAGTGCGAGAACCCGCACATCGCCGAGGTCATCCTCGGAAAGAACCGTCACGGCGCCACCGGCACCGTCGAGACGCACTTCGAAGGCCGCTACACGCGGTTCGAGAATCTCTCGCAGCGCACCGATGCTCCGCCGCGCTCGTACGAATGAGATGACCGCCGCGACCATGCGTCCTCCGCGTTCGAGCTCGACGAGAACCTCGAGCTCCGCGATGCATTCTTCACGTCGAAGCTCGGCGGCGCTCGGATCGTTCGTGATCGCTCTCGTCGCGTGCAGTGCGCCCCCGAAGCCGCGCGTCGACGAGCGTCCGCCACCGGTCGGCAACCTCGCGCCGCCCGTCGACACCTACTGCGCGTGGGTGCCCGGCCTCGGCCCGTGGCACGCCGAGGTGTTCCCCGCGTGCCCGCCCTCTCCGATCGGCACCGCGCTGCACGTGTGCGATCCGGGCGAGTGCCCCACGCCGTGCGCGATGAGCTCGGACATCGCCGACAACATGGGCATGGCCACGTTCTCGTCGAGCTGGCTGTATCGCTACGACGCTCGCGGCCGCTGGATCGAGACCGTCAGCGAGGATGACAAGGGCGCGCACGATCCCGCGGACACCACCACGTGCACGTATGACGGCGATCGCATCGCGAGCTGCACGATCCGCCAGAAGCCGGCGCGTGCCGACCGCGATGCGAGCGGGCGGATCACCCGCGTGACGATCGGCGACGATGCCGTCGACGTGACGTACGGCGCGCGCGGCGAGGTCACGGCGGTCGGCGAGTCCACACTGCGCTACGACGATCGAGGCCGCGTCGCGTCGCTCACGCTCGCCGGCGAGCGTGTCCACGTGCGGTTGCGCGGCGAGGTCACGCTCGAGCGCGACGCGAACGGTCGCGTCGTGCGGGAGGTCGGGCGCGAGATCACGACGTTCACGTACGAAGCCGATGGTCGCGTGCGCGAGGCGGTGTCCAAGCGGAGGCCGTGGAAGCTCTCGAGTGAGGAGCCGCCGAAACCTCCAGGGCCCGATGCGGTGACCGCGGCCGGGCGTACGTGGGGCGACGGCGACATCTGCATGGACTGCCCCGACGGTCCGGTCGATGTCGTGAAGGATCCCGAGACCGAGCGCAAAGAGATGCTCGAGTGGATCGAAGCGAGCGCGTCGATCCAGCGCGTGCAGTACGAAGGCGCGCGGATCCTGTCGATCGCGTCGGGTCGACAGGGTCCGCACATGCAGGTCCGGCACTACGTGTACGACTGCACGCCGTAGCGACACGTCTATCGGCACTCGATCGACGGCGCGTCGTGATCAGAACTTCTTGTCGAGCTTCGAGATCGTCCCCGCGGCGATGTCGACGTCGACCGTCTTCGCCTTGCGCGACTTCAGCTCGAGCAGCGTGATCTTGTGCGTGCCCGCGGTGAGGTTCATCGTCTTGGGCGTCATCAGATTCGTCGAGCGTCCGTCGATGTAGATCAACGTCGGCACGCTGCTCGAGATCACGAGCTTGCCGGGCCCGGTGGCCTTCGCCTGCGCGCCCTTGGTCGGCTTCTCGATCTCCTCGAGGATCGGATCGCGATCGGACTTCGCGGACTTCGCGACGACGGTCGCGGGCTTCTTCGTGGGCTTCGTGATCGGCGCGGCCTTCGCGGGCGCGGCCTTCGCGGGCGCGGCCTTCGCGATCTCGACCACCGCGACTCGCTTCGCGCGGCGCGCCGAGGACTTCTTCGCCTTCGCCGGCGTCGCCTTCATCGGCGCCATCTCGATCTCGTCTGCGGGCTCTTCCGCAGGCGTCGGGGCCGCGAGCTCATCGTTCTTCGGATCGCTCTTCGCCACGATCGTCGGCTGCGCCTCGCGGTGCTTCCACGATGGATCGGGCAGCTGGGGCTCGACGATCTCGCTGACGATCGGCGCGGCCTTGACGGGTGCAGCGACCGGCAGCGCAGCGGCGCTCGCGACGGGTGCAGCCTCGGGATGCGACGTGTCACCACGAACGAGGAAGTAGCCCGCGACGAACACCACCAGCGCGACTCCACCGATCATCGGCAGCAGATAGCGACCGAGCGATGGACGCAACGAGAGCGGCATCGCCGGCGGTAGCGCGCCGACGCGCAGCGTCTCGCCGGGGCGCTCGTCGGTGTCGGCGTAGATATCCAGGTGATCGTGCGGAACGGTGTTGCGCGACTGCACGGCCGACTGCGCGATGGGCGGCGCGAACGGTTGCGAGACGGCGTGCTGCCCCGTCGCCCACGGCGGTACCGGATACGGCGTGACACCATCGACGAACGAACGCGCGAGCACGGGATGCTGCGCGGGAACGTGCTGCGCGACCTGCGTCGGCATCACCGCATGCGGCGGAAGTGCGCGCGCGGTCGGAACATGCGGCGGCAACGCGGGCGCGCCGTAGAGTCCCGGCAGCGGCGTCGGGATCGGGGCCGCGAGCGGCATCGGGCGCGGTTCGGCGCGCTCGGGATCGGGCGTGTACGAGACACGACCGCCGGCGACGTCGACGTGCGCGAGCCGCGTGATCGCGTTGTCGTGCGGATGCCGAGCCGGCGCCCGGGGCGGCGTGCGCGGCGCGGGACGCGGTGTTCCTTGCGCGCGGCGCGCGGGACGTGGCGTCGCATCGGCGCGCGCTGCGGGGACACGGACCGGCGCTACGGCGCGCGGAGGTGTTCCTTCCCCGAGGTCTGCGCCGACGCGCATCGATGGATCGAACGGGATCGTCTCGATCGAATCGAGCCACTTCTTCTGAGCGACATGCGGTCCGTCGATCTCGGTGGCGTCGTCGGCGTCGTATTCAACGTGGGGCATCTGGGCGCTTCCTCGACTCAGCAGCACAGGGGTGGCGCCTGCGCTCGGCCCGGAATGCTGCACGGGATGGACCACGCCGGTCCGTCCTGATCTTCGCGAGTTCCGCTCGCGCGTGCTGCGGACTCGGTCGACCGGCAACTTGGCTGGCCGGGTCGACTCACCCGCTCGCGACCGCGTTAAGATGCCCCCGTGCCAAACCCGCAGCCGGGAACGATCCTGGGGGCCTACCGGATCGAGGGAACGATCGGGGCCGGATCGATGGGCGAGGTCTTCCGCGGGGTCGACACCGGCCTGAACCGAAAGGTCGCGATCAAGATCCTCTCGGAGAAGCACCGCGATTCGCCGGAGCTGCGCAAGCGGTTCGAGCGCGAGGGCCGTGCTGTCGCTGCCATCAGTCACCCGAACGTCGTGCAGGTCTTTGCCACCGGCATGTTCGACGATCGCCCGTACATCGCGATGGAGCTACTCGACGGAACCGATCTCGGATCGATCGTCGAGAAGATGGGCCCACTCGACTCGCTGTCCGCCGCGCACGCCGCGCTCGACGCGACGATGGGCCTCGCCGCCGCGAGCAAGGCCGGCCTCATCCATCGCGACGTGAAGCCGTCGAACTTGGTCCGCCTTTCGGACGGTCGCGTGAAGGTCACCGACTTCGGTCTCGCGAAGCCGGTCGATCCCGGCGCCGAGCCCGCGCTCACCGCGATGGGCGTCGTCGTCGGAACTCCCGACTACATCGCGCCCGAGCAAGCGCGCGGCGAAGCGATCGACGAGCGCGTCGACATCTACGCGCTCGGCGGCACGCTGTACTTCTTGCTCACCGGCATCCCGCCGTTCCGCACGGGCAAGCCCGCCGAGGACAAGTACCTCAAGGTGGTCGCGCGCCACCTGCGCAACCCCGCTCCCGATGCCGCGGTGACCAACCCCTCGGTGGATCGCGAGCTCGCGGGTCTCACCCGCACGATGATGGCGAAGAAAGCGCCGGAGCGTCCGACGTACGACGACCTCGTCCAGCAGCTCTCGACGATCCTCGCGCGCCTCGATCCGGGCGCGGTGCCGATGCTGGTGTCCGCGTCGCGCGAGCGCAGCCGCCCGTTCACGCTGCCGCCCGAGGAGTCGGTGCCGGATCACTCGGCCACGATCAACGACAGCCAGCTCGACGTTCCGCCGCCGCGCGCATTCCCGGGTTGGCTCGTGCTGTTCACGCTCGCGGCGATCGCGACGTTCGTCGCCGGGCTCGTCGTGTACATGCGCAAGGGCGACGCCACCGCAGGCCCGTCCGCGGGGAGCGGCAGCGGCAGCGCGGTCGCGACGATCGATGCCGGCGCGGGCTCGGGATCGGCGATCGGCAGCGCGAAGCCCGCGGTCCCCGACGGCATGTTGCTCGTGAAGAAGTCCGACGGCACGACGTTCCTCGCCGACGCGACGCCCGTCTCGCTCGCCGATTACAAAGCGGTGTTCGCGAAGCACGAACAGCAGGGCAAGCCGACGGATCCCGTCGTCGAGCTCTCGTACACCGAGGCGAAGTCGTACGCGCTCACCCGCGGTCGGCGCTTGCTCACGCCCGAGGAGTGGGACGCCGCGAGCGTCACGCCGGGCTTCGTGGTCGCGGGCAAAGGCATCCTCGAGTGGGTCGATTCTCCCGACGAGAAGAAGAAGATCGCGAAGCAGCACGGGAAGAGCGAGACGTTCCCCGATGCCAAGCAGAAGACCGTCACGTTTCGGACCGGCAAGAACCCGTAAGCCCTCGGGATCGGGCTATGTTCCGCCGGGTGGAGCGCGCCCTATGAGCAGTGACGTCGACCGCCTCGTCGACATGATCGTCGATCGCGTGAAGGAGCGGATGAACGGCCAACCGGCCGCCGTGAAGCTCAATGTTCTCCCGCGCGATCGCGGCGAGTGCAACGACGACGGCGCACCGGGCGAGGACTGCGCGAGCTGCGGCTCGTGCGTCGTGCGCCGGCCGTGGTCCGTGCGTGCGATGGAAGGTGCCGGCGCGATGCGCGTGGGCGCGATGCCCGGCGTCGGTGCGGTGCCGACCGATCTCGCGAAGATGATCGATCACACGCTCCTCAAGCCCGATGCGACGCGCGACGAAGTCGTCAAGCTGTGCGAGGAAGCGCGCAAGCACCGCTTCGCGTCGGTGTGCGTGAACACCACGTGGGTCCCGCTCGCGAAGTCGATGCTGTCCGGCACCGACGTGATGGTGTGCGCGGTCGTCGGGTTTCCGCTCGGCGCGATGCTGCCGACGGCGAAGGCGTACGAGGCGCGCGACGCCGTGCGCGCGGGCGCCAAAGAGATCGACATGGTGATCAACATCGGCGCGCTCAAGTCGCGCGACTACGAGACCGTGTTCGAGGACATCTGCCGCGTCGTGAAGGCGTCCGGTCCCGCGGGCGTCAAGGTCATCCTCGAGACCGGCTTCCTCGATACCGAGCAGAAGATCATCGCGTGCACGCTGTCCAAGCTCGCCGGCGCGGCGTTCGTCAAGACGTCGACCGGCTTCGGCAAAGGCGGCGCCACCGTCGAGGACGTCGAGCTCATGCGCCGTGTCGTCGGCTCGGACATCGGCGTCAAGGCGTCCGGTGGTGTGCGCACCGCCGAGGACGTGCTGAAGATGGCGCAGGCCGGTGCGAATCGCATCGGCGCGTCGGCGTCGGTCGCGATCGTGACCGGCACCGCCGACGGCAAGGCGAAGGGCTACTAGTGCTTCCGGTCCAGCTGATCCGCAAGAAGCGCGATGGTGGGACGCTCGACGACGACGAGCTGCGGTCGTTCATCGCCGGTGTCACCGATCAATCGATCCCCGACTACCAGGTCGCCGCGATGCTGATGGCGATCTACTTCCAGGGCATGGACGGTCGCGAGCTCGCGACGTGGGCCGATGCGATGACGCGCTCGGGAGACGTCATCGATCTCTCGCACGTGAAGCGCGCGAAGGTCGACAAGCACTCCACGGGCGGCGTCGGCGACAAGATCTCGATCCCGCTCGCACCGGCCGTCGCTGCGTGCGGCGTCGCGGTGCCGATGGTGTCGGGCCGTGGCCTCGGCCACACCGGCGGCACCCTCGACAAGCTCGAGTC
Source organism: Kofleriaceae bacterium (assembly GCA_044230415.1). Classification (GTDB taxonomy): domain Bacteria; phylum Myxococcota_A; class Polyangia; order Haliangiales; family Haliangiaceae; genus JABFXX01. The sequence continues at coordinate 32,690 of JBGARE010000046.1, forward strand.
GATCCCCGGGTTCCAGGTCAACCTCGGCGTCGAGAAGTTCGCGGAGCTCGTCGAGGAGCTCGGCTGCTGCTTGATCGGACAGACCGCGCGCATCGCTCCGGCGGACAAGCGCCTCTATGCCCTGCGCGACGTCACCGCGACGGTCGAGTGCTTGCCGCTGATCGCGTCGTCGATCATGAGCAAGAAGCTCGCGGAGGGCATCGACGCGCTCGTCCTCGACATCAAGGTCGGGCGCGGTGCGTTCATGAAGACGATCGAGCGCGCGCGCGAGCTCGCCGCGCTGATGAAGACGATCGGCGAGCGCGCCGGCAAGCGCATCACCTGCGTGCTCACGGACATGGATGCACCGATCGGCCGCACGATCGGCAACTCGCTCGAGATCCGCGAATCGATCGAGATCCTCAAGGGCGGCGGTCCCACGGACACCAAGGAGCTCACCCACGTGCTCGGTGCCGAGATGCTGCTGCTCGGCGGCGTGGTCAAGGATCCCGAGGAAGGCATCGCACGCATTCGAGCGGCGTTGTCCGACGGCAGCGCGCTGCACAAGTTCAAGGAGATCGTCGCGGCGCAGGGCGGTGATCCGCGCGTGACCGAATCGCCTGGCTCGGTGCTGCCGAAGCCGAAGACGCGCGAGGAGCTATCGCTGCCGCCCGGTCGCATCATCGCGATCGATAGCGAAGCGCTCGGCATCGCCGCGCTGATCCTCGGTGCGGGACGCCGCACGAAGGAAGACGTGATCGATCCATCCGCGGGGCTCGTCGTCGACGCGTTCCTCGGCGAGGTGATCACCGACGATGCACCGCCGCAGATCATGCTCCAACACAGCCTGCCCGCCGAAGATGGCCGCGTCGCCGAAGCGCGTGCGATGATCGAAAACGCGTTCGTGATGCAACCCGCCCACGATCTCCCGCCGCCCGTTCGCACCTCGCGAATCCTCGAGGTGATCCGATGACAAGCACGACGAACGTCGGGCGCGTAACACTCCTGAAGGGAGTGCGAAGTTAAATGATGACAAGCACGACGAACGTCGGGCGCGTAGCACTCCCGAAGGGAGTGCGAAGTTAAATGATGAACTCTCCGCACGATGGCCTCTACGAGCGCGTTCACACCACCGCGTCGATCGTTCGCGACAAGCTCGGCGGTCGCGATGCCCCGAAGGTCGGCCTGATCCTCGGCTCGGGCCTGGGCAGCTTCGCGGATGGCTTCGAGGATCCGATCGCGATCGACTACGGCGAGCTCCCCGGGTTTCCACGCTCGCACGTGATCGGCCACAAGGGCCGCCTCGTCGTCGGCGCGCGCAACGGCGCTCCGTGCATCGCGATGCAGGGTCGCGTGCACATGTACGAGGGGCACAGCGCGCAAGCGGTCTCGTTCCCCGCGCGCGTGCTCGTCGCGCTCGGCGCGAAGGTCATCATCGTGACGAACGCCGCGGGCGGGCTCAACCCGACGTGGCCCGCCGGCACGCTCATGCTGATCCGCGATCACATCGACATGCTGCGCGACCAGGCGCTGCGCGGTCCCAACGACGATCGCCTCGGCCCGCGGTTCCCCGACATGACCACCGCGTACGCGCCCGAGCTGCGCGAGCTCGTGCGAGCCACGGCGAAGAGCAAGGGCATCGCCCTGCACGAAGGCGTGTACGTCGCGATGCCGGGACCGTGCTACGAGACGCCCGCCGAAGTGAAGATGCTGCAGACGATCGGCGCCGACGCGACGGGCATGTCGACGGTGCCCGAGGTCGTCGTCGCGCGGCACATGGGTGCGCGCGTGATCGGCATCTCGTGCATCACGAACCAAGCGGCGGGTATCAGCGGTCACGCGCTATCGCACGAGGAGGTCACCGAGACCGCGACGCGCGTGCGCTCGACGTTCGAGGGACTGCTCGACGGAATTCTGGCGGCCCTCGTCGAGAAGGGCGAGATCGCGTGACGACGACGCCACCCTCCGCGGAGCTCGTCGCGCTCGCGACCGAGGCGCAGAAAGCGGCGTACGCGCCGTACTCGAAGTTTCACGTCGGTGCCGCGTTGCGCGTGTCGGGCCAGAGCTACTCGGGCGCGAACGTGGAGAACGCGTCGTATGGTCTGTCGATGTGCGCGGAGCGGACCGCGATGTTCTCCGCGGTGCGCGCTGGATCGCAGTCGCTCGAAGAGGTCGTCGTGATCACCGATGCATCGCCGCCGTCGTCGCCGTGCGGTGCGTGCCGCCAGGTGCTGTTCGAGTTCGCGAACGATGCGAACGCGGTCGTCGTCACCGCGATCAACCCCAAGGGCGAGCGGCGCTCGTGGACCCTCGCGCAACTTCTCCCCGACGGCTTCAAGGGCGACGAGCTGCCCTGAACATGTCCGAGCTGATCTTCCGCAACGGGACGATCCTGACGATCGACGCCGAGCATCACGTGCTCGCGGGTGATGTCGCGACCGTCGATGGCGCGATCACGCATGTCGGCGGCAGCTACACGCCGCAGACGTCGGACTACCAGATCGTCGACTGCACCGGCTGCGTGATCATGCCGGGGCTCGTGCAAGCGCACGTGCACACGTGTCAGACGCTCGCGCGCGGACGCGCCGACGACATGGAGCTGCTCGATTGGCTGCGCCAGGTGATCTGGCCGTACGAGGCGCGCCTCGACGAAGAAGCCGCGTCTGCCTCGGCGGAGCTCGCCTACGCGGAGCTGCTCCTCGGCGGCACCACGACCGTGCTCGACATGGGCACCGTGCATCACACCGACGCGATCTTCCGCGCCGCGGAGCGGTCGGGCGTTCGCGCGACGATCGGCAAGTGCATGATGGACGCGCCCGACACGCACGCGGGCCTCGCGGAATCCACGCGAGCATCGCTCGATGCATCGGCCGCGCTGATCACGCGCTGGAGTGGCGCCGCCGGTGATCGCCTGCGTTACGCGTACGCGCCGCGCTTCGTGCTGTCGTGCACCGACGAGCTGCTCCGCGAAGTCGGCGTCCAAGCGAAGGCGAAGGGCGTCCGCATCCACACGCACGCGAGCGAGAACCACGGCGAGATCGCGCTCGTGCGCGAGCGCTACGGTGTGGAGAACATCGTCGCGCTCGATCAGCTCGGCCTCCTCGGCGAGCACACATGCATCGCGCACGGCGTGCACCTCTCGGCCGACGAGCGGCGCCTCCTCGCGGAGCGCGGCGTTCACGTGTGTCACTGCCCGTCGTCGAACTTGAAGCTCGCGTCGGGGATTTGCTCGGTCCCCGATCTGATCGCCGCGGGCGTCTCCGTCGCGCTCGGTGCCGACGGTGCGCCGTGCAACAACAACCTCGATGGCTTCCTCGAGCTGCGCCTCGCCGCGCTCCTGCACAAGCACAAGCACGGACCGCTCGCCCTGCCCGCGCCCGAAGCCGTTCGCATCGCGACGATGGGTGGCGCGCGCGCGCTCGGCCAAGCGGCTCGTATCGGCTCGCTCGAGCTCGGCAAGCGCGGTGATGTCATCGCGGTCGACATTCAAGCGCTCCACGCGATCCCCACGAGCAGCCCGTGGTCCGCGATCACCTACGCCGCGAAGTCCTGCGATGTCCGTCACGTGGCCGTCGATGGCACGCTCGTCGTGCGCGATCGCCGCCTGCTCACGCTAGACGTCGACCATGTACGCGCACGTGCCATTTCCTCCGCCCACAGGCTGTTTCCGTAGGGGTCCATCAAAGTAGTTCGATAACTGGCCCAGGGGCCTCCCGCGTGGTACCCCTTCCCTCGTCGTTTCTGGGTAGCGCCTCTTGTGGCGTACGAAGGGGCGACGGGGAGCCATGATGATGGAAAGCTCGCGCCTGCGCGGAAACCCGGATCGTATCTTCATCTCGATCGACGAGAGCACCGGCACGTCCACCGTGTCGTTCTTCCCTGTCGACTGCGGTTCGCCGTATCAGCACACGAACGACGCCGACGGAAAGCTCGCGCTCCAGGACGCGAAGTCGATCATCGCGAAGCATCCGAAGTGCACGATTCATGGCCCGCACTTCCATGCCGCGCGGCCTGCCAAGGCCCGTCCGCGCAAGCGCGCGTAGCTCGACTACCAGAGATTGCCTACTTCGTCGTCGGTGTAGCGCCCTCGCTGCCCACTCCATCCTGGCCGTCGTCTCCGCCTACTCCGGCGTCTGACCCGAGCCCCACGCGTCGCTCACGGCACGCACACGCCGTCCTCGTCGCTGTAGAGGTCCGGCAACGGGATCGGGGCAACGCTCGGCTGCGCTGCGGGCTGCTCGGGGACTGCATACGGAATCGGTGTCTCCACAGGCACCGGGTTCGGGCCCGCGGTCGGGGTCGGGCTCGACTGCCAGAGGCTCGGTGCTCGGGTGTTCGACATCATGCTCGGCATGGGGATCAGACCCAGCTATCGGTCGATGTGACGGATGGTCTACGCTCGGGGCGTGGACGAGCCGGACGCACCGGACGCCGACGAGGCGGGGATCAAGGCGGCGTGGGATCGCAAGGACTTCAACGCCGCGATCTCGACGGCGCTCGATCGCTACGGTGACGAGCTGTTCGGTTTTCTGACCGCGCTCGCGCGTGACCAGACGCAGGCCGAGGACGCGTTCAGCGCCGCGTGCGAGCGCATGTGGCGCGGCCTGCCCGCGTTTCGCTGGGAGTCGACGCTGCGCGTGTGGGCGTATCGCATCGCGCGCAACGAGTTCCTGCGCACGACCCGCGATGTCGCGCGCGCCCGCAAGGGCGTCCCGATCTCGCAGGTCGCGTCGATCCAGAAGGCCGTCGATCGCGCGCGCACCACGACGCCGCCGCACGAGCGCACCGAGGTCAAGGATCGCTTCGCCGAGCTGCGCGCCGAGCTCGAGCCGGAAGACCTGATGCTGCTCGGGCTACGCATCGAGCGAAAGATGGCGTGGGCGGACATCGCGAAGGTGCTCGCCGCCGCCGAAGAAGAGCCGCGCGATACGCCGCCCGACGCGCGAGAGATCGCGACGCTGCGCAAACGCTTCGCGCGACTCAAGGATCGCCTGCGCGAGCGCGCGCGCAAGTGACCGTCGTCGACGCGCGCGAGCATGCACGCGAGCACGACGCGATAACGCGAGCTCGCATGCTCGCTCGCTTGTCAGTAGACGATCATGTCGTCGTACGACGGCGGGACGAAGGGGATCTCGGTGCCGTCGCCGTCGTAGGGGCTGGGCGCACCGCCGCCACCCGCCCTGCGCGCGGACTCGTTGATCTCGCGGATCTGTTCCTCGTCGAGCAAGCCGAACGGTAGGCCACTACCGCCATCGCCGTTGTCCTCGCCGTAGAGATCCTCGAGTGGAAGCTGCGGGCCGATCACCGGCCCGTAGTCGGGAACGTCTGAGCCCATCCCGAGCCAGTCACTCACCGCGGACCCTGCCGACTGCACGGTCGATGTCGCGGTCGACGCAGCACCGGACGCGGCATTCTTGATGCTGTCCCACAGGCCAGCTTCAGGAGCTTGAAAACTCGGCATGGATACGAGAACCCGCTCCCGACGAATGTGACCGCGAGATTTTGGGTCACACGTACGCGGACTTGGGTCCTTGTTACGATGCCGTTCGTGGCCGACGAAGACTCCGATGCGCTCGATACCCCGGGAGATGACCTCCGGGAGGTGCTCGGCATGCCGTCCCGGCGCGCTCCCGCGGTGCTCGCCGCCGGGCAGATCATCGACGACGCGTATCGGATCGAGGAAGAGATCGGCGCGGGCGGCATGGGGCGCGTGTATCGCGCGCACGACCTGCGGCTCTCGCGCGATGTCGCGCTGAAGCTGCACGGGTTCGCCCTCGCGCCCGACGACGACACGCTGCGACGCGAAGCGACCGCGCTCGCGCGCTTGACACATCCGAACGTCGTGACCGTGTACGAGGTCGGCACGTGGAACGGACACCCGTGGGTCGCGATGGCCTACGTACCGGGTGGCACCGTTCGCACGTGGCTCAAGGCGCAGACGCGATCGACGAAGGAGATCCTCGCGCTGTTCATCGCCGCGGGACGCGGGCTCGAGGCCGCGCACGCCGCCGGGCTCGTCCATCGCGACTTCAAGCCGGACAACGTCCTCGTCGGTGACGATGGACGGATCTGCGTCGCCGACTTCGGACTCGCACGCGAGACCAACAGCGCCGAGACGCACGTCGGCGACATCATCGCGAGCCCAGCGCAGCCGCTCTCGACGGGCACGAGGACCGGCGCGGTTCGCGGCACGCCCGCGTACATGGCACCCGAGCAGCGCGATGGAACCCGCGTCGATGCCAGCGCCGATCAATTCGCGTTCGCCGTCTCGCTGTGGGAGGCGCTGGCCGGCACGCGACCGTTCACGGCCGACCCCACGACGATCATCGCGCCTCCGTCGGGGCGCATGCCGCGGCACGTGGAGGTGGCGCTGCGCCGCGCGTTTGCCATCGCGCCGAGCGAGCGCTGGCCTTCGATGTCCGCGTTGCTCGACGAGCTCGCGCGCGATCCGGCGCGCACGCGGCTGCTCGTCGCGGTGTCGGTGGTCGCGATCGTCGCGCTCGTCGGTGGCGGCTACGCGGTGGCATCGCGGGGGCAGACCAGCACCGCGCCCGTGGTCGCGTGTGGCAGCGTCGACGAGATCGCGCCGACGTGGTCGACGCCGCAGCGCGACGCGATCCGCGCCGCGTATGCCGGCGAGGTCGGCGAGCGCATCATCGGGTTCCTCGACGGGTGGAGTGATCGCTGGCGCGCGGACCGCAAAGCGGTGTGCGAATCGACGCAACCCGCCCAGGTCGTCGCGCTGCGCGACGCGTGCCTCGATCGCGCGCGCATGCAATTGGCCACGACCCTCGACGTGCTCACGGGATCCAAGCTGTCGCCGGGACAAGCGGTGATCACCGCGTCGTCGGTGTCGCGCCTCGACGAGTGCAAGGAAACCGCGATGCTCGCCGCGGGTGGCCCCTCGCCGACCGAGCCCGCGGATATCGCCTCGACGCGTGCGGCCGAGGCGCTGATCGCGAGATCAGCGGCGCTGATCTCCGCCGGGCAGTTTGCACCCGCCCTCGTGTTCGCGCGCGAGGCCATGGCGTACACGGCGAAGCTCGATCGCCCGGCGCTGTCCGCGCGCGCAAACGTGGCGTTCGGCAACGCGCTGTTCTTGGCGGGGGAGAAGGTCGGCGTGCTCGAGAAGTACGAGGCCGCGGCGCGGCTCGCTGCCGAGGTGCACGACGACGTGTTCGTCGCGGAGGCGTACCTCAGCGCGCTCTGGTTCGTGACCATCAACGAGAAGCCGGGCGAGGTCGATCGCGTGACCTCCGCTGCCGACACGGCGATCATCCGCGCGGGAAGTCCAACGTTGCTCGTCGAGCGGCTCGTCGGGCGGCGGGCGGAGGTCGCGCAGAAGCGCGAGAAGTTCGGCGAGGCAATTCCGTTGTTTCGCCGCGCCATTGCCGACGCCGAGGCCCGCTACGGCACGGACGGCGACGAGGTCGCGCGCCACTCCTTCGGGCTCGCGCAGACCCTGCGCGCGGTCGGGAACTTCAGCGAAGCCCGGACCGCACTGCAGCGCGCCGCAGCGATCATGGAGAAGAAGTTCGGCACGCTGCATCCGAATTTCGGCGTCGTTCTCAGCGCCCTCGGCGACGTGGAGCTCGGCACCGGTGATTATCCCGCGGCGATCGCTACGTATCGCCGGTCGATCGCGGTCAAGGAGGCCACGCTGGGAACCACGCACCGGTCGTTGACGCCGACGTTGATCAACCTCGCGAGCGTGCTCGACCAGAGCGGCGAGTCCACGGAGGCCGTGTCCGTCGCCAAGCGCGCACTCGAGGTCGGCGAGCGCGGGTTGCCGCCCGGCCATCCCAAGCTCGCGCTCGCGCTGAACGTGCTCGGCACCGCGCAGATGAACGCCAATGACTGGGCCGGCGCGAAGATCAGCATCGAGCGCGCGAACGCGATCCTCGACGCGCTCGGTGACGAAGGAGCGCAGGCCGACGGGCCGCGTAACCTCGCGCGCCTTCGCTTGCACGAGAAGAACCTGCCGGCCGCGCGCGCCGCCGCCGAGCGCGCCCTCGCGATCGCCACCAAGTTCGCGGCCGCGGAGGGCGACTCGCTCGATCTCGTCGGCGCACTCACGCAGCTGGCGCGAGTCCAGCGCGCTGACGCGGACTCGCAAGCGGATGCCACATACCAGCGGGCGATCGAGATGGCGCGCAAGGTCGCAGGAGCTCAGCACCCCGTCGTGGTGGCCCTCGAAGCCGAGGCTGCCGGCCGCTGAAACTGCCCGACTTCGCGTGCGATCCGGGCTAAGGTGTCCCCGTGCTGCTGACACGCGAGGAAATGACCTTCGACTTCGGGGGCTCGAAGCTCGATCCGGTGAAGGATCGCGATGTTCTCGAGTGGATGTTGAACCAATTCCTCTACGGCGAGGTCACCGGCATCCAGGTCGGTCACTGGCTGTACGACGCACCTGACTTCGACGCCGCGAAGTTCCTCGCGAGGCAATCGCTCGAGGAGATGCAGCACGTCGATAACTTCCTCCGTATCATGGCGATGCTCGGGTGCCAGCCCAAGCCCGCGCATCCCGCCGTTCGCTTCCTCGCGACCGGCATGATGGGCGGCTCGTGGGCCGAGCATGTCGCGCTCGAGATGGCGCAAGGCGAAGGCTTCGTGCTGCAGGCGTTCTACGCCGTGATCGATACGCTCGATCACAAGCCGAGCGTCGACATCCTCCGTCGCGCCGTGAAGCAGGAAGAGCGTCACGTCGAGTTCGGCGAGCAGCAGACGGCGAAGGCGATCGAGGGCAAGGCGTGGCTACGCCGTCGCCTCCTCGGACTCTCGCTCGTTTCGATGTGGGGCGTCCGCCGCCTCACGAGCTTCATGGAGAAGCGGTTGCCGGCGGATCACGTGGTGCTCAAGCACCTGCCCGCGTTCCTCGCGCACGCGAACACGTGCGCCGAGATGCGGCTGCGTCGCATCGGCGTGCTCGATCGTCCGCTCTCGGAGATCGGTGGATTCAAGCGCGCGGCGCTCGTGGTCGAAGCGTACGGCGGCAAGGCACTCGGGGGGCTCGGCTCGCTGCTGATGTTGCCGCTGCGCGCGCTGCCGTTCTGGCCCAAGAAGAAGCGCCTGACCGATACGTACCTGCGCGATCAGCACATCACGGGCTTCACTTCGCTGGCGCTGCCTGCGTCTTCGGAACAGACGCAGGAGTAGCTGCCTTCGCCGGCGTCGCCGGAATCGCAGTCGATCCGTCGTCGCACGTGAGCTTCAAGGACTCGCCGCTCTCGAGGTTCGGCGAGAGCAGCGCGGTGCCGAACACGAAGGCCGCGAGCTCGCTGTCGCCGATCGGCTCGCTGACGTGGCCCTGCACGACCACCCACTGGCAATCGGTCGGGTTGTCGCCGCACGACTGCGCTTCGAGCTTCCGGCGCTCCGCCTCCGAGCGGGAATCGTCCTGCGCGATCGCACGCCGGCGCTCGAACACGAACGTCGTCCGCATGCGCGCCTTGCCGCCCGCAAAGCCCGCGCGCGCGGGAAGATCCGCGATGACGGTTCCCACCCAATACGCGACGGTCGCCTTCTCGAGCGTGCGACCGATGTACCCGATGCGTCGATCCTCGACGGTCTTCATCGGCCCCGCCGCGAGCTTCGCACCGAGGACATCGAGCCCGTGCCACTCCGCTTCGACGTCGGGACCGAGGAGCATCGCCTCGGGTCCGGTCGCGATGCGCGCGGGCGTCGCGGCCTGCGAGAGCACGGGGCTCACCGCAGACGACAACTCGTCGACGAAGTCCGACGACGGCACCGACTTCGACGGGATCCGTACGCCGTAGAGCCCCTCGGCGTGCGGCGCCGGCGTGTGCCCGAACGACATGTGCTCGAAGATCGGAACCCAGCGATCGCCGTCGCGCGCGTAGAGCATCGTGATGCGCAGCGGGATCACGGCCGTGCGCTCGCACATCTGGATCCGCCACGACATCTCGTCGAACACCCAGGCAGCCGACAAGTCGCGCGCGAGGTGCGTCTCCAATCGCTTCGAGCGCACCTCGGTCTTCGTGTCGCGATCCGTGCGTAACGGCCAGCGCGACGGAGCGCGCTCGAGCTGTTCGGCGATCAGCACGTCGCCCGGGCCGACGCCGATGCGCGCGCCACCGATGTCCATCGGGATCATGCCGCTATCGACGTCGGGCGGCTCGTCGCGCTCGTACGACGTGAGCACCTCGTCCTGCAGCTCGGCGATGATCGACGCGACGAGGTTGCCATCGTTCGCGGCGACCGGATCCGCGAGCACGGGCTTCACCTTCTCCTGGCGTTGCGGGCAGCCCGCGAGGAGCAGGACGAAGAGCGCGCGCTTCACGCGAGATCCTCCGGCGTATCGATGTCGTGAACGACGCCGGGGTCGTCGACGAGAACATCGATGACATCCGCGTTCGCGATCACCGAGCGCGCCCCTTCGGGAGCGGTGCTGCATGTCGCGAGGCGATCGAACACCGCGGCCGCGACGAGCGGGGGATGTCCCCCGCGTCCCCCGTACGTCGGGCGCGCGACTTCGTAGGGACCGAGCGCGCTCTCGACGAGTGCGAGCGTGCGAAGCGTGACGAATGGATGATCCACCGGCCACAGGTACGCGGCGCGAGAACCGTGCATCGCGCGAAACCCGAGCTCGATCGACGTGGCCATCCCGCGCTCCGGCGCGGGGTTCTCGACGACATCGGCGGCGGCGATCCCGAGGCGCAGCGCCTCTTCGCGCACGGCGGGTGCGTGGGGAGCTCCGACCACGACGACGATCTTCTCCGCACCAGCCGCGCGCGCGTTCTCGACGATGCGCCCGAGATACGTCGTGCTCCCGGTGCGAAGCAGCGCCTTCGCGACCCCGCCGAGTCGCCGGCCCGCACCCGCCGCGATGATCACGGCATCGCTCACACGTTCTCCTCGTGGTGACGCCGGTGCTCCCAAGCACCCGGCATCGACGAGCTCCGGCGCCGGCGCGCGATCAGCTCCGCGGCGATCGCGATCGCGATCTCGTCGGGCGTCTCCGCGCCGAGGTCCAGGCCGATCGGTGCGCGCAAGCGGGCCCAGCGCGCTTCGCCGACCTCGCCATCGAGGAGGCCCTTCGCGCGCAAGCGCTTCTCGAACCGCGCCACCTTGCCGCGACTGCCGATCATCCCGAGGTAGCCGATCGAGTCGTTGCCGATCAGCGCTTCGAGCAACTTCTGATCGATCGCGTGGTCTCGCGTGACGATCAGGACGTAGTCATCGGGGCCAAAGCCACCGACGCGGCGCTCGATCTCGGCCGCATCGAACGATTCGACGAGCTCGTGCGCCCACGCCGGCGGCGTATCGGTCGCGCCGGTCTCGCCGTCATCACAGGCGATCACCGTGAAGCCGACGTTCGCGAGCAGCGGCCCGAGGCTGCGCGCGACGTGGCCGAGCCCGAACACGATCGCGCGCTCCGCCGGGCCGATCCGCTCGACCAGCGCACCGTCGACGATCGCGGGACGATGAGCCCGCGGATCCGTGCGCGTGCCTTCGCGAACCGAGAGCGGTGCGCCGTCGAGCGGAGTGATCAGCACGCGCGAGAGCCCCGCGCTGTACGCGACGAGCGCGTCGCGGGAGGGCGCCGCCGGCGTGAGCACGACCTCCATCGATCCGCCGCAGCACATCGCGAGATCGCGGACGAGGTGTTGCCGCACGATCGCCGGGGGCGCTCCCGCCGCCACCTCGCGCGCACGCTCGACGACGACATGCTCGATCTTCCCGCCACCGATCGTGCCCCACTGCTCGCTCGCGGTCACCGCCATCCGCGCACCGAGGTGTCGCGGAGTGGAGCCACGAGCCCCGATCACCGTCGCGATCGCCACGCCGTGACCCGCGTCGAGAGCGACCAGCGCTCGCGCGAGGACATCCACCGGTGGCATCGCGAAACGCTACCACGCAGCGCGATCCTGGATCCGAGCGAGGGTAGGTACCGAGCGGCGGGGCGCTCGCCGTCGATGTGCTGCGTTGCTACGGGGAAACCGAGCGCGCTGAGTCAGATCTCGGGCGCTTCGCCGGCCGAGCGTGCGTTCGTGCCGCGCGTGTCACGAGAGCACGGAATCGGTGCGCTCGTGAGCACGCCTCTACTCAGAATTTCCGACGGTTAGCCAGCGGATCTTCGATTGCAAACCAGGCGAGATGTCATGTCCAACGTCGTGCTGGATCGACCGTGGGTCGTGGGGATCGGTGCCTCCGCAGGCGGCCTGGAAGCTCTCCAACATTTCTTCGACAACACGTCCGCCGACTCGACGTTGGCGTTCGTCGTCGTCCAGCACCTCTCCCCGGACTTCAAGAGTCTGATGGACGAGCTTCTCGGCCGGCACACGGATCTACCGATCCACCTGGTCGAGAACGGCATGCAGGTCGAGCCCGGCCATGTCTATCTGATCCCGCCCAAGAAGGAGATGATCATCTCCGAGGGCCGGCTCCTCCTCTCGGAGCGCGATCCACAGCAAGAGCTGACGCTACCGATCGACGTGTTCTTCCGATCGATGGCCCAGGACTGTGGACGCCACGGGGTCGCGGTCGTCCTGTCCGGAAGCGGAAGCGATGGCTCGCGCGGCATCCGCGATGTTCACGATGCGGGCGGGCTCGTCGTCGTCCAAGACATCGACAGCGCGCAGTTCGGTGGGATGCCGCGCACCGCGTTCGAGACGGGCGTGGCCGACTGGATCCTGCCGCCGCAACAGATGCCTCGTGTCCTCGAGGCGCATGTCCAGCGCGGCGGAAAGCCGAGCACGCCCGCCGTCGATCTCGTCGCGCGCCCCGCAAACTCGGCCGCGTTCAACGATGTCTATCGGATGCTCGAGAACGAGTTCGGGCTCGACTTCACGAACTACAAGCCGAGCACGGTCACGCGGCGCATCGAGCGCCGTCTGCGGCTCGCGCACACGAACGACGTCGAGGAGTACGTGGGGCGTCTGCGCAACGAGCGCAGCGAGCTCGACATCCTCTATCGCGATCTGCTGATCGGCGTGACGCGGTTCTTCCGCAACGAGGAGGCGTTCACGATCCTCGAGGATCGCGTGCTCCCCGAGCTCGTCAAGAACAGCGCCCCCGCCAAGCCGATCCGCGTGTGGGTCGCGGGCTGCGCGACGGGCGAGGAAGCGTACTCGCTCGCGATCCTGCTGCACGAGCTGACTGCCAAGACGCCCGATCGCTCGTTCAAGATCTTCGCGACCGACGTGCACCGCGGGTCCCTCGAGCTCGCGGGTCGCGGCTTCTTCGGCGAGGAGTCTCTCGCGAATGTCTCGCAGGAGCGACGCGAGCACTACTTCACGCGCACCGCCACCGGCTATCAGATGTTGCCCGAGCTGCGTAGCTCGATCGTATTCGCGCCGCACAACGTGATCAAAGACGCGCCGTTCACCCGCGTCGATCTCGTGAGCTGCCGCAACATGCTCATCTATCTGCAGCCGTCGGTGCAGCAGAAGGTGCTGAGCCAGTTCCACTTCGCGCTCAACAAGGGCGGCGTGATGCTGCTCGGCCCGAGCGAGACGCCGGGTGCGCTGCTCAAGGACTTCGAGACGATCGATTCGCACTGGCGGATCTATCGCAAGCACAGCGACGTCCGGATCCCGGTGGATCCACGTCTGCAGCCTCGGACCGAGGCCCGTTCCGCGCCCGCGCCGTTCGCGCGTCCCCCGGTCTCCAGCTTGCTCGCGACGTACGACGTCCTGCTCGAGGAGCTGATGCCGCCGAGCATGCTGGTCAGTGATCGCGGCGAGCTCGTTCACGTGTTCGCGGGTGCGAGCAGGTACTTGAAGCCGCGCGATGGACGCCAGGGCCTCGATGCCGTCGACCAAGTCGTCGACGGTCTGAAGCTCCTCCTCGCAGGCGGGCTGCGCCGCGCGCGTGCGTCGTCGGAGATCATCGCGTTCCGCGACGTCGAGCTCGAGGGCGAGTCCTCCGCCGTCGATGTCACGCTGCGCCGGATCACCACGCGGTCGACGGCCGTGCCGCACTACCTCGTGTCGTTCGCGACGTCGCGCACCGATGTGCGCGCGAGCGCCGTGACCACCGATATCGACGTCGGCCAGCTGTCGCGCGATCAGATGGGCACGCTGCAAGCCGAGCTCGACTACACGAAGGAGAATCTGCAGTCCGCGATCGAGCAGCTCGAAGCGGGCAACGAGGAGCTGCAGTCATCGAACGAGGAGCTGATGTCCTCGAACGAAGAGCTGCAGAGCACGAACGAAGAGCTGCAGAGCGTCAACGAGGAGCTCTACACGGTCAACGCGGAGTACCAGAGCAAGATCGCCGAGCTCACCGAGCTGACGAACGACATGGACAACCTGCTCGCGAGCACGGAGATCGGAACGATCTTCCTCGACGAGAAGCTGCGCATTCGCAAGTTCACGCCGCAGGTCGCCGAGATGTTCAATCTCCTACCGCAGGACGTCGGTCGATCGATCGAGACATTCACGAGCGCGATGAACCAACCCGAGCTGGTCTCGGATGTGCGCCGCGTGCTCGCGAGTGGCGAGCGCATCGAGCGCGAGGTTCGCGATCGCAACGGACACGCGTTCTTCTTCCGCCTCCTGCCCTATCGCGCGAAGGGCGGAACCGCCGGCGTGGTGATCACGTTCATCGACGTGTCGAGCCTCAAGGCAGCGGAGGACGCGCTGTTCCACGAGCGCTATCTGCTCAACAGCCTGATGTCGAGCGTGCCCGACGCGATCTACTTCAAGGACACCCGCGGTCGCTTCATCCGCGTGAACCCGGCGGCGGCGGCGCGCGTCGGCATCGACGATCCGGCGCGTGCCGTCGGCAGGACGCCGTTCGAGCTCACCGATCAGAAGACCGCCCTCGCGTTGCATCACGACGACGAAGAGGTCTTGCGCACCGGCAAGCCGCAGCACTACAAGCTCGAGCGCCGCGTCGATCGCAAAGGCGATCCGGCGTGGGACGTGGTCACGCGGCTCCCGCTCGCGGACGCAACCGGAGAGACCGTCGGCGTGATCGGCATTTCGCGCGATGTCACGACACAGAAGGCGGCCGAGGAGAAGATCCAGGAGGCGATCCGTCGTCGCGACGAGTTCCTCGCGATGCTCTCGCACGAGCTGCGCAACCCGCTCGCCGCCGTGGTCAGCACGACGGAGCTGCTCAAAGAGGAGTCGCGCGATCAGCCGCTGGTCGACGTGCTCGATCGCCAGTCGCAGCAGATGTCGCGCTTGCTCGACGATCTCCTCGACGCGAGCCGCGTCACGCAGAACAAGATCGAGCTGAAGAAGGCGCCGGTCGATATCCGCACCGTCGTCGAAGAGGCATGCGCGGCGAGCCGACCGCTGATGGAGACGCGCGGCCTCACGTTCTCGCTGGTGCTCGACGGAGAACCGTTGATCGTCGATGGCGACGCCCCGCGACTGCAGCAGGTCTGCATGAACCTCCTGACGAACGCGGCGAAGTACACGCCGAAGGGCGGGCACGTCTGGCTCGAAGCATCCAGCGACGCGGGCCAGGCCACGATCCGCGTGCGCGACGATGGCATGGGCATCGCGCCGGAGATGCAACGCGCGATCTTCGATCTGTTCGTGCAGTCGAGCCGCACGCTCGAGCGCGCGCACGGCGGCATCGGCGTCGGGCTCACGCTCGCGCGATCGCTCGTCGAGCTGCACGGCGGCACGCTCGATTGTGCGAGTGACGGAGAGGGCAAGGGCAGCACGTTCACCGTGCGCCTCCCGCTGACAACGCGCCGCGACACGCGCTCGTCCGTGCCCCGGCCGTCGCGACCGATCGCCCCGGGCGCTCGACTCGTGGTTGTCGAGGACAACATCGATGCGCGCGAGATGCTGTGTCACCTGCTGACGCGCGCGGGCTTCGAGTGTCAGGCGGTCGGCGACGGTCTCGCCGCGATCGATCTCGTCAAGGACTTCCGTCCCCACGCCGCGATCATCGATGTCGGACTTCCCGGCATCGATGGCTTCGAGGTCGCACGCCGGCTGCGCACGGATCCGGCGCTCGCGGACATCACGTTGATCGCGGTCACCGGCTACGGGCAGAAAGCGGATCGCGAGACCGCGCTCGCCGCCGGCTTCGATTCCCACCTCGTGAAGCCGATCAAGTTCCAGCAGCTCGCGCAACTCCTCCAGCGCGTCGACGGCATCGGCCACCCCGCGAGCGAACACGACGAAGAGCTCGCGTAGCGCGCCGATAGGAAAGTCTTAGGAAGCCCGAAGGATTCAATTAGGGAGCGGGATTTCGCGGGCCGCCCCACGGTGACTGCACAGGAGAATCCCATGCTCGCAGTCATCGCCTCCCACACCTCGGACAACCTCGCGGCCCGCACGGCGGCGCCCGGACGCCACGACATGTATCGCGGCATCCACAAGGCGCTGCGTGCATTCATGGGCGACACGCTGACTCGCCTCGGCTCCATGGATCCCGACGATCCGATCACCGCGTCGATCGTGCTCGCGCAGCTCCGCGACGTCCTCGATCTGCTCGCCCATCACCTGCACCTCGAGGAGACGTACATACTGCCCGCGATCGAGAGGCGCCGTCCGGGCGCGGCTGCTGGCAACGCGCGCGATCACGTCGGCCACGAGCGCGAGCTGCGCGAGCTGTCCGATCTGCGCGCGCAGGTCGAGCTCGCCGTGGCGTCCGGCGCGCCCGATCGCGCGAGCGCGGCACATCGCTTGTTCCTCGCGTTCGCCGACTTCGTCGCCGACAACCTGATCCACATGGCGAACGAGGAGCGCCACATGAACGCGATCATGTGGGCGCTGTTCTCGGACGACGAGCTCCGGCAGATCGAAGGCGCGATCATCGCGTCGCAGACTCCCGAGGAGTCGCTGCGTGGACTGCGCTGGATCTTTCCATCGATCACGCCCGCCGAGCGCGCGACGATGGCTCGCGCGGCTCGCGCGACGATGCCGCCGCAAGCGTTCGAGTCGGTGATCGCGTTCGTACGCGCGCTGCTGTCGCCCGACGACCAGGCGAAGCTCGACGACGCGCTCGCTCGTTAGCGCGCGGCGCGCAGGGTCATGAGGTGCGCGATCAGCTCGCGCAGTCCGGCGCCCTCGGGCAGCTCCGTCAGGTAGCCGGGCTTGAACGGCAGCTCGTCCCACCAGTGCTTGATGTTCGCGACGCCGACGGACTTTGGAAACCCGCCGAACATCGGAGCATCGTTGAGCGCATCGCCGACGAACACGTACTGCGACAGATCGTTGGCGTCACCCCCGAGCACTTGCCGGACAACCGTCATGCACGCGCTCAGCTTGTCGAAGTGCGGTGGCCCGAAGTTGACGTGCACGCTCGAACGCGTCGCGAGGAAGCCCGCCTTCGTCAGCATGCGAACCGCGGTGTCTGCATCTTCCTTGTGCAGCGCGACCTCTTCGTTCCAATCGATCGCGAGATCGACTTCGCGATACTTCGAGTCCGTCGACAGCCGCATCCCCGGCACCGTCCGCATCACCTCGACCGCCGCGTCGTTCATGCGGCGCCGCCACTCGGGCAAGCTCGCCGCGGGAACGCCGTAGATCTTGAGCATCTTGCGGCCTTCGCGAACGAAGGTGACGCCACCGTTCTCGCTGACGACGGCGAGCACCGGCGTCATCTTCATGAACGCGTGTGCGAACCCTGCCGAGCGCCCCGTCACCATCACCGTCGGGATTCCTGCATCCCCGAGTCGCTCGAGCGCTTCGTAGGTCGACGCCTCGACGCGATCACCCGTGGTCATCGTCCCATCGACATCCGTGAACAACGCGCGAACCGGGCCGCGCAGATCCGACAAGGGGCGTGTCATGTGCGGCGCTCTATATCATGCGTGCGAGCGCACGCTGGGTACCCGTGCCGATCAGGCGATCAGGCGGAGCGTCACGTCTTCGGGCTGCAGCGCGACCATCGGGGTGCGCATCGACGACTGGCGCTGGCGGGCCAACCAATCCTCGAGGTCGTTGTTGTTCAGACGAACGATGCCGCCGACCTTGAACACCGGTAGTGGATCGCCCGCGCGACGCGCCATGTAGCGGCACCAACGCTCCGAGCGTCCGAGTGCGGTAGCGATGCCCTTCCAGGTTTCGACGAAATTCGACATGCTCATTCCTCCGTGTGAGCCGGACGATGTGCAGTGGGTGTGCCGGTCTCGAATCCCGGTCCAACCAGTCAGTTAAACCCTGAATTTCCGAGGAACTAGGGGATCGCCCACGACCTGGCAAACGGTGGACCTCCATCACTTCTCGTGATGAACCGACGCAAAAACTGACACAGTTGTCGTTACCTTGCCGCGGCGCGAGGAGTTCGCACCGCGCAGCCTCCGACGCAGATCACGCGTTTTTCACGGAAGTGTCCTACGCAGTCGCAGTGGCACCGGCGGCGCTAGGCCAGTATCCTGTCGAGACATGCGTGGAATCGTGCAGCTTTGCGCTGCAGTCGGGGTCTTGGGAACCGCTACGGTCGCGTCGGCCGGTCCCACCGAGATCTATCCGCTCTCGAAGGTACAGCGCGGTCAGACCGGCTACGGAATGACGACGTTCGCGGGCACGACGCCGGAGCGCTTCACGTTCGAGGTCGTCAGCGTCGTCCACAACTTCCTGCCCAAGCAGGACATCATCCTCGTGAAGTCCGACGACAAGAAGCTGCAGACGTCGGGCTTCTGGCAGGGCATGTCGGGCAGCCCGCTCTACATCGATGACAAGTTGGTCTGCGCGTTCTCGTACGGCTTCCGGTTCAACAAGATCGCGCTCGGTGGCTGCACGCCGCTCGAGTACATGAAGAAGGACGGCGACACGTATCGCCGCACGTCGCCGACTCCCGCTGCCTCGAAGGGCGCACCGAAGATGGTGTATCCCGCGGCGGCGACGCTCTCCGATTGGAAGCGACTGACACCGACGGTCGATGCGGCCGCGGCTCTCGACGCGCTCGGACCCGCGCGCCGCAACTGGCTGCTCAGCGCACCGCTGCCGCCCGCGCTGCCGAAGCCGTCGGCGATCGATGGCGATCAGACGATGCGCGCGTCCGTGCCGCTATCGGTCGCTGGCTTCTCCGCGCCGGCGTTCGCGACGATCGAGAAGATGTTCGATGACTCCAACATCATCCCGGTCCGCACCGGTGGCACGACCGCGAAGGTCGGTGGCGATCCGAACGGTCCGAAGGCGTTCGTCGGCGGCGGCTCGATCGCGGTCGAGCTGATCCGCGGCGACATGAGCGCGGCGGCCGTCGGTACCGTCTCGCTCGTCGAGGGCAACAAGGTGCTCGCGTTCGGTCACCCGATGTTCCAGACCGGCGAGACCTACGCGCCGGTGTCGACGGCGTACGTCCACACGGTGATCCCGTCGGCGATGTCGGCGTTCGTGATGGGCACCGCGGTCAACGAGATCGGATCGCTCGTCCAGGATCGCCAATCCGCGATCATGGCGGACACGGAGCTGCGCACGCCGACCGTGCCGGTCGACATCACGATCGTCAGCGGCAGCGGCAAGCACAGCGAGACGGGCACGTTCCACGTCGAGCTCTTGAACAACAAGTTCTTCACGGCGCAGCTCACCGGCGCGGCCCTGATGAACGCGGTGAACTACTACCTGCCCGATCGCGCCGACGTCACCGCGCGCGTCGACTCGGTCGTGCGCATCAAGGGCATGCCGCCGATCACGTTCGTCGATTACATGTACGCGAACGACGGCGCGGCGTCGGTGATGGGCGGCGTGCGCGGACTGCGCGTGCTCGTACCGCTGATGCTGAACCCGTACGCGCCGGTCGTCGTCGAGAGCGTCGAGATGAAGGTCGACCTCAAGTTCGAAGCGAACTACGGCGAGATCAAAGAGATCAAGACCGGTGACCTCAAGGTCGGCCGGAACACGGTGAAGGTCCTGATGTCGACGTGGGACAACAAGGACATCGTCGAGGACGTCGTCGTCGACGTGCCCGACTCGCTCGCGGGCTCGATCGTCTCGATGGAGATCACGGCGGGCGACAGCGCGAAGCTCGATGCGGCGCCGCCGGTCGATCTGCCGTCGCTGCTCGCCGCGTTCCGCTCGCTGCTTCCGGGCAACGTGTGGGCCGTGAGCTTGTATCCCGCGGACGAGGGCGTCGCCGTCGAGGGCAAGCTCGTGCGCGACCTTCCCGCCAGCGCGCAGGACAAGCTGCGCCCGCAGACGCGTACGCAGCGCGTGCAGGTCTACAAGCCGATCGCGCGCACCACGTCGCCCGCGAAGCGCGTGGTCAACGGCAGTGCAACGACGCTCGTGCGCATCGCGCCGCTCTCGAAGTAATCGTCCGACACGACATTCATGTTTGGGGGAATCGTGAACCTTTCTTCTCGGTCTTTTCGTTCGGCGCTCGCGGCCGCGATCCTCGGTGTCTTCGCGGTTCCCGCGAGCGCTGTCGTGACCTCGACGTGGACCGTCGAGACCTACCAGCAGTTCGATGCGGGTGACGCGACGAACGCGTTCATCACGTCGACCGGCGAGCTGCGTCCGGGCTCGGACACCAAACGCACCGCGCTCGAAGGCGATGCCGTGTGGTCTTCGCTCAGGATGGCGAACGGCACGGTGCTCCTCGGCTCCGACGCGAACGGACAGATCTTCAGCGTCAACGGCGACGCGAAGAAGGCGGTCGTCTCGATCCCCGGCGCGATCGCGGTGGTGGCGATGACGCAGACGTCCGACGGTGCGGTGTGGGCCGGCACGATGCCCGGCAACAAGCTGTGGAAGATCGATGTCGCGGGCGGCAAGGCCACCGCGGGCCCCGCGCTCGGCGCGAAGAAGGAAGACGTCGAGACGATCTGGTCGCTCGCCGCCGCGGGCAACACGGTGTACGCGGGCACGGGCCCGTCGGGAAAGCTGTTCTCGATCACGAACGGCACCGCGAAGGAAGTCTTCGACACCGACGACAAGCGCGTCACCGCGATCACCGTGACCGGTGACGGCGACGTGTGGTTCGGCACGTCCGAGCGCGCGATCGTGTTCCGCCTGCGTAAGGGCGACACCCGCGCGATGGCGGACTTCGCGGGCAACGAGATCAGCTCGCTCGCGCCGTATCGCGATGGCGTTGTCGCCGCGGCGAACGATCTCGTCGATGTGGTCGTGCCGACGGCGAAGACGGCAGCGCAGGTCGAAGGAGCCGAGAAGCCCACAGCGTTGAAGGGCCCGGCGCCGAAGGCGCCCGACGCGGGCACGAAGCCGGGCGCCGACAAGGATCCCTCCCCGGTGACCGACCTCGGCCGCAAGGGAGCGAAGAAGGGCAAGGGCGCGCTGTTCCGCATCGGCGCGGACGGCCGCCTCGATCAGCTACACGCGCTGACCGCGACGTACTTCACGTCCGTGATCACCACGGCGGACGGATCGGTCTACGCGGGCGCCGCCGACAAGGGCCGCGTGTACATGGTCGATCCCGATGGCGCCGTCGCGACGGCGTTCGATGTCGACGAGCGCGCGGTCTCGCAGCTGTGGTCCGAGAAGACCGCGATCGGCTTCGCCACCGACGACACCGCCGCGGTGTATCGCACGACGGGACGCGCGGATCAGGCGCGCTACGTCTCCGACGTCCTCGACGCGAAGGCGGTCGCGAAGTTCGGCAAGCTGACCTGGATCGCGCAGGGCAAGACGAAGATCGAGACGCGCTCCGGTAACACCGCGAAGCCCGGTGTGGGCTGGTCCGAGTGGCAGACGCCGAGCGCGATCGGCAAGCTCGGCGGCGGCAACGCGGGCGGCAAGATCGCCTCGCCGCCGGGTCGCTACCTGCAGTTCCGCGTCGCTCTCGACGACGATGCCGCGCGTGTCTCGCGCGTGATCACGTACTACGTGCCGCAGAACCAAGCGACCGCGGTCTCCGAGGTCACCGTCGAGCCGGCCACGGCCGAGAAGCTGCCGACGCTGAAGGACTCCGCCGCGAAGCCGCGCTCGCCCGTGCTCAAGCTCAAGTGGAAGGTCGAGAACCCCGACTCGGACGACACGATCTACACGCTCGAAGCGCGCCGCGATGGCGAAGCGAACTGGCGCCCGATCTCGACGGGCAAGACGCCGCTGACCGCGACGACCTGGGACTGGAACACCGAGACGTATCCCGACGGCTGGTACCGCGTGCGCGTCACCGCGAACGACGGCGCCGCGAACTCGCCGGATCGCGCGCTGACCGCCACCTCGCAGACCACGCTGTTCGCGATCGACAACCAGCGCCCGACGATCGACGGCCTCTCGGTCGCGTATCCGCGGGCCCAGGCGCGCGCGGCCGATGCGATCTCCACGATCGCCGAGATGGCGTTCTCCGTCGACGACGGCGCGTGGCAACTCGGCACGACGACCGACGGCCTCTACGACGATACGTCCGAGGATCTGCGCATCGATCTGCCGGCGGGCCTGCCGCGCGGCACGCACACGCTCGCGATTCGCGTCGCCGATTCTTCGGGCAACGTGGGCTCGACGTCGACGACGTTCATCGTGAAGTGAGACCGTCCGTGCGCGTGCTGCGATAGGCCGTCATGCCGCCGCGCATCGACGCGACGCGCGTGAACCCGAGCGCGACGAGCGAAAGCGCGGCCTTCGCGCTGCGGCCGCCCGACCGACACACGAGCACCACGGGCTGATCGCGCGGCGCCTCGGCGAACGTCCCCGGAAACTGCGACAGCGGAATCGCGCGCGCGCCGTCGATCGGCGCGAGCACGGCCAGCTCGTCGGTCTCGCGCACGTCGATCACCGTCACCTCGTGCGCGTGCGCGCGGACCCAGTCCACCGGCAGCTCGGGGATGCCGGCCGAGCTCATCTCGATCGGTGCCCACTGGCGATCGTGCGTCGGTGCGAGCGAGATCGGATCGAAGCCGAGCTGCTCGTTGCGCGGGACCGCGCGATCGATCTGCTTGGGGTACGCGAGGTTCAGCTCGCTCATGATCTGGACGAACTCGGCCTCGGTCCGATCGCCGCCGAGGCGCGGGTTCACGCGGCGCTCTTCGTCGACGGTGGTCACCGTGCGGCCCTGATAGTCGTGGCCGGGATAGAGCAGCGTCGCCGGTGGCAACGAGAACAGCTTGTCGTGGATCGAGTGATAGAGGCGCGCGGCGTCGCCGCTCTGGAAGTCCGTGCGGCCGCACCCGCGGATGAGCAGCGCGTCGCCGGTGAACGCCATCGTGCGATCGAGCAGCACGAACGTGAGACAGCCATTGGTGTGTCCGGGCGTCTCGCGGACCTCGAGGCCGAAGCGACCGAAGCGGATCACGTCGCCCTCCTTGACGAGCAGGTCGGCGACGCCCACGCCCGCGCCTTCCGAGAGCACGGTGCGCGCGCCGAGCCGATTGCGCAGCGCGCCCGTCGCCGTCACGTGATCCGCGTGAACGTGCGTGTCGAGGGCGTAGAGGAGCACGAGGCCCAGCTCGGCGATCAGCGTCGCGTCGCGATCGAGCTGCTCGAGCACGGGATCGATGATCACGGCTTCGCGCGAGTCCTCGTCGGCGAGGAGGTACGTGTACGTCGAGGTCTCGCGATCGAACAGCTGGCGGAACAGCATCAGGGTCCGCCGAGCGCGGGCGGGGAGGGCGGTGATGGCGCTTGCATGGCCATGCCCATGAGGCTCATCAGCGACGACAGCTTGGACTCGCTCATCGCCGCCTCGACGACGAGCTCGGCGCCATCGGCGTTCACGTCGAGGCGATCGAAGAACATCATCGCGCTCTGCAGCTGCGACTGCGCTTGCGTGGCGAGCTGCTGCGCGACCGCCGGGTCGGCGAACCGGATGCGCACCGAGACCGCCGCGCCGCTGTCGAGGTGGATCGAGCCCCACACCGCCGACGGCTTCTGGTTGCCCTGCGTGATGTCGAAGATGCTGCTCTTGCCGTTCGCGATGCCCCACACCGAGGCCG
The DNA here is from genome assembly GCA_044230415.1 of Kofleriaceae bacterium. GTDB lineage: Bacteria > Myxococcota_A > Polyangia > Haliangiales > Haliangiaceae > JABFXX01. The sequence goes on from JBGARE010000046.1 coordinate 56,436, forward strand.
ACGTGTCGACCTGCGCGAGCAGCTGCGTGAACGTCGGCGAGCGACGCAGCGGCACGCCGGCGGCGAGGACCTTCTCGAGCGACGCGCGATCGGCCGACGGTGCGAGCAGGATGACGACCGTCGCGTCGTCGACGAACGTGAAGCTCATCTGCGTGGGATCCGTGGCGTCGCGATGGATCGTGTACACACCGTGATCGACCGTCAGCGATGCCGGCGCGGAGGCGGCGGCGCGATCGAGGCACTCGCCGAGCTTCGTACGCGAGATGCCCGTGATCACGATGACGCCGTCGGGCTTGTCTTGCTTGAGGCCGCGCAGGCCGAGCGTGATGCCGCGAATGGACGTGATCGGATCGAAGCCGCACAGTGTGGTGAACGCGGTGAAGCCCGGGCCCACCGCGGCGCGGATGCGCTGATCCGCCATCGGCCACAGCGGGCTCTTGCGGAGTTGATCGCCATCGATGGCGAGAACGAGCTCGCTGTCGGCCGGGAGGAACCCGACGGGATCACCGATCGCCGCGCGGTAGTCGTGAACGGGCGTGGCCGCGACGAGTGGCTTGTTCTCGGTGGGAGGCGGGGTCGCGGGTGCGGGGGCGGTCTTGTAGCAGCCCATCACCACCGCCGCCCCGACGAGGAATCGCTTCATCTGCGCTTGATTGTAGCGCGACGCAGCGGAGCGCGCTGGCACTTCTCCAGCAGGCGGCCGTCGGGTTTTCGCGCACACAGCTCGAGCGTCGTCGCGTCGATCGTCAGCACGAGATAGTGATGCTCGCGGAATAACGCGCGCATCCCGTCGGCGACCGGACACGCGCGCTTCTTGGGCACGCCGCAGGACGCCGCGTAGAGCGACGCTCCGCCGCCGCCCGTGACGACGTAGTCGAGGCCGTCTTGCGAGCCTCGCTGGTAGAGGTGGTCGTGTCCGCTGAACAGCATGTCGACATCGTGACGCACGAGGATGGGAACGTAGCGCGTGCGCGCGTCGAGGTTGCCGCGGTGATAGCCGCGCGAGTACGGGCCGTCGTGCGTGAACACGATGATCGCGCGAACCTTGCGCGCACGCGCGGCGGCGAGGTCGGCCTCGAGCCACGCTTCTTGCGCGCGCAGCTCGTAGGCGTTGGAGTCGAGGAAGACGAGGTGAATGTCGGCGAAGTCGTAGCTGTACCAGAACGCGTTCGGTGGGCGATCGCGCGGCCCGGCGGGCAACGCGAAGATCTCGCTCGCATCGCGTGTGGTGTCCGCGCCCTCCCAACCGAGATCGTGATTGCCGACGGCGGGGTAGTACGGCAACGAACCGAGCAGCGGCTGCGTGATCGCGAAGAAGCGCTGCCAGTCGGCTTCGTCGGAGCCGTGCAGCACCATGTCACCGGTGACCGCGACGAGATCGAGCGGCTCGGCGAACATGCGATCGACGAGCTTCTTGTGCGTGGAGTGTCCGCCGCGCACGTCGCCGTAGATGCCGAGGCGGATCGTGGCGCCGGCCGCGGGCTGCGTGTGAAACGTGTACTCGGCGGACTGCGTCGCACCCGCGTGCACGCGATAGCGCACGACGCCGTTCGCGGGCAGCTTGTCGAGCGTGAACGAGTGCAGCTTGCCCGGCGGGCTCGTCACGCGCTGATCGAGGGGACCGCTCGCGCTCGTGCTCCACACGAGCACGCAGTCGGTGTTCGGATCGGTCTCGACGCGTATGCGCGCGCTCGTCGCACCGGCCTCGGCGAGCACCGGGCCGCGCACGATCCCGCGATCGCGCCGCCCGACGAGCTGTACTTCCAGCATCGGGCGATCGCGCCGCCCGGATGGGTGCACTTCGATCGCGAGGGTGTTCTCGCCGAGGCGCAGGAGACCGGGCGCGACGGGGATGTAGAACGTCTCCCACTCGGGACCGTGCGGTCGCGGAGCGAGCGACGTCGCGCCGCCCGTGCGCGGCAATGCAGCGCGCGCGACCTCGACGCCGTTGAGATGCGCGGCGATGCCATCTTGATAGCGCAGCCGCAGCTCGAGCATCTCGAGTCCCTGCGCGCTCGCATCGAGCGAGAACGTCGCCACGCCGTACGCGACCGCGATGCGCCGATCGGGAGGCGCCGGCGGAATCTCGGCGAGCGACGCGTCGATCCCGTACGGCCACTTCGCCGGCATCGCGCCATCGCCGAGCACCGCGATCGGCTGCGTCGCGCGCCCCGCGACGACATCGAGGCCGGACACGGCGAGCGCGGCGATCTGCGGCGCGATCGCCGGGACATGCACGATCTGAAAGCGCCATGCTGCAGGCGCGTTCGCGAGGAGCGGCGTCCCGCGCACCGGAGGCGGCGCTGCATCGGACGTCTCCTCGGGCTCCGCGGTCGCGACCCGTACGGCCGCGACGAGAACCAGCGTGGTCACCAGCGCGGTCAATAGAGCGCGCATCGCGCGCCTACACACTTAGCGCGCGCGACGCTCGTGAGCGACGGCGAGATCGAACAGGTGCGGCAGCGAGAGCGTGCCGAGCTTGGTCAGGTAATCCTGATCCTTGCTCTTCTTCTCGGCGGTGGTGATCGCGGCGATCAGCTTCTCGCGATCGCCCCACTTCGACTTCACCGCCGTCACGACCTTCTGGAGGCGGAGCAGCTGCGAGTTCGATGCGGTCTTGAGGCGCTCGGCGATCGTGTCCGCGCTGTCCGCGCTGGTCACGAGCGACGGTGCGAGAGACTTCGCGAGCTCCGCCTTGCCGCCGGCGGCGTCTGCACGCGCCTTCGGATGGCGCGGACCCGCGGCCTTCTTCTCGCCCTTGGGCGCCTTTGCCTTCTTCTCGGCCGCCTTGGGAGCTGCCTTCGTCGTCGCCTTCGCCTTCGGCGCGGCCTTGTCGGTAGTGGTCTTCTTGGTCGCCATGATGTGTCCTGCCTACTTCGCGGGCGGGGTAACTTGCTCGGGGGCCGGGGTTTCGTCAAGCACAGACAACAGTTGATTGACCTCGTCCATGGTCAGCTCGGCAGTGAACCGGAGCACGCTCCCATCGGTCTGGGTCTTCAGCCGCTGGACGATCGGTCCGAGGCTCTTGAGCTGCGCGACCAGGGTCAGCACTTTCAGCTCGTTGATCGCAAACGATTCCAGTTGTTTGGCAGCCTCGGGATCGGGCATCACGACACCGAGGAGCACCTTCGCCCCCGAGGTCGGATCCATGTTCGCGAAGAACGCCTTCGCGGGCTTCGTGAGCTTTCCCCCCGACGCCGCGACCAAACCTTTTCCGACGCGCTCGTCGACCCGGCCGACGGCGAACACGGGTCCGTATTGATCGACGAGCTTGAGCCAGCCGGCCATCTCCGGGTTGTCGAGCACCTTCTTGTTCACCGACAGGCCCTCGACGACCCACGCTTCGTCCGTACCGAGCACGATCGTGTCGGGACGACCGAAGCCAAAGTGCATGACGCGGTTGCCGTCCTTCACTTGATACAAGGATCGACCCGCGACGTTCTTCACCGTCAGCGCTCCGCCGCCCTTCCCCACCATCGTGCGCACGCACGTGGCGAGATCGGGTTCGCTGAGCGTACCGGTCGCCACCGCGAGCACCGCACCGGTCCCCGCCGTGGTCTGCGCGGGGCCGAGCGCGAGCACGACGTGCTTCACTTGCTTCAGCACGTCGATCTTGCACGCGTCGTTCACGTGCGCCCAGCTCGCGGCCAGCGACGGCTCGCGCATGAGCAGCTGCTCCGCGGCGCGCGAGACGATCGGGGACTCCGCGAGCTTCGCGACGTCGATCCCGATCACCACCTGCGCGGTCGCAGGAACCGCCGCGAGGCCCGTGACCTCGGGAGGCGGAGCACGATGCTCCTTCTCTTTCTTACCGCCACATGCGCTCGTCCCGATCGCGACAACGGCGCACAGAACGAGCGCGCTCCGCACTAGGGGCCGCCCATGCCGCCGCCCATGCCGCCCGCGAGCGCCATGATCTGGGCGACGAGCTGCTCGAGCTTCTGCGTCGACATCGCGATCGACACCTTGAGGTCCGCGGTCTCCGTCGTGACGTCGAACTTGTCGAACATCTGCGCGGCCTGCTTCGCCTGACCGTTGACCATGCCCGCGAGGTTCGTGGCCTCGTCCGGCGTGTTGAGGCGGATGCGCAGATCGAGCGTGAGTCCGTCGGTGACGTTGATCGAACCGAACACCGCCTTCGGCTTCACGCCGAGCGCGGACGCCTTGTCGAACATCGGGCTGTTGCCGTTGGCGAGGAGCCACAGCGAGTCACCCGTCTTGATCTTCGAGTACATGTCGACGAACGCGGGCGAGGTCTTCAGCGCGGACGTACCCGCCGTCGCTGCCTTCACGCCGTTCGCGTTGCCGTTCGCACCGACGACCATCACCATCGTGTTGTCGTTGACGTGCGTGAGAGCGGCGCTCTTGCCGTCCTTCTCCATCGTGTAGATGCCGCCGGCCTCGGTCAGCTTCGTGCCGTCCTTCTCGATCTCCGCCTTCATCTTCGTGAGGCACGCGACCGTCTTGGCCTTGTCCGGACCATGAATGACGACGACACCGTCGGGCGCTCCGCCGGTCTTGTTCCCGACGTTCTTCATGCCGAGCGAGATGCTCTGCACGGACGCCATCGGATCGAAGCCGCACTTGTCCTTGAACTCGGCAAACTTCGCCTGGATGTCGCCCTTCATCATCTGCGGCTCGACGAACTTCTTCCACAGCGAGCTCTTCTGCAGCTGCGCGAAGTTGAGGCCCATGACGATCTCGGAGTCCGCGGGGATCAGCGTGAGATCGTCCGCGTTCGACATCATCTTCATCGCGGCGGCGCCCGCACCCGGGTCCGCCTTCTCGGCGGTTCCCTTGTCGACGGTCGTCGGCGCGGTCTGTCCGCTCCCCGTCGCCACGCCGCCTTCCGGCTTCTTCTCGTCCTTCTTGCAAGCGGCGGCGCCGATGCCGAGGGCGAGCACTGCGACCATCCACGACTTGTGCATGCGAGCCATTCTTCGATCTCCTATTAGGCGTCCGAGTGGGACGCCGGGCTTATAACACGGCGATCCTCGACGAGCACAGGCGGTTGACGCTCCGCCCCGATCGGAGGCGATCAGCCCCGCGTGGTAGGGTCCGCCGCGATGCCGTGGATGCCACATCGCCTGCGCGACGCGGACGTGTGGGCTCGCGTCGATACCGCCGGAGCGTTGATCAAGGATGGTGATGGGCGCGTCGAGGTTGTCTACAAAGCCGCACCGGGAGCCAAGGTCTACCGCGCCGGTGCGCGGAACCTGACGGCGCTGCCGGGCCCGACCGTCGATATCGAGGTCGGAGAGCCTGCACCCGAGCGGGACAAGAAGACCGGCGCCGCCGCGCCCCCCAAGGACGCGATCCACGTCTGGACGGATGGCGCGTGCAGCGGCAACCCGGGCCCAGCGGGACTCGGCGTCGTCATCATCGATGGGGACACCGAGCGCGAGCTCTCCGAGTATCTCGGGGAGGGAACCAACAACATCGCCGAGCTGATGGCGATCTATCGCGGGCTCGAAGAAGTGAAGGACCGCACCCGCACGGTCATCGTGTATTCGGACTCGTCGTATTCGATCGGCCTTCTGACCCAGAACTGGAAGGCAAAGGCGAACACCGAGCTCGTGACCAAGCTGCGCGCGCTGACGAAGCAGTTCACGGATCTGCGGTTCGTGAAGGTCGCGGGCCACGCAGGGATCCCGCTCAACGAGCGCGTCGATCAGCTCGCGACCGGCGCGGTCAGTCGTCGCCGCTGAGCGGATTCAGGCCGCGAGCTGGACGTCGGACGCGACCTCGGCGAGCGTGACGATGTCCCAGCTGCGTTGGAGCTCGTCGAGGATCGTCTCCATCCGCGCGAGCTTGTCCGCGATCGGAACGCGCAGGTCGATCTGTCGCGAGACCAGCTCGCCCGGGATGCCGTCTTTCTCGGCGTCGGCGAAGTCGATCCCGTGCAGCTCGAAGTTGAAGAAGTCGCGCTTCGCCATCGCGGCGATGACGCGGCGGCGCACGATGTCCGGCGCGACGAGCAGTGACGTGCCGATCGCCGGAATGCGCATCCACGGCGTCACCGCGATCGGCAGCTCGACGAGCGGCGCCTGACCGCGGCGCCACGGTGCGGTCATGGCGGGCCGATACGGATCCGCCGGCGCCGCCTGCGAGCGCGGATCGATCATCACGGCGCCGCTGGGCCGGCGCGCGATCGCGAGCGCGGCCATCACGGCCGCCTTCGCGGCGTAGTAACCGGGCGCAGGAAAGATCGACGAGTCGTAGCGATACGCGCGGCGCGCGAGCGCGTCGAGCATCGGCGGCGAGACGTCGTACCCCGGAGCGCGAAACCCGCGAACAGCGGTGCGCGTGATCGCGCGCAGCACGCGATCGCAGTTCGCGACCTCGTCGTCGATCACCTCGGGTGCGAGGCGCGCGAGCTCGTAGGGATGGCTGTACGAATGATTGCCGAGCTCGTCGCCATGCACCGCGAGCTCGCGAAGGCGCGCGGCGTTCGCCGTCCGTTGCGCGCGATCGGGGAGCGCCGCCTCCGCATCGGCATCACGGCCGACGACGAACCACGTGACGTGAAGCCCGCGCGCGTGAAACAGCGCGGCGGCGCGAGGCAGCGCGCGCTCGAGAACCACGTGCTCGAGCTCGGGCGGCGACGCGCCGAGCCCGTGGATCTTGTAGTAGCAAGCGACAGCGTCGAGATCGATCGAGATGGAACAGCGCGGGCGTCCGCGGGTCACGGCTTGCCACCGAAGCGGATCACGTACGTCATCTTCGCGATGCCACGCAAAACGTTCGGCACGCGCTTCACGAGGTTGATCGCCGGCGGGCGCTTCTCGTTGAGGCGGATCGGGATCTCGAGGACGTGCAGGTTGGCGCGTCCGGCGCGAATCACGAGCTCGCTCGCGAAGAGGTCGCGATCGATCACGCACGCGTCGACGATCGGCAACAGCGTCTCGCGATGGAACGCCTTGAGCCCGTGCGTGTCGGTGCCGCGGAAATCGAGGGCAGCCCACAACATGCCGTTGATCACGCGCGTGGCGAAGCGGCGAAACAGCGGGCGCTCGTCGCTCGCGCCCTTCATCGCCTTGCTGCCCACGACCATGTCGCAATCGCCGTGACGCAACAGCTCCAGCGCGCGGCGATGGAAATCGAGATCGCACAGATCGATCTCCTCGCAGATGACCCACGTCCCGCGCGCCTCGGTGATGCCACGGCGAAGCGCTTTGCCGTAGTTCGGCTCGCCGAGCGAGAACGCGCGAACCTCGGGCATCTCGGACGCGAGGTGCTCGGCGAGCTCGGCGGTGCGATCGCGCGAGCCGTTCTCCGCGATGATCACCTCGAAGGTGAGGTCGGGTGCTTGGAGCGCGGCGCGGACGACGTTCCAGCCCTCGACCAGCTCGGTCACTGCTTCGCGCAGGATCCCTTCTTCGTTGTAGACGGGGATGACGATCGAGACGTCGGGATCCGACACTAGCAGCGTCTTATCACGATCGCGTTGTCGCTACGAACCGCTCGCTCTGTCCGGGCGCCATCATCATCACGTGATCGCGTACCCCGCGTTGCTTCGCGAGCTCCAGCAGCCAGCGCCCCGGCTCGTCGAGCTCCTCGTAGGACAGGGCGAACGCGCCGTGGTGAATGGGAACCAGCATGCGCGAGCGCAGATCCTCGAACGCGTAGAGCGCGTCGAGCGGTGACATGTGGCGCTCGCGGAACGACGACGGCAAGAAGCCGCCGATCGGCAGCAGCGCGACATCGGGCGCGTACTTCTCGCCGACATGCGCGAACCCCGAGAAGTAGCCGCTGTCGCCACAGAGATAGGCGCTCGGACCGTCGCCGCGCACCACGTACGAGAGGCCGCGCGACAGCTCGGTGCCGCCGTGCGAGATCGGCGCCGCGATCACCTGCACGCCGCGCAGCTCGAGATCGGCGCCGGGCGCGAGCTCGACGACGCGCGCGAACCCGAGCGATGACACCCACGCCGCGGCGCCGGCGGGCACCACGATCGTCGCGGTCCGCGGCATGCGGCGCAGCGTCGGCAGATGGAGGTGATCGGCGTGGCGATGCGAGATCAGCACGAGCCCGACGTCGCTGAAGTCTCCCGGGGCGAGCCCGGGCTCGACGGCGCGGCGGACCCCGCCGATCCAGCGGCCGAGCATGGGATCGAACGCGATCGAGAGGCCCGGGTAGCGCGCGATCACGGAGGCGTGCCCGCCGAAGGTGATCGACAGCTCGCCCGGGCCGATCGCCGGGACGGGCTCGTGGCGCGCGGGCCGGGGCGCGCGGAACCAGCGGCTCATCCAATGGCCCACGAGGCTGCGATAGCGCCGAACTGGCACGGATCGGTGCAGTCGGGCGAGCTCGGCGGCGCGGGCGGTCACTTCAGCCAAGATCGTGATCCGTTCCTCGACACACTGTCGCTGGGCTTTTCGCGTGGCGCAAGTCGAGGGTATTTTCCCCCCTCGTGCCCGGCCCCGTCAGAACGCTCGCAACGACCTATGGTCGCCACCTCGGCACCTGGTACGGCGCGCTCGCGACCGTGCTCGTTCTCGCCGTCGCGTTGATCCTCCCCGGGCTCGGCTCGCCCGGTTTGTGGGAGCCGCAAGAGCGACAGCTCGCGGATCGCGCGGCGCCGCCGCTCGAGGTCGAGAAGTCCGCGACGCCCGCACAGAAGGTGGAGGCCGACGAGGATGCCTGCACCCGCACGGCACCTCCCGACGCGAAGGCGCGCATGCTGTCCAATCGCGCGGTCGCGTGGGGCCGCGACATCTCGGACTCGGATGGGGGCCGGCGGTTGCCGTTCGCGATCATGGGGATCCTCACGGTGCTCGCTGCCGCCGGCATCGCGATGCGCTTCGCGGGTGCGCGCGCCGGCGTGCTCACCGCGGTGGTGCTGCTGGCGATGCCGCTGTGCATCTTGCAGTCGCGCATGTTGACGAACGAGATCGGCACCGCGTGCGGAGCGACGCTGCTCGTCTATGGACTCGTCGCGCTCTCGCGACTCGGCGCGGGCTACGGCACGGTGCTCGCCGCGATCGACGCTGCGATCGCGATCGCAGCGCTCGTCGTCGGCTACTACCTCGGTTTCGGCGGTGGCGGCATGTTGCTCGGGCTCGTCGTCCCGATCGCGGGCTTCGCGGCCGCGGGCATCTGCGCGCCGGTGCGTCGCGAGGGCCGGAGCATCGTCGGTATCGCGATGCCGTTCCTCGCCGCCGCGGTCGCCGCGACGCTGATCGGCGTCCTCGTCTATCAACTCTACGAGCTGACGCCGCCCAAGCCCGGCATGTTGCCGGCGCCGCGCACGCTGTTCGGTCGAGCGCTCGTCGCGGATGGCTGCTGGTCGTCAGCGCTCGGTGGGCTGTGGCGTCCCGACGACGATCTGCGCTTCATCTTCGACAGCACGTTCGAAGAGATCGCGTATGGCACGTTCCCGTGGGGCATCCTCGCGCCGGTCGCGATGGGCATGCTGCTCGTCGGCGGTGACCGCGATCGCAGAGGCGCCGGCGCGATCGCGCTCGCGTGGACCGCGATCGCGTGGATCGCGACCGAGGCATTCCAGCGCAAGGTCGGCTTCGCCATCTTCGCCGCGTTCCCTGCCCTCGCCATCGCGATCGGTGTCTGGCTCGACGATCTGCTCGCACGGCGCGGCCGAAAGACCGACACGACCGAGATCCCGGCCGGCTTCATCTTGCTCGGCCTGTTGTTCCTGATCGCCGTCGTGAACTTCGGCAAGGACATGTACTCGTTCCCCGATCGCGCGACCTCGCTGCTCATCGGCGGTGAATCGCTCGCGTACCCGAAGGACTCGAAGCTGCTGTTCCTGCCGACGAAGATCTGGATCTTGATCGTCGGTGGCATTACCGGGCTCGGTTTCGGCGCGTCGCTGATGCTATGGCGCGACGGCGACACGCAGCTTCGCCAAACGCTGCGCAAGCTGTCCAACCTCGCGATCGTCGTCGCGATCGCGGGCTCGATCGTGATGGCCGCGTTCTGGTCGTTCGTGTGGCAGCCCGTCCTCTCGAAGTACGTCTCGTCGAAGGCGATGTTCGAGACGTACGAAGAGCTGCGCAAGCCCGACGAGAAGCTGGTCATCATGGGCGACCTCGGTCACGCGCCCGCGTCGTACACGGACACCAAGCCGCAGATGGTCGGGAGCCGCAACGACGTCGTCAAAGCGCTCGCCGATGCAACGGCCGCAAACTCGCGCGTGTTCGCGATCGCGCCGCAAGGCGAGCTGTGCACGCTGCACCGCGAGATGGGCGGCAATCGCTACTACGTCGTCGAGGATCGCAACGTTCGGAGCTTGCTGCTGTCGAACAAGGTCGACGGCACCACCGACAAGAATCCGCTCGCGACCGCGATCCTCCACGCCGCGCCCGCGAAGATGAAGGGCAAGCCGAAGGCGCCGATCGTCTGGGATCGCCGCCTCGAGCTGATCGGCTGGGACATCCCTGCCCGCGTGACGCGCGGCAAGAAGTTCACGATCACGATGTACTACAAGGTCACGCAGGCCGTCGGCGGCAAGTGGAAGTCGCTGATGCACTTCGACGGCCCGCTGCGCTTCAACGGCGATCACTGGCCGATCGATGATCGCTGTCCGACGGGCACGTGGCAGCCGGGCGATTTTATCGTCGATACGTTCACCGTCAGCGCGGGCGGCAAGACGTTCCCGGCCGGCAAGTACGATCTCTGGGTCGGCTTCTTCACGGGCACGGCGCCGAACTGGAAGAACATGACCGTCAGCGAGGCGCCCAGCGACCAGCGCGACACCGCCGACCGCGTGAAGATCACCAGCATCGTCCTCGAGTGATCCGTGCGTCTCCGCACGCCTCATATGCACGATTGACGTTTCTCGCGACCTAGGGTTATGACGCCCGCGATGGGAGCGAAGGCAAAGGGCGACGCGATGATCGATCCGGTCGCGGTCGGCGACTCGGCGATCGACGCGAGCGCGCTCAGCGACGCGGAACGGCGCCGCGCCCCTCGCGTCCTCGTCGATCTCGAGGTCGACTACGCGAGCGAGGACAACTATCTCTTCGCGTACATCACGGATATCAGCGCCACCGGCATCTTCATCCGCACCACCACGCCGGAAGCACCGGGCACGCACCTGAACCTCCGGTTCTCGCCCCACGGCCAGGGCCGCGGTGGTGAAGGCGAGATCGAGGTCGAGGGCGAGGTGATCTGGGTCAACCCGTACCGCCCGGGCACGCCCGACAACCTGCACCCCGGGATGGGCATCCGCTTCGTCGGGATCGACGACGACGTCCGCAGCGACCTGCTCGAGCTGATCCGTCGCTTCGCGTATCTCTCGTAGCGATTCTCTCGCGGGCGCCTAGTTGGCGTAGTCTCGGACCGCATGCCGATCATCTGCGGTACCGATCTCTCGCCTGCGAGCAACGGCGCGCTCGACGTCGCCTGTGCCCTCGCCGCCCTCCGCGGTGATGACGAGGTGATCCTCGTCCACGTGGCCGGCTCCGACGCGAGCGACGCCCTCCGCGCCCGCCTCGATGCCCAAGCGAGCCGCGTGTCCAGCTCGTCGAGCTCGCTGCGCGTTCGCGCCGAGATCGTGCCCGGCACCATCGAAGAGGTCCTCGTCTCCTTCGCGGAAACCGAAGGCGCGGACCTGATCGTCATCTCGCGTACCGGCGAGGGCAACGCCAAGCTCGGCTCGACCGCGAACGCGATCGTCTCGACCAGCCATGTCCCGGTCATCTGCGTCCAAGACCCGGCGCCTTGGCTCGCGTTCGCGAAGAAGGAACGCCCGCTGCGCGTGCTCGTCGGCATCGACGACTCCGCCACGTGCGACCTCGGTGTCCAATGGACCCACGCGCTGCGCACGTCCGGCCCCGTCGAGGTCTTCCTCGGCGCGGTCTACTACCCCGACGACGCCGCTTCGCACTACGGCGTCCATGCCGACAACATCATCGATCGCGTCCCCGAGGTCGAAGCGATGATGGCGCGCGATCTCGTGCACCGCTTCGGCGGCGATCCCACCAACGTCTTCCCGCGCGCGCGTCGCGGCATCGGCCGCATCGGCGACCACCTGCTCGAGCTCGCCGACGAAGAGAAGGTCGACGCGATCGTCCTCGGCACGGGCCAAAAAACCGGCCTCGGCCGGCTCGGCTCCGTCTCGACCATCGTCGTCAACGATGCCGAGTGCTCCGTCATCTGCCTGCCCCCGCAAGCGCACGTCCCCACGTTGACGGTGCCCGCGGTGCGCACGGCCCTTGTCGCCACCGATCTCTCGAGCTTCGCGAACCGCGCCGTCTCCTACGCCTTCGGCATCACGCCAACCGACGGCACGGTCCACATCGTCCACGTCATCAAGGAGGACGCCGAGGTCGACAAGGCCGACATCACGCGCCAGCTCGCCGCCCTCGCTCCGGTCTCCGCGAAGCAACGGGTCGAGACTCACATCGTCGTCGGCGACGACGCCGCCGAAGCCCTCGCCCAAGCCGCGGCCCGCCACGGCGTCGACGTCATCTGCATCTCCTCGCGCGGCCGCTCGGGGATCACGCGCGCGCTCGTCGGCTCCGTCGCCGATCGCCTCCTGCGCGCGACCCGCCTGCCCGTCCTCGTCCTGCGCCCGGCCTAGCGCCCATCCCGCTCACGTAGCGTGCACGCGCTCGTGTGCACGTGAACGATCGACCTCACTGAGCGGCACTGGGCCTAGCGCTCGGCCTAGCGAAGTTCGCGCCGGCCCTTGAGCTTCAACAGCCCGCGCACCTCGACCTGCCGGATCCGCTCGCGCGTCAGGTTCGTGATGAACCCGATCTCCTCGAGCGTCAACGCACCCGCGTCCGCGACATCGAGCGAGCACGTATGCTTCATCTCCCACGGCTCGAGATCGGGGAAGTTGATCTTGATCGAGCCGGTCTCGGGGTTGATGTCCAAGTACAGGTGGTGCTTGCACGACACCCACGGGCACGGGCGCGCTTCCTGATTGCACTCCGCCCGCGTCCGCGGCCGCTCGACATCCTCGACGGGCGGATACATCAACGCGCCCATCTGCAGCTCGGCGCGCGTGACTCGCTTCATCGCGATGGTCTTGCTGCGCGGCCGATCGCGCTTGGTACGCTTGCGAACCTTGCGGCTCACGCCAGGCGCTACGGCTCGCGCATCGAGAGCGCTCCCGGCGCTGGCATCGATCGCGGCCGCATCGAGCTCGAGGGCGTCGCCATCGTCGCCATCCGCCTCGAGCGCATCTGCATCGTTGCCATCGTCGCCATCGATGGCATCCGCCTCGAGCACGTCCGCGTCCACGGCTTCGAGCGCTGCGCGCAAGTCGAGCACGCTGCCACGGGCAAGGCGCGTGCGTCCGACGCCACCACCGCTACCGACGCCACCACCGCCACGGCCACCGCCACCATCCACCGCGTCACCATCACTCCCTTCGAGGATCACCGCTGGCCCCACGAGCTCGCCGTCGTTCATGACTCTCCTCGGTGCCGACCGAACACGACTCGATCGTGAAGTCACCTTAAAGAAGTCACTATCGAAGTGACAAGTATCGGACGCAGAAACCGCGCAGAAAGTTGGCGAGAAGAGATCTCGGCGTTTTCATATTGTGGGTATAGATCGCACCTCCACGAGCCGCGCGATGCACCGTCGACAACCCACCGCTACCCGAGCAACCGCGACGCGCACGACCGCGTCGACATCGCGCACGACCGCGTCGACATCGCGCACGACCGCGTCGACATCGCGCACGACCGCCTCGACATCGCGCACGACCGCGTCGACATCGCGCACGCCCGCGTCGACATCGC
>JBGARE010000047.1:0-23785 GCA_044230415.1 Kofleriaceae bacterium
GTCCTGCTCGCGCGGAGCGTCTGTGTCTCTTCATCGCAATCCTCCTTGAGGTGTTGCGACGACCGTTTGAATTCACCCTGCGCTTGCGGAATGACGTGGTGGATCTCGAGGCATCGCGACGCGCGACATCCCGGTACTGCGCACCTCCCACCGAACACTGCCAACACCTGCTCGCGCATGCGCGGAGTCACCGAGCTCACGGCCCGCTCGGGATGCGACGCAGTGACGTCGCCCAAGACCCGCGCATCGCAGTGCGCGCGCTCGATGACGTGGTCATCGACATCGAACGTGCGACCGCCGCCGATCTGCTTGCCATGACCACAGTCGGGACACTCCAGATAGCCGATGGTGTGCGGCGGACCGTCCTCGGAGCCGGGGTTCAAGAACCGACGGCACAGCGTCTCGAGGAGCGCTGCATCGGAGATGTCGCTGCTGCCGCGTTCGTCGGCGAGTGCCTTTCGCGCGTCACGCCAGAGCGCCATCACGTCGGGCGGGAGCTCGAGTGTCATGCGCTTGGGCCTCAGATCTCGTCGCTGCGGGTCGGTGGGCCGGTCACCGAGTGCTCGCCCGGCCACCATCGCCTGCACCTCGGTGGAGTTGCGATGCTCGATCGCGTCGAGCCACGCCCGTTCGTTGTCGCAGGTCGCCACGCGGGTCAGCTCGCGCACGTGCGAGTACGCCAATGCACCCTGTGAAAGAGCCGTGCTGATGGCGGGCAAGCCGACGAGCGCCCGCGAGACGCGCAGCCTCTCGCGCGCGGTGTGCGGCGCGTAGTGAAGAACGCGCTCCATGTACTCGAAGAACGACGCGTAGCCCCGAAGCAGATGCAGCTTGAGATCGTAGGCGCGCGACAGGTCGAACGCTTCGGCCGCATCGAGCTTCGCACGCGCGGCAGCGTAGCCGCGCAACCGACGCTCGATGCGGGCTCCTTCGTCGAGGTACCGGTCGCCGATCTCTCCGTCGCCGGTGACGAATCGCTCGCGCGTCTCGATCTGCTCGTAGCCGCGCTCGTCCGTCACGGTCCGCTCGTACACGCCCGTCCACTCCGTGGTCTTGCTCTCGTCGAACATGTCGTTGTTCTACACCCGAGAATTTCGACGCTCTGGAATCGTTTCTTGACGACGATTCTCGAGCACGCGCGTCTGAATGACCTGCGCACCAACGAACGTGCGCAGAGCGAACGCCATGCGATTCTGTGCGCGGTTTTCGTGGCGAGCGTCGCGGGCTCTTTCGAGGACGATAATTTCGCGTCAAGAAAATTCGACGGTGAACTTGGCAGGAGCCGTGGGGCGGACAGCTCACAACAGTTCGCGCCGCCATCGCGCAGCACTGAGAGCGCAAGTGGGACGAGCTTGGTCGGCGCTCGACGACGCTCGTCTGATCGCGCTCTCCCGAGTGTTCGGGCTGCGATCCGGGAGCGGAGCCCGCTTCGAGTGTGTCGACGTCGTGGGCGGACAGTCAACGGCTCGCGCCGCACAGCGCGAACCACTCGAGGGATCGCGTCAGACAAGCGTCGTCGAGCTGCCACGCAATCACGTGCCTCCACGAGGAGGTGCCATCGAGCTTCTCGGGCACGGGACGATCGGAGGCAGTTTTTCGGTTGGGATTGCTTACGGGTCGTGGGCACCGAGGTTCATCCCACTGGGTGTTGCTCCTCTCTCGGGCCGAGAGGCGAACCCCGACGAGGATCACGATCCAGTCGATCTTGATCGAGTCGATCGAGCTCGAGGTCGGCGGCGCTTCGACCGAATTCAGGTGGAACGAGCTTGGCCGGCGCTCGACGACGCTCGTCTGATCGCGCTCTCCCAGTGTTCGGCTGTGATCGAAGATGCGCGCCCGGTGATCGTGCGGCCGTCCAGGATTTTCGTCGCGGACGAAGCGTCGCAGCGCACCGAGACGTTCTCGCGCGGGCACGCGTAGTCGCGCATCGCGGTCGCGATCGCGCGCGTGTTCGCTTCGTCGCGAAACTCGGGCTGGGTCCAACGCGGCGCGCACGCACACACGACGCTCACGCACACACCGACGAGCCGCATCGCCACGCCAGACATCGCGAGCGTCCTGCGGTTGCATGCCGCAGCGTCAGGTTGCCACGTCACGATGGAGCCGTCCTTGCACTCCAATGCCCACCATGCGGACCTTTTCGATCGTTCTCGTTGTCGCGCTCGCAGCCTGTAGCAAAGCCTCACCCCCGCCGGAAGAAGAAGAGCCGGCGCGGACCTCGCCCGCCGCCGACGAAGCACGCCAGTTGTTCAACACCGTGTGCGCGACGTGTCATGGCGCCGACGGAAAAGGCACCGGCGCTGCCGCCGCGAGCCTGAACCCCAAGCCGCGCGACTACACCGACAAGGCGTGGCAAACCGCCACCACCGATGACCAGATCCGCAACATCATCCTCCTCGGCGGACCGGGAGTCGGCAAGAGCGCGATGATGCCGGCGCAGCCCCAGCTCAAGGACAAGCCACTCGTCGTCGAGGAGCTCGTGCATATCGTGCGCAGCTTCGGCAAATAGCGCATTCTCTGCGCGTTTTCCCGATCTCGAACTGCCGTCGAACGTCGTGTCGGGCTGTGTGATCGCGGTGACAGGAGATTGAAAGTCGTTTTCAAACCCGACTCAAGAGAGTTGAAAATTACTTTCAAATTCGTTACTGCTTGGATGCATGAACGTTGGTGGTTCCCTTTTCGTGTCCGACCGCTCGAAGCTCGCGATCGCCGCCGTGATGGTCGTGATGGTCGGGTGTGACGACGGCAGCTCGATCGATGCCGATCCGGTGAACCAGGCGTACGCGGCGAACGTGTACGCGAGCTACTCCGAAACGCTCGGCAAGGCGCAGGCGCTGAAGACGGCGGTCGATGCGTTCGTCGCGGCTCCGTCGCAGACCACGCTCGATGCGGCGCGCACCGCGTGGATCGCATCGCGCGAGCCCTACGGTCAGACCGAGGTGTTTCGGTTCTACGAAGGTCCGATCGACAACCCCGAGGACGGCCCCGAAGGCGAGATCAACTCGTGGCCCCTCGATGAAGTGTTCATCGACTACGTCGAGGGCATGCCGAACGGCGGCATCATCAACAACCCGCAGGCGTTCCCGGCGATCACGAAGCAGGTGATCGCCGATCAGAACGAGAACGGCGGCGAAGCGAACATCTCCGCCGGCTATCACGCGATCGAGTTCTTGCTGTGGGGACAGGATCACAGCGCCACCGGCCCCGGCGAGCGTCCGTTCACCGACTACACGACGCTCGCGAACTTCGAGCGCCGCGCACAGTACCTGTCGGCGGTCACCGAGCTGCTCGTCGACGATCTGACCGCGGTGACCGCCGCGTGGACACCGGACGGCGACAACTACCGCGCCGAGTTCGAGGCCGGCGGCGCCGACTCGGTCCAGAAGATGTTGCTCGGCATGGGCAGCCTGTCGGGCGCGGAGCTGTCGGGCGAGCGCATGACGGTCGCGCTCGACAATCGCGATCAAGAGGACGAGCACTCGTGCTTCAGTGACAACACGCATCGCGATCTGCGCGGGAACGCGATCGGCATCCAGAACGTGTTCCTCGGCACGTACGGCGGGACGGACGGGCAGGGCATCGAGGATCTCGTCCGCGCGAAGGACGCCACGCTCGCGGATCGCTTGAAGGCAGAGATCGCCGCGAGCGTCGCAGCGATCGAAGCGATTCCCACGCCGTTCGATCGGGCGATCATGTCCGACCCGGGACGCGCGAAGGTGATGGCCGCGATCGCCGCGCTGCGTACCCAGACCGAAACCACCGTCGAGGTCGCCGGTGCGCTCGGCATCACGATCAACTTGAAGTAGCCATGCATCGCTCCCTCCTCGGTCTCTCGTTGATCGCGCCCCTCGCGGCGTGCGGGGACAACGCGTCGCTCTACGAACCGGGCGAGGAGCTCGCGGGTGGCGAGACCACGGTGTTCGACACCGGCAAGGACGCGTTCTCGCTCGCCGCGCGCAACTTGAAGGGCGCGCGGCGCGACGCGTTCTTCGTCGGGAACGCGTTCTTCAAGCGCAACTGGGTGACGGCTCCCGCGTCGACGACGGGCATCGATGGCCTCGGGCCGACGTTCAACGCGAATTCGTGCGCCGGCTGTCACTTCATGGACGGGCGCGGTGCACCGCCGCAAGCGGACGGCGAGCCGTTCCTCGGCTTGCTCGTGCGGCTCAGCGTGCCCGGTGAAGACGCGCACGGCGGCCCGCTCGACGAGCCGACCTACGGAGGCCAGTTCAACCACCACGCGATCCTCGGCGTCGATGCCGAGGGCACGTCGCGCGTGACGTACACCGAGGTGCCCGGCATGTTCGCCGACGGTACGGCGTACTCGCTGCGCTCGCCGACGTATCACCTCGAGGACCTCGCGTTCGGGCCGCTCGCCGCGGACGCGATGATGTCGCCGCGCACCGCGCAAGCGATGATCGGCCTCGGCCTCCTCGAGGCGATCGACGAGGACGTGATCCTCGCGCTCGCCGACGAGACCGACAGCGACGGCGATGGCATCTCCGGCCGCGCGAACCGCGTGTGGGATCCGAAAGCGGGAGCCACGCGCCTCGGTCGCTTCGGCTGGAAGGCGAATCAAGCGGGCATCGAGCAGCAGACGTCCGGCGCGTTCCTCGGCGACATCGGCATCACCTCGCCGCTGTTCCCGACGAACAATTGCCCGCCAGCGCAAACCGCGTGCGCCGCGCAGATCGATGGCGGTGCACCCGAAGCCGATCAAGAGACGATCGATCAGGTCACGTACTACGGTCGCCTCCTCGCCGTGCCCGCGCGCCGCGACGCACAGGATGGCGACGTCCTCCACGGCAAGCAGCTGTTCAACGATGCGGGCTGCGCGAGCTGCCACACACCCAAGCTCGTCACGGGCGACTTCGCCGGCATCCCCGAGATCTCGCACCAGACGATCTTTCCGTACTCCGACCTGCTCCTGCACGACATGGGCGACGAGCTCGCGGATCACCGTCCCGACTTTCTCGCGACCGGCACCGAGTGGCGGACCGCTCCGCTGTGGGGCCTCGGCCTCGTGCGCGTCGTCAACGGCCACACGAACTTCCTGCACGACGGTCGCGCGCGCGACATCAGCGAAGCGATCCTGTGGCACGGCGGCGAAGCGAAGGACGCCCGCGAGGCATATCGCTCGATGGACGCCAAGGAGCGCACGTCACTGCTGCGGTTCGTGGAGTCCCTGTGAGGAAACGCAACGTCGCGATCGTCATCGGCGCGCTCGCCATCGCCGCGATCGCCGCCTGCACGCTGACACTCTCCCTCGGCGATGGTCCGCGCCGCCGCGTGGCGACCGAGCTCGTGACCGAGGTGATCATGCCGACGTACGACGACGTCGTCGTGAAGACGGAAGCGCTGAAGTCCGCGGCGCACGCGTTCGGTGATGCGTCGACGCTGACCAGGCTCACCGCGTTTCGCGACGCGTGGCGCGCGGCGCGCGGACCGTGGAAAGAGACGGACGCGTTCCGGTTCGGCCCGATGGCGCTGCAGAGCCTCGGCGTCGCGATGGATCAGCTCGTCGACACGACGAAGATCGAGACGGAGATCGCGGGCACGCAGACGATCGATGCCGCGTACTTCACGACGCTCGGCGCGAACAAGAAGGGCTTCCACGCGATCGAGTACTTGATCTTCGACGGAGCGGGCGTGGGGGACACCGCGATCCTCGCGAGCCTCACCGATGCGCGCCGCCTCGCGTTCGTCGTCGGTGCCGCCGACGACATCGTGGTCAACGCGCGCGCGTTGCGCGATGCGTGGGCCGAGCTCGGCGCGATCGTGTCCGACCCGGGTTCCGATCGCGGCGAGGAGTACGACACGATCGAAGAGTCGGTCGACGACATCGTGAACGAGACCTGGTTCCAGGCGGAAGCCGTCGCGGACAACCGCATCGGTGCTCCGTTCGGCGTGAAGACCGGCGGCGTCCCTCACCCCGAGGAGCAAGAGTCGGGGCCGAGCGACAACTCGATCGACGACATGCGCGGTGTGCTGCGCGGCATCCGCAACATCTACTTCGGATCGCGCGACGGCACGCCCGGCAAGGGCATCGGCGGTCTCGTCGCCGCGGAGAGCCCGCGCACGGATCTCGACGTGCGCGCCGCGCTCGCCGACGCCGACACCAAGCTGGCCGCGATCCCGCGCCCGTTCGCCGACGCGATCCTCGCGCAGGATCCGCGGATCGTCGCCGCGCGCGACGCGATGCTCGAGGTCAAGCACGTGATCAACACGGAGGTCGTGTCGATCCTCGGCGCCACGCTGAAGTTCAACGACAACGATGGTGACTAGGCTGCGCCGACATCTACTCGAGCCCGTCGACGCCGCGAGCGTCGGCGTGTTTCGTATCGTGTTCGGCGTGCTGATGCTGATCGCGACGCTGCGCTTCGTCGCCACCGGCTGCATCGCGGACTACTACGAGATGCCGTCGCACTTCTTGCACTACGCCGGCTTCGAGTGGGTGAGGCCATGGCCCGGTCCGGGCATGTACATCCACTTCGGCGTGATGGCCGTGCTCGCCATGATGGTGATCCTCGGGCGCCGCCCGCGCCTCGCGATCGCGGCGTTCGGCGTGCTGTTCGCGTACGCGCATCTGATCGACAAGACGAACTACCTGAACCACTACTACTTGGTCATCTGCGTGTGCGGTCTCATGGCCTGCTTGCCGATCGAGCGCACGTGGACGCACGTCCCGCGCTGGGTCGTGTGGGCGCTGCGCGCGCAGATCGGCCTCGTCTACATCTTCGGCGGCATCGCGAAGCTCAAGTACGACTGGCTCGTCGACGCGCAGCCGCTGTCGATCTGGCTGTCCGCGAACACCGACTTCCCCGTGATCGGCGGCCTCCTCGACGAGAGATGGGTCGCGTATGCATTCTCGTACGCGGGCGTGCTGTTCGATCTCTCGATCGTCCCGCTGCTCTTGTGGCGGCGCTCGCGGCCGTTCGCGTACGTCGCGGTGATCGCGTTCCACGTCATCACGGCGCGCTTGTTCCACCTCGGAATGTTCCCGTGGATCATGATCGGCTGCTCGCTGATCTTCTTGCCGCCCGACTGGCCGCGCCGCGTGCTCGCGCGCCCTGTCGTGATGAAGTCGATCGCGCCTACGCGTCGACCGCGCCTCGTGCTCGCGCTGCTCGGCGCGTACTTCGCGTTCCACGTGCTGATGCCGCTGCGCCACCTCGCGTATCCGGGCGACGTGTGTTGGACCGAGGAAGGCTTCCGCTTCGCGTGGCACGTGATGGTGATGGAGAAGGACGGATCGGTCGTGCTGCACGTGCGCGAGCCCGCGACGAATCGCCGCTGGGAAGTCAGCCCGACGGCCTATCTCACGCGCTACCAGACGAAGATGATGTCGTCGCAACCCGACATGATCCTCGAGCTCGCGCACATCACGGCCGCCGACTTCCGCGCACGCGGGATCCGAGATCCAGAGGTCACCGTCGATGCGTTCGTGTCGCTGAACGGTCGCCGTCGCGCGCGCTTGATCGATCCCACGGTCGACCTCGCACGCGTTCCGTCATCGCTCGGTCACGCGAATTGGATCCTCGAGGCACCCCCATGATCAAACCCTTGTTCGTCCTCGGTGCCCTGTGCACGCTCGCCACCACGGCGAACGCGAATCCGCATCCGCTGCCGTTCTCGTATCCGTACGAGACGCTGCCGCAGGGCAAGGTCGAGGTCGAGCAGTACATGGACTTCGTCCCGGTGCGCGTCGAACGCGAGGAGCCCGACGGCACGCTCGAAGGCGTGTGGGGCGTTCGCTCCGTGCTGACGACCGAGCTCGAGCTCGGCATCACGGACAACCTCGAGGCGGGCTTCTACTTCCAGTTCCGGCAAGGCGCCTCGGGCGGCACGCCGTTCATGCGCTTCGATGGCGTGAAGCAGCGCTTGCGGTACCGCTTCGCCGAGACCGGCGAGCTCCCCGTCGACATCGGCATCTATCTCGAGCTCGCCGAGTTCCAGAACGAGCTCGAGTTCGAAGAGAAGATCCTGTTGTCCAAGCGCCTCGGCGACGTCGTTCTCGTCGCGAACCTGTGGGTCGAGCAGGAGTGGTACTTCCAGGACTCGACGACGAAGTACATCTACAACCCGACGGCGGGCGCCGCGTACGAGATCTCGCCGCGCTTCCACGTGGGCCTCGAGTACTGGGCGCGCGGCCGGTTCGACGACACGAGCGACGATCCCGAGGACGATGATGGTGACGACGCGCCGACCGGGTCACATCACTATCTCGGCCCGACGTTCCTCTACCAGCAGGGACCGATGTTCTTCTCGCTCGGCGCGTACGCGCGCATGGACAACCTCGGCGACAGCGCGAAGGTCGGCGATCAGTACGGCAAGATCTGGCTGCGCTCGATCATCGGTCTCGAGCTCTAGTTCGTCGCGAAGTCCCACGCGACGACGAGCGCATCGATGTCGAGGCCCGCTGCCTCGAGCGCGTCGAGCGTCCCGGTGAACCGCGGGCGCATCGCTTCGAGCAGCTCGTGATCCGTGTAGCGACCGTCGAGCAGCGCCTCGAAGCCGGGCGGCGACTCGAGCTCGTCGCCATCGAGATCGACCACGGTGTTCGTGATCGCCACGGCGAAGCGATGACCGCGAGGCAGCTGCACCACCGGCAGGATGCGGATCGCCTGCACGTCGTCCGGGCGCGCCTCGATCGACGCCACGTGCACGACGCGCTGGCCCGTCGACAGATCGAGGAGCACGGTCGCATCCGGCCGCACGAGCGACGCCGGATCGATCGCCGCTTCGAGCTCCATCGTGATCGGCATCGCCGGCGCGAACCCGTTCGTGCCGAGCGACGAGCTCGGCCACGGCGTGAGGCAGCCCGTCGCTCCGAGAGGATTGCAGTCGGCCTCGACGGGCAACGCGGTGTCGCCATCGCATGCACCCAGCGCGAGGCCGAGCAGCAGGATCTGGGGGAGCCGCATGCCTCGAAGCTACACCCGCACAGCATCGAGGGGCGAATCGTTGACCGTCGCGCTATAACGTTGCCGTGCGTGGACTCAGCGTGGCCGCCCTTACCGTCGTTGTCGCGTGTGGTAACCCCGCGAAGACCGGAGGTCCGAAGGGACTCATTGACACGAAGAAGGTGGGCAGTGGTGCCACCACCACGGGCAGCGGATCCGGATCGGCACAACAGGGCAGCGCGGCGGTCGTGTTGCGCGACGTCGGTTGCCCCTCTCCGTCGTGCGCCTATCACGCGGGCACGGGCGCGTACTTCACCTGCACGGGCAGCGGCACCGGCAACTGCACGCACTTCGGACCCGCGTGCACGCCCGCGAACGCGTGCATGTACGAAGCGGCATCGAAGACGTACAAGCAGTGCACGAAGCCCGTCGAGGGAACGTGCAAAGCGTGGGGCGCCGCGTGCACGCCGGCGAGCACGTGCATGTTCGACGCACGCGATGGCTACCACCACGAGTGCAGCGACGTCGTGAACGGCCAGTGCCGGAAGTTCGGCGCGTTCTGCGCGCCCTGATGTCGATCCCGTTCACGTAGCGCGAGCGTTCATCCGATCGCGCTGACGTAATGCCGACGGTATGTCTTCGTCGAGGACTCGAGTCGATGTCGCGGTTGATGATGAACGCGACGTCGACGTTCTCCTACGGCGTCGCGGGCTCGGGGACCGGCGCGTTCTCGCCCGCGTGCTCGGTGTTGTCGGGCACCGGCGCGTTGTCGTCGGATGGCTCGACGAGATCGTCGGCCGCGCCGGCATCGGGCGTCACGGGAGCCGGCAGCTTTCCCGGTGACACGCGCGTCGTCACCGTCATGCCCATCTGATCGGTCTCGTTGTCCGCGGTCATGTCGCTGTGAAACGACAGCGTCGCTTCGCCGGTCATCGCCATCTTGGTCAGATCGATCGTGCCCTTGCCGGTCCCGACGCCGCCGATGCTCGACATCTGGATCTTGTGACCCTGCATCGTGATCGTCTGATCGGGTCCACCGAGGGACGTCGTGCTCGTGAACGTGAAGCCATCGGTGTCGACGGCGGTCACCACGATCGTCGTCACCGTGAACAGCTTCATGCCGTTCTGCTCGATCGTCTTCTTCTGTCGCCACGCAGCGCCGTCCCCGATCGGCACGTGCGGCAGTGGCAGCGAGATCTGTTGGAAGCTCTTGCTGATGGTCTCGAGCTGCTGCGCGAGCGCGGGCGGTAACTTCGCCGCGGCCTCTGCCTTCAGATCGCGCAGGCCACCGTCGGGCAGCAGCGTTCCGACGAGCGAGGTGCCCTTCAGGAGCTGCATGTGCTCGGTCATCGACTCGGCGCTCAGCGTGCTGTTCGCGACATCGCGCGCGGTGATCGATTTGATCGTCGCGCGCACGCGCATCGATCCGTCCGGGTGCACGTCGGTCGCGACGAGCTCGGTCCCGACGATCACCGTGGGCAGCGGTCCACCGCGTCCACTCGCATCGAGCTCGACATCGATCGACACCTCGACCTCGAGCGTGTCGTTCTTCGCGATCTGATAGCGCAGCGGGTGTCGTGGCTCGGAGCCCGCGTACACGACCTCGAGCCCGTTTGGGTCGGCGGGCGGCGGTGGGGCCTTCTCGCTTCCACATCCAATCAGCAGGGCGATCCCAGCGAGTTGGAGGAGCCTCACGTCTGTATCTTCACGGGGTTAGACCGTCGGGGCAAGCTTTCGATCTAGGGGTTGACGACAATGGAATTGAAAAGCATTATCAATGTCACACCGTGCTCGTCTGCCTCTGTCACCCGGCCAGCGACCGCGATATCGACGCGGTCATCGACGACGGTGCACGCACCGTGAAAGACATCGGTCGGAAGTGCGGCGCGGGGACGGGCTGTGGCGCGTGCGTCGAGGAGCTTCGGGATCGTCTCGCTGCCAAGGGCGCGAACGGCTGCCCACGCGATTGCTCGAATGACGTCGTCTCGGTAAGGTCGCGAACCTAATCGCAATCTGCCGGAGGGTGCATGAAGGGCAACGAAGAGGTGCTGACGCTCCTCAATTCGCTCCTGACGAACGAGCTGACCGCCATCAACCAGTACTTCGTGCACGCCAAGATGTGCGCGAACTGGGGCTACGAGCGGCTGGCCACCAAGCTCCGCGCGGAGTCCATCGACGAGATGCGGCACGCGGACATGGTCATCGACCGCATCCTCTTCCTCGAGGGTGTCCCGAACCTGCAGCGCTATCACAAGCTGCGGATCGGCGAGACCGTGAAGGAGCAGCTCGAGAGCGACCTGCAGCTCGAGTACGCGGCGATCGCGGAGCTCAACAAGGGCGTCGAAGCGTGCCGCAAGGCCGGCGATAACGCCTCCGAAGATCTCTTCACGCGGATCCTCGTCTCCGAGGAACAGCACACCGACTGGATCGAGACGCAGCTCGAGCTGATCCGCCAGGTCGGCGAGCAGAACTATCTCGCGCAGCAAATGAAGGGCTGACACGCCCCGCACCGTCGCGCGTGCCACGTTGGCAGGCAGACGGTGTGTCGAGTCGGGCAACGCCGCGGATCTGTTCGCGCGCGCGTGGCCATCGGGTTGCAACACCGTCGGGGATGATGGTGTTTCGTTCGCTCGTCCTCGGGCTTCTCGGTGCGTGTGCGATCCTCCTCGCACAGGCCGCGAATCGTCCCGTCGTGGTGCAGGCGGCACCACCCGCGAATCGCGCGACGATCATCGACGTCGCTCCGGGCGTCACCGACGTGATCCCGCTCCTCGGTCTCGCGCCCGGAGAGCACGTGCTCTCCGTCGGTGACCAGACCGTGCTCACCGATCTCGAAGCCGGCGCCGCGATTCGCGATACGCGACAAGCACCGGGCCGCTATGTCGATCTCGCGACCACGCAGCGCCGCGTGCTCGTGCTGTTGCACTAGAGGTTCGGGCAGCCGGCCTTCAGCTTCTTGATCAACCCGGGAAAGCGTTTCGGGATCTGGCGCAGCTCGCCGTTCGCCTGCGTGATGTCGTTGCAGAACAAGATGCCGCGCAACACGTGCGCTTCTGCCGTGACGCGCGCGTCGCTGCCATCGTTGACGATCTTCGCGGTCAGCCGCAGCGCATCGATGCGATCACCACGGTTCGCCGCGTCCTGCGCTTCGGTCATCAGATCGCGCATCTCGGAGCTCGTCGCCTCGTCGGGCGCCGGTGTCGGGCGCTTCTCGGTCAGCTTCGGCTCCGTTCGCTTCGGTTCCGTCCGCTTCGGCTCGACGGGTGGTGGATCGACCGGCACGGGTGCCGGAGTGGGTTCCTTCTCGATCCGTGGCTTGTCCTCGCGCTTGTCTTCTCGCTTGTCCTCGCGGCGCTCGGTGCGCTTGTCGTCGCGTGGATCGACGCGCTTGTCCGCGACCCGATCGCGCGCGGGCGTCGCCTTGTTGTCGTCGCCCATCACGAACATCATGACGCCGGCGGTGGCCGCCACCGCGAGCACACCGACGGCGACGAACGGCCAGATCTTGCGCGGCGGTGCTGGCGTCGTCGTCGCGGACACCGTCGGTGGCCCCGCCACGGGAGGCGGCGCTTGCGTGCGTGCGATCTCGAGCGACGACGGGCGCGGAGCGGGCTCGCCCACGCCGAGGTTCGTGCGCGACGAAACC
Organism: Kofleriaceae bacterium; assembly: GCA_044230415.1. Lineage (GTDB taxonomy): Bacteria > Myxococcota_A > Polyangia > Haliangiales > Haliangiaceae > JABFXX01. The sequence goes on from JBGARE010000047.1 coordinate 12,550, forward strand.
GAGTTGACCGTCGCGGCATCGCCGCTGATCGGCGGTGCCACTTTGATCGGGCGCGCGGGTGGTGTCGCGTAGTCGCCCGAGTCCATCGTGTTCGCGAGCGCTTCGTGGTTCGAGACATTCTGCGATCCGGACGCGAAGCCGACATCGGGCATGGTCAGCGCGGGGCGCATCTGCGTGAGCGGCGCACCGGTGAGCGCCTCGATGAACGCGCCGACGTTCGGAAAGCGATCGGACGACTGCTTCGCCATCGCGCGCGTCACCGCGGCGACGATCTCCGCGGGGATGCTGTCGGGCATCGGCAGTGGCTGCTCGTAGACGACCTTGAACACGACCTCGGGAATCGAGGCGCCGGTGAAGGCGGGCTGCCCGGTCAGCATCTCGTGCACGATCGCGCCGAGCGCGAACACGTCGGTGCGCTCGTCGACGTCTCCCTGGCGTCCCGTCGCTTGTTCGGGGGCCATGTACTGCGGCGTTCCGAGCAGCGCGGTCTCTTGCGTCTTCACCGTCTGCGATCCGCGGATCTTCGAGATGCCGAAGTCGAGAACCTTCGCGACCTCGACCACGCGACCGGCGACTTCGGTCGGAACGAGGAAGATATTGTGCGGCTTCAGATCGCGATGAACGATGCCTTCGCGGTGCGCGGCAGCGAGCGCCGAGCCGACCTGCCGGATGATCGCCTTGGTCTGATCGAGCGGAAGCGGGCCGTTGCGCAGCCGTTGCGCGAGGGTCTCGCCCTGGAGGAGCTCCAACACCAGGTACGGCATGCCGTCCGCGGTGATGTTGAAGTCGTGCACCGCGACGATGTTCGGATGTCCGAGCCGCGACGCGATCTCGGCCTCGCGGCGGAACCGCGCGAGCACGTCGCTGTCCTCGATCTCGGCATGGAGCAGCTTGATCGCGACCTGCTTGCCCGGCAGTCGCGCGTGACTGGCCAGGAACACCGCACCCATCCCCCCCCGACCGATGAGCGCTTCGATCTTGTAGGTGTCGGCGATGACCGACCCCACATCGACGACAGCGCGCGCCGGTGAATTCGCCATTCGCACGAGCGTATAATGAGACACCGATGCGTGCACCAAGTTGGGTCGTCGTGGCGTGGATCCTCGGCAGTGCCGTCGGTGCGTCCGCCGACGACAAGAAGGTTCCCAAGGAACCGCAGCCGTTTGCCGTGGACCTCAATCCGAAGAAGGAGCCGGTGCTCGTTCTCAAGGATGCCAACGGGGGTACGTACGTCCTCGTCGGCGAGCTGACGTCGACGAGCAAGAAGATCTTCTACGGCACCGGCAAGCAGCTCTACGAGCAGATCACGATCGGTGGCTCGCGCGACGGCGATGCGTGGTCGATGAACACGTGGTCTCCACGCATCCCGGAGCTCCGCCCGGGCTCGATCTCGCGACGCAACGACGGCACGTTCTTTCGCTCGTGCGACGGCCTCGACGACGCGGTGCTGTCGGAGGTCTCCGGGGACAAAGCGAAAGCGGTCCTCGACAAGTCGCAGTTCCTCTCGCCGGGCCTCGTGCGTCGACCGCACCTGCTCGCACGCGACGACATGGGCATCTACTACTACGTCGACAAGCTCGCCGAGCGCCACGGCGGCAAGGCGTACCGCGTGTTCGTCGGCAAGCGCGGCGCGATGAAGCAGGTCCCGCTCGTCGACATCGCGATGGACAGCGCCGGTCAGGTGTTCTCGACGAAGACCGGCGACCTTCGCCTCGTCGACAGCTTTCAGACCCAAGACGGCGCGAAGAAACAATCGACGTGGGTGAAGGGCTCGAAGAAGACGGAGCTGTTCATCCTCGATCTCGACGTGAACTCCGTCGTCATCTTCAAGGAGCTCGGCATCTACAAGTTGGTCGGCGGCATCTGCGACAACGTGTAGCGACGCGCGTATCGTGCGCGCATGCAGCTCAAGGACTCGGTAGCTCTCGTCACGGGTGGTGCATCGGGGCTCGGCGCGGCGACGGTCCGCGCGCTGGTCGGCAAAGGCGCGAAGGCGCTGATCGTCGATCGCGATGAAGCGAAAGGGCAGGCGCTCGCGGCCGAGCTCGGCGCGTCGGCGGCGTTCGCGAAGGCCGACGTCACCGATGCCGCGCAGATCGAAGCCGCGATCGAAGCGGCGAAGGCGCTCGGCACGCTGCGCATCGCGGTGTCGTGCGCGGGCGTCGGCTGGGCTTCGCGCACGCTCGACAAGACGGGCAAGCCGCACGATCTCGATCTGTTCAAGACCGTCATCGGCATCAACCTCGTCGGCACGTTCAACGTGCTGCGGCTCGCCGCGTCCGCGATCAGCAAGGCCGAGCCGCTCGCGAACAACGAGCGCGGCGTGATCGTGAACACCGCGTCGGTGGCCGCGTTCGACGGCCAGATCGGACAGATCGCGTACGCCGCGTCGAAGGCCGGCGTCGCCGGCATGACGCTGCCCGCGGCGCGCGACCTCGCGCCCGCCGGCATTCGCGTCGTCACGATCGCTCCCGGCATCTTCGACACGCCGATGCTCGGGCAGCTGAGCGAAGAGGTCCGCGCGGCGCTCAGCAAGGACGTCGTATTCCCCAAGCGCCTCGGTGACCCCGCCGAGTACGGCGCGATGGTCGCGGCGATCGTCGAGAGCGGCTATCTCAACGGAGAGACGATCCGGCTCGACGGTGCGCTGCGCATGCCCCCGAAGTGAGCGCGGCGCCGCTGATCACTTCGGGATCAGCTCGGGCGGAATCGTCAGCGGCATCCGCGGCACGCTGCCCTGACCGAACGGCGATCCGGCGATGTCTTCGTACAGCCACGAGTACGTGAAGAACGTCCCGAGCACGCGCTTCGAGTAGTTGCGCGCTTGGTCGTCGACGATGCCCTCGATGAACTCGTCGGCGTCCCACGTGCCGCGCAGCTTGAGCATGCGATTCACGGCGGCGGGGCCCGCGTTGTAGCCAGGTGGAACGAGCAGCGTGAAGTTCTTGAACCGCGAGAACAGGTGCCCGAGGAAGTTGCCGCCGACGGTGACGTTCATCTCCGGGTCGAACATGTTCTCGCGCGTCGGCGCGATGTTCGTGCCCTTCGAGAAGTCCTTCGCGGTCGGCGGGATCATCTGCGTGAGTCCCCACGCGTTCGCGTACGACTCGGTGCGGGGATCGAACGCGCTCTCTTCGCGGACGATGCCGATCTGCATCGCGAGCGGCGTCTTGTAGATCGTCGAGTACTTCTCGAGCAGCGCGTAGTACGCCTTGGGATACGCGATCACCCAACGCGCGCGGTTCGCGCCGACGGGCCACTGCTTGCGGTAATCGAGGATGTGCCAGCGCGTCGGCCAGTGGCTCGTCGCGTAGCGACCCGCGCGATCGTAGAGGAACGCGATCGCCCACAGCTTCTCGATCTGATCCGGATCGTCGACGCGCTTCTTGTCACCGGGCGCGGTCAGCTTCAGCTTGCGCAGCTCGGCTTCCGCGGAGTCACCGAGCCCGAGCTTCAGAAACTCCATCGCGCGCTGGAACCCGGGTGTGCCCCACTCGACGCGCGGCTTGAACGTGAACGCCGGCGCTTTCGGATCGTAGCCCGCGGGCTGCGCGGAGATCTCCGCGACCACCTTCTCGTAGCGCTTCTGGTCGGTCTCGCGCAGGCGATTGAGCCCTTGCAGCGCGTAGTACGCCGCCGGGTACTGCTTCACGCCGGCTTCCCACGTGTCGAGCGCGAGCTTCTTGTTCCCCTTCGCGAGGTACGCGCGACCGAGCCAGTACTGCGCTTGGCCTTCGCCGTAGTAGCTATCGTCGTGGGGAACGAGCTCGATCTGCTTCTTCCACCACTTGATCGCGTCGTCGAGCTTCTTGTCGCGCCACGCCTTCCACCCGAGGCGCCACATCGCCTCGGCGACGTTGTCGCCTTTGGGGAACTTCGTCGGCAGCGACGACAGCGCTTCCTCGACCTTCTTGTCGTCCTTGAGTGATGCCCACTCCTCGGCTTCACGCAGGAGCGCGTCGTCGGAGTAGCTGTGCGACGGATCGATCGTCTGCGCGGCTTGGTACTTCTTCGCGGCGACATCGTGGGAGCCGATGAACGCGTACGAGCGGCCTGCCTGGTAGATCGACTTGATCTCGAGGTCGACGTTCTTCGCGTCGTGACACGCGGTCGCGGCGGCATCGAACATCGGCGCCGCGCCCTTGCGATCGCGCGCTTTGAACCGGCTCTGCGCTTCGTGATACGCGGCGATGCACTTCTGCGGGGCGGTGATCGCGGGATCGGCGAGCGCCGCGTGGAACTCCGCTTCGCCCTCGGGGTTGCGCATCGAGTCGAACAGCTCTTTGCCGCGCGCGATGTGATCCTCCGCGGTCCACACGTTATTCGGAGCGAGCACGGCGAGGCGCTCGTTCGCCTTCGTCGCCCACGACGACAGCGGATCGTCGATCGAGATGCGGCGATACAGCTCGAGCACCTTTGCCGCGTCGCCCTTCGTGCGCTCGAGCGCATCGGCGAGGCGGAACCGTGCCTCCGTACGGCGCGGACCGTCGGGCCGGCGCTGCAGATAGTCCGCGTAGTGCGCCGCGACCTTCGCGTAGTCGCCGAGCCCGCGCAGCGTGTCGCCCGTCAGCATCTCCGCATCGGGGCCCACGATCGACTCTGCAGGGATCTTCGCGGTCAGCGCGAGCGACTCGGCGCTCTTGTGATCGAAGTACAGCGCGCGCGCGGCGTGATAGCCGATGTAGTCGGCGATCAGCGGCAGATCCTTCTGCGCGGCGAGGAGGCGCGTGGCCGCGGCGGGCCAGTTCTTCGCATTCTCCTCGCACAGCCCGATCAGCAGATCGAGGCGCGCGGCATCGGCGCCCGTCGCGTTCGCGCGTGCCTTGACGAACGCGGCGCGCGCATCGGCCCACGCCTCCTTCGCGAACGCCGCGGCACCGACGGCGGCGTCGCCGCTCGTGAAGTACGGCGTCGCCATGTCCTCCGACAACGGCGCGGGCGCATTGGTCGGCGCAGGTGTCGGCGCGCCAGCAGCGTCGCCGTGCACCGCGACCGGCGGCGGCGCCGGGATGGGGTGCATGGTGGACTGCTTGTGTCCATCGTCACCAGAACAGGACACGAGCGCGAGCACGACCCAAAGGCGACGCATGCCTGACCCTAGCAACGCCGATCACCGAGGACAAATTCCCCGCTGTTTGGGGCTTTTGGCGAGAGCTCAGCCGCAGGGCGCGACGCCAACACCACACGCGCTGACCGGCACCACGTTCGAGAGGATCAGCGACAGCTCTTCGTCGGCGATCTGCTCGCTGTAGTCGACGGCCACGGAGCTCGGGAAGCCGAGCTCGGTGTCGTACTGCACGGTGATCATGTGAGCGTCTTCGTCGATCGCGTCCTGGATCTTGTCGAACACACCATCGATCGTGAGCAGCGTCGCGCGGATGTTCGCGGGCACCGGCTGCTCGGTCTGGACGTAGATCGCGTCCGAGATGGCGCCGTTTGTCACGGTGATCAGCATCTCGGCGGTCGCATCGGGCGAGCACTCGCAGGACCGACGCCAGTGGAACGAGTAGTTGTTCGACATGTTCTGATGGAACATCGTCCGCGCTCCCTCCAGCTCGATCTCCTCGGGCGTTTGCTCCGGGATCGAGGTTCCACCCGTACAAGCGGCGAAGGCGACGAACGCAAAGGCGATTGGTAGGCGCATGAAGGGACTCCGTGCAGCGATGGTGCCACGTCGCGAAGCCAGGAACATCGATGGGTTCTGCGCCGATGGCTCCCAGAAAACTGAGAGAGCTCCGTCGCGAACCGCAGGAAACGGAGCCGCGGCGTTCAGCGCGCGGTCTTGGGCTGGAGCGTCGGGCGCGCCACGCGATTTCGACCGTGACCCTTCGCTTTGTACAGCGCTTTGTCGGCGGCCTCGATCAGCTCTTCGATCGTGTCGGCCTTCGTCGTCGGATAGCCCGCAGCGCCGATCGATGCCGTGGCGCGCAGCTCGAGGCCATTGTGCTCGGTCACGGTCTGCTGCACGAGGTCGCGCAGGCGATCCGCGAGGAGGAACGCGGGCTCGAGCGGGATCGCGCGCAGGATGATCGCGATCTCCTCGCCGCCGAACCGCGCGACGACGTCTTCGTTGCGCACCGCGCGCTGCAGCACCTGCGCGAGGTTGACGAGGATCGCGTCACCGGCGAGGTGACCGTGTGTGTCGTTGACGAGCTTGAAGTGATCGAGATCGACGAGCAACAGCGAGAGCGCGGTGTCGTGGCGCTTCGCGAACTTGAGCTCGCTGTCGAGGCGATCGAGGAAGTAGCGCTTGTTGAACAACTTGGTCAGCGGATCGCGCAGCGCCGACGACATGAGGTTCTCGTGGAACGACTCGTCGAGATCATCGTGATACGCGAACCGCACGACGGTGGTGCGGCCGATCTGGATCTTGTCGCCGTCCTCGAGCTTGTAGGTCCCCTGGATCTTCGTGCCGTTGACGTAGGTGCCGTTGCGGCTGTCCAGATCTTCGAGATACGGCGCATCGGTCTCGACACGCACGCGCGCGTGATGGCGCGAGACTCCATCGTCGACGAGGCGGACCTCCGTGTTCGATGCGCGACCGATCAGCGTGTTGCCCTTCTCGAGCTTGAACAGCTGCCCGGACATCGTGCCGGTCAGGACGGTGAGGCACGCGCGCTTTCGTGCGTCGTGGCGGGCGCGCAGCTTCTCGACGTCGATGGAGGCCGACGTCGTGTCCTCGTCCCAGTCGTCCACCACGTCCGTATCCTAACTCACGCCTTGTCGGCGAACCACGCGGCGATCGCGTCGAGACGTGCGCCTTTAGGGCCGAACCCCTGCGCGATCGCGCGTGCCTCCGCGCCGAGCTCGCGCATGCGCGCGGCTGCTTCGTCGGCGAGGTGGCTGAACTCGTGATCGTCGCGATCGTCGGCGTGCTGGAACGCGATGCCGAGCGCCATGCCGTACCGACCGAGGAGCGCGGACGTGTTCTGCGTCGCGCCGGCCGCGATCGCGCCGAGCTCGGCGGCGGCAGCGAACAGCGCGCCGGTCTTCGCCGCGTGCAATCGCTCGACGCGTGCGAGGGTGGGACCTTTGCCGTCGATCGTCGTCATGTTCTCGGTGAGATCGATCGCTTGCCCGCCGAGGAGCTCGAGTGCGCCGGCCCGGCGTGACAGCACCGAGACGGCAGCGCCGGCGTACGGTCCGAGCTCGGCGAGCACACCGAATGCCGCGGTGAGCAGTCCATCGCCGGCGAGGATCGCGATCGCCTCGCCGAACGCGACGTGCACCGTGGGCCGGCCGCGGCGCTCGTCGTCGTCGTCCATCGCGGGCAGGTCATCGTGCACGAGCGTGTACGCGTGGAGCATCTCGATCGCCGCGGCGGCCGGCATCGCCTGCGCGCGCGTTCCACCGCATGCTTCTGCGGCGGCGATCAGCACGGCCGGGCGCAAGCGCTTGCCCGGGCCCGTCGCCGCGTAGCACATCGCCTCGACGAGCCGCCCCGGATCTTCGGCGGGCGGAGCGAGCCGGCGCGCGAGGTTCTCGTCGATCGACACGCGAACGTCGTCGAGAAATGCTTGGAGCTCGGCAGGAGCAGTCTTCGTCGCCAACGTTGTCATCGGTCGCCTCTCGATCGCTTCGTGTTCGCTAGCCCGATCGATCGCTCGAGTCACTCGGTCCCGGCGCCACGGTGAACGGCACGACCTCGATGGTCCCGCTCGCGCTCACCAAGATCTCGACACGCTTCTCGGCGCTCGCGAGGAGCTGCTGACCTTTGCGCGCGAGCTGCACGCCTTCTTCATAGACTTGAAGGCTCTGCTCGAGCGAGAGCTCGCCGGACTCGAGCCGAGCGACCACTTCGCGCAAGCGCGACATGATCTGATCGAAGCCCGGTTCCGGAGCGTCTGCCATCTGCGATCGGCACCATAACGAACACGAACTGAAAAGTCACCTCGGCTAGAACGCTTGACGAAGCGGGCACTTCGGGGAAAGCTGAAACGCATGGGACCCACGGAGCGCCAGGACTTCCGCCCCGATGATACGGGCGAGCTGAAGGAGCGCTGGCGGAGTTACATCCAGGACAAACGGCTCAACGTGACCGCGCAGCGCGAGGCGATCGTGGAGCAGTTCCTGCGCACGCGGGACCATGTCTCGATCGACGAGCTGCTGTCGAAGGTGCGAAAGCGACAGCCGAAGGTCGGGTACGCCACGGTCTATCGCACGCTCAAGTTGCTCGTGGACTCCGGGCTCGCGGTCGAGCGTCAATTCGGTGATGGCCAAGCGCGCTTCGAGGTGGTCGGTGATCACCACGATCACCTGATCTGCGTGAAGTGCGGCCTGATCCTCGAGTTCGAGGACAACGAGATCGAACGCCTGCAGGACAAGATCGCCGAGCGACTCGGTGGGTTCACGGTGCTGCGGCATCGCCACGAGCTGTACGGGATGTGCCCGAAGGCGTCCGGGAATGCGTCGGGCGCGTGCCCGAACGAGCAGCGCAAGAAACCGGGCCACTAACCGATCGCTGACCGATCTGCTCACTCGAGTGAGCAGGGCTGTAGACCACACGTTTTTGCTTGGTGGTCCCGAGGCTGGCAGGCATAGTCCGCCGCCGTGCGTAGCCTTCACGTCGTCGCTGTGATCCTCGCTCTCGTGTTCGGTGCATGCCGCACCGAGAACGGGGCCGACGACGATGCGACCGACGGCGGCACGGGCGTGGACTCGCCGCCCGGCGTGGGTTGCTCGATGACGTCGCCGCGCTCGGCGCCGCCCGAGGCGTTCGTCGGTCCGACGGGGCTGCAAGCGCGCCTCACCGCGCTGATCGATGGCGCGCAGGATCGCCTCGATATCGCGATGTACTTGTGGACGGTGAAGCCGCTCGCGGATCGCGTCGTGGCGGCGAAGAACCGCGGCGTCGACGTGCGCGTCATCCTCGATCCCGATAGCCCGGGCAACGAGAGCGTGAAGCCGATCTTCGCGGCCGGTGGCGTCACCGTGCGCTTGGCGCCGACGCTGTATACGTACTCGCACGCGAAGTACATGATCATCGACGGTCAGGCCGCCGTGATCATGTCGATGAACTTCAACGTCGACGCGATGAACAACGAGCGCAACTACGGCATGGTCGATCGCGATGCCGATGACGTCGCGGACGTGCAGTCGATCTTCGATCAGGACTGGGCGATGTCGGCGGGCGAGCCACCGCAGCCCGCGGATCTCGCGTGCACGCGCCTCGTCGTGTCGCCGACGAACTCGAAGGTCCGCATCCTCGAGCACATCAACAACGCGCAATCGACGCTCGATCTGCAGATCATGTACATGTCCGAGACCAGCGTGCGCGACGCGGTGATCGCCGCGAAAGGCCGGGGTGTCGCGGTGCGCGTGATTCTCGGCGACAACACCGACGACGCGATCCCGATGCTCAAGGCGGCGGGCATCCCCGTGAAGACGTCGACGAACAGCTACTACCTGCACGCGAAGCTCATCGTCGCGGATGGCGTCCCGTTCGTCGGCTCGGAGAACATGTCGTTCACGTCCCTGACGAAGAACCGCGAGGTCGGAGCACTCGTCTTCGAGCCCACCGCGGCCGCCGTGGTCACGAACCAGTTCACCACCGACTGGAACGCCGGCCCGTCGCTGTAAACGGGGTACTATCGCCAGGCGTTCATGTCTGGCGTCAAGATGATCGTATCCGCCATGACCGATGTCGGTCGTGCGCGAGAGACCAACGAAGACGCGTGGTCGATCATCGATCTCGCGAGCGGCAAGAAGATCGACGCCGTTCGCGAGGATCTCACCATCGATGTCCAGGAGCGCGGCGTGCTGCTCGCGCTGTCCGACGGCATGGGCGGCGCGGAGGCGGGCGAGGTCGCGAGCGCGCTCGTGCTCGAGTCTCTCGAGAAGGCACTCGAGCGCGAGGCGAAGGGCGCGATCCACGAGCAGCTCGAGTCCGCCGTGCAGCGCGCGAACCGCAACGTGTTCTTCGAGGCGAAGCTGGAGAATCGCCAGGGCATGGGCGCCACGCTCGTCGCGCTATTCATCCGCGGCGACGAGGCCTACGTGGCCGAGGTCGGTGACTCGCGCGGCTACCTGCTGCGCAAGGGGAGGCTCCGTCAGATCACGCGCGATCAATCGCTCGTCCAGTTGCTCGTCGATCAGGGCGTGATGACCGCGGACGAAGCGCGGCACTCTCCGTCGAAGAACGTGATCCTCCAAGCGATGGGCCTCGCGAAGGACGTGCGCGTGGCGATCGCCCGCTTGCGCTTGCGCCAAGGCGATCGCTTCGTGTTGTGCAGCGACGGCATCACGAACCCGGTGTCCGACCCCGAGCTGCAGAAGATCCTGACCGACAGCGAGCCGCGCGCCGCGTGCGAGACGATGATCGCGCTCGCGAACGATCGCGGTGGGGATGACAACCAGACGGCGATCGTCGCGGATCTCACGGGCGACGGACTGCCGCTGCCCGACGAGTTCGAGACCGTGACCGAGACCTACGAGGTCCTCAAGCGCTACGACGCGACGTACAAAGGCAAAGCGGTCACGCCGAACGTGGCGCAAGCGGCCGCCGACAAGATCCGCGCGAAGTCCGCGAGCCGGTCTCCGCCGGTGAGCGTGGTCGTCGAAGAACAGCCGCCGACCGTCGCGACGACGTCCGACGAGGCCGTCCCCGAGGCGGTGCCCGAGCGCAACAGCTCCGAGAAACAAGCGGCCTCCGTCGAGGAATCGCGGGCGCCCGCGGTCGTCGAGCGAGAGCCGAGCGCGCGCGCGAAGTCGATCCATTCGACCGAGCCGCGCCTTCCGATGCCGCTGATCATCGCGGCTGCGATCACCATCGTCGTGATCCTCCTGCTGATCCTGCGGTAGGGCGCGTTAGCGGCGCGTGATGATGCACGTGTAGCGAATGGCTCCGGTCATTCCGCTCATCACGAACCGCACGCGTGAACTTCCGGTGTACGCGGGCGTCGGGCCGCTCGACGTGTGGCTCGCATCGCCCCAGGACGTGGTCCACACGGTGTCCGCGCCGGGTGTGACCGCGAGGTGCAGCGTGATGTCTCCCAGCGGAATACCGGTGGCACCGAGCGGGGCCGAGTCGATCGTCATGAACGAGACATCGTCGTAACGGACGATGCCTTGCTCGTTGATCGTCGGCGTCCTGTACACCTGACCGAAGTAGCGCGGCTGCTCGGTGCCGGCGCTCGGGTGGATGATGATCTGATGATCATCGGGTGTCGCCAGCGTCCGGATCGTGATGCCGATCCAGATGTTCGCATCCGTGATCGCGAACCCTCGGTTGACCGTA
>JBGARE010000047.1:23994-68364 GCA_044230415.1 Kofleriaceae bacterium
TGCTTGATGCGCTCGATCTCGGCGTTCTCCGAGAGCGGCAGCAGATGGATCAAGCAGCGCGCGGGCTCGCTCGGCAGGAGCGCGGCGGCCCACAGATACTCGTTCTTCCAGTACACGCGCGTCGACTTCGATTCGATCGGAGGACCGAATGCCGAGCGCATCCAGGTCTCGACCTCGCTCTCCTGACAGCCGCGGATCTTCATCTGGATCTCGATCAGCTTCGCGTCGGGAGTCTGACCGTCGAAGTAGAGATCGACATCGGCGACCGTCGACTTCGCCAGCTTGAACGGCGGTAGCGCGAAGCACCACGTCGCCATCCGTCCGTCCTCGAGCTGCGTCGGCTGGCAGTTGCCTTCTCGCGCGTCCTTGAGCGTCGTCTTGTTGAACGTGTACTTGCCGACGCCCGAGACGGTGTTCTTCTTCTTGCCGTCACACGCGCCGAGGCTCGCGAGGAGCGCGATCGCGATCGCGGCCTTCACGCGAGGACCTGTCCGGCGATGGTCACCGAGACGGCGACTTCGTCGTCCATCTTGATCATCAGGAACCGCGGCGCGGACAGGCCGAGCTTCTTGATATCGATCTCGAACGTGGCCGAGGCTTCGACGCGCATCGCGTCCAGCGTGCCACGGCCGGCGAGGGTCAGCACGACCTCCTTGCCGCGCCAGCGGAGGACACCCTCGGCTGTGGCCGTGAACTTCGCACCGTCGCGCACCACGTCACGAACCGAGCGGAGCTCGAACGTGGCCTTGGGATGCGCGTCCATGTCGAAGTCCTTCTTCAGCTTCCGGTTCTTGAGCCAGTCGCCTGCATCGAAGGACGTCATGTCGACGTGGAAGGTCGCGTGCGCGCCGCTGGTCGCCAGCGTGTCCGCGTCCGCGTCGACGTCGCCCGTGACCTTGTCCCACACCGTCGTGGTGTCGTGGACCTTCGACCGTGCTTGCACGGTGAGCTTGCCGGAAGACACGCGGTACTTCACCGCAATCTCCTCACGCCGCCAAACACTGCAAGAGCAGCGTCGTGACGTTGTCGGTTCCGCCGTTGCGGTTCGCCGCATCGACGAGCTCGGCGACCGCGCGCTCGAGGCTCTTCGCGTTCGCGGCGATCTGGCCGATCTGATCGTCGACGACCATGCCGGACAATCCGTCGGAGCACAGGATGTAGACGTCGCCGCTCTTGATCTGGTGGCTGCGGATATCGACCTGCACCGTCTCGCGCATGCCCAACGCACGCGTGATGACGTTCTTGTGGGGGAAGTTCCGCTCTTCCTCCTCGGTCATGTCCGGCTTCGCTTCCTTGTAGTCTTCGAGGAGCGAGTGATCGCGGGTGAGCTGCGTGATGCCGCCGTCGCGGACGCGATAGACGCGCGAGTCACCGACGTGGCCGACATAGATCTTGTCGCCCGACACGAGCGTCGAGACGATCGTCGTGCCCATGCCCTTGTAGCGAAGGTCGCGATTCGACGTCTCGAAGATGCGGAGGTTCGCGAGCTTGATGCCGCAGACGAGCCGGTTCTCGATGTACGAGAGCGAGCGGTCCATCTTGTACGGCCACGTCGCGTCTTCGTCTTCGCGCGTGCGTTGATAGAACTCGCCGATCGTTTCGGCAGCCATCTTCGAGGCGACTTCGCCGGATGCGTGACCACCCATGCCGTCGGCGACGAGGAACAACTGCTCGTCTTCGATCAACGAAAAGTAGTCTTCGTTGTGGGTCCGCTTCATGCCCACATCGGTCTTCGCGGCGTAGCGGATCTTCATAAACCTGTCGCGGAGCCCACAACTCCGCGCGAGAGAAATCATAGGTGGCGCATCGCAGGCGCGTCAACCGCGAGACCATCTGTTTGCGCTATGGTCTCGCCACGATGCGCGCCGAGATCTTGACCATCGGGGATGAGCTGTGCCGTGGCGAGATCGTGAACACGAACTCGTCCTACTTCGCAGCCCGTCTGTGGGACCTGAATATCACCACGCGCTGGATGACCAGCTGCAACGACAACGAGGCCGATTTGGCCGCTGCGCTGACCCAGGCGGTGGGGCGGGCCGACGTGGTCCTGTGCTCTGGCGGCCTGGGGCCGACCGAGGACGACCTGACCGTCGACGTGCTGTCCCGCCTCGTGGGCGTCGAGCCAATCGTCGAGGAGGCCGCCCGCGTCCACATGCTCGAGCGGTTCGGCCGGATGATCACGGGCGGCCAGGTCCAATCGGACAAGATCGAGGAGCTGACCCGGATCCAGCTGCGCCAGGTGCGAATTCCGCACGGCGCGCGGGTCCATCGGAACATGGCCGGGCTGGCCCCGGGGTTCGAAATCGACCTCCACGGGATCCCGGTCATCTGCATGCCCGGCATCCCCCGTGAGGTGTACTCGATCTGGGACGGCGGCCTGTCGGCGCGGCTCGCGGAGCTCCGCGAAGCCCGTGGCGACGTCGAGCGCATCTCCCGGCGCATCTTTCGCTGCTTCGGGCGTGGCGAATCGCAGGTCTCGCAGGTCTGCCGCGGGCTCGTCGACAACGTGCCCGGGGCGTCGATCCACTATCAGGTGAAGTTCCCCGAGACGCTCGTGAAGCTCGTGGTGCGCGATCGCGATCAAGCGGCCGCCGACACGAAGCTCGAGGAGCTCGACGCCGCCGTTCGCGAGCGCCTCGGCGGCGTCATCTACGGCACGGGTGAGACCGACACGCTCGTCGAGAAAGTGACGAAGCGGCTGATCGCGTCGGGGACCACGGTGGCGACCGCCGAGTCGTGCACGGGGGGCATGATCGGCGAGCTGCTCACGCGGATGCCGGGTAGCTCGCGCTCCTTCTATGGAGGAGCCATCGTGTACACGAACGACGAGAAGGTCCGCCAGCTCGGCGTTTCGCAGGCTACGCTCGACGCGCACGGCGCGGTCAGCGAGGAGACGGTGCGCGAGATGGCCGCGGGTGCGCGCCACGCGTTCAAGACCGACCTCGCCGTCTCGGTGTCTGGCATCGCGGGTCCCGACGGTGGCACGCCCGAAAAGCCGGTCGGCACGGTGTGGCTCGCCGTCGACGGCAGTGACTACAACGCGAGCACGGTCGTGTTCGATGTCGTCACGAAGAAGATCGCGTGGCCCGGGGCGCGCGATCAGGTGCGCCTGCTGTCGGCGTGGTGGGCGCTGAAGCTGATCGATGATGCGCTCGACCGTCGCGAGAGCGCATGACGGAGAGGTTCCCTGCCACGCCGCGCGACCGACCTTCGAGCCACATGTTCTGATCGATCCCATCGAAGGCGGACGAGCGACGCCCGACCGAGGTGCCACGTGACCGACGAGAAAACCGACAAAGCCGCACCGAGCAATCGCCCCGGTGTTTCAGGACCGACCACGGATGCACCCGCGAACGCCGAGCGTCCGCCGAACCCCGCGCTGCGCGAGATCGAGGTCAAAGCGCTCCCGCCGGAGAAGCCCGCTGGAAAGCGACTCTTCGTCGGTGCGCGCGTGTCGATCGCGACCGCGAACAACCTCTCGCAGGCGGTCGAGACCATCGCGCGGCGCGCTCGCGATGCCGGCGCGGACGTGAAGTGGGTCTCGCCCGCGAACTATCACGTCACGCTGATGTTCCTCGGCTGGACGAGGACCGAGGCCGTCGAAGCGATTCGCGACAAGCTCGCCCTCGCGTGCCGCGGCACGAAGGGCTTCACGATCAAGGCGTCTCGCGTGGGCGGCTTTCCGTCGATCGACAAGGCGAACGTCGTGTGGGCGGGCGTCGAGAGCGCCGAGCTCGTCGAGCTGGCAACCAAGGTCTGTGCCGCGATGGAGGCGCTGGGGTTTGCGAAGGAGGCGAGATCGTTTCATCCGCACGTGACGATCGGAAGGCTGCGTGAAAGTAGACCCCTGAAAGAGGCCGTGTTACCTGTAGCTGAACAAATGTTCGGTGACACCCGAATCGATTCGATCACCCTCTTTGAAAGCGAAACCAAATCAAGTGGTTCCGTGTATCGAGAGGTGGCGAGAATCGGCTTCGAACCGGCATCGATCCCCCCCCCGGAGACCGCTGAACGTCAGACCAGGGCGCTATCTCTTGGCGCACCAACAGCGTCCAGCGATTCACGCGGCCCGAGGGATGAAGACACCGATGACGGGTGGCCGCGCGGACAGGGACCGATCACTTGAATCGCCACACACAGGGAGCAGCCACGATGTCCAAGGAAGCGTCGACGAACAGCACACAGATCACGAACACCGCCTCGCGCGACAAGGCGATCGATCTCGCGCTCAGCGCGATCGACAAGCAGTTCGGCAAAGGCGCGATCATGCGGCTCGGCAAGGATCCGATCGATCGCGAGGTCCACGTGATCCCGACGGGGTCGTTGGGCCTCGATATCGCGCTCGGCATCGGCGGCTTGCCCCGCGGTCGTATCGTCGAGATCTATGGACCGGAGTCGAGCGGTAAGACGACGCTGACCCTGCACATCGTCGCGGAGGCGCAGAAGCGCGGCGGTGTGTGCGCGTTCATCGACGCGGAGCACGCGCTCGACGTGAACTACGCCAAGAAGCTCGGCGTGAAGACCGAGGAGTTGCTCGTCAGCCAGCCGGACTGCGGCGAGCAGGCGCTCGAGATCGCCGACATGCTCGTTCGCTCGAACGCGATCGACGTCATCATCATCGACTCCGTCGCCGCGCTCACGCCGAAGGCCGAGCTCGAAGGCGAGATGGGCGATGCCCACGTCGGTCTGCAAGCGCGCCTCATGAGCCAGGCGCTGCGCAAGCTGACGGGTGCGATCTCGCGCTCGCGCACGATGGTCGTGTTCATCAACCAGATCCGCATGAAGATCGGCGTGATGTTCGGCTCGCCCGAGACCACGACGGGCGGCAACGCGCTCAAGTTCTACGCATCCTGTCGCCTCGACATCCGCCGCATCGGCGCGATCAAGAAGGAAGAGGACACGATCGGTAACCGCACGCGCGTGAAGGTCGTGAAGAACAAGATGGCGCCTCCGTTCAAGGAGGTCGAGTTCGACATCCTCTATGGACAGGGCATCTCGCGCGAAGGCGACCTCGTCGATCTCGCGAGCGAAGCGAACATCATCGACAAGAGCGGCGCGTGGTTCTCGTTCAACGGCGAGCGCATCGGTCAGGGCCGCGAGAATGCGAAGGCATTCCTCGTCGAGCATCCCGAGACGTACAACCAGATCGAAGCGAAGGTGCTCTCGCACTTCAACGTGCGCCGCATCGGCATCGATGTCGCGCCGGAAGCGCCGGGCGCCGAGATCGCTGACGACAAGAAGCTCGCGCGTCCCGCAGCGGCGCATGCACAGCCGAGCGGCCCGACGAGCACGAGCGCGAATGCGCCGGCGAACGGTAGCGGCGCCAAGCGCCCCAACGCGTCGTAGGTCCGTCGACGAAGCCGACCGCGCATCGTTGGACGACCCACGATCGCGAGCGAGGCCCGCGCATCGTTGGACGTCCAACGATCGCGAGACTCCGATCGGCGATTCAGGATCGCGATCGAGACCCGGCTGCGAACGTCGCAGTCGCGGGTCCTTCGCATCGCTGATTCTGTCGCAGTGAACGAAAGTACGTTCACGCGGTACTGTCGCAGGGCTGCTGTCGCAGGCGAAGCCAGCGATCTCGACGAGCTAACGCGAGCGCGCTTATCGAAGCGTGTTCGTTCTCGCCGAGCGCCATGTGGCGCAGCCGCGCAGTCCGCGGCGTGCGTCACGGCACCGTCACGAGATCGCAGCTCGTGAGACGCACGCGACTTGCGTTACCCCAAGAAATGGGCGATGACTTTCGCGTCGTTGGAGGCCGTGCGACGTCTCCGCGACCTGTCACTTGTCCTTTCTTGGGAGGCTCACGACTATGATCGAACCCCACTTCCGTGGGCGATCGCGAGGCCTGGTACTCGCGACGACCGCAGTACTCGGACTGAGCGCGCTCGCTGCGTGCGATGACCCGGAGCAACGCTCCGACCTGCGTCCAGCAGGACCACCCGAAGTGTTGTCCGTCCTCGTGATGAACGACTCGGCGGACAACTACCTGGAGACGGCGACGTTCTGCAAGCTGAACGACGCGCTCCGGCCGACCGAGGTCTTCCTCGTGATCGGTGGACTCACGGAGGTGTGCCCGCTCGACGAGACCCAGCAGGTCGACATGGTCGAGGACGCGGTACCCACGGGTTGGTACATCCGCGTGGTGTTCGACGAGCTCCTCGATCCGACGATCGAAGAGTTGATCCCGGATACGGACTCCGCGGGTGATCCCACGGGGACGTCGACCGGATCGATCGCGAACACGCAGCCGGTCAAGCTCACGTGCGGTGGCGTCGATGTTCCGTACGACGGCTACTACTCGCCGGGCGGCAACTACCAGACGTGGCCCGTCGGTCCGTCGCTCGTGATCATCCCGGACGACCCGACGTCGGTCGCGGGTGGCACCGAGTGCACCGTCACCATCAATGACAACGTCAAAGACAAGAGCGGCGAGACGGTCCCCACCGATCAGCGCGGCATGTCGGGTCAGTACAAGTTCGCCATCGCGCCGTTCGCGCTGATCGCGACCGACCCGGAAGCGATTCCGACGGACATGACGGATGACAAGGCGGAGATCGTGCCCGAGTCGCCGATCACGCTGCAGTTCAACTCGGTCCTCGATCCGACCACCGTCACCACCGCCGACGTGAAGCTGTTCAAGGGCGTCGCGGCGGACTGCACCGGCGGCACGGAAGTTCCGGCCGCCTCGGTTCGCATCTTCCAGATCCTCGACGATGCGCCGCCCGACGGCGTCGTCGCCGACGAGACGACGATCCAGATCGCCGATGGCAGCGCGACGGGCTTCATCACGGATCCCACGGATCCGACGCTCGACGGTCTGTTCTTCGACGAGCTCGAGACCTATCGCCTCGAGTTCAACGCGGGCGCTGTCGCGACCGACGCTGCAGGCGGTGAAGGTCCGCTCGAGCTCGAGGCGGACACCGTTCTCTGCTTCGACACCGACATGGCTGCACCCTGAAAGGATCACCGAACATGAACACGAAGAATTTGATGTCTGCGTTCATGGCGATCGGCATCCTCGCGGGTGCCGGCGCTGTCATCGAGCCACGAGACGCGTTCGCGCAAACCGGCGCGACCGTCGGCCAGCTTCGCGGCGTCATCCGCGACAAGGCCACGGGCTCCGCTGCTGTCGGTGCCACGGTCGTCGCGACCTCGCCCTCGCTGCAAGGCGAGCAGGTCGCGATCACCGAGGACGGCGGTCAGTACTTCATCACGTCGCTGCCGCCGGGCCTCTACGTCCTGACGGTGTACTACGCCGACTCGACGTTCTCTCGCGGCAACGTCCTCATCCAGGTCGGTAAGGAAGCCGTCGTCAACGTGACGGTCGACTCCGGCGCGAAGGAAGGCCGGCCGAAGGGCGAGATCATCGAGATCAAGGGCACCGCCCCGATCGTCGATCAAGGCTCGACCAAGACCGGCGCTTCGTTCGGCGAGGACTACACGCGCAACGTTCCCGTCGCGCGTACGTTCGGTGGTGTCGTCGGCGCGGCCGCTGGCTCCACCAACGACTTCTTCGGCGCGAACTTCTCCGGCGCGACGTCGCTCGAGAACACGTACGTCGTCGAAGGCATCAACACGACGGACACGTCCAACGGCTCGCTGTCGTCGAACCTGCCGACCGAGTTCCTCCAAGAGACGGAGGTCATCACCGGTGGCTACAACGCCGAGTACGGCCGTGCGACGGGCGGTATCGTCAACGTCGTCACGAAGAGCGGCTCGAACGAGTTCCACGGCTCGGTGTTCGGCTACTTCACGCCGGGCGGACTCGTCGCGGACGCGGAGAACATCGTCCGCGAGGGGCAATCGATCGACTCGTCGACGAAGCTGAACTACTCGTATGACCTCGGCGCCGAGCTCGGCGGCCCGATCATCAAAGACAAGCTGTGGTTCCACGTCGGGTTCAACCCGTCGATCCGCCGCACGAACAACGATCGCATCGTCAATCAGGTGGTCGACGAGAATCAGGACGGCGACCCGGATATCGATCCCGCGACGGGCGCACCGGTCCTGCGCGAAGTGAATCGCAACACGCTGGTGTCGAAGCGCGACACGTACTTCTTCACGGGCAAGATCAGCGGCGCGATCGACCAGAACAACCAGTTCCAGGTCTCCGTGTTCGGCAACCCGCAGAAGGCCGACGTGCTCCTCGCCGAGCTTCGCCGCCCGGCCGAGACCGCACTCCTCGGTGACGACGAAGGCGCCTACGACGTGTCCGCGAAGTACACGGGCAAGCTCAACGAAGGCAAGACGCAGATCGACGTCGTCGGTGGATTCCACCGCGGCTACGAGACGCAGAAGCCGCTCAACGCGCGCTCTGGCCAGGCACTGCAGCGCTACAACTACGAGCGTTCGCTGTACGACTTCTCGGATCTCGAAGGAACGAACGCGATCGCCGCCTGCAATGACGCCGATCCGAACGATCCGTATCCGGACCTCCGGAACTGCCCCATCTCGGCGTACCGCGCCGCGGGCTTGGGCACCCTCGAAGAGCGCACGAACGATCGCGCATCGTTCACGGCATCGATCACGCAGCGCGTGAAGCTCGCCGGCTACCACACGTTCAAGGCCGGCGGCGACGTCGAGTTCTCGACGTACGACTCGCTTCGCTACCTCACCGGTGGCGAGTCTCTGACCCGTTCGTGCAACGTCGTTACAACCGCGTCGGGTGCTCTCGCATGCGACGGCACGAACATGGACCCGATGGCGCGTCCGGGCCGTTGGTCCGCGACGCAGTTCGTGAAGTTCAAGCGCGACCTCACGCCGGCAGAGATCGCTGCCCTCGGTGACATGGACGACACGAACGACCCGATGTTCGCGCCCGGCGAGGCCGTGTGCGGCGGTGGTGGCGCCCTCTGCGAGCGCGCCGACGAGCTCTCGGCCAGCACGAACAACCGCAGCATCGCGCTGTACCTCTCGGACTCGTGGCAGATCCGCCCGAACCTCACGCTGAACCTCGGCCTTCGCTGGGAGCAGCAGGCGGCGTTCGTCGCCGAAGAGATCCAGGGCAAGCAGACCTCGTCGGTCATCGCGGGTCTCACCGAGACGTTCCCGGAGAGCGCGTTCACGCTCAACGACTTGTGGGCGCCGCGCATCGGCTTCATCTACGACCCGACCAGCGAAGGTAAGGCGAAGGTCTACGGTCACTACGGTCGCTTCTACGAGAACCTGCCGATGCGCCTCAACGTCCGCCTCTACGGCGGCGAGGTGCTGACGCAGACGACGTTGAACCAGAACCGTCGCACGCCGACCCAGGCGGGCTACGACCCGAACTGCAACGTCGACTACGGCAACCCGGACGTTCAGGGCACGATCGACCAGTGCTCGGATCAGAACCCGCTCGGCGTTCTGGGTGAGGGCCTCGAGATCGCGGCTCCGTCGCTCCGCGCGCAGTACAGCCAGGAGTTCGTGCTCGGTACCGAGTACGAGATCCTTGCCGACCTCAAGATCGGCCTCAACTGGATCCATCGCTCCATGCCGAGCGTTCTCGAGGACGTCCTCTCGCCGACCGGCGAGTACATCCTCGCGAACCCCGGCCAGAACTTCGATGACGATGCAGCGGACTTCGATCGCCAGGCCGACGCGCTCATGGGCTCGACGGATCCGATGGACCAGGCGAAGGTCGAGCTCCTCCGCTCGCGCGCCGCGACGATGCGCCGCGTGAAGACGTACGACAAGCCGGAACGCAAGTACGACGGTATCCAGGTCACCGCGAACCAGCGTCCGACGAAGAACTCGATCGTTCTCGCGTCGTACACCTACTCGCGCACCCGCGGAAACTACCCCGGTCTGTTCATCCCGGAGACGAACCAGGATGACCCGAACATCACCGCGCAGTTCGATCAGCCCTCGCTGTCGCCGAACCGCTTCGGTCTGCTCTCGCTCGACCGCACGCACAACCTCAAGATCGACGGCTTCTACATGTTCGACTTCAAGAAGTCGGGCACGCTGACGCCCGGCGTGAGCGTTCGCGCAGTCTCGGGTATCCCGCACTCGACGCTCGGTGCCGACGCGTACTACGGCGACGACGAGGTCTACATCCTCAAGCGCGGTACGTCGGGCCGCTCGCCGGTGACGTTCTCGGCGGACCTCCACGTCGGCTACGGCTACCAGATCAACAAGACCACGAAGGTCGAGATCTTCGGCGACATCTTCAACCTCCTGAACCAGCAGGACGAGCTCGATCGTGACGACACGTACACGCTCGACTTCGTCTCGCCGATCGTCGGTGGTGATAGCCGCGACCTCGAGCACTTGAAGACGAACGACGAGAACGGCGCGGGCGTGAACACCACGCCGGTCAAGAACAAGAACTTCGGCCGCCTCAACACCCGCTCCGCACCGCGCTCGGTTCGGTTCGGCGCGCGCCTGACGTTCTAACCACGCTCGCCACACCGCCGAGCGCGGTGTAGGTGCTGCGAAAAGGGCCTGGGAAACCAGGCCCTTGCTGTTTTCGGCGAGCCGGCTCGGGGTGGGATAGAGGCCTTACAAACGTCGCTAGATCGAACCGGCAACGTGCCGCGTTCATACGAGCCATGGACATTCGGTTCGGTGATCACGCGTCGTTTCACAAAGCAGCGCTGGGCATGGTCGGCAGCTCGCTCTTGTTCGGTATGGCCCTGGCGCCCATCACGCAGTGGCCGGTCGCGCCCATCGCGGGCGGTGTCCTCGGTGTCGCGTGCGGCGCGGCGATCGCGCATGGCCGCGCTCCGTGGCGCATGCTCGCGGCCGCGGCGGCGTGCGTGCCGCTGTTCGCGATGAAGCTCGGCTGGCCGATGCTCGCCGTGATCGCGAGCGTGCTCGCACTCGGTGTCGCCGTCGGTGGTCATCGTGGAGTCAAGGGGCTGCTCTCGATCGGCCTCGGTGCAGCGACCGCGCTGCTCGGCATGTGGTGCGCGCTGAAGATCAGCACGGCGTTCGAGACGCGGAACTGGCCCGAGTGGATCAAGTACGGAACGAGCGCCGCGGCGATGGGCATGGTCGGCGTCCTCGCGATGCTGCCGCGCCACCTCCGCTTCGCGCTCGATCCCGTCGCGGCCGCGGTTCGCAATCTGCCCGCGAACCTCGATCCCGAAGTGAAGGGCCTGTGCGATCGCTCGGTCGCGATCTGGAACACCACGAAGGACAAGCTCGCCGACAGCGACAGCGGCAAGACGCTCGTACGCGACGGCGTGCTGAAGACGCTCGAGGTCGCGGCGAAGTCGGCCGAGGTGAAGCTGACCGGCGCATCGGATCTCGAGCTCGCGTCGCGCATGGATGACTTCGACAAGCGAATCGCCGCGGCGACGGATCCCGAGGTGAAGGCGCAGTACCAGCAGGCGCGCGCCGCGCTCGACGACCAGCGCCGCTATCGCTCGCACATTCGCCAGGGCCGCGAGCGCTTGGTCGCGCGGATGCACAATCACGTCACGACGCTCGAGAAGTTCCAGCTCGCGGCAACGGGTCTGGAAGCCACGCGCGCGTCGACGACCACCGCGACCAAGCAGCTCGACGAGCTGTCCCAAGACGTCGCGGCGAGCGGCGAGGCGCTGGCCGAGATCGAGATGGGCATCGAGAAGACCGACGCGCCCACGCTCGCGGAGCGCGTCGAAGCCGCGGAAAACACGCCTGCGACGGCCGAGGCCTAGCGAGGCATACCGCCCCGCGTAACCGAATCCGACGCGGAAGGCACTGTGTGCGAGACGCCCCTATCACGGGGCGTTTCAGCGTTTCGGGGGACTTTGGACCGGCTGAATAACGCTGATACTCTTCGCGTCGGAGGAACCATGCGTCTCGCAAGGATCTTGTTCGCGCTCGGTGCGCTCGTTGCGGTCCCGACCGCTGCTTTCGCGGAAGACGCGGACGCCTATTACAAGCAGGGGCTTGCCTACAAACAGCAGGGCAAGAACGACGAAGCGATCGCGACGCTCGAGAAGGCGGTCGCGGCGAACCCCAAGCACGGCATGGCGTGGTCGTCGCTGGGCAATCTCTACAAGGCGAAGGGTGACAACGCGAAGGCGGTCACCGCGTACGAGAACGCGACGAGCGTCATCAAGAAGGACAAGGTGCTGTGGGCCAACCTCGGCATGGCGTACTTCCGCAACAAGGATGTCGACAAAGCGCTCAAGGCGCTCGAGCAAGCGAAGACGCTCGCGCCGAACGATGCCGAGATTCGCGCGAACCTCGGAACGATCAAGCGCCAGAAGGGCGACCTGCCGGGCGCGATCGCGGACCTCGAGGCCGCGACGAAGAACAAGCCGGACGAAGCGCAGTATTGGAACAACCTCGGCGTCGCGTATCGCACGGCGAAGCGCGATGACGATGCGCTCAAGGCGTACAAGAAGGCGACCGAGCTCTCGCCGAACGACGCGAACTTCCACTTCAACCTCGCCGTGATCTATCGCCGCAAGGAGATGGTCACCGAAGCGATCGCCGAGTACGAGAAGGCGACGGGGCTCGATCCGGGCAGCGCGGAAGGCTGGTTCGATCTGGGGTTCATGTACAAGCAGGACCACCAGAACGACAAGGCGATCGCCGCGTTCAACAAGTACATCGAGATCAACAAGGGCAAGGATCCCGAGGCGGCGAAGCGCGCCGAAGAAGAGATCGGTGCGCTCGGTGGTGACGTCAAGGGTGGGAAGAAGCCCGACCCGAAGCCGAAGAAGACCCCGCCGAAAAAGAAGTAGTCGCGCTCGCGGCCAAAAATTGGTCACGACCCGGCGCGCGCGGGGTAGGGTAAAGGATGCGGATCAGTTGGCTGTCGGCCGAGGAGATCGCCGCCGCCCGCCAAGCACTGACCGCCAACGGCGCCACCTGGGAGAGCCACTTCGAGCAGGGATTCGCGACACCGCCGGCGGTCAGCGGTCCCGAGTTCCTGGACTGGCACGGCATCACGGAGCACGTGGCGCGCGCCGAGCGAGTCTCGGAGATCGTGCGCGACTATGGCCTCGACGAGGCGCGTGCGCGGTTCGGTGGGACGTCGAGCGCGATCGAAGCCGCGACGCTCGCCGCCGCCGCGCGTGAAGACGATCAGCTGTCGTTCGAAGAAGTGATCGCGTTGCTCGAGCGCCGTATCGATAGCTACGTGTTCTACGCGCCGTTCCTCGAGCTGCTCGTCGAGCTCGGCCGGCACGATCTCGAGCGCACGGTCTCCGCGTACGAGGGCTTCGTCGACGCCTACGCGGTCGCGATGGCGGACTTCCCACACGGGACGCAGCGCCTCGGTGCGGTGCGCGATGGCCTCGCCGACTTCTACGTCAGCGCGGGCAAGACGGAGAAAGCGCAGGCGCTGTTCGAGCGCCGCCACGACGAGGATCGCAACGACGTGGCGGTCGCGCTGTCGGCGAGTCGCGCGTTCCTCGCGGCCGGCTCGGTCAGCCACGCGGTGCGGTGGCTCGGGGTCGGCGCGGCGCGCGCGCAGGTGCTGGGTCGCGCGGAGCTCGCGGAGAAGCTGCGCGCGAAACAAGAGTCGGTCCGCAAGCGCTTGAGCTGATCTCGGTCCGAAGGCGCGTACGTGCGCGAGGGCATCGCGGATCGACCATCGTCGTCGATCGCGCGCACACGCACCACGAGCGCTAGCGCGCACCGGGGTGTGTCCTCGCGCGCGCCTTACGGACCGAGGACTTCTCGCAGCTCAGATGGGTGTTACCCAGTGATCAGGATGCTGAACTATAACCACCTCCATTACTTTCACGTCGCGGCACACGAAGGCTCGGTCGCGCGTGCAGCGGAGCGCCTCGGCGTCACGCAGCCGACGGTGAGCGAACAGATCCGCACTCTCGAACGCTGGCTCGGTGTCACGCTGTTCGAGCGTCTGCCCACGGGGCTTCGGCTGACCGAGTCCGGCAAGATGGCGTTCGAGCACACGTCGGTGATGTTCCGCGCTGGCGAGCGACTCGCCGAAGCGCTCGGGCACGCGAAGCGCGAGCTGCCGACGTCCTTGCGCGTGGGCATCAGCGGCGCGATCGGACGCACGGCGACGGCGGATCTGTTGATGCCGTTGCTCGCGCTCGAGAACTGCCTGCCGACGATTCGCACCGGCGAGACCATCGAGCTGTTGCGCGACGTGCGCTCGAGCGAGCTCGATCTCGCGCTGTGCGAGTCCGAGCCGGCGGCTGCAGCGAAGCGCGGGCTCGAAACAACGCAGGTCGCGGCGACGACGCTCGTCGCGGTCGCGGCGACGGGGACGCACCCGTCGGCGGACTGGAGCAACCTGCGCCTCGTGAGTTATCGCGCGACGTCCGGATTTCGGTGGGAGGTCGAATCGTTCATGGACGAGCGCGGCCTGCGGCCCGTGCTGTCGGCCGAAGCGGACGACGCACTGTTCATGCTCGAAGCCGCGGCGCGGCCGGGGAACGTCGCGTTCGTGCCGCTGTCGATCGCGCGCGATGCGATCACCGCGAAGCGCATCGTGTCGCTCGCCGAGCTCGCGCCGTCGCAGGTCGGTGTGTGGGCCATCGTGCAGGATGGCAGCGCCGCCGACCTCGCGCGTCGGGCGGTGCGCGCACTCATCGATCACGCGCGGTCGCGCTGAGCGCGACGGCGCTTCGTCTCAGCACACGCGGTCGCGCTGAGCGCGACGGCGCTTCGTCTCGGCACGCGCGGTCGCGCTGAGCGCGACGGCGCTTCGTCTCGGCATGCGTGGTCGCGCTAAGCGCGATGGCGCTTCGTCTCGGCACGCGCGGTCGCGCTAGGCACGAGTACGTCGATCAGCTTGGTGACGGTGACGGGATGCGGGACCTCGACGTCGATGGCGTCGTGCTTCGGCAAGGTCGAGCCGCGCGGTGCGATCGCGACGATCCACAGCGCTCGTTCTCGCTCGAGCTGACGCAGCCTTCCAGCGAGGGTGCCCGCGTCGATGCCTGGCGTCGCGAGATCGATGATCGCGTGATCGGGCATGCCGGCGATGCACAGCTCGATCGCGGCCTCGATGTCGAACACCGTCGAGAGCGCGTAGCCCGCGGTCGTGAGCAGACCGGCGAGCAACATCGTGTCCTCGTTCTGCGGTGCCACCAGTAAGACGCGGTCCTTGCGTCGCTGCCGATCGTCCATTCCGGGACAGGTTGCCGGGGAGCGCGGCGATCGCGCAAGACACGTGCTCGTCGGGTTGCCCGAGGCGTGGCCGATGGATTTCCCGAGGGTGATTTTCGTGCGCGAAGTACAGTCAGAGTGATCTGGTAGAGGTGGGAGATGGCGAAGGTGAAAGCCCTCAAGGCTCCGCGCAGCATCCATCGCTGCGACGCCTGCGGCCATGTCGAGGCGAAGTGGCTCGGGCGCTGTCCTGCGTGTCAGACCTGGAACTCCCTGATCGAAGAAGTCGATTCGGCGGGACACGTGCGCAACAGCGCCGCGGGTGTCGCGGATGGCGGCGCACCGATCTCCATCGTCGACGTTCGCGAGGTGCTCGCCACGGACCGTGGCTCCACGCAGATCGGCGAGCTCGATCGCGTGCTCGGCGGCGGGTTCGTCGCGGGCAGCCTCGTGCTCCTCGGTGGTGATCCGGGCGTCGGCAAGAGCACGCTGCTCGTGCAAGCGCTCGCGGGATTGGCCGCCAGCGCGGGGCCCGGCGCCTCGAACGAAGCGCGCGGTGACAATCGCGGCGCATCCCAGGGACGCCGCGGTGTTCTCTACGCCACCGGCGAGGAGAGCGTCGCGCAGACCGCGATGCGCGCGCGTCGCGTGGGGGCGGATCACGCGGACCTCTCGATCGTCGCGGAGACGGACGTCGAGCGCATCCTCACGCACGCCGAGAAGACCAAGCCGGCCTACCTCGCGGTCGATTCGATCCAGACGATCTACACGCCGGTCCTCGACTCCATCCCCGGCTCGCTCGCGCAGGTTCGCGAGTGCGCGAGTCGGCTGATGCAGTTCGCGAAGACCACGGGCGTGCCGACGATCCTCGTCGGTCACGTGACGAAAGACGGCGGCCTCGCGGGCCCCAAGACGCTCGAGCACCTCGTCGATGTCGTGCTGCAGCTCGAGGGCGATGGCGGGCCGTATCGCATCCTGCGCGCGCACAAGAACCGCTTCGGATCGACGCAAGAGATCGGCGTGTTCGAGATGCGCGGGGCCGGCATGGCCGAGGTCCCGAACCCGTCGGCGCACCTGCTCGCCGAGCGTCCGATCGGCGCGCCGGGAAGCGTGGTCGTCGCATCCGCCGACGGTGCACGGCCGCTGCTCGTCGAGATCCAAGCGCTCGTCGCGCCGGCCACCGCGGGTTTCGGGCGGCGTACGTCGGCGGGCGTGGATGGGAATCGCGTGTCGCTGTTACTGGCCGTGCTCGCGCAGCGCGCGCAGTGCGACGTGCTCGCCCGCGACGTGTTCGTCAACGTCGCGGGCGGCCTGCGCTTGAACGAGCCCGCGATCGATCTCGGGATCGCGTGCGCCATCGCGTCGAGCGTGCGCGGTCGCGCGATCCACGCGAAGACGATCGTGTTCGGCGAGGTCGGCTTGGCCGGCGAGATCCGCGCGGTGCCGCTGTGCGAGCAGCGCCTCGCGGAGGCCGCGCGCCTCGGCTTCCAGCGAGCGCTCGTGCCGGCGCAGAACGTCGCGCGGCTCGAGAGTCGGTGCGGGATCGAGGTCGTGCCGATCGATCGGCTCGTGACCGCGCTCGGCGAGCTGTAACGCGTCGCGGGTCGCGTCGCGACGGCACGCGATGGCATGACCATGGTTGACGGCGATGGCGACGGTAGGCATCCCGCGATGGGTGGCCATCGTCAGCAGTGACGACGGTCGCGCTCGTCGTACGACGGAATGCGACGCAGAGACGCGGAGCCCGCAGAGCAGAGATTTAGTGGGGCGCGTCGCGATCGGTCGACAAGACCACGAGCGTGATCGAACAGGCTCTCGCCGAGGAATCGCATCGGGTTAGGAAAGGCTCTGCTTTGCGACTCTGCGGCTCTGCGTCGCATTTCAGGGATCGGTGATCGTCAACGGCGAGGCATCACGCAGTAGGGACGGTCGTCAACGGCGAGACGACGGTCGCGCTCGTTGCTCGCTCGTACGACGGAATGCGACGCAGAGACGCGGAGCCCGCAGAGCAGAGATCAGTGGGGCGCGTCGCGATCGGTCGACAAGACCACGAGCGTGATCGAACAGGATCTCGTCGAGGAATCGTGTCGGGTTAGGAAAGGCTCTGCTTTGCGACTCTGCGGCTCTGCGTCGCATTTCAGGGATCACGACGCGCAGACGCCGACCGAAAATCCGTCGACGGATGCTGTCGCGAGCGGCCGAACGCTGCGAGGCGCCGTGAGGCGCTGACGAGCGTCGAGCCGCCGCCGCGGAGACTAGAACGACAGGATCAGCTTCGACTGGATCGTGTGCGCCGTGCCCGGCGACTCGCCGATGTTCACCGCGCCGGTGTCCGGGTCCGTGCCCCAGCCGAGCGGGTTCGCGCCGTTCTCGCCGGCCGGGTGCGCCATCGCCGCGAACGGGAACAGCACGCCGTACGAGATGCCGATATAGAGGCCACCGCTCGTGTAGCCGATGTCGCCGTTGAACTCGGTGCCGTACATCGTCTCGTTACCCGGCGTCGCGACCGGCTTGAGCGCGAAGCTCGTGATGTTCGCGACCTTGAACGCGATCGACTTCGTGAGCTCGTACGATAGCGACGGCTTCACGTAGCCGGCGTTGGTGACGGCGCCGATCAGGTGGCGCCACAGGATCATGTCGACCTTGTAGTCGCGATCGAAGATGAACTGCGAGAGCGTTCCGTCCTGCGGGCAGGTCTGGCCGGTCGGGCAGACGCCGAGGAGGTTCGCGAACGCGATGTTCGTCGAGCCTTGCGGCGTGTTGTCCCATTGATCGCCGGAGGCGAAGCCGCCCTCGACGCCGAGGTGGAGCTTGTTCTCGAGACCCTTCCAGCCGATGCGCAGGACACCGCCGTACTTGCGGAGGTCGGCGGAGGTGGTCTTGCCATAGTCGTCGAGGCGCGCGATCTTGCCGAGCGTCGCGGCGAACTCACCCTCGATGCTCCACTTGCCGTAGCCGAGCTTCGCCCAGAGGTCGGGCGAGTAGGTCGTCATGTCGCGCGGCGTGTAGCCGAGCACGGTGTTCGGCGCGCCGCCGGTGACGAAGTCGGTGGTGTTGAAGTCCCAGCTCTGGGTCTTGTACTCGAAGTAGATGCCGTAGTTGAACGCGACGTCGCCGCGGTCGACGGTGTCCTTGAACTCCTGCGGGGAGTCCATCTTCGAGATCACGCCGACCCAACCATCGGCATCGTCACCGTCGTCGAGATCGAACGGGTGGCCTTCGTGGCCCTTGTTGAAGATCGTCTGGTTCGAGACGAGCGTCGTCGTGTTCCAGTCCGCGGCGAGCATCGCGCGGAGGGGCGTACCTGGGATCTGCGCGGAGAAGCTCACGCGATCGACGGTGTCGCCGTAGTCCGCGTCGGTGTCGTAGACGCCGCCGATCGGATCCTTGCCGCCGCCGTTGTGGTTGATGCCCATGCCCCAGTGGTTCGGCATGCGGCCGGCCTTGAGGATGCCGAGCGGGATCGCGATCTCGGCCCACGCGCGCTTGATCGTGATCGAGTCGCGATCGCTGTTCTCGCCCGCGACCGGTGCTTGCTGCGTGTTGCCGAACGCGCCGAGCGGCGGGAGGTTCGTCGCGGTGTACGTACCGAGATCCGTGCCCGTCGGCGTCGAGCCGAGGACGAGGTTATCGAGGATGTCCGCTTGGAAGTGAACGCTCGTGCCTTCGTCGAGGTTGAGCGTCGGCTCGAGACGGAGGCGCATGTTCGCGCTCGACAGATTTTCACACGGCGCGCCGGAGACATTGGCGGTGCAGCCGAGTGCGCGCGGGAACGGAGCGCCACCGAGGTCGCTACCGTCGCGTGCGCGATCGAGGAAGCCGAGGTGGAAGTTCTTGAACCAATCGGTGCGCAGCCGGAAGTAGCCGTCGATCTCGAACAGCTTCCACTTCTTGCGGCGACCCTTGGGTGCGGGAAGCGCGGGCGTCGTCGGAAGCAACCCCGGTGTCTTCGGGGCAGCCTCGGCGACGCCTTCTTTCTTCTCTTCACCGGACGGCGTCTGGGGGCCGCCCATGCCGCCCATGCCGCCGGGCGCGATCTGCGCTTCGGCGATCGCGGTGGTGGCGAGGGTGGCGAGGACGATGCCGGTCTTGAGCTTGTTGCGATAAGACATAGAAAGCACGAGGGTTTTGGGCATCGTCGCCGGCGCGGAATATAGGCAGGCCTTTTCCGCCAGGTCAAACGGGCCAGGCAACGAAGTCACCAACTGGCCGCGTCTAGATTCGTGAGGTTATGGTGCTGGAAGATGCTCGGTACTGACCTGCTCCCGCGACGTCGCGTTGCCTGGCTCGCGCTGTTGTTGGGCGCAGCCGGGTGCCCTCCGACGGTGATGCCGCCCAAGCCGCCCCCGGATCCGGGCCCGATCGCGAAGACCGATCCCGGACCCGGCAAGGGACCGCGGGTGACGGGGCGTCAGATCGTGGTCGGCGAGATGTGCCCGCAAGGCGCGGCCGGCCGGCCCGCGATCGCACCGTTGATGATGAAGACGTTCGATTGGTCCAGCCGCGCCGAGGAGGTGTCCGGCGCGCTCGAACGCGGGCAGGTCCCGCGGTTCACGGTGTTCGGAACGGATGGCAAGAGCGCCGGCACGTTCGACACGGTCGGCGTCGCCGACGTCGGCATGGAGGTGTCCGTCGGCGTCGGCACGTACGTCGGTGCATCGCCCTGCACGTCGGGATCGGGCGGCGGGGTATCGACGAAGGAGGCGCGCGTGGAGGATCCCGCGTGCGGCGTGGCGACCGCGAGCTGCGGCGTCGCGCTCGGCGAGCTCGTGCGCCCCGACGATCCACCCGAGACCGGCGTGTTCGCGACGGGTGGTGCGTGCATCTCCGGAGACACGATCGCGATCGACATCGACGGCGACAAGATCGCCGAGTCGTTCCCGCTCGCGGGCGTGCTCGATCCCGTGCGCGGGCCGTCGTCGGAGTGGACGGCTGCACCGACCGCCGGCGCGGCGTGCACGCCGACGTTCTCGATCTACGACTTGAAGCTCGTGCGTCCACCCGAGCCGGGAAAGCCCGTCGACACGAAGTCGATCGTGGTGCTCGACGTGCTCGCGGTGGTCGACATCGACGGCGATGGTCGCAAGGAGCTCGTCCTCGCGATGCGGTTCCCGACGGTGCGCACGATCCTCGTCTACTCGGCGCGCACGACGAGCACGCGCCTCGAGCTGGTCGGCGAGGGCGAGTCGTTTCCGCGCTGAGCTTCACCTACAGGTGATCGCCAACGGCGTTGGCGTGAGAGGGGCAGCGACGCCGCGATTCGTCGACGGAATCGACGAGCCGTCCGGGAGTTAGCGCTGGACCCCGCGTTGCAGCGAGGAGGAGGCCTATGCGTGCTTCGCTTGGACTAGCAGCGGTGGTGGGGCTCGCTGCCTGCGGCTCCGACGACGGTGCGATCCTGACGTTCGAGGCACCCGGTGGACCGGCCGCGGCGGCGCGGATCCAGATCGTGCTCGCGAGCGCCGATGCCGAGACGATCGGCACCGGCATTCGCCAGCGCATGCAGCCCGGCGCGCTCGGCGAGGAAGACGTCGTCTATTACCGGCAGCGCGCGCGCGGCGGCATCGTCGACCAGGTCGACGCGATCGATGGCTTCCAGGTACGCATCGAGCCCGAGCAGGGCGCCGCGCCCGACGAGCAGTTCATTCCGTTCGCGCTGCTCTACGACGACGCGAGCGAGCTCGTCGGTGTGGGCGCTGTCGAGGATCCCGACGGAAATCCGATGCCCGTCGAGATCCGCGCCGATGTCCGCATCGAGTACACGATGACGATCACGCCGGTGACGTATCCGGGGGCGAACGTCGCGCTCGCCGCGAATCAGGGGCTCGTCGTCGGGTGTCTCGACGATCACGCCGATGTGTGGACCAGCGGTGTCGCGTGGAAGCCGGACACCGGACCGCAGCTGCGCCTCTTGCTCGCGGATCTCGCCGCGGACCCGGCGGCCACCGACGCGACCACGCGCAACGCGGACCTCGATTGCGATGACTTCGACGCCGCCGACGACGATTGCGACGATCTGCGCGACGCGTATCACCCGGGGCAACCCGAGACCTGCGATGGCCTCGACACCGACTGCGACGGTCAGCGCATGGAGGTGCAGGAGTGCGTGCTATCGAACAGCACGTGCGGCGGCATGGGCGTGTCGCTGTGCACGGACATGGGCGCGAACGCGATCTCGACCCTGTGCCAGCCGGATCCGACCTGCGCGTGCCTCAGCGGCTCGAGTGGAAGCTGCGCGCGGTGCGTGATCGACACGCGGCTCGGCGCTGTCGGCGCGACGACGCGCGCGGCGTGCGCACCCGCGATCGGCAAGCTGCACGTCGAACAGTATTGCGAGGGCGGCTGCACCGTCGAGGTCGTCGACATGGAAGGCGCCGAAGCGATGCTCGCGACGTCGGAGCTCGGCCCGTTCTCGAGACGCGTGCAGTCGACCGGGCTGGTCTATCTGCGCGCGAAGGCGGGCGGGGGCGGGTTCCCGATGCCGACGATGACATTGACGAGCATCGGTCGCGTGTTCCTCGCCGTGACGAACTCGCAGCGCACGCAGGCGCTCAACGTGGACCTCGAGATCAGCGACGAAGCGGTCGATGTCTGCACGCCCGCAATGCTCGTGGATAACTACTCGATGTCCTGCACGCCGTAGTAACGTCGCGCGGTGCGCGAAACACGCGGCGATATCGGGCAGCTCCTCTGGTTCGGGTTCGCGGGACCGACGGTGACGCCCGCGCTGCGCGCGAAGCTCGACGCGGGAGAGATCGGCGCGACGATCGTGTTCAAGCGCAACCTCGTCGTCGAACCGGTCACCGCGGACGGCATCACGCAAGAGGTCACCGATATCCACGCGCTCGTCGCGCTCGCCGCGGATCTGCATCGCTCGGCGCCCGATGGCACGCCTGCTCTGATCGCCGTGGATCACGAGGGCGGCGTCGTCCAGCGCGTGCGCGCACCCGCGACGCACTGGCCGCCGATGTTGCAGTTCGACGGGCTCGAGCCAGACGCTGCCGAGATCATCTCCGAGCAGGTCGGTCGCATGCTCGGTGCGGAGCTGCGCGCGATGGGCTTCGACATCGACTTCGCGCCGGTGCTCGACATCCACACGAACCCCGCGAACCCGATCATCGGCAACCGCGCGTTCGGCATCACCGCGGATACCGTGGCGAAGCGTGCGCTCGCCTTCGCGCGTGGCCTCGACGAAGCCGGCATCCTCGCGTGCGGGAAGCACTTCCCCGGGCACGGCGACACCACGACGGACTCGCACCTCGAGCTGCCGCGCGTCGATCACAGCTGGGAGCGGCTCGCCGCCGTCGAGCTCGAACCGTTCGCGCGCGCCGCGAAGGCAAAGCTGCCGATGATCATGACCGCGCACGTGGTGTTCGCGATCCTCGACGCGCAACGTCCCGCGACGCTGTCACCGAAGGTCGTCAGCGGAGTCTTGCGCGAGCGGCTCGGCTACGAGGGCGTGATCGTGTCCGACGATCTGGATATGAACGCGATCGCGCAGCACATGGAGGTGGGCACCGCCGCGATCGGAGCGATCCGTGCCGGTTGTGATGTCCTCTTGCTGTGCCGGCGCGAGGATCACCAAGCGCTCGCCGAGGAAGCGCTGATCAAGGAAGCCGAGAGGGACTCGGAGTTCCGCGCGCTCGTCGGGGTGGCCGCGCAACGCGTGCGCGCGATGAAGAAGGGACATGCGGCCAACCAAGCCGCGCGACCCGCGCCCGGCCGCGATGTCATCGGAAGTTTCGAGCACCGCCGATTGGCGGACCGACTCGCGGGCCGCTGACGAGCGCTAGCGCTCGGCGAGACGCTCGTTAGATCTCGCGGCGATCTCGTCACGTCGAGATCGCGAGTGCGTTGCTGTTCGCCAATGGCGCGCAAGACCACTCGAGGCAATGGAAGCACCGGATCGTCGTCGTGTTCCGATGGAATCGCGAACGGACCCGGCGGCGAGACACATCAGATCGCGACGGGCACGATCCTGATCCGAACCCCTCGCTGGATGCGCATCGCACCGCGACATCGGCGCATCGTACGATGCAGAGATGCACATCGAAGTGTGGACCCCGCGGGTGGAGCGCGCGTTCGCGGAGCACGTCGCGAAGACCGTGGCGGAGATCGTGACGCCGCACGCGGAGACGATCGATCGCGAGGACTTCTATCCGACCGACATCGTTCGCGCACTCGCGAAGACCGGCTTCACCGCGGCGACGTTTCCGACCCAGATGGGCGGCGGCGGGCGGCCGTTCGCGGATCTCGTCGCGATCTTCGAGGAGGTCGCGGCGGCGAGCGCGGCGACGGCGACATCGCTGATCACGATCTTTCAGGCCGGCGAGACGATCCACCTGTTCGGATCGGAGGCGCTGCAGCGGAGGTTCTTGCCGGCGATCGCGAATGGGCTCTTGTGCTCGTTCGCGATGACCGAGGCGCGCGGTGGCAGTGACGTGAAGAAGCTGGATACGAAAGCCCGGCGCGAGGGTGACGTCTGGATCCTCGACGGCAAGAAGTCGTTCGTCACGAGTGCGAGCGCGGCCGAGCTGTTCGTGATCTTGGCCGAGACCGAGAAGGGCGTGACCGCGTTCGCGGTGCCGAGCGATACGCCCGGTGCGTCGCTGTACGCGCCGCCGTCGACGCGGACGATCGGGCTGCGCAACGGGCCGCACGTGGACCTCGTACTCGACGGTGCGCGGTTGCCGGCGGACTACATCATCGGCGAGGAGGGCAAAGGCATCCGCGCGGCGGCGACGACGCTCGATCACTCGCGCGTGCTCGCGGCGGCGATCGGGTGTGGCATCGCGCGGGCGGCGTTCTCGGGCGCGCTGCATTTTGCGGACAAGCGGAGCGTGTTCGGGCAGTACGTGATCGAGCTGCAGGGGATCCAGTGGTACTTGGCGGAGCTGCTCGCGGAGATCGATGCCGCGCGCCTGCTGACATACGAGGCCGCACATCACCTGGATGCGGCGGAGGCGACCCACACGTTGCCGCGCGAGTCCGAGGTGCGAAAGCGGAGCTTGCTCGACATCCAGCGGTGGTCTTCGTCGGCGAAGCTGGTCGCGACGCGGACCGCGGTGAACGCGGCGCTGCAAGCGATCCAGATCTGTGGGGTGCGCGGGTGTCTGGAGACAGCACCGTTCGGGCGGTACTTGCGCGACGCGAAGACGTACGAGATCGCGGGCGGGTCGTCGGAAATTCTCAAGAACACGCTCGGCGAGTATCTGGTAGAAGCAGTAGATGGTCCGGGCTAGAGGTTTGCTACTGGGTGGGTTCCTTCTCGCAGCGTGCGGCGACGATGGGGCGAACAAGCTTCCCGATGCGCCGACGGTGGACGACGCGCGCGGCGACGACAGCGGGAGCGGGACGATCGATGCGCCGATCGACATGGCGGTCGACGGTGTCGCGCGCAGCTACAACTGCGGTGCGTTCACGGAAGCACCGACGTGGACGATCACGCCCGGGTTTCACGCGGTCGTGATCGCCGACGCAGCGGATGGCCTCGCGCAGCCCGTCGCGGCGGTCGTCGCGGGCGGTGCATTCGACGGCAAGATCTACGTGGTCAACCAGAGCGACGATACGCTGCGCGCGATCGAGCCGACCGACGGGACGACGACGACGGTGGTCGCCGCCGGCGCGTGGCCGACGGCGGCGGCGCTGCTGACGACGATCACGTGGGATGCGGGCGGGACGTTCGACGGCAATCTCTACGTCGGCGATCAAGGCGGCGACGGCGACAACGACTCGACGATCTTCCGCGTCGCTCCGAATGGAACGCCGACGCTGTTCACGACCGCGCCAGGACCAGGCCTCGACGATATCTACGGGATGGCATTCTCGACGGCGGCGTACGGATCGAAGCTGTTCGTCACCGGCGACACCGACGGCGCGGGCGTCGATTGGGGCGCGTTCGATTCCGCCGGCGTCGGCACCGCGTTCTC
This sequence comes from Kofleriaceae bacterium, assembly GCA_044230415.1. Classification (GTDB taxonomy): domain Bacteria; phylum Myxococcota_A; class Polyangia; order Haliangiales; family Haliangiaceae; genus JABFXX01. The sequence goes on from JBGARE010000047.1 coordinate 48,936, forward strand.
CGAGCTCGCGGGAAGCGAAGGCATCGCGTTCGACACGGGCGGCACGTACGGCGGTGGCTTGCTCGCGTCGCGCCCCGCGGGTGGCGGGTACGCGGGCGATGACACGATCACGAAGATCGGTACCGACGGCCTCACGCAAGGCGCGCTGATCTCCGCGCGGCCCGGCATCCACGCGATCGCGTTCGCGCCGGCCGGGCCGTTCGGCGGAAAGCTCGTCGCCGCGAGTTGGTCCACGGGCGAGCTGATCTCCGTCGATACGCTCGGCGCTGCCACGGTGCTCGCGAGCGGGCTGTCGCTCACGAACTACGACGGCAACATCCTCGCGTTCTCGCCCGATGGGAACGTGCTCTACGTCGCGGATCGGCTCGCGAATCGTCTCGTGTGTATCGAACCCGAGATCTGATTACTTCTGGACGAGGAAGCCTTCGATCAGCAGCAGCAGCAAGAGCGCGGCGGCGAGGGCGTGCCACAGCTCGATCCGGCGTGACGAATCCGCAGGTGTCGTACCGGCACCGGTGCCCGACGCGGGCAGCTCCTCGGGCGACGCACGCGTGAGGTCGGATCCCTTCGCGTCGATGTTGACGACGAACGCGAGCTCGTCGCGGTCGTGCGTCGACGACGTCTGATCCGTGCCGATGACGCGATACACGCCCGGTCGCTCGGTGCGCGTGAAGCGAACCGTGGAGCGGCCCGCGATGCGATCGCCTTCGAACACCGCGCCGAGGTTCTCCGGACCGCGCACCTCGAGGCGCTTGAGATCGCCAGCGGGCAGCGGCACCGACGAGCCGACCATGTGATCGCTCTCGCCGAACGCGGCGTGTTTGCGCGCGAGGTGACGCATCGCTTGCTGCATGAGGGGCAGGAAGCCGGGGTGCATCGGCAGGTCGTTCCAGTCGCGATCGAGCGTCGACGTGAACAGCAGCGTGCGGCCGGAGCCGATCGAAGCCTCGACGAGCGCGGCAGCGCCGTTGGTGAACCGCGCGAGCACCTTGCGATCGGCGGTCTGCGTCGTCGGGCCGAGCAGGGCGATCTTGTAGAACTTCGCGTCGACGAACTCGGCGCCGCTCTTGGTGAACGGCGCGAAGATCGGATGGTCTGCCTCCCACTTCACGAGGTGCAGTGCGCGGCTGTCGCGGTCGTTCTCTTGTGCGCCCCACGTGGTGTCGATCGGATCGCGCAGCGCCTGTGGCAACAGCGGCAGCATCGTGCGGTCGTATGCGGCGGGATCGAAGTGATCGCCGGGCGCGACGAGGATGCCGCCGCCCGCCTTCACCCACGCCGACAGCGCCTCGACGCGCTCGGGAGAGAGGGCAGGGACGTTCGCGAGCACGATGACATCGAAGTCGGCGAGATCGAGCGCGGCGGCGGTGCCCTTCGCTTTCGCATCGATGCCGGCGAGCTCGTCGGGCGTGATCGTGCGGATCTGCGTGCCCGAGTCTTCGCGATCGCCGGGGCGGAGCGCGGCGTGGACGTAGAACAGCTCGTCGTCGAGCCGCACGGTGCGCGGGTCTCCGTCGACGAGCAGCACGCGCACCTCGTCGCGCAGCGAGGCGCGCACCCAGCGGTGATCATCGATCGACAGCGAGTCGCCTTGCAGCGCGACCATCGCATCGGAGGCGCGTGCGCCGGGCGGCAACGTCGCGAGGAACCGCTTCGTGCGGCGATCGCGTGGCGGAATCTCGAGCGTGCCGCGTGCGACAACGCGCCCGGCGACGCTCAACGACAGCTCGTTCTTGGCGAGCGTGTCACCGTAGTTCGCGACCTCGGCGGCGAACGAGACACCGCGCGACCCCGCACCGGGCTCGGGTTCCACGCGCAGTGACACGACCGCGAGGTTCGGCATCTTCTCGGGGCGGAGATCCTCGGTGACGAGTGCGGGCCCATCCTTGCCCCACGGCGGATCGTCGACGTGCAACCCGGACTTCGCCACGAGCGAGAGCAAGTACACCGTCTTCCGCGAGTGGCTCGAGGCGGACAGAAGCTGCGCCGCTCGCGCCAGCGCGCGCGTCGTATCCGCGGGCCGTGCGCTCGGCTCGAGGGCGATCAGTTGATCGCGAAGGCGGAGGTGATCGCGCGTGAGCTCCGTCGGGTGATCGGCGCCTTCCGACGCGCGGACGATCGCGACTTCGGCGAGCGGGCCGAGCTGCTGGAGGATCTTGCGGCCCTCGGCGGTCGCGCGCGACAGCCACGGCTTGCCATCGATCATGTAGCCCGCGGCGAACGAGTCATCGATCACGAGGACCGCCGCCTGCGGACCGCGCGTGACGTGCGGACCCTTGCGCTCGCACGAGGTGAACGGCTTCGCGAGCGCGAGCGCGATCGCCGCACACGCGATCACGCGCACCGCGAACAACAAGCGCTCGCGGAGCTTGATGCTGCGCGCGGTCTTGCGCTTCGTGGCGAGGAGGAAGTCGAGCGCGGCGAACTTCACGACGCGCGCGCGGCTCTTGCCGATCAAGTGGATGGCGATCGGCACCGCGAGCGCGGCGAGACCGACGAGCATGAGTGGAGCGAGGAACCCCACTAGCCACCCCGCGCGATCGAGCGTGCGGAACCTGGACCGAGTCGCGAACGCGAGATCACCAGATCGAGCAGCGTCTGCTCGAGCGAGCGATCCGTCGGCACGAAGTGATAGTCGACGCCGGCGGCCGCGAGCGAGGTGCGCGTCTTGGTCAGAAAGGCGTCCATCCGCTCGAGGTACTCGCGCTTGATGGCGACGGGATTGACGAGCATCTTGTTCGTCGACTCGAGCGCTTCGAACTGCGTGAGTCCGTCGTACGGGAACGTGGTCTCGTGCGGATCGAGCACGTGCAACACGCTGACGTCGTGCTTCTGTGCGCGCAGCTGGGCGAGCACCTTCAGCGTCTCGTCGCTGGCATCGAACAGATCGGACGCGAGGATGATCAGCGCGCGCTTGCGACGCGTCAGCTCGGCGATTCGGCCCAGCGCGACCGCAGGTGATTCGTCGCCGGCGCCGCCGCGCGTGATCAGCGAGTCGAGCACCGCGAGCAGATCGTGGAGGTGCGTCGAGCGCGCGCGGGGTGGCACCACCGTCTCGATCGTCTTGTCACCGCACGCGACGAGACCGACCTTGTCCTGCTGTTGGATCGACAGATACGCGAGCGCGGCGAGCGAGAGCCCGGCGTACTCGATCTTCGGGATACTCCCACCGGCGAAGCGCATCGAGTTCGACGCGTCGAGCACGAGATAGATCGTGAGCTGCGATTCCTGCTCGAATTGCTTCACGTAGTAGCGATCGACCTTCGCGTACGCCTTCCAATCGACGTGGCGCAGCTCGTCGCCGGGCGAGTACTCCTTGTGCTCGGCGAACTCGACGCTGGATCCGTGGAGCGATGCGCGGTGCAGGCCGGACAGCGCTCCTTGCACGATCACGCGCGCTTTGATCGGCAAGCTGCCGAGCCGCGATAGCTGGACGGGATCGATCTTCTCGGGGAGCGTCGGCACGCGACCTACGGGGTGACGACCGACAACAGTCGATCGACGAGATCGCCCGGGCGCAGACCTTCCGCCTCGGCGCGGTAGTTGAGGATCAAGCGATGCTGCAGCGTCGGACGCGCGAGCGCCGCGACGTCATCGATCGCTACCGCGAAGCGACCGTCGAGGATCGCGCGCGCCTTCGCGGCGAGGATCAAGAACTGCGATGCGCGCGGACCGGCGCCCCACGACACGCTCTCGCGAACGAACGCGGGCGCATTCGGAGCGGTGGGCCGCGTCGAGCGCGCGAGCGCCACCGCGTACTTCACCACGTGGTCCGCGACGGGGACGCGCCGCACGAGGTCTTGGAGCTGCAGGATGCGCTGCGGCGACAACACGCGCTGGAGCTCGGGGCGGTGATCGCTCGTCTGCTGGCGAACGATCTCTTCTTCCTCGGCCTCCGTCGGGTAGTCGACGTCGACCTGGAACATGAAGCGATCGAGCTGCGCTTCGGGCAGTGGATACGTGCCCTCCTGCTCGATCGGGTTCTGCGTCGCGAACACCAAGAACGGGAGCGGGAGGTCATGCGTGGTGCCGCCCGTCGTCACCCTGAACTCCTGCATCGACTGGAGCAGCGCCGCCTGCGTCTTCGGCGGTGTGCGGTTGATCTCGTCGGCGAGCACGAGGTTCGCGAACACCGGGCCCTTGATGAACCGAAACGTTCGCTTGCCCGTCGTGTGGTCTTCTTCGAGGATCTCCGTGCCGGTGATGTCGGCCGGCATGAGGTCCGGCGTGAACTGGATGCGCTGGAACGAAAGGTTGAGCGTCTCGGCGAGCGTCGAGATCAACAGGGTCTTCGCGAGTCCCGGAACGCCGACGAACAGCGTGTGACCGCGCGCGAACAGAGCCACGAGCAACTGCTCGACGACACGGCGCTGTCCGATGATCCTCTTCTCGATCTCCGTGACGATCTCGGCGTGTGCTTCGGCGAGCTCGGCGACCGCATCCAGATCGTTCTTCGGCGACGGCACGACCGGTTGGACATCGGTACGCACCTCGCCCCGAATGGTCGTGACTTCGTCGGCGAGCGGCAGCTGCTCGGGATCCGAGTGCAGCGGAGTCACGTCCGCGAGCTTTGGTTCTCCCTGCGTGGGTGTGGGTCGGGTCTGGCGCACATTTACCTTCGCATCGCCATCGCGGCGGTGCTACGTGCCCCGTCGTGGGGCTTGTCAGTTCTTCAGCTCGTCACAGGCATTACGTTCGCGAGTAGCGCGAGGATCGTTCGTCTGACCATACGCCTCGGCGAGGCCGCAGCGGGTAGTCGGATCGAACGGACTCACGCGAAGTGCTTGTTCGTAGGCGGCGATCGCCTCGGGCCATTCATGCCGTGCCGCGCGCGCCATGCCAAGGGTCACGGCCACCACCGCGTCGCGGTCATCCGCCGCAGCCAGCGGCGTGGTGAGCTCGATCGCGCGGTCGTGTCGGCCGAGCTCGACGAGCGTCCGCGCGAGCTTGCCGGCGACGAATGGATCCTGTCCCCCCGCCGCCGTCAGCGCCTTCTCGTACTCGATCACCGCCGCCTCCATCATCCCACGCGCGCGCAGCATGCCACCGAGGCGCGCGTGCTTGCGAGCCCGCACGGCCACTTGCTCGAGGCCAACGTTCTCGGACTCGACGCCGCCCTTGCCGAACTTGATGGGCTTGCCTGCCCGCGCGGTCGCCCCCGCGGACGGCTTGTCGGCGACCTTCAGGTACGCGTGCCATTCCTTCTCGACGGCACCCCACGTCATCCCGAGCGCCTCGGCCACCGCGCGCCGCGCACTCTTGCCATCGCGCTGCGACACGAGCGAGGCCTGGATTCCCGCAAACCCGATCTTCTTCTGCATCCACCCGACGAGCGTGTAGACCTCCGCATACGCGAGCGCCGCAGCCTCCTGGCTCGGCAGCTTCGCCATCGACGGGTGCATCTCGTCGAAGCTGATCAGCCGGCCCTTCTTGAGCGCGGTCGCCAGGAGCGCCTGCTCCGACGCGGACAACTGCACCTCGGGCGGCCTGCGCCACCGCGTCTGCTCGAACCGCGCGAGCCCCTCCTGCAACCAAACCGGCACCGTGTCGTGCGAGAGCCGCGACACCACGAGGTGCGTGTACTCGTGCGCCAAGGTGTCCATCCACGGGTAGCCGAAGATCGTCGCACGCGGCGACACCACCATCAGCTTGTTGTACTTGGACAGCGCGATCGTCCCCGTCGTCTCGATCTCGCTCTCGGTCAACGGCGACAGCTTCGCCAGATCCGCCGGCGCCCCGAGCAGCTCGATGCGAATCGGATCCGACGGCTTGAGGCCGAGGTCTTCGCCGACCGTCTCCCACGCGGCGTCGAGCACCTCGCCCGCGAGCTCGGCGATCGTCGCATCCGGCCCCGGCGCGAACCGAATGATGAAGTGGCCCTTCGGCGACTTCTGCTCCGTGAACGTTTCGGTCACCGCGAGCGAGCTCGTCGCGAGCTTGCGCGTGGATCCGACGAGACCATCGACGGCGTCATTGGGCAGCTTGTCGAGCAGCTTCACGGCCCCCGCGTAGTCGCCGGTCTGGAACGCGAGCTCGGCCTGGAGCCACTTCACTTCGGCGGTATCGCCCGCGCGCTTCTCGAGCTCCGCGAGGAGCGCGCGTGCTTCGTCTAACCGCGACGCTTGGAGAAAGCGGGCGGCTTTGATGACGTCGCCGGTGACCGTGCGATCACGGCGGGCCGCGCTGGGACTAGCCAACGCCGCGATGGCGACGAGTGCGAGCATTGCTCTCAAGCGGCACCGTCCTTCGGTGTCTGTGCGGATCGTCCGCTCGGCTCGTTCGTTGTTCGTTCCGGCTTCCTCGAACCTAGGATGCTCGAAAACTCGGAAACTGCGACGCAGAGACGCAGAGGACGCGGAGAAGAGACCTTTTCAAGCCCGACGCGAGGCTTCGTCGAGAACCACAGCGCTGCGTTGGTGATCGGGTCAGTTGATCGAGACACGTCAAAAACGATCTCTTCTTTGCGTCCTCCGCGTCTCTGCGTCGCTAGTTCTTCGGGCGGAGCTGGCGCACCCACAAACGTAACGAAGGAGAGCCCGCTTGCAGCATGCAGCGTCGACCGCAAGGCGGAGGCCCGCCGCGGTGCGGAAAACCGCGTAGATCCGAGACCGGCGCTCACTTCGCGAGCTCCTCGAAGTAGCGCTTCGTCATCTCCTGAAACCCATCTGCCGCCTTCTTCTTCTGTCCCTCGAGGAGCTCCTCGCGATAGCGCTGCGGCGCTTTGAACTCTTCGGCGCCCGGGATGCGCACCGGCTCTTCGCCGACGGTGCCTTCCTGCGCTTGGCGGGCGGCGCTGCGCGCGCGATCGCGCGCCTTCGCGAGCGCCTCGGCGGCCGCGCGCGTGGCTTCGCGTGCGCCCGAAGGATCCTTCGCCTTCATGCGGTCGTCGGCAGCGCCCATTTGTTCGACGGCGCCGCCGAGCTTCTTGCCGAGCTCTTGGCCCGTGTCGCCGGGCAGCTCCGCGCCGAGCTGCTTCGTGCGCTCTTGAAGCTTCTGCGCGCGGCCCTTGTTCATCGCTTCGCGACGGCGGAGGCGATCGAGTGCCTTGAGATCGTCGGGAGACATGATCTGGTCGGGGCGCGGCGAGAGGCCTTGGAGCTCCTTGATCAGCTCTTTGGCGATCGGTTGGCTGCGCTCGATACCGTCGAGGGCGTCGGTGGTGGCGTCGGCCCACTTGGATTTCGGATCGTCGTTGAGCGCAGCTTCGAGCTCGCCGGCGATGGTCTCGAGGGAGGTCTTGGCCTGGCGGGCCATGCCGAGGGCTTCCGCGAGATCGCCGTCGGCGACCATGTGCTCGACGTCGCCGATGCGTCGCTCGACGATATCGAGCTCTTCCTTGGCGAATGGGGTGAGGCCCTGCGCGTTGATCTCGGCGAGGCGCTTGCGCAGCTTGTCGACGAGGGCGCCGACCTTCTTGCTCGCTTCGCGGCGGTGGTCTTTGGCGACCTCGTCGGCCTTTTCGGCGTAGGCCTCGAAGATGCGGTTCGCTTCGGCAGCGATGTCATCTTGGTCCTTCGCGACGTCGGCGAGCTCGTTCATGACCTCGTCGAGCTTCTTCTGCTCGTCGGAGAACTTGTCGCCGCGCAGGCCCGCCAACGACCCTTCGAGCGAGGACGCTGCGCGATCGTGTTGCTGCCGGCATTGCTCGAGCTTGGCTTTCGCCTGCGCGACCTGGCCCGCGCGCATCAGGGTGCGCACTTCTTCGAGGCAGTTCTGGCCCTGTCGAGCTTGGACCGCATCGCGGTTGACGTATTGATCGAGGACATCCTCGGCCATGCCCTGGCGATGCTTCTCGAGCTCCGCGTAGGCGCGCTCGAGGGCCTTCATCTCGCGCTCGATCTCGTCCAACAAGCGCGGGTCCTTGGTCTTCTCGTACTGCGCCATGAGATCGGACAGGCGCTTCTGGTGCGCGCTGATCTCGTCGGAGATGTCGAGCAGGCCTTCCATGCGCTCGCGATCGAGCCAGTCGGCGAGCGCGATCGTGTCGTCTTCGAGCTCCGCGATCATCCGCGGATCGAGGATGCCGAACCGACCGGGCAGCATCTTCTGGCCGGGCTTGGTCGGCAGCAGCTTGTGTTCGCTCGTCGCGAGCTTGTCGAGGCGCTCGCGCATCGCGACGAGCGACTTGCGTAGTGCGTCCGACGCGTGCGGATCTTTCTCGAACGCCGCGCTTACTGATCCGAGCTCGACGATCGCTTCGCGCAGCTCACGCGCGACTTGCTCGCGCGGGCCTTCTTCCTGCGGCAGCACGAGGCGCGTGCCGAGGTTGCGCACGATCTTCTCCGCGACTTCCTGGTGACGGCCGAGCGTCTCTTCGTGGCGCTCGCGCGGCGACACCACGCGCAGCCGCAGCTCGCGCGACTTGCCGATGTTCGGCCCGCCGACGTTGTCGTTATCTTTCGATTCCATCCAGTAGCGGACCTCGCCGCCGCTAGGGACAGAAATCTCGGCGATATCCCAGAGGACCTTGCCCTGCGCGCGCCCACCGGGCGCCGCTTCGAGCTGGATCGCCTTCTTCCCCTTGTCCTTGCCGGACTCCCACACGAGCTCCGCGCTGACGACGCCGAAGTCGTCCTCGATCACGTACGCGAGCTCGACGCGGCGCAGGTTCGTGACGTCGAGCTCCTCTGCGGGAGCCATCAACTGCACCTGCGGCGCTTGATCGGGCTCGGCCTCGATCGCGCGGGGCGTGACTTCGACGGAGCGGGCTCCTTGCGGAGAGCGAACCGCGAAGCGATACGTGGTGCTCTTCGCGATCGTCAGCTCGACGCGCACCTGATCGCCCTCGAGCTTCGCGACGATCGTCCGATCCTTTTCGGCGACGAGCTTCTCGGGATCGTCGACGACGACCTCGACCTCGGTCGCCGGCACGAGCACGCGCGCCTTGAGCTCGACCTTGGTGCCGGGCAGGCCGCGCACGTCGCCCGACGACGAGGGCAACGGCAGCGGCAGGCGCCTCGAGTACGCGGGGAACGTCAGGGTTGCTTCGAGATCGCCGACGAGCGGCACCGCGGACAACATCGCGCCGTCGAACGGAGCGTCGGGCGCGAACAGGAGCTGTCGCCATCCATTCCCGATCACGCCGGGCATCAGGGCGAGCGCGATCCCGTTGACCAGCACCGCCGCGATCAACCAGCGTCGCGCGCGCGGAACGTCTTGCTCGGGCAATAGCGTGGTCGGCTCGATCGTCGCGCAGCGCGCTTGCGTGGCATCGACGAGCGCGTCGACCAGCGCCGCCGATGGAGCGCCCGGTCGCGGCTTCGCGGTCGCGAGCTCCACCGACGACAGCAGATCGCTCGCGACGTCTTTCTTGCGCGTGCCGACCCACCGAGCGAGATCGGTGTCCGCGCTGAAGCGACGCCGCGGCGCGATGAAGCCGATCACGACCGCGAATGCGAGGATGCCCATCGCGACGAGGCCACCGATGCCGAGCACGGTGAACGCTGTCGCGCGACTTCCGCCGAGTAACTGACCGAGCAACGGGACGACGAGCGCGACGCCGCTGATCGCCGCGAGCGCGAACAACACCGCGCGCCGCGCTTCGTGACGATAGACAACCAAGCGCACGCGCTCCAGGAACCCTGGAATCCCGTCACCCTGCTCGGTGCTGACTTTCCCGATCGCGACCACGTTGCACGTCCGCCCGACGCTGGACGGTCCCGGCAGCATAGCGCTACCCAGGTCCCCCGACACGCCGCCAAGTACATGAGCTATAACCGGATGCGCGGTGCCTAAGGTGAATAACGCGGGTCAGCGAGCGTCCACCCGGACGCATGCCAATGACCTGGACGACCACGACCTGGTCGACGCCGCTCGGCGCGGGGATCGCGACGCATTTCGCACCCTGTTCGAGCGGTATCATCGGCGCGCCTATGCACTCGCGTTTGGTGTCCTACGCCACCCGGACGATGCCCTCGATGTCGTCCAAGACGCCTTCATCAAAGCCCACAAATACCTAGACAAATTCGAAGGTAACTCCAGCTTCTATACCTGGCTCTACCGGATCGTCATGAACCTCGCCATCGACCACATTCGCAAGCATCGCCGGGTCAAGCCCGTCGAGCTCGACGAGTCCAAGCTCGAGGACGGTGGTGGGGATGATGCGCTCCTTCCCCGGATCCTGGGTGCGAACCCGGGACGGGCGCTGATGGACAAGCAGATCCGGGCGCGCATCGATCAGGCGCTGTCGGAGCTGTCGGACAACCACCGCGCGGTCCTGATCATGCGGGAGCTCGAAGGTCTGTCCTACGAGGAGATGGCGGCGGCGATGGAGTGCAGCAAGGGAACGATCATGTCCCGCCTGTTCCACGCCCGCCGGAACATGCAGAAGCGGTTGCTCGATCTGGTCGAGAACCCATCGCCGGAGCTGATCAAGGATCTCACCGGCAAAGATTCACTCGACGAGGAAGTCCAGTGAGCGAAGCGAACAACTCTGTACAGGCGAGCGCTTCGCGAGCCGATCGTGGCTTCGGGTCCTCCGAACCGGAGGCCCCGACGTGAGCAGCGCGAAAGACGACATCGATCTCATGCAGCACGCCGATGGCGAGCTCGACGCGCGCGCGGTCGCGAGCGTCGAGAAGCGCCTCGCGAGCGATCCCGAGGCGCGCACGAAAGCCGAAGCGCTCGGCGAGGTCAGCGAGCTCGTGCGTGGACACGTCGAGCTCGCGGTCGACGAGGTACCGGACGCTCGCTTCGATCGGATGTGGCGTGCGATCGACGATGCGACGGCCGCGCCCGCCCAGCGCGCGGAGCGGGCGCGACCCAGAGCCGAATCGCGCGCACAGGAACGCGGCACGGGTGTGTGGGCCACGTTCACGAACTGGTTCGATCGTTATCGCGGTCACGTGATCACCGGTGCGATCAGCGCGGGTGCCGTCGCTGCGCTCGCGCTCGTCCTACGGTCGGGAGCGACCGAGACGCAGACTCCGTCGAACGGCAACACGATCAACGTGCAGCCTGCAGCACTGCGCATGTCGCCCGAGATCGAAACGATGGACACGCCCGACGGTGAAGGCACGGTCCTGAACCTCGAGGATGAAGATGGTCACACGACGGTGATCTGGGTCTCGACTGCAGATACTGTGGAGGGCATATGAGTCGTCGCCTCGTCGCGCTTTCGATCGCGTTGCTCGCCATGGGCAGCGTCGCGAACGCGCAGGAGAAGCCCGAGCCTCGGCAGCAGCCGCCGGCCAAGGAAGCGGTCAGCGTCACGTGCGACTTCATCGAGATCACCGCGACGAGCGAGAAGGACGCCTCCGTCGATCCCGCGCTCGACGGGCTGAAGAAGAAGTTCAAGAAGCCGCCGTTCTCGTCGTGGAACGTGTTCAAGCTGCAGCATCGCGAGAGCCGCACGCTCGCGCAGAAGAAGAGCGAGACGATCAAGCTCAAGCTCGGCCAGGCCGATGCCAAGCTGCTCGGCACCGCGAACAAGTCGCAGCTCCGGCTGTCGATCTCGCTCGACGTCAACGGCAAGAACATCGTCAACACCACAGCGACGGTCGAAGCCGGCGACTACCTCGTGTACGGACACGCACTTCCCGATAACGCGGGCCACCTGCTCGCGCTAACGTGCAAGTAATGCGTTCCATCGCCATCGGCGCCGCGCTCGCGAGCGTCCTTCTCTTCGTCGAGGATAGCCGCGCGGATCAGGTCGCGCCGACGGCTGCGGTCGAGCTGTCGGCAGCAGACTCGGAGAAGATCCTCGCGTTCTTCGACAAGCTCATCCCCGTGATGATCGCCAACAAGGACGATTGTCCGAAGATGGCGAAAGCGATCGACGTGCTGGTCAACCAGAACGCACCGATGCTGCGCGTCGTGATGAAGCAGCTCAGCTCCGGCAAGGTGCTGCCGCCCGCCGCCGAGCAGAAGCTGACCGAGCGCATGAGCAAGGATGCGCAGAGCCTCATGACGTGCCTCTCCGATCCCGCCGTGGCCGGCGCGATGAAGCGCATCGAGGATCCGGACTTCAAGCCGCCGCCTCCGCCGAAGACCTATCCCGAGGTCAAAGCGCCGGTCGCCGCGGATCTCGAGACGTACGCGAAGGCGATCCCCGGCAAGGGCGATCTCATCGCGACGATCAAGACGAACGCCGGCACCGTTCGCTGCAAGCTGTTCGGTGACAAGGCGCCGATGACGGTGGCGAACTTCGTCGGACTCGCGACCGGCAAGAAGCCGTGGATCGATCCCAAGTCGCAGAAGCTGATGAAGAACAAGCCGTACTACGACGGCCTCATCTTCCATCGCGTGATCCCGGACTTCATGATCCAGGGCGGTGACCCCACCGGCACCGGCACGAGCGGCCCGGGCTACAACTTCGCCGACGAGACCTCGACCGCCGACAAGATGGCGCCGGGCACGCTCGCGATGGCGAACGCGGGCCCGTCGACGAACGGCAGCCAGTTCTTCATCACCGAAGGCGCGCCCGAGCACCTCAACGGCAAGCACACGATCTTCGGAACGTGCGCGCCGATCGATGTCGTGAAGAAGATCGCGCGCGTCAAAGCCGCGAACGACAAGCCCGAGACGGCCGTGAAGATGAAGGTCACCATCTCGCGCGGCACGCTCTAGCGCAACTCAGGCTTCCAGAAGCACGGGCGGTGCCTACGTACGCGAGGGACATGCGTTCGTGATCGTTGGTGACGATCGAGACGCGTCCAACAGATCTCTGCTCTGCGTGCTTCGCGGCTCCGCGTCGCGTTCCCGTTACGCGAGCGTACGTTCGCGGGCAGAGATACGACGCAAACGCGCGAAGGCCGCAAAGCAGAGCCTTTCCCTACTTCGTCCCGCATGACTTCCGGCGAGAACGACGACTCGCGTTCGTGACAATCGAGGTCCGAGTGTTCGTCAGGCGTCGACGACGACATCGCCGACGGGCTGCGCCTGACACGCGAGGATCAACCCCTTCGCTTTGTCCGCGGCCGTCAGCGCGTCTTGCGACTCCATCACGACGCGACCCGACACGAGCTTGGTCTTGCACTGACCGCAGATGCCGCTGCGGCACTCGTACGGGATCGTCACGCCGCAGTCCTCGGCGGCTTCGAGCACGGTGAGCCCACCGGGCAGCTCGACGGATTTCTTCGCGCGCGCGAACTGCACCTGCTTGATGCCGTCGCCGACGGTCTCGGTCGGTGCGTCGGTGCCCGAAGAGCCCGGGGACACGAAGGCTTCCTCGAGGATGTCCGCGTCGGGGATGCCCATGCCGACGAGCAGCGCGCGCATCGCGGTCATCATCGGACCGGGGCCGCACACGAGGATCGGCCCGCGGCGGAGGTTCGGGACGGCCTTCTCGATCAGCTCGCGCGTGAGGTGACCCGACTCGCTCGAGTAGCTGATGTGCAGCTTGACGTTCGGGTGCTTCGCCGCGAGGCGCGCGAGCTCGTCGCCGAAGATCACGTCGGTCCTCGCGCGGACGCTATAGATGAGGTGGATGTCGCCGGTCCACGCGCGATCCGTGAGCGAGCGGATCACGGACATCATCGGCGTGATGCCGACGCCGCCGCCGATCAGGACCACGCGATCGGACTCGTGACCGGCGAAGACGAACTTGCCGGCGGGCGCGCTGATGTGGAGGCGATCGCCTTCCTTCACCTTGTCGTGCAAGTAGTGCGAGGCGTAGCCGTTCGCAGCGCGCTTGACCGTGATCTCGAGGTAGCCCGAGCGCGTCGGCGGCGAGCTGATCGTGTAGCTGCGCTTCACGCGCTTGCCGTCGATCGGCAGCGTGATGTTCAGGTACTGACCCGCGGTGTGCGTGACCGGAAGCGCGCCGGCCACGGGAAGCGCGAAGCGGAACGTCTTCGTGTCGTGCGTCTCCTGCGTGATCATCGCGACGACGAGCTCGCCCGACCAGAACGCACGCGGCTTCTTCGCGGGCTTCTTCTCGGGGATGAACCGCACGAGCATCAAGCCGCCGAACACGATCGAGAACACGAGCGGCTTCGTCACGTCGGCTTTGACGAGCAAGTAGTAGTGGATCACGCCGCCGAGCACGGCGACGTAGGCGAGGCGATGCAGCCGCTTCCAGCGCTTCGCGCCGAGCCGCGTGACCATGCCGTCGGTGGACGTGATCGCGAGCGGGATCATGATCACGAGCGCGCCGGTGCCGAACCAGAGATAGACGCGCTCGACGATCTCGGTCAGCGTCGAGCCGACATCACCCGCGCGATCGAACAGAAAGAAGATCAGGAAGTGGGCCGCGATGTACGCGAAGCCGAGCACGCCCAAGTTGCGCCGCGCGGCGATCAGCCAGTTCGCGCCGGTGAGCCGACGCAGTGGCGTGATCACCAACGTCAGCGTCAGGAAGACGAGGCCGAGGAGGCCCGTCGTGCGGATCGCGAAGTTGACGTCGTTGACGCCGAGGTGTCCGCGCCACGCATCGAACGCGAGCAGCGTCGCCGGTACGAGGCCGCACGCGATGACGAACCGCTTCGCGAGCGTTCCGTCGACGACCGGCGGCTGATGTGCGCCCTCGATGGCCGGATTAGAAGAAGACATCGAGGTTCATCCCGGCGTAGAGGCTCGCGACTTGATCGGCGTAGCCGTTGAATGGAAGCGTCTTGCGGCGGCCCGATTCGCCGATCCGGCGCTCGGTGGCCTGACTCCAGCGCGGATGCGGATGCGCTGGATTCACGTTCGCGTAGAAGCCGTACTCGTCGGCGCCGTACATGTTCCACGAGGTCGGCGGCTGCTTGTCGACGAGCGTGATCTTCACGATCGACTTGATGTTCTTGAAGCCGTACTTCCACGGCACGACGAGCCGCACCGGCGCGCCATCCTGCGGTGGCAGCGTCTTGCCGTAGAGGCCGGTCGCGAGCATCGCGAGCGGATGCATCGCTTCGTCGATGCGCAGGCCTTCGCGATACGGCCAATCGAGGACGTCGTCCTTCTGTCCCGGCATGCGCTCCGGATCGAGCAGCGTCTCGAACGCGACGTACTTCGCGCTCGCCATCGGCTGCACGGACTCGAGCACCTTCGCGAGCGGAACGCCGGCCCACGGCACGACCATCGACCACGCCTCGACGCAGCGCAGGCGATACACGCGCTCCTCGACCGGGGCGATCTTCATGAGCTGACCGAGATCGATCGTCTTCGGTGCATGGCACAGGCCGCCGATCTCGATCTTCCACCCGCTCGTGTCGAAGCCCGCGGCGGCGGACGCGACGCCATCCTTGTCCGTCGTGAACTCGTAGAAGTTGTTGTAGTTCGTGATCGACGCGTACGGCGTCATCGCTTCGGTCGTCACGAAGCGCGGATCGGTCGACGTCACGACGCCGGGCAGCGCGACGGTCTCGGTGGTCGCGAGCTCGACGCCGTTGAGCTTCCGGTACAGCCAGCCGGTGGCGAGCGCACCGGCGGCGACGAGGCCACCCCGCATGATCGCGCGGCGATTGAAGTAGAGGTCGGGAGGGGTGATCTGGTCGGCCATGGACGTCGGACCTACGGCACGGGTGGCGCGGGGTTACCGAGGTTCTCCGAGAATCCAAGGATCTCGTACACATCGACGACGAACAATAAACCCGGTCGGGTTGTTATATACGGTCGCTGATGTTGTCGTCTCCGTCGGGAACCACGTCCGCTCGCGGTCGCCGCCGCTGGCTGATCGCCGGTGGAGTCGTCGCCGGGCTCGCGGCGCTCCTGATGGTGATGCTGTTCGTCGTCTACCCGCGGGTCGGCGCGAAGATGATCCGCTCGAAGGTCGGCGACAAGCTCGCGACCAAGCTCGGCCGCGAGGTCCGCATGGGGCGCATCGACGTCACGTTCGGTCACGCGGTGCTGCACGATCTCGAGATCCGCGGAGAGCACGATGGCGACACGCCGCTCGTCCACGTCGATCGCATCGATGTCGACTTCGATACGCTGCGCTCGTTCGTCGGCTCGGTCGAGCTCGGCGCCGCGAAGCTCGACGGCGTCGTCGTCACGATCCGGCGCGATGGCACGGGCGTGGACAACGTGCGCGACGTGCTCGATCGCTTGCGTGCGGGTCGCAGCGTGAAAGGCGGTGGCGGCGAGGGCTCGCTGCGGCCGACGAAGGTCACGATCGATCACATCCAGGTGCTCGCCGACGACGGAATGACCGGCGCGACCGGGCTCGTCGGCAACGGTCACGCGATCTGGTCGCCCGGCGAGCTCGTCGCGGTGATCGAAGACGTGAGCGCGACCACCGTGAACGCACCGAAAGCCTCGGCGCAGAAGATCGAGGTCACGAAGAAGACCGGGCAGCCGCCGACGATCGTCGTCACGGGTGGCGAGCTCGCCGTGTATCCGAAGCTCGCGCTGTCGGGCATCGACGGCACGATCATGGCGAACCCCCAGAAGGCCGGGCAGTACACGCTCGATCTCTCGGGCGGCTACGGCGGCGTGCCGGGCAAGCTGTGGACCGCGAAGGGCGGCGTGGATCCCGGCGCGAAGACCGGCACCGTCGATCTCGTCGCGGCGAAGTTCCAGCTCGATCGCCTCGCACCGTTGCTCGCGCAGTCACCGATCGTCGATTACCAAGACACCTCGGTCGATACCAAAGTCACGCTCGCGCTCGCGGACGGCGTGATCACGTTCTCGGGCGATTTCTCGCTGCGTGGCCTCAACGTCGGTCATCCGCTGATCGCCGACAAAGAGGTCCACGACCTCGATCTCGCGGGGCAGGTCGCAGGCACGTTCGCGCTCGCGACGCGCACGCTGGATCTCTCGCGTGGCGAGTTCCAATCGCGGGGCGTGCCGTTCTCGGTCACCGGCCACGCGCGCCAATACACGCGCGCCGAGATCGCGAAGCTCGCTGAAGCACCGGTCGATCCGAAGGCCGTCGATCCGAAGACGGGCGAGCCCGTGCGCCGCATCGGCCCGGCGCGGCTCGCCGAGCTCGCGATTCGCCTCGTCATCCCGCCGATCGATTGCCAGCGGATGCTGACCGCGATCCCGCCGGAGATGGTGCCGTACATGCAGGGCTACAAGCTGCGCGGCGTGTTCGACACGGACATCAACGTCGGCATCGACTGGGCGAACCTCGACGCGACGAAGCTCGACGGTCACGTCGGCATCAAGCATTGCCGCGTCGTCGACGAACCGGCCGATTCACCGAAGCGCCTCGAGAAGGAGTTCGAGCACTACGTCGAGGTGGAGGAAGGCTCGTGGATGTCGTTCGTCGTCGGCGAATCGAACCCGGACTTCGTGCCGCTCGCGGATATCTCACCATTCCTGATCCAATCGATCCAGACCACCGAAGACGCGGGCTTCTTCAAGCATCATGGCTTCATCGTCAGCGAGTTCAAGTCCGCGCTGATCTCGAACCTCAAGGCGGGCAAGTTCCGCCACGGCGCCTCGTCGATCACGATGCAGTTCGTGAAGAACGTGCTGCTCTATCGCGACAAGACGCTGCTGCGAAAGTTCCAGGAGCTGTTCCTGACCTGGCACGTGGAGAACACGCTGACCAAGGATCGCATCCTCGAGATCTACTTCAACGTGATCGAGTACGGCCCGGGTCTGTACGGCATCGGACCTGCGTCGTGGCACTACTTTTCGAAGCCCGCTAAGGATCTCAACGCGCGCGAGGCAGCGTTCTTCTCGTCGATCCTTCCGTCGCCGAAGGAGCGCTACAAGCAGTACTGCCAGAACACGCTGACCAAGTGGTCAGTCGCGAAGATCGACCGCATCCTGAACCTCATGAAGACGCGCGGCCGGATCACCGAGGAGGAGTACAACGCCGCGATGGCGACGCCGCTGCTGTTCGCGAAGGACGACAGCGAGACCGAGAAGGACTGCATGGATCGCGTGAAGAAGGCGATCAAGAACGCGCGTCCGACGAACCCGCTCGCGCCCAAGAAGGCCGACGACGACAAGAAGAAGAAGCGGGACGCGCCGAAGACGCGTCGCGACGCCGAAGCTGCGGCGCACAAAGAGAAGAGCTGACTGCGACAAGTTGGCTCCGCGCGGGCTCGCCGGCGCGTGCTATACGCGGGGCGTGCGTTCGCTCTGCATCGTTGTTCTCGTCGCGCTCGGCCTGACCGTCGTCGTGTCGATCGCCGCGCCGGTGATCGCGTCCGCTCAGGGCGCGGGGTATCAGATCCAGACCAACGAAAACGGCGAGCAAGAAGGCGGTCGCTCGGGCTTCTGGACCAGCCGTCGCGCAGCGAAGGGCGGCGCGTACCGCTGGCGCTTGCTCGGCATCGGCGTCGGCCTCGTCGCGCTCACCGGCACGGGGATGCTGCTGTTGATCCGCAACGCGAAGAACGATCGCACGTCCCGCGCGCTCGGCGATCGCACGCGCGGCTAGTAGAAGCCTTCGCGCTTCGCGTAGCGCTCGTCGCGCGCCCGGTCGTACTCGCACGCGTCGAAGTCCTCGCCTTTGATCGCGCGGAACACCTCACCGCTCGTCGGCAGGGCTTCGCGCGGCAGGAACTTCGCCGCATCCCACAGCGCCGAGCGAATGAACGCCTTGGGGCACTGCGTGTACGCCTCCTCGATATCGACGACGATGCCGAGCGTCGGCACCTTGCCCTCGACCGCGCACGGCGCGAGCAGCGCTTCGTCGGTGACGAGCGTCGCGCGGCCGTTCACGCGAAACGAATCGCTGAGGCCCGGCAGCACGAACAGGATCGCGACGCGCGGGTTCGCGAGGATGTTGCGCAGCGAATCGGCGATCTTGTTCCCCGGGCGCTCGGGCACGAGCAGCGTCTTGTCGTCGAGGATTCGCACGAACCCCGCCGGATCGCCGCGGGGGCTGACGTCGCAGTGACCGGCGCCATCGCTCGTCGCGAGGCACACGAACGGGGACTGCTCGATGAAGCGGCGCGTCTGGTGATTGAGTCGATCGACGCACTTCGAGACCACCAGCGGTAGCGGTTCTCCGAGGAGCGCGCGCAGCTGCTCCCCCGTGTCGATCGTCGCGGGGGTGAGGCGATGCGGCATGCCGGCATCATGCGATCTTGTCGGCGCGAAGCCCAGCCCGGCGTTGCGATGGCCGACCGGCGACGCGACGAGCGCGGCCCAAACAGGATCCGATCGCGTCGACGATCCTCGTCGGTGCGTCGGAAGACCGACGTTGCGGCTGCGCCGCACAGCGCGAAGCACAAGCGTCGTCGCTGCCCACGCGAATGACGCGTCCACGAGGAGTTGCCATCGAGCTTCTCGGGCACGGGACAATCGGGGCTTTTTTCGGTTGGGATTGCCAACGGGTCGTGGGATCGAGGTTCATCCCACTGGGTGTTGCTCCTCTCTCGGGCCGAGACGCGAACCCGACGCGGATCACGATCAGTCAACCTTGATCGAGTCGATCGAGCTCGCAGACGACGCGCTTCGATCGAATTCAAGTGGACGAGCTCGGTCGGCGCTCGACGACGCTCGTCTGATCGCGCTCTCCCGACGGTTGCGGGTTCCGGAAACTCTGACCTGATCCATTCCGGAAATTCTGACCACTCCGGATCGCCAACCGGCGACCGGGGAC
>JBGARE010000048.1:0-67873 GCA_044230415.1 Kofleriaceae bacterium
TCCATTTTTACTCTCTGTTCTCTGTTCTCCGTTCCCTATTCATCAGCCAGCTCGATAGACCACAGAGGCGTGGCCGTCGATCCTCGCTGGGCCGACGGAGGTGCTCGTGGCCGTCGATGATCTTCGCTGGGCCGATGTCGCCGCTGCCGGCGGCATTCGCGAGTGGGTGGATGCCCAGATCGCGAAGCAAGGGCTGACCGATCCGGGCGTGCCGTCGTCGATGACGGATGCCGAGAAGAAGCAGTACAAGGCGCGTCGCGAAGAAGAGCGCAGCGTCCGCAAGGACCTCTATCGCCGCGCGTGGAACGCGTACAAGCGCTCGCACATCGTCCACCTCGGGCCGGGCGTGTTCTGGCACGACACCGCTGATGTCGATCGCTTCGATGCCGACGATCCCGCGAAGGCGCTGCAGGACAACGCGCTGCCGACGCTGTCCGATGTCGACTCGCTCGCGAAGGCGCTCGGCCTCTCGATCTCGCGCTTGCGCTGGATGACGTATCACCGCGATGTCGATACCGGCACGCACTACCGTCGCTGGCTCGTCCCCAAGCGCGATGGCTCGCCGCGCTTGATCAGCGCGCCGAAGAAAGAGCTCAAGGCCGCGCAGCGCTGGATCATGCGCGAGGTCACCGAGCACCTCCCGGTGCACGGCGCCGCCCACGGCTTCATCAAGGGCCGCTCGATCCTGACGAACGCGGTCGTCCACGCGGACGCGAAGGCCGTCGTCAAGTTCGACATCCTCGGCTTCTATCCGACGGTGACGATGCGCCGCGTGCGCGGATTGTTGCGGCGCGCCGGGCTCACCGAGCAAGTCGCGACGCTGATGGCGCTGCTCGCGACGGAGTCGCCGCGCGAAGAGGTCGAGACGCACGGCAAGAAGCACTACGTGGCCACGGGCCCGCGCTCGCTGCCGCAAGGCGCGCCGACGAGCCCGTCGATCACGAACGCGCTGTGCTTCCGCCTCGACTGCCGCCTGTCGGGCCTCGCGCGCAAGCTCGGCGCTCGCTACACGCGCTACGCGGACGACCTGACGTTCTCGTGGCACGGCGAGACGAAGACGCAGATCGGCGGCCTGATGCGCGCGGTCAAGATGATCGTCCGCGCCGAAGGCTTCGCGATCCACGACAAGAAGACGCGCGTCATGCGCGACGGTTCGCGGCAGAAGGTCACGGGGCTCGTCGTCAACAAAGCGCCCGATACCGTCCCCGCGGCGCGCGTTCCGCGATCGACGGTTCGCCACCTGCGCGCCGCGATCAAGAACCGCGAGCTCGGTCGCGAGGGCAAGGGCGAGTCGCTCGAACATCTCGCCGGCCTCGCCGCGTTCGTGATGATGTCCGACCGCGCGAAGGGCGAAGCATTCATGACGCGGATCAAGAAGCTGATCGCCGCGCGCGATGGCAAGTCAGCAAGGAGTGATGGCTGATGTCTGATTGGACCGTTCACCTGGAGTTCGAAGAAGGAACGTCGAGCAAGTTCTGGCGCGCGCGCACCGAGGGGCAGACGCTCTACGTGAACTACGGAAAGATCGGCTCGGCCGGTCAGACCCAGGTCAAAGACTTCGGCGACGCGTCCGCCGCGACGAAGGAGTACAACAAGCTCGTCGCGGAGAAGCGCAAGAAGGGCTACGTCGACGCGGGCGGTGGTGGTGGCGGTGGAGGCGACGACGACAACGACGCCGACGACGGTGACGGTGACGAGGACGAGGACGACGCGCCGCCGCCGAAGGCGAAGGCCGCCGCGCCGGCTCCCAAGCCGGCCGCCGCCGCTGCGAGCGGACGCCCGGCGAGCGCGACGAAGCTCGTGCTCGACGCCGGTGCTCGCAAGGTCGAGACCTACGTGTGGCTCGACGGGGCGACCGTGCACATGGACTCCGTCGAGACCTACGCGAACCCCGAGGCTGCGAAGAAGGCCTTCGAGCGCTTGAAGAAGGCGCTCGGCGGTGAAGGCTACAAATAGCCGCTATCATCTCGGTCGATGCCCGACGACGACGACGACGACGGCCCGAAGACGCTCGACGATGGTGACGAGGTAGAGGTCCAGGGCTCGTCGAGCATGTACACGCTCTCGCGCCAGGGCGACGTGTACATGTGCTCGTGCCCCGCGTGGAAGAACCAGAGCGCGACGGTCGATCGCCGCACGTGCAAGCACCTGCGCGCCTACCTCGGTGACGTCGCCGAGACGGCGCGCCTCGGAACGCTCGTCGCCTCGCGCGCGGCCGCGACGAGCAGCGGTGGCGGATCGAAGTCCAGCGGCGCGAACAAGAAGGACACCGCGCCGCCGATCTTGCTCGCACACAAGTGGGAGACCGATCACGACCCGACCGGCTGGTGGATGAGCGAGAAGCTCGACGGCATCCGCGCGTATTGGGACGGCGAGACGTTCACCTCGCGCCTCGGAAATCGCTTCTTCGCACCGGACTGGTTCGTCTCCGAGCTACCGGCCGACACGCTCGACGGCGAGCTGTGGGTCGGTCGCAAGATGTTCTCGAAGACGACGAGCATCGTGAAGTCGGGCGCCGCGGGACAGGAGTGGCGCAACGTCTCGTTCGTGATCTTCGACGCTCCCAACGCGAAGGGCTCGTTCGAAGACCGCATGGCGCACGCGAAGAAGGTGATCACGAAGGCGCAGACACCGCACGCGCGCGTGCTCGATCACGTCGAGTGCAGTGGCATCGACCACCTGAAGGAAGAGCTCGCGCGGGTCGAGGGGCTCGGGGGCGAGGGCCTGATGCTGCGCCAGCCGAAGTCGAAGTACGCGATCGGTCGCTCGACGACGCTGCTCAAGGTGAAGACATTCCACGACGCGGAAGCGCGCGTGATCGGCCACGCCGATGGTTCGGGAAAGCACAAGGGGCGGCTCGGCGCGCTGATCTGCTCGCTGCCCGACGGCACGAAGTTCAACGTCGGCACCGGCTTCTCCGACAAGGAGCGCGAGAACCCGCCGAAGGTCGGCAGCGTGATCACGTTCCGCTACCAGGAGCTGACCGACGACGGCGTGCCGCGCTTTCCGTCGTACGTCGGCGAGCGCATCGACGTGAAGCACCCCGCGCCGATCGGCAGCGGCGCGAAGCCGGTCACCAAGGTGGCCGCGAAGGCCGCGCCGGTCGCCGCGACGAAGGCGGCGCCCGTCGCAGCGAAGCCGGCCGCGAAGAAGCCCGCACCACCGCCACCCGACGACGATGATGACGACGACGATGGCGATGCGAACGAGGCGCCGACGCGGCCCGCGACGACCCAGGACTTCCGCCTTCGCCTCGAGCACGAGGACGAAGGGAAGTTCTGGGAGGTCAAGGTCGTCGGGACGAAGCACTACATCAAGTTCGGCAAGATCGGCTCGCCCGGTCAGACGCGGTTGACCGAGATCGGAAGCGCCACCGGTGCGCGCGCCGACGCGGACAAGCGCGCGATGCAGAAGCGCAAAGAGGGGTACTCGAACGTCCCCCTCACCGACGACGACGACTGAGCCACGTGCGATCGTCGGTGCCGACGGCGTTTTGCCACATCGTCGCGCGCCACGTGGTGCACGATGGAGTCGGGGCCCTCATGAAACGTGTCGTCGCGCTCGTCGCGATCCTCTCCATGCTGTCGAGCGGTTGCTCGTTGTTGCTCGTGCGCGGCCCGCAGGATCTCGGCACGCCACCGCGCGCGTATCCGCTATGCACGCAATCGATGACGTGGCCCGCCGTCGACGGCGCGCTCGCGCTGCTGTTCGGCATCACCACGTTCGCGGCGATCGGTCAGAGCGACGAGCAGTACGTGATCAACAATCCCGACAAGAGCGCCGACGAGCAGCGCACCGAGGCGTCGATCACCCTGGGCGTGCTCACCGCGCTCGCAGGCGTCAGCGCGTTCATCGGCTACCAGCGCACCCGCCGCTGTGGTGCCGCACGCGAAGAGTTCGCCAGGGCATATCCGCAAGGGCAGGGCATGCCCACGTGGGGCGCGCCGCAGCCCGGCTATCCCCAGCCTGGGTACCCGCCACCGCCGCAATACCCGCCACAGCCACCGCCCTATCCCACGCAGCCGCAGCAAGGCTACCCGCAACAGCCACCGCCACAGCAAGGGTACCCGCAACAACCGACGCCATCGCCCGCGGGATACGAAGGCGGCGCGTGCATGTCGCAGAGCGTGTGCAATCAAGGGCTCGTCTGCGCGTCGGGCTACTGCGTCCGGCCACGCTCGGCCGCGCCGTGAAGCGCGTCGCGGCTACGCACTAGTTCACAGTTTCGGCGCACGGAGCCAGCTCGCACAGCAAGTGGCTCACGTGACCGAGCGTGCGCTGCAATCGTTGCAGCGGACAGCACGCCTCGAGCAGCTCCTGCCTTGCATCGGCATCCATGATCAGCGCGGCGGCGACAGCATCGGCGCACGCGCCCGGCGAATCGAACGCACGCGCGAGATCGCGCAGCTGCGAGCCGCCTTGCTCGATCACCTCGGCGAGGCGATCGCACAGCTTGATCAGCTTGTGGTGGTGATCGCGCGCATCGGCATCGTCGACCGCGCGATCGACCAGCGGTAGCGCTTCGACCATGCGGTAGTTGCGATCCACGGTGAGCTCGCGCGCGATCTCGACCCGCGCGACACCGCGAAGCAGCAGCGCGAAGCGACCATCGGGGAGCTCTTCGCTGCAGATGATCCGGCCCACGCCGCATCTCTCGTACACCGGAGGACGGCCGTAATACGTGCCCTCGTAGCCGGGGCGCAGGCGCGCGATGCCCATCAGGTGATGACCCGCGAGGCAATCACGGGTGAGCTCGCGGTAGCGCGGCTCGAACACGTGGAGCGGCAACAGGCCGCCCGGCAACAGCACGCAATTCGGTAACGGAAAGATGGGCAGAGAGGAGAGCGCGTCTGGGTCGAATGCGGTCTCCATGGGTCTGTCCGGTCAGCCGTACACGTCGATACAAGCACCGGTCAGCGCGTCCGGCGCGCCGAACGGCGCGGGTGTCGCGAGAAACACGGCAGTCGATGCGACGTCGTCAGGGCTCATCTCGGCTTTGCCTCCCGGCATCCCCACCTTCAGCATATCCGTATCTACGCTGCCGGGGCAGATCGCATTCACAGAGACCTTAGCAGCGCGCAACTCGGCGGCAAGGGCTCGGGTGAAACCAACCACACCATGTTTGGCGGCGCAGTAGGCCGCGAGCATCGCCGTGCCCTCGCGGCCGGCGCGCGAGGCGATATTGATGATGCGCCCGCCGCTGCGGGTGAGATCCGAGAGCAGGGCGCGGGTGACGAAGAACGTACCGTCGAGGTTCGTGGCCAAGACGCCGCGCCATTCCGCGTCGGAGATCGCGACCGTGGGCTTGCGGATCACGGAGCCCGCGTTGTTCACCAGCACGCGCACCGGCGGCAGCTTGGCGCGCATCGAGTCCGCCGCGGCTTCGATCTGATCCCGCTGCGTGACATCGACGACATAGGGATACGCGCGACCGCCCGCACCGGCGATCTCGGCTGCCACTCGCTGCAGCGCATTGCCATCGCGTGCCCACAGCGCCACGTCGGCGCCGAGCGCGCCCAGGCGGATCGCGATCTGCCGCCCGATTCCGCGGCTGGCTCCCGTCACGACGACCGTCGAACCTCCGAGCCACCCGAAGGTCGTGGTCACTTCTGCTTGTCCTTCTTGTCGTACTTCTTGAGATCTTCGGGCTCGGGATCACCGAGCTGTCCCGTCTTCGCGTTCGCGAGGACATCGAGCGGATCGACGATGGTGTTGTACGGGTACGGCATCGACTGCGACTGGCACTGGAACGTGGCCTTCTGCTGGTCGTCCTTCACGTCGAACACGTAGATCGGATCCTTGTCACCATTGGTGCCGTTCCCGCAGTCCTTGAGATACGCCCAGCCGCTGCCGTCGATCTGTCGCCACACGTCGTCGAACTCGCCGGGGGTGACGCCGCGCGTGTCCTCGAGGCGATTTCCCTGGCGATCGATGCGCCAGCGCTTGATGCGGGGACCGGCCTCTTGGCAATCCATCTGCACGCCGAGCTCGCTGCCGCCGAGCGCGTTCGTCGCGATGTAGCTGACGATGCGGTCCTTGCAGTCGAAGTCCTGCGCTTCTTCCGCTGCTTGCTTCTGCCGTGACCCGCACGCGGACACGAGCGCTATCGCGACGAGCCACCTAGACATAGTCACCCGCGAGCGATGCACGCAGCGCATCGGGGCACTCGACGCGATAGCGATAGTTCGGATGATCGACCTCGACGGTGATCTTCGTGCTCGGATCCGCGAGCGCGGCCCGGTCGGCGTCTGTCAGCGGAAAGCGCATGTACTGCACCGCGCTGATCTTCTCTTCGGTCGAGCGGCCCGGCTCGAACGCGGCGCGGATCGCGCGCGATCCGAGATGCAGCACCACGTGCTCGTCGATGCCGACCAGCGCCGCGAGCTTCTCCTTGAGTTGATCGTCCTGCGGCAGCGGCACGAACAGCGTCGCCGCGAGCGACGTCTCCGTGGGCATGAGCTCGTTCGTCAGATCGATCTCGGTCTGGATCTGATCGTCGCGCGTCAGATTCTCCAGTCGGCAAATCTCTTCGATCTGCATCGTCAGCGTGAGGCGGTTGTCGAACACGATCTCGAGCGTCGGTCCGATGACGACGCGGCGCGCTTTCTTCAGCTCGATGACGCGATGGCGGTAGTCGTCCCGGATGTGCGCGTACATCGCGGGACCCTTGATGTCCAGACGAGTGATCGGGCGGACGAGGCTCATATCGCGTGTGTACCACGGTCATTGTTCGAGATACGCTCGTCGCGTGCGGTCCATCCTCGTCGTACTCCTCGTCGGTATCGGCACTGCCCACGCGCACATTCACCTGACGTATCCGCCGGCGCGCACGACGGACCAAAAGACCGGGCCCTGTGGTGCGGCAGGTTCGCAACGCGGCACGAACGTGACCGCTTTCGAACCGGGCGAGACCATCACCGTCACGTTCGACGAGACGGTCGATCACCCGGGGCACTACCGCATCGCGTTCGATGACGACGGCGACGATGTGTTCCAAAATCCGAACAATCCGAACGACAACTTTCCGTTCACGCTCGTCGAGCCGATCGTCGACAAGACCGGCGGTTCGTACTCGCAACAGGTCACGCTGCCGACGACGCCGTGCACCAACTGCACGCTGCAGCTCATGCAAGTCATGACCGTGACCGTCCCGTACGACTCGTTCTACTACCAGTGTGCGGACATCACGATCGGCGCGGGCTCGGGCTCGGGTTCCGGCTCACCGCCCGAGGTCGATGGTGGATGCAGCACGTCGCGCGGTGGTCTCGGCGGTGCGGTCGTCGCGCTCGCGCTGCTACTTCGTCGACGGAAGCGCTGATTCGCTCCCGAAACGAAGACCGGCGCCCCGAAGAGCGCCGTTCTCACCAAGCAAGCAGTGCTTACTTCGTGTTCAGCGAGTCGAGGCCCTTCTGGAAGCGGCCGGCGTGCGAGCGCTCGGCGCGCGCGAGGGTCTCGAACCACTCCGCGATCTCCTCGAAGCCTTCCTCGCGCGCCGTCTTCGCGAACGCCGGGTACATCTGCGTGTACTCGTACGTCTCGCCGGCGATCGACGCCTTGAGGTTCTTCACGGTGTCGCCGATCGGCTCGCCCGTCGCCGGATCACCGACGCGCTTGAGATAGTCGAGGTGTCCGTGCGCGTGACCCGTCTCGCCTTCGGCGGTGTCGCGGAACAGGCCCGCGATGTCGGGCTGTCCCTCGACGTCGGCGACCTTGGCGAAATACAGGTAACGACGGTTGGCCTGCGACTCGCCGGCGAACGCGTCCTTGAGGTTTCCGTGGGTCTTGGTGCCCTTGAGCTCGGCCATGATGTGACTCCTTTTTCCTTGGAGCCTTCGTACCACCGTCGGAAAACGCGGGCAACGCCGTCGACGATCTGAGTGATCTGACCCGCCCTCGTCCTCCGCAGCGCGTACACGTGCACGTGCTCGTGCTCGATCGCCCTCGCGCGAGCATATCGGCCACTCACTTCCGTCGCGTGGGCTGGTGCTCGATCGCCGTCGCGCGGGCGTGTCGGTGCCACTGGACTCCGACACGTGGCCTAGACCGGCTCGTGGCACTCGAACGCCGCGTTGTCCGAGCACGAGCACGTGCACGTCTCACGTGACACGTGTACGTCGACGGCACTCAGGTCGCGCCGAGATACGCGGCCAGAATGTTCACGATGTCGTCGATCGCCGCACGCCCGATCGAGCGCTGCCCGGCGGGCACGTCGTTGAGCAAGATCGCGAAGGCGAGCGGCTTTCCGCTGTCGACGGCGACGTACCCCGCGAGCGTGATCACCTTGTCGAGCGTGCCGGTCTTCGCGCGCACGCGGCCCTTCGCGGGCGTGCCGTGGAACCGGCGGGCCAATGTCCCGTCGCCGCCGCCGATCGGGAGCGAGGCGAGCAGGTCGGGCCCGATCCGGTAATCCGCGTGCGCCGCGGCGAGGAGCGTGACCATCTGCTTCGCGGTGACATCCGTCGACGCGAACAAGCCCGAGCCATTGTCGGCGCGATAGCTGCCCGCGGGCAGGCCGATCGTCGCGAGGTACGCGGACACCGCGGCGGTGCCATCGGCCCACGTCGCGGGGCCGGGCGTTCCGGCCGCGGCGCGCGCTTCGGCGCCGACCGTCTTCAGCACGGACTCGGCGACGTAGTTGTCGCTGAGTTTGTTCATGAACCGCACGACGTCGGCGAGCGGCAGCGAATCGTGGACGGCGAGTTGCTTCGCGATCAGCGGCGCCGTGCCCATCGCGATCTGGCGCTGGCGGATCGTGATCCCGTGCGCGGTCAGCGCGGCGCGAAACACCTCGCCGGCGAAGCGTGCGGGATCGTCGACGCGGCGGCGGAAGTCCCAGCTGCCTTCGCCCGTGCGGATCTGGCCGGTGACCTCGTATTCGATCTTGTTCGGCGTGGCGGGGCGCTTGGTCTCGACGCGCAGTCGCGTGCGGCCCTCGGTGACCGAGGTGACCTCGCGCTTGACGATGGAGATGTAGTCGCCCGCATCGGGCTCGAGCTCGACCGTCGCGCCGCCGCCCGGATCCGCGATCACGGTGAGGGTGACGGCGCTGCGCGCGACTCCGAGGCTCGCGACCGGCGCGCGAAAGCCGCTGCGCTCTTTCGGCTGCTCGTCGAAGTGCGGCGGCTCGACGACGCTATCGAAGTAGGTCGCGTCGAGAACGAGCCGGCCCTCGATCGTGCGAACGCCGCGCGCGGCGAGCTCGGCGGCTAGCTCGTCGAGGTGCGCGGCGGTCAGCAGCGGATCACCGCGCCCGCGCAGGTACAGGTCGCCTTCGATCACGCCCGCGTCGTCGGGCTGCTTGTCGGCGAGGACCGCCGTGCGCCAGCGAAAGCCGTTGCCGAGCGTGCCCAGCGCGGCGACCGAGGTCAGCAGCTTCGTGTTCGACGCGAGGTTCAGCTTCTCGTCGCCGGCGTGCGCGAACAGCAGCTCGCCGGTCGTGAGATCGGTGACCGCGATGCCGATCTTCGCGTGACCCAGCGTCGGGCGCGCCGCGAGGGCCGCCGTGATCTGATCGGCGACCCATTGCTTGCGCTGCGCGGGGAGCGGCGGCGCGACGAGCACGTTTGCCGAGCCGCTGCCCGCGCCATCGTCGTCGGGATCGCGCTCCGCGGTGTCCGAGCCCGATCCGGCGGACCCGCTTCCTTGCGAGCGTGCGGGTACGGGCAGCATAGTCAGTGCAGCCAGCGCCGCGCACACGACCACCCGAGATGACTTCACTCCGAAACGCTAACACGCTCGCCGCCGCGGCACTCCTGCTGGTGCTCGCTGCGTGTCCGTCGCGCAAGAGTCGGACGCCGCCTGACCGGCTGGTCGTGGTGCTCGACGGCGTGATGACGAGCGCCGATCCGCGCTACACGCTGTCGAACTACGACGGCAAGCTCGCGAAGCTCGCGCACGCGGGCCTCATGGCGGTGGACACGCCGTCTCTCGAGCCGCGGCTCGATCTCGCGTCGCGCGTCGATCGCATCGATGACCTCACGTACGAGATCGAGGTCCGCCCCGACGCGAAGTTCTCCGACGGCTCGCCCGTCCTCGCCGCCGATGTCGCATTCACGTTCGAGTCGATGATGGCGGAGGGCTCGGACAGCCCGCTGCATCGCGGGTTCTCCGAGCGGTTCAGCAAGGTCGAGCCGACGGGCGAGCGCGTCGTCCGCTTTCACCTGCGCTCGCCGCTCGCGACGATCCTCAGCGATCTCGATTTCGGCATCGTGTCGCGCACGAAGAAGGGCGCGGGGCCGTACATCGTGCGCGAGCTCGACGCGCAGCACGTCCTGCTCGATCGCAATCCGCATCACGTGCCGCTGCCGAAGATGGAGCACGTGGAGATCAAGTTCGTCGCCGATGCCTCGGCGCGCTTGCTCATGCTCGTCGGCGGCTCCGCGGACCTCGTGCAGAACGGCGTGCGCCTCGATCTCCTCGACGAAGTCGCCGAGCGCCCGCGCGTGAAGCTCGACGCTGCACCGAGCGCGCTGCTCACGTACCTCATCTTCAACAACGAAGATCCGCTGCTAAAGGACAAGCGCGTCCGCCAAGCGATTGCCCTCGCGCTCGATCGCCCCGAGCTCGTCGCCGCGATGTTCGACGGTCGCTGCGTGATGGCGACGGGCCTCCTGCCGCCGACGAGCTGGGCGTACGAGGGCGATGTCGCGCGCTGGAACCGCGATCTGCCTCGCGCGAAGGCGTTGCTCGACGAGGCGGGCTACAGAGATCCCGACGGCGATGGCCCAGTGCCGCGCATGCACCTCGTCTACAAGACGAGCTCCGATGCGTTCCGCGTCGCGATCGCCAAGGTCATCGCCGCGCAGCTCTCGCAGGTCGGCATCGCTGTCGAGGTCCGCTCGTTCGAGCGCCTCACGTTCTTCGCGGATCTGAAGAAGGGCCTGTACCAGCTCGCGTCCGCGCAGACATCGGACATCTCCGACCCCGACTTCTACTTCACGTACTTTCACTCCTCGCGCATCCCCGACGCGAAGAACCCCGACGGACTCAATCGCTGGAAGTATCGCAACGCGCGCGTCGACGAATTGACGAAGCGAGGACGCGCCGAGCTCGATCGCGATGCTCGCAAGGTGCTCTACAGCGAAGTGCAGAAGATCCTCGCCGACGAGCTTCCGGTCGTTCCGCTCTGGCACGAGGACAACGTCACGTTCACGAACCTCGCGGTCGAGGGCTACACGATGACGCCCAATGCCCGCCTGAACGGCCTTGTAGGCACGTGGAAGCATAAGTAAGCCCTCCGAAGTACAAGGCAAATTGTCACGTAGAACACCCTGGTAGGGTCGACCCTGTTTGTAGTAGAAGCGTTCCTTCGTATGGCCTTGGACCCCGCAACCGAGGAGCTCTTCCTCGGCATCGCGCACGCGCTGTTCGTCAACCGACTGCACGTGCTCC
This sequence comes from Kofleriaceae bacterium, assembly GCA_044230415.1. Lineage (GTDB taxonomy): Bacteria > Myxococcota_A > Polyangia > Haliangiales > Haliangiaceae > JABFXX01. The sequence goes on from JBGARE010000048.1 coordinate 11,392, forward strand.
GCCTTACCGAGGTCGTGCGCCTCGGTATCCGCCCCGATCCCCACGACCAAAATATGGAAGTCCCGCAGGAGGTCGATCGCGAGCTGATCCAGCAAGCGTTCGCCTACGTCCAGCGGCACTTCCCGCCCGCGTTCAGCGGCAAGATCGAAGCGGCGAAGGCCCGCTGGATCCGACTCGCGTAGCGCCGCCGGCCGGGTCGACTCCGTTACGCTCGGCGAATGCCTTCGCTGGTCGATCGCTTCGTTGCATTGCTCGGTGCTCGCCTCGACTCGCCCGAGCTCGTCGCGTTCAGCACGGAGCGCAAGCTCGCACTTCCAAAGCCGACGACCGACGCCGACTCCTCGCGCGCGGTGAAGGACAAGGCGGGCGGCTTCGAGCTGTACATCTCGCACCGCATCGAGAACCGCCGCTTCTACCCGCCGAAGAAGCAGGGCAAGGCGTACGTCTGCTACCTGTCGCGCGTGCTCCTCGACACGACGTTCGACGGAGCTCCGTTCGGATTGACGCGGGCGTCGTCGCGCGAAGATCTGGTCCGCGCGCTCGGCGAGCCGTACGACGTGAACGGCATCGGCGACGAGATGTTCGAGAAGCAGGTAGCGCCGGACATCGTGTTCTCGACGACGTATCGGCCCGAGAAGCAGAACGTCGGAAACTTCTGGCTCTCGATCGAGACGGGCTGGGAGTTGAACCCGCACCCGCTCCACTTCGAGACCGAGCCGCCCGAGGGCAAGCCCGCGCACGCCGACACGCTCGCGACCGGCCTCGTGCTCGCGTGGGCCGCGGATCGCGTGGGGCTCTCGCCGGCGCTGTCGACATCCCCGCGCGCCGCGCAGCTCGCGAAGCGCGAGATCACCGGACGGCAGCTCCTCGTCGACGAGCTCGGAGGTCAGCTGCTCTCGACCGATCTCGCGCCGAGCGTGGGCGACTGGCTGCATCGCTACATCTCGCAGCTGTTCGACATCCCCGAAGCCGCCGGCCGCGAGCCGCTCTCGTTCACCAAGGACTTCCTCGCGAGCTTCGCGGGCTGCGTGAAGAATCCGTTCCTCGTGCCCGATTCGTGGGAGGCCTTCGATCGCTACGCCCCGCTGCTCGACGCGCGGTGGGCGGACTTCCAGGCGACGAAGTATCAGACACCTCCGCCCGAAGGCCTCTACGAAGCCGCCGCCGCGAAGCGCGATGCGATCAGCGTGACCGTCACGACTCCGACCGCGACGGCGATCCAGGTCCCACCCGACACCACCGACAAGTTGATGGCGATCGTCCAGCGCTCGACGAGCGAGAAGGACGTCAAGGCGCTCCTCGTGTCGCTCGGTCTCCCGGTCGGCAAGACGATCGACAAGCAGGCGCTCGCAAAGCTCGGTGTCTCGTACATGGCGACGCGGCCATCGGACAAGTCGAAGATGCCGCCCGGCTTGCCGCAGAAGGCCGTGCTGATCACGGAGGTGAGCTTCTACACCACCGGTGTCGAGGAGTACGTGCGCGGGCTCGGCACCAAGGTGCAGTACCTCGCGTACACGGGCCCGCTGCCGAAGGGGCTCGCGTTCACCGACGATCGCGCGGCGGTGCACGTGAAGCTCGGCGCCCCGTCGACGCAGAACGGTGCGGTCGAGTGGTGGGACTACCCGGAGCTCGAGCGGCGCGTCCTCGTGCGCTACGACCCGAGCACGTCGCGGGTCACCGAGGTAATGTGGGGCATGCCCGCGAAGTGGGGCTGGTGATCACTCTGGGGTGCTGCCGCAACCCGACAGCTTCTCGCACGCGGCGGGGATGTTGCCCGCGCACAGATCGGCATCGGAGGCGCTCTCCATCGCGCTCGAACACGCTCGTGCATCGCCGACCGTGGCGGTGCAGGTCGCAGCCGGCGTGCCGAGCATGGTGCAGTCGGTGCTCTTGATCGTGATCGTCTGGCCCTGGCACGTGACCGAGCGGTTGAACGACGTTTCCTCGCAAACGTCCTGTGCCTCGTCGGTGCTGAGGTCGACGATCTTCGTGGAGTCCGAGGGACCGCCGCCGCACGCGATGACGAAGGGAACTACCAAGAGGGAAAGGGAAAGGATTCGCATCCGCGCATCTTACTGCGCTCGTCGGGCAGGGTGAACGTTCGTGCCAAAAGGTGCGTCGTATGCACGAACTTGCCGCCGCGAAGAATTGCCGACATCGCGTAGCGATGCCCGGGCGCTCGTCAATTCGAGCGCCTATGGGTGAAACGTCACGCGAAACGGACGTGCGAGCGCGCGTAGCTCGCGACGCGAGACCCGTTCGCTCTCGGTGATCGTTCGTCGCGCGCGGCCATCGCGACCGATCGCGAGTGTCGAGCTCCACGACCACACGTCCGCCAGGTGCATGTCTTCGGACGTCGTGATGGCATCGGTGCAGCGCAGCGCGCCGTCGAGGACGGTGCACGCGAACGTCGCGTGCACGGAGTGCCACAGATCATCGCAGCCGCACGGATCGTGCGAGGTGTACGTGTCGATCGCGAGCTCGTCGTGGCGATCACCGGCGAGATCCTCGAGGCGCACGGCATCGACGCGCATGCTGTCGCCACTCGACGACGCCACGAGCCCGCGACCGTACCAGCCGGCGCTCGTCTCGACGACGACGTGCAGTGCGTCGCCGATCTCGACGATGCGATACGCGCGGATCGCCTGACCCGCTCGCACGTGCGGCGCGGCGTCGACCTCGTGCACCGCACATGGAGCGGGACGCTGGGAGGTGTCGTTGCTGTTGCCGAGCTCGCGAAACGCGCAGTACGCGTCGGCCGTCGCGAACGGACCCTCGATGCGATCGATGCGTACGGGTGGGGACTCCGGCGGGGCGTCCACGCTCGCGTGGGCGAGGGACACGACCGCGGGAAGGGCGAGGAGAGCGACAGCGCGCATGATCGAGGAATGCGCGAGCCGCGCCCGCGTAGCGCGAAACCGCCTGGCAAAGGATGGCCCGGGCTATTTCGTCGGTTTGCGGTCGACCTGCGCACGGGCCGCGTCGAGCGCCGCGCGGCGTTCGCGCAGCTCGCGCTCGAAGCCCGAGTCCATGGGCTCGTAGATGCGCTCGCCGACGAGGGCGTCGGGCAGGTAGTCCTCGGGCACGTAGTTGCCCTCGAAGTCGTGCGGATACTTGTAGCCCTGGCCGTGGCCCATCGAGCGATCGAGCGCCGTCGAGCCCGGTCGATAGCGCGCGGGGATCGGCAGCGCGCCCTTCTCGCGGACGAGCTTGCGCGCGGCCGAGTACGCGGTGAGTGCGCCGTTCGATTTCGGCGCGAGCGCGAGATACGTCACCGCTTGCGTCATCGGCAGCACGCCCTCGGGCAGGCCGACGAGCTCCACCGCTTGCAGCGCGCTGACCGCGACGACGAGCGCCTGCGGATCGGCGTTGCCGACATCCTCGCTCGCGAAGATCACCATGCGGCGCAGCACGAACCGCGGATCCTCGCCGGCCTCGAGCATGCGCGTCATCCAGTACACGGCGGCGTCGGGATCCGATCCGCGCATGCTCTTGATGAACACGCTGATCACGCCGTAGTGCTCGTCGCCCGCTTTGTCGTAGAGGAGCGTGCGGCCCTGCGCGGCTTCGGCGACGTGCTCGACCGTGAGCGCGACGGGCTCGTCGCCCGGCATCGCGCGGCGCGCGAGATCCGCGGCGATCTCGAGCACCGAGTACATGCGCCGCGCGTCGCCGGCGGCCGCGGTCACGAGCTGCGCGGTCGCGGCGTCGTCCATCGTCACGTTCATCGCGGCGAGGCCGCGCTCGCGATCGGACAGCGCGCGCTGCGCGAGGTTCGCGAGCTCGTCTTCAGGGAGCACCTCGAGGCGCACCACGCGCGCGCGAGAGAGGAGGGCGGCGGCGCACGAGAAGCTCGGGTTCTCGGTGGTCGCGCCGATCAACGTGACGGTGCCCGCTTCCACGTGCGGGAGCAGCGCATCCTGCTGGGTCTTGCTGAACCGATGGATCTCGTCGATGAACAGCAGCGTCCGCGCGCCGAAGTGATCGCGCCGCTCGGTGGCCTTGGCCACGGCCTCGCGGACATCCTTGACCCCGGCGTCCACGGCCGACAGGGAGATGAGATCGGCGCGCAGCGTTTCCCCGAGCAGCCGGGCCATCGTGGTCTTTCCACTCCCGGGCGGGCCCCACAGGATCAACGACGGGATGGCGCGCCCTGGGGACAGATTGGACAGGATGCGTCCCGGACCGATCAGGTGTTGCTGCCCGACCAGCTCGTCGAGGCTACGCGGGCGCATCCGTTCGGCTAACGGCTGACCCACCTGGCGCTTGGCGGCGCTCTGGGCGAACAAATCCACGCGTTCCTCGCGCGGATGATTAGCGCATTCGCGAGATCTGTACAGCGGTTACAGGGGGATGGGACACCTACATCCTTGTGGCGGCCCCACCTCCTCCTGGTGACGGCACACCCGGCAACCCTCGCTGTCGTGCCGGAGGTCCCCATCGGCATTTCCGCGCGTTAGGTCACCTCGCTGACCTCCGCTGCGTGGCACGTCCTCTGCTACTTGGCAGAGCATGGTCGAGATCGTCTTCCAATACCGCACCCTGATCGGGAAGTGCGAGTTGGGTGTTGGTCTCGAGTGGGACGAGATCGAGCGGGTCACCGCGATCGAGTCCTCGTTCGCGCCGTCGCTCGACGACCAACGCATGAAGTCCGGCCGTCGCTTCCGTCGCGAGTCGACGCAGCTCTCGGCGCTCGTGCGCGGTGATCGGATCCACGATCGCGTCGAGCTGATCGAGATCGGTCCCGGTGGCTTCGTGATCCGCAACGCGCCGTTCATCGCGCGCGGCGAGATCGTGGAGCTCACGATCGATGTCGGCGAGAACAGCTATCGCTTCACGGCGCGCGGCGTGTGGATGAAGGACGACGGCGATGACTATCGCGTCGGCCTCGCCACCGAAGGCATGCCGGTCTGTCTTCACAAGACACAGATCAGCGCGCACACGGCGGACGTGGTCGACCAGATCGCCGCGGCTGCCTGAGCGATCCTAGCGAGCGATCAGGCGCGTCACGATGCGGCTGAACACGGGCGCGGCGACCTTGCCGCCGCTTCCGCCGTCGCGCGGGGTCTCCGCGCCGACGAACACCACGTAGCGCGGCGCACCGGGGGCACCGTCGAGCGGCGCGATGCCGACGAAGCTCGAGTAGTAGTCCTTGCTCTCGGGATCCTGGCCGAGGTGCACGGTGCCGGTCTTGCCACCGATGCGAATGCCCTCGACGCGCGCGGACTTGCCCGTGCCACGATCGCTGGTGACGCCCTCGAGCATGCTCACCACGGTGTCGGCGGTCTGCGCGCTCAGCACGCGCTCGCCGGTGACATCGTGGGGCACGAACGTCGGCGCGTGGTACGTGCCGCCATTCGCGAGCATCGCGTACGCGGCCGTGATCTCGAGCGGCGTGGACGTCAGGTTCGCGCCGATCGCGATCACGGCGCCCTTCGCTCCGTCCTCGATCGTCGCCGGGGCAGACGCGAGGCGGAACCGCTTCGTCCACGCGGCGAGCTTCGCGCCGCCGAGCTTGTCGAAGATCTTCGCGAGCCCGACGTTCGACGACACAGCGAGGATCTCGCGAACGTCGAGCACGCCGTTCGGCGTCGCGTCCTTGATCACGGGCGCGTGCATCGACATCGGTAGCGGCGACGCGTCGAAGCGGTCGGTGGCGCCGATCACGCGCTCCTCGAGCGCCGCGGCGATCACGAGGGGCTTGACCGTCGAGCCGGGCACGATCGGCCGCTCGCCGGCGAGCTGCGCGGTCGCTTCGGTGCCCCCGCTGTGGCTGATCGCGAGCACGTTGCCGGTCGCGGGATCCATCACGACGACGACGGCCGCGCACGGCCCCCAGTCCGCGGCGAGGCGCTCGGTCTCCTGATCGACGATCGCTTGCACGGCGGGATCGATCGTGCCGACCGCACCCGCGTCGGGGATCGCGGCGACGGGCTTCGGTGCCTCGCGCGTCGCTGCGGGATCGAGCGTCGGCGGAGCCGGGGCGGGCTCGGGGGTCGTGCACGCGATCGCCGTGGCGACGAGGGCACCGACCGCGCCCAGCGACACGAGGCGCGCTCGACCGAGCGGCGCGCGCGAATGGGTGGGAGCGAGCAGCGCGCGAATGCGAACCGAGACCTGCGCGGGCTCGGCCATCGCGAGCGCACCGGCGGGGACGGCGTGATCACCGTGCGCCGTCGCGAGGGCGAGCAGATGCTCCGCGTAGCTCGACGGTGTCGCGCCGCTGTCGAGCACGCGGTCGTCGGCGGCGAGCTCGCGCTCGATGCGCAACCGGCGCGCCGCGATCCACGCGAGCGGATCGAACCAATGCATCGCGACGGCGATCTGCGCGACCACGCTCGCGAGGCAATCGCGGCGCGCGACGTGGGCGAGCTCGTGCGCGAGGACCAGCTCGCGGCGCTCGTCGGTCCAGGTGTCGGCGTCGCGCGGCAACAGCACGACGGGCGTGAACACGCCGGTGACGGCGGGCGTATCGATGGCCGCGCTCGAGCGAATCTCGACGACGCGGGAGCCGGCGTCGCGATCGTTCGTGCCGCTCGGCGCGCTCGTGCGCGACGCGCTAGCGGTGTGCGATGCGGCACCCGTGTGCGATGCGGCCGTGCGCGATGCGGCGCCCGTGCGCACGTCGATGCGCCGAACCTCGACGAGGCGCGCACTCTTCACCATGCGGCGCGCGCGATAGAGCCCCGCGCCGAGGCGCGTGAGGACCGCGATGGCACCGAGCGCCCACAGCGCGAGAACGATCGCGAGCGGCGAGGGCGCCCAGGATGTCGTCGGTGTGCTCGCGATCGGTGCGGATGCGTTCGGCGTCGTCGCGGGCGCGGCCAGCGCACCGGTCGACTCGACGATCGACTCCGGGACCGATGCGGTGGTGACGTGCGTCTCGACCACCGCGGCGTCACCGAGGTGCAACGACGGCAGCACCGCGGTGGCCAGCGGCATCACCACGACGACCGCGAACGCGAACACGAGCACCATGCGGCGGGTCGCCGCCGACGCGGTGCGCAGGAGTGGCATCGCGGCGAGCGCGACGGCGAGGACGAGAGAGCCGCGCAGGGCGGCGAACAGGATCGACGAGGCGGTCATCTAGCGGCCCTCCTTCTTGGCTTTATCGATGAGCTGCGCGAGGCGATCGAGCTCGTCCTTCGACAGCTTGGTGCGCGACGACTCGACGAGCGCGGCGACCGCCTGCTCGACCGAGCCATCGAAGAACGTGGCCACGACGTGCGACAGCGCGCTCTTGCGAGCATCGCTGCGGGCGACCGCGGGCAGGTAGATGTAGCGAGGACCATCCTGCACGTGCTTGATGTGGCCCTCGTCCTCGAGGATGCGCAGCAGCGCGCGCACCGCGGAGTACGTGGGCGGATCGGCCATGTCCTCGAGGACCTCGGCCGCGGTGGCGCGCCCTCGACGATAGAGGATGTCCATGATCTCGCGCTCGCGGCGCGTGAGCGTGGCGGGGGACGGCTTGGTCATGTGCTAAGGATTTAGCAGCGTGCTAAAAAACTAGCAACAAGAAGGTGCTAAAAATTTAGCGGCACGTCAAACGTGCACGCCGCCCGACGAGGAATCGGCGCTCAGCGATCGACGACGCGGGAGAGCAAGTGCAGCGTGCGCGGCGGCAAGGTCTCGCCGCGCCAGCGCAGTGCGCGCGCGAGGACGAGCGCCTTGTCCGCGCGGCCGAGCGACGGACGCTCCGAGAACAGCTTCGCGCCGGTGGCCTCGATCTTCTCGAGCATGCGCATACCGCCGTGCCACGTGAGCGCGAGCTCGACGGCGAGGTCGGCACCGACGATGTCGACGAGCGGACGCGCGCGCTCGAACAGCGCGCGGGTGCGAGCGACCTCGTAGCGGACGAGCGCGCCGACGGCCGGCGACTCGCGGCGCGATGCGATGTCGGCTTCGGTGACACCGAAGTGGCGGAGGTCCTCGGCCGGCATGTACACGCGACCGCGCTGCCAATCGGCCGGGATGTCCTGGATCAGGCGCGCGACGGCGACGGCGCTCGACAGATCGTCGGCGTACGCGTGCAGCTCGGGGGCGCGATAGCCGCCGATGTACAGCAGCAATCGACCGACGGGCTCGGCAGCCTGCCGCGTGTAGCTGCGCAGCTCGTCGAACGTGGAGTAGCGGCGGCGCTCGAGATCGGTCCGGAAGCCGGACAGCATCTCGATGAACTCGGTGATCGGCAGCGCGAACTTGTTGACCGTGTCGGCGAGCGCCACGAACACGGGGTGATCGGCGCGGCCGCGATACGCGTCGCGGAGCTGCTCTTCCCAGCGATCGAGCTCGCGAGCGCGGCGGCCCTCGAACGTGGCTTCGTCGGCGAAGTCGTCCGCGACGCGCGCGAACGCGAACATCGCGAAGATGTGCTTGCGCAAGTGCGAGCGCGCGAACATCGACGCGACGGGATAGTTGTGATGGCGCGCGCGAACGAGCGCCTCGCAGTAGCGATAGCAGGCATCGAGCTCGAGCGTCGGCGGGAGAGGCACGGCGAGAGCGGGCGACCTGAGGACTCCGAGGCGCTGGATCATCGTGATTCTCCTATCAGCCGCGCGAGGACTTCGCGTGCGCGGTCCGCTTTGACATCACCCGAAGCAGCGAGCTCGGCCGCCACGCGATCGAGAAGCTCGCCCGTGGCCCCGGCTGCGCGCGCGAGGCTGCGCGCGTGCAGCGACATGTGGCCGCGCTGGATGCCCTCGGTGGCGAGCGCCCGGAGCGCGGCGAGGTTGGTGGCGAGACCCGCGGTCGCGACGATCGCCGCGAGCCGATCCGCGCTGTGGACGCCGGCGAGATCGAGGGCGAGGCGCGCGCCCGGGTGCACGTGCAACGCGCCACCGACGGTGCCGACGGCGAGCGGCATGCACAGCTCGCCGTCGAGGCCCTGTCCGTCGGCGCGCTCGCGCCAGATCGCGAGCGGGCGATACACGCCGCTCAGCGACGCGTACGCGTGCGCACCCGCTTCCACCGCGCGCCAGTCCTGACCGGTCGCGAGCAGCACGGCATCGACGCCGTTCATGATGCCCTTGTTGTGCGTGGCCGCTCGATACGGATCGAGCTCCGCGAACCGCGACGCCGCCGCGATCGCGGCGCGCACGTCCGCGCCTTTCGCGTCGCCCTCGGCGAGCATCGCGTCGTCGATCGAGCAGCGCACGGTCACCGTGCGGCCATCGGTCAGGTTCGAGAGGATGCGCAGGCCGGCGCGTCCACCGGCGAGCGATGCGACGCGATCCGCGAGCGCCTCGCACAGCGTGTTGACGAGGTTCGCGCCCATCGCGTCGCGGCAGTCGACGAGCAAGTGCACGACGAGCACGGCACCATCGGGTCCCTCGCTCGCGAGGGGCCGTACTTCGACGGCGCGCGGTCCACCGCCGCGCTCCATGAGACGCGGGACCAAGCGCCGCGCTTCGGCGAGCAGCTCTTCGCTCGCCGCGCGAACGCGGGCGGCACCCGCGGGCAGATCCGCGACGTTCGTGATCTGGATCTGTCCGATCATGATCGGCGCCGACACGCTCGTCGTGAACCCGGCGGGACGCGCCATGCGCGCTGCATTGGACGCGGCCGCGACGACGGACGGCTCTTCGATCACCATCGGCACGAGCGTGTCGTGGCCGTCGATCACGAAGTTCACCGCGACCGAGAACGGCAGCGCGTACGTGCCGACGACGTTCTCGATCATCCCGTCCGCGACATCGAGCGGCAGCGATCCCGGATCGACCGCAGCGAACCCATCGGGCGGCATGCCGGCCATCTCCAACAGCTTCCGTCTCCGCTCGGCGATGCCGAGGCGGTAGAAGCCAGTGAGTCGAGACGAGCGGCGCACGTGAACGTCCGTGTTTACTGCGCGTTGGCCCGCAAGTCCACGCCCGTCTCGTCGACGGAGAGTTGCAGCACTTGGCACCCCGCTTGGATGAGCGCGCCCCTTACATCCGTTACGTCCGCCGTGTCGGGAATCACGGCGATGCCAATGTCACCACCACCCGCCCCCGTGGTCTTCGCGGTGCCTCCAAACCGGGTCATCGCGGCGCGGGCGGCGCGGACGCAGCCTGGAACCAGGTCGACACCGGTCGCGATCGCGAGTCGGTCGATCGCCGAGCCCGCGAGGGAAACGGCCGCGATCAGCGCGGTCTGCGCGAGATCCGCAGGCGCTGCGATCGCCTTGCACGCGGCCTTCGATGCGTCGGCGATCGCCGCGAGCGCCGCCTCGACCGCGACGGGGTTCGCGATCCTCGCGGCGGTCACCCGTGCGACGAGATCCGCGGTGCTCGCCGACGCACCGGTGAAGAACGGGACGATGCGCACCGAGTGCGGCCACGTGCGCTTGACGACAGAGGGCAGCGCAACGTTTGCGCCGGCGACAGCATCGTCACCGCCATCGTGTGCCCGATGTGCGCCAACCACGTGGGCGCCCGCCATCGTGAACACGATCGCGCCGCCGTAGACCGCGGACGCGATATCCGCGCCCGATCCGCGCGCGCCCATCGCACCCTGCGCGTGCGCGTGCGCGGCGCACGTGATCGCGAGGATCTCGCGCCGATCGATCACGTGTGCGGGGCCCGTCGAGGTGCGCGGCTCTCCCGACCGCGATGCCTCGGGTGATGTCGCCGCGAGCGCGAGCGCGGTCGCCGCTACCGTGACCGCTGCCGACGAGCCGAGCCCGAGCTTCTTGTCCCCATCGTAGAAGCTCGACGAGTCCACGGCGATCGACAGCGCCGCGGCGGCCGCGGGGTGCGCGTCGCCATAGCGCGCGGCGATCTCGCGCGCGACCGCGAGCAGGAACGGCGAGCTGCCGACGACCCGTGCGCGTCCGCTCACGAACCGCGCGACCACGCGGCGGTCCATCGCGACGACGAGCGCGGGGGCACCGTCGAGCACGGCGTACTCGCCGGTCACGATCAACTTGCCGGGGGCAGTGACGGTCATCGACTCGATCATGGCGTTCGCGTGTGCAGACGGCGTGGGGCGCTCGTGGAGATTTCCCGCAGGCTAGCCGATCACCGTCGCGCCGGAGCCCGGACTCGACACGAGCACGTCGGTGACGTTCGGCACGGCGCGCAGCGCGGCGGCGACGGTGTCCGCGTCGTCGATCGACGTGAGCACCTTGACGTGCGGACCGGCGTCCATCGTCGCCCACGCGGCGACGTCGCGATCGCGCAGCGCGCGGACCTCGGCGAGCAGCGCGAGCGTCGTGGGCTGCCAATAGAAGATCGCGGGTCGCGCGGCGAGCGCGGACGCATGCATCGCGAGCGCGTTCGCTTCGGCGATCGTGCCGAGCGCAGCGAGGTCGCCCGCGGCGAGCGCACCCTCGGCGGCGGCGAGGTCGCGCGGGACGAGCTCGACCCACGCGCGATACAGCGGCGAGGTTTGCGCGGTGTGATCCATCGCGTCGCGCGAGCCGTGCGACTTCGGAGCGCCCCCGCCGACGACGGCGATCACCATGCGCACGCGATCCGCGAGGCGCGATGCGATCGGCTCGGCGTACGCGTCGCTGCCGTCGGGGTTGGTGCCGGCGTGCATGCGCACGAAGCCGCCATAGATCGAGCGCGCCGCGGAGCCCGAGCCTTGGCGCGCGAGGATGGTCAGCGCGCGCGGCGACATCGCGATGCCGGCGGCGGCGGTCGCGGCGACGGCGAGCGCGGCGAAGCCCGAGGCCGAGGAGGCGAGGCCGGATGCCGTCGGGAAGTCATTCTTGCTCGTGATGCGCGCACGCGCGGTGATCTGCGCCTCGGCGCGGACGAGATCGAGGAACGCGCTGATCTTCGCGACCTCCTTGGGCCGTGCGCTCGATCCGTCGAGGATCAGCTCGTCGGCGGCGAGCGCGGGATCGAACGCGACGGTGGTCTCGGTGACGAGCGCTCCGAGCGTGAGCGAGAGCGAGCCGGCTGCGGGCAGGTTGCGCGCGGCGTCGCGTTTGCCCCAGTACTTGACGAGCGCGATGTTCGCGCACGCGCGCGCGGTCGCAGACGTCACGAACCCACCGTCGCGACGAAGCCGTCGACCCCGTCCGACTTCCAGCTCTCGAGGATCGCCTTCTCTCGTTCGCGCGGCGCGATCGCGATCACCGCGCCGCCACCGCCTGCACCCGTCAGCTTCGCGCCGTAGGCGCCGCTGATCCGCGCACCCGCGCAGAGATGATCGAGCTGCGGCGTCGATACGCCGAGCCCGCCGAGGATCTCGTGCGCGCGGTTCATCGCGGCACCGAGCTTCGCGTGCTCGCCCGCGACGAGCGCGGCGGTGCCCGTATCGGTGAGCGAGCCGAGCTCTTTGAGGCGCGTGTCGTCGTCGGAGGTCGAGTGCGGTCCGCTCGTCGCGTCGGCCACGCGCTGCACCATCTCGGCAGTCGAGCGAGGCGCGCCGCTCGGCCCGACGAGCACGCGCAGCTGGGTGCCGCGCAGTGGGCGTACACCGGAGGCGCGGCGGTACACGCCGATGCCACCGCTCGCGGCGAACGCGACGTCGATGCCGCTCGCGCGACCGTGCATCAGCACCTCGCTCGCGGCGGCAGCCTCGGCCACGATCGCCGGATCGATCTTGCGCTTGTCGTGGACCAGCAGCGCGCGCGCGCATGCGACGGCGAGCGCCGCCGACGAGCCGAGGCCGGCGCCGGGCGGAATCTGCGCATCACCGACGAGCGTGACCGGCGGGCGACCGACACCGAGCGCATCCGCGATGGCGACGAGCGACCGAGCGACCGGATGATCGTCGGACGCGAGCACGCGCAGGTTCCACGCGGGGATATCGATCCGCAGCGAGCCACCGGCCGGCGTCGGGACGGCATCGATCGTCACGCCGCGGTCGAGCGCCGCAGCGAGGGCAGGGAACCCGTACACGACGGCGTGCTCCCCGAGGAGAATGATCTTTCCGAGGCCGACGGACGTCATAGGCCGAGGTCATCCAGATAGTGCCGCAGCGGCGCACCGATGTGGCGCGGCGCGCGAGCGAGATCGCTCGCGGTCTTGCAGCCCGCGAGCAAGCACACCGTCCGGATCGCATGGATGATCTGCTCGATCGCGGCGCGCACACCGGCCTCGCCGCCGGCCTGCTGCGCGCGCAGCATCGGAGCTGCCATCCCACCGATTCGTGCGCCCAGCGCGAGAGCGCGCGCGATGTCGTAGCCCGAGCGCACGCCGCCGGACGCGATGGTCGCGAGCCCTGCCTTCGCGCATGCGACCACCGAGACCGCCGTCGGCACGCCCCAATCCCACAGCTCGCTGCCGAGCGCCGCCGCCTCGCTGCCCGCCCGCGCCCGCACGGCTTCGACCGCGACCCAGCTCGTCCCACCCGCGCCCGCGACGTCGACGGTGCGCACGCCGATCGCCAGCAACGCGCCGGCGGCCTCGCGAGACAGACCGCACCCGGTCTCCTTGACGATGACAGGCAGCGGCGAGTGGGCGACCAATCGCGCGATCCCGTCTCGTACGCCGCGAAAATCGCGGTCGCCACGCGGCTGGATCATCTCCTGCCCCGGATTCAAGTGGATCGCGATCGCGTCCGCGCCGATCCGCTTCGCGAGCTCGACGACACGTGCCGGTCCCATCGCGAGCGCCTGCACACCGCCGAGGTTGCCGAGGAGGACCACATCCGGCGCGGCGTCACGCACCTGATACGTCGCCGCGAGCTCGGGATGCTCGTCCATCGCGCGCTGCGATCCGACACCGAACGCCACGCCCGCTGCTTGCGCGGCTCGCGCGATGTCTCGGTTGATCGCTGCTGCCTCGGGCGTGCCACCGGTCATGCCCGTGATGAGGAGTGGTGCTGCGAGGCGCTTGCCGGCGATCTCCGTCGACAGATCGACCTCGTCGAGCGCTAGCTCGGGGAGCGCTTGATGCACGAGGTGCACGTGCTCGAGCAGCGTGGTCTTCGCGAAGTCCGCGCGTCCCGACGCGGCGACTTCGATGTGATCCGCTTTGCGCTGGACGATCTCGCTACCGGGCACCCGCCAGCTTTACCACGGCCTCACCCGCCGAGGCGGTGGCCATAGATCACGTAAACGATCGTCGCGACCGCCGCCGCGAGAGCGAGGAGGAACCACGGATCCCGGAGCATCGCTTCGGTCGGGCTCTCGTCCTTGGGCCGCCACAACGCGAGCGAGAGGAACCGTGCGATCGCGAGGGCGACGAACGGAGCGCTGAACACCAGGCGCTCGGTGCCGAACATCGCGATCGTGTGCGCGTCGAGCGTGTACGCGACGTACGCGCCGCACGTGGCGAGCGCGAGGATGTACATCGCAGTGCGTAGCGAGGGCAGGGAGTACCCCGACAGCGCGGCGCGCGTCTGCGACGTGTTCTTGACGCCGCCGGACCTCTCCGCCCAGGCGAGCTCGTGGCCGCGCTTGCCCAGGCCGAGGAGCGTCGCGAGCAGCGCGGTGCAGATGATGAGCCACACGGAGGGCGGGACACCGATCGCGAATGCGCCGGCGAGCACGCGCAGGATGAAGCCGAACGCGATCGATCCCACGTCGACGAACGCGATGTGCTTGAGCTTGAGGCTGTACGCGATGTTCTGCGCGCCGTAGATGGCGGCGACCACGCCGAGCTTCCACGACAACGCGAACGCGCCGGCGAGCGCGGTGAGGGCGAGCACGCCGGCGGCGATCAGCGCGCCGCGTTCCGACAGATGCCCGGCTGCGATCGGCCGATGCCGCTTCTTCGGATGGACGCGATCGGCGTCGACGTCATGGACATCGTTGAACGCGTACACCGCCCCGGACAGGAGCGAGAACACGAGCACGGCGACGATCGTCCGCCACAGGTAGTCGAACTCCGTCAGGTGACGCGCGAACACCAACGGTGCGGCGACGAAGACGTTCTTGACCCACTGATGCGGGCGGATCGTCTTGATCAAAGCGACCGCCGGACTCATCGCGCTCGCCTCTACGGATCCTTCGCGTGAGACCCGTTGTCCTCGAGCCAGACGTGGATCTTGTCCCGTACGCACTCGTTGATCGCCGTGGTCCGGCACTCGTCGGTCTTCGTCTGCACGCAGTTCGCTGCCGGTGGTGCCGCGCTGCCCGTCGCGCTATCGCTTCCGGCGGCGCTGCCGGCACTGCCGCTTCCGGCGGTGCCACTTCCGGCGCTACCACTGCCACCGTCGGGCGCAGGAGCTGGCGCATCCGCCGTGCACTCCTTGGTCTTCTCGGTGATGCAGTCCGCGTGATCGGGCGCCGCGATGTAGCAGTTCGAAGACTCGACGAACAACGCGCGGCACGTGTCCTTCTCCGTGCCGGACTTGGCATCGCACGACGCGAGCTTCTTCACGATCGGCTTGCCGTCGGCGCCGACGAGCGGCTTCTTCTCCGTCTTCGGATCGCCGTCCTCGGTCATCACGGGCTGACCCTTCGCGTCGAGCACGGGTTCGTCCCACTCGAGCGGCTTGCCCTCGAGATCGACGAGCGCGAGCTCGGTCATCGTGGTGACCGCGTACTCGGGGTGCAGCGCGTCGCCGTTCATGTTCGCGACGGTCCACTTGGCAATCGCGGCGTTCTTGCACGCGACCTCCTTCGGATCCGTCGAGTCCTTCTTCGGCTTGCACGCGGTCACTTCGAAGAACAACGCCTGGCACACGTTGCGCTCGTTCTCGTCGGTGATCTTCGCGCAATCGGTGAACACGCGCGTCACTGGCTTGCCATCCGGTCCCTTGATCTCGTTGCCGCGATCATCGGTGAGGGCCAACGTCGGATACGCGACCTTGCCCTCCTCGAGCGCGGTCTCGACCATCACGACGAGGTTCTTCACCGGGGCCATTCGTTCGGCCTCGGGTACGACGGTTAACGACGGCACGTACGTCACGATGATCAGCGCCGCGATCATCGTGACCAGGAACGGAATCGTCGCCCACATCACCTCGGTGATCGGTCGCTGGAACTTCACGCTCGTGAGGAACAAGTTGAGACCGACGGGCGGGTGGAGATATCCGACCTCGAGGTTCAACAGGAAGATGACGCCCAGGTGGTACGGATCGATGCCGTACGCCTTCGCGATCGGTGCGATCAGCGGCAGCACGACGACGATCGCGCTGAAGATGTCCATCACCGTTCCGACGATCAACAGGATCACGTTGATCGCGAGGAGGAAGACGACCTTGCTCTCGACGTTCTCCTGCGTGAACGCGACGAGCTTCTTCGGGACCTCCGCGTTCACCATGAAGTCGGTGAACGCCGTCGACGCGAAGATGATCATGAAGATCGCGCCGATCATGGCCATCGCTTCGAAGCTGATGCCCCACATCGTCTTCAGCGTGATCGTCTTGAAGAACGCGACCTCGAGGATCGTCACGTAGACGACCGTCAGCGCCGCGATCTCGGGAAGGCCGAAGCCCGACGCGAGGCCGAGGATGACGCCGAACGGGATGAACAGCTCGGGGAGGGCGACGATGAAGCTCTTGCCGAGCTCGCCGAACTCGAACTTCTGCCGCGGCAGGTTCTTCTTGACCGCGACGAAGATCGCGACCGCGCTCAGCATGCCGATCAGCAGCATGCCGGGGACCACGCCCGCGAACAGGAAGCGCCGCGTGTCCCAGTTCTCTTTGTCGAGGCCGGTGAGGCCGTAGACCGTGCCGTAGATGAACAGCGGCAGCGCCGGCGGGAACAGCAAGCCGACCGAGCCGGTGCCCGCGATGAGGCCCATCGAGAAGCGCTCGGGGTAGCCGTTGCGTACGAGCGCGGGCATGAGCACGCCGCCGAGCGCGATGATGGTCACGCCGGATGCGCCGGTGAACACCGTGAACAGCGCGCACGTGCCGATGGTGACGACGGCGAGGCCGCCGGGGAGCCACCCCATCATCGCGTTCGCGAAGCGCACGAGGCGATCGGCGGTCTTCGCTTCGGCGAGCAGGTAGCCGGCGTAGATGAACAACGGGATCGTGGACAGCACCTCGATCTCGTCGCGGCCGCTGGTGCCGAACATCTTGTTGATGGCGCCGTCGAAGCCGATGGTGAAGCCGCGCTGCGAGAAGAACGCGCCGAGGGCGGTTCCTCCGAGCATGATCGTGAACAGCGGTGCACCGCTGATGAACACGAGGGTGAGAAGGATGATGAGAATCGCCAACATCAGTGGCCACTCCTCATGCGCTCGGGGGGCACGACGCCGCGTTTGATGTAATCAGCGTCGATGATGATGTGCAGCACTGCGTGCAGGATCATCAGGCCCGCGCCGATCGGGATGAGCCACGCGACTTTGACGCGCGACACGAGGTAGTCGCCGCCCTGGTTGAACTGCTTCTCGTTCTCGATGTTCGCGAGACCGGACTTGATCAGCAGGACGAGCACGAAGATCACGAACAGCGACAGCGTGATCCGGAGGAACAGGCGGTTGCGCGGCGAGAACCTGCGCGAGAGCAGGTCCATCGATAGGTGCTTCATCTGATGGCTCGCGAACGCGCCACCGAGCATGGCGATCGCGAACGTGCCGCTCTTGATCACGTCGTCCTTATACGGGACGTGGATGTGAGCGATCTTGTCGAGCAGCGCGTGCGACGCGCCGAACAACACGATCATCGTGAGGATGAACACGAGGACGACCTGCTCGCCTTTGCCGATCAGGTTGTCGAGCTTGCGGACCTGCGCCGAGAACGGCCCGTCATCCGGGTACGTCAACGGAGCGTGCAGGTCCACCGGCGGCGGTTCCGGATCGTCCTTCGGAGGCTCCGGCCGCTGCTCTTGCTTGCGGGTCTCCGGGATGTCGGCTTCCTTTGCCGGCACTCCGTTTCCCGCAGCTCCCTCATCCTTCGGATCGTCTGCCACCCGAGGATGGTACCGAAACTACTTCTTCTTCGCGCGGAACTCGTCGCGGAACTTCAGCGCCATGTCGAGCTCTTCCTGCGAGTACACGCCGGTCTTCACGAGCTCCTTCTGCACCTCGAGCGCGTTCTTCGTGAACTCGTCGACGACGGCCTGCGGCGTCTGAACGATCGTGACGCCCTTGCGCGTCATCGTCGCCTTCGCATCCTCGTTCGCCTTGCGCAGCACCTTGCGGAGCTTCTTCGAGCCGGCCTTGCCGATCTCCTGGACCGTCTTCTGATCCTCGGCGGAGATCTTCTGGATCGTCTCGATGCGCACGACGGTGGCGCCGATGCCGTACGACATCGGCATCGACGTCATGAACTTGATCTTCGTGTACCACTGCAGCGCGACCGCAGCGACGGGCGAGCCGTAGCACGCCGTGATGCGACCCGAGGTCAGGCCGGCGTCGACCTCTGGCACGCCGAGCGGCACGCCGTTGAGGCCGAGCTTCTTGAACATCGCGGCGACGAGGCGGTCATCGCCCCACTGCCACAGCTTCTGGCCCTTGAGGTCCGCGATCGACTCGACCTTGGTCTTCGACAGGAAGTAGGCCCAGCCGACCTCGCCGCGCTCGTTGAGCTTGAAGCCCTTCTTCTCGAACTTCTTCTGGAAGTAAGGCCACATCTTGTCGGCGACGTAGTCGACCTCCTCGACGTTGGCGAACATCATCGGGACTTCGAGCACGCGGATCGACTCGTCGATCATCGACAGACCGATCGCGGTGACCGCGGCGCCGTCGAGCTGACCGAGCTTGATCTTGCGGACGAAGTCGCGCTCGTCGCCCTGCTGGCCACCCTCGAAGTACTTGAGCGTGACGCGGCCGGCCGTCTTCTCTTTGATCTCGGCGGCGCTCTTGTCGAGCACGGCCATCCACGGGCTACCGGCAGGAGCGAGCGTCGCGATGCGCAGCTCGACGTTGTCCGCCGCTACCGGCTTCACAGCCAGGAGCGACACCGTCGCGAGAGCTAGTACGTGCTTGATCATTAGAAGAGGTCCTTTTCGTGAGAGAGATACCGGCGGGCCTTGCGGTGCGCGACCTCGTTGGCGAGGCGCTGCTCGGGCCACACCGACGGTGCGGTCTCGAGCACGATCTTGAGTTGCTCGTGGAAGAACTTCTGGTCGTTGGTCTGGATGCCGATGCGATAGCCCATCAGCGTACGAGCGAGCAGCATCTTCTGGTTGCTGACCTCGAGCGCCTTCTCGAACATCGCCTTGGCCTTCGCCGGATCGCCACCCATCGCGGCGGGGCGGCCGGAGTTCAGCATGCCGAGCGCGATGTACGGCAGCGCCGCGTGCGACTTGTTCGCGGGCGGGTTCGCCTTATCCATCTCGAGGACGCGGTTCATGATCACTTCGACCGTCGGCAGGTTCGAGATCATCTCGACGCGCGTCAGGTTGTGATTCACGAGCGAGCCGAGCGCCAGTCCGGCGAACAAGAGCTCGAAGCGCTTGTCGCTGCTGGTCTCCTTGACGAGCTTCGCGACGACATCGGGACCCTCGAAGATCTCCTTCTGCCACCGCGGTCCGAGCGCCTTGAGCGCGAAGTTCAAGCAGCGCGTGAAGATGTGGTTCGAGCGCGTGTTGTTGTACTCGATCGCGTCGAGGTCCTTCTTGAACTTCGCGGCCTCCCAATCGTCCTCGACGAACGCCGTGCCGTACTGGCAGTAGCCCTCGGTGAGGATCTTGTTGAGGCGCCAGTTATCGGGATCGACGATCCAGAAGCTCTCCACGGTCTTCAGAGCGCCCGGGATCGCGGTGCGCGCGAGCTCGTAGTCCGCCTCCTGTTGGAGACTGGGCTGTCCGCGGAGGAGAACCTTGGAGGTCGTATTCACGGTGAACTTACCGATGTCGCACGCGGAGAGCGATGCCACGGCGATCAGTGCCAAACCTAGGCGATGCATTCAGAGTCCCCCTTCAGACGGTGTCGGCGGCGCGATGTTCACGTCGACCGACGGTGAGGTGGGAACGCTAAGTCAGCGAAAGACGTGAAGTCAATCAGCCCAAATGGGGATATTGTGCCGGCGATGCGCGGGGTCGCTGCGTTGTGCCTCGTCTGGATCGCCGCCGGCTGTGGCGCAGACCGCCCTGCCTCGCACCAGCGGGATCCCGGTGCCCTCGTCGTGGCCGAGGCCGCCGACGTCCAGGCCCTCGATCCGCTGCGCGTCACCGACTCCGAGTCGATCGAGGTCGGGACCCTGATGTTCGAGGGGCTCGTGCGCTGGAAGGCCGGCACCACGGATGTCACCGAGGGGCTCGCGACGCAGTGGCGCGTGTCGCAGGACGGCACCGTGTGGACCTTCGAGCTGCGTCCGAACGTGAAGTTCCACGACGGGACCTCGCTCGACGCGGACGCCGTGGTGTTCTCGTTCGAGCGCCTCCTCTCGAAGTCGCACCCGTTCTATCTCGCCAAGCCCGACGCGAACTATCGCCGCGGCCTCCTGCAGAGCATCGACAAGGTGGTCGCGGTCGGCGCATCGACGGTGGAGATCCACACGACCAAGCCCTACACGCCGCTGCTCGGCGACGTCGCGATGTTCCCGATCGTCTCGCCGGCCGGCGTGAAGCTGTGGGGCGACGCGTTTCGCGAGCACCCTGTCGGTAGCGGGCCGTTCCAGATCGTCGAGTGGCATCGCGGCGAGCAGGTCGTGGTGCGCCGCTGGGAAGGCTATTGGGGCGACAAGCCGGCGATCGATCGCATCGTGTTCCGCGTGATCGTCGACGCCCGGCAGCGGCTCGTCGAGCTGGAGTCGGGCTCCGTGGACCTCGCGACGGCGATCCTCCCCGACGAGCAGCCGTTCGTCGAGCTGCACCCCGATCTCCACCTCTATACGACCGCGGGCAACGACGTCAGCTACCTCGCGTTCAACACGCAGCGGCCACCCTTCAACGATCCGCTCGTGCGCCGCGCGGTGAGCTACGCGATCAACAAGGAGCCGATCGTGAAGCTCGCGTTCCAGGGCCGCGCGGTGCCGGCCGAGGGACCGCTGCCACCGACGCAGTGGGGCTATCACAAGCCGAAAACGCGCTACGCCTACGACCTCGTCACCGCGCGCAAGCTCCTCAACGAAGCGATCGCCAACGGGACGTTCGATCCCGACAAGGTCTATCGGTTCTTCGCGCTGTCCACGCCGCGCCCGTACTTCAGCCAGCCGGAGCGCGTCGCGAGGTTTCTGCAGAGCGCCATGGGCCAGCTCGGGATCAAGACCGAGCTCGTGCTGCAGCCGTACAGCGAGCACAAGGCGTCCGTCGAAGCGGGCGAGCACGACCTCGCGATCTTCGGCTGGGTCGGCGACACCGGTGATCCCGACAACTTCCTCTACGTGTTGTTTCACTCGGACAACGCGACCCCACCCGGCGCGCAGAACATCGCGTTCTACAAGGAGCCGAAGGTCGACGAGATGCTGTCGCGCGCGCGCACGAGCGACAAGGCGACGCGCACGCGGCTCTATGCGGACGTGCAGGATTCGATCGCCGAGGCCGCGCCGTGGGTGCCGCTCGCGCACTCCGAGTTTGTCGTCGCCGCGCGCGCCGAGCTCGAGGACGTGGTGCTCTCGCCGCTCGGCCATCCGATCTATGCGCGCATCAAGCGGAGGGCGCGATGACTCCGCCCGACGAGACCGAGCGCAAGAAGCCGAAGAACCCGCGGATCGCGAAGCCGGTCGCCACCCCGCAGCTGCGTCTCCGCTTGCGCTCCAAGCTCGTCGTCGCGATGGCGTTCGCGGCGCTGGTCCCCGTGATGATCGTCGCCCTGCTCGCGACGCGCGTGATCCTGTCGAGCCTCGAGAGCGGCCTCGCCGAGGACGCCGATCGCCAGCTCACCGTCGGCTTGAACCTCGTGCTGCGTGCGGTGGAGCGGCTCAGCGACGAGTGCGTGCAGCTCTCGGAGTCGAGCGAGCTCGTCGATGCGATCGATCTCGGTGAAGAAGCGATCGAGACCTGGCTCGCGCACGAGGCGGTGCACGTGCCGTCGGCGCGGTTGCAGCTGTTCGACGCGAACGGCAAGCCGAAGTTCGATCGCGTGCTCGGTGGAGCGGACGCGCGGTTTCGCGATGTCGGCGTCGATGCCGGCGATTCGCTCGTCGGCAACGGCCAAGCATGGACACGCACGGTGTCGCTCGTCGAGGTCGGCGAGCGCGCGGTCGTGCGCGCGGTGTCCCCCGTCGTCGACGCCGGGCTCGCGCTCAAGGGCGTGCTCGTGCTGTCGACGCCGCTCGACGGCGACTTCGCCGACGGCATCAAGGGCGCGCTCGCCGCCGACGTCTTACTCGGCAACACGTCCGGCAAGCTGCAGGCGACGTTTCGTTCGCGACTCGGCCGGCGCACGATGCCGATCGCGATCAGCGCCGCGGATCGCAGCGCCGCGCTCGAGGGAAAGCGCATCGTGACCGCGCTCGATCTCGACGAGGAGACCTTCGGTGTCGCCGGTCAGTACGAGATCGCGTTCACCGGGCTCCTCGATCATCAGGATCACGCGGTCGGCGTGATCGGCGTCGCCGTCGATCGCGCGTCGCTCGCCGCGACGAAGCGGCTCGCGATTCGTTCGCTCGTCGCGGGCGGCATCGCTGCACTCGCGTTCGCGCTCGTCCTCGCGCTGTTCTGGTCGCGCCGCCTCGGTGCGCCGATCCGCCATCTGCATCGCGGCGCGATCGCCGTGTCGCGCGGCGACCTCGATCACCGCATCGAGATCCCCGGCGGCGACGAGCTGACCGACCTCGCCGAGGCGTTCAACCAGATGACGGTGACGCTCAAGGACAACCAAGCGCGCCTCGCCGCGCGCATGCGGGAGATCGTCGCGCTGCACGATGCCGGTCGCGCCGTGTCGTCGGTGATCGATCTCGATAGCGTGTCGCGCAAGATCGTCGACGCGCTCGCGCGCACGTTCGATATCCAGCTCGCGGCGCTGTGGCTCGTCGAAGGCGGAGAGCGATCGGAGCGCGCGGGCACGCCGCGCCTCCGGCTGTCGGCGGCGCGTGGCAAGCGCGCCGGCGTGTCGAGCGCGCTCGCGACGGATGAATCGCTCGTCGACGCCGAAGCCCTGCGCGCGCTCGTCGATCAGGTGTGGAAGACGCGCGAACAAGTCGCCCTCGCGCGCGCCGCGGACGACGCGACGTTCGGCGAAGCCGCGCGACGGGCGAACGCACCGGGGCCGCTCGTCGCGCTGCCGCTCGATCGCAAGGCGCGTGTCGTCGGCGTACTCGTGGTCGGACGCGCGGATGGTGGGCGCGAGCTCTCCGAGGCCGACCTGAACCTCATCACCACGTTCGCCGACCAAGCGGGCGCTGCCGTCGAGAACGCGCTGCTCTACTCGGAGGTCCGCGAGGCGTCCGAGGAGCTCGAGAAGAAGGTTCGCCTTCGCACCGCCGAGCTCACCGCGATCAACACCGAGCTCGGCAAGGCGCTCGCGGATCTGCGCGAGACCCAAGCGCAGCTGATCCTCAGCGAGCGCATGGCAGGGCTCGGCTTGCTCGTCGCGGGCGTCGCGCACGAGATCAACTCGCCGACCGCGGCGATCCGCGGAACGATCGACAGCCTCCCGGCCGCGCTCGCACGCGTGGGGCGCCACGGTGTCGAGCTCGCGGCGAGCGCGCCGAGCGTCGCGGTCGAGATCGAGGCGTGGCTCGAGAGTTGTGCGCAGGCGATGGCGGAGCGGCCGCTCGTCACCGGACTCGTGTCGCGGAAGGCGGCCAAGGAGCTCGCCAAAGTGTTGCCGTTCGACGACTCGAGCATCGCGGCCGACCTCGCGGATCTCGGCGCTACTGTCGACGAGGCGAAGAGCTTCCTCGCCGCGCTCGGTACGCACCGCCAACTCGCGCGCAAGGTGATCGCGGCGCTGACCGATCACGTGTACCTACACCGGACGTCGTCGACGGTGAGGACCGCGGTCGGACAGATCCAACGCATCGTCGGTGCACTCAAGTCCTACTCGCACCTCGATCAGCAAGCGACACGCGTCGATGCGGATCTGCACGAAGGATTGGAGACGACGCTCGCGCTGTTGCACCATGCGCTGCGTGATATCGTCGTCGAACGACGCTACGGAAACCTGCCGCGCGTCCCGGTGTTCGTCGACGAGCTCAACCAGGTGTGGACTAACTTGATCCAGAACGCGCAACAGGCCCTCGCCGGGAAGGGCGCGATCACGATCGAGACCGCCGTGGACGGGGACTGCGCCGTCGTGCGGGTGATCGACAACGGACCCGGCGTACCCGCCGAGGCGTTGCCGCAGATCTTCGAGCCGTTCTTCACGACCAAGCCGAAGGGCGAGGGCACCGGTCTCGGGCTCGGCATCGCGCGCCAGATCGTCGACAAGCACGGCGGCGAGATGACGTGCACCTCGCAGCCCGGCCGCACCGTGTTCGAGGTGCGCCTGCCGCTCGTGACGGCGTCGGGAGCCGCGTCGTGAGAAAAGAAGTCATCGTCTGCGTCGACGACGAAGAAGGCGTGCTGCGCGTCCTGCGCGCGCAGCTCGGCGCTCGCTTCGGCCACGAGTGCCAGATCGCCACCGCGCGCTCCGGCGATGAAGCGGTCGCGTTGTTCGACGAGCTCACCCGCGAAGGCGAATCGATCGCGCTCGTGATCGCGGATCAGATCATGCCGGGGATGAAGGGCGTGGAGCTGCTCGAGATCGTCGATCGCCGGCTCCCGACCACCACGAAGATGCTGCTGACCGGCCAAGCCGGCCTCGATGCGGTGGTCGACGCGATCAATCGCGCGCACCTCAACGTCTACATCGGCAAGCCGTGGGACGAGACCGCGCTCTTGCTCGCCGTCGAGAACTTGTTGCGCCAGTACCGCCTGGTCAACGAGAACCAACAGCTGATCGCGTCGCTGTCGGCGAAGAACCAAGCGCTGCTCGAGATGAACCGCGAGCTCGAGGCGAAGATCCACGAGCGCACGCACGAGCTCGCCGAAGCGAACGCGCGGCTCGCGCAGCTCGCGGTCACCGACGGGCTCACGGGCTTGTACAACCATCGCCACTTCCACGAGCGGCTCACGCTCGAAGTGGAGCGCAGCCAGCGCAGCGGCCTGCCGCTGTCGTTGCTCATGCTCGATGTCGATCACTTCAAGCAGTTCAACGACACGTTCGGTCACCCCGCGGGCGACGAAGTGCTGCGCCAGCTCGCGCGCGTGCTCGCCGATACGCGCCGCGCGAACGATGTCGTCGCGCGCTACGGCGGCGAAGAGTTCGCGGTGATCCTCGTCGACACCGCGAAGTTCACCGCGGCCAAGGTCGCCGAGCGCGTGCGCGAGCGCGTCTACGCGAACGACTTCTCCGAGGCCGCGCCGAGGGCGGGCAAGCTCAGCGTGTCGATCGGCGTCGCGACGTTTCCCGACGACGGCGCGGACGTCGAAGCGCTCGTCCGCGCGGCGGACACCGCGCTGTACGCGGCGAAACGCGCGGGTCGCAATCGCGTGGTGATCGCGACCGAATCGCTCGCCGCGACGCCCGCGTGATCGATCACCTCTCGGAGCCTCTCGGCACGTCCGGCACGTCCGGCACGTCCGGCACGTCCGGGGCGCGTGCGAACGCGCATGTACGAGCCAGAATTGCGTTTGGATCGTTGGAGCTGAAACTTTTTCGCAGAACGATTCAGGGATCTTGCGAGCCGTCGAACCGAGGATGCAGTTCGTCTCCCGAGCGCAGCAGCAATGTTGACCGTCGCGCGCGCAAGCCTTCGAGACCACGTCCGTCGAGTTTCGGCACGTCGAACGCATTGGCGGATGAGCGGAGGAAATGACCATGCACAATCTCGACACGACCACGTTCTCGACGCTCTCTCTCGACGATCTCGCCACCATCACCGGCGGTGCCGACGGTAACGGCTTCTGGGACCGCGCCGGCCGCGTGCTCAACACCGTCGGAAACGACGCGCAGAACGGTGCCGGTCTCGGCGCCGCGGTGGGCGGAACGGGCGGAGCGATCGCGGGTGGTGTGACGGGCGCGGCCGCGGGCGGCGTCGGCGCGATTCCGGGCGCGGCAGCCGGTGGCGTCGCGGGCGCGACCACGGGCGGCGTCGTCGGTGGAGCCGTCGGTGGCCTGTGGGGCCTCGGTCGCGGCATCGTCAACGAGTTCCGCCGCTGATCTCGCGTGGAGCCGATCGTTAAGCACCTTGCGCCGGCTTTTGCCGGCGGGGGGCGAGGTGATACGGTCGCGTCGCCGTGAGCGCACAGGCCGAAGACATTGCCGTCATTGGAGGCGGTAGCTACGGCACCTGCCTCGCCGTGTTGTTCGGCAAGGCCGGTCATCGGGTCTGCTTGTACAACCGCAATCCCGAGACCACCGCGCAGCTGCAGGCGGATCGGGAGAACAAGGCGTACCTGCCGGGGCATCGCTTGCCCGACTCGGTGACCGTCTCGAGTGATCTCGAGGCGACGGTGCGCGGCAAGCGATTCGTCGTCGGGGTCACGCCGTCGCACGGCATCCGCGACGTGTTCGGTCGCGCGCGGGATTGGATGGATCCCGACGCGATCGTGATCAACGCGAGCAAGGGCCTCGAAGACGGCACGCTGCAGACGATCGACAAGGTCTATCGCGACATTCTCCCCGAGCGGATCGCGCAGCGCGCGACGTACCTCTCGGGGCCGACGTTCGCGGGCGAGCTCGCGGCCGGATTCCCGGCGGCGATCGTGCTCGCGGGCTTCGATCCGGAGACCACGTCGCTCGCGCAGAAGGCGCTGTCGACGCTGAGCTTCCGCATCTACTCGACGGACGACGTCACCGGCGTGCTGCTCGGCGGTGCGCTCAAGAACGTGATCGCGATCGGCGCGGGCATCAGCGATGGCCTCGGCTTCGGCTCGAACACCCGGATCATGCTGATCACGCGCGGCCTCGCCGAGATGATCCGCATCGGCAACGCGTTCGGTGCGCATCCGCAGACGTTCGCGGGGCTCTCGGGCATGGGCGACCTCGTGCTCACCTGCTCCGGCGATTCCTCGCGCAACCGTCGCGTCGGGCTCGCGCTCGGGCAGGGCAAGAAGATGGCGGATATCCTCGCCGACATGCGCCAGGTGGCCGAGGGCGTGAAGACGGCGAAGGTCGCGAAGGAGCTCACCGCGAAGATGGGCATCGATGCGCCGATCATCGACGCGATGAATGCGATCATTCACGAAGGCGTCCCCGTGCGCGAAGCGATCGGACGCTTGCTCGGGCGACCGATGCGAGCCGAGCGCGAGTAATGCTCGGCTACGTTCTCGACGAGATCTTCGGTGCCAGCGGGCATCGCGCGCCGTCGGGCCACCCGGAGCGCCCGGCGCGCTTCGACGCGATCCGCGACGCGCTGAACGAAGCGAACCTCGCGACGCGCGGCACGCAGGTGCCGATCCGCGCGGCGACCGATGACGAGCTCGTGCGCGTTCACGCGAGCGGGTATCTCCAGGATCTCGAGAAGGTCGTTCCCGGCAAGCAAGGCTGGCTCGACGGCGACACGTACTTCTCGCCCGGCACGTGGGACGCTGCGCGTGCCGCAGCGGGGACCACGGCGCAGCTCGCGCTCGGCGTGCTGAAGGGCGAGCTCTCGCGCGGGATCGCCGTCGTGCGTCCGCCGGGACATCACGCGACGCGCGATCGCGCGATGGGCTTCTGCCTCCTCAACAACGTCGCGGTCGCGGCCGCGGCAGCGCGTGCGGCCGGCGCGGCGCGCGTGGCGATCATCGATTGGGACGTGCACCACGGGAATGGCACGCAGGACATCTTCTGGGACGATCCGGACGTCCTGTACATGTCCGTGCACCAGTATCCGTACTATCCCGGCACCGGCGCACCGACGGAGATCGGCGGCGAGAAGGCACGCGGCGCCACCGTCAACGTCGGCTTGCCCGGCGGTGCGCGCGACGAGGACTATGCGGCGGTGTTCGATCAGGTGTTCGTACCGAAGCTGCTCGCGTACAAGCCGGACCTCGTGCTCGTCAGCGCCGGCTTCGACGCGTTCGAGCACGACCCGCTCGCCGGCATGCGCGTGACGCACGAAGGCTTCGCGCGCATGGCGCGACGACTCCGCGCGGTCGCCGATCGCACCGCGGGTGGACGCATCGTGGCGGTGCTCGAGGGCGGCTACGATCTCGACGGGCTCGCCGGCGGGATGTCGAAGGTGCTGTCGACGTTCGTCGCTCCGGCGCTCCTGGCCGACGCACCGGCGCCGCCGTCGCGAAACCCCGTGGTGCAAGCCGCGATCGACGGGACTCGCGCCGCGCACGCCGCCGCGGGCCTGCCGATTCCAGCCGTCGAGGTGCCGCCATCGTGAGGCATCGCACCGCGGACCTCGAGCCGACGACGTTCGGAGGTCGCTACACGTTGCTGCGGCGCCTCGCCGTCGGCGGCATGGCCGAGATCTATCTCGCGCGCCAAGCCGCGATGGCCGGCTTCGAGAAGGAGGTCGTGATCAAGCGCCTCCGCCACGAGCTCGCCGACGATCCGCGGATCGTCGAGATGTTCCTCGACGAAGCGCGCATCGGTGCGCTGCTCAATCACCCGAACATCGTGCATGTCTACGATGTCGACGAGCACGATGGCATCCCGTACATCGCGATGGAGTACATCGTCGGTGAAGAGCTCAACGAGCTGTGTCGCCGCGGCATCGCGAACGGTCGGTTCTTGCCGATCGAGCACGCGGTCGAGCTGATCCGCCAGGCCGCGCACGGCATGGGCTACTTCCACGCCAAGCGCGGCGCGGAAGGCACGATGCTCCACGATCAGCCGCTCGACATCGTGCACCTCGACATCTCGCCGACGAACCTGCTCGTCACGCAGGACGGCACGATGAAGGTGATCGATTTCGGCATCGCACGCGCGCGTGGTCAGCGCACGCGCACCGACGTCATCCCCGGCAAGCTGTCCTATATGTCGCCGGAGCAAGCATCGCGCACGGCGACGAACGAGCAGATCGATCATCGCAGCGACATCTTCTCGCTCGGCATCGTCCTCTACGAGATCACCGTCGGGAAGCGGTTGTTTCGCGGCTCGCCGGCCGAGATCGTCCCGAAGCTCGTGAACGCGGAGATCGAACCGCCGACGTTCGCGCGGCGAAACTTCCCCGCGGCGCTCGAGTCGATCGTGATGCGCGCGCTCGAGAAGCACCCGGGAGATCGCTATCAGAGCGCGTACGATCTCGCGGACGATCTCGAGACGTTCCTGCGCGACGAGCGGCTGCACTCGGGACCGGTGCGGATCGCGCGGTACCTCGACATGCTCACGCACGCGGCCGGCGGTCAGCGTCGCCCCGAGCTCGTCAGCGAAGCGGAGGCGCGCATCGCGGCGGGGCACGACGATCTCGACTTCGACAGCCAGGTGTTCGATGGCTACAAGCCGTCGGAAGGCGCGCCGGGACCCGAGCAAGCGCGCGAGTGGGAAGACACCGATCAGCCCGAGGGCGAGGTCGCGGCCGCGCTCGGGATGGAGCTCGCGGAGCTTCGCGCGCTGCGCACGCCGGTGCCGGTGCGTCCGTCGGGGATGGGGCCGGTGACCGGTGCCGAGCGGCCACCGAGCGAGATCGTCACCGCGAGCGGGGAGCCCGACGACAGCATGGACCTCGCCTCGGTCACGAACCCGCGCGAGAAGATCGATCCGCATCTCGTCGGCGACAGCACGACGTCGATCGGCGTCGACACGAGCGATCTCGATGTCGACACCGTCGATGGCATCGCGCCACCACCATCCTTGCCCGTCGAGCAAAAGCCGATCCCCGCGCCGCTCAAGCGCGTCGCCGCGCCGAGCACGCAGACGCCGGTGCCGGCAGCGACACGATCACACTCCCCACGCGCGCAGACGCCCGTGCCCACCGTTGGCTCGTCGATGTTGCAGGCGCGCGAGCCGTCGCGACTGCCGTGGATCCTCGTCGGAATGCTGCTGGTGGCCGTCCTCGGGCTGGTGGCGTATATCGTCTTGACGTGATGCGCGCGGTCTCGCTCCTGCTCGTGGTCCTCGTCGGGGCCTGCGGAGAAGCGTGCGATCACGAGCCGAAGGATCGCTCGCCACCACGCCACGAGGTCGAGCGCTCGCGCCGCGTGATCGAACCGCCCGTCGGCATCGTGCGCCCGCTACCGCCGTTCTTGATCTCGGCGACCGGCGTCGGGCCGTATCGCCTCGGCGAGCGGCTCGCGGACATCCTGCAACAGCTGCCGACCGGACCGCGCATGGCGATGTTCGAGATCCCGAGCGTGCTGCATCGCAGCTTGATCCGCGCCGAAGAAGGCGACTCGGTCCGCATCGGTGGCGAACCGAACGGAACGGCGACGTCGGTCGCGGTCGTCGACGCGCAGGTCGCGCGCACCGAGAGTGGACTCCACGTGGGCTCGACGCGCGCGGAGCTCGAGAAGTCAGGTCTCCTGCAAGGCGAGCTCGGTCGTGCGCACGATCCGCGGCTCGAGATTCCCGCGAGCCCGCCGGGTGCGCGCGTGCTGTTCGATCCGAAGACCGATCGCATCGCCGCGATCGTGGTCACCACCGACACGCCCGCGGTCCTGCCCGCGACCGAGCCCGCGTGCCCTCGGCCCGCGTCGACGGAGACCACGTTCGGTGCGTGCTTTCTGGGCAGCGGCGCGGGAGAGCAGGTGCTCGTCGACGGCAACGAGATCTCGATCCGCAGCGCCGAGTCCGACAAGTTGTTCGCGCCGCTGCTCCGCATCCCGGGCACCATCGTGTTCGCGCGGCCGCTGCGCGTGGAGGGACGCGACGAGCTCGTCATCGTCACGCGCTCGGACGAAGTGCAGACCCGGACGTGGTCCTTGCTCGCGTATCGCTTCGAAGGCGGAAAGCTGACCAAGACCGCCGACAAGGCGCTGTACTCGCTGTCGGCGACCAACGCGCGGTGGATCGGCGTCGAGCTCCCCGAGATCGACTTGTACTTGGAGCTCGCCGCGGGGAGCGATTCGTTCGAGGTCGGAGGTCTCCTCACCACACAGGCCGACCTGCCGGACGCGCAGGGACCGTGGCGCGATGTCGTGGTGATCTCATCGGTCTCGGTCGCTCGGCTTCACGACAAGCCCGTGAAGACAACCGCGCCGGCCACCGAAGGCAGCGGCTCGGGGATTGCCACGGACGCCGGTGGCGAGACCGTCCCATCCAAGCCCTGAGATGCTGGGCGTGTCGACGGTCGTACGCCTTTGCCACCACTGCTTTTTTTCGGCACAATCTACCGACGTGTCGCGCTGGGGAATCCACATCGGAGCGGGGAACGTCGCGTGAAGTTTCTCTGCGACCGCTGCAAGACCCGGTATTCGATCGGTGACGACCGAGTTCGCGGCAAGATCCTCAAGATCCGCTGCAAGAACTGCGCGAACGTCATCACGGTTCGCGAGGGCATGACGGATGTCGACGCGTCCGATCCGTCCCCCCGTCGCAACAAGTCCACCACCGAGGCACCGCAGGTGGTCCAGTCTCAAAACGGTGCGGGCCCCGGTGCGCTCGGCGCCGCGTTCGCCAACGCGCTGACCACCAAGCCGCCCGCTGCCCTCGAAGAGGAGTGGTACGTCTCCATCGACGGCGATCAGTCGGGTCCGTTCTCGCTCGCCGATGCGCAGCGGTGGGTCGCGAGCAAGGCGTTCGATGCGGACCTCCACTGCTGGAGCGAAGGCTTCGACGACTGGCTGCCCGTCGACAAGGTGAGCCACTTCCGCGGGCTGCGGAAGAAGCCGGTCGCACCGCCGATGCCGGTGGCGCCTCCACCGATGCCGCGCGCGCCCGGACTCGGAGCGACGCCCGCGCATCGCATGGCCTCGCAGCCGCAGACGCAGAAGATCGACGAGAGCGAGCCCAAGCCGCTGTTCGCAGCGACGATGGCGTCGCTCGAGCGCAGCGTCCCGACGGCGAGTAACCCCGGGCTCGTCCTGCCCACGCTGAACGGCAACGGCGCGGCGCGCGCGACGCCGCCGGGTGGTCACGGCGCGATGCCGTCGATCACGCCATCGATCACCAAGCCCGCGAACGGCGCGGGCGCGATGAAGGTCCCCGCGATCACGCCTGCACCGGCGCCGGTTCCGAACGGACCGAGCATCAGCGCGAAGGGCACGGCCACCAAGAACGCGTTCGACGTCGGCGATCAAGCGACGATGATCGAAGCGCCGCCGTTCGACGACGAGGCGAACACCGCCGCCGAGCCGGCCGCGCGCAAGAAGCGCGAGGACGTGATCGCCGCTGCGGCTGCCAGTGCGTTCCCGCCCGTCGAGAGCAAGCCCGCTCCCACACCGCCGAGCTCGAGCACGTTCGACGAGCCCGACGACGACGACCTCCAGATCGGCGAGGTCTCGCGCGTCGTGAAGCTCGCCGACCTGATGGCGACCAAGCCCAAGCGCGCCGAATCCATCAGCGGCACGCCTCCGACGCGCAGCTCGGGCCCGATCGCCACGGCGAACCGGACCGGCGCGGTCGCGCGACTCGGCAACACGGGCGCGGTGCCGCGCATCGGCGCCACCGGCGCGATCGCACGCATCGACGATCCGAACCTCGCGGCGGGGATCGGTGCGAATCCGATGCTCGCCGATGCGCCGAGCGACATCGCGATCGCCCCCGCGGTTCAAGCGAACCATCGCAAGGGACTGTTCATCTTGATCGCGGTCGCGACGTTGCTCGTCGCGGGCGTGATCGCGGCGGTGCTCATGCTCGTCGGTGGTGAGGACTCCGGCATCACCACGCTCGGGCGCAGCGACACGATCGACACCACGCGCCCCGACGATCCACTTCACCCGCGGACCACGCCGGAGGATCCGAAAGGCTCCGCGGCGAACCCGTTCTTCCCGCAGCCGAAGAACCCGGTGCGTCCGAAGAACCCGAACAACAGCAACAACACGACGCAGAATCCGATCGATCCAGATCCGCCGGGCGGTCAACGCATCAGCGGCGATGACGTCGAGACGATGGCGCGCTCGCAGTCGTCGACCACGCAGCGCTGCTACATGCGTGCGCAGCGCGGCGCCGATGCGATCCTGATCGGCGACGTGAAGAAGATCAACGTGACGCTCGAGATCGCGCCGGATGGCACGGTCAAGACCGTCGGTCTGTCGTCGAACTCCGAAAATACGCTCGGCAAGTGCCTCATCTCGGCGATCCGCGGTTGGAAGTTCCGCGCATCCCCGGGTGGCACCTACCGCTTCGCGCTCGTGTTCAGCGCGGGCTGACGATCAGGGCTTCTGCCGCGGCAGGCTCAAGATGAGCCCGCGCATGATGCCGCCGATCAATCCGCCGACAAAACCGCACGCCGCGCCGAGCGGGATCGTGAGGTCGTGGGTGACAAGCGCGTAGATCGTTCCGGCCACAGCACCGAGGGCGCTGACGGCGGCGGCGTTCTTCGTGATCTTGTCGAGTCCCGACACCGGTTCTACGTGTGAGTTGATCATGACGTGGTCCTCCGACTAGCGGCGGAACTCGTTCACGATGCCACGGCCGAGGCCCCACAGGCCGCCGACCGCACCACCGACCGCGCCACCCGTCGTCGCGCCGGCGACACCGCCGGCGGCGGCACCCGGAATCGCGCCGACGCCGCCCGCGGCAGCACCCGTCACGCCGCCGGCGATCGCGCCACCGGTTCCGCCCACCGCCGCGCCCACGGCCGCACCGTTCTGCGCGTCGTGTCCGACGGTGTTGAGCACGCGACCCGCGCGGTCCCACAGGCCATTGCCGTCACCAGCGCCGCCAGTGATGAACGCGAGGTCGTCGATCGAGAGAGAAGAGAAGGTGGTCGTGTCGATGTTCTGCATGCGTAGCTCCTGATTCGTGAGCGCGCGGATCTCGCGCGCGAAAGTTCATGTGTCGATGCCAGTCGCGATGAACGCGCAGCCACACCCTCCAGTGCAGCTGCGAATTCGTTAGCGACGGAACTCGTTGACGATGCCGCGACCGAGGCCCCACAGGCCACCGACCGCTCCACCGACCGCGCCACCCGTCGTCGCGCCGGCGACGCCGCCCGCGGCTGCGCCCGGAATCGCACCAACGCCACCCGCGGCAGCACCGGTCACGCCGCCCGCGATCGCTCCGCCCGTTCCGCCGATGGCGGCACCGAGTCCCGCGCCGTTCTGCGCGTCGTTACCCACGGTGTTGAGGACGCGACCCGCGCGGTCCCACAGGCCATTGCCGTCACCGGCTCCGCCGGTGATGTACGCGAGGTCGTCGATCGAGAGAGAAGAGAACGCTGCCGTGTCGAGATTCTGCATGGTGATGATTCCTCCGAGCAGTTGTCTATACAGAGAGCGTGCCGACCGATCGCGATCGAGATGTTCGTGACTTGCGCGATCCTCGACGGAGATCGCTGCCGCACGCGGGAGACGAGATGCATCCCGTGCGCGACGACATGCGCTTCGCGGTGCGGGACGCGCGCGTCGTGCACGATCGCGCGCAGTACTGCCTCGACGACGCGGTGCACGCACGCGCATGACGACGCGCATGCACGCACGGCCTTGCACACGCTCCGAAAACGCAAAACGCGAGATCGCCGGAGCGACCTCGCGTTGCGAGAGATGGTTCATGATCAGCGAGGGACGTGATCAGCGAGGGTCGTGATCAGCGACGGTCGTGATCAACGAGGGACGTGATCAGCGAGGGTCGTGATCAGCGAGGGTCGTGATCAGCGACGGAATTCGTTCACGACGCCGCGACCGAGTCCGTAGAGACCGCCGACCGTCGCGCCGACCGCGCCACCGGCAGCCGTACCCGCGACCGTTCCTGCGGCCGCGCCGGGAATCGCGCCGACTCCGCCGGCCGCCGCGCCGGTCACGCCGCCCACGACCGCGCCACCGGTGCCGCCGACGAGTGCGCCGACGCCGCTGCCGACCTTCGCGCTCTCGGTGACCGAGCCGACGACCCGACTCGCGCGGTCCCAGAGGCCATTGCCGTCGCCAGCGCCGCCGGTGATGAACGCGAGGTCGTCGATCGAGATGGTCGTTGGTTGCATCGCGAGGTGGCTGGTGCAGTCGCCATGCCTCGCAAGGTTGTTCGTGATTCCGCGATGTTGTGCCTGGGAGATCGCGCCACGTCGTAACGCGCGGGAGACGGGGTGTCGCCCGAGGTTGGCGGGCGCAACGCGGGGCGCGAGGTTTCGCGGGCGCGGCGATGGCGCGATCAGGAGGCGCGCAGCTCGCTGATCACGTCCGCGAGCAGCGATGTCGCCGCGTCGACGTCCGCGCCTTGCGTGTCGAGTCCGAACGAGAGCCGCACCATGCCCGCGTTCTCGGGCAGGCCGAGCGCGACGAGGGCAGGCGATGGTTTGCTCGTGCCTTCGGCGCACGCCGAGCCCGTGGACAGATAGACGCCGCGGCTCGACATCACCGTGCGCATCGCGGTCGCGGGCACGCCCGTGATGCCGAGCGCGAGGATGTGCGGTGCGCGTCGAACATCGGGGACGAGCTTGCGATAGGCGATGCCGCGCTCGTCGAGGATATGGGTCGCGCGGCCCGCGAGCTCGAGCCATCGCGTGCGCGCGGACGGCATCTGCGTGATCGCGCGCTCGGCGGCGAGACCGAAGCCCGCGATGCCGGGCGCGTCTTGGGTGCCACCGCGCATGCCCTTTTGCTGACCACCGCCGACCCACAGCGGCTCGAGGCGCGCGCCGGTGCGGAGCCAGAGCGCGCCGACGCCTTTGGGGCCGTGCAGCTTGTGTCCGGCGAGCGCGACCGAGTCCGCGCCGATCGCGGTGACGTCGAGCGGGACCTTGCCGAACGCCTGCGCGGCGTCGACGTGGATGTGGCAATCGGGGTTCGCGCGACGGACCGCGCCGGCGATGTGCGTGATCGGCTGCACCGTGCCAACCTCGTTTTGCACCATGACGATCGCGACGACGGCGGCACCGATCGCGGCGGCCGCGACGACGTCCGGATCGAGGACGCCATCGGGGCCCGGATCGATGAACCGAACCTCGCGACCCGAGCGCGTCGCGGCTTCGGTGACGGCGGCGTGCTCGATCGACGACGCGACGACGTGGCCCTCGCGCAGCCGCGATCCACCGAGCACCGCGAGCGCGTCGGCTTCGGTGCAGCCGCTCGTCCACACGATCTCGCCTTTGGCGCCGTTCGGATCCCCGAGCGCGGCGAGCAGCCGACCGCGGCCCGCCTCGATATACGTCCGCGCCGCGGCGCCTTGCGGATGCTGCGAGCTCGGATTGCCCCACGCGGTGCGCATCACCTCGGTCATCAGGGCGACCACGTCGTCGGCGACGCGAGTCGAAGCGGCATTGTCGAGGTAGATTGGCTGCATCTCGGAGCTAGGCATCTACATCCACTTCCCGTGGTGCCGCAAGCTGTGTCCGTACTGCGACTTTGCCGTCGAGGTCGGTGCACCGCCGCACGATGCGTATCGCGACGCGGTGCTCGCCGAGCTCGCGCGCCGCGCGCCCGCGTTCGCCGGGACCCTCGCGTCGATCTATCTGGGGGGAGGCACGCCGTCGCTGTGGGAGCCCGCGGCGATGGCGGCGGTCCTCGATGCCGTGCGCGCGCGATTCGGCGAGCCGCGCGAGGTGACGATCGAAGCGAACCCCACCGACTGCACCGACGAGAAGCTCGCCGCGTGGCGCGCGATGGGCGCGACGCGCATCTCGATCGGCGTGCAGTCGCTCGAGCCGGGAGCACTCGTGACGCTCGGGCGCGATCATCGGTTCGGCGACGGTCGCGCGGCGGTCACGCGTGCGATCGACGCGGGCTTCGAGGTGTCCGCGGACTTCATCCTCGGCGTGCCCGGATCGACCGAGGATGTCGTTCCGCTCGCGCCGCACCTCTCGGTGTACGAGCTCACGATCGAGGAGCGCACCGCGTTCGGCAAGCGCGTGCGCGACGGCCGGCTCGTTCCGCTCGACGAGGATCTGCTCGCGGAGCGCTACATCGCGACGCACGATCGGCTCGTCGCGCAGGGCTACGAGCACTACGAGATCAGCTCGTATGCTCGAGCGGGCAAGCGCGCGGTGCACAACGCCCTGTACTGGCGCGGGGCGCCGTTTCTCGGCCTGGGCGTCGGCGCGGCCTCGCTGGAGGCCTGCGAAGATGGCAGTGGGGTGCGCGCGACCAACCCGCGGCGGTGGAAGGACTACGCATCCGATCCCGGTGCGCTGGCCGAGCGGATCGTGATTTCACCGTCGGAGATGGCCTCCGATCGAGCGTGGCTCGGCATGCGAACGAGCGACGGCGTCGCCGAGGCGGCCCTCGAGGGCGCGCCGGGGCTCGCCGAAGCCCTCGTCGGTGAAGGTCTCGCCGAACGTCGCAACGGTCACATCTGTCCGACTCTGCGCGGCTTTCTGATGTCGGATCGGATCGCCGCTCGTATCGTCGAACAATGGGGCGATCCGGGGGAACTCCCCACGGATGTGGCGTGACGTTATGGTCGCGGCTTTGTAAGCTCGGCGAACGGCATGAGTGGCACCGATCTCACACGGCGCGCGCAGAAGATCCTGCACGCGGTCGTCACCGAGTACCTGCACGGCGGGGACGCCGTCGGGTCGCGTACGGTGACGCGCCGTCACGATCTCGGTCTGTCCGCCGCAACCGTGCGCAACGTGATGGCCGACCTCGAGGAGATGGGCCTGCTGGAGCAGCGCCACAGCTCGGCCGGTCGCGTGCCCACCGCGTCGGGCCTGCGGTTCTTCATCGACTCGCTGCTCAAGGTTCGCGGCCTGTCGCCGCGCGAGAAGGACGAGATCCGCGAGCGCGTCACCGCGCCCACGCCCGACGAAGTGGTCCACCGCGCGTCGCGCTTGCTCTCGGATCTCACGCAGCACGCCGCGGTGATCATCGCGCCGGATCCGGATCAGAAGCGGCTCGGGCAGATCGAGTTCGTGCCGCTGCGCGACGGCAAGCTGATCGCGGTGCTCGTCACCACCGACGGGCGCATCGAGAATCGCCTGATCCTCGACGATGTCGACCCGCGCCGGCTCGAGCGAATCCACAATTACCTGAACCAGCTCCTCTCGGGCATGACGCTCGACGAGGTGAAGGAGCGCGTGATCCGCGAGCTCGGCGAGGACAAGAACCGCTACGACGAGGCCGTCGCCGCCGCGCTCCGCCTGGGCCACGCGGTGTTCGTGGACCAACCCGATCGCGCGGGCGATGTCCTCGTGTCGGGGCAGGCCAACCTCCTCGACGACGAGCTCGCGAAGGACCGCGCGCGCGACCTCTTGAAGACGCTCGAGGACAAGGAGACGCTCGTCCGCCTCCTCGATCGCACGCGGCAAGCCGAAGGCCTGCAAGTGTTCCTCGGCGCCGAGACCGCGATGTCCGCGCTCGCGTCGAGCAGCGTCGTCGCCGTCTCGTACGGACCGGAAGAAGCGCCGATCGGTGCGCTCGCGGTGATCGGTCCGATGCGCATGAACTACGGCAAGGTGATGTCCGTCGTCGACGTCACCGCCTTCACCGTCTCGCAGCTGCTCGCGGAGCTCGCGCAAAGCTAGGCGACGACCTGGCGGGATCGCCGAATCCTGGTTATGGTCGCTACGTTATGAGCGGAGAACCGAACGAGGACCCGGCCGCACCCGCGGCCACGGAGTCCACCAGCAGCGAACCGTCCGCCGATGACTCCGGCGTCCTGCCGGTCGAGGTCGAGGCCCCCGATCCCATCGCCACGCTCGAGGCGAAGGTAGCCACCCTCGAAAAAGAGAAGAAGGAGAACTGGGACCGGTATCTCCGCTCGGCCGCCGACCTCGAGAACCTCCGCAAGCGCAACAAGCGCGAGGCCGAGGACGCGAAGTTCGACGCGAAGAGCAAGGTGCTCAAGGAGATGCTCCCCGTCGTGGACAACCTCGAGCGCGCGATCGAGCACGCGAGCGCGAGCGGCGAGGGCGACAAGCCGCATCCGATCGTCGAGGGCGTGCAGCTCGTGCTGCGCCAGTTCACGACCGCGTTCGAGCGGCTCGATGTCACCGCGATCGATGCGATGAACCAGCCGTTCGATCCGAACCTCCACGAAGCGATCAGCCAGCAAGAGAGCGATTCGCCCGCGGGCACCGTCGTGCAGGTGCTCCAGCGCGGCTACAAGGCCGGTGATCGCTTGCTGCGTCCATCCCTCGTCGTCGTTGCCAAACCGAAAGCAACCCCACCGCCTACCGAGGCGTGAGGTAAATGAGTCGCGTCGTCGGTATCGATCTCGGCACGACGAACTCGTGTGTCGCGGTCATGGACGGAGAGGGTCCTGTCGTCATCGCGAACTCCGAGGGTTCGCGCACGACGCCGTCGATCATCGGCTTCGCGCAATCGGGTGAGCGACTCGTCGGCCAGGCCGCGCGCCGGCAGGCGATGACGAACGCCGAGAACACCGTGTACGCGGTGAAGCGCCTGATGGGGCGCAAGTTCGAGGATCCCGAGGTGCAGCGCCACCTGCTGACGTGCCCGTACGAGGTCGTCAGCGCGGAGAACGGCGATGCCCACGTGCGCGTGCGCGGTCGCGATTACTCGCCGCCGGAGATCAGCGCGCTCGTCCTCCAGAAGATGCGCCAGACCGCCGAGGATTGGCTCGGCGAGCAGGTCACCGAAGCGGTCGTCACGGTGCCCGCATACTTCGACGATGCGCAGCGGCAGGCAACGAAGGACGCCGGACGCATCGCGGGGCTCAACGTGCTCCGCATCGTCAACGAGCCGACAGCAGCCGCGCTCGCCTACGGCGTCGAGACCGAAGGCGCGCAGCGCGTGGCCGTCTACGACCTCGGCGGCGGGACGTTCGATATCTCGATCCTCGAGCTCGATAGCGGTGTGTTCCGCGTGCGCTCGACGGCCGGCGATACGTTCCTCGGCGGCGAAGACTTCGACAACGCGATCGTGGAGTTCTTGCTGTCGAGCTTCGCGGACGCGAACAACGGCATGGACCTCCGCGGCGATCGCCTCGCCCTCCAGCGCCTGAAGGAAGCGGCGGAGAAAGCGAAGATCGAGCTGTCGAGCGCCTCGCAGACCGAGATCAACCTGCCGTTCATCGCGGCCGGCTCCGACGGTCCACGCCACCTCCAGCTGATGTTCGAGCGCGCGCAGCTCGAGGAGCTCGTCGAGCCGCTCGTGCAAGCGTCGCTCGAGCCGTGCAAGCGCGCGCTGCTCGACGCGAACCTCGGGCCGCAGGACATCGACGTGGTGATCCTCGTCGGTGGTCAGACGCGCATGCCGCGGATCCAAGAGCTCGTCGCCGAGATGTTCGGCCGCGAAGCATCGCGCCGCGTGAACCCCGACGAGGTCGTCGCGGTCGGCGCCGCGATCCAGGGCGGCGTGCTCACCGGCGAAGTGCAAGAGGTGCTGCTGCTCGACGTCACGCCGCTCTCGCTCGGCGTCGAGACCGCGGGTGGCGTGTTCACGCGTCTCATCCCGCGCAACACCTCGCTCCCCGCGCGCGCGACCGAAGTGTTCTCGACGACGATCGACAACCAGCCGTTCGTGAACGTCCACGTGCTGCAAGGCGAGCGCGAGATGGCCGCCGACAACAAGTCGCTCGCGCAGTTCGAGCTGACCGGCATCCCACCCGCGCCGCGCGGCGTGCCCAAGCTCGAAGTCTCGTTCGACATCGACGCCGACGGCGTGCTCAGCGTCAGCGCGCGCGATCACGGCACGGGGCGCGTGCAGCGCGTCGTCGTCACGCCATCGACCGGTCTCTCGGAGCACGACATCCAGCGCCTCGTCGATGAAGGCGCCGAGATGGCCGAAGGCGATCAAGTGCGCCGCCTGATCGCCGACTCGCGAAACAAAGGCGAAGGCTTGTTGTACTCGTCCGAGAAAGCGATGGCCGAGTTCGGTGGCCTCCTCCCCGACGACGAGCGCGACTTCCTCGCGCAAGAGCTCGCCGACTGCCGCGCCGCCCTCGAAGTCGAAGACCTCGCACTCGTCCAGGAAGCCGTCGAGCGGCTCGACGTCGCGGGCCAACGCATCGGCGAGCTGATCTACGCCGCCGCCGATCAGTCGGCCGGCGGCTCGTCGGAGCCAATCTGATGAGAGTCGGCTAAGGTCATCCATGGCGCGGCGCAAACGTGACTACTACGCGGTGCTCGGCCTGACGCGCGACGCGTCCGAGGCCGACATCAAGCGCGCCTTCCGCGAGCTCGCTCGCAAGCATCACCCCGACACGGGCGCCGAAGACGACGGCGAGCGGTTCCGCGAGATCAACGAGGCGTACACCTGCCTCTCCGACAAAGAGCAGCGCGCTCGCTACGATCGCTGGGGCCACGCCGACGACAGCTCGAGCGGCCTCGGTGCCGTCGTCGACGCCGCGCAAGAGATCATCAACGATGTCTTCCGCCGTCGTCGCGGAAAGCAAAAGGGCAAAGACATCCGCTACACGCTCGAGGTCACGTTCGAGGAAGCAGCGTTCGGCGCGAGCAAGACCGTCGCGCTCCCCGCGGTGCCCGAGATCGGCATGAAGGCGCGCGAGCTCACCGTCGTCGTGCCCGCGGGCATCAAGGACGGCACGGTCAAGACGCTGCGCGGCGAAGGCGAGCACGGCAAGCAAGGCGGCACGACGGGCGACCTGCACGTCAACATCCGCATCGCCGAGCACCCGACGTTCAAGCGCGAAGGCCACGACGTGCGCAGCGACGCGACGATCACGTTCCCGCAGGCAGCGCTCGGCGCCATCGTCGACATCGACACGCTCGACGGCGCCGTGAAGATG
Organism: Kofleriaceae bacterium; assembly: GCA_044230415.1. Classification (GTDB taxonomy): domain Bacteria; phylum Myxococcota_A; class Polyangia; order Haliangiales; family Haliangiaceae; genus JABFXX01. The sequence goes on from JBGARE010000048.1 coordinate 52,713, forward strand.
AAGATTCCCGAGGGCACGCAGTCCGGCGGGCAGTTCCGCATCCGCGGTCGCGGCATCCCGCACTCGTCGGGCAAGAACGCGCCGCGCGGTGATCACCTGGTCACCGTCTCCGTGGCGGTGCCCACAGATCTGACGCCGCGACAGCGCGAGCTGATCGAGGAGCTCGCGAAGACGCAGGGACAGAACACGACGGCGATCGAGCCGACGAAGCCGCGCCGCTTGCTCGACCGCGTGCGCTCGCTGCTCGAGGAGTAGGCGTGCGCGTCCTCCTCGTGCTCGCCCTCGCAGCGTGCGGGCCCAAGGTCCAGCCCAGCTGGGTCGAGCGCGAAGCGCCGCTCGGCGAATCGCATGTCGCCACCCGTGGTGGCACGCCCGCGCCCGTCGATCTCTCCAAGGTCGACCTGACAAACCCCGACGCGCTCGACGAAGCCACGGTGCTCACGGTGCTCGAGCGCATCGGCGATGCGGCGCCCGCGGCGGCGATGGCGCTGCGGGCGGCGAGGCTCGCGCATCATCGCGGCGACGACGGCGAAGCGCGCGCTCTCTTGGCGCGGGCTGCGAGTGCGGCCGACGAGCCGAGCGTGCACGCGCAGCTCGCGGAGCTCGCGAAGGCGGTCGCTGCGCCGCCGGTCGCGACGGGAACGATCGCCGTGCTGTTGCCGCTGTCGGGCCGGTTCGCCGCGATCGGCAGCGAGCTGCGCACCGCGATCCTCGGCGCGCAAGCGCAGGCGGTGCCGGGGACGAATTGGATCTTCCTCGACACGAAGGGCGAGGCGGACGGTGCGAGCGCGGCGGTCGAGCAGGCGTACGCGAAGGGCGCGATCGGCATCCTCGGGCCCGTCGGTCAGCGCGAAGCACTCGCGGCGGCACGCGTGGCGTCGCTGCGCGGACTGCCGATCGTGTTGCTCGCACCCGGCGACGGTGCGGATCCGGCGGCGGGCGTGTTTCGCATGGTCGACTCGCCGGCCGACGAGGGCAGGGCGGCGGCGCGCGTGGCCCAGATCGAAGGCTATCCCGCGGTCGGCGTGTTCGCGCCGCGCGATGACATCGGCGCCGAAGCAGCGGAGGCGTTCGTCGCCGAGGCGACGAAGCTGGGGATGACGATCGCGTCGCAGGGGACGTACGATCCGACAGGCGAGGTCGAGGCCGACGTGAAGCGGTTCTTGAACTTGGTGCCCGCGCAGAACCCGCGATTCGCGGCGCACCTGGCGAAGGTCGGCGCGAAGACGGCGTACACGACGTTCTCGCCCGACGTGCCGTTCTCGTTGCTCTACATCCCGGATCGCTACGACCGCGCTGCGATCGTCGCCGCGTTCTTGCCGTACTTCGGCGTCGAGCTGCGCACGACGGAGTTCCCGGATCCCGAGCGCCTCAAGCGCAAGCACGGCGGGAACCTCCCGCAGGTCGTGCAGCTCGTCGGGAACAGCGGGTGGAACCATCCATCGCTGCCGATCCGCGGCGGCATGGCGGTGCAGGGCGCGATGATCGTGGACACGTGCACCGCGGCGCGCGATCAAGCACACGATGCAGCGCTGATCGTCGCGGCGGCGCGAAAGGACGCTGCGACGGCGCTCGATGCACGCGCGGCGCTGCGCGAGCGGATCGCGCGAGCGAAGCTCGACGACGGCGCGTGTGGGCCCGCGGCGATGGACGTCGACGGCGAGCTTCACCGCGAGCCGAACGTGCTCGAGGTCGCGGGCGACCAGCTCATTCCAGCTCCGTGAGCTATGCTGACGATCTCGTGAAGCGGCTCTGGTTGCACATCGCGCTGTTTCTGGCGGCGTGCGTGACGACCTACTTGTTCGCCGGGCCGTACTTCTCCGCGACGCTGATGTCGATCCTCCTGTGCCACGAGCTCGGGCACTACATCGTCGGACGCCGGCGCGGCGTGCCGATGTCGCTGCCGTACTTCATCCCGCTGCCGCCGGGGATTTCGCTCGGGACGATGGGCGCGGTGATCAACATGGAGAAGCCGATCGAAGATCGGAACTCGCTGTTCGATGTCGGCGCGGCCGGGCCGATCGCCGGGCTCGTCGTCGCGATTCCGCTGCTCGTGATCGGGCTGTCGATGTCTCATGTCGGACCGAGTCATCCGGACGCGGGGACCACGATCGAGGGCAACTCGATCCTCTACGCGCTGATCAAGCTCGCGATGTTCGGTCAGTGGCTGCCGGGCGGCGGCGTCGACGTGCAGCTGCATCCGATGGCGTTCGCGGCGTGGGTCGGGTTTCTGATCACCGCGATCAACTTGATCCCGATCGGTCAGCTCGATGGTGGTCACATCGCGAAGGCGCTGTTCGGCGAGCGCCACGAGGCGCTATCGGCGCGGCTCAACATCGCGCTGCCCGTGCTCGGCCTCGTGCAAGGCGCCGTCATGCTGGTGATCGCGCGCGACGCCGGCGCCGATTGGAGCGACACGCTGAGCTACGCGCAGAGCGGCGCGGTTCCGTGGCTGTTCTGGGGCGGGCTCCTGTACTGGATGCGCCAGCGCGCGGGGGCGTATCACCCGCCGGTCGGAGACGCGCCGCTCACGCCGGGCCGACGCCGCGCCGCGATCGCGATGCTGATCCTATGTGCGCTCCTGTTCATCCCCGTCCCGTTCCGGCCGGTGTTGTAGGATCGCGTGGTGACCTGTCCGAAATGCGGGGCAACTCCGACGGAGGGTGCGCCGAATTGCCCGAAATGCGGGCTCGCGACGGACAAGATGGATGCGTTCGCGCGAAAGCTCGATGCAGATGTTCCCTCCGTCGTGCGCGCGGCCTGGGATGCGCTGCAAGGCGCGTGGGACGACGACGAGCGCCACACGGCGTTCATGCGGATCGTCGTGGACGAGAATGCGTTCGCGTGGGCCGCGCAGCAGTATCGCGAGAAGAAGCCCGACCCGCGCGCCGAGACGATGCTCGGTCGCGTGCGCAAGGCAGCGGAGGCCCGGCTCGCCGCGTCGGCGAGCGCGAAGCCCGAACCCAAGACAGTGTTCCACTCCGTGAAGATCCTCGTCGGCGGGGCGCTCCTGATGGTGATCGCGCTCTTGTTGATGCTGCAGTTTCTGAAGGGCAAGCAACACGCCGAACAACCGGTCAAAGCGCCGGCTCACAAGGTGCGGTAGGGTTCTCCCGTGGCCCAAGTAGACTTCGCCGAGCGACAGCTCACGCTGAAGCTCGTCTACTACGGACCGCCTCTCTCGGGGAAGACGTCGAACCTGCGCGCACTCCACGCGAAGGTCGACAAGCTCAACCGCGGGCGCCTCATGACGCTCGATACCCGCGACGATCGAACATTGTTCTTCGATCTGCTCCCGCTGTTCTTTCGGGTCGACACGCCGAACGGCGGCCAAGGGAAGTCCGCATCGTTCTCGTTTCGCATCAAGGTCTACACGGTGCCGGGACAGCCGGTGCACGAGGCCACGCGCAAGGTCGTGCTCGCGAACACCGATGGCGTCGTGTTCGTCGCGGACTCCAAGCCCGATCAGAAGGATGCGAACCGCGCGGCGTGGCAGAACCTCGTCGCGAACCTCACATCGCAGGGGCTGTCGGCGATCCCGGTCGTCGTCCAATACAACAAGCGCGATCTGCCCGACGCGGTCCCCTTGGCGGAGGCGGATCGCTTCGGCGACCCCGTCAGGCCACTGGAAGAGGCGTGTGCGAAGTCGGGTGTAGGAGTTGTCCCGACGTTCTTCGAGCTCGTCGGACGCGCCTGGGACACGCTGGACAAGGATCTGCGCTTGGTCGACAAGCTCGGCATCGACAGCGTGGCGTTCCGGCGAGCGCTCGCCGAGCATGTAGGCGTAACAACGGATAGAATGTAGTCCGTGAGCCGAGGGAGGTCGCTGGACGACCCGATCGAGCTGTCTCGTTTAGTTCCGCCGGACGAGCTCGAGGAGATGATCGAGTCGATCACCAAGACGGTGGGCGGGACCCTCGCGATCTTCGATCGGCGCGGCACCAAGCTCGCCGGGAGTGACGCGGCCGGGCCGCCGCTGCTGGACGTCGAGGACGGCGGTGAGAGAATCGCGCAGGTGGGGGCGAGCGGGCCGAACGCGGAGGGGGCAGCGGCGTTGTGCCGGGACATGCTGTCGCTCGTCGTGCATCACGCGAACGCGCGGGACCTCGCCGCCGTGACGCACGAAGAAGCGATGCGCGTGACGTTCAACGAGCTGACCGATCACAACGATCGGCTCACGCGCGCGGTCGCGCGACTCGAAGAGCTCGATCGCCTGAAGTCGAACTTCCTCGCGACGATGTCGCACGAGCTCCGCACGCCGCTGACCAGCGTGATCGGCTACGCCGAGATGATGGTCGAAGGTCTCGCGGGTCAGATCACGCCCGAGCAGAAGGACTACCTGACCACGATCCTCGGCAAGGCGGATCAGCTGCTCGGCCTGATCACGTCGGTGCTCGACGTGTCGTCGCTCGAGAGCGGACAGCTCGCGCTCGAGCGCACGCAGCTCTCGCTCGCCGAGCTCGTCGCGAACGAGGTCGTTACGTTCCAGGCGCAAGCCGGTCGGCGCGGCATCGCGATCCAGCTCGAGACCGTCGACGACTCGGTGGTGATTGGCGACAAGCGCAAGATCCGTCAGGTCGTGTCGAGCCTGCTCTCGAACGCGGTGAAGTTCACGCCGGATCGCGGAAACGTCGGCGTCGCGGTGCGGCGCGGACCGCTGGGCCCCGCGGATAGCGAGAGCAGCAGGCCACCGGCGGTGCAGCTCGTCGTCGTGGATTCGGGCATCGGCATCCCGCGCGACCAGGTGACGCGCATCTTCGAGCCGTTTCATCAGGTCGATTCGTCGTCGACGCGTGCGTTCGGCGGCACCGGCCTCGGCCTGACGCTCGCGAAGGCGTACGTCGAAGCGCACGGTGGACGCATCTGGGTCGACACGTCACCGGGGCAGGGCTCGACGTTCGTGGCCACGTTCCCGCTCCCCGGTGTGATCGCGGACGCAGCGGTGCTGCGAGAGGACCGCGCGTGATCTGGGAGCTCCAGTACACCATCCCGCTCGCGATCATCTGCGTGCTCGGCTCCGCGTTCTGCTCGGGCAGCGAGGTCGCGATGTTCTCGCTGCGCCGCGTCGATCGCGAGCAACTCACGCACTCGAACAGCGTGTTCGATCGCCGCATCGTCGCGCTCCTCGAGCGGCCGCGTCGCTTGATCGCGACGGTGCTGATCGGCAACGTCACGTTCAATAGCTTCCTCGCCGTGATCATCCTCGGCGAGGTCGCGCACTACTGCGGGCTGAGCATCTGGGCCTGCGGTGGGATCACGCTCGCGATCACGCTGCCGCTGATCGTGCTGTTCGCCGAGGTCACGTCGAAGACCCTCGCGGCGAAGGCGCCGCTGTTGTGGTCGCGCCTGAGCGTGTTTCCGCTGAGCGTGCTCATGCTCCTCGTCACGCCGCTGCGGCTCGTGGTGCAAGCGGTGACCGCGGTGATCCTCGCGCCGTTCGGCGACGCCGCGCGCACGCGCGGGCCGCGCGATCTGTCCGAGGAAGAGTTCCGCACGCTCGTCGATGCTGGCTCGGCGCAGGGCCAGGTCGATGCGCGCGAGCGCCGCTTGATCCATCGCGTGTTCGAGTTCTCCGACAAGAACGTCGGCCAGGTGATGACGCCGCGCGATCGCATGTTCGCGCTCAACTACGATCTCCCCGTCGCGCGACTACTCAAAGAGATCGCTGCGCGCGGCTTCTCGCGCGTGCCGATCTATCAGAAGTCGCTCGACAACATTCGCGGCATCGTCAACGCGAAGGATCTCGTGAAGGTCACCGCCGGCCAGCCGCTCGGTCGTCCGCTCGGCGAGCTGCTGCACGAGCCGCTGTTCGTTCCACGCACCACGCCGGTCAAGCGGCTGTTCCTGACCTTCAAGCAGAAGAAGGTCCACATGGCGATCGTCGTCAGCGAGTACGGCAAGGTGCTCGGGCTCGTGACGATGGACGATCTGCTCGCGCAGATCTTTGGCCAGCTGCGCGACGAGCGCGCCGAGCTCCAGAACTCCGCACCGAACCGCGTGCGCGCACGCACGCCGGCCAGCGGCCAGGAGCAACGTCCCGCGACCGACCCGTCGGGCGACACCGGCGGCGTCCCGCGCATGGAGGGCAACGATCTGAGCGAGCCAGTCTCCAAGCTCGACGGCAGCGACCTCAGCGTGCCGGTCGCGCTCGAGCCCGAGGACACCGGCGAGCAACCCGATCGCCTGTCCGGCGACGACAGCATGATGATCCCGCTCACCCACGCGACGTCCGCGGATCGCTCCGCGTCGCCAAGCGGTTCGTTCGCCGCGATTCGTCCCACCCCGATGCCGCGCCTCACGCCGCATCCGCGTCCGCCGGAGATCGAGGAGGTCACGCCTCCGGCGGTCGACGTCACCGAGCTGCGCCGCAACGTGGATGACAAGGGGAGCCGATGAGCACGATGAGCACGTCCACGCTGATCCTGCTGCTCATCGGGTGCGGCGTGTTCCAGGCGTTCTTCGTGAGCGCCGAGGTCGCCCTGTCTGCCGCGGATCGCAACCGCCTGCGCGCACGCGCCGCTGCGGGGAACGCCGCCGCGGTCCGCGCGGAGCGCATGCTCGGCGTACCGCAGGTCACGCTCGCCACCACGCTCGTCGGCGCGAACCTCGCGCTGCTGATCGCCGTGATCGCCGTCGGCATCGAGGTCACCGAGCGTCATCACTCGGTGTTCTGGGCGCCACTCCTCGCCTTGCCACCGATGCTCGTGCTCGGCCACCTCGTGCCCAAGCAGATCGTGCAGGTCCAAGCCGACAAGGTCGTCGACGGGCTCGCGACGCTGCTGCGCTTCTGGTCGTTCCTGCTGCGCCCGATCGTGTTCGTCGTCGGTGGCTACGCGGCGCTCCTGACCCGCATCACCCGCACCGATCGCAAGAAGGCGTTCGTCACCCGAGACGAGCTCGCGCTCCTGATCGAGTCCGAACCGTCCACCGACAAGCCCGAGATCTCCGCCGACGAGCGCGAGATGATCGCGAACGTATTCGAGCTCTCCGAGTACAAGGTCGGCGAGCTGATGGTTCCGCTGTCCGAGGTCACCGCGCTGCCCGAAGACGCCGCGATCGCCGAGGCCGCGCTCGAGGTCGCCGACAAGCAGCACTCGCGCATGCCGATCTACCGCTCGCGTGTCGACGACGTCGTCGGCGTGGTCCACGTGTTCGACATCCTCCAGGCCGCCCAATCGGTCAAGGCTCCATCGGATCCCAAGGCTCCGGCCGACGCGCGCACGGTCGCGTCGCTCGCACACCCGCCGACCTACGTGCCGGAGACGATGAAGGCCTCCGATCTGCTCGTGCAGCTCCAGTCCGAGCAAACGCACCTCGCGATCGTGGTCGACGAATACGGCGGCGCGGTCGGCATCGTCACGATCGAGGATCTCCTCGAGATCATCGTCGGCAACATCGACGACGAATACGACACCGAGCCGACGGCGATCAAAGCGGAGAAGCCGAACGTGTGGAAGATCGAGGCGCGCACCTCGGTCGCGCGCGTCAACGCGGAGCTCGATCTCAAGCTGCCCGAGTCCGATGACTACGAGACGATCGCGGGCCTCTTGATCGAGAAGCTCCGGCGCATCCCGGCCTCGGGCGAAGTGATCACCGTCGCGGGCAACTCGATCGAGATCGTGCAAGCCACCGACCGCGCGATCGAGACCGTTCGCATCTCGCGCAAGAAGAAATGAGCGCGGCGCGCGCGGCCGAGGAGGTCGTGTGGATCGATAGCGCGGGTACGTCGAACGCGTCGAACGCATCGAACACGTCACCGCTTCCGGCGCGATTCCCGAGTCCCTTCGCGGTGCCGCCGCATCCGATCGCCCGCCACGCGGCCGAGTTTCTCGTCGCCGATCTGCGCGCGGGCCGCCTCGGCGTCGACGCTCGTCACCTCGATGCCCCGGCGAGCGACACGGATCCTTCGGCGGGCGGCAAGATGTTCGGCGTGCTCGTCGTGCGCGCGCCCGATGGCCGCCTCGGCTACCTGCGTGCGTTCTCCGGGATGCTCGCGGGCGCGTGGTCCGTGCCGGGCTTCGTACCGCCGCTGTTCGACACGGCCGCGCGCGATGCGATGTGGCCCGCGGGGCAAGCCGCGCTGCGCAAGCACGAGCTCGAGCTGCGCGCGCTCGCGACGAGCAGCGCGTACACGAGCGCGAAGGCGCACCTCGCGTCGTTCGAGCGCGAGCTCGCGACCGACCTCGCGTTCCTCCAGGACGAGCACCGCTCGCGCCGCGCGCTCCGCAAGATCGCGCGCGCGGGGCTCGAGCCGCGCATCGATGGCGTCTGCCTCGACGAGTCGCCGCGCGCGACCGAGGCGCGCGCGGCTGCCCTCCACGCGCTCGATCAAGAGAGCCGCGCCGACACCGCGGAGCGCAAGCGCTTCGATGCCGAGCGCGCGGCCGAGCGTGCGTCGATCCTCGCGCGGCTCGCGCCGCTCGAAGCGCGGCGCGCCGAGCTCGAGCAGCTGCGCGCCGACGAATCGCGCGGGCTCATGAAGCAGGTGCACGACCACTACACGATCGTCAACGCGCGCGGCGAGAAGCGCCCGTTGCGCGCCTTGTTCGCACCACGCGAGCCACCGGGCGGCGCGGGAGACTGCGCGGCGCCCAAGCTGCTCGGGTTCGCATACGCGCGAGGCCTCGCGCCGATCGCGCTTGCCGAGGTCTGGGTCGGCGCGTCACCGGTGACCGGTGGTCGGCGAGACGGTGCGTTCTACGCCGCGTGCCGCGGAAAGTGCGGACCGATCCTGCCGTTCATGCTCGAGGGTCTCGATCACGATCCGATCGTGGACCCCGGAGCCATCGATGCGTCGCGCGTAGAGCCACCGAGCATCGCGACCTCCGCCGCCGCGTCGTCTGGCGTCGCGCAGTCGACCGCAGCGGCATCGTCGAGCCCCGCGCCACCGAGCATCGCGATGTCGTCGTCGAGCACCGCACCCGCGACCGCCGCCCCGCCGTCGGACCTACCGATCGTCTTTGCCGACGAGCACCTCGTGATCATCGACAAGCCCGCCGGCCTGTTGTCGGTGCCCGGCCGATCGGGCGCGCTGCGCGACTCGGTGCAGACGCGCCTGCGCGCTCGCTTTCTCGACGCGCATGTCGCGCACCGACTGGACCTCGATACCTCGGGGCTGCTCGTCGCCGCGAAGACCCTCGCGACCTACAAGGCGCTGCAAGCGATGTTCGCGCGTCGCGAGATCGCGAAGACCTATATCGCGATCGTCGACGGCGACGTGCTCGCCGACACCGGCACCGTCGAGCTTCCGCTGCGCGTGGACCTCGACGACCGTCCGCGTCAGATCGTCGACGACGAGCACGGCAAGCCGGCGACCACCGCGTGGCGCGTGCTCGCACGGCACGGCTCGCGCACGCGGCTCGAGCTCGTGCCGCTCACGGGGCGCACGCACCAGCTGCGCGTGCACTGCGCGCATCGGTTCGGACTCGATGCACCGATCGTCGGCGATCGCCTCTATGGAACGCGGGAGAGTCAGCACGCGCCGCGCTTACTGTTACACGCCGAGCGCTTGGTGTTCACGCACCCGGTGACCGGCGAGCGCATCGAGATCGAGTCGCCCGCGCCGTTCTAGGCGGGGAGCTCGATCGTCAGCGTGAACATTCCACCGGACACCTCGGCGGTGATGGTGCCGTTCATGCGCTCGACGATCTTCTTGCATAGCGCGAGGCCCAGTCCTGCGTGGATGCCGGCGGCGCGCGCGGGGTCGCCGCGCCAGAACCGCTCGAAGACGCGGGGCGCATCGGCGGGATCGAGCGTCGTGCGATTCGCGATGCGAAGCCGCGAGCCCTCGATGGTCAGGCGGATCGTCCCGTCGGTCGCGTACGCGATCGCGTTGTCGAGCGCGTTCGTGACGACGAGCTGCAGCTGATCGCGATCGATCGTGGCGGTGAGGGGCGCGAGGTTCGCGTCGATCACGAGCCCGCGCTCGGTGGCGCGCGGCGTGGCTTCGTCGACGAGCGTACGGACGAGAGCGTCGACGGCGATCGGCGTGGCGTGGTCGCGCGAGGTGCCGGCATCGAGGCGCGCGAGCGAGAGCAGCACGTCGACGATGCGCTGCGTCTGCAGCGTGATGGTCAGACAGTCGGTGAGCGCCGCGCGGTAGCGCTCGACGGGGCGGTCGCGATCGAGCGCGAGCTCGAGCGTGCTGCGCAGACCCGCGATCGGCGTGCGCAGCTCGTGCGCGACTTCCGCGGTGAGCTCGCGCTCGCGGGAGAACGCGTGCTCGAGGCGCTCGAGGAGCTCGTCGAGGCGCGCGACCAGCGGTTGGACTTCGATCGGCGTCTGCGCGTTCGCGAGGCGAGCGCCGAGGTCGGTCTCGCGGATCTCGGCGATGCGCTGCGCGAGGGAGCGAAGCGGTGCGAGGCCGAAACCCACGAGCCAGCGCGATGCGAGCAGGCAGGCGAGGGTTCCCGCGATGCCGGCGACGAGGAGGACGAGGGCGATGCGCATCACCGTCGCATCGAGATCCTCGGTCGGGCGCGCGAGCACGAGGATCGCGGGGGTGGGCTCGTTCGCATCGTCGAAGCGCGGCGTGAAGCGCAGCGTGACCTGGCGTGCGCTGCGACCATCGGGGAGCGTCACGGACGCGAGGACGCGCGAGCCTCGCGCGGCATATGCGAGATCGGCGCTCAGCGCGTCGGACCGCGCGATGCGTTCGTTCGGTTCGCGCCACAACTCGAGCGCACGTGTGGAGTCGGCGAGAGCCACTCGCGAGCCCTCCCACTCGAAGACGCCTTCGTCTTGCTCGACGAGCTCGGCCATCGCGTTGGCCTCGCGCACGAGCGTGTCGTCGAGGCGCGATTCGAGCGATGCGCGCATCACGATGACCACGACGACGCCCGAGACGAGGAACGCGAGCGAGACGGCGATCCCGACCGCCAGGAGCATGCGCCGGCGCAGCGAGGTCACGCGTGACCGCCGAGCACGTAGCCGAAGCCGCGCCGGGTGTGGATCAACGCCGGACCGCCGAGCTTCTTCCGCAGGTAGCCGACGTAGACATCGACGACGTTGGAGGTCGCGTCGGAGTTGAAGTCGTAGACGTGCTCCCAGATCTCGGTCCGCGTCACGAGCTCGCCCGCTCGGATCGCGAGGTACTCGAGCAGCGCGTACTCGCGCGGAGACAGTGGGATGTCTTTGTCCGCGCGCCGGACCGTTCGCGCCACCGTGTCGATCGCGAGGTCATCGATGCGCAGCGTGGGATCGCGCACGTCGTAGCGGCGGCGCACGAGTGCACGCACGCGAGCGACGAGCTCGGCGAACGCGAACGGCTTCACGAGGTAGTCATCCGCGCCGAGATCCAACCCGCGAACGCGATCGTCGACGGTGTCCTTGGCCGTCAAGAGCAGCACCGCGACCCGCTCTCCTTTCGCGCGGAGGCGCTGGAGGAGCGTCAGGCCGTCGAGCTTCGGCAGCATGATGTCGAGGACGACGACGTCGTACGGGTTGGCCTCGGCGAACCACCAACCCTCGGCGCCGTCCTTGGCCGCGTCGACCGCGAAGCCGTGCTCGGTGAGCCCTTCGCTCACTGCATCGCGGATCGGAGCGTAGTCCTCGATGACGAGCGCGCGCACGGCCAGACGAGGATCGAAGATCGAACATGAAAACTCCATGAGAATCCGTGCTCGCGTCACCTCACCGCCCTCTCATGATGCGGGGCGTAGGGTCGTGGGCAGGAGGAACTCATGAGATACGCACTCGCACTCGCATCGGTCCTGGCCGCTTGTTCGGGCACGCAGGACACCACGCAACTTCGAGGCGCACTCGACGCCTCGCGCATCTCTCTCTCGGAGTCGGTGACGATCGCCGAATCGTCGATGACCGGTGGGCACGCGATGTCCGCGCGCCTCGAGACGGGAACGGCGGCGCGCTTCCGCGTCGTCGCGCTCGGCGGTGGTGTGGGCCAGCTCGTCTACGTCGATCTCGAGGGCGCGATCCGGTCGAGCGCGCCCGCGAGCACGACCGACAGCTGCCCCGACTCGATCTCGCTCGCGCGAGCGATCACGGAGGCGGAGGCGGAGGCGCACGGATCGGCGGTCGCGATCGAGCCGGACGACGATGGTCCGTGCAACCGCGAGGTCCAGGTGCTGCGCGACGACGATGTCCTATGGGAGGTCAAGGTCGGCCCGACCGGCGCGGTGATCGAGTCCGAGCTGTCCGACGAGACCGAAGACTAGCGGCGAGGGCGTGCCACCGGCCGCATCCAGTGGTACTCCCGGGCCGTGGATCGCCAGCAGTTGCTCGACGTGCTCGACCGCGTCCGTTCGGGCGCGATCAGCCCCGCCGATGCGGCCCGCCAGATCGGCGCGCTACCGTTCGCGGAGGTCGCACATGCCGTCGGTGCATCGCTGATCGATCACCATCGCGAGCTGCGCACCGGCGTGCCCGAGATCGTGTACGGCGCGAGCAAGTCGCCCGAGCAGATCGTGGCGGCGATGACCGAGCTCGCGGCACGGGCGGGCGGCGCGATCGCCACGCGCGTCGATGCCGCGAAGGCCGCGGCCGTGAAGGCACAGTTGCCCGGCGTCGTCGTCCACGAGACCGCGCGCGTGTTGCTGCTCGGAGCACCGGGACAGCGGCCCGCGTCCGCGTCGATCGCGATCGTGTGCGCGGGCACGAGTGACCTCCCCGTCGCCGAAGAGGCCGCGCTCGTCTCGGAGTTTCTCGGTGCGGCGGTCGCGCGATACTCGGACGTCGGCGTGGCCGGCCTGCACCGTTTGCTCGCGCGCATCGACGCGATCAAGCAGGCCGAGGTCGTGATCTGCGTCGCCGGCATGGAGGCCGCGCTGCCGAGCGTGCTCGGAGGATTGCTCGATCGCCCGCTGATCGCGGTGCCCACGAGCGTCGGGTATGGCGTCGCCACCGACGGCCTCGTCGCGCTCGCGGGCATGCTCACGTCGTGCGCGCCGGGCATTACCGTCGTGAACATCGACAACGGCGTCGGCGCCGCGGTCGCCGCGGTCAAGATCGCGCGCCTGGCGGTGCGCGCGTGAAGGGACTGCATCTGCACGTGGACTGCGCGAGCGGCGCGGCAGGTGACATGCTCCTCGGCGCGCTGCTCGATCTCGGCGTACCGATCGAGGTCGTGTACATCGCGCTCGATCAGATCGGCGCGGGCAGGGCACGCCTGTCCGCGACGCCGATCACCAAGGGCGGCATCGCCGCGATCGATATCAAGGTCGACACCACGGGCGAGCTCGCCGGCGCCCATCGACACGAGCACGCCGCCGTCCCACCGTCGGGCCCGGGCGTTCCGACCGGGCCACACCATCATCATCGCGAGCCAGCGGTGCATCGCGAGGGCTCGGGAAACCTCATCGCGCCGATCACGCGCGGTCGCGCCGAATCGTGGGCTCTCCCGGCGAAGCCACCCACGAAGCTCTCGCTGCACGTTCATACCCACGGTCACACCGACGGTCACGTCGACAGTGGCCACGCGCACCACGATCACGCGCACCACGATCACGCGCACCACGATCACGCGCACCACGATCACGCGCACCACGATCAGGCGCCCGCCGATCACACGCACGCGCATGGTCCGGGACGCCCGCACGCCCACTATCACTACGGCACCATTCGCGCGCGGATCGTCGAGTCCGCCCTCGCCGACGGAGCCAAGCGGCGCGCGCTCGATATCTTCGATCGCCTCGCGCGCGCCGAAGCAACGCTGCACGGCACTACCGTCGACGCGGTCACGTTTCACGAAGTCGGTGCGGTGGACTCGGTCGTCGACATCGTCGGCACCGCGGCCGCGCTCGACTGGCTCGCACCGGCGAGCGTCACGTGCACCGGCATCGCGATGGGCCACGGCACGTTGACCTGCGCGCACGGCGTGTTGCCGGTCCCTGCACCTGCGGCGCTCGAGGTATTGCGCGAGGCAGGTGGCATCGCGATGGACGGCGGCATCGCCCGCGAGCTGTGCACGCCGACCGGCGCAGCGATCCTCGCGTCCACGGTCACTGCGTGGACCGCGGCGCCGGCAGGCGTGCCCGTGGCGATCGGCTGGGGGGCGGGAGACATCGATCTGCCCGATCGAGCAAACGTCGTCCGCGTCGCGGCGATCCAGGTCGCCCCCGCGCCGAGCGATGCGGTCTGGCAGATCGACGCGAACCTCGACGACATGAGCCCCGAGCTCGCCGGTCCGGCGATGGATGCGATCTTCGTCGCGGGCGCCGTCGACGCGTGGTGGACCGCGATCACGATGAAGAAGGGCCGCCCGGCGTTCACGCTGTCGGCGCTCGCACCGACGGCCGCGCGGGACGCGGTGATCGCCGCGATCCTGCGCGAGACCACGTCGATCGGCGTGCGGTTCTCGCCGCGCGAGCGCACCGTGTTGGCGCGCCGCAGCGTCGACGTGAGCACGCGCTTCGGGACGATCGCGGTCAAGGTCGCGATGGGCCCGACGGGCGAGACCCAGAACGTGGCGCCCGAGTACGAGGCGTGCGCCGCTGCGGCGAAGGCGCACGGCGTGCCGGTCAAGCTGGTCTACGCGGCGGCGCTAGCGGCGTTCGGCGACGGGACCTGACGTCTACTCGACATCCATCACGATGTCGTCGTAGCGCAGCTGCCACGTCGTGCCGACGCCGTCCACCGTCGACGGAGCTCCGACTCGGATCGAGATCGCGGCGTCCGCGGGGAGGTCCATCGCGGCCGCAATGCCGACGATCGTCGTCTCGTCGCGGAGCAACCTCACGTCATCGGTGATGGTGTCGATCACGAGCTGGTAGTGGTGAAACTCGGTGTCCACGTCCGGGGTCGAGTGGTAGATCAACCCGCCACACTGGGACGCGGTCTCCTGGACCGCCACGCCGCGAGTTTCGGCTTGCTTGACGAGGTACACCCCGAAGCCCGGGCCACACCCGACGGGCGGCACCGTCCAGACAACCTGGACGAGATCGATCTCGGGTGCCAGCTCGCTCTCCTCGAGCGCGAGGTCGAAGGAGAACGACAGCCGGCTGCCGATCGAAGACAACCCCAGTCCGAGCGCCAACACGGAACCACCGGCGTGAGGCGGAACGGTCACCAGCAGCGACTGCGGGGCCGAGCGCGCACGGGTTGCATCGAGCGTCAAGGTGCCGATCTGGGCCACCGCCATATCCCAGTCCCCGACCACCGGGGGCGGACGATCGAAGTCGTCGCAGAACGTGTGGAGCGTCGCGCAC
>JBGARE010000049.1:0-63968 GCA_044230415.1 Kofleriaceae bacterium
TCCTGCTCGCGCGGAGCGTCTGTGTCTCTTCATCGCAATCCTCCTTGAGGTGTTGCGACGACCGTTTGAATTCACCCAGGGCGGACCGCACGAGCTGTGGAACCTCGTTCCGCTCTGCGATGGTCATCACGTCGCGGATCACCTCGGGTTGCTGACGATCACCGGACGCGCACCCTTTGATCTGACGTTCGAGTGGATGTCTCCGCCGATGAAGCTGGCGCCGTTGCCGCGCGAGCTCGCGATGATTGTCGGTGACGATGTCCCGCTGGGGACAACCGGTCTCGATCCAGGACGTAACGATGTCCCCGCCGGGACGCCCGGTCTAGATCCCAGCCGAGCTCATCGCGCGGTGCGATCCTCGACGCGAGGTCGCGGGGTTCGCATTCGATCTGACGTTCGAGTGCGTGTCTCGACCGATAGTTCCACTGCCGCTACTGCGCGGGGGCGCGATGATTGCCGCTGACGATGTCCCCGCGGGGACGCTGGCACTCGATAGCGGGCTGACCAAACCGGAAGCTCTCGATGGTTGGACTGACCAGTTCCCCGCCGAAAATCAATCCGACGAAGAGCGCGCGTCTTGGACAGCTCGCGCTTGCAGCATCCGCTCGTTCGCGTCTGATCCTCGTCTCGTGTCTTGAAAAACTCTCTTCAAGGTGAGTCGGCGCGAGGGCCAGCGCTGTGGAGTCTGTGAGCGGGCGCGCTCCGACGACATTGCTTTGTGGAGAGCTGCGCCCTGTGCGCGCGGCCGGTCACCAGAATCCACAGCGTGGTCAGGAGCGTTCTCGTCGGTCGATCGTTCGTCGCGTCCGTCGATCCGATAGCCCTGCAGCCTGCGATCTCGCCGGTCTGCTTGGAACCACGGCTGTGCTCGACACACTGTGTTGCACGACCGACTGCTCGCGATGACGTTCGTCGGGCACTGCCTCGCTCACTCTTCGTCGGACCTGGCGTTACGCAGGTTCTATGAACGTGACTACGCGTCTCGCCATGACAAGTTGGCGGTCACGCCAACACGCACCGTTGGCCGAGTCAGGTTTCGGCGAGCCGCTACCTTAGAGGCCGAGCTGCTTGGCGACGATCACCTTCATGATCTCGTTCGTGCCGGCGTAGATGCGCTGCACGCGCGCGTCCATGAACGCACGGGTGACCGGGTACTCGAGCATGTAGCCGTACCCGCCGAAGAACTGCAGGCAGTTGTCGATCACTTCCTGCGCCATGTCCGTGGTCCAGAACTTCGCGATCGAACACTCGGTCACGAGGTGCTTGCCGCTGATGTGCTCGCTCACGACCTTGTCGACGTAGGCGCGGCCGACCTCGCACTTCGCGAGGCACTCGACGAGCTTGAACTGCGTGTTCTGGAACTTGCTGATCGGCTTGCCGAACGCCTTGCGCTCTTTGGTGTACGCGATCGTGTCCTTCAAGACCTGCTCCGCCATCGTGACCGCGGCGATCGCGACGCACAGGCGCTCCTGTTGGAGCTTCTGCATCATCATGCCGAAGCCCGAGCCCTCGGAGCCGATGCGGTTCGCGGCGGGAACGCGGCAGTCCTCGAAGTGCAGCTCGGAGGTGTCCTGCGAGTCCATGCCCATCTTGTGGAGGCGCTTGCCCTTCGTGAAGCCTTTGCGATTGGCCTCGACGATGAACATCGAGATGCCTCGGTGCGCGTTCGCGGGATCCGGATCCGTCTTTGCGGCGACGACGACGATGTCGCAGAGCTGGCCGTTGGAGATGAACGTCTTCGAGCCGTTGATGACGTAGTCGTCGCCGTCTTTGACCGCGGTCGTGGCGAGCGCGGCGAGGTCCGAGCCGGTGCCGGGCTCGGTCATGCCGAGCGCGGTGACGATCTCACCGGAGGCACAGCCCGGGAGCCACTTGAGCTTTTGCTCCTCGGTGCCGAACGAATAGATGTACGGGACGATGATGTCCGAGTGCAGGCTCATCGCGAAGCCGCTCTCGTACGCGTGCGCGAGCTCTTCCATGATGATCATCGAGAACACGAAGTCGCCGCCCGCGCCGCCGTACTTCTCGTCCATCCATGGAGCGAGAAAGCCCTGCGCGCCGGCTTTGCGCCAGACGTCGCGATCGACCTGGCCTTGTTCGCGCCAGCGCATCTGATGCGGTGCGATCTCGCGCTCGACGAATCCCTTGAACGCCTTGCGGAAGGTGTCGTGCTCCTCGGTGAACAGAGTGCGCTGCATCCCGCGGTGTTACCACGCCCGAGGTGCGAACGACCTAGCGCGCGTGTAACAGGAAGTCGGCCGCTTTCTCGGCGATCATCACCGTCGGGGCGTTCGTGTTGCCGCCGATGATCTTCGGCATGATCGAGGCATCCGCGACGCGCAGACCGCGCAAACCGTGCACGCGCAGCTCGGCGTCGACGACCGTGGACGGGTCCGTCGACGGCCCCATCTTGCAGGTGCCCGTGGGGTGGAAGATCGTGTTGACGGTTGTGCGCACGACCTCGCGGAGATCGTCGCGGGTCTTCGTCGGAATGCCGAGGTCGCGCTCTTTGCCCGTGAACTTCGCGAGCGGTGCGGTCGCGGCGATCTCGCGCGCGAGCTCGATGCCGTCGACGAGGTGCTCGAGATCCGCGGGATCGGAGAGGTAGCTCGGATCGATCACCGGCGCCTCGGCAGGATCCGCGCTGCGCAGGCGAACCTCGCCGTGCGATTTCGGATACAGGAGCGAGCTGAGGATCGTGTAGTAGCGACCGAACGGCGGCGGGCGGCGCTCGTCGGAGTTCGGCGGCGTGAAGCCCCACGGCACGAAGAAGAACTGCACGTCGGGGCGCGGCGCATTCGGTGCGTGCTTGAGGAAGCCGCCCGCCTGCACGGCGCTGCGACCGAGCGGGCCTTTGCGCGCGAGCTGATATTGCGCGGCCCACAGCGCGAGGCGGACCTTGGACATCGCGTCGACGCCGCCGGTCGCGTGGTACTGCGCGCCGGTGAGCAGGTGATCCTCGAGGTGCTTGCCCACGCCGGACAGCTCGTGGACCGGCGTCACGCCGGCGGTGCGGAGCTCGTCGCCCGCGCCGATGCCCGACAGCATGAGCAGGTGCGGCGAGCCGATCGCGCCCGCGCACAGGATTACCTCGCGGCTCGCTTCGAGCGTTCGCTCCGCGGAACCCTCGCGGATGCGCACGCCGGTCACGCGATCGCCGTCGACGACGAGGCCGGTCGCGAGCGCATCCGTGATCAGCGTGAGGCTCTCGTGGCCGCGCATCGCGGCGTCGAGGAAGCCGTTCGCGCTCGAGAATCGCTCGCCGCGACGGATGTTGTACTGGTAGTAGCCCGCGCCTTCTTGCGAGGCGCCGTTGAAGTCGGTGTTGATCGGGACCTTGAACCGCGATGACATCGCCTCGACGAACGCGCGCGCGCCGGGACCCGGTGATGGCATGTCGTCGACGGCCATCGCTCCGCCCGCGCCGTGGAACTTCGAGGCGCCGCGGGAGTTGTCCTCGGACTTCGTGAAGAACGGCAGGATCTCGTCGTAGCCCCAGCCGAAGTTTCCCGCGGCGCGCCACTCGTCGTAGTTGTCGCGATGGCCGCGGATGTAGACGAGCGCGTTGAGCGAACCGGTGCCGCCGGTGACCTTGCCGCGCGGCCAGAACATGCGGCGGTTGTTGACGTGCTTCTGCGGCTCGGTCCTGAAGTTCCAGTCGAGCGAGCTGCGCCACAGCGTGATGTACATGCCGGGCGCGCGGACCCGAAACTCGCCGTGCTTCGGCGGGCCAGCCTCGACGAGCGCGACCCTGGCGCCGTTCGCCGTGAGGCGATTTGCGAGCACGCAGCCGGCGGAGCCTGCACCGACGATGACGTATTCGAACACGCGCGCATGGTATCAGTACGCGTGCCGTGGATCGTCGAAACGCCGGGCGTGACGCTTGCAGCGTTCGTGAAGGCGAACGCCGACGTGCCCAACTCCGTCGCGAAGAAGCAGATCGAGACGGGCAAGGTGTTCGTCGACGGTCGATGCATCATGGAGATCGCGCATCGCTTGGCTGCGGGCCAGTCCGTCGAGGTCCGCACGAACGCGCAGCGGCCCCGCGACCCGGAGCGCGAAGGCGAGCTCGTCTACGACGACGCGCATGTCGTGGTCATCGACAAGCCGAGCGGCGTGAACAGCGTGCCGTACGAGGAGCGCGAGACCGGCACGGCGATGGACTTGATCCGGGGCGCGTGGCGCAGGAAGGGCCTCGCCGCGACGACGATCGCGCTGCACGTGGTGCATCGGATCGATCGCGCGACGAGCGGCCTCTTGATGTTCGCGAAGTCGAAGAAGGCGGAGCAAGGGCTCGCGGCGCAGCTGCGCGCGCACTCGCTCGAGCGGCAATACGTGTGCGTCGCGCACGGCGCGGTGACGCCGCGGCGAATCGAGAGCTATCTCGTCGAGGATCGCGGCGATGGCCTGCGCGGATCGACGACACGCCTCGATCAAGGCAAGCGCGCCGTCACGCATGTCTCGGTGCGCGAACCCCTGCGCCACGCCACGGTGTGCGAGGTCCGGCTCGAGACCGGCAAGACGCATCAGATCCGGATCCATCTGTCCGAAGCCGGGCATCCGCTCGTCGGCGAGCAGGTCTATATCCGCGACTACGAGAACAACGGCGGGCGCGTGCTGACCGCGGGCCGCCTGATGCTGCACGCGGAGACGCTCGGCTTCGTGCATCCGGTCACGAACGCCAGAGTCGCGTTACGGTCGCCGCTGCCGCCAGACTTCACCGCGGTCGTGGAGCGTTTGCGATGACCGAGACACCCGACACCGACATCGTGATCCGCGTCGCCACCGTCGAGGACGTGCCTGCCATTCTCGGCTTCATTCGCGACCTCGCGGAGTACGAGAAGCTGTCGCACGAGGTCGTCGCCACCGAAGCCGCGCTGCGATCGACGCTGTTCGGCGCGCGGCCCTCGGCCGAAGTGATCATCGCGGAGATCGCGGGTCACGCGGACGCGGATCCGCTGCACTCGTCGCCGTCGGCCGTCGGGTTCGCGCTGTTCTTCCAGAGCTACTCGACGTTCCTCGCGAAGCCGGGCATGTACCTCGAGGATCTGTTCGTACGTCCCGCGGCGCGCGGTCGCGGCGTCGGCAGTGCGCTGCTCTCGGCCCTCGCGAAGATCGCGGTCGATCGCGACTACGGTCGCTTCGAGTGGTCCGTGCTCGATTGGAACGAGCCCGCGTTGAAGGTGTATCGCGCCGTCGGTGCAGTTCCGATGAGCGAGTGGACCGTCCAGCGCCTCACCGGTACATCACTCGAAGCGCTCGCCGCGAAGTGGCCGCACTCGCTCCGCTAGCGTTGCAGAACGCATCGTCCACCGTCGGAGACCTGGCCTAACCCCGCGATCCGCAGGCGCCTCCGCGGGCATCGATCTTGCGATCTCGTGCGCCATGCTTCGTCGCGCTCTCCCGCCGCTCGTCGCCGTCGTGGTCGCCCTCGTCGCGGCGATCGCCTCCGCCGGCTGAGCGACCGACGCGGCCCGCGATGACACCTCGGGCGAGCCCCGCGGGACGACAACGGCGCCGCTCACACACTAGGGATCGAATAGCAGCCACACGTTCGCGACCGCTGCATCGCTGAAGAACCGCTCGTGCTCGCAGCCGACCGTGGCCTCGTAGCTCGCCATCTTCGTCGCATCGTGATGCACGTGCGCGATCTTGCTGATCGTGAGCCGCGATGCATGGGGAGCGAGACGGGCAGGAAGCACGTCGCGAATGATCGCATCCGCGTCGAGCTCGTAGCCGTGCAGGTTCGACATCAGCACGATCTCGGTGCCGTCGGGCACCCACGCGAGCGCGCGATCGATCAGCTCGATCCAGCGCGCGAAGTCGCTCTCGGTCACCGGTCCCGACAGCCGCGCCAACACCGCGCGCACGGGCGGCAGGTATCCAGCCTCGACGATCGTCATGCCTTCGGCATCGGCGGCAACGCGTACGTGACCGTCGCGTGGGCGACGAGATCCTCGCCCGAGCGCAGATCGACCGCGGCTACCGAGAGCCGGCGCCCGAGGCGCAACAACGTCGCGGTCGCGAGCACGTCCACGGGCTGCGGGCGCGAGAGGAAGTGGATGTCCAAGTTCGCCGTCGCTGCGCTCGCTGTGATCGGTCCGGCTTGTGCGAGCGTGAGGAAGTACGCGGCCGTATCAGCAAGCGCCATCATCGCGGGCCCCGAGATCGTGCCGCCCGCGCGAAGGAGCTGCTTGCGAAACGGCATCCGCAGGACGAGGTCGCGCTCTCCGACGGAGATGATGTGCGAGAACGAGCGCCAATCGGGGAAGCCCTGATCCATCAGCGCTTCGATCTCTTCCTTCGTCATGCGCGGCATGGGCCGCATCGTATCGCGTCAGTTGCGCGCGCGAGCGAGAGCGATCTCGCCGAGATCGGCGTTTGCCAGAGCGCTCAGCAGCACGAGCCTCGCATTCGTCGACACTAGCCCGCGACCGGGACCGTGATGCGCGAAACGCGCTCCGCGTACGAGTCTGAACCGTCATCCAGAGTTCGAGGGCGACCGTTGTCGCGCCGGAGCTGGTTCTCACGAGACGATGACTTCGCTGCGTCCGCCGCCGCGCGCGACCACACGGACGTGCGCACCGACGCGCTCGACGAGCTGCGGCACGTGCGAGATCACGCCGACCTGACGGCCCTGCTGGCGCAGCGCCTCGAGCACCGACAGCGCCATCTCGAGCGTCGTGGGATCGAGCGTGCCGAAGCCCTCGTCGATCAGCAGCGTCCGCACGCGAACATCGTGCGCCGACATCGACGACAACCCGAGCGCCAGCGCGAGCGACACGAGAAAACTCTCGCCACCCGACAAGCTCTGCACGCTGCGCACTTCATCGCCGAGATCGCGATCGATCACCTGCAGCTCGAGATCGTGCTTGGGCACGCGCTGCAGCTGATAGCGCGGCGCGAGCTCCTCGAGGTGCGAGTTCGCAACCGCGAGCAATCCGTCGAGCGTCAAGCTCTGCGCGAAGCTGCGGAACGCCTTGCCATCGTGCGAGCCGATCACGTCGCCGAGGATGCGGTCCACGCTCGCCTCGCCCTCCGCCACCGCGAGCTGCGCGAGCGCCTGATCGCGACGCACGCGCGCATCGACATCTGCAGCCAACATCGCGGCGAGCTGGGCCGCGTGCTTCTGCGCCGTGTCCGCGAGCGCGGCGAACTGGTTGACCTGCGCGAGATCGACCTTGTCGTAGAACAGATCTGCGGGCCGCACCTTCTGGTGCTCTTCGACGAGTCGCTGCCTCTCGACGACCACGGCCTTCTCGCGCTCGACGGCGCGATCGAGCTTCGCGAGCTTTTCGACGAGCGCCTCGAACCGCGAGGCATCCGCGACGAGCAGCCGGCGCAGCGCGTCGTCGTCGAAGCCCGTGCCCTCGCGCGCGACCGCCAGTGCATCGCTCGCCGCGCGAAGCTCGCGCATCAGGTCATCGCGTCGCTTCTCGGCGTCCGCGCGTCGCGCGGCGTTCTCGGCGACGGCGCGATCGGCGTCGCGTGCCTCGAGATCGAGCGCGTCGAGCGCCGCGGCCACCGCTGCTTCCGCGCGCGCGACCTTGTCCGTCCGCGTGCGCCACGCTGCCGCGAGCTCGGCCATCCACGCGCGATAGACATCGTGGGTCGGCGTGCGATCGCGGGCATCGATTCGGTACTTCGCGCGCGTTGCCTGGATCGCGGCATCGGACTCGCGCGCCTCGGGGATCGCATCGGGGCTCGTCGAGCCGCGTGCCGTGCGTCGCGATGCACCCGGCGCACCGTCGGGGGCAGCCTCGAGCCAACGCGCGATCGCCGCGTCGAGCTCGCGCGTGAGCTCGGCGTACCGATCCGCGCGTCCGGCGCGCTCGCCGTCGAGCCGGCCGATCGTCGCATCGAGATCGGCGACCTTGCGATCGATCTCCGCGAGCACCGCCGCCGCGCGATCGAGGGCGGTCTGGCACAGCGCGACCTCGGCCTGCGCTTCGGTCGCCGCCTTCGTCGCCGCTTCGGTCTGGCTTCGCGTGGCACGCGCCGCTTCGAGGCCCTTCGTCGCCGCCGCGTGCAGCTCGGCCGCGAGCTGCGCCGCTTCGTCCGATGTGGGATCGCGGACGAGCGACAGCTCGCCGAGCGCCGTGAGCTGCTCCGCCCACGTGGGCAGTGCCGCCGCCGCGCTCGTGACCGCCGTGGTTCGATGCTTGCCGAGTCGCGCGACATCCGCGGTCCGGTGCGCCGCGCGGACGTCGAGCGTCGCGAGCAACTTCGTCGCGACATCGAGCTGCGCGCTGACCTCGACGAGCTGCGCCGTCGCGGACGCGATCACCCCATCGAGCGCTCCGCGATCGCGCCACGGATGCTCCTCGGCCCCGCACAGCGGACACGGCTCGCCATCGACGAGCTCGGTGCGCGCGTGCTCGTAGCCCGCGGCCTTGCGCAACTCTTCGACCACGCGCGTTCGCTCGGCGCGCACGATCAGCGCGCGCTCGTGCGTGACGTTCGCCATCACGCGCGCTTCGCCATCCGCCGCCTCGTGAGCCGCGTGCTCGGCGAGCTGCCGATCGATCTCTTCGCACGCCGCCCTCGCCTGCCGCGCCGCCGCCGCGACCGCGACGAGCTGCTCGACATCCGACTTGCGCCGGCGCGCTTCATCTTCTTGTTTGCGCGCCGCTTCGAGCGAGAGTCCGCGCTTCTTCGCGAATGCCTCGACCTTGCGCTGCGCCTCGGCCTGCTTCTCGGTCGCCTTGCGCACTTCCTCGGCGGCGTCGGTCCGAGCCTTCGTCAGCTTGCCGCGCGACTCGGCGTGCTCGGCGATCATCCGCCCCGTCGCGATCACCGCATCCGCCGCGACCGCGTGCTGCGCGAACTTCGCATCGATCTCGCTCCACGCGGCCACTTCGGGGGCGAGGGCCACGCGCTTCTGCACCCACTCGGCATCGCCCGCGGCCGCGCGCGCGAGGGTATCTGCGCCGGTGATGTCGGTCGCACGCCGTGCATCGCTCACGATCGCGAGCAAGCGATCGGCGCTCGGTGCGAACACATGCACGGCGTTCGACGGGCGATCATCGCGCTCCGCGCCGACGAGCATGCCGCGCGCATCGTCATCGCTACGTCCCGCGCCGCCGAGCATGCCGCGCACATCGTCATCGCGCTCCGCGCCGACGAGCATGCCGCGCGCATCACCGTCACCATCGTCGCGAACGATGCGCAGGCCGCCACGGATATCGGTGCGCTCGGCATCTCGCGCGCTCCGAGCGTACGCGCCGCGATCGAGGCTGCGGCGCTCGACGACGCGCAGCTCGACGAGCCCCGCGGCGATGCGAGCCGCCCGCAACGGCGCGAGCAACTCGGCGAGCTCCGTGCGTCGCGAGATCGTCGTCGCGTGCGCTTCGATCGCGCGCTGCGCTGCCTCGGCCGCGCTCGCTGCTTCGCCGCGGGCGATCGCGAGCTGGCGATCCGCGCGCGCCGCGGCTTCCCATGCCGGCCGCAGTGTCTCCGCGCGACGGCGCAGCGCGAGCTCCGCGCGATCCACGTCGGCGTCGGCGATCGCAGCCGATGCCGCCGCGTGCGCCGCTTCGGCTTTCGCGAGCGCTTCCGCGCGTACGGCGGCTTCCGAACCCCAACGATGCGCGCGCTCGGCCGCCTCGAACCGCTTCTTCGCCGCGAGCTTTGCCTCTTCGGCGAGCGCGAGCTCTCGCTCGGCCGCGCGGCGTGCGTCGTCGTCGAGCACCGCGATCGCGTGCGCGTACGTGCGGCCGCGAGCGAGCGCCTGCTCGGCGAGCGTGGCGCGCAGGTGCGCCGCGACGCTGAGCCGCGAGTAGATCTCGGTGCCCGTCATGCGCTCGAGGAGCTCGCTGCGATCCTTGCCGTCGGCGCGCAGGAATGCGGCGAACTCGCCCTGTGCGAGGAGAGCCGAGCGACGGAACTGGTCGAACGTCAGGCCGAGCCGCGTGTGGATCGCGTCGAGCGTCTCGGTCTTGGTGCCGCCGAGGCGTTCGTTTCCGTCGAGCGCGACCAGCGAGACCTGCTGCGCTTGAATGGTGCCATCGGCTTGCCCGCGCGCGCGGCGAACGCTCCATCGCGCGCGATAGCGACGCGTGTCTCCGCTCTCGAAGTCGACCTCGGCCCAACCGTGCGCCGCACCGCGACGGAGCAGCGTCCGCACGTCTTGCGCGCCGAGGGCGAGCGGATCGTCGTCGCCGCGGCCGACTTGCACGCGCGAGTGGTTCGTCAGTCGCGGCGTGCGATCGAACAGCGCGACACACAGCGCATCGAGGAGCGTGCTCTTGCCCGCGCCGGTGTTGCCGACGATGGCGAACACACCGGCGGCGCCGAGCGGCCCGTGCGCGAGATCGATCTCGAACTCGCCCGCGAGGCTCGCGAGGTTGCAGCCGCGGATCGCGAGGATCCTCATCGGCGCACCTGTCCGTTCACCTTCGGGAGCCGCGTGGTCACGAGACCTCCGGATCGGCGAGGTCACCGTGCACGTCGGCGAGCAGGCGATCGAAGCCCGCGAGCACCTCGGGCGTCGGCGGCTCGATGTGATCGCGCGCCCACAGCCGACCGAACACCTCGCGCGGATCGAGCTCCGCGAGGCGACGCGCGATGTGAGCTCCATCGGCGAGCGCGTGTCCGCTGCCCGTGTGCTCGACGTGCAGGTACACGAGGCGAGCGCGCTTGTCGGCGAGCGCGGTCTCGACGAGCGAGCGCAGCTTGGGCTCCGGCTTGTCGAGCGCGACGACGACCTCGAGGTACGGACGCGCGTTGTCCTCGACCCACTCGCCGTCGGCGCCACGCGTGCGCGGCGGCAGTTCATCGAGCGCGCCGAGCACCTCGCCGAGCGGAGCCGCGCCGCGCGACGGAACGCGGACGATGTCGATCACCTGCGGGATCGGCAACGAGCGGATCTCGGAGACTCGACCGTCGACGAAATCGAGCGCCACGACCTGGTGCTTGTAGTGCGCTTCGTCGAGCGATAGCGAGATCGGCGCGCCCGCGTAGCGAATGGTCTCGCGCATCACGCGCTGCGGCCGATGGATGTGGCCGAGCGCGACGTACGCGAGCTCGTCGGGAAACAGGCGCATGGGCGCGCTCTCGACGCCGCCGATCGACACGCGGCGCTCGCTGAGATACGCGGCGTCCGCGCCCGCGACATAGAGGTGTCCCATCGCGATCATCGCTTGGCCCTCGCGACGCCGAGCGCGCATGCCCTCGAGCACCTCGCTGTAGATCGCGCCGACCGGATCATCGATGCCGTGATCGATGTCCACGGGCCGCAGGAACGGCACCGCCGCGACGAGACCGCGCCCGCCCGCGATCGGGATCAACACGCGATCGAGATCGATCGCACCGGCCTCCGTGCGCGGCAGTCCGCCGATCACGTGAACACCGAGCTCCAGCAAGACGGGCGACGCCGCACCGAGGCGCGCGGGCGAATCGTGATTGCCCGCGATCGCGATGACGTCCATCGCCGGGCACGCGCGCCGCACCTGCGCGAGGAACTCGAACCACATGCGCTCCGCGCTCGCGGGCGGCGTGGCGCTATCGAACACGTCTCCCGTGATCAGCAGCGCGTCCGGACACTCGCGCGCGCACGTGGCCACGAGCCACGTGAGGAATGCATGGTGCTCGTGATCGCGCGTCACCTCGCCTCGCAGCGTGTGGCCGAGGTGCCAATCGGAGGTGTGGAGGATCCGCATCGCGATCAGGAGGATCGCAGACGGGTCTGACGTCCGATCTCGAAGTGATCTCGGTGCGATCCCGAGTTATCCACAGGGGTGGCGTGCCGCGGTCCTACCCAGCCCTAGGGGTAGCGCTATTGCTCGCACTCGCAGACCGCGCGGGACATGTTCGAGCACGCCGTGTCGTTGAAGGCCCGATTGTTCTGGTGGACCTCCACGCAGTCGGCGTCGCCCACGTTGTTCGGCTGCCCCATGTCCCACGGAAGGAACGTCTGCACCGCCCCCTTCACGTTCACGTAGGTGCCCTCGGTCACCGCGTCGCCGACCCCGATCCACCAATCCATGCCCACGGGGATGAGTCCGTTGATCGCCATCAGCTCGGCCGCGGCGTCGGGGATCGCGAGATACGCGTTCGCGCCGTCCGCCGCGCAGGCCGTGCGCTGCGCGTCCCACGTCGCCGCCGTGTTGATCAGCCGATAGACATGCCCGGCCTGCCCGTTCGTCACCGCCGCATACGTGCCCGGGCACATCGAGGGAGGTGCATCGATCGGCGCATCGACCATCGCGTCGTCGAGCGGCGCGTCGTCCACGCCGGCATCGTCGCCGCCACCACCGTCGGCGCATTGCCCCGCATAGCTACCGGCGGAATCTCCGAAGCGTTGCCCGCTCGGGCACTTGCTGTCTTCGAAGCTGCAGAAGCCAACGGACTGGCACACGCCACCACCGCACTGCGTGGAGTCGATGCAGTGGAACTCCGTCGCGCGGAGGCATCCACCGAGTAGCATCACGACCACGAGGCACGCGCGCATTAGAACGAGCCTCCCCACGTCATGATCCCGCCGCCGCGCGTGGGTGCGATCGACAGCCGCGGCTCCGTCTCCGTCGGTGTTCGCGTGACGATCCGAGTTACCCCGTATCCGAGCAACGCGGCGCCGCCGCCGATCAACACTACGGACAACACGCGCTTGCTGCGCGCTCCATCGACGAGATCCGAGTACGCCTCGTGGTCCATCGCGGCCTCGGCGTCGTCGAGATCCTTGCGCGCGCTGATGTAGACGAACACGCCTGCACCGGCGGCGATCAGCCCGCCCCCGACGAGCCCCGCGCCGATCGCATCGCGATACCACGGCAGCGACGGCGGCGGTGGTGGCGGTGGTGGCGGCGGTGCCTTCACCGGCTCGGGCGGTGGTGGCGGCGGATCGGGCGGTAGCTGCGCTTTGCACGTGTCGATCGCTTCGCGCGTGTCCTTCGCGGCAGCTTCGCTCGGATTCGTCGCGAGGAACCGCTCGTAGTACGTGATCGCCTCTCTGCACTGCAACAGCTTCACGTGCACCTGCGCGATCGCATACAGGAGCTCGGGCTGCGGATCTTTTTCGTACGCGGCCTGAAGGTTCGTGAGTGCGGTCGCGTAGTCGCCCTTCTCGTGCGCCTTCATCGCTTTCGCGACGAGCGCCTTCGCCTCTTGTTGGGGCGTCTTCGCGAGCGCGACGGCAGGCGCGACCGCGAGCAGTACAGCAACGAGACTGGCCTTCATCATTTCTTCTTCGGGAATAGCGAGTTCGGATCCCACCCCGGCTTCGGCGGTGGTTTCTTCACGGGTGGCTTCGTCACGGGCGGCTTCTTCACCGGCGGCTTCTTCGCCGGAGGCTTCACGGGCGGCTTTGCCGCGACCTTCGGCGGCGCCTTCACCGGCTTCTTCGGTGGACGCAACGTCGTCTTGTCGGGCGGCGATGGGACGGGCGTTCCAATACCGGTCTCCGTCGGTGTCGGCTCGATCGGCTGCTTCTCCGTCGGCGTCGGCACCTCCGGACGCGACTCGGTCGGCTGCGGCATCTTCGGCGTCGCGACATCGCCACTGCCGGTAGCGGGCTTCTCGTCATCGCCGCCGCGCATCGCGAACGCGATGATCGCGACGAGCACCACCGCGCCGATTCCACCGGCGATCAGCTTCTTGCGGCGCGACGACATCGGCGGCGAGTCCACCGTCGGCGCCGCGGGCATCCATCCCTGCACCGGCGTCGCCGTCGCCTTCGGTGCGGGCCTGTGATCGTGCTGATCCGTGCGGAGCCGCGGGTAGTCCGTGATCTCCGGCATCATCGGCGGCGGCGGCAACGGCGTGATTCGATCCTGCGAGCCACGCTCGGCGGGTCCGCCCGTCGCGCGCGGCGTGCGTGCACGCGGCAACGGTGCCCCCGGAGGCACCCACCCCGCGGGCATCGCGCTCGGTGGCGGCGGCACTTCGTTGCCGTAGTCCGGCATCACGCTCGTCGGGCCATCGTCGATCGAGTCGATAGAGTCGCGCTCGTCACCTACCCGCGTCGAGACCTCGTCGATCGAGACGAGCACGGGCACACCGTTGGTGTCACCGGGAACGCGCCTGCCATCGCCCGGCACCCGCGTCGGGCCGTCGTCGATCTCGGTCTGCTCCGCGAACGACTCGCTCGCCGCGCGCATGCGCAGGTCATCGACGCGCGTCGGTGGTTCGATCTGCGAGTCCGCGCGCTCGCGCTCGGCCGCGGCCCGCGCATCTTCTGCATCCGCGCGCGCATCCTCCGCGTCGGTGCGCGCTGCTTCCGCCGCCAGCGCGGCGAACACGAGCGACTTCGAGCGCACGACCACCGATGGCTCGTCGGGCTCGAACATCTCCGGGTTGTTCCAGATCGACGGCGACTTCGGCGCCACCTCGCCCTGTCGACTGCTCAGCGGATCGATCTCGGTCTCGGGCTCCGGCTCGATCGGCAGCGGCAGGTGGCGCGACGACGACTTCTCGGCGAGCGACGGCGTCGACCTCGACTCGACGACCGGCGCCATCGACTGCGACGACGACTCGACGACCGGCGCCATCGACTGCGACGACGACTCGACGACCGGCACCATCGACGACGACGACTCGACGACCGGCGCCATCGACTGCGACGACGTCGCGAGCACGGGCGTGGGCGCGAGTGCCTGCATCGGCGGTGGCGTGTTGCGCGCGGTCACCACGGGCAACGGTGGCGGCGTGTTCTTCCGCGCGCCCGACGAGGTCGACGATCCGGCGCTCGCACCCGCGGTCATCGCGGGCATCGGCGGCGGCGTGTTCTTCCGCGGCGCGCCGCTCCCCGACGGTGTGCTCGACACGGCGGTCGCCGCGGTCGACGATGCCGCGAGACCCACGCTCGAGGGCGAGCTCGATCCGGAGGACGTGTTCAATGTGGACGCCGTGTTCGATACCGACGCACTCGCTACCGACGCACTCGCTACCGACGCACTCGCTACCGACGCACTCGCTACCGACGGGGCGTTCGAGCCCGACGACGCACTCGTTACCGACGGCGCGTTCGACGCCGCATTCGAGCCCGACGCCGCATTCGATACCGACGCACTCGATACCGGCAATGCATTCGAGCCCGACGACACCGACGGTGCGTTCGAGCCCGACGACGCCGACGACGCACTCGATACCGGCAATGCATTCGAGCCCGACGACACCGACGGTGCGTTCGAGCCCGACGACGCACTCGATACCGACGCTGCATTCGATCCCGACGACGCATCCGATCCCGACGACGTCTTCGACGCCCCCGTTACCGACGGAATCTTCGATGCTCCCGGCGCCGCGCTGCTCGTCCGCTGCGCGAACGCGGTCACCGACAGCCCCGAGCTCGGGCGCGGCGACGACGCCGACGTGGCCTTCGTGTCGCTCGCCGTGGCATCGGCGGGTCTTGCACCACTCGATGACGCGGCCGGCTTCACCGCCGCGGTGGTCGATGGCACAGCGATCGCTGGGCCCTTCGTCGCCGATGGCTTCGGTGGGTCGATCGAGACGACCTTCGGCGGCGGAGTCGCGTCCTTGCGCGGCGGAGCCGTCGAGTCCACCTTCGCGATGGTCGGCGCGGCACGGGGCGGCGCCGGCTCGACGGGAATCTCGAGGAGGTCCGCATCGACCTTGGTCGACTCGACGAGCTCGACCACGTCCGTGCGCGGCGTGATCGGAATCTGCACCGTCTTCGTCTTGGGTCGCGGGCGCGTCGGCATCGGCGCGACCGGGACCTGCGTCGTGCGGAACGCGTTCTTGTCGCGCGGTCGACCTTGGGCGACGACGGGTCCCTCGGGGATGCGCACCGCATTCGAGCGCTGCTCGCCGATGCTCTGCGGGACAGCGGCGGCGGCGACGGTGGTCGCTCGCACGGTCACGAACTGATCGCTGATCGCGTGGTTGCGCGCCCGCGTGATCGGCGAGGCCTTCTTCGAGGCCGGCTCGACGAAGTTATCGAGGGCGCCGGTCGGCGGTGCCGCGAGGCCCGGGTAGGCACCGTCGAAGTCGGGCGACGTGGAGCGCGGGCGATCGTCGTCGCCGAGCCACGGTTCGACGCGATGGCCGAACAGCTCCTTCATGAACGCCGCGAGTCCGAG
This sequence comes from Kofleriaceae bacterium, assembly GCA_044230415.1. Classification (GTDB taxonomy): domain Bacteria; phylum Myxococcota_A; class Polyangia; order Haliangiales; family Haliangiaceae; genus JABFXX01. The sequence continues at coordinate 16,038 of JBGARE010000049.1, forward strand.
CCCCGACGAGCGCAGGCCCTCGGCCGAGGCGAGCGTGTCGAGCGCGAAGAACATCTGCTCGGCGGTCTGGTAGCGCTGCGCGGGATCGCGGGAGAGCGCCTTGAGCACGATCTTGTCGAGGGCTGGGGACACATCGGAGCGATGCGCGCTCGGCGGGGGCACGTTGGCCTCGACGACCGCGGACATCGTGAGGAACTCGTTGTCGCCCTTGAACAGGCGGCGACCCGTGATCAGCTCGAACAGCACGATGCCGAGCGCGAACACGTCGGAGCGGCGATCGATCGTGCCGCCGACACATTGCTCGGGCGCCATGTACGGCGCTTTCCCGACGAGCATGCCGGCTTGGGTTTCGGTGCGGCGCATCGCGGCGCGGGCGATGCCGAAATCGACGACCTTCACGTTGCCGTCGTAGCCGAGGAGGATATTGGCCGGCGTGACGTCGCGATGGACGATGCCGAGCGACACGCGATCGGGACCGAGCGCCTCGTGCGCGTGATGCAGCGCGCCAGCGACGGAGCACACGATCGCGATGACGTGCTCGAGCGGGATGTGCTCGCCGCGCTCGAACAGCCGGCCGAGCACGCGACGGAGATCCTCGCCGTGGACGTACTCCATCGCGAAGTACGGCTTGCCGTCGTCCTCGCCGATATCGTGGACTTGGACGATGTTGTGGTGGTGCAGCGACGCGGCGAGTCGAGCTTCCGCGAGGAACATCTCGATGAACGCTTCGTCGCGCTCTTGTTCCGCGCGGATCCGTTTGATCACGAAGTGGCGCTCGAAGCCTTCGAGTCCCCGCGCGCGCGCGAGCAATAGCTCCGCCATGAGGCCGCTCGCGAGATGCTTGACGATCTCGTAGCGACCCAGCTGCGCACCCGCTGGGACCGTCAGCACCACTCTCTATAAGCGTGCGGTGATCGGCTACGTCGCGTCAACATTCGGAGGGGTACCGCCCATAACAGCGACCGACGGTGGGGCCGATGTAGGTGTGCGTGGCGCGCACGTTGACAGCGCTGCCGGCTGGGGCCCTACTCGGGGAGTGAGATTCCTCCTGGGTTTGGCCGTGATGTCGGCGTGCGCGACGAGTCCCGACGCGCCGCTGAGCTCGGCCACGTTCACCCCCGACGCCACGGTGCGAACCTCGCGCGCGAAGAGTGCGTTCGTCAGCTATGGCGCCCCGTTTCACAAGTGGGGGATCGAGCTCGGCACGATCGAGAGCTGCGATGGCGACGTGATCGCCGAGATCGAGCTGACCACGCTGTCGGGGATCACCGATTTGCCCGTGGGATCGTATCCGCTGCGCACCACCGAGACGCCTGCCACGTTGCCGTCGGCCTATCTGCGCTACGGCGCGAACACCGGCATCGACGGCATGCTCGTGATCGAGAGCGTGACCGCGACGTACATCACCGGATCGTTCTCGGGCAACGCGATGATCAATGGTGTCGCGACGCCGATCAACGCGGCGTTCGGCTCGCCCGTCTGCTTGTAGCCCGCACGGTCCGCGGTCCGTGATACGAGGGCGACATGCGCTCGCTGCTCGTCGCGATCCTGTTCGTCGCATCCCCTGCGTTCGCGAAGGAGCTCGCGCCCTCCGGCGAGATCAAGCTCGCCGCAACGGGTCGCGTCCACTACCTCGGCTACTGCGCATCGGCGCGTTATCTCGCCGCGGCGATCGAGGGAGGCACGCCCGCGCTGTACCAGCTCGATCTCGCGAAGCGCTCCGCGACCAACCTCGGCGCGCGACGCGCACGAGTTCGCGTTCAACTCCGATTGCAGCGTTCTCGCGCTCGCCGTGACGTCGGGACGCGGTGCCACGCAGAAGAATGAGGTCCACCTCTACAAGCTCTCGGCGAAAGCGCCGGTGAAGCTCGGCGCGTACGGCGCGTTCAAGTATCCCGTGTCGGCGCTCGCATTCGTCGACGACAAGACATTCGTCGTCGGTCTCAACAAGGGGCCGATCGAGCTGTGGTCGATCGAGGGCAAATCGCTCGATACGCGCGCCATCGACGGCGGCGTGATGTCGCTCGCGTTCGCCGATGGCAACATCGCGATCGGCACGTACGAAGGCGGCGTGTATCTCTCGCCGCTCGCGAGCGCGAAGCTCGGGCCGCTCGTCACGCTCGCCGGCAAGGCACCGACGCGAGAGACCGGCTCGCTCAACGTCGACACCGGCGAGATCGTGATGCCGGGCGGTGGTCGCGTGATGGCGATCGCGTTCGTCGAGGGCGGCAAGCGCCTGCTCGCGAGCCAAGAGACCGGACAGATCGCGAGCTGGCCGATCGCGGCGGGCAAGCCCGGCAGCGTCGAGATCGTCGCGACCAAACTCGACGGTCCGAACGCGATGGCCGTGTCGACGGACCAAAAGCTCGTCGTCGTCGGTGAGAATTTTCGCGTGAGCGTGTGGAAGAGCACGGGCAACAAGCACGTCACCGATCTCGGAAAGCTCGATCGCGTCGAGAAGTACGCGAGCTTCCGCGGCATCGTGTTCGCGGGACCGCGCGAGATTCTCGTCGGCAGCAGCAAGTCGGCGACGGTGCGGATCTATCGCGCGCCGTAGCGAACCTCGGGTCCGCGCTACTCGGGCTTTGTCGAGCGCGGCGCCTGCACTTCTCGCAGGAACTGCTCCTCGCTCGCCGACAGCGGGCGTCCCTTGAGGCGCTCGAGCTCGTCGCGCGACAACCCGCCGACCTTCTGGCGATGCCGCGCCATCACCACGTGCGCGCGCGCGATCGACGCGGTCACGTCGTCGAACGACTCGAACGTCGTCGGCGAGCGCCCCGGATACGTGCGCAACAGCTCCGTGATCCGCGCTTCGTGGCGCGCGATGATCTCCGCGAGCGTCGCTTGGAGCGGCAAGCGCTCGACCTTCGCTTCGGGCGGCGGCTCGAGGCGATCGACGCCGTTCGTGTTGCTCGTGACGAGGAACGCGCCCTGCACTTCGCTGACGAGCTCGAGCACGCGCAGGTGCCGCGGATACAGCTGCACGAGCTGGAGCAACGACACGACCACGCCGCGCGGATGCAGGTGATATGCGGTCGCGCGGATCATCCCGCCTGCATCGACCATCATCCGCATGAACGTGCGGTTCTGCGGATAGATCCGCGACAGCGTCAGATCCTCGACGTCGGCGAGGAACCGATAGCCGCGAGACTCGAGCTCCTTGCGCGCGCGATCGTAGAACTCGAGATCGGCCTCGGGAAATGCGGCGGGCTCGACGCGAACGAGCTCGTGCGGCTCGCCGTACACGGCATCGAGCCGCGCGCGCAACGCGGCACCGCCGAAGCCCGTCGGCCGGCGCAAGCCGAGCGCCATGGCGACGACGAGCCACAGGCCCATCATGAGGAAGAACACTTCCACGCGCGCATTGTGCCACGCGGCTCGACGAGGCGTACGCGGCGGGCTCGATATAGACTGCGCGCGTGACCTCACCGATCACCTGGGACGATGTCCTCGCCGCGCGGGCACGCATCGCGCCGTATCTAGCGCCGACGCCGCTGCGTCACTATCCCGTCCTCGACGCCGCCACCGGGGCGCGCGTGCTCGTGAAGCACGAGAATCACCTGCCGACGAACGCGTTCAAGGCGCGCAACGCGATGTCGTTCATGACCGCGCTCCCCGCCGACCAGCGTTCGCGTGGCGTCATCGCGGCCACGCGTGGCAACCACGGCGCCGGCCTCGCGTGGGCCGGTGCGCGACTCGGCGTGCCCGTCGTGATCTGCGTGCCGCACGGCAACAACCCCGAGAAGAACGCCGCGATCCAGGGACACGGGGCGGAGCTCGTCATCTCGGGACGCGACTACGACGAAGCGGTCGAGGTCGCCCTGCGCCTGCGCACCGAGCGCGGCCTCGTGATGGCGCACTCGACCAACGACGCGAACGTGATCGCGGGCGCCGCGACGCTGTCCGCCGAGCTGTGCGAGCAAGCCGCCGCGACGGAAGAGAAGCTCGACGCGATCGTCGTCGCGATCGGTGGTGGCTCGCAAGCCGTCGGCGCGATCGTCGCGACGCGACACCTGCGCTCGCCGGTGCAAGTGTTCGGCGTGCAAGCCGCCGGTGCATCCGCGATCCACGACTCGTGGCACGCGAGGCAGCGCCTCACGACGGACAGCGCGACCACGTTCGCCGATGGCCTCGCGACGCGCTCGACGTACGACCTCACGTGGCCCACGCTGCTCGACGGTCTCGCGGGCTTCGTCACCGTGACCGAAGCCGAGCTCGCGAGCGCGGTGCGCTTGATGATCGAAGCCACGCACAACCTCGCCGAAGGCGCTGGAGCCGCGGGGCTCGCCGGGCTCGTCGCGCTCGGCGATCGGCTCGCGGGCAAGACCGTCGCCGTGATCCTGTCGGGATCGAACATCGATCGACCGACGCTGCGCACGATCTTCGGCTCGGCCGCCTAGAGTCGCCTAGAGTCTGTAGTGAACCTGCGCGAGCGCGTAGCCACCCTTGGGTCCGCCGCCCGCGTCGAGCAGCTCGAGCCGCGTCGTGAACAGCCACTCGAGGTGCGTGGTCATGAACCAGTGGATGTTGACGTCGACGCAGTCGCGGTAGAGGCCCTTCACGCGCGTGTCCTGGGTGAAGTGGCCCACGCCCACGTCGAGCAGCAAGTTGTGCGGCAGTGCGCGGCTGCCCATCAAGTAGCCGACGAGCTGCGTGGCCTTGTCGCCGGCGCCCGCGGTGATCTCCTTGCGGACCACCTGGCCTTCCGCGAGGAAGAGCAGCTCGGGTCCGGGGAGATACACCTTGCCCGTGACGCCGCCGTACATCGCGGTGACGTCATCGCCCTTCGCGTATTTTCCCTCGAGCCCGACGGCGGCGTGCTCGCCGATGCGCGCCTCCGCGTAGAGCGCACCACCATCGCCGTGCTCGGCCGCCGAGCCGATCGAGTCGTGCACGAAGCCGGTGGCATGCACCTCGAAGCGCGGATCGACGTACGACGCGGCGAGCCCGTAGACCTCGCCGTAGAGCGGCCGGCCTCCGAAGCGCTGCGTGTAGACGACGTGCTCGGCGAGGCGGAGACCGAACGTCGGTAGCAAGCGGCCCGCGCGAATGTAGAGCCCGGTGTTCTCGCCCGGACTCGCGTGCCACATCACGTAGTGCTCGTGCGACCACGCGACGTGCAAGGCGCTGCCGTCCTCCTGCGGACGACGAAGTCCACCGACGAGGTGAACGGAGAACCCGTGCGCACCGGCGTCGGCGGCGATCTCCGCCTGCATCGGATACGCGGCCGCGCTCGGAATGCCCGGATAGACAAAGCCGGCGGCGCCGCGGATATCACCGTCGAGCTGCAGCCAGTCCGGCAACGACGCGCCGTACATGAAGCTCGGATCGTGCGACTTCCAGGCCGTGGCCTCGGCGACGGCGAGACCGTTCTCGTTGAGCGCTCCGCCACCGTCGGGCGCGACGTGACAACCGGTGCACGTGCGCTCGTTCGCGAGCTGGTACTGCGGATACGCGTGCGCGACGTGCGCGAGCACGCCGATGATGATGATGGCGAGGACGAAGCGTGGGCCGCTCATAGGCCCGGTGCTCCGGCGGCGATCCACGCTTCGATGAGCGCGATGTCCTCGTCGGCGAGCGGCGAGTCCGGCGGCATGCGCTCCTCGCCGTCGGCGTGCAACACCTCGACGAGCTCGCTGTTGTTGACCGTGCTCCCGACGAGATCGCGCAGCGATTCCTTCGCCGCGGCGAGCGTGTCGAACGCGTATCCCTCGAGGCGCGTCGTCGTCGAGTGGCACTGCACCTGGCCGCAGCTCGGCGCGAGGATCGACAACGCGACGACCTCGACCGTCGCAGGTCGTTCATCCGGCGTCGTGCCGCACGCCGCGAGGCCGAGCACGAGCGCGAGTAATGTTCGCATGGCGGTAGTTATCGCCCATGTGGGGAGATCGCAAAGTCCCCCAGCGCGAACACACCGTTAGTCGGAAACGGTCCGCGCAATTCCTGCGCTGGTGTACCGAACTGGTACAAGCGCGCGTGGCTATCGCGAGCTCGCGAGGATCTTCGCGCGCACGAGACGCTTGACGCCCACCTTCAGCTTCTCGACCTCGACGATCGCGAACGTTCGCTCCTCGAGCGGCGGTTCGGTGCGCTCGGTCTTGTTCATGATCGACTCCGCGTACGTCGAGTGCGGCAGTCCGAACAGATGTCCGAGCTCGTGGGCGAGGACGCGGTCGGGCGCGATCGCGGACAGGATGATGTACTTCGTGTCCGCCTTCTTCAGGGTGACGCCGCGGATCTCCTTGTCGGCGACATCGACGTCCTGGAGCCGGCTCGTGACGAACACGTGGATCACGCGATTCGTGACGTACTTCTTGAGCGACGCGCGCTCCGCGATCGTGTCGACGCGATCCATGGTCTTCGAATCGACGGAGGAGATGCGGAAGCCGGCCGAGACATCGGCGAAGAAGTGGTTCGCTGTCTCGATCTGCGTGCGGATCCACTCGGGCGTGACGACGCCTTTTGCGACATGCAGGTGGATCGAGAAGCAGTGCGCACGCTCGGCCGGACACTCCGCCGATACCGATCGAAAGTCAGCGATGTAGGGCGGGAGCGGATTCGCCGAGGCATTCGCGATCGCGAGTGACGCGACGGCGACCACCATGCACGCGCGCGCCCTCATCCGATGACGCGCATCCCTTCGAGGATCACGAGCGAGATGGTGAACGTCATGCGCGCCACGATCGTCACCACCATGTTGCGCTTCGCCGCGACGTACATCCAGCCAAGACCGATGCCGAAGATCGCGGCGCCGATCCGCACGGTCGCATCTCCCGGCGTGACGATCGCTTCGGCGAACGCGCCGACGAGCACCGCGATCACCTTCTGTGAGGGCGCGAGCTCGAGCACGCGGTCGACGATCCAGCCGCGCAGCGCCGCCTCCATGCACAACGAGACCATCGCGACGAAGATCACGACGCCACCGACCATCGCGAAGTTGCCGCGCACGATCGCGTACGTGGACCACTCGACACCGCGCGACGTCAGCGCCTCGACGATCGGCGTGCCACCGATCAGCGCGAGCACCAGCGTGGCGATACCCGCACCGAAGCCCACGAGCAGATGGAAGCCGTTCGCCGAGCTGACATCGCCCCAGCTCGCACCGCGCACCCACTTCGCGATCGACGCGGCGACCACCAGCGGGATCGCGAGGGGCACCTGATCCCACAGCGGCACGATCGCGAGCACGAGCACGATCGCGATCTCCGCCGGCACGAGTCCGCGCATCGGGCGAGCGTCGGTCGGTGGTGGAGACACGCTGTGCCTACGTTAGCAGGCACCGCCGGTCACACCCCTACCGCGCAGACACCCGTGTCGTGCGATCCTTGGGTCGCTAACTCGTGAATTATTCACGCAACCTCCTCCGAGTTCCGCTGTCGCCCCTACTAATGAAGGCACTCGTCGCCGCTGCATTGGTGCTGTGTACGACCGCCGCCGCTCACGCGGCCCCCACCCAGACGCAGCTCGAGGAGCGCAAGGCCGCGCTCGACAAGAAGCTGGAGAAGCAGGGCTTCATCGTCGTGGTGTCGCCGCCGTTCGTGGTGATCGGCGACGAGAGCGCGAAGAAGGTCAGCTCTCGCGTGAACTTCGTGAACTGGGTGATCGAGCTGATCGAGAAGGACTTCTTCGCGAAGCAGCCCGACAAGGTGATCGAGATCTGGCTGTTCCGGAACGAGAAGACCTATCGCGCGGGTGCGAAGAAGTACTTCGACGACGAGCCCGAGACTCCGTACGGCTACTACTCGTCCGAGGACGACGCGCTGGTCATGAACATCGGCCCGGGTGCGGGCACGCTGTCGCACGAGCTCGTGCATCCATACATCGAGGCCAACTTCCCCGACTCGCCGTCGTGGTTCAACGAAGGCCTCGCGTCGCTCTACGAACAACCGCGCGAGCGCGACGGGCACATGTGGGGCACGACGAACTGGCGGCTGCCCGGACTGCAGTCGATGATCCGCGCGAAGAAGCTGCCGTCGCTGAAGTCGCTCTTGTCGACGACGCGCGACGGCTTCTACAACGCGAGCTTCGATGCGTACGCGTACGCGCGCTTCCTGTGCCAGTACCTTCAAGATCACGGCAAGCTGCGCGACTTCTACAAGAAGTTCTCGACGGACTCGAAGGACCTCACGGGCCAGCGCGCGATGGAAGCGGTGCTCGGCCAGGACCTCGCGTCGTTCCAGCCCGTGTTCGAGAAGTGGGCGATGTCACTGCGCCGCTGACGCCCACGCTCCGAGGTTTCGCAGGATCAGTGTGCGAGTTGGCGTACTCTCGACCGGATGCGGCGTGTCGTGATCGCGAGCGTGCTGTTGATCGGGTGCACGGATCCGGTGGAGTACGAGGTCACGACGTCGATATCGTCAGCGGAGTCCAGCGCGAGGCTCGTGTATGACGGCCGCCTGTATGTGATGCACACCGAGACGTACCAGGTCAGCAACTACGACGAACTGCGCGACGTGGCGCAAACGGCGACGATTCGATCGAACGGCGTCGACACCATCATCGTGCTGCCATTCGCCGCGAGCGAGTGCGGCTCCGAACAGTGGATGCACTCCGGCGAGTTGGTCCGGATCGAGGTCGCCTACAGCTTCTATCCGCGCGGGGCGACGTTCATCGCGAACACGGAAGCCCTCACGTGCATCGATAGCAACGGCGAGACCCACGCGCGCTGATGAGGTGCGTGATCCTCCTCGGCGCATTGATCGCGAGCGGGTGCGATGGCGTGACCTACGAGATCGGCGTCAGCATCGATCGCCGTCTCGACGCGCAGCTCGTCGATGGCACGTCGCAAGTACCGTTCATCCAACGGACGGTCGAGGTCGGACACTACGAGGACCTTCGCGATCTCGAGGTCTCGGTCGACGTTCGATATCGAGGCGCCGACTACGACGTCGCGATTCCGTTCCACGAGTGCGAAGCCGTCTGGGAACCGGATGGCGCGATCGTCGACGTGACGATCGCGAGGGCCCCGGAAACGAGACCGTGCGGTTCTTCGGGACTCTCGCGCCGATACGTTAGCCGCGTGTGAGATTCGCGAGCGCGGCCGCGCGCGGTGATCGCGTGCGTGGCAAGCTCCGCGCATGAAGCTCCTCCTTGGATTGGCGTTCGTCCTCGCAGCCTGCGGTAGCAAGTCGACTCCACCGGCACCCGCGCCCGGGCAGCCCGGCGGCGCGAAGACGTGCATGGCCACCGGGTGCAGCGGCACGATCTGCGCGAGCGAAGAGATGGCGTCGACGTGCGAGTTCAAGCCGGAGTACGCCTGCTACAAGGGCGCGACCTGCGAGTGGCAAGCGAACGGCGCGTGCGGCTGGCGCGAGACCGCCGAGCTCACCGCGTGCCTCGCGAACCCGCCGGCGGGCGCCGAGGGCAGCGCGGCACCGGGCACGCCCGCTCCGATGTGATCATGCGAGCGTGTCGGGATCGGCGAACAGCTGACCGAGCCGATGCGCGAAGCGACCCGCGGCCGCGCCGTCGATGACGCGGTGATCGAACGTCGCACACAGGCGCAGCACCGGGCGCACGACGACGCGATCGCCGATGGCCCACGGACGAGGCCGGATCTCGGGGACGAGGATCAACATCGGGCAGCGCGCGAGCGGCACGAACGGCGCGAACGCGGTGTCGATGCCGAACATGCCGACGGAGGTGACGATCGCCGAGCCGAACGGATCGCGGGGCATGCCGTGCGCGGACAGATCGAGGTGGAGCTCGTTGACGAGGAGGTCCGAGAGCTTCGTCGCCGAGCGCGCGAGCCACCACGGCAGCGTGCGGAATGCGCCGCGCGACTTCTGGTACTGGCCGTCGCTGCCCGTGCGGATGCGTCCCGCGCGTTCGGCGATCTCGGCGGCGAGCGAAGCGAGCGACTTCTCGTCGGCGCGATCGATGCGCGCGCCCGAGAGATCGCGCTGGCCTTCGGTGGCGACGGTGACGAAGACATCGATCGTCGCACGCTGCTCGAGCTTGCCCCAGAAGCGGACCTTGCCGTTCAGCGCGGGCTGATCGCGCAGCGCGAGCGCGACGGCGCGCGCGACGAGGTGCGTGATCGTCAGCTTCTGTTGTGCGCGGTGCGCGTCGAGGAACGCGAGCGCGGCGGTGGCGTCGATGTCCATCGATCCGTAGATCGATGGATCGCTCGGAGCGCGCCACATCGCAGCGGCCATGCGGCGAAACGACGAGGCATCGGCGACAGGGGTGAACGTGGTCATACAGCACCTGCAGAGATGGTCGCGTGGTGGAACCCGAGGCGCGGATCGGCAAAGCGCCCCAGGTGCTTGTAGAAGGCACGCATCGGCGGAAACGGGACGCGTGCGTGGAGCTCGAGCGACGGATAGCGATACACGAGCACCTCGTTGAGCCCGCGATGCGCGGACAACAGGAACCGCTTGTCGGGTGACAGGCCGAGCCCGTAGCTGCCATCGATCGCACTACCGCCGGAGATGCGCATCGCTTTGAGGAGCCAGTGCGTCGCGTCGGGCAGGTTGACGCGCGCGAGGCTCTCGACGAGGTTCGCGACGCCGACGCGCCACGCTCGAAGCTGCTCGCGCGGTGGTGGGCGCTCGTCGACGTAGCGCACGTGCTGGAAGCCCGCGAGGTCCACGCGCGCGAGAACGCCCGATGCGCAGCAGTTGTAGAGCACCTCGTCCTCGGTGACGACCACGTCGGAGGTCAGCGCGCCGGGCATGTCCTTCGGGATCGCGAGGTGGCGCGTGACCGTCGCGCTCGGTCCATCGATCTCGAACAGGTAGTTCTTGAAGTGCGCGATCGCGTACTCGGTGAAGTCGCCATCCTGCGGAATGCAGCGCTGCGTGGGCACGTAGCAGACGTCGCGCGTCGGATGCACGCCGAGGTGCCACGCGGTGGCCGGCAGCGACACCACGCGCGAGGTGCCCGTCTGCAGATCGAACACGCCGAGCTGGTTCGCGAACGTGTTGTCCACGTCCATCGCGCCGATGAACACATAGCGCCCGCTCGGCGAGCGCTTCATCGCGTGCGGCAGCGTGACGCCGTGCGCGCCCAGCACCTCGGGCGCATCGAGGTTCGCGAGCGAAAACTTCCACAGCTCGGCACCGATCGCGGTCACGAAGCGCTCGTCGTCGAGCCACACGACGTGGGTCTGGCTCTCGTAGAACAGCGCCGGCGCGCGAAACCGCAGCGTCGAGGTCCGCGTCACCTCGCGCAGCGTGCGCGGATCGAAGAACACGAGCTGCTGGCTCAGGTTTCCGAGGAAGCCGACCTTGCCGCTCGGTGACAGCTGCACCGCGTGCCCACCCGCGACGCCGTCGAAGAAGCGAACCTCGGGTTCGTAGCGCCCCACCTCGGGATCGCTGCGTAGCCGCGCGATGCCCGCGAAGCCCTCGAAGCCGTTGAGGCCGTGTCCGTCGAGCGCGATGAAGAAGTCGAAGGCCATGCGCCAGTGGTACCGCACGCGCCCCCAGCGCCCTCCCACGTGCACGCCAAGCGCTTACATATTCGCGCCACGCGGCCTGGCGCGTGTTTACATATTCGCGCCACGCGCCTACGCTCGACGAATGCGCGCGGCGGCCGACGTGGATGACTATCGCGACGATCCGGTCGGCGCGTCCCTGGCGCTCTCGCGCGCCCTCGTGTTCTGCGCGCGACCGACGCTGTGGGGCTTCGCGCTGTGGGGCACGCCGACCCAGACCGACCTCGCGCGTATCGTGCCGCTGTTGCGCCTCGAGCTCGGTCGCGAGGCCGAGCCGCACGCATCGCTGATCGATGCGCGCCGCCTCGAGTCGAGCGATCCGCGCGCGTTCGCGGTGCTGTCGAAGTACCTGCGCGCGAACTTCGATGCGTTCCGCCGGCAGGTCACGCGCCTCGCGCTCGTACGCCCACCCGGCGTGCTCGGCGCGACGGTCGCGGGCTTCTATCAAGTCGCGGGCGCGCCCTACCCGGTCCGCGTGTTCGACGATCTGCCGGCCGCGTGCACGTGGCTGCGCGCACCGGGCCTCGCCGCGCAGCTCGATGCGGCGGTCGCGGACGCGAGCCACATCTCACCGCTCGTGATGGCGCTGCGCCGCTGGCTCGATGCTCACCTCGACGACGCGTCGCTCGCGCGCGCCGCGAAGGCCGTGTCACGCGCGCCGCGCAGCCTGCAGCGCGATCTCGAGGCAGCGGGCACGTCGTTTCACGGCGAAGTGGACGCGGCGCGCGTCCGGCTCGCGAAGCGTCTGCTGGTCGAGACCGACTCGCCGCTCACCGAGATCGCGTACGACGTCGGCTGCGCGTCACCGCAGCACTTCTCGACGCTGTTCCGCCGCGTCACGAGCATGGCTCCATCGGACTTCCGATCGGCGCAGTCGGGCACGCGACGCACTCGCTAGTCGTCTTCGTCTTCGGTACCCGGATCGTAGATCCGGCTCGCGCTCTTCTTCCACGTGCTCGCCGGCTTCCCTCGGATCCACGCGTGGGTCGCAGCGAGCTCGCGCGCGACCGTGTCGCCTCGGGCGTGGAGTGCTGTCGCGAGCTTCGTGACGAGCGAGTTAAACGCGCGGCTCTTCGGCGGCGCGGAATCGAGTCGCAGCGCGAACCAGTCGTCTCCGCCGATGTACTCGAACGTGGCGCCGACCTGTTCGTCGAGCGCATCGAGCGCGGCCTCGAGCGTTCCCGAGTGGTAGCTCTGCCAGTCGAACAACGCGCCGATCGCGCCGAGACTCTCGGCGATCCGGAGCTCGCGGCCCCACGGCGCGAGATACAGCGTCGCCGCCGCACCGGCACCTCGCGCTGCCTCGACGAGCTCGGCACATCTGCGATCCTCGGGTGCTCGGAACGCGCGGTGCACGCGATCGCAGGCGCGAGCGCGCCGCGGCTTGCCGAGCTCGGCGGTCACGCGTTGGACGTACGCGCGGAACGCAGGGGTCGCCTCGAGTTTCGCGATGCGCGTAGCGCGAGCCTCTCGTATCGCTGCCGCTTCGATGCGTGCACGGCGCTCCGCTTCTTCGCTGCGCGGAAACGTCTCGTGCACGAGCCACTGCCCTTGTACGAAGATCCGTCCGGGAACATCGCGAGGGATCGTTCGCCGGTAGATCTCGGTACGGCCTTGCACCAGCACGGCGACCGACGTCTTCGTCGGGCGATGCGTGGAGTACGGGACGCCTCTCTCGAATGGCGTGATCTTCCACAGGCGTTTGGTGACGACCACCGGGAACGCGGATAGCGGCTTCATCGCTGACCAGACCCCGCCCTCCCGACATGTGACCGATAAAACTACTCGAACGGTACACGGATCGTCGGAAACGAGTCGTCGTGGAGCGGATAGCGATCGTCGAGCCGCACGCCGCACCACGAGCCATCGGCCGGTGGCGCCGGGCGGTAGTCATCGACGCACGCCGACTCGACCGTGACCACCTCGCCGTCGAAGCAGTGGCACATGCACAGCTCGTCCACGACCCATTCCTCGGCGGGCCAGCTCTGCGCGACGAGCACGATCAGCGCGACCGCCAAGCTCGTCAGCGCGCCGTGAACGACCCCGATCATCGCTTGTCCTCCACGATCTGGATCGGGACGAACGTGTGCGTCACGTCTTGGGTGCGCGAGCGAGGGAACTCGATCGCCTCGATGATCTTCGCCATGCAGCTCGTCACCTCCGCGTCGAAGCCGAGCGCACCGACGAGGTGCACGCGGCCGTTCGGCATGATCGCGAGCGAGAGGCCGATCTGTCCCGCGCCGGTCGTCGCCGGCAGGCGCCGCGGATAGCAGCGCGCGAGCTTGTCATCGTGCTGCGCGATGAAGCGCTTTACGACGGGATGCGCGAGCCCACCGGTCGCGGTGATCGGGATCCCGACGACCGCGCGATGACCGAGGGGCGAGTGCAACCGATTCGCGCGGGACTGGAGCGGATCGTAGCTGCCGTTCGGATAGCCCACGCGCGACGTGCCGCACTCGAACCGCGATCGCTCGACGGATGCGCTCGCGAACGGATCGGCCGAAACGGGCCGCGCGGCCGTCACGACCGTGAAGGTCATGATGGCCGCGCAGTGGGCGAGTGCGCCCGCAGTGTTCACTGACCCGCCGGGTGGAAGTTGAACGGGTAGTTCACCTGCACGTTGCCGCCGTTCTTCGGCGCGGGGAACTTGATGTTCTTGATGACGCCCGCGACGCAACCGGCGACTTCACCGTCGAGACCCGAGCCCGAGGACGCCTGCACCGAACCGTTGCCCGCGATCAGGAACTGCACCGAGACCGTGCCGCCGAGGCCCGGCTTCGCGAGCAGCTGCTTCTCGTAGCAGTACGAGATCTTGTCGATGTTCTGGCGGATGTAGCGGCGGATGATGGCGCGGTCGAGGTCGCCACCGACGATCGGGCGGCCGATGTCCGTCGAGGGGCCCTGCGCGACGTGGCGGCGCATGTTGCCGTGTCCCGTGCCGGGCTTGCCCCAACCATCGCCGACGCCGTCGCCATTACCGATCGTTCCGTAGCGACCCGCGCCGATGATGCCGCAGCGCTCACCGGGCATGCAGCCACCACCCGCGCCGAAGCCGTGCACGCCACCGCCGAAGTTGCCCTTGCCCTCGCCGGCCGAGCCGAACAGGTGACCGATGGTGCTCGTCGAGTCGAAGCCGCTCTCGAAGTCCTGCGTCGCCGTGAGCGATGCGATGCCGCCCTTGAGGAGCGAGGTGTCACCGAGGAAGCCCGCGTTGCGCGCTTCTTCGACCGCTTGCTCGCGCGACATCGACGGCTCGCGCTGGTTGTCCTTGAGCGTGAGCTTGCTGTCCGTGCGCGTCTTCTTGGGATCGCCCGCTTCGCCTTCGTCGAGCTCCATCTTCGCGCCCGCGGCGTCCTTGTTGCCGCTGTCGCCGGTCTCGTGGTCCTGCTCCTCCTCGGGCGGCACTTCGTCGGTCTCGACGGTGTTGCCCTTGAGGCTCGCGGTCTCGGCCATCGCGAGATCGATGTTCACGCCGCTCGCGTCCGCTTCCGCGGTCTGGAGGATTCCCCAGATGCCGAGGTGCACCGCGAGCGAGCCCGCGAAGTACGCCATCGTCTTGCTGTTGAGCGAGAACAGCGGGACCGGCTGCTCGGCCGGCTTCGCCACCGACGAGATCATGAACGTCGTGTTGCCCGAGCGCGCGCGGATCTTGGACTTCGCGGGGATCGGGATCTCGATCGCACCGGCGGTCGTCGTCGACGGACGCGCGCGGCCGGACTGCGCGAGCTCGGACAGCGGCGTGGACGTGCCGTCGACCATCAGCTCGCCCTCGAAGCCCGCGCCGTAGTTGAAGACGAAGTCATCGCCGGACGGCGCGACGAGCGGGAAGTCCGCCGACGGCGCGGTCTCGAGCGGCTGCTCGACGCCCGGCGCGGTGCCCACGCGATAGAACGGGCTCTTGCGCTCGCGGCGCGCGCGAACGAGTCCCGCCGTCATGCCCATGAGGCCGAGCGAGAGGCCGCCCCACATCATGAAGTCGAACGCCGAGCTCGTCTCCTGCGGGCGGAACGAGTACGCCGGCATCTTGCGGACCTGCGTGTGATACGCGAGCGCGCCCTTGTTGTAGGCGGCGGTGTCGACGGCGCTCTTGAACGCGATCGCCGAGCCGAGGAGGCACGCGAGTCCCGCCGCGAAGAAACCCCACGTCGCCGGCGTGACCTTGCCGCTCTTGGGATCCATGCAGTGCTTCACGCTGACGACGGAGTCGCCGAGCATCGCGGCCACTTCGACGGCGCGCGTACCACCACCGAAGTCATCGGCATCACCCTGCGGCGCCGGCGCGATCGGCGCGGGGGCGGCGCTGCGCTGCACGACGGGCGGCGGCGGAACGAACGCGAGGACCGGCGGTGCGGTCATCGTCTGCGTCGGGACCGGAGGCGGCGCCGCGGCGACAGCCTCTTCGGCGATGCCGAGCTCGATGCGCATGTCACCGACGGTGATCGTGTCGCCGTGCGAGAGCTTGGCCTTGTTGATCTTCTGGCCGTTGACGAACGTACCGCGGGTCGATCCGAGATCGATGAGGCTGACGCTGTCGCCTTGCACTTCGATGATCGCGTGCATGCGGCTGACGGATTCATCGTCGAGCTGCAGGTGCGCAGACGCGACCTTGCCGAGCTTGATGACGTTCTGGGTCAGCTTCTCTGCACGAACCAGCTGACCATTCTTGTAGACGCGAAACGAGAGAGTGAGCTTTCCCATGACATGCCTCCGGCGAAGGCACCTGTAGGTGCCTGCGGCAGCCGCTCCTCGACCATCTCGCGCGCAACCGCACGCATGACGTCGTGGCTCCTCAGCCGACGCGACCACCGCGCTCGTTTGCGTCGTGGTCGAGAGCTAAGACAGTCGATCGGCCTCTCGGTTCCAGGTTTCTCGTCGAAATTGCTTGCTTAGGCCGCGCGAGCATTTGCATCAAATCCTGCAACCGAGTCGATGTAGGCGATGTCTCTGGCCTCTTGGCCCTGTGAGGTGAGGCACGTACAGAAGGGTGGTATTTGCCCCGCGAGTTGTCCTAGGGTGCGCCCTTCTTTATGGCGAACCGAACCAGACTCCTCGGAGCTCTCCTCGTCTTTGTTGCTGCGTGCGGCGATGACGGCAACAACAACAAGAACGACGGCGGTAACGGCGATGGTGGCAACACCTGCGCCACGGCTCCGCTGCAGATCACCTCGGTGCCCGGCATGGTCTCCGGCACGGTCATCGGCGGTGGCGCCGATCTCACGGCCGCCGAGATGTCGTGCACCGAAGAATATGACTGGTTCGACCCGGTGGGCGAAGACACCGTCGTCGCGGTCAGTGGCCTCACTGTCGGTCAGCGCTACGGCGTGACGCTGCAGTCGAAGACGGACGATCTCTCGATCTACATCACGGCGGCGTGCCCGCCCGCGACGGGCATGGTCACGGGTTGCACGACGTTCACGGACACCGCGTTCCCGTTCTTCACGAACGACCCCGAGGTCGTCACGTTCACCGCGACCGCGACGACGCACTACGTCGTCGTCGACACGTCGGCGACGGCGATGAACGTCGAAGACGGAGACTTCACGCTCGAAGTCACGAACGCGACGTGTGGTCCGCAGACGGAAGCAACGGACTGCCAGCAGGCCACGCCGTACTGCGTGGACTTCGCGTGCAAGCAGTGCATCACGAGCTTCGATTGCGCCTCGGGAACGCCATCGTGCGACACCGGCAACACGTGCGTCGCGAGCCCGGCGCAATGCACCGGCGACGACGCGCGCGATAACGGCGCCGGCGACGACGGCCCGTCGGTCGCGACCGTGATCAATGCACCGACCACGATCCCCGCGCCGACGACGATCGACGGCGCGATCTGCAGCACGCCCGCGACGGAAGAAGACTGGTACCGTATCGCGCTCACGCAGGACGTCAGCGTCTCGCTCACGTTCACGGGTGCGACGAACGACCTCGACATCTTCCTCTACGACGAGTCCGGTGAAGTCGTCACCGCGAGCGTCGAGAACGCCGGCATCAACGAAGCGTTCCTCACCGAGGACATCACGGCCGGCACCTACTACATCCTCGTCACGCAGTACGCGCCGACGGCCACCGCGGCCGCGACCGCGTACACGCTCACCGTCGCGCTCCCCGAGTGCACGCCCGGCGACTGGCCGATCACGTCGTGCCCGACGGCGGGCGAGTCCACGTGCAACTCCGGTGGTCAGTGCGCGGCGGGTCCCGCGTGCACCGGTGACGACGCCGGCGATCCGAACGACGACGGCCCCGCCGGCGCGCGCGCACTCGCGAACAACACGCCGGTCACCGCGGCCGCGTGCACGCTCAGCGGCGAGTTCGACTACTACTCGTTCAACTCCGCCGCGGGCGCGGGCAAGACGATCACCCTCGACTGGACCGACGCTGCGCTCGACTTCGACGTCTCGGTCGTCGACGCGACGGGCAAGTCGTACGGCTTCTCGTTCAACACGAAGCCCGAGGTCGTCACGCTGACGAACCTCCCGGCCGGCACGTACTACGTGCGCGTGCAGAACTTCGCGCAGCAAGGCACCGCGGCCGCCGCGGCGTACACGATCACCGGTGTCACCACCGCGGTCGTTCCGTGCACCAACACGAACAACCAGTGCGCGGCCGAGTTCAAGACGCAGATCTATCGCGGCGTGTGCACGGCAGCGACCGACGTCTGCAGCTTCATTCCGGACAACGACACCGTCACGCTCGGTGGCAAGTGCGACAGCGACGGTGACTGCATGGGCACCAACGTCTGCTCGTACGCGACGTTCCAGTCGAACGCGGAGAACAGCGTGTGCGGCCCGATGACGTGCGCGTCCGATGCCGACTGCACCGCGGCGGGCACGGCGGCAGGTCAGACGCTCAAGTGCACGACGTTCTCGTCGGGCAACACGTGCGCTCCGGCGTGCGATGCGAACACCGATTGCGGTGCGAGCAACGGCACGACGCTCGAGCCGGGCTTCCCGTGGGACTACTTCACGTGCACGGTGGCCGCCGGCACGTGCGGTCCCTGAGCTAACGTGGTGGGCGCGTGGATGCGCCCTCAACATTGAACGTCCGCGGGCTGCGCGTCGCGCTGCCCGACGGACGGGTCCTCATCGATAACGTCGATCTCTCGATCGGCGCCGGTGAGGTGGTCGTCCTGCTCGGTGGCTCGGGCGCCGGCAAGTCCACCTTCGCGCGCGTGCTGTTCGAGCGCGACGAGCTCGACGCCGCGGGCTTCGATGTCGTCGCCGCGACGCTCGATCTCGATCGCGGTCAGCTCGGCCTCGTGCCCCAGCGCGGCGCGCTGTTCGATCACCTCGATGTCCGCGGCAACCTCGAGCTCGCGCTGCGCCACGCAGGTGATCCACCCGCCGACGGCGACGCCGCCAAGTGGCTCGAGCGCGTCGGCCTCGATCCCAAGCTCGCCGAACCCGGCACGCCCGTGACCGGCCTCTCGGGCGGGCAAGCGCAACGCGTCGCCGTCGCACGCGTGCTCGCGTCGAAGCGCAAGCTGCTGTTCCTCGACGAGCCGTCCGTGGGCCTCGATCCACATCGCGTGCGCGAACAAGCGCGCCTGATCCGCGAGCAGGTCAAAGCGCTCGGCATCTCCGCGATCGTCGTCACCCACGATGTCGCCCTCGCCGCCGGCGTCGCCGATCGCCTCTATCTGCTGTCGCTCGAGCACCGTCGGCTCGAGCAGCTGTTCGCGGATCGCTGGCCCGGCGCTCTCGAAGATCCGGGGCACACGCCCGAGGTGCGCGGGCAATGGCTCGTCGAGCTCGAAGCCGCGATGGTCACGCACCTCGAGGAGCACGGCGACAAGAAGCCGCCCGCGGGCACGCCCAAGCCGCGCAGCGCCGCCTCGCGCCTCGCGCGCCTCGCGGATCCGCTGTTCGCGCCGTTCCGCGTCGCGATGATCTCGCTGCTCCGCGCACCCGTGCAGCTCGTCAAGCACCCGCGCGACTTCGCGATCGTCGCGTGGCGCGTCGTGCGGCAAACGCTGCTGCGCCCACTGCCGTTCTATCTCATCGTGTCGACGCTGATCGGCTACACGGTGCTCTACGTGATCAGCAAGGTCGGCGGCGCGGGCGTGCGTCCCGATGCATTGCTGCGCCAGATCGGCGGCTCGTATGTCGTCGCGCTCGCGCCCGCGCTGTCGGCGCTGCTGTTCGTCGCCGCCTCGGGCTCCGCGACCAACGCGTGGCTCGGCTCGATGGGTTTGACAAAGCAAACGCTCGCGCTCGATGCGCTCGGCGTCGATCGACGCTCGTACCTCTGGGGTCCCGCGTGGCTCTCGGTCGCGCTGTGCTACCTCGCGGTCGCGGCGCTGTTCGCGCTCGGCATGATCGCGGGCGGCCTCCTCGTGTGCCGCACGTACGACGTGCCGAATGCATGGGAGCTGCTGACCGGTGACCTCGTCGATCCGCGACCGGAGCGCATGCCGTACGCGTTGCGCTGCGGCTTCCTCGTGTGGATCTACGCGTGGGGCATCGCGAGCGACGTCGTCGCCAAAGGCGGCGCGCCGAAACCCGAGGCGGACGCCGTGACGCGCGGGATGACGGCCTCTGTCGTCGCGTGCACGCTGTGGGTCGTCGCGTGGGAGCTGTTCAC
This sequence comes from Kofleriaceae bacterium, assembly GCA_044230415.1. Classification (GTDB taxonomy): domain Bacteria; phylum Myxococcota_A; class Polyangia; order Haliangiales; family Haliangiaceae; genus JABFXX01. The sequence goes on from JBGARE010000049.1 coordinate 36,055, forward strand.
GGTGATCTGGGTGCTCGCGTGAAAAAGGGGACGGGCCCCTTTGTCGCGCACGATGTGCAGAAATGGGGACGGGCCTCTTTTCCGCGGCTCGATGGAGCGCGCATGAGCGCGACGCACACGTCGTTCGGCATCGCGGTCGCGGCATCGATGGGGCGCACATGAACGCCGCGCACACGTCGTTCGGAATCGCGGTCGTCGGCGCGCACGTCGTCGGGTTCGCGTTGCTCGCGCAGCGCTGCCGCGGCGACGAGTTCGTCGTCGAGGTTCACGCACGCAACGCGTCTCCGACGCTGTCGATCACGGGCGATGTTCCGCCCTCGATCGCCGATCGGGTGGTCGAGTCGATCGACGACGCGCCGCCCGGGCCGGGCCTGCATCGCAAGCGTTGGTCGATCGCGTATCGCGGCGGCTTCTCGCGATCCGTGGGCGCCGCGCAGCTCGTCGGGCCGTTCCAGGATCCCGCGGCGCGCACGTGCACGGGTCGCGTGGCGGTGTCGCAGCGATTGCTCGACGACGGCACGATGTCGCCGCGCACCGTCGCGGGACAGATGAAGCTCGTGCTCGAGCGCGAGATGGCGGGCCAGTCGATCACCGGCGCGGGCGACTACCAGAAGATCGAATCGATCTCGCTGCGCTGGTCGCGCCTCGAGTGGCACCCCGACGATCGCGCCATGGTCAAGGACGCGCCGAACGGCTACGTGCGCGCCGCGGTCAGCATCGCGTTCGATCGCGTGAAGGTCCCCGTCGTTATCGCGTTGATCCCGATCCCGATCGCGCCATCGAACAACGCGCCATCGAACACATCCGCCTCGGCACCGAAACCTGGCGCGTCGACCACTGCGCCCGCGCCGGAGATGCGGTTCCGGATCGCGTCGCGGGCGGAGCTCGAGTTCGGCAATCGTGTCGCGCAGTGGGTCAGCGATCACATCGGCGGCAACGCACTCGCGACCCGGTTAGCGCGCGACGAGATCGATGGCGCGTTGCTGTCCACGTTGATGCCACCGCCGCCGTTCGATCTCGGCAACGGCCAGTCGCTGACGTTCACCTACTGCAGCGAGCCGCCCGAGATCATCGAGGGCTCGTTCGGTGCGATTCCGTTCGCCGTCGAGCTCGGTCGGTTGGACGGGGATCCGAGTGTCTTGCCGCCCAGGCGTGGCAAAGCACCGCACCTCGCGATCGGCAAGGACGCGCAGCTCGCGATCGATCTCGATGTCGACGCGCTCAACGCCGTGCTGTTCGAGCTGTGGCGCGGCGGCTTCCTCGACAAGCAGCTCGCGGCGGCGGGGCTCGACGCGAAGTTCAATGCCGACCCGATCGTGCAAGAGCTGCTCTCGCTGCGCATCTCGCCCGTGAGGCTCGCATTGCCTCCGGTGATCGCACCCGCGGGCGATCACTTGAGGATGAGCGCGGACGCTCGTGTCACGATCGCCGATGGAGCGAGCACGACCATCGGTCGCGTGTGGGGCGGGCTCGACTTCAGGCTCGGCGCGGGCGCCGCAGACGATGACGCGAGAGATACGCAGAGCGGATCTGGTACGCGCGCTGGCAGCGACGGGAGCTCAGACGCCATCGGGGCGATCGATGTCGACCTCGGGGCGCTCGAGCTCTCGTGCGAACGCACGGCGACCGCGCTCGCGCCCTGCTACTCCGACCTCGTGGCCGCGATTCGCGGGCGCGGCTCCGAGTTTCACGGGGCGTTGTCGACGGCGTTCGCGGCGATCTTGACCGACATCTTCGTCGAGAGGCGCCTCGGGGCGTCGGGGCTTCCGGCCGATCTGGTGATCGAGAGCGCCGTGCCGCGCGTCACGGCAAGCGACGGCAATGGCTCGCTCCATCTGGATCTCGCCGCATCGCTGGTTCCCGCACTACACTGAGGTGTGGCTTCCAATCGGGACGAGTTCAGAGAAGCGCTGCTCCAGATCATGGAGCGCAAGAAGCACTGGGCGTGGAAGTCGTTCACGTCGGGACGCGTTCCGCGCGAGCGACTGCACGTGCACTTCGAGCAGGAGTACGAGACGTACGTCCGCGACTTCCCGGTGATGATCGGATGGGCGTACGTGCAGTGCCCGGTGGCCGAGGCGAGGCGCGATCTGGCCGAGAATCTGTTCGAGGAAGAGACCGGTGGCCTCATCGCGGGACGGCCGCACCCCGAGCTGTTCCTCGAGTATCCGAAGGGGTTGGGCTTCGACCTCGCGCGGTTTTTGCGCGTCGAGCTGATGCCCGCGGCGCAGAAGTTTCGCGCGCTGCTCGATCACTACACGCAGAAGCGCGGGTGGTGCGAGGCGGCCGCGGTGACCACGATCTTCCTCGAGGGCACCGACCACGAGCGCGGCGAGCTGGACGAGAACGCACCGAAGCGACCCGCGCCTCCTCTCGAGCAGCATCCGCTGGTGGTCCACTACCAGTTGCCCCTCGAGGCGCTGGCGCTCACGAAGGCGCATCGCAAGGTCGAGGGATCGCATCGCGCCGCGGCGTGGCGCATCCTGCTCGATCACGTCCCCGCCGCAGAGTACGGCAACGTACTAGCCGCGATGGAAGCGACGCTGACGGCGTGGCTCGCGTATCGAGACGAGGTCGCGATGGCCGTCGGACTCGATGACGCGCACCGTCAAGCTGTGTGACGGAACGCCGCAGCTGCGTGGCATATCGTTCGCAGCTTCGTTGCACACTATGGCCGTAGCCACTCCCCCCGTTACCAAGTCCGCTATCAGTAGCCCCCCGGAACGCCGCTGTACGCAATGCGGTGAGAAGTTCCCTTCGCGCCGCGATCGAGGGGCGCTACCGGCGTCGCGCACCACGCTGGAATTGTGCAGTGACTGCAGCGTGGACAATTTGCCCCACACCGATTAGCCGCACGGACGCACGGACGAACGCGCGTTCGTCGCGCGTTTACGCCACTCAGCAGCCGCCGGCGTCGCTCGGTCCGATCGATCGCGGCGTCGCGCGGCACGCGCCCGCGAACGTCCCCGTCACCTCGGGCAGCGTCGGGCCTGCGCCGATCGCCGCACCTCCGGTGCACAAGCGTCCGAGTGCGTCGTAGCCGGACGCCACGCCGTAGATACTGTTGGTCTCGGTGACGGGCAGCGGCGGCGTGGAGTCGATCGGGTTATCGATCTCGAGCCACAGGTTGTGGCTGTACTCGCACGCAGCGCACGTCGTGTTGCTCTCCATGCGCGTGCCGTACGGATTCGTCGTCACCTCGATCGCGTTGCCGATCACGCGCAGCGTCCCCGGCATCGGGAATGCGTGACCGTTGAGCGCCGACATGTGCTCGTTGATCACGCGAACGACATAGCTGAGCGTTCCGGTGATCCGATTGTTCGCGATCAGCGCGTCGGTGCACGAGCTACACGTGATCGCCGCGACGTCACCATCGATGAAGTTGTTGAAGATGCGAACGTCGCGCGCTTCGTAGTTGTCCGCCGCCGCGAGGAGCGGACGGAACTCGTTCTCCGTCGAGGAACCACCGATCCACACGGCGCGGTTTCCGTCGGTGGTGATCCTGCTCTGGCGCAGCACGATGTCGCGGGATCCACCCGCCGCCTGAAACGACGAGTACGACAGCGACGTCATCGCGAGCCGCGCGACCACGGCGCGGTGAACACCCACGAGCTGCACGCCGCGCGAACCCGACACGAGCGTCGAGTCGTAGATCGCGACATCGGTGACGCCCGTGAGCTGGAACGTCGTGTTCACGCTCGTCGACTTGATGTCGACCATCGCGAGGTGATGCGCCGCGCCGAACATCGACTGGCCACCATCGTCCGCGTTGATCGCATCTCCCGACAGGCTCGTGAAGTCGAGGTGCTGCAGCACCACGTATTGCGGGCGCACGAGGTGGATCGCGTTCGTGCCGGTGAAGGTCGCGCGTGGAGCCGTGACCGGGCCTTCGATCCAGATCGGCGCCGTCGCACTGCCATGCAGATCGGTCAGCGTCACCGTGCCGTAGCTCCGCGGCGCGAGCAGGATCCGCGTGCCGGGCGTCGCGGCTGCGGCGGCAGCGCTGATCGTCATGAACGGGTTCGTCGCCGATCCATCGGGTGGCGTTCCGCCCGCGACGGCCAGAGGATCGACATGCAGCGTCCGCGTCGGTGTGAAGCTCGCCGCCCAGTGGGGAGGCGCGTCGCAATCGGGGAGCGGCGTGTCGATGACAATCGATCCGTCGTCGTCGCCGGCTACGTCGTCAGCGATGGCACCGTCCTGCGCGCCAACACCGATGCGAAACCCGCATCCGGCGACGAGTACGAGGAGCCAACGCATTCGCGAGCATCATAGACCAGCTCGGTCTACCGACGCTTCACGAGCTTCTTCTTGGCCGCTGGCTTCTTCTTACCGACGGGCTTTCTGGCCGAAGCGGCCTTCTTCTTGGCAGGCGCGCCCTTCTTCGCCTTCGCCGGCGCGGGCTTCTTCGTCGCGGCCTTCTTCGTTGCAGCCTTCGCAGGCTTCTTCGCGCGCGCGGGCTTCTCCTCGATCACGTCGTCGTCATCGCCATCCTCGACATCGTACGCGTCGTCATCGCCATCGTCGTCCTCGTCACTCTCGTCGTCGGGCGGCTTCGGCGCAGCGCGCCGCGCGGCATCGGCGACGAAGATCTGCTCGAACGCCGGATCGCCGCGCAGCGGCTCGAGGTCGTTGTCGTCGTGGATCTGCTGCGGGTTCGGAAACTCGAGCGCGAGCGAGCGCGCGACGTGGCCGAGCGCATCCGTGCGGCGATCGATGCGCGCCGCGCAGCACGCGAGGTTGAAGTGCAGCGCCGCGTTGTTGATCAACATGTAGCCGCGGCCGATCTCGTACGCCTCCTCGATCTTGTCGGCGAGCGCGGGGACGTTGAGCGTGAGCCACGTGAGGCACACGATCGCGTCGACGCGCTGTCCACGCGGGTAGCGATAGTGATTGCGACCTTCCGTGGTGATCGTCCCCGCGAGGAACGCGTACGCCGCACGCGGAGCCACCGTGCGGATCTTGTGAAACGCAGCCGACGCATCCTCCGCATCCGCGAACGCGAGCATCTTGTCGACGATCGTCTGCGCACTCGCCTCGTCGGTCGCGGCTTCGAGAGCCGTCAGGAGCTCGACGCGTCGATCGCGCTCCGCTTCGATCCGCGTCACGAGATCGCCCGCGAGCTTCTTGCCGATCTTGTCGAGCCAGACGAGCCAGTGACCGATGCGAGGGAGCGCGGTCAGGTCACCGAAGAACTTCGCGCCACACCAGCGGACCATCCACGCGAGGAACTGCGCGGGCAGATCTTTCGGCCGCTCGCCGAAGCGCTTCGCTTCGTCTTTGGTGAACTCGATGTTCCACGACGTGAACCACTGGCGACCGGCGTGAAACAGCATTGCCTCGACGAGCGGCTCGCTCGCTGCCTGGTGCCACTTCATCGCCGCCCGCAGCATCTCGGAGTGGTAGCTCTCGAGGTTCGCGACGACCTCGGTCACCGCATCGGCCGCATCCTCGATCCGCTTCAGCGCGAGCAGGTTGTTCGCGAGTGCGGTCCACCAATGCGTCGGGAACTCCACACCGGACGCGATCGCCGCGCGCTCGAGCTCCACGCACTCCTCGAACCGCTTCGCGGTCTCGAGCTCCGTGTGGTGATTCCACAGCGAGAAATCGGGATCGAAGCCGCGCTCGATCATCTTCGCGGTGAACGCATCCTCGAGGCGCATCCCGCGCGGCATCGGCAACAGCTCCGCCGCGCATTGCCGCCACAGCCGTTCACCCTCGTCGAGCGTGGGCCGCTTCGGCTCGGGCGGCGTCGGCTTCGGCGTGAACAACACCTTGCGCTTGCGCAGCTCCGCCTTCGCCGCATCCGTGAGCGCCGCGACGAGCTCTTGCTGCCGCTCGAACGGCTGATCCTCGACCCACGAGCGCCACATCTTTGCGAGGTACGTGCCGACGGGCGCGTGCTTCTTGCCGAGCTTGTCGACGACGGGCAACACGTCCGTGGGGATCCGCTCGCAGCTCCAGTCGTGCCACTCGTCGGTGTCCGTCGAGTACTCCTCGTCGATCGGCTTCACGAACACCGCGACCGGATGCGTCGCGTGGACATCGAGTAGCCACTTGTCGATGTCCGCGTTGAACGCCTTCCACATCGCCGCCGACGGCATCTCGTCGTCGGCATCGTGTTCGTCGGTCTCGTCGACGGCATCTGCATACGCTGCGCGCACGACCCACTGCAGCGAGTCGTCCTCGTGGCCGAACACGAGCACGCGATCGAACCAGTTGAAGTACCCGCCGACGACCTCGGGCACCTTCGCTTCGATCGCTTTGCGCGCTGCTTTCGGAACGACGTCGCGAAAGCACACCCACAGCTCCATGTGCTTGCGCGCCGCCGCGGTGCCGCTCCCTACATAAGGAAAGGGATGGTTACCGTCCATGCCGCGAGCATAAGCGATCTAGTTGGAGAACCCGCCGAGCTGGACACCCTGTGACGCGCGTACCGCACTCTGCGAGAACACCGCGAACGCCTTCCGGATCTCGCTCGCGCTGTTGCCGGGCGTGAGGATCCACTTGTCCGGGATGCCCATCGACTGGAACACCGACTTGAAGTCCGTCGTTCCGTCGCTGATGCCCATCGCCGCGACGATGTGGTTCTCCTGCGCGAGCATGTCGCTGATGATCGCCTTCACGTCGGCGGCGCGGCAGCGCGTGGATCCGTAGTCGCCACCGTCGGTGATGATCAGCGTCACCGTGCGAACCGCGATGCCCGCTTGCGCGAGCTCTTGTGCCTTCGCGATCACCGTGCCGAGCACCACGCACGTCTGGTCGTACAGCGGCGTGCCGAGGTTCGGGTGGTAGTTCTGCTTCGTCATCTTCACCGCGTGATCGAGCGCGGTGTACGGCGTGAGCACGAAGCCGTTGAGGTACCGCGTGTGCGCGAGCACCTCGCCGGCCTGCTTCGATCCGTCGAGCGCTGCGAGCACGAAGTTGTGGCCATCTCGCACGGCGTCGGTGTTGCCCGCGCTCGCGATCGACGAGGAATCGTCCGGCATCATCGTCACGAGCACGACCTCGCTCGCGGCGACGTCATCGATCGTCACGCCGAGGCCCGCTTGGATCTGCGCACCGACGTCCACCACGTCGAGGGTCGCGAGCGATTTTGCCGAGAGCGCGCCCTGCGCGTGCGCATCCTCGAGCAGCTTCTTCGCCTTGTCGTCGTCTACCTTCGCACTCCCTTCGGGAGTGCTACGCGACCGACGTTCGTCGGCCTTGTCGTCATCCTTTGCCATGTCGTTCTCCTTTAGAGCCGGATGCCCGGCCAGCTAGAAATCGGATCGGTCGAGCGCACGAGGTTCATGCCGGCGTTCGCGAACTTCGCGAGCGCCTGGTCCGCTTGCGGCGTGAAGTCCGCAGCGAATCCGCCCTTGCCGTCGGGGACCGTCACCGAGCTCATGCAGTCGGTGACGAGGTAGACCTTCTTCGCCAATGTCATGTCCTGCGCGGCGATCTCGTCGAGCAAGTCATCGATCGTGCTCTTCACGCAGTGGCTCGCGGCCTGCCCCGCGATGATCACCGCATCGGCCGACAGCAGCGTCGACACGAACTGCGTGTTGCGCTGCGCGAGCGCGGCTCCATCGAAGCGCGACAGCACCTCGGGGCGCAGCACCGAGTAGTTCTCGGTCAGCGGATTGCCACCCTTGACCTCCACGTTCGACTGCGACGTGCGCGCGAACGCGTGGAACAAGCGGGCCTCGTGGATGATGCCCGCGAGCGCGTGGCCGTCGGAGCCGAGCAGACAGTGCGGCGGCCACAGGTACAGCTGGTACTTGCCCGCCTTCTCGAGCTCCTTCGTGTAGTGGAGCGCTTGCTTGCACAGCCACGTGTAGTTGCCGCCGCACAGCCACTTCGCCATCGCGGGGTTCGGGCGCACCTCGCCCGCCTGGATCTGATCCGAGGTCACCACGCGATACGGCGTCAGCGGCGCGTCGGTCTTGTCGAGCCAGAAGCTCGGAAAGAAGATCTGATACGCGAGGTGCGTGTCGAGCGTCGTCGTGATGTCCGTGATCGCCCCGAGGTTGCGATAGATCATCTCGGCGATGCGCCGCGAGTCATCGATCGCGCCGGTGCCCGACCGACCCGCGACGTACAGCGAGCCTTCGGGGAAGCAGAAGTCCTTCTGCACGTCGATGAGCAAGAGGTGCACGCGCGTCTCGTCGGACGCGGCGGGCTTGAGCGCGTGCTTCGCGCGGAAGTCCTGCGCATCCGCTGCGACCTTCTGTGCATCGGGACGATAGGCGTAGTCGGCGGCGCGCTTGCCGTCGAACAGCGCGGGGATGGGAAGAGGAGCCGTGTTGCGAGCCATGTGCATGTCCTTTCAGGTGAGCGTCAGGCGAATCGCATCGCGGCGACGAACCACGTCGATGCCGCCTGCGTTGTCGAGGGCCAGGCGATCGCAGGCCGACACCAACGGTGCCGTCTCCGCGAACGTCCGAGTCTGTGTGATGGTGCCTTGCACGATCTCGATGCGTGCGATGCCGTCATCCGTCGGCACGAACAGATGCGGTCCGGCCGCGCACGCGCCGCTCGTGCCGGCGACCCAGGGGGCATCCGCGAACGTCTCCGTCGCGATCACGCGTGCATCCGCGCCGACGACGACGCACGTCGTGACGAGGCGTCCGGCGTCCACACTCGTGAGCCACAGCCACGCGCGGTCGCTGCCGATCGTCGCGTGCGCATCGACGAGCTGACCGCGCAGCTTGGGCAACGCGACGCGATCGTCGAGCACGCCGCTGCCCGGGCGAAACACGAAGCCGACGGCGTAGCCGCCCGCGCGATAGAAGCCCACGCCGAGCTTCTCGCTCGCCCACGCACGCGTCTGTCGCGGCAACACGCTGCCGATGCGCTCGGGTCCGATCCGCGTCGCGCGCATCAGCGCATCGCCCGCGAGCCACACGTCTCCTGGCAAGCAGGGCTTCGTCGCCGCGGTGATCTCGTAGCTCGCGAACGCCACGTCGCTCGGCGCGATCACGCGCCACGTGAGGCGACCGTGCACCACCGACGGCGGCAGGTGCGCCACGGTCGTGCACGTGGGACACCGCACGCGCCCGTGCTCCTCGCCGCACGACGAGCACCGACGCAAGCGCAGCCGCTCGAGCTCGACGCGCGGAAACACGCCGCGCTGATCGCGCTCGAACACGCCGCGAAACACGTCGACGAGCTCGTCGGGCAACACGCCCACCGGCCGCGCCGCGCGCGGATACACGATGTCCTTCGCGAGCACCGACACGCGCCGCAATGCACGCAGCGTCGGTGGGCACTTCGTCGCCGGATCCTTCGGCTGATGAACGCCGCCCCACGGCCCGACGCCGAGCAACGTGCGAAACGCCATCACCGCGAACGCGAACCAGTCGCTCGCCGGATCATGCGGCCGCACGGGCACCAACGCCTGCGCATCGCACAGACGCGGATCCACGAATCGCTCGCTGAACATCGAGCACGCGAACGCACCGAACTGGTACGAGTCCACATCGATCAGGTACACGCGCCGTCCATCGACGAGCACGTTCAGATCGTTGCAGTCGCCGACGACGATCCCCGCGCGATGCAATCCCGCGATCGCATCGTGCAGCGAGATCAGCGCCGCCACGACATCCGCTCCGTCGACGGCGTTGTCGCGCCGCCACTTCGGCTCGCCGTACGAGTGCAGCGGCACGCCGCTGACCTTCGGCATCACGTAGCCCACGACCTGCGTCGACTTCTTTCCCGCCAGCGCCAACCCGCTCGGCCCGACGACGCCCGCCGGCAGCGCGGGCAGTGCGCGCAGCTTGCTCGCCCCCATCGCGATCCGCTCGCGCGCGGCATCCTGCGCCGCGGGCATGCCATCGAAGTCCGGGTGGTCCGCGGGCTTCCACCACTTCACGACGCGGCCATCGCCAAGGTCGTAGACCTCTGCCTCGCCGCCCTGCCCGAGCAGCGCCGCGGGCTGGAGCGCGATCCGCGCGCCATCGATCCACACCGTGCGATTCACGACGCGCCTCCGTCGCTCGTGCGTACGAGCATCGCGACCGCGCCATCGTCCTGCAGCGCCGCGGGGGTTCGCACCACGCGACGCGCGGTCCAATCGATGCGCTCCTCGCCGCGCGCCAGGAGCGCGAGGTGCCGGCGCAGCGCATCGGGGTGCGTGACGAACCGGTCGACGCCCGCGAAGCGATCCACGCCGACCTCTCCGACGCCGTCGGTCGCGACGATCACGCTATCGCCGTGCGCGATCTCCAGATGCGCGCCCTGCGGGTTGCCGACGAGGTCGTACGCGAGGTACGGCGGCTGATTGTTGGCGAACGGTCCGAGCTCGCGGACGCGACCATCGATCGCATAGACACCGTCGCCGATCGCCCACACGGCGATCGCGTCGCCGACCATCACCGCACCGATCGTGGTGAACAGGAAGTAGTCGTGAACGATCTGCTCGCGCGACCCGGGCATCGACCGCGCGAGCTGCTCGAACGCACCGACAACCTCCGCACGGACCGCAGTCCAGAACGTCTCGGTCGTCGGATCGCTCGAACCGCCATCGTCGGAACCGCCCATCGGGTCGCGACCGATCCCGTCGATGCGGCTCCCGATTCGCTTCGAGATCGCGCCGAGCGCGAGTCGTGCGCCCACGCGAGCACCCACCTCGGAGCTCTCGCCGGATCCGCATCCATCGCAGACGACGATCGCGCCCGCGGCCAATATGTTTGAACCCGACACGCCCTTCGCACCAACACCCGCGCTCGCGCCGACATCTGGAGGCGCGATCCAGACCGCCGCCGCGTCCTGTCCGTTGCGCCCGATGCGCGTGTGGCGGGCCCCTGTCACGGCTGCCGCCGCTCCGCGAATCCCGCCGCGCGACTTAGTGTTCATCGTACACCTTTGTTAGTGTCATATCGACACTATGTCAAGGCGAACATTTGGAACACCAACAGCTACGCTGGGTTGCACGAGGACGTGCGGGCGGCGGCTGCGCTGGCGCGCGAGTTACCGACGGCGGCGGCGCAGAGGCAGGACGAGCGCGAGGCCGAGCAGCAATGACGACGACGAGCCTGTCGAACAGCCGCCACCTTCCTCGTCGCCCGGATCCGTCCCCGCGTCGGAGCCCGGCTGCGGGCCCGCGTCGGAGCCGGCCGGCGGCGGCACGTACTGATCGATGAACGGCAGGAACGAATCGACGCGCCGATAGTGCGCCGGTCCGCCGCAGCCCGTGGGCCCGTACGAGTCGATGCCGACGACCATGTTGTTCATGATCGCGGGGCCGCCCGAGTCACCGAGGCACGAGCGCTTCGACGTGTCGCCGACGATGATCGTGTCGTTCTCGATCCCGCTGACGTTCGTCATCGCTTCGTAGCGCGTCGAGTTGTTCTGCATGTACGTCGTCTGGCCGTAGCCGATGATCAGCGCGGGCAGACCGACCAGCGATTGATCGAACGGCAGGCGGCGGATCTGCAGCGGCGCGACGGGCAGCGCGTTCTCGAGGACGACGACGCCGATGTCCGCATAGAACGGCAGCTGATCGTCGTACTGCGGGTGCGGGTGCACCGACGTGACCGGCAGCAGGTGGGGTTCGAGATCGACGAGGAACGGATACGGCGACGCGTCGTCGCCCGGGAACACGCCGTACGCGTAGTTGGGGTGTGTCGGCGAATCGATGCAGTGCGCGGCCGTGAGCGCGACGGTCGGCGAGATCATCACCGCGGTGCAGGTGTGGATCACCGAGCGGTCGGGCGGATATCCCACGAGCATGATCGTGGCCGCGTTGCCCTCGGAGCGAGTGCCGCCGATGATCGCGTGCTCGTCGGTGGAGACGCCCTCGGAGGTGCAGGCGGCGAACAGCGCCGGGGCGAGAAGAGACACGGCGTACGCGCGCATGGACGCGCTGCTTATCAGGGTGCGAGGCGGTCGCGCAACCACGTTCCGGTGCCGCGGGTATAGCGGACGCGATCGTGAAGGCGGGACGGTTGGCCCTGCCAGAACTCGACGAGCTCGGGGAGGACGCGATAGCCGCCCCAGTGCTCGGGGCGCGGCGGTGCCGCATCGCCGAGTGTGGCGGACAGCGCCGCGATGCGATCCTCGAGGATCGTGCGCGAGGTGATCGGCTGCGATTGAGGCGACGCGATCGCACCGAGCTGCGAGCCACGAGGGCGCGTGGCGAAGTACGCGTCGGACTCGGGGCCCGTGATCCGCTCCACCCTGCCCTCGACGCGAACCTGCCGATGCATCGGCTCCCAGAACACGACGAGCGCCGCGTACGGGTTGGCGGCGAGCTGCCGGCCCTTGCGGCTGTCGTAGTTCGTGAAGAACACGAAGCCACGATCATCGATCTCCTTGAGGAGCACGATGCGCGCGGAGGGCCGGCCGTTCTCGTCGACGGTGGCGAGCGTCATCGCGTTCACCGACGGGACCTGCGCCGCGACTGCTGCATCGAACCACGCGCGAAACTCCACGATCGGATCCGCGTCGCAATCGATCGGATCGAGTGGCACGCCGGCGTACTCGTCGCCGAGGCGCCAGATCATGTCCTTGGCCATGCGCTTGTCTACCACGCTCGCTGCGTGTGACTGGGCTGTCCCAGTGACCGACCTCGCGCTGTCTTGACTGATAGAGTCGCGGCATGCAGCTCTACGTGGTCCGTCACGCGATCGCCGAGGAAGCGCGGCCGGGCCAGGCCGATGGAGATCGCGCGTTGACAGACGACGGGATCCAGCGCTCGAAGCGTGCGGTCAAAGGCATGCGCCGCCTGGACATCCGCTTCGATCGCGTGCTGTCGAGCCCGTGGCTGCGTGCGCGAGAGACGGCCGCGATGCTCGAGTCGATCTGCGATGCGGATCCGATCATCACGGACCTCTTGATCCAATCGCCGCGCGCCGAGCTGCTCGCGTTGATCGCGGAGCGTGGAGAAGACACCGCGGTGGTCGGTCACGAGCCGTGGCTCGGCGAGCTCGTCGCGTGGCTCGCTTTCGGCGACACGCGGCACGGCGAAGCGCTGATGCTGAAGAAGGCGGGCGTGGTGTGGTTAGAGGGCAGCGCCGTACCGGGTGGCATGCAGGTGCGTGCGGTGCTCCCACCGTCGGTGTTGCGCGCCGTTCGCTGATAGGTTTTCACCACGAATCGGGTGGCGCGTGCCGTGCACGACCTCGCCCGATGCGTTGGCTTATCGCGGCTTTCCTTCTCGTTCCCGCGCTCGCACATGCGCAACCAGGGGCGCAACCTCCGGGGCCGGTGCAGGCGACACCCGCGTCCACATCACCGGAAATCCTCGGCCTCGCGCGCGGCGCACACGTCGCGGGGGTTCGTGGTGATTGCGTCGGCGCTCGGACATTAGCGGCAAGGATCCAACGCCAGGACCCTGACTTCTATGCCGCGGTGGTCTCCACAGATCCGTCGATCACCGCGTGCAAACCAAAGCCGCGCGTCTACGCGGTGGCCCCGCAACCACACTTCGTGGTCGACCCGGAGATGCCCTCGGTCCTGCACCGCCCCATTGGGACACCGGCCGAGACCTACGCACGCACGGCTCCGATCGATCGCGGTCGCAACATCGCGGGACAGATGTTCCTCGGCACCGTGATGGGAGCCGGCCTCGGGTTGCTCGGCGGCGTGGTCGGCGCAGGCCTCATCCGAGACGAGGAGGTTCCGATCGGAGCGCTGCTGTTCGGGAGCATCGGCATCGTGGCCGGCTCCACCGCGGGCGTCGTGCTCGCGGGTGACAATGCGGGGTCCGACTACTCGCTCGGTCTCACGATCACGGGATCGATCACCGGCGCTGCCATCGGCTGGAAGATCGCCGCCGCTAACAGCATCGACAGCCCCGCCGTCGCGATCGCGATCATCGTCGGCGCACCGACCCTGGGCGCGATGCTCGGGTTCAACGCTGCACGCCGCACGCTCACTCCGACCGGATCGACGCAGGTCGCGGTTCCGTCGGCGACGCGCATCAGCGATCCCACCACCTCGGTGCCCGTGATCGGCGGATCGTTCTAGTGCGCGTCGCGCTCGTGGTTCTACTCACCTGCGGCACCGCGCTCGCGCAGCCAGGACTCGCGCCGGTGATCGATCCCGCTCCCGTTCCTGCACCGCTCGTGCGCCCGACCGATCCGCCGGTCGATTGGACGTACATGTTCGGCAACACGCTGCTCGGGCCGATCGTGTCGTTCGGCGGTGGGCTCGCAGGCGGACTGATCGGCTGGGGGATCTCGGCGGGCGCGTCGGGCTGCGGACATATCGAGTGCAACGAGCCGTTCCTCGGCGCGATCGTCGGCGCCAGCGTCGGTGTCGTCGTCACGACGAGCTGGGTCGCCTATCGCCTCGGCGCACGTAACGGAGTCGACGGTTCTGTTGCCGCGACCGTCGCTGGCTCCACGCTCGGCCTCGTCGCCGGGTTCGCGATCGCGCAGAACGCGAGCAACGAAGGCGTCGCGTGGCTCTCGGTGCTCGTGCTGCCAGCGGTCGGCGCGTCGCTCGGGTTCACGCTGACTCGCGAGTGGGCGTCGCCTCCGCAACTCGCGATGCCCGCCCCTCGCCTCTCGACGGGCACCACGGTGCTCCCCCTCTTCGCTGGATCGTTCTAGCGCAGTGGTCGCATTTGCTTCGCGCGTCGCGCGTCGTTGACCACGCGCGCCACGTGCTCGTCATGCAGCAGCAGCTTCGACAGCGCGCCCGTCGTGATGGCGAGCCGCTGCGCGGTCGTCGCGATCTCGAGGTTACCCGCGACGAGCAGATCGAGCAGCTCGGCGATCGCCGCCCAGTACGTACCGGTCAGCCGCGTCTTCGCACCGAGGGGCGCCGTCCCCGCAGCAACGAACGCCGCGAGCCGCGCGGACGGCACGTAGCCCTCGAGCTGCACCGGCTCGCGGACCTCGAGGGCGATCGCGGACCGCAAGCGCCGCACCGCGTGCAGCTTGTTCTCGCTCTGTGATCGACTGTCCTCGCCGATCGCGGACACACCCGTCAGCTTGTGCCGCAACCGCACCGCGCTCTCGGTCTTGTTGCGATGCTGTCCACCCGGTCCGGACGCGCGATACCGATCCACCTCGGACTGCGCGATCAGCGCGTCGTCGCTCGCGAGGAGATATCCATCGCGAGCCGGCACGATCAGTTCGCTTGCGTCGACGGTGTCTCGCGCTTCGGTCCGGGCGCGCTATCGGCCGGCTCGATGTAGACATCGACACCGGCGCGATCACCCGCGCGGCCGTACTCGACGCGCGCGATGCCCTCGCCGAGCGCGCCGATGATCTTGTGCAGCTTCGGATCGACCGTGACCTGCGCGTCGCTGCACAGCGCCTCGATGTCCGGCATCGCCACGCCCGGCGCGAGCGCACCGATGCGAGCGATCTTTCCGCCGCGAATGCGCACGGAGATCGCGAACTGTGGCTGCGTGATCGCGCGCAATCTCTCGACGAGCGCGGATGCGAGCGGCGCGCCGGTGAAGTGAGTGAACGCTTCGGACAGCTTCGTGACCTGCGCGTCGACGGTGTCACCCGGCATCGCGAGCTCGACCTCGGAGAACGGCGAGTCGCCGATCGATTGCGTGAAGCGATCGATGTGATCGATCTTCGAGTCCTCGACGAACTTCTTCAGCTGGTACTTCGCTTCGTGCGTACCGAACAGCGACTCGATCGCCGCCCACGGACGCTGATCCCAGAAGTGCCAACCGGTGGTCACCTTGCCGCCCCACACGCCGATCCACGAGCCGACGAGCTCGGGCTCGAGTTGCTCGCCGATGCCGTCGAGGAGCGTCGCGTCGCTCTTCGCGATGTTGCAGAGCTTGAAGTAGTCCGCCATCTTCGGGATGAACCCGTCGGGATGGCCCCACGCGCCCCACCACACGCGACGCAGATCGCTGCCGAGCATCGCGAGATAGCTGACACCCGCGCCGTTCGGCATCTCCGGTGGCGTCGGCAGATGCTCGAGCCAGCGGTCGAGGTGGATGTCCATCGACTCCTCGACGATCGACAGCTGCGAGAGGCTGATCTGGAGGTTCAGCCTGACTGCCAGTGCGCGTTGCAGCGCCGCTTCGAGCGAGCTCATCGTGTCGACGATATCGCATGTCGCCCTCGCTAGTCGAGGACGAGGCGCGCCGTCACGAACACCGACCGCGCGCCGGTGGTCATCATCTCGCCGCTGATCTGCTGCGCGAAGATCGATCCGCGCACGCTGACAGCGAAGCTGTCCTCGATGAAATAGCTCGCGCCGAGGTTCAAGTAGTGCTCGCGCACGTGATGCTCGGGCTCGCGCGTATCGACGACCGCATAGGAAGCGCCGATGCCGCTCTTCTTCGCGATGTCGACGTCGGTGCCTGCAGACACCGTGTAGCTGCGGAACAGATCGGGGAGCCGATACTTCGAGTCGATCGGATCGAGGATCTCGTTCTTGTTGCGCGACATGTTGAGGTACGGCGACACGCGACCGATGCGCGTCGGGATGCGGCCGCGCACGCCGGCGCGCAGGTTGTAACCGCGGATCGTCTGATCGTCCTCGATCGATTGCTGCGTATCGAGCGAGTACATCTGCACTTCGGCCTTCGCCTCGACGAACTCCGACGAGAACATCACCGACGGCGAGCCGAAGTAGATGTGGAGGTTCTGGTCCGGCAGGTTGTTCTGCGAGTTACCGACCTGCGCGGCGGCGAGATAGAACGGACGATCGAACGGCTGCAGCTTGCCGCCGATGGCGAGCGTGCCGGTGATGCCGGTAGGGTTCGTCGAGTGGAACGTCGCGCCGAGCGTGACGTTGTTCGTCAGCTTGTAGCTCGCGTAGAGACCGTTGCCGCGATCGGCGCCCGAGTAGAGCAGCGGGTCACGCGTGTAGAGATCCGAGTACAGCAGATCGCCGAGGTTCGCGGAGATGTAGTCGTAGCTCGCGGGATCCGCGATGCGGCCCGCGGCGATCGCGAAGCCCGAGTGCTCGTAGCGAACGAACTGATCGCGGATCGCGATCGCCGCCTGCCCTTCCCACACCGACGAGCCGTAGCCCATCGGTCCGCCGAGCGCGGCTTCGAACTCGCTCGCGAACGTGACGTGTTTGCCCACGCCACCGCGCAGACCGAGACGCGACACGGCGACCGTGGGGTTCTGCGTCTGCGTCGTCACCTCGGGCGGCTGATGCAGCGACTGCAGGTGCACGCCGCCGGCGATCGCACCGTACGGCTGGATCCAGCGCTCGCTCTTGCCCGCGATCGTGGGCTCCTTCGCGGTGAGGTTGCCCGCCGGCTCCACGGCCGCGGCGCCTTCGTTCGTGGCGACGCGCTTCGGCGTGGGCAGCGGGTTGTCGTTCGCGTCGGCGTCGACGACGGGCGTGACGGTCTTCTCGACCTTGGCCGGCTCGTCGACGTCTTTTGCCGGCGCGGTCGCAGGGACGATCTTGATCGTCGCGGGCTGGACCGGCGGCTTCTCCGCGACGGGTTCTTTCGCCGGCGCGAGTGGTTCGGCGACCTTCTTGTTCTTCGGCGCGGACTTGTTCGACCGCATTTGCACGGGCTCGAACTCGATGTCGGCGAGCGCGATCGAAGGCGTGGCGATGATCAGGGCGAGCAGGATGTGGCGCATGACGTTAGTCCTCCAGCGCAGCAGTGATCTTCGCGAGGCCGGCGGGGCTGCGAACGGCGCCGTAGTGGTTGCGGAAGAAGCCGTTGTAGAAGTAGCCGCTCGTGTCGAAGTCGGTCAGATCGTCGAGGATGTTGTCGGCGCACGCTTTCGGATAGAGACGCGATGCGTGCTCGCTGACGAACTCGTCCTGCTGCGTGCCGTTCTCGAGATCCTTCATCGTGATCGTCGTGTAGGTCACGGCGTGATCACCGCACGCGTTGCGCTTGCCGAACGCGTAGTCACCGTCGGCGCACGGCGTCTCCCACCAACCGCCGTACTGCTCTTCGCCGTCGATCGGCGGTCCGTTGAGCGGACGATGGAACTTCGTCGCGGTGTACTGGTTGCGCTGTCCCATCTGGCACGTGACGGTGCCGCGCATCGTGAGGTTCACGCCGCACTGCTTCGCGAAGCTGACGACGCCGTGATTCGCACCCGATGCGACGACGACGTCCTCGAGTCTCTCGAAGATGTTGATGTCCCACTCGCCGTCCTGCTTCTCGATCCACAACCGGCGGATCGCATCGCGCACCGTGGTCGCGCCGAGCGAGAACCCGACGAGCGAGATCTGGCGATCGGGGTTCGCTTCGGCGACGCGCTTGATCAGCTCCTGCAGGATCGGAACGTTCCAGCCGTGGTCGGCGTTCTTCGGCGTGTTGCCCGTGTCCTTGCCCTCGGGCGAGTTCGGGTCGTCGATCTTGTCGGTGCGAAAGTCGACCGCGATCGTGCGGAAGCCCGCGGCCGGCAGCAGCTCGGCGAGCTGATCGCGCGCGGTGGTGTCCGCCGGAAAGTTCAGCGAGCCCGGATCCGCGTGCACGAACTTCATCCAGCCCGTCGGCGACTCGGAGTTGCCGTGGACCAAGATCACGATCGGCTTGTCGGTGTCCTCGCTCGTTCCCGTCGGAAACGGAAACTCGCGCGCGGCGCACGGATAGTTCGGGATGCTCGCGGGCGTGTACGTCAGCCCCGCGGTCGTGCAGCCCGGGTGCATCGAGCCCGCGCCGTCCGCGGTCAGCGTCCGGTAGCGACCGCCCGGGTACATGTTGTCGCCGGCCTGCGGCATCGTGGCGGCCCACGTGTTGCGCATCGCCGTCGGTAGCGAGTCGTGCGGATCGAAGCCCGGCGCGGACGTCGGCGCATTCGCCATCGCTTCCACGCACGCGGCGCGATCGACACCACCGGTGCCACCGCTGCCTTCACCGTCGGGGCGACCGTCGCCACCGAGCTGACATCCGGCCAAGAAGGCCAAGAACATGCCCAAGACCCACGCGCTCTTCATGCCGCGGCGATGAGCAACCACCGTGCCGCCGCGGCGTGCGCCGAAGTGCGCTCGGCCGTGCGGATCGCCTGTTGGGGCCAGCCCACGGCCTCGCCGGGCCTGTGGGACGCGGCCAACAGGCTACTGCTTGGTGACGGTCAGCGTGTACGCGGCGCTCGTCGCGGGGTTCTCGTGATCGACGACGATGTAGTGCTGCCCGGCCACCGCCGCCGTGAAGCTGATCGGGTTGCCCGTCGACGCGGCCATGTTGCCCACGCACATCGGCATCGCGGGCGAGATGCTGCACGGGATGATCACGTAGGCCTTCACGCCGGTGATGCTCACCAGGTACTGGTCGCCCGCGGCCGCGGTCACGCGATACACGGCGTCGTTGCCGTTCATGACCGAGCCATTGCACAGCGCCGAGATCGTCGACGTGCGCCCGACCGTGGTGCCGCTCGCGCTCCCGCCGGTCATCGCGATCACGCCCGGGTCCACGCAGGTCAGCGCCGCGGGCATCGCGTCGATCATCATGTCCGGCATCGTGTCCGCCGGCGCATCCGCATCACCGGGCCCGCCATCGAGGTGCGTCACGCAGCGGTCGTCCGGACTGCACACGAGCCCGCTCGGACAGCGTCCATCGCTGCACGCAAAGCCACCCTGGCCATAGTCTGCGTCGAAGAAGCAGCCTCCGACGAACAGGATCCCGAGGAGCGCGAACCGATGCATAGTAGCGACGCGTGTCATCGTACCAGCTCGATTCCGTCCCCGCTGCGGAGGCGCGACCGGCGCCACCCCGCCTCGGGCGCTACGAGCTGATCGGCCACCTCGCCACCGGCGGGATGGCCGAGATCCACCTCGCGCGCCTCGCGGGCGAAGCGGGCTTCGAGAAGATCGTCGTCGTCAAGCGCCTGCTCCCCGAGCTCGTCGCGTCGCAAGCCTTCGTCGCGATGTTCCTCGACGAGGGCAAGCTCGTCGCGCGCCTCGATCATCCCAACGTGTGCGAGGTGCACGAGCTCGGCCGCGATGGCGCCGAGTACTTCCTCGCGATGCCGTACCTCGACGGCGTCTCGGTCCACGATCTGATCTCGCGCCCGCGCGAATCCGATCGCATCGCGGAGCTGCGCGTCGCCGCCGCCATCATCGCGCAAGCCTGCGCGGGCCTGCATCACGCGCACGAGCTGCGCGACGCCGACGGCGCTCCCGCCAACCTCGTGCATCGCGATGTCTCGCCGTCGAACCTCTACGTCACCACCTCGGGCACGGTCAAAGTGCTCGACTTCGGCGTCGCCAAGGTCCGCGGTGCCTCCGAAACCGAGGTCGGCACGATCAAGGGCAAGACCCAGTACATGGCGCCCGAGCAGCTGCTCGGCGAGCCCCTCGATCGGCGCGCGGACATCTTCGCGCTCGGCATCGTCCTCTTCGAGCTCGCCACGCACCAGCGCCTGTTCAAGCGCGCGAGCGATTACCTCACCGCGCGCGCGATCCTCGAGGAGCCCATCCCGCGCGCCGACGCGATCGATCCCGCGATCCCCGCGCCGCTCGCCGACGTGATCGCCAAAGCACTCTCGCGCGCGCCCGCTGATCGCTACGCCACCGCGGGCGCGCTCGCCGACGCGCTGCACGCTGCGATGTCATCTCACGGCGGGCTCGCGTCGCCGTCGGCGATCGCCGCCGTGGTCACGTCGACCGACGAACTGACCGCGCAGCGCACGCGGCAAGCGAAGGTCGTCGGCGAAGCGCGCGCGCGCACGACGGTCGCGGCGCAGGACACGGACGTCGCGCCGACGCGAGCGTTGCGCGGCTATCAGACGTCGACCGAGCATCGTCCGCCCGCCGTCGGCGGCCTGGTGTTTCGCCTCGCCGGGATCATCGCGGCGCTGTCCGTCGCGGGTGGGCTCGCGTACGTCGTGTTCCGTGGCGATCCGACCGCGAGTGATTCCACGGCGAGCACGCAGGACCGCGACGCCGCGGTACTCGCCGAACGCGTCACAGCGGACGATAAACGTGCCGAGCGAGCTCCCGTCGATGCGGCGATTGCGGAGGTCGTTGTCGACGCGGCGACCGCCGATGTCGAGATGCCGCCGATGAGCGGACGTGCGCGGAAACCCGGATCGATCAGCATCGACTCGACGCCGTTCGCGACGATCTTCATCGACGGCAAGCGCGCCGACGTCACGCCGCTGTTGAATCGCTCGCTGTCCGCGGGCCGACACAAGCTCCGCGCCGTGCTCGCCGACGGCCGCACGAAGGAGTTTGTCATCGAGATTCCCGCGGGCAGAGCAGCGAAGCCGATCACGCTGACGTGGTGATCACTCCGCGACAGCCGGTGAAGCACGACAGGGTTAGCGCTGCGTGTAGATGAACGTCGCCGCGGTGCACACGCGCACGGGTTTGCCGTCGACGATGTAAGGCGCGTACTTCCACGTCGTCGCGATCGTGCGTTGGATCTTCTCGTTGTACCGACGAAGCACCGTCGGCTCGAGGACGCCCACGCGATCGATCGTCCCGGTCTCGTCGAAGCAAAACATGAACGAACCGATCACGCGCTCGACATGGGAGTGCATGAGCTTCATCTTGTCCTCGTCGTCGGGCACGATGGTCTTCGAGCCCACGACGAGCTTCAGGCGTTGCGGTGGAACGCGAATCGATCGCTCGGGGAGCTCGAACGCCACCGGGAGAACCTCCTTGTACGTGATCGGCGGATGCGAGAGCCGGACGAGCGCGCATGCGGGTACCGGGTTCGTGCCGCCGAGGACGATCGGCTTGAACTTCCACGTCTGCGCGGCGTCGACGAACACGCGCGACGCGAGGGGCGTGCTCGCTTCGCGCGGATGCACGCTCGTGATCGCTCCTTCGGCGTCGAGACACACCTTCAGCCACGCCCACGCGTTGTCGTTCGGGATGCGGGGCGGCGTCCTCGGGCGCTCGACGCGCAGATTCGAGACGTCTAGCCGCGCTGGGT
This sequence comes from Kofleriaceae bacterium, assembly GCA_044230415.1. Lineage (GTDB taxonomy): Bacteria > Myxococcota_A > Polyangia > Haliangiales > Haliangiaceae > JABFXX01. The sequence goes on from JBGARE010000049.1 coordinate 57,830, forward strand.
CGGTGGTCGACCCTGATAAGCTCGCGGCGTGCGCGTCGCGCTCGTCGTAGCCATGATCGCCGTCGCGGGCTCTGCGCGAGCGGACGACGTCGCGCACGATCTCGCGGAGGCGCGCAAGCTCGAGGCCACGCTCGACTACGCGGGCGCGCTGCGCATCGTCGACCAGGCGCTCGCGCGTGGCGGCAGCGACACGTTCCAGTACATCGAGCTGCACTTGCTCGGCGGAAAGCTCGCCGCGGGGTTGGATCGCGCGGCGGAAGCGGAAGCGCACTTCGCGCGCGTGCTCGCGCTGCGGCCGGACGCCGCGTTGCCCGAGGGCACGTCGCCGAAGCTCACCGCGCCGTTCGCTGCGGCCAAGGCGAAGAGCGTCGCGCTCGCGATTCGCGTGACGAGCGTGCGCGGGTTGGTCACGCTCGTGCCGTCGGCGGATCCGCTGGGGCTCGTCGCGGGAATCACGGTAGCCGTCGTCGATGGCGCGGGCGCGCATCGCGACGTGACCGATCGCCGCGCGACGAGGATCGCGTTGCCCGCGGGCACCACCGCGATCGAGGTGACCGCGCTCGACGCCGATGGCCATCGCATCTGGTCCGGACCGCCGCCGCGCGAGGACATTGTCGTCGACGGGCCGAAGCCCGTGGCCGCGCACGAGCGATCGTGGATCACGAAGTGGCCGACGTGGGCGATCGTGACCGGCGTCGCGCTCGGCGTGGGCGGCGCGAGCGCGTGGCGCGTGAAGACCGCGCAGGACGAGTTCGATCGCGCGCGCAGCGATCCGGGCTACGACTTCGCGGAGCTGCAAGCGATCGAGCAGCGCGGCAATCGCTGGTCGTACGCGACGAACATCGCGTTCGGTGTCGCCGCGATCAGCGCCGTCGCGACGACGGTGTTCCTCGTCAGAGGAAACGAGCCCGCCGCGGTGGGGGTGACCGCGACGGGCTCGAGTGCGGGCGTTGGTGTGAGCGGCCGGTTCTAGCGACGACGGCGGCGGAGCGCGAGGACCACGCCGAGCGCGAGGAGGATCGCGCTGGTGCCGCCGCGATGGTGACCGCCGATGTCGAGCGTGCATCCGGGGAGCTCGCCGTTCGCGGGGTTGTTGCCGTTGCTGCCCGAGCCACCGCCCGGACCGGGCACCGTGACGGTGATCTCCGTGGTCGCTTCGTTGCTGCTCGCGTCGACGGCGGTCGCGACGATCGTGTGCTCGCCGCCACCGCTCGCGGTCCACGCGAACTGGTAGGGCGCGTCGACGACCTCGCCGATCGCGGCGCCGTCGATCGACAGCGACACGTGGTCGATCGCGACGTCATCGGTCGCCGCGACGACGATGGTGAGCGCGCCGGTGACTTCATCGCCGTCGCTCGGCGACGTGATCACCACGCTCGGCTTGACCGTGTCCGTCCCGCTCGGGCCGGGGCCCGGTCCCGTGCCGCCGGTCGCGAGACCGAAGAACATCGCCGCGCGAACCGTCGCGCAGATGCCCTTGTTCGCGAAGTACGAGCCCACCGTCGTCGGGCACGCACCGACCGCGTCCGTGCCCGCCGCGACCGCGTGGCCCATGCCGGGCACGCGATAGGTCTCGAGCATGATCGTGCTGCCGGACATGTACGCGTTGCGGGTGGCGCCGTTGACGGTCTCGGTCTGATCCGCGGTCGAGTCGATGCCCATCGCGTTCGTCCACTGCTTGACCAGCTCGTCGCTGTTCATCGGGACGACCGTCGAGTCGGACGCGCCGTGCCAGATCTGGACGCGCGGATACGGTCCCGCGTGCGATCCGCGAACGAGGTCACCCCACTCGGCCGGCGTCTTCGACACGCCCGGCGACTGGCACGAGTACGCACCGTTCACCGTCGTCGCGCAGCGATACGGGATGCCCGACATGATCGCCACACCGGCGAAGCGCTCCGGCCACGTCGCTGCGAGCACCGACGCGAATGCAGCGCCCGCCGAGAAGCCGACGACGTACACCTTGCTCGCGTCGGACGCGTGCGTGCTGATCGCTTTGTCGATCATCTGGATGATCGATTGGTTCTCGCCCTGTCCCCGCACGAGGTTCGCGGGGTCGCCGTACTCGCCCGCCCAGTTGAAGCAGCGCACCGGATTGTTGGTCGTCGTCTGCTCCGCGTAGACGACGGTGAACTTGTACTGATCCGCGATCGCGTTCCAGCCGGCGGCTTCCATGTTCGCCGCGGTCTGCGTGCAGCCATGCAGCACGACGACGATGGGCCGCCCCGCCGTCAGTCCCGCGGGAACGTACTCGTACATCGCGAGCCCGCCGGGATTCGAGCCGAAGCTCGTGACCGCGGTGAGCGCGGCATGCGCCGTCGAGGCGGCGAGCGTGGTGGCGAGTGCGAGGACCAACGTGCGGATCTGCATGCGCGTGCGCGGTGCAGCCGCTGTGCCTGCTCGTCGCCTGCTCGTCGATCGTGGAGGCCGGCGCACTTCGCGGGGCCCGTGTTGGTCCGCCCCAACAGGCGGCTCCTCGATCGATGGCTACAGCCAACGGCTCAGCGCCGGCGGCGCCACAGCGCGAACCCGATCACCGCGAGCATCGCGAACCAACCCGCCGGCCCCGTCGACGAACAGCCTCCATCGCCCGTGCCGCCGCCACCCTCGTCATCGCCGCCCGGATCGGAGCCCGAGCCCGAGCCCGAGCCGCTTCCGGATCCCGAGCCGCCGCCGCCGCTCGTGAGGCCGAAGAACGCAGCCGCGCGCGCGGTCGAGCACACGCCGACATCGAGGAAGTATGCGCCCGCCGTCGCGGTGCACGGTCCACTTGGATCCGCGCCGATCGCGATGCCGTGCTGCATGCCGTCGATCATGTACAGCTCGACGGCGTCGCCGTACGTCGTGCGCGTCGCGCGACCGATCGTCTCTGTCGTGTCTGCCGTCGCGTCGATCCCGTGGACGTTCGTCCATTGCGCGACGAGCTGCTCGGCGTTCATCGGCGCGACCGTCGTGTCCGACTTGCCTTGCCAGATCTGCACGCGCGGAAACGCGGTCATCGTCGACGCTGCGCGGACCAAGTCGCCCCACTGCGCCGGCGTCTTCGACACGCCTGGGCTCTGACACGAGAACGCAGCGTTCACGCTCGTCGCGCAGCGATACGGAATGCCCGCCATGATCGATCCCGCCGCGAATCGCTCGGGCCACGTCGCGAGCATCACCGCGGTCATCGCCGCGCCCGCCGAGAGTCCGACGATGTACACGCGATCCTTGTCGATTCCGTGCGCGGCGATCTCCGCATCGATCATCGACATGATCGATTGATTCTCGCCCTGCCCGCGCACGAGGTTCGCGGTGTCGCCGTACTCGCCTGCCCAATTGAAGCAGCGCACCGGGTTATTCGCCGTTGTCTGCGCGGGATACAGCACCGCGAAGTGATGCTCGTCGGCGAGCGCGTTCCATCCGGCGGACATCTCCATCGCCGCGGCCGTCTGCGTACAGCCGTGCAGCACCACGACGAGCGGTGCGCTCGCCGGGAGGTTTGCGGGCACGTAGTCATACGCGTCGAGAGCGCCGGGGTTCGCGCCCGTGAACGCGAGCATCGTGGACAGGATGGGTAACAGCATGCGCTTCGCGGCTGCAGTCTACGTGCCCGCGACCGTGGGGCCTAGCCAACAGGCACGTCGTTTGCTCGGCCTCCGCGCGTGACCTGGTACGCTCGACCGATGGACGACGCTCCGCGCACCCGGCTGCAGTCACGCGCGGTGCGTATGGTGCACCGACTGCGCGTGACGGTCGAAGCGGGGCCCGACGCGGGCGCGCAACTCGCGGGAGAAGACGGCGCCCTCGCGATCGGCACGAGCGAAGACAACGCGCTCGTCCTCACCGATCCATCCGTCAGCCGCTATCACCTCGAGCTCCGTCGCACCGCGAGCGGCATCCAGGTCCTCGATCTCGGCAGCCGCAACGGCACGTGGCTCAACAACGTGCGCATCGAGCGCGCGATCGTCCCCGCCGGCACGCGCCTCAAGATCGGCGACACCACGCTCGCCGTCGAAGATGCGGGCTCCTCGGTCGCCAAGCCCGAAGCCGAAGCGCCGCGCTCGTCCGAGCTCGTCGGCGAATCCGACGGCATCCGCGAAGTCGCGCGCCTCGTTCACAAGCTCGCGCGCGTCGACTCGTCGGTGCTCGTCCACGGCGAGACCGGCGCGGGCAAAGAGGTCGTGGCGCGCGCACTCCACGATGCATCGCCGCGCCGCTCGCACGAGCTCGTCGTCGTCGATTGCGGCTCTCTCCCCGCCACGCTGATCGCGTCGATCCTGTTCGGCCACGAGAAAGGCGCCTTCACCGGCGCCGATCAACGCCGCATCGGCGCGTTCGAGCGCGCCGCCGGCGGCACCGTGTTCCTCGACGAGATCGGCGAGCTCCCCCTCGAAGTACAGCCCGCGCTCCTCGGAGTGCTCGAGCGCCGCGCCTTCACCCGCGTGGGTGGCACGCAAACGATCTCCGCCGACGTGCGCGTCCTCGCCGCCACGCACCGCGATCTCCGCGCCGAGGTCAACGCGGGCCGCTTCCGCGCCGACCTCTACTATCGCCTCGCCGTCGCGAAGATCACCGTGCCTCCCCTGCGCGAGCGCCCCGAGGACATCGAGCCGCTCGTGCTCCACTTCGTCCAGCGTCTCACCGGCGTCGCCGAGCTCGGCCCGCTCGCCGCGGTGATGCCCGCACTCAAAGCGCATCCGTGGAGCGGCAACGTGCGCGAGCTCCGCAACGTCGTCGAAGCAGCGATCGTCATGGGCGAGCTCGACCTCGGCACCGGCACCCCCGCCACCATCACCGCCGCACCGCGCACCCCGAGCGCCGAGCTCGCGAGCTATCGCGACGCGCGCGCGACCGCGCTCGCGAGGTTCGAGGCCGAGTACCTCGCCGAGCTGATCGCGCGCACCGACGGCAACGCGTCCGAAGCCGCGCGCCTCGCTCGCATGGACCGCCCGTATCTGCTCACGCTCCTGCGCAAGCACGGCCTGCGCGGCTGACTACAGCGCGGCCGAGATGCACGTCGCGATGTCGCCGCACGGCTGATCCATGCACGCCGTCACGTCGACGAGCACCGCGCGCGTGTACAGCTCCCACGCGTCGACCGAGCACAGCGTCGGCCCGACGGCGCACTCGGCCATGCGCGTCTCGCACTTCGCCGCGTACGCCTCGTGATAATCGAGCGGCGTGATCGCCGCGGCCGTCATCGTCAGGCAGCTCGATCCATCGCCCGTACAGATCAGCTCGGTCGCGCACTCGGAGAACACGCGCATCGCGTCGTCGCGCCAGACGATCGATGCCTCGCCGCAGTTCCAGTCGTACTGGTTGACGTTCCCGCCCCAGCCGCAGCTCGTGGCGTGCGCGTCGAACGCCGCGCACAGCATCTGGCCCTCTTCCATCGAGACGGGCTCGCCTTGCACCGCCGCGCCCTCGTCGTCGCCTCCGCAACCCACCATGACCAGCACGAGCACGCGCTTCATGCGGCGATGCTAGCAGCTCCCTAGAGACAGCGACCAACGAACACATCGACGAGAACCGCACCGACCACGCTGTTGATGCGTGGATACGTGTCTCTGCCGAATCAAGCGAGATCACGAGATCTCGACTGTCCGAGATTCGGACACGACGATGGTTCTTCGTTCGAGTCATCGAGAGCTTCTTCGGAGAGTGTCAGTGCTGCTATCGCCGTCAATGCGGGCTCGATCGAGGGCACAAACGCGCGGCCGGTCATCAGAATCCACAGCGTGGTCAGGAGCGTTCTCGTCGGTCGCGTGTTCGTAGTTCACGCGCAGCGAAGGCCGCCACCGGTGGTGCGCATCGAAGACGACTGCAGGGGTGACACATTCACTGAACTGTTGATGGGTGACAGATTCACCGAGCGTTGACACCGGCGCAGATTTCACTTGACGAGAATTTGTCGTCCTCGAAGGAGCCGGCGACGTTCGCGACGAAAACCGCGCATAGCAACGCATGGCGTTCGCTCTGCGCACGTGCGTCGATGCGCAGGTCATTCCGGAGCGCGAGATCGCGAATCGTCGTCGAGAAACGACGCCAGATCGTCGAAAACCTCGGGTGTAGAACAACGACATGTTCGACGAGAGCAAGACCACCGACTGGACGGGCGTGTACGAGCGGAGCGTGACGGACGAGCACGGCTACGAGC
>JBGARE010000004.1:0-186218 GCA_044230415.1 Kofleriaceae bacterium
CGGCGCGCCGCGCGGATCAGCGCGCGTGACGGTCCCGCGCAGCGCGCGTGCGTGCCGCGGCATCGCCGTGAGCGCGAGCTTGGACATCGTGTGGAGCGCGGGCCGCGCGACGGCGGCGCTCGTCCGCACCGCGGCGGCCAATGCGACGGCGGGCGACGGGCCCGAAGATGCGGGCATCGTCCATCGTGCTGTGACGGCCGGCGCGGGCGTCGTCCGAAACGTCGGCGCCGACGTTTTGCACCGCTTGCGCGAACGGAGCAACCGATGACCGCGAGGTTGCGTAACGCGTTCGTGACCGCGGCCGCCGAGAAGCGCGCCGCGCTCGTCGCGTATCTGACGTTCGGCGATCCGGATCCGGCGACATCGATCGTCGTGATCGAAGCCGTCGCGAAGGCGGGCGCCGATGTGATCGAGCTCGGCGTGCCGTTCAGCGATCCGTCGGCCGACGGCCCTTCCATCCAGAAAGCGATGGAGCGCGCGCTCGAGGCGGGCGCGAGCTTGCCCGGTGCGCTCGCGGCCGTACAGACGCTGCGCGAGCGCGGGGTGACCACGCCGATCGTGCTGTTCGGGTACTACAACCCGATCTTCGTGATGGGCCCGGATGCGTTCGCCGAGCGCGCCGCGAATGCGGGCGTCGATGCAGTGCTCACGGTCGACCTGCCGCTCGACGAGCTCGACGAGCTCGCGCACCCGCTCGCGAAGCATGGCGTCGCGGTGATTCCGCTCGTCGCACCGACGAGCACGCCCGATCGCATCGCGCGGCTCGCGCCGCTCGCGGCGCCGTTCATCTATTACATCTCGCTCACCGGCGTGACCGGCTCGCGCGCGGCGGCGCCCGTGGATCCCACGCGGCTCGCTCAGATCCGCGAGGCCGCCCAGGCACCCGTGGCGGTCGGGTTTGGCATTCGCACGCCGGATGACGCGCGACGGTTCTCGGCGGTCGCGGATGGCGTCGTCGTCGGTACGGCGCTCGTCGATCGTGTCGCGGCAGGTGATGCGGCGGGAGCACCCGAGCGTGTCGCGTCGCTCGTGCGAGATCTCGCGGCCGCGATGGCGCGCTGATCGCGCGAGCTACGGCTTCGTGCAGAACTCGTTCGTGAACTGCGGATCCGGTGTCATCGGACCGTCGCCGCCGTACGCCTCGCGCTGCGCGGTGGTGAGTTTCCGCGATTTCGCGATGTCGCCGAATACGGTCGCGCCTTCGGATGCGGTGCGCGCGAACGTGGATCGATCCACCGCGTAGAGACCGAACTTCGGCACGTAGCCCTCGGCCCACTCGAAGTTGTCGGTGAGGCTCCAGTGGTAGTAGCCGCGCACGTCGGCGCCCGCGGCGCGTGCACGCTCGGTCGCTTCGAGCACGCGCACGACGTTCTCGGCGCGACGCTTTCCCGTCGAGGTCGCGATGCCCGCTTCGGTCACCGCGAGCGGAAGACCGGGATAGCGCTTCGCGTGATCGAGGATGATCTGCTCGATGCCGTCGGACCAACCCTCGTAGCCCATCGTCGGCACGCAGTACGTCGGATCGAGCGCGGGCAAGCACGAGCCGACATCGAAGCCGCCGATGCACGGTGTCAGCGACGCGGGCGCGGGGATCAACGGACGATCCGCCGACACACCGGCGCGGAAGTAGTACTGCAGTCCGAGCCAATCGATCGTGTTCGCCCACTCGGGGTGCTGCTCCTCCGGGACGCCGTCGACATCACCGTCGAACGTGCCGTTCAGCGCGGCGTCGACGAACAGGTAATGCATGATGTACGTGATGCGCTCGGCGGCGGCGACGTCGTCGGGGTTCGTCGAGGGCATGTTGCCGCGCGAGGGATGCCAGCTCGCGACGGACATCGACAGGCCGACGTCGGCGGGGTTGCCATCGCCGTCCGCGTCGACGGTGTCGTTCGCTTTGATCGCCTTGTACATCGCGGCGTGCGCGGCCACGTAGTCGCGGACCGCGGGCAGAAACGCCGGCAGGTTCAAGATCGTGTTCTTGCCGGGCGGGAAGTAACCGATGCCGTACGCGGCGAGCATGTAGATGAACGGCTCGTTGACCGTGCCCCATTCGTCGACGAGATCGCCGAACCGCTGCGCGATCAGCGCCGCGTGCGCGCCCATCTCCTCGACGATCATCGCGCCGCCGGGACCACCGAAGCCGCACAAGTTCGTCGCGGTCGGTCCGTTGGCGCACGCGTTGTCGCGCGGATCCATCACCCACACGGGGTTCGAGAAGTGATGCAGCGTGACGAGCGGCTTGATGCCCATCGACTTCATCGTCTCGAGCTGCGTGCGGTAGTGCGCGAGCGCGGCTTCGTCGATCTGATCCTTCACCGGCTCGATGCGCGCCCACTCGATCGAGAACCGATAGCTGTCGAGTCCGAGCGACTGCACGAGTGCGAGATCCTCGTCGACCTTCGAGTAGCCCTTCACCGCGTCGCCGACGAACGTGCCCTTGCCGAGTCCGCCCTCGGCGACCGGCTGCGTCCACAGGTACCAGTCCGTCGCCGGGTTCATGTCCTCGATCTGCGTCGCGGCCGTCGCAGCGCCGAACCGGAAGCTGCCCTGGCCACTCGGTCGGGTCAGTGACCCCATCGCGCCGTATTCGATCGTCGGGGGCGGGTCATCTCCGCAAGCGGCGGCCAGTAGAACGGCGAGGGCGGCTGCAATCTTCACGGGACCATCGTCGCCCATCTCGCGTCGGCACACGTAGATTGACAATCCAGATCGCACTCCTATAGTGCGTCGCTTTCGCCATGGCCAAGCTCCCTCCATTCGCCGTGCTCCTTCGCGATCTGCCGACGCATCGCAAATTCGACGTCGCGCCCGAGCTCGTCGGCGAGTGGCTGCGCGGGATGCCAATGCGCGATGCGCTCGGTGCGCCCGTCGACGATCCAGACGCGGGCCACGGTCACGCGGATCTCGAGCTCTACAGCGAGGGCACGCACGTGTTCGCGAGCGGCACGTTCAAGGGCGATCTCACCGTCGCGTGCAGCCGCTGCGTCGAGCCCGTGAAGCTCCCGATCGACGAGCGCTTGATGGTGACGTTCATGCCGGCGAGCGAGATGCCCGCCGACGAGGACGACGCTTCCGTCGCCGAGGCCGAAGGGCCTGAAGTTCCGGCCGAAGACCTCGATCTGTTCGCCTACGAAGGCGAGCACATCGATCTCGAACCCCTGTTCCGCGAGCAGTTCGTGCTCGCCATCCCCTACGCACCGCTGTGCCGGGAGGACTGCAAGGGCCTGTGCCCGCAGTGCGGAATCGACCGAAATTCAGCCACCTGCGCGTGCGAGAAGCCTATCGACCCCCGTCTCGCGGGCCTCAAGAATCTAAAGCTCCCCCAATGATGCGTAGGGGCTTGAATCGGCCAGCCAAAGCTGGCACATAAGCCCACCCGGAGATTTGCCATGGCACTTCAGAAACGACGTCGCGGACCGACCCGCACCCGCCAGCAGCGCTCGGCGTGGATGCGCAAGTCGGGTGCGAACCACATGATGGTTCAAGCTTGCCCCAACTGCGGCGCGCCGCGCATCGCGCATCGCGTCTGCATGAGTTGCGGACAGTACAACGGCGAGCAGATCCTCGCCGTCAAGTCCGCCGAAGAGTAGGTCGACTCGTTCGACCCGCTCGCAACGCCGTTCACGCGGCAGTGCGATGGAATCAGCCTCGACGCGGCCATGAAGGTCATCGTCGATGAGATAGCCTCGACGCGGCCATGACGGTCATCGTCGATGAGATAGCCTCGACGCGGCCATGAAGGTCATCGTCGATGCGATGGGCAGTGATCGCGCGCCCGGCCCCGAAGCCGACGGCGCGCTTCGCGCGTCTCGTGCGCGCGGGATCGACGTCGTGCTCGTCGGTGACTCCGCGCGACTCGACGCGGAGCTCGCACGTGTGGGTCGTCGTGACGACGATCGCGTCTCGGTGATCCACGCGTCGGAGATCGTCACGATGACCGACCATCCGGGCCACGCGTTTCGCGCGAAGCCCGACTCGTCGATGCGCGTCGCCGTCCAGCGCGTTGCCGACGGTCACGGCGATGCTGTCGTCAGCGCGGGCAACTCCGGTGCGATGCTCGCGTGCGCGATCTTCGTGCTCGGCCGGCTGCCCGCCGTCGAGCGGCCCGCGATCGTCACCGTGTTGCCGACGCCGTCGGGTCCGCTCGTCCTGTGCGATGCCGGCGCGAACACCGAGCCGAAGGCGTCGCAGCTCGCGCAGTTCGGCCTCCTCGGTGCCGCCTACGATCGCGTGGTCCACGCGCGTCCTCGCCCGCGCCTCGGTCTGCTCTCCAACGGCGCCGAAGAAGGGAAGGGCACGCCGCTCACGCGCGAGGCCCACGCGATCCTCGCCGCCGCGACCGGCCCGTTCCACTACGTGGGCTACGTCGAGGGCTCCGATCTGTTCCGCGGCGTCGTCGATGTCATCGCCACCGACGGCTTCACGGGCAACATCGTGCTCAAGACCTGCGAGGGGATCGCCGAGGGCATGTTCGGCCTCGTCCGCCAGGAGCTCGACAAGACCCCACTCGCGCGGCTCGGCGGCGCCCTCGTCGCGCCCGCCTTGCGCGGTCTCGCGAAGCGAATCGACTACACCGAGATCGGCGGCGCGCTCCTCGCGGGCGTGACCAAGCCCGCCGTCATCGCGCACGGTCGCAGCGATGCCGCAGCCATCGCGAGCGCGATCTACGCCGCGGCCCAGTTCGCCGAACGCGCGCTCCCCGCGCAGCTCGCCTCCGCGATCGCTCCGGCGTGACGCCATTCGGCCCGCGATGCGTCCGCTCGAACCGGGCGCCGAGCGTACCGACGTCGTAGTCGTGCGCTAGGATGCGCGCGCATGGCCGATCCCCAATTGATCAAGGTCTGTCTCACCAACAAAGGCGAGGACACCGAGACCCCGTGGGCCGCTGATCTCGGACCTGCCGGCAGCGACGGCAGCCGCAAGGTGAAGCTCGTGAACGTTCCGTTCATGCACGCGAAGCCCACGTGGGGCGACACGATCATCGTCAAGCCGCCGCGCACCGACGGTCCGCCGACCTGGGATCGCGAAGGCGTCCCGTGGAAGCAGATCGCCAGCAAGATCGTCGAGGACGGCGGCCGCTGGGCCATGATCGTCGACTACGCGCCGACCATCTCCGCCGACGAAGCCTTCGCCGCGCTCGGCAAAGCATGCGACGACGCGAAGATCGTCTGCGAGGGCGCGTGGGGTCCGCGCGAGGGCGATCCCGGCCGCGTGTACCTCGCGGTCCAAAAGGAGCTCAACGCGGAGCAGGTGATGGGCATCCTGATCGGCGCGTCGCTGCCGATGGAGCTGATCCAGATCCACCCCGAGCCCAAGAAGCGCACGCGCGCGCAGACCCAAGTCGGCATCTCCGACGACGCGGGTCGTCCGCCCGCCGCGAAGCCGGCGAAGAGCGAGGCCTCTGCCACCGCGAAGTCGGCGAAGAGCGAGGCCTCTGCCGCCGCGAAGCCGACGAAGAGCGAGGCGCCGGCTGCGAAGCCGACGAAGAGCGAAGCGTCGACCGCGTCGAAGCCCGTGAAGAGCGAGTCCTCCGCCGCTGCGAAGCCGGCGAAGAGCGAAGCCAAGCCGATGGCGAACGCGACACCCGCGTCGAAGGCCGCCGCTGCGAAGCCCGCACCGAGCGCTGCATCCGCGAAGCCCGCGGCGTCGAACGTCGCGTCCGCGAAGGCCGGCGCGAAGCCTGCCACGCCCGCATCGAAGCCCGCGGTTGCATCGAAGCCCGCGCCCGCCAAGCCCGCCGCGAAAGCAGCGCCCGCAAAGCCCGCCGCGAGAGCGGCGCCCGCAAAGCCCGTCGCGAAAGCCGCGCCTGCAAAGCCCGCGGCGCCCGCGAAGCCCGCCGCAAAAGCGGCCACACCTACGAAGAAGCCCGCGCCCGCAAAGCCCGCTGCGAAACCCGCGAAGAAGAAGTGATCCTCGTCGAGCTCGAGGGCGCACGTCGTGCCGCGAGACCAACGCCGGCGCCCGCGACGCCCGCCGCGAAAGCGGCCGCGCCGGCGAAGAAGTCCGCACCTGCAAAGGCAGCTGGAACAACCGCGAGGAAGAAGTGCTCCTCGTCGGCGTAGGCCAACTCATCGCGCTCGCGAACGGCACGGCCTTCGACGGCAAGATGGTGATCAACGCCAACGGCGCCGTGTTCGGCCCGGTGTCGACGCAGCATCGTGAGCTGCGGGCCGAAGGCATCACCTACGCCGACGAGTACAAAGGAAACGCGCTCGCCGCGATGCTGGCTCCCGGCTCGATCGAGCTCCGGTTTCACGCGTCCTTCACCGACGCGCAGGTCGCGGAGCTGATTCGCGCACTCTCGAACGAACCCGAGCTCAGCTTTCTCGCTCGCTGGCGTGTCACGTATCAAGGCCGCGTGCTGGACGTCGCGGACCGATGCCACTGAGGCTCGCGAGCGACGAGCGAACTTGAAAACGCCGATATAAGCGCCGTTCAGTGCCTATTCGTCGGACGGACCGGCGACTTCGCGAGACCTCGCAGGATGTCCAGACGGTTCTTCGGCGCGCGCGGCGATACGAAGAGCGGAATCGTCTCGCTGGTGCGCCGCGGTCGATGCAGAAACTCGACGGGCCACTCCGTGATCCGCACGCGTTTGACGTGCCGATACTTCCCGGGCTTCGGCTCGTCGATGAACTGCCGCTGCCGGACCAGCGCGAGCGGCTCTTCGGCGCCGCGCGTCCGCTTCGCGAAGGCGACGGCCTTGGGATACGTCGCGAAGGCGAGGAAGTAGTCATCGCCTTCGTGCAGATCGGGCGCGCCCTGCTCGGGGTGGCACCACACGCGGTACTCGAGGACCTCGTCCCAGACGAAACCGCCACCTGCGTAGACGAGCGCGGGATACCGCCCGACGCGCTTCGGGTTCACCGCTCGCGGATATCGCCGCTTCGATCGTGCGCGTGCCATCGAGGTCCTCTGCACCGACTATAGTGCAGGCGTGTTCTGGCTGATCGCGATGCTCGCCTCCGTCGGCGTGGGTGCCGCGTCGGTGTTCGTCACGCTGCAGCGGATGGGCGGCAACTTCGAGGGCCTGTTCCGGGCCGCTCCGGATCTGGAGCCGAGCGCGTTCGCCGAGGGAGCCTATGGAAAGATCACGGGAGTGGTCAGCCCCGCGATAAAGGCGCTCGAGACGCCGGGCGTCGGGACCCCGTCGGTGCTCTACGATCTCGTGGTCTACAAGACCTACGCGGACACGCACAACACCGCGTCGTGGCGCATCGCCCATCGAGCGCTGCACGGCAACGAGCTCGAGATCGCGGTCGGCGACGTGAAGATCCGGGTGGCGGTCGCGGACGTCTATCTGCTCGCCGCGCCCGCGCACGACGCGAACGAGGACCTGCGCCGGCGCGGCTCGGAGTACGGGCTGTTCCGATCGCGCGTGCGCTACGTGCCCGAGGGCGCGACGGTGCAGATCGTCGGGACGCTGACGCGCGAGGTGGACGCGGATCCGAGCGCGACGAACGATTACCGCGAGACCGCGACGCGCTATCGGTTGATCCCGCGAAAGAAGCAGCCGCTGATCTTGTCGTGCAAGGCGCACAAGCAGCTGGCTGCACCGCCGACTTCCCGAAGCGCTGTTTGAATTCGCCGACATCCCGTCGACGCGAGCTGCAACAAAGGACGCAACCGGCGCCACCCTGGCGCCGAGAGCGACCCCATGCCCGATGCTACGAGCTCGAGTCTCGATGCTCCGTTCCCGTGGTTCCGACTGCTCGCGACCGCGCTGGCGCTAGCGCTGTTCATCGCCGCGGTCAGCGCCGTCCCGATCGTCGGCGTCGCGGTGCACGGCGTCCCCGTGCACCGCTCCGTCTTGGACGTGCATGGCGTTTCTGACGGCAGCGCGATCGTGCTCTGGAAAGATCCCGACCATCAGTGGCTCAGCCGATACGACGCGAACGGCGAGCGATGGCGAGCGCAGGTGCCCGGAGAAGCGCGGCACATCGTTTCGGAGGGGAGTGCGATCGGTGTCGGTCGCGACTTCGTGGTGCTGCAATACATTCATCCGCTGCGTCAGTCCTATGAGCTGCTCGCGGTCGAGCTCGCGACGGGGCAGGCTCGCTGGACACGATTCGTCGAGTCACCGTCTTTTTCGGATGTCTATCCACATCGAGACCTGATCGGCGACCGCATGTACGTCGCGAACGATGACTTTCTCGTCGCGACCGAGGCTGGATGGCTACGCGTCGACCCCGCTACCGGAGGCACCCTCGCGCTCGACGGTGATCCGTGGCGGTCCGAGATCGTGGCGGGTTCGATTCACGAGACATTCGCCTGGCACCGGCGCGGACCACATCGCATCGATCGCGGAGTCTCCTGCTCGTTCGGTGGCGGGACGGCGTACGTCGATGTGTGGACCGACGGAGACGAAGACGACGCCGTCCTCGAAGTGGCGGTGAACGGCGTCGCGCGCGAGTCACTCGTGATCGACGCTGGCTACGTCAACGCGTGCGCGGAATACGACGGAGCGATCGTCTTGTCCTCGTACGTGGAAACCAACGACAGAACGTCGGCCACGCGCTTTCACATCGTGTCGGATCGAGGTGTCACGCTGCGAGACATCGTCGTGCCGGGGCGTGCGGACCTCTTCGGATGGAATCGCGATCGCAACGCCCTCGCCACGCAGCTTCCTCGGTTTGTCGTGATCGAGTCGGTCGAAGTGAACGAACGCCGGGTTGCGTTGCTCGATCTCGAGGAGGGGCGTGTCACGCGCTCGACCGCCGGCGCCGCGTCCCGGATCATGCGCGTGGGCCGGTGGTGGATGTACACGTGGTGGAGGTGGCGTGACGCCGATGCTTTCGTCCTCGTGGATTCCAACACCGGCGCCACGCTCGCCGAGCTGGCCGTGTCCCTCGGTTCGGACCCGAAACCTCATCATGTCGCCGGCGACTATCTCTGGGTGTTCTCCAGGTATCAGGACGACCTGTCGCTGGGTCGGATCGAGCTCGCGACCATGCGCGCCGACGTGACGTGGGGGTCGTTATGGTTCGCGTACGCCAGACCCGACGCCGCGGCTGCTGCGTCGAAGGCGAAGTGACAGTTCGACACGCATCCGTGTTGCACAGCGCCGCGTTGGCGTAGGCTGACAATCGGTCGCGCGGAATTGCTGGAACTTTTCGAGGCACGGCGGGTGCAATTCGCGACCACTCGCCGGGTCGAGGTCATATGAAAACACGTTCGCTCGCTTTCGTCGTGTTCGGGGCAGTTGTCGCCTGCGGTTCACCGCAGCCATCACGGACGGTCTCTGCGCCGCCGCCTACCGCGCCCGAGGCGCCGGTGGCCGAGCCCGCGAAGCCGATGCCCGAGGCCGAGCCGCAGCTCGCGCTCGATTCGCAGATCCGGCTGACGAAGCTGAAGAACGGACTGACCGTCTATGTCATGCCGCACCAGAAGCCGGAGCAGCGCGCCGCGCTGTGGCTGGCGGTGAATGCCGGCAGCGTGCAGGAAGACGATGACCAGCGCGGGCTGGCGCACTTCGTCGAGCACATGGCGTTCAACGGGACGAAGCACTTCGCGAAGAGCGCGATCGTCGATTACATCGAGAAGATCGGCATGCGGTTCGGGCCGGACGTGAACGCGTACACGTCGTTCGATCAGACCGTGTACATGCTCACGGTTCCGACCGACGACGCGAAGACGATGGCCACCGGGTTGGACATCTTGCGCGACTGGGCGGGCGACGTGTCGTTCGATCCGGGTGAGGTCGAGAAGGAGCGCGGCGTGGTCACCGAGGAGTGGCGGTTGGGGCGCGGGCCGTTCGCGCGCATCAACGACAAGCAGTTCCCCGTCCTGTATCAGGGCTCGAAGTACGGCGTGCGGTTGCCGATCGGGTTGCCCGAGATCCTGAAGAGCGCGCCGCGCGACACGCTGGTGCGGTTCTACAAGGATTGGTACCGCCCGGAGAACATGGCGGTGATCGCCGTCGGTGACTTCGATGCGGAGGCGATGGAGAAGGAGATCGCGTCGCGGTTCGGCAGCCTGCCGGGCGATCCGAAGCGCCGCGTACGCGAGCCGATCGCGGTGCCGCACGATCATCCGACGGCGGTGACGATCGATACGGATCCGGAGATGCCGTTCTCGCAGGTCGAGATCGTCAACAAGATGGATCATCGTCAGGAAGGCACGAAGACGGACTATCGGCGGTTCATCGTCGAGGGCCTGTATCACGCGATGGTGAACGCGCGGTTCGCGCAGCTCGCGCTCGATCCGGCATCGCCGTTCACGTACGCGGGCTCGGGCACGGGCGGCAACACGCGGGTGGTCGACGAGTTCAATCGCTACGCGAACGCGAAGACGGGTCGCGCGGCCGAGGCGCTGACGGCGCTCGTGCGCGAGATGTCGCGCGTGGAGCAGCACGGGTTCACGCAGGCGGAGCTCGATCGCGCGATCGCGGAGCAGCTCGCGGACTCCGAGACGTCGGCGGCGGAGTGGGCGAAGACGCAGTCGGGATCGCTCGCGGGAGAGATGACGCGTCACTTCTTCGAGGGCGAGCCGATGCCGGGGCGTCCGTTCGAGCTCGCGCTCAACAAGGAGTTCCTGCCGACGGTGACGCTCGCCGAGTTGAACAAGCTCGCGGCGAATTGGGGCGGCGAGAAGGGCCGCGTGATCTCGCTGTCGGGACCCGCGAGCGCGAAGCTGCCGTCGGAGGCGGAGGTTCGCAAGCTGTACACCGAAGCGTCGACCGCGAAGCTCGAGCCGTGGAAGGACGAGGCCACGCGACCGCTGATGACGGCGATGCCGACGGCCGGCAAGGTCGTCGAGACCACGCGGGATGCATCGGCCGATGCGACGGTGTGGAAGCTGTCGAACGGCATCCGCGTGATCGTGAAGCCGACGACGTTCCAGAACGATCGCATCGAGATCAACGGCTGGAAGGCCGGCGGTTCGTCGCGCGTCGACGACGTGGTGCACGCGCGGTTCGCGACGGACGTCGTCGAGACCGGCGGCGTGGGTGACCTCGATCCGACCGCGCTGCGCAAAGCGCTGCAGGGCAAGGTCGCGAACGTGAATCTATGGATGAGCGAGCTCTCGGACACCGTGCGTGGCTCGACGCGTCCCGCGGATCTCGAGACCGAGCTGCAGCTGTTGCACCTGCGCCTCACCGCGCCGCGCGTGGATCAGCGCGCGTTCGATGCGTGGAAGCAAGACCAGCTCGAGTGGGCGCGGAATCGTCGCTTGCTGCCCGAGGTCTCGTTCTTCGAGGACATGACCATGGTGTCGACGAAGAATCACCCGCGCAGCCAGCCGACGACGCCCGAGATGCTCGCGAAGGTCGACCTCGCGAAGTCGCACAAGATCTTCAAGGAGCGCTTCGCCGACCTCGGCGGCATGACGTTCGTGATCGTCGGCAACGTCGATCCCGCGACGCTGCAGCCGCTCGTCGAGAAGTACATCGCGAGCCTGCCGAGCAAGTCGAAGGGCAAGGCGAAGGACTCGTGGAAGGACGTCAAGATGACCTACACGACCGGCAAGGTCTCGAAGGAGATCCTGCAGGGCAGCGAGCCGAAGAGCTACGTGTCGATGGCGTTCGCCGCGCCGGACAAGTGGACGCGCGAGTCGACGGCCGATGCGCGCATTCTGTCGATGGTGCTGCAGATCCGCCTGCGCGAGGTGCTGCGCGAGGACATGGGCGGCGTGTACGGCGTGCGCAGCTGGGTCGGTCTGTCGCGTCAGCCGACGGTGCGCCGCAACGCGACCATCTCGTTCGGCTGCGATCCGAACAACGTCGAGAAGCTGCAGAAGGCCGCGATGGACGTGATCCACTCGATCCAGAAGGACGGCATCGGCAAGGAGTACCTCGACAAGGTGACCGAGCAGCTCCGTCGCGGTCGCGAGACCGACGCGAAGGAGAACTGGTGGTGGGTCAACCAGCTGCGCGAAGCGTACTGGTACGGCGAGGACTTCGCCGAGTCGACCGACCTGTCGAAGGTGATGGCGCGCGTCTCGAGCGACAACGTGAAGGCCTCGGCGAAGCGCTTCTTCGACGAGAAGCATCAGGTGTTCGGCGTGCTGCGTCCGAAGACCGTGGCCGCTCCAACCGGTGCGACGCCCGCGCCGGCCGCTGCACCCTAGCTGCACCTCGGGTGCATCACGCCATGCATCGGCGGGTGCACCTGCCGTGATCGCGCGAATCATTCGCCGCGTTGGCAGTCACGGCCAGCCACTTTCTCGACGATAACGGCGCGCTTACTGTTGTCTTCCATGACGACCTGGCGCACCGACCCCGCACTGCAAGGACGCTTTCACGCCGAATTCGCCGATGACCTCCAGGTCATGGTGCACGACGGCGAACCGCGGCGAACGAAGAAGCCGCCCGAGGCCTGCTTCGTTCGCGTCACCGGTGTCGCCGGCATGCTGCGGATTCCGAACGCGCCCGCGAATTCACCGCCGCCGATCGATCCGCGCGTGCTGTCGTTCACCGAGCGTCCGATCTATCGCGGCACGCTGCTCAACCAGCCGCACAACCTGACGAGCGTGCGCCAGAATCAAGCGATCGAGTTCGTCACCGCACCCGGCTTGCCGCATCCGCTCCAAGTCACCGCGGCGTACCTGCGCGAGCGACCGCAGTGGGTGATCACGCCGTGCAACGGCTGCGGCGGTGATCAGACGCTCGATCCGATGACGCAGATGGCGAAGACGCGGTTCCCCGATGCGCCGGGTGGCTCGATCCCGATCGCGTTCTCCGCGATCTGTCCGTGCGGCGGTACGATGCTGCTCGCGATGACGAACCAGCCACCGCCCGCGCATCCCGCACCGACGAGCGGCGGCGACAAGAAGCCTTGGTGGAAGTTCTGGTGAGCGCGACACGTTGGTGCTGGATCACGATCCGCGACGATCGCTTGCTCGCGTTCCGCTACGTCGATCCGTCGGCGGGGCCGTCGGCGAAGGGCGGCGCGGTCAGCGATCCGCCGACCACCGACGAGATCCGCGAGGCGATCGATCGCCCCTCGCGCACGGTCCGCGATCCGGACGCTTTCGGTGCGGTCGCGATCGGCGCCGAAGACGCGCTGCGCATGGGCTTGCCGAAAGATCCGCCGTGGATCGGCTTCTTCGAGGCCAAGCCCGTGCCGCCGCCGCGCGGCGAAGATGCGCGCACGATCATCGCGATCGTCTTGCGCGATGGCCAACCCGTCGCGAACGCGCGCGTGAAGCTCGGCGAGCGCTTCGGGCGCGAGCTCATCCCTCTCGACACGAAGACCACGGACGGGCAGGGCCGGTGTCAGTTCCCGCTCGGCCGCATGAAGACGATCGCGATCGTCGCCGACACCGCCGATGCGGGATCGAAGATCCTCGACGTCGTCTCCACGCGCGATATCGTCGAGGTTCCGATCCAGGCGTTCGCGTCGCTGTCCGGCGTGGTCACGCGCGGCGGCGCGCCCGCGGTCGGTCACGTCACGATCGCGCCCGTCGACGGCGGTGTCTTGCAGGTCGAGCACGGCACGCCGAACGGCCAGTATCACGTCGGCCGCATCGTGCCCGGCACGTACGACGTGGAGGTCCGCGGCGTCGATCCGCGCACGCACATGAGCGCGGGCACGCCGGTATTCGAGCGCGTCACGCTCGCGCCGGGCCAGAACCTGCGCGAGGACTTCACGCTGATCGTCGGCACGCGCGTCGCGATCGCCGCGCGCATCGACAGCGTGGATCACAGCGGCAGCGTCTACCTCGTCCCGGGCACCGTCGCGGCGACGACAAACCACGAGCTCCGCGCGCTGCTCGATGCGCTCGGTCGCGACAAGTACATCAGCGCGAACTCGACCTCGCGCAACGCGACGGAGATGACCACCGAGCTCCTCGACGTCGTGCCCGGGGACTACACGCTGTGCATCGAGCCGTTCGACATGCGCGGAGAGGGACATCGCGAGCAAGCGGTGGCCACGACGCCGGTGCACGTGCAGGGTGATCGCATCGAGGTGCGCTCGCACGTGCCGCCGCTGCGGCCGCGGGATCCAACGCCGCCATTGCGCGCTCCTGGCGCGGTGACTCCATCGGCGCCATCGACGTCGGCGCGCACGCCGGCCGCGAATCCGCCGGCGCCGGCGTCGCCACCGCGCGTGCCCTCCGCGCCGCCGGCGATTCCATCGCGCGTCGTATCGCCGCCGACTGCGCCGGCATCGACCGCGCCGGCATCGAACGCGCCGACGTCGGTCGCGCCGTCGACCGTGTCATCGGTCGCACCGTCGAGCACGCCATCGGTCGCACCGTCGGGTCCGCCCGTCGCGCCGAAGAAGCCATGGTGGAAGTTTTGGTGATCGACTGAGCGCCAGAGCGCACGCGCACGGATCACGCGCACACTAGCGCCGCGATCGTCGAGCGCTACCGTTCGATCATGTCCGCACTCGCCAAGCTGGAGAGCCAGTGGAAAGCGTTCAAGCACGACGAGCCGGGCCATCGCTTCGAGCATCAGCACGAGCGCATGAAGAAGAGCGGTCGCGGCTTCTTTGTCGGCGCCGCGGTCGTCGGTGCGATCCTCGTCTCGGGCGGCGTGGTGCTGCTGTTCATTCCCGGGCCCGGGCTACTGGTGATCGTGTTCGGGCTCGGACTTCTCGCGGGACTCTCCGAGCGACTCGCGCACGTGCTCGATCGCATCGAGCCCGTCATCCGCCGATGGGCGCGTCGCGCGAAGGCGGCGTGGAAGCGCGCGTCGATCCCCGCGAAGGTCGCGCTGATCGCGATGGCCGTCGCGCTCGCGGGCGTTGCCGGGTACGGCGTGTATCGCTGGTGGTTCGCGTAGCTGTCGATCTCGTGACGCGAACATGACGACGCGCGTCGATGCGCGTCGTCGCGGATCGACTCGTCGATTTCCGACGGGTTGCGCGTTGTGTGTAGAGCAGTTCGCAGTGTGTCAGCGATTTCGCGCACCTAGATCTCTTGTTCGGGGCTTCCCTCGACGAGGAAGCCGTGGGAAGAACCAGCCCGATGAAGACCGCGCTCCTGTTCCCCGGCCAAGGCTCACAGCGAGTGGGCATGGGCCGCGATCTGGCAGTGAAGTTCGACGTCGCGAAGCGCACCTACGAAGAGGCTGATGACGTCCTCGGGTTCGCGCTGAGCCAGCTGTGCTGGGACGGTCCGGAAGACGACCTCACGCTGACCAAGAACACGCAGCCCGCGATCCTCACGACATCGATCGCGGTGTTTCGCGCGCTGAAGGACAAAGGGCTGGCGTTCGATCTCGTCGCGGGTCACTCGCTCGGCGAGTGGACCGCGCTCGTGGCCGCGGGTGCGCTCACGTTGCGCGACGCCGTGAAGCTGACGCACTTGCGCGGCACGTACATGCAGGAAGCCGTGCCGGTCGGTGTCGGCGCGATGGCGGCGCTCATGGGCCTCGATCTCGAGAAGACGAAGGCCGTGTGCGCCGAGGCGAGCACGCCGGGAGAGCCCGTCGAACCCGCGAATCTCAACGGCGGCGGACAGATCGTGATCAGCGGTCACACCAACGCCGTCGACCGCGCGATTCCACGCGCGAAGACAGCGGGCGCGCGCATCGCGAAGAAGCTCACGGTGAGCGCACCGTTCCATTGTTCGATGATGAAGCCCGCCGCGGACAAGCTCGCGGCCGCGCTCGCCGATGTCGTCATCTCGACGCCGAGCGTGCCGGTGATCGCGAACGTCACCGCGGAGCCCACGCAGGATCCCGCGCGGATCAAAGAGCTCCTCGTCGCACAGGTGACGGCGAGCGTGCGCTGGGAGGAATCGATTCAAGCGGCCGCGAAGCTCGGCGTCACCAAGGCGTACGAGCTCGGCTCGGGCGCGGTGCTGAAGGGCCTCGTGAAGCGAATCGCCGACGGCATCGAGGTCTCGACGATCGGCGAGCCGCACGAAGTGGACGCGTTCACCGCCTAGAGGAAGCCATGGCGATCACGGACAAAGCACTCGCAGGAAAGGTCGCGCTCGTGACGGGCGCATCGCGCGGCATCGGCCGCGGCATCGCCGTTGCGCTCGGCCGCCGCGGCGCGAAGGTCGTCATCAACTACGCCGCACGCGAAGACGCGGCGCGCGAAGCAGCGGCCGAGGTCGAGGCCGCGGGCGGGCAGGCGGCGATCAGCAAGTTCGACGTCGGCAACAGCGCCGAGACCACCGAGGCGATCAAGGCGATCGGCAAGGAGCACGGCTCGCTCGACATCCTCGTGAACAACGCGGGCGTCGCCGTGAACGGCATGCTGATGCGCTTCACCGACGAGCAGTGGAAGAAGGTCATGGACATCAACCTCGGCGGCGCATTTCACTGCCTGCGCGCCGCGTCGATGATGATCCTCAAGGCGAAGGACGCCGGCCGCATCATCAACATCACGAGCGTCGTCGGCGAGAGCGGCAACGGTGGCCAGCTCGCGTACTCGGCGAGCAAGGCCGGCCTGATCGGCCTGACGATGACCACGGCGAAGGAGCTCGCGTCGCGCGGCGTCACTTGCAACGCGGTGTCGCCGGGCTTCATCGAGACCGACATGACCGCGGAGCACCTGCCCGAAGCGGCGCGCGCGAAGCTCATGGAGCAGATCCCGCTCGGACGGATCGGCCGCTCCGAGGATGTCGCGAACGCCGTCGCGTTCCTCGCGGGACCGGAGGCCAGCTACATCACCGGCCAGGTCATCCGCGTTAACGGCGGGATGTTGATGTAATTACGGTTCTGTTCTAGAAACGCCCGCAGCTCCAGCGCGCGTACGCTCGCGCAACTAAGAGAGGTCCCCATGTCGCCCGACGAGATCGAGTCCAAGGTCAAAGAAATCATCTGCAATCAGCTCGAGGTCTCCCTCGAGCAGCTCCGTCCCGAGGCGTCGTTCATCGACGACCTGAAGGCGGACTCGCTCGCGGTCGTCGAGCTCGTGCTCGCGTTCGAGCAAGAGTTCAAGATCACGATCCCCGAGGAAGACACCGAGCAGATCAAGACCGTCAAGGACGCGACCAACTACATCAAGACACACGCGAAGTAGTTGCACTCGGTTACGAGTGCACGAGTGAGGCGTTTCCCTCGCGTTGCCGAGGGGTAGTTGGAACGTCACTCCAGTCGCGCTAAGGAGCAGCTATGGATCGTCGTCGCGTCGTCATCACCGGCATCGGCCTCGTCACTCCGCTCGGCAACGACACGGAGTCGACCTGGTCGGCGCTGCTCGCAGGCAAGAACGGCGCGGGCCCGATCACCCAGTTCGATACGACGCAGTACGCGACGAAGTTCGGCTGCGAGGTGAAGGGGTGGGATCCGTCGAAGTGGTTCGACAAGAAAGAGCTCAAGCACGTCGATCGCTTCCTGCAGTTCGGCGTCGCCGCCTCGATGATGGCGGTGGAGGACGCGGGCCTCGGCACGAGGGTTCCCGAGGGCCAGGAGGAGCGCTGGGGCTGCTATATCGGCTCCGGCCTCGGTGGCGTGAAGACGATCGAGAACACGTTCGAGGCGACCCAGCAGAAGGGCCCGCGCTACGGATTCTCTCCGTACTTCGTCACCGACATCATCATCAACGAGGTCCCGGGAATGGTGTGCATTCGCACCGGCGCCACGGGCCCGAACTTCTCCCACGTGTCCGCGTGCGCGACGGGCGCACACTCGATCGGTGAAGCGATGCGCGCGATTCGCCACGGCTACGTCGACGGCATGATCGCCGGCGGCACCGAGGCGACGATCTCCATCCTCGGCGTCGGCGGGTTCAACTCGATGCGCGCGATGTCCACGCGCAACGACGACCCCACCCACGCGAGCCGTCCGTTCGACAAGGATCGCGATGGCTTCGTCATCGGCGAAGGCGCCGGTGTCGTCGTCCTCGAGGATCTCGAGTCGGCCAAGAAGCGCGGCGCGCGCATCATCTGCGAGCTGATCGGCTACGGCGCGAACAGCGATGCTCACCACGTCGCGGCGCCTGCACCCGAGCACCGCGGCGCGCAAGCGTGCTTCCGCCTCGCGATGAAGGACGCGAATATCGATGGCAGCGCGATCCAGTACGTCAACGCGCACGGCACGTCGACGGACCTGAACGACAAGAACGAGACGATCGCGATGAAGAAAGTCTTCGGCGATCACGCTCGCAAGATGGCGATCTCGTCGACGAAGTCGATGACCGGCCACACGCTCGGCGCCGCCGGCGGCATCGAGGCGGGCATCACGGCCCTCGCGATCGCGCGCGGGGTCTTGCCGCCGACCACGAACTACCAGACGCCCGACCCCGACTGCGATCTCGACTACATCCCGAACACCGCGCGCGAGCAGCGCGTCGATGTCGCGATGTCGAACAGCTTCGGCTTCGGCGGCACGAACGCGGCGCTCATCGTCCAGCGCTACAAGGGCGACTGAGTTGAAGTGGTACGCGGGCAGCGATCACGCAGGCCTGCCGCTCAAGCGAGCGCTGGTCGCGCAGCTGCGCGCGCTCGGTGACGAGGTCATCGATATCGGCACCGACAACGAGACGTCCGTGGACTATCCCGAGTTCGGCGCCGACGTCGGCCGCCGCGTCGTCGCCGAGAAGGGCACGCTCGGCGTGATCGTCTGCGGCTCCGGCATCGGCATCTCGATCGCGGCGAACAAGGTGCCGGGCGTCCGCGCCGCGCTCGTTCACGATGCATTCACCGCCGAGATGGCGCGCCGCCACAACGACGCGAACATCGTCGCGATGGGCGCTCGCGTCATCGGCGTCGGCGTCGCGGAGCACGCGCTCGCCATCTTCCGCGGCACGGCATTCGAGGGCGGTCGTCACCAGCGCCGCGTCGATCAGTTGAACGATCTCGGCACGCTCGACGCGGTCCGTGCGCTGGATCGCGAGGCCACCTGATGCGTTGTCCGTTCTGTGGCGAGCTCGAGGACAAGGTCATCGAGACGCGCCTGTCCAAAGATAACTCGGAGATCCGCCGCCGCCGCGAGTGCGAGAAGTGCACGCGTCGCTACACGACCTACGAGCGCATCGAAGAGTCGATGCCGCTGGTCGTGAAGTCCGATGGCCGTCGCGAGCCCTTCGATCGCACGAAGATCGAGCGCGGACTGCAAGCCGCCGTCGCGAAGCGCAAAGTCTCGCGCCAGCAGATCACCGCGCTGGCGCTCCAGGTCGAGCGCGAGGTCGGCGAGCTCGGCGTCAGCGAGATCGCGGCCCGCGACATCGGCGAGCGCGTGCTGCCGCGGTTGCGCACCGTCGACGCCGTCGCCTACGTGCGGTTCGCGTCGATCTATCGCGACTTCCGCGACCTCGAGGGGTTCGCGAAAGAAGTCGAAGCGCTGCGCAACGAAGAAGACACGGGCAAGCACAAGCTCGCGCAGGTCGCGGCGCTCGCCGACGAACAGATTCGCAAGGCGGGCGAGGATGTCGTCATCTCGCGCAAGTCGACCGTCGAGAACGTGGATGCCGCCCGCGAAAAAGCGGGCGATGCACCCGTCGTCGATCCCGCCGAACGCGCGGGCTGATCACGCCGTCACCGTGCTCGTCGCGCGGTAGTCTCGGACGTCGATGCCGCGCCCGATCCTCTCCGCCGAGCAACGCGCCGCCGACGAGCGGTACATGGCGCGCTGCCTCGAGCTCGCGCGGGCGTTCGAGGGCCGCACCGCGCCGAACCCGATCGTCGGCTGCGTGATCGTGGATCGCTGGGGCAAGGTCCTCGGCGAAGGCGCGCACGAGAAGGCCGGCACCGCGCACGCGGAGATCCACGCGCTCGCGGCCGCGAAGAGAGCGAAGCTCGCGGGCGCGACGATGTACGTGAACCTCGAGCCGTGCAATCACACCGGCAGGACTGGCCCGTGTGCACCCGTGGTGCGCGATAGCGGCATCGAGCGCGTCGTGATCGGCATGGAGGATCCGGTGCCCGGGCATGGCGGCGGCATCGAGCTCCTGCGGCGCGCGAAGCTCGAGGTGCACACCGGCGTGCTCCGCGAGCAGTGCGAGCGCGCGAACCTCGCGTGGACCACGTTTGTCACGCACGCGCGGCCCGCGTTTTCACTCAAGGCGGCGATCACCCTCGACGGCAAGATCGCGACGGTGACGGGGCACAGCAAGTACATCACCGGCGAGGCCGCGCGCGCCGATGTCATGCGCCTGCGGAACACGCACGACGCGATCATGGTCGGCGTCGGTACCGTGCTCGCCGACGATCCGTGGCTCACGGTGCGCGAGGTGAAGCACGGGCGCGATCCGGTGCGCATCATCCTGGACAGCCAGCTCCGCACGCCGCCGGATGCGCGCGTCACGCCGAAGACCACCGGCAAGACGCGGCCGGTCGCGCGCACGATCATCGCGTGCGGCCCCGACGCGAGCGCGGCGCGGGAGAAGGCGCTCGTCGCGAAGAACTGCGAGGTGTGGCGCATTGCCGCGCACAGAAACGGGCGGCTCGATGTCGGCGAGCTGGCGAGACGCCTCGCCGACGAGGACCTCATGTCCGTGCTCGTCGAGGGCGGCGGCGAGGTGCACGCGTACATGATCGAGAAGCGGTTGTGCGACCTCTTGTACCTGTACATCGCGCCCAAGGTGATCGGTGGGCCCGCGCCGAGCTGGGTGGGAGGGAAGGGCCGCGAGCACATGGGCAGCGCGGTGGCCTTCGTGTTCGACGAGGTGATCGAGGATTTCGCGGGAGATCTGCGGCTCACCGGCCGGCTTGCACCTGTCCCTGGCGACGATTGAAACCTGACCCTGCGCAACCGCGCCCCGGAGTGGTAGAAGCGGGGCATGTTCACCGGGTTGGTCGAAGACACGGGCACTGTCGCGCGCGCCGATCGGCGCAGCGATGCGCTCGTGCTGTCGATCCGGCCCGCGAAGATTCCGCTCGCGGAGCTCGTGCTCGGCGAGAGCGTCTGCCACGACGGCACGTGCTTGACGGTGACCGACATCGGTCGCGATGCGTTCAGCGTGCTCGCGGGCGCGGAGACGCTCGCGCGCACCACGCTCGGATCGCTGCGCGTCGGCAGCAAGGTGAACCTCGAGCGATCGCTCAGGCTCGGTGATCGCTTGGGCGGGCACTGGGTCACGGGCCACATCGATGGCACCGGCGAGCTCGCCGTGCGGCGCGACATGGGCGCGAACCTCGTGCTCGGATTTCGCGCGATGCCGGCGCTGCTCAAGTACATCGTCGAGAAAGGATCGATCGCGATCGCGGGCGTGAGCCTGACGGTCAACGCGGTCGATGCGGAGACGTTCTCCGTGGCGATCATTCCGCATACGCGCGATCACACGACGCTCGGGGCACTCGCGATCGGTGATCGCGCGAACCTCGAAGTCGATATCTTGGCAAAGCACGTCGAGAAGTTGCTCGGAGGGAAGTCATGACCGTCACCACGCCGATCGAACGTGTGAGCCGCGCCCTCGAGGAGATCCGCGCGGGCAGGATGGTGATCCTCGTCGACGACGAGGATCGCGAGAACGAGGGCGACCTCGTGTTCGCTGCGGAGCTCGTCACGCCCGAGCTGATCAACTTCATGGCGACCCACGCGCGCGGCCTGATCTGCCTCGCGATGGACGACAAGCTGATCGATAAACTCGAGCTGCCGATGATGGTGCGCGACAACCAGGCGTCGCTCGGCACCGCGTTCACCGTGTCGATCGAGGCGCGTCACGGCGTCTCGACCGGCATCTCGGCCAAGGATCGCGCGACCACGATTCGCACCGCGATCGCCGACGACGCGCGACCGCACGACGTGGTCTCGCCCGGACACATCTTCCCGCTGCGCGCGCGCAAGGGCGGCGTCCTCGTGCGCACGGGGCAGACCGAAGGCTCCGTGGATCTCGCGCGGCTCGCGGGCCTCAAGCCGGCGGGCGTGATCTGCGAGATCATGCGCGAGGACGGCGAGATGGCGCGCCGGCCCGAGCTCGAGCAGTTCGCAGAGAAGCATGGCCTCCTGCTGATCAGCGTCGCCGACATGATCGCGTATCGCTTGCAGCGCGAGCAGATCGTTCGCCGGCAGGCGCACGGCGCGATGCGTCCGGGCTCGTTGCCGCCGGGCGAGCCGTTCGCCGCGTACTACTACGACACGCACGTCGAGGACACCGAGTACCTCGCGTTGGTTCGCGGCGACGTCGTCACCGCATCGGCGAAAGGCGAGACCGTGCTCGTGCGCGTGGCCGCGATGGAGCCGCTGTGCGATCCGTTCGCGCTACGGCCCGACCTCGACGCCGCGATCAAAGCGATCGACGACGCGGGCTGCGGCGTCCTGCTCTACGTGGTGAATCGCGGTCGCATGCGGCTGCGCCATTCGTTCGAGCGGGTGGTCGGGCTCACGCCGCGCGAGAGCTCGGTCTCCCTCGCGAATCCGTCGAGCGAAGCGCTGCGCGATTTCGGCCTGGGCGCCCAAGTGTTGGCGGACCTCGGCCTCAAGAAGATCCGCCTGATGATTCACTCGGACCGCAAGATCGCGGGCATCGAAGGATTTGGCATCGAGGTCGTGGACCGCGTACCTATCCCGCGCACCGCGTTCCGTAATATCAAAGCACAATGAAAGTTTCGCTCGTCGGCGGGGTCCGGGAGTCATCCCTCCGTTCCGCGCTCGCATCGGCGTCGCCCGGCGAGCATCAGTTGCACGACCGCAACAAGCTCGCGTGGGTCGCCTTGTTCGATGCCCCGGAAGCCACGTTGTCTGCCGTGCAAGCCGCGCTCGGTGACACGCTCACCATTCTCGACGTGAACCTCGCCGAGAAGTCGACGGCGTCGAAGCGCACGCTGCCGGCGCAGAAGCCGCCCGAGAAGCCGATCGATCTGTCGAAGACCGCGAACGAGATCGTCGCGAGCTGGGGACCCGTCGATCCCGAGAGCGGCGTCAGCGAAGCGGACCGCGTTCGCAACCTCGCCCTCGCTCTCGCCGAGGACATCCAGCCGCCTCCGCCGCCGGCCGCCGTACCGACCGGCAAGGGTGGTGGAATGCCGCTCAAGCGCAAGGGCACCGGTGGACCGCGCGAGAAGCCGATGCACGCCGTATGGGCCGAAGCGCTGCTCGATCACCTGACGCAGTCCGAGGGACTCGAGCTCGGTGGCGATCCGCCGATCGGCCGCGTCGCGGGCCTGCTCATGAAGTACGACATCGACGGGGCGCTCCCCGCGGATTTCGGCACCACGCTGCTCGATTTCCTCGTCGACGACTCGTCGGTCGAAGAGGTGTTCGCCGACGAGGACGCGCTGATGGCGATCGCGCGCAACACGCGTCCGAAATAGCGTTCCTGGTGTATAGATGGGGCCAATGCCCCAGACCATCGAAGGGACCCTATCGGCCACGGGCCTGCGGTTCGCCATCGTCGCCAGCCGCTTCAACGGGCTGATCGTCGAGCCGCTGATCGCCGGCGCGCTCGACGCGATCGTTCGCTCGGGCGGCAGCGCCGATGCGGTCACGCTCGTGCGGTGCCCGGGTGCGTGGGAGCTCCCGCAGACCACGCGCATGGTCGTTGCCCGCGGTGGCATCGATGCCGTCATCGCGCTCGGCGCGGTGATCCGCGGATCCACGCCGCACTTCGACTACGTCGCCGGCGAAGCGGCCAAGGGCATCGCCGCGGTCGCCGCCTCGAGCGACGTCGCCGTCAGCTTCGGTGTGCTGACCACGGACACGATCGAGCAAGCCCTGGAGCGCGCGGGCACCAAGGCCGGCAACAAGGGCTTCGACGCGGCGCTCGCGGCGATCGAGCTCGCGACGCTGTTCCGCACGCTTGCCGGCGGTGGCCGAACTGGAAAGTCGAAGGGCAAGTGACGCAAGGCGTTCGCAGAACAGGACGCGCCTATGCGCTGCAGCTCCTGTACGCACGCGACGGAGATCCGGCGACCGACGTCACCGGTGCGGCCGTCAGCTGGGCCGATATCTTCGAGCTCGAGATCGATACGCCGGCGCAGACGTTCGCGCGCGACCTCGTCGCCGCGGCCACCGAGCGCAGCGCGCAGATCGACGAGCTGATCACCAGTGCGTCGAAGAACTGGCGTCTCGATCGCATGTCGCGCGTGGATCGCAACATCCTGCGCCTCGGCGCCGGCGAGCTGCTCGCGTTCCCCGACGTGCCCGTGAAAGTGGTCATCAACGAGGCGGTCGAGCTCGCGAAGCGATTCGGTACCGCCGAGTCGAGCGCGTTCGTCAACGGCGTGCTCGATCGCATCGCGTCCGCTGCGGGCCGCACGCCCGAGAGCTGAGACCCGATGGCGCTCTCCGTCCTGCCCTTGGATCTCGCGCGCTGGGACGAAACCGCGCGCGACTGCCTCGTGCTGCCGGTGTTCAAGGACGATCGTCCGCTGCGCGGTGCGGCCGGGCTCGCGGACTGGCGGCTGTGCGGACGGCTGTCGCGCCTGCTCAAGGCGAACAAAGCG
Source organism: Kofleriaceae bacterium (assembly GCA_044230415.1). Lineage (GTDB taxonomy): Bacteria > Myxococcota_A > Polyangia > Haliangiales > Haliangiaceae > JABFXX01. The sequence goes on from JBGARE010000004.1 coordinate 24,232, forward strand.
ACGGGCGAGCAGGGCGAGTCGATGATGCTGCCGCCGGGCCGACGCCTCCGCTTCGCGCGCATCATGTGGTTCGGGCTCGGCGACGCGAAGGGCTACAGCGACGCGCGGTTCAAGAAGGACCTCGCGTGGATCCTCGACGTGGTGGCGAAGGCGAACGTGAAGGACTGGGCACTGCAAGCGCCGGGGCGCGCGTCGGGCCTCATCGGCGCACGCCGCGCCGTCGAGCTGATGCTCGAGAACGACGCGCTCGTCGAGCTGCCGATCGTGTTGCTCGAGGATCCGACGGGGCAGAAGGACATCGCGGAGCTGCTGCGCAGTCAGCGCGAGCGCCGTCCGTCGACGCCTCCACCCCCGGGTGCGTGATCGTCACGTGATCCAGTGCCAGATCTTGGTCAGCACGTGGAGCACCACGTTGCCGAACACGAACAAGAGCGCGATATCGACGAGCAGCGCCACGTGGCCAACGACGATCCACACGCCGTCGCGCTCGAGCACGCCGATCGCGTAGATGAAGATCGGGATCAGAAAGATCAGGTTCGATCCGGGAATCGGCAAGGGCAGGGCGAGCCCGAGCGCGAGCAGCGTGATGCCGAACCCGACGAGCCGCGTGCTGATCGACCACTCCCAGCGACGGCGCGTGGACTTCGCGATCCACTTCGTGCGCCGCGCGAGGATGCCGGCGACCTTGTCGAGCATCGTCATCGATAGCTCGCGCTTGCGTGCGCGCTTCGGGAGCCACGGCTTCGTGCGGCCGAGGATCATCTGCACGCCGATGATCGCGATCGCGAGGCCGAACGGCGTCGATAGCCCGAAGAACGGGATCGCGATCAGCGTCAGGATCCCGACGAGAAAGCCGAAGCCCGCCTCGGCCGCTTTGTCGACGAGCTCGCCGACCGTCAGGTGCTCGGGCCGCGGCGCGTCGTACCCATCGCCGTCCGGATCGCGCGCACCGAGCTCGTCGAGGAGCTCGTCCAAGCGCAGGCGTCGGGGCTTCGGCGGCACAGGCGCATCACCGGTGGTGATGGTCTCTGCGGCCTGCTCGACATCCACGCGGCAACCCTAGTAGGTTCCGCGACCGTGGACCAGGTCAAGCAGCAGGTGTGGATCGCGGAGGGATTGATCGACCAGTACGGCGACATCCTCCGGCGCTACATGAAGGCCTGGTCGGCGCAGGAGGAGGCGGAGTGCCATGTCCTGCACGGCGAGATCGAACGCGTGTATCCGGCGATCTGGGAGCAGCTCGATTCTGCGGCGAAGCTCACGCAGGGCACCGGCCGGACGACGGATCATTATTCGCGGATCCGCTCGCGTCCGGACCTCGTGACCTCGAACGCGCTCGCGACCGTCGACGAGCGTGTGGTGGGCATCACGACGCTGCCGACCAAGACCATCGTCACGTCGCAGCTCACGATGCGGCACAATCAGGAAGGCGTGGACATCGCGCGCCAGGCGGCACGTGCGCTCAAAGAAGCGTGGCCCGAGCTCGACTGGACGCCGCCGGCGACGCCGAACGTCGACATTCGCGGCGGCTTCTTTTCGCAGCTGTTCCGCCGCATCTTCGGCGGCTGACGCGCTACTCGAAAACCTCGACGAAGCGCGCGAGCAGCAACTCGTCGCGGTTAGTTGCGCGCGAGCATCACGGCCGTCTGCGAGTACGCGGACGACATCCAGAACTGCGAGAGCGCGTCGATCTTGTCGCTCATGTCACCCTCGCGCGCGATCGTCGCCTGCTGGTACGCGAGCTTCGCTTGCACGGGGATCGAGCCGGTCGCGATCCGCGCGGCGCGTGCACTGGCACGAGCGCTGCGCTCGGCCGACGCGAGCATGTTCATGAACGCCTTCTCGTGCTCGACGCCGTTCGCGCGACCCGTCGATGCATCGGTCTTGAGGCCGAGCGAGTAGTACTTCGCGATCAGCTCGGCCGAGTTGTAATAGGCGAGCTCGCTACCGGCGAGCGCCATCAAGTTCCACTGCGGCGAGTTCTCGCCCCACAGGGCCTTCATGTCCTTCGGCAGACCGTCCACCTGCTGGAGGTGCGAGAGCATGTACGCGACGAGGTAGTTCGGCTCGCTCATCGCGATGCGCATGCGCGCTTGATCGAGCGTCAAGCCGAACTGCTTCGCGGCCGGCTCGACGAGCAGCGTCTCGAAGTAGTTCACGCCGGCAGCGCCCGCGGACTGGAACGACGTCGAGAGTCGCTTGATGTTCGGGATCGAGCACATGTAGTTCACGGACTTCTCCGTCATGAACTCGAGCTCCTCGCTCGCCATCTGTGCGGCCGCGACGGTCTGGCCGATCAGCAGCACCGTCGGCATCACGCGCTCGACGATCGCTTCGGCGACCTCGGGCGAGCCGAGCTCTTCCTTGGTGCGCGAGCCGAGCGCCGCGAGCAGCTCCTTCGTGTAGCCGAGCGAGTCCTTCGCGAACACCTTGAAGCCCCAGCTGCGCAGCGCGGCTTGGTACGCGGCGATCATCAAGAGATGTCCGCCGAGCGTCGATGGCTTGATCGCGCCGATCTTCTTGAACACGTCGATCGTCTCTTGATCGAGCTGATCGAGCGACGACAGGTGCGCGACCGCGCCGACGGAGTCGCCCGACTGCACCTTGGTCACGATGCCGTAGATGTCCGTCGCGCTGGCCGCGTAGACCCACGCGGTCAGCATCTTCGCGTACGCGCCCGCGATCAGGCCCTGCTTGTGGAGCTTCTCGGCTTTCTCGGCCTGCTCCTGCGCGAGGAGGCCGAGCGCGAGCAAGCGCTTCGGCAAGCGACCCGCTTGCTGCAGCTCGAGCAGGACCTTCCACTCGTCGCCGAGGCGCTTCTGCCAGCCTTGGTACTTCGCATCCATGCCTTTGACCGTGACGTCGTCGAGCGCCATCTCGGTCTCGGGGACGGGCACCGGCTCGGGCAGGTTCTTGCCCGTGAGGAACTTGTACGCCTCGTGAACGTTCGCGATCTCGACGGCGACCGCGCCCTTTTCCTTCGCGAGCGCGACGAGGTCGACGTCCTTGCCCGTCGCTTCGCTCTTGGCCCAGCGCATGCCGATCGGATAGCCGAGGCGCTTCTTGCCCTTCTCGATCGAGCCCGTGAACTTCTCGGGGATGCCGCTGACGGGACCGATCGTTCCGTCGGGGTTGATGATGCCGGTCATCGTCACGGTCGGATCGATCGGCACGCCGGTCATCGTCGCGAGGAAGCCGCCGGCCATGAGGCCGGACGCGCTCGCACCGTCGATGTAGCCACCGCTCGCGGCGGAGAACGAGAAGTCGGTGAGGTCTTTGCCGAGCGTCGAGGCAGCGACGAACGCGCTGACCCACACACCCGCGCGCCACTGATTGCCCGCGCCACCGGCGAGCTCTTCATAGACGCCGACCTGCACGGAGCCGTCTTTGTTCGGCTCGGTGCCGAGCTTGACGGGCGTCGAGCCACCCGTCGCGCCTTTGGGATCGAGCTTGACGAACATCGCGTCGACGAGCCCGCGCGTCGGATGCAGGGGCAGCGGCAACACGGTCGAGCCGTTGCGATCGTCGGTGCCGAGGATCACCGCTTGGTTCGCGGCTTTCGCGTCGTCCTTGATCGTGAGCGGCGCGAAGTCTTTTTGCGCCGTACCGGGCAACGGTGTGGTGCCCGGCTTTGTCGAACCGCCACACGAGATCGAAGCCATACCGGCGAGCGAGGCGAGGGCAAAGCCCTTGCGCAGTTTCCCCATAGGCCGTGAATCGTAACTCAGCGACCGCGGCGATGCTCGTCGGTGGCCCGAGGATGGTGCTTCTTCACGAGCTCGATCACCCGGGCCTGCCCGACGTGGGTGTAGACCTGCGTCGTCGAGATGTCGGCGTGGCCGAGCATCGCCTGTACCGCGCGCAGATCCGCGTCGCGCTCGACGAGGTGAGTCGCGAACGAATGCCGCAACTTGTGCGGGGACACACCGCCGCCCGCCGGCAATCGCACGTCGGCCTTCTGCGCGTAGGCGCGGAGCAGCTTCCAGAAGCCCTGCCGCGTCATCGGTGCACCGCGCTCCGTGAGAAACAGCGCGCGCTCCGCAGGATCCTTCACCCAGGCGGGTCGATCCTCGGCGATGTAGCGGCGAATGCGCTCGAGGGCGACGGCGTGCACCGGCACGAGCCGCGTCTTGTTGCCCTTGCCGGTCACGCGAACAAACCCCGCGTTCGAGTTCACGTCCGCGAGCGGCAACGCGACGAGCTCGGACACGCGCAGCCCCGACGCGTAGCACAGCTCGATCATCGCGGCGTCGCGGCGCCCGCGCGGCGTGTCGGGAGGCGCCGCGATCAGCCGCGCGACCGCTTCCTCGCCGAGGACGCCCGGCAACCGGCGCGCCGTCTTGGGGGCATCGATGAGCTCGGACGGATCGGCATCGAGCCAGCGTTCGCCGACGAGGTGCTTGCACAGCTGCCGCACGGCGACGAGGGTTCGCCCGCGACTGCGCGGTCCGAGCCCGTCACGCGCGAGGATGCCCAGGAACTCCGCGATGTCGAGCGGCGTGACATCGTCGACATCGACGCGCCCGCGCCCGTCGAGGAACGTGATCAGCTTGCCGAGGTCACGGCCGTACGCCTCGAGCGTGTTCCGGGACAGCCCGCGCTCGACCTTCAGATGATCGAGGAACTGATCGCGCGCCTCGTCGAGGGTGAGCCGGCGGGCCATGGCTCAGCATCGACGATCGCCGCTTTCTGGCAAGTTTTCAGGGGTTGCGCACGCCTGGTCGAGACGCCATAGTCCTCTCCGGCCGTGGACCTTACCGTCGACCAGATCCGGTGGATCTTCATCTACCTGTTCGTCTTGATCGTCTCGATCGCGTTCCACGAGTTCGGTCACGCTTTCGTCGCGCACAAGCTCGGTGACGACACGCCCAAGCGCGAGGGCCGCGTCACCCTGAACCCGATCGCTCACATCGATCCGGTGGGCACGCTGCTCCTGCCCATCGCCGGCTCGCTGTTCGCCGCGGCCAACGGCAGCGTCGGCGGCTTCGGTTGGGGCAAGCCCGTGAGCTGGCAGCCGCATCGCATCCGTCGCGGCATCTCGATGTCCACGGCCCAGATCCTGGTCTCGATCGCGGGCCCGTTCATGAACCTGTTCCTCGCGATCCTGATCGCGCTCGTGCACGTGCTCCTCGTGACGAAGAACGTCATCACGAGCCCGGATATCTCGCAGATCCTCTACTTCGCGTCGGCGACGAACATGCTGCTCATGTTCTTCAACTTGCTCCCGTTCCCGCCGCTCGACGGTGGTCACGTAGTCGAGCAGTTCGTTCCGTACAAACACCGGGCGCGCTTCGACGAGATTTTCAAGTACGCGCCGTTCATGTTGCTCGCGGTTTTGATGATTCCGCAGATCCGGAAGGTCTTCCAGGTTCCCGCGCAGTGGTGTACAGACCACATCTACTCGCTGTTCCTGTCCCTGTTCTAATGGATCAAGCCGGATACCAAGTCGCCCTCGACGTGTTCGAGGGGCCGCTCGATCTGCTGCTTCACCTGGTGAAGAAGCACGAGCTGTCGATCCTCGACATCCCGATCTCGTTCGTCACCGAGAAGTACCTCGAGTACCTCGACGCGATGGCCGCGCTCGATATCGATGTCGCCGGCGAGTACCTGTTGATGGCGGCCACGCTGTGCCACATCAAGTCGCGCGAGCTCCTGCCCACGCCCGAGCCGCTCGAAGACGAAGAGACCGAAGCAGGCGAGGACGGCGAGATCGAGCTCGACCCACGCGCGGACCTCATCCGCCGTTTGCTCGAGTATCAGAAGTATCGCGAGGCAGCGACGCAGCTCGGCGAGCGGCCGGTCGTCGGTCGCAACGTCTGGTCGCGTGGCGCGCCCACCGAAGACGCGGTGGGCGAGGGCGTGGACATCGACGCCATCGCGCCGCTCGCTCCGTTCCCCGTGCACAAGCTGATCGAAGCCTTCGACCGGGTGATGCAGCAGGCGAAGGTGAAGGTCGCCCACAACGTCCTCATCGATCGCCTGTCCGTCAGCCAGAAGATCTCCGAGCTGACCGACCGCCTCGAGGCAGAGGGTCGCTTCACGTTCACCTCGATGTTCTCGTTCCTACGCGATGGTGTCGAGCGCTCGCTCTCGGACATCAAGCACGAGGCCGTGGTCACGTTCCTCGCACTCCTCGAGATGGCCAAGCTGCGCCTGATCTCGCTCGCCCAGCCGGGCGCCATGATCGGGGACGAAGAAATCGTCATCGAGCGCGCGGGAGACGATCTCCGGGCGCGGATGGAGCGCGGCGTGGCCGGCAGCGAAGACTATCGCTAGTCGCACTGTCGGACCGTCGTGATACTGACCGGACCGTGAGTCGTAAGCGCAAGAAAGCACGCAAGGTCGAGGCTCCGGTCGAGGCGGTGGTCGAGGACGAGATCCTCGCCGAAGGCTCGGGTCCGATCGTCTCCGACGAGGTGCTCGCCGAAGCGGCGGCCGCCGCGGAGGCCACCGAGGCCCACGCCGAGCCCATCCTGCCGAGCGACGACCCGGCCTCGGACGACTCCGACAACTCCATCGAAGCGCTCGAAGCCGCGGCCCACGCCGCGCTCGATGACTCCGCCGAGCCCACGGACGCGGAGCTCGACGCGATCGAAGCGAGCGAGACCGAGACCGACGGGGTCGACGCCGCCGACGGGGTCGACGCCGCCGACGCGCTCGACGCCGCCGACGCTGTCGACGCGATCAGTGCCGAAGCCAGTGGCGATGCCGGTGCCGATGCCGGCGAGGTCACGGACGAGGGAGCCGAAGGCGCCTCGTTGCCGCTCGCCGCCGCCGCGCTCGAAGCAGCCGAGCTGAAGAAGCTCGTCGAAGCGCTGGTCTTCGCCTCGGACAAGCCGGTCACCGTGCAGCGTCTCCGCCAGCTGACGCGCGTCGCGGACACCAAGCGCCTCGAGGCCACGCTCGTCGAGCTGCAGGGCGATTACGCCGAGCGCGGTCTGATCCTGACGTCGGTCTCCGGCGGCTGGCAGTTCCGCACGCAGCCCCGGTTCTCCACGTGGGTCCAGCAGCTGATCGCGGGTCGTCCGGTGCGTCTGTCCCGCGCGCAGCTCGAGACGCTCGCGATCATCGCGTACCGCCAGCCGATCACGCGTCCCGAGATCGACGACATCCGCGGCGTGGACTCCTCGGCCACCTTGAAGCTCCTCCTCGATCGCCAGCTGATTCGCGTGCTCGGCAAGCGCGAAGAAGTCGGCCGCCCGATGCTCTACGGCACGACGAAAGAGTTCCTCGATTTCTTCAGCCTCGGCGATCTGCGCGAGCTGCCCACGCTCCGCGAATACAGCGAGCTGTCCGACGAGAGCCGTCGCGTGATGACCGATCGCCTCGGCATCTCGGCCGAAGAGGCCGATGCCACGGCGCAAGCAATGGCCCCCGCTGCGGCCGCCACCTCGATCGACGCCCACAGCGACGCCGTCCTCGATGACGTGTTGCTGAGCGACATGGTCGACGACGCCGTGCTCGACGAGGCCGTGCTCGACAGCGTGGACGAGTCCGCGTCCGCGCACGAGACCGAGGCCGCCGAGGCAACCGATGCAGCCGTCGATGCGGTGGCGATGGCGGTCGATGCCGTCGCGGACGCCGTCGACGCGGTGGCCGACGCCGCCGAGGCAGCCGAGGCCGACGCCGAGGACGCGTCCGAGGCGGTCGAAGCCGCCGCCGAGGATCAGCAAGCCGCCGACGCAGAGCCGGATGCAGACCCCGCACACGGAACGCACGGCGCGCGCGGAACGCACGGCGCTCACGTGCACGATGCCGAGGACGCGGCGGTCGAGACGGCGGTGCACGCTGCGGACGCGGCGGTCGAGAGCGCGCTGGACGCCGTCGACGCGGCCGAGAACATCGCTGACGACATCGAGCCCGCCGACGACGACGACGCCGCAGATGCAGCCGGGATCGAGGCCGCTGGCGCCGACGCAGACGGGATCGAGGCCGCTGGCGCACACGCAGACCTGACTGAGGACGCCGACGCCGACGCCGAGGCCGACGCAGACGGGTTCGAGGCCGCTGGCGCAGACGCAGACGAGCTGGATGCCGAGCTCGACGCGCCCAACGCGAACACGCTCTCGAGCCTCGCGGAGCGCATCCTCGCCGAAGACGCCGCGCGCGAGAGCGAGCTGCGGATCGACGTGGATGCGATGCCGGGCGTCCGCGCAGACACGCGCGACGACGGCATGGCGCTCGCGACCGACGACATCGTCGACGACGAGACCGATACTGACTCTTTCAATTCGAACGAGTCGGAGTAGTCTCTCGGCCCCATGTCCGATCCTGTCCGCTTGCAGCGGTACCTCGCGTCCGCCGGCGTAGCGGCGCGCCGCAAAGCCGAAGACCTCATCACCGGAGGCCGGGTGAAGGTGAACGGCAAGGTCGTCACCGTCCTCGGCACCAAAGTTAACCCCGACGTCGATCAGGTCCTCGTCGACGACCAAGCCGTCGTCGCCCTCGACAAGTTCTACGTCCTCTTCAACAAGCCCAAGGCCTGCATCACCGCCGTCACCGACGATCGGGGCCGTCCAACCGTCATGGACTACCTCCCGAACCTGCCGGTCCCGGTGAAGCCGGTCGGCCGCCTCGACTTCTACTCCGAAGGCGTCCTTCTCCTCACCAACGACGGCGAGCTCGCCGCGCGTCTCCTCGCGCCGGCCTCCCACGTCCCCAAGACCTATCACGTCAAAGTCCACGGCCAGCTCACGCAAGACGACCTCAAGGCCCTGCGCGACGGCATCACCCTCGACGACGGCTCGACCACGCTGCCCGCCGAAATCGAGCGTCTCCCCGGTGAGTCCAAGCACACCTGGCTCGCCATCACGATCCACGAAGGCAAGCACCGCCAGATCCACCGGATGATCGAGGCCATCGGCTACCAAGTCGACAAGCTGCAGCGCGTGGCCTTCGCGAACCTGACTTTCCACAACCTCCGCGTGGGCGACGCTCGTGAGCTGTCGCAAATGGAGCTCAACGATCTGCGCGACGCCGTCGGCCTCGATCACTCCGCCGTCGCTCGCGGCAAGTGGCACTCGGATCGCGAGAAGACCGACATCCCGCGCCGCGCACGCGCCAAGGCGCGCGACGAAGCCGAAGCTGCCCGCGAAGAGATGGAAGCCAATCGCGCGGCCAACGAAGCCCGTCGCGCCGCTCGCGACGACGCCGGTGGCGATGCCTGGGATGGCGACGGCGACCCCGATCGCGAGAGCGATTCGATCCACCACGGTGGCCTCGCGATGGAAGATCGCGATACGGGCGCGATCCATCACACGGGCCTCGGCATGGAAGACCGCGACGCCGCCGGTGACGACGACGACGACGCGGGCTCGTTCCACCACACGGGGCTCGAGATGGCCGATCGCGACGCCGCAGGCGACGCCGACGATTCCGAGTCCGACGAGCCGGACACGATCCATCACACGGGCCTCGGCATGGGCGATCGCGACGCTGCGGGAACCCGCGGTCCCCGCGCTCGCAGCGCGAGTCCGCGAGCTCGCTCGGACGATCGCGGCGCGCGCGGCAGTTCTCGCGACGAGGGTCCGCGCGGCGGCTCGCGCGGTTCCCGCGACAATGGTCCGCGCGGCGCAGGTCCGGGTTCGCGCGGCAGCTTCGGCGCTCGCGACGATCGCGGGGGCTCGCGCGGTTCACGCGACGACGGCCCGCGTGGCAGCGGTCCGCGCAGCGAAGGTCCGCGCAGTGGTCCGGGCTCGCGCGGCGGCTTCGGCGCGCGCGATGATCGTGGCGGCTCGCGCGGCGGCTTCGGCGCGCGCGATGATCGCGGCGGCTCACGCGGTTCTCGCGACGACGGTCCGCGTAGCAGCGGTCCACGTAGCAGTGGTCCGCGTGGTAGCGCAGGTTCGCGCAGTGGTCCGGGTTCGCGCAGTGGTCCGGGTTCGCGCGGCGGCTTCGGCGCGCGCGACGATCGCGGCGGCTCGCGCGGTTCACGCGACGACGGCCCGCGTAGCAGCGGTCCACGTAGCAGCGGTCCACGTAGCGCAGGTCCGCGCAGTGGTCCGGGGTCGCGCGGCTTCGGCGCGCGCGATGATCGCCGCGGCTCGCGGGATGACGGCCCGGGCAGCAGCGGCCCGCGTGGCGCAGGTCCGCGTGGCGCAGGTCCGCGCGGCGCAGGTCCGCGCGGCGCAGGTCCGCGCGGCGCAGGTCCACGCGGCGCAGGTCCGCGCGGCGCAGGCGGATTCGGTGCACGCGATGATGGTCCTCGGACGGGCGGTCCGCGTGGACCGCGCGGCGTAAGCGGATCACGCACCAGTGCAGGCACGCGCGGTCAGGGCCGCTCGTTCGGTTCGAAGACGCCGAAGCGCGGGCGATAGCGCAGGCACGGACGCTTTCGCGGAAACGCGGAGCTCTCCGCGCCACATCCGTCCGCGATGGCGAGTAGCGCACACGTCTTCGCGGAAACGCGGAGCTCTCCGCGCGACATCCGTCCGCGATGCTGAGTAGCGCACACGTTTCCGCGGAAACGCGGCGCGGACGTGCGGTCGCTCACGCGAACGTGGACGTACGTTTCCGCGGAAACGCGACCTCTCCGCGCGACGTGCGGTCACATCCGCCCGCGATGCCGGGGCGCGCTCACGTTTCCGCGGAAGCGCGAGCCTCTCCAGCGACGGGTCACATCCGCCGTCGATGCCGGGTCGCACGGACGATTCCGCAGAAACGCGGTCGCTTCGCGCGAACATGCACACACGTTTCCGCGGAAACGCGAGCCTCTCCAGCGACGGGTCACATCCGCCGTCGATGCCGGGTCGCACGCACGCACGCTTCCGCGGAAACGCGGAGCGCGAACGCGGAGCGCGAAGGACGACCGGCGTTCGTGCGACCGCCGCACCGTCAGGTCCGCGGACGCGTGAGTCGCCACAGCATCGCGATGATGCGATCCAGCGTGGCGCGTGCTGCACTGGCCGCGATGGGCCAACCCCAGCAGTCCGCGCAATCCAGCGCGGTGCGCACCTCGTTCGCGCTGCCATTCGCGATCTCGAAGAAGCGCCGCTGATCGCCACCCGTGCGCCCGCGGCCTTCGCCGATGTTGAGCATCACGCTGGTCGTGGCGCGCGAGAGTTGCGACGCGAGCTCGCGATCGAACTTGCGAATCGCGGGGACGATGGGCGCGATCTCGCGCACGAGTTGCTTGGCTGCTTCATAGACATCGAACATGACGTGGTCCTTTCGTGAGAGAAGCGAGGGCCGCGTGCAGGTGCTGCGCGCGCGCTCTCGCCCGCAAAGCCCGGGCGCGCACGGTTCGTGACGAGCGCCCGGGCGAACGCGGGCGGTCACGCCCTGTGCGGCAACTGCGGGGTGGATCTACGTCGACGGATCACGCGCTCGGCAGGAACCGGTGCGCGCTCCGGGCGAGGGCGAGCGTGCGTGCAGCGCGTGCACGCGCCCGACGAGCGGCACGAGGACACTCGTTCGAGCAGGAAGCACGAGCCCGAGCGGCGGAGATGCACCGAAGCGCGAATAGTGAATGCGATGATGGAAGCGGCGGCGGACGCGGACACGGGTGCGGACGCGGACACGGGTGCGGACGCGGACACGGGTGCGGACGCGGACGCGGGCGGCGGAAGCGGACGCGGATGCGGCAGCGGCAGCGAACGCGGAAATGGACGTGGCTGCGGCAACGGACGCAGCGGTTGAAGGGGCCCGCCCCATTTCTTGCGCGCACGTTTCCGCGGAAATGCGGAGCGTGAATGTGTCCGAGGTTCACGTGCGGACACGAGCGGCTACCAGCGCGCGATACCGGCACACACGGACCGAAACGCGGAACGCAAACCTCGACGCGCGATGTGTGATCGCACGCGTCTAGCCGCGTTCGAGGTCAAAGGGGCCGTCCCCATTTCTTGCGCGCACGTTTCCGCGGAAACGCGGGTGCGGACGACGCGGCTCGCAGTTGCCCGACTGTCACATCCGGTGCGTGCTGCGTTGTCACCGCGTCGCGATGGCACCGATGCAGGACCACCGTCCACACAGTTGGCGGCGGCATGACAGCTGCTCGTGTCGACGAGCATGAGCATTCGCGGACTCTTGCTCGGCACGGCTGTGGGTGACTCGCTGGGCCTTCCACGCGAGGGTCTCTCGCCCCGGCGCGCCGCGCGGATGTATCACGGCCCGCTGCGGCAACAGCTGGTAGGGAGCCGCGGCATGTTGAGCGACGACACGGAGCACGCGTGCATGACCGCGCAGGCATTGCTCGCGACCAGCGATGCCGAGCAGTTTCGCCGGGCGCTCGCGTGGAAGCTGCGCTGGTGGTTGCTCGGTCTGCCGCCCGCGATCGGGATGGGCACGCTGCGCGCGATCGTGCGCTCGTGGGTGGGCTTCGGTCGAAGAAGCGGTGTCGCCTCCGCGGGAAATGGGCCCGTGATGCGGGCACCGATCATCGGCGCGTGGTTCGACGATATCGATCGCATCGCGCCGTTCGTCGCGGCGTCGACGCAAACCACACATCGCGATTCTCGAGCGAACGAAGGCGCGTTGGCGATCGCGATCGCGGCGCATCATGCGGTGCGCGGGACGACGGGCGCGGTGCTCGAGGACATTCGCCAGCGGGTTGCGGGTGACGAGCTACGGCGTGCGCTCGATCGCGTCGAGGGGGCGATGGGGCAGGAGAGTGCCGCACTCGCGGAGGAGCTCGGCCTCGCGGGCGGCGTGACTGGCTACGTGAATCACACGGTTCCGATGTGTCTCCATGCGTGGCTCGCGTCGCCGCTGGACTTTCGCGGCGCGGTCGAGCGCGTGATCGAGCTCGGTGGCGATAGCGACACGACGGGCGCGATCGTAGGGGCGCTCGCGGGTGCATCGGCGGGCGAGGCGGCGATTCCGCGCGAGTGGCTCGCGATCGTGGATGCACCGCGCACGCTCGGCTGGATCGGGCGGCTCGCGGATCGCGTGAGCGAGCGCGGGCGACCGCTGGCCGTGGCGTGGCCGCTCGTGCCGCTGCGGAACCTCGCGTTCCTCGCGGTGGTGTTGGCGGTGGGCGTGCGGCGCGCGCTGCCGCCGTACTAATCCTCGACGTCGGCGAGCAGCGGGTACTTCGCGGTGCCGACGATGGTCGCTTTGAACCCACCCTCGCGATACGCGTGCTCGGCGCTGGCCTGCATCGCGGGATCGAGGCTGACGCTGCCGACGAGGCGCACGCGCGCGCCGACGAGGATCGTGCGCTCCTCGAAGCGATCGGAGCGCGAGCTCGGCTTGTTGCACAGGGCGAGCTGCGGCGCATCGACGCGGGCGCGCCCGGATTCGTCGACGATGAAGAACGACACCGCGCGGCGCGTGGTGGCAACGGTGACGGCGCCGTCGCTGCCGAACGCGGACGTCGTGGTGTCGAAGGCGACGCAGGGAACGCGGGCCATCATCGAGTGGATGGGATCGGCGTCGGCCTCGACGCGGCCCACGATGCACGCGAGCCGGCCGTCGACGAGGTCGGCGATGCGGACCACGCGAGCGCGGCGCAGGACGCGGCGCGTGCGGCGGACATCGGCGCGCCACCACATGGTGACAGCGACCGACGACAGGCCCGCGATGACCGCGGCGATCACGAGCTCCACGCGCAAAAGCCTAGCGCGCCGTGTGATAGGTTGCCCGCGATGGAGCTTCGCGCGCTCACCGTTCTCGACTCGCTACAGCCGCAGCTGACGGGCTTCTTGCAGACCGTGTGCTCCGGGTTCATGCCGCTCGAGGAAGAGGCGGCGCTGTTTATCGAGATCGCGCCCGGCATCGCGATCAACCAGCTCACGGATGCGGCGCTGAAGGCCACGACCTGCCGCCCCGGCATGCAGATCGTCGAGCGCGCGTACGGGATGCTCGAGCTGCACAACGACGACAAGGGGCAGGTCGAGGCGGCGGTAGACGCGATCCTCGGCAACATGGGTGCGAAGCGCGAAGAGCGGATCAAGCCGCGCGTGGTGTCGAGCCAGATCATCACGGGCCTCGATGGCCATCAGAGCCAGCTCATCAATCGCATGCGCCACGGCGACATGATCATGCGCTCGCAGACGCTGTACATCCTCGAGGTGTACCCGGCGGCGTACGCGGCGCTCGCGGCGAACGAGGCCGAGAAGGCGGCGGACATTCACCTCATGGAGGTGATCACGTTCGGCGCGTTCGGGCGGTTGTGGCTCGGTGGGAGCGAGGCAGAGGTCAAGGCGGCGGCCGAAGCGGCCGAGGGCGCGCTCGCGAAGGTCACGGGGCGCGAAGGGAAATAGTCAGCGCACGATCTGGATGCGCGTCGAGCCCATCGAGATCGTGGAGCCAGCGCCGACCTCGGTCGGCCCGCTCGTGTGGTGGCCGTCGAGATACGTCCCGCAGGTGCTGTGGGTGTCCTCGACGGTGACGCGATCGTCGGTGACGCGGAGGATGCATTGGCGCCGGCTCAGCGCGCTGTCGTCGATGGGGATCGCGTTGGTGCTGGCACGGCCGAGCGTGTGCTCTCCGTTGCCGACGACGATCGAGCGTTCGCCGCGGATGGTGCGCACGAGGAGCGTGATCGTGCCGCCGGCGAGCGGCCGCGTGGCGATCGCCGGGGCGGGCTCGGTGACATGGCCGAAGTCGCGGCACGTGTCGCAGCAGTCGGCGTCTTTCCCCATGCACCGAGCGTAGCCGTCTTGGTCCGGACGTTGCCAGCGCGATTGTCGGCGGCATCATCGAGGCTCGGAGCGTGTCCGCGCTGCTCGTCATGGCCCTCGTGTTCCGCGATATCGCGGCGACCGTCGATGGCGGCGCGTGGCTCGTCTCGCACCAGGACGAGACCTGGCGCCTCGAGCGCGTGCTCGCCGATGGCGGTCGCGTTCCCGTGACGATCGCCGGCGTCGAGCGCATCGATGCGATCGCGACGCGCGGCCAGGCGCTGTGGATCCTCACGCCGGACGCGCTGGTCGTGCGCTCGGGGTGGACGGCGACCGCGACGACGACGCGCATCGCGATTCCGCCGAGCGTGCAACGCGCGGATGTCGTGGTTCGCGCGCCCGCGGTGACGCCGCTCGGGGACGGACGCGCCCTCGTGCTGCGTGCGTGCGCGGGAGCAGCGTCGCGCGTCGACGATTGCACCGAGGCGATCATGGTCGACGTCGCCGCTGAGATCGTCACGCGGAGGTGGGATGCGCAGCTCACGCGCGCGATCGCCGACGAGCGCGGTGGCGCATGGATGCGCGTCGAGCACGCGGCGAGCTCGGACATCCACGCGCAAGGCACCGTCGGGTACGCGCACGCGAGCGAGGACGGCGCGTGGGATCTGTGGAGCTTCAACGGACTGCGCGTGCCCGGGATGATCGCGCACGAGAAGAGCGACGCGTTCCCCGAGTTTCTGGTTCCGGCCGCGGACGGCGTGACCGGCATCTCGCAGTACAACGTCTGGCCGATCGACGAGGGCGGCGTGCCTCGCACGAAGGTCGAGCGCCGCGAGATCGAGCACCTCGGCGTGTCCGAGATCCATGGCGCCGCGAGCTCCGGCGGCGAGGTCGTGCTGCTCACCGGCATCCACGCCGCGTGCTGCGATGATCACGATGAGGACGATGTCTCGCCCGCGCTGCGCTGGATCACGCGCGCCGGAGTCGAGCGCGCCGCGGATCTCGCGCCGACGCCGGCGTGGTGGCGCGAGCAGCATCGCGAGGGCATGCCGGGCGCGAAGCTCGCTGTCGCCGCGGGTGTCGCGTGGATCCTGTTCGACGATCTCGTGATGATGCGCGCACCGATCGCGGGCGACGCCGACGAGCACGAGTGGCGCATCGTCGCGGAGCGCGATCGCCCGACCGACATCGCGCCTCCAGGATCGAGGCACTTCTGGAGCTTCACGGCGAACTTCGGATACTCGCGCGCGGGCGACGACGATGGCTTCGCGTGGGGCCTGCGCGTCGAGCGGATGCGGACGGCGAATCGCAAGCGCGCGCAGCTCGGCACCGGCGGCTTCGCCGAGGTCGGCTCGCTCGGCGGTCGCAAGAACGCGGGCACCGGTCTGTCGATCGGCCTCCTGCGGACCGGTGTCGTCGCATCGTTCGGCGCGTCGGTGACTCAGGACATCGCCGATGCGTGGCATCCGCAGTTCGTGTTCTCGTTGTTCCTCGGGAAACGCTTCATGCTCGACGACGCGAACCTCGAAGCGCCCGCCGGCGTGCGGTTCGAGATCCGCCCGGGCACGAAGGATCTCCCGACGACGTTCATGGTCGCGACATCACTCGACGCACTGGTCGTGACCGCGATCGGCGTGCTCGCCGCGGCGATGTGAATCGGGCCGGTCGGGCAGGGCCGCGCGGGCGATTGCACTGCTAGAGTGGCGCCATGACGACGACGTTACCCGCGGCGCTACGAGCGCCGTTCTCGCACGGGGGCGCGAGCGCGATCGACGCCGCGATGGCGAACAAGCTGCTCGGTCACGCGCTCGAAGCCGGCGGCGACTACGCGGACATCTACTTCGAGTTCCGCGTGTCGGCCGACTACGCGCTCGAAGAGGAGCAGATCCGCACGCTCGGTCGTGGCATCACGCTCGGCCTCGGCGTTCGCGTGACCAAGGGCGACGCGACGGGATACGCGTATTGCGAGGATCTCGCGTGGGAGAAGATGGTCCACGCGGCGAAGACGGCCGGCCAGATCGCCGTCGGTGGTGGCCACGCGCCCGTGAACGTCGGCACGCTCACGAGCGTTCCGACCCCGGCGTTCTACACGGTGCCGACGCCCTCGCTCGTCGTTCCCGCCGAGGACAAGCTCGCGCTGCTACGCGCCGCGGACAAAGCCGCGCGCGCGTACGACAAGCGCATCGTGAAGGTGCAGGCGTCGTTCGCCGAGAGCATCAAAGAGGTGCTGCTGTTCACCTCCGATGGACGCATGGCCACCGATGTCCAGCCGCTGATGCGCTTCGGCGTGTCCGCGGTCGCCGAGGATCAAGGCAAGCGCCAGTCCGGCTCGGGCGGCGGCGGTGGTCGCTACGGTATGGACTACTTCGCGGACGCGAAGCGCGACGCCGCGGCGCACGGTCGCGAAGCCGCGCGCGTGGCGATCGCGATGCTCGACGCACGCGAGGCTCCCGCGGGCGAGATGCCCGTCGTGCTCGGCCCCGGCGACTCCGGCATCCTGCTGCACGAAGCCGTCGGTCACGGGCTCGAGGCGGACTTCAATCGCAAGGAGACGTCGAACTACTCGGGCCAGATCGGCAAGCCCGTCGCGTCGGCGCTGTGCACCGTCGTCGACGACGGCACCATCGTGAACTCGCGCGGCGCGATCAACGTCGACGACGAAGGCTACGCAGGACAGAGCAACACGCTGATCGAGAACGGCGTGCTCGTCGGCTACATGCACGATCGCTTGAGCGCGAAGCACTACGGCATCAAGCCCACGGGGAACGGTCGCCGCGAGTCGTTCCGCTCGATGCCGCTGCCGCGCATGACGAATACGTCGCTGCTCGGCGGCAAGGACAACCCCGAGGACATCATCAAGAGCGTGAAGCGCGGCATCTACGCGAAGCGCTTCAGCGGTGGTCAGGTGAACATCTCCAACGGCGACTTCCTGTTCTCGCTGACGGAGAGCTACCTGATCGAGGACGGCAAGCTCACCGCGCCGCTCAAGGGCGTGAACCTGATCGGCAACGGACCCGAGGTCCTGCGCCGCGTCGACATGCTCGGCAGCGACTTCGAGTTGTCCGATGGCATCTGGACCTGTGGCAAGGACGGTCAGTCCGTGCCGGTCAACGTCGGCACGCCGACGGTTCGTATCTCGTCGATCACGGTCGGAGGCACACAGGCATGAGCGGTATCCAAGTCACCGACGCGACGATCAAAGAACTCTGCGACGTGGCGCAGCTCGCCGTCGAGCTCGCGAAGAAGGCCGGTGCCGACGATGCCGAAGTATTGGTGCGCGATGGCAGCGAGCTGACCGCGAAGGTCCGTCTCGGCGAGCCCGAGCTCGTGCAAGAAGCCGGAAGCCGCGCGCTCGGCTTGCGCGTGATCCGCGGCGGTCGTCGCGCGGTCACGTACACGAGCGATCTGCGCCGCGAGGCGCTCGAAGCGCTGTGCGCCGAGACCGTCACGCTCGCGAATCACGCCGAGCCCGACGAGTTCTCGATGCCGCCCGATCCGAAGCTGCTCGCGAAGACGTTCCCCGAGCTCGATCTCTACGACGCGAAGGTCGGCGAGGTCGACGCGGCGTGGGCGCTGAAGCAAGCCATCGCGGGCGAAGCCGCGGCGCGCGCGTACGACAAGCGCGTGACGAACAGCGAAGGCGCCACGTGGTCGCGCGTGCTCGGCGGTCAAGCCTTCGCGACGAGCGGTGGCTTCGTCGGCGGCTATCGCGGCAGCTACGCGTCGCTCGTCGTCGAGCCGCTGTGCGACGACACCACGGACGCCGCGACGCCGAAGAAGCGCAACGGCTACTGGTGGACGGGCGGGCGCTATCTGTCCGACCTCGAGGATCCGGAAGCGATCGGCCGCGAAGCCGCACGCCGCACGGTAGCGACGATCGGTTCGCGCAAGGTCGAGACGCAGGAGTGCCCGATCATCTTCTCGACCGACATCGCGCGCTCGCTCGTCGGCACGATCTTCAGCGTCGCGAACGGCAGCGCGTTCTGGCGCAAGTCGAGCTACTTGATCGGTCGCGAGGGCACGCTGATCGCGTCGCCGCTCGTGACGATCATCGACGATCCGTTGATCCCCCGCGCGCCGGGAAGCCGACCGTTCGATGGCGATGGCTTGCCGACGAAGAAGAACGCGGTCGTCCTCGAAGGCGTGCTCCAACCCGTGCTGTGCGACGTGTACAGCGCGCGCAAGCTCGGCCGCGACTCGACGCACTCGTCGGGGCGTGGCATCGGTGGTAACCCGGGTCCGACCACGTCCAATCTGATCATGCAAAAGGGATCGGTATCCCACGATGCCTTGATCAAGGACACGAAGCGCGGCCTGTACGTGACGGCGATGATGGGGTTCGGTTTCAACCCGGTGACCGGCGACTTCTCCCGTGGTGCGCAGGGCTTCTGGATCGAGAACGGCGAGCTGACCTTCCCGGTCAGCGAGGTCACGATCGCGGCGAACTTCGACGAGATCCTCAAGCGGATCGATGCAGTGGCCGACGATCTCGATCTCAAGACGTCGACCGCCGCGCCCTCGTTCCGCGTATCCCACATGACGCTCGCAGGAACCTCGCGCTAGCCAAACGTCGCCGAGCCATCGAGCCATCGTCCGATCGTTGCGCACACACGTACACAGCACCGTGCGTTTGCTGCACGAACGACTCCGACCTACATCTCGGAGTTTCCCGACTGGTTCCGCGGCCTTTGCTTGACACTCACCACGTCGAATGGAACGATCGCAAACGTGCCAGCAGTAGCCACGACCGGGGGGCTACCCACACGTCTCGGTAAGTACGAGATCATGATGCCGCTCGCCGCCGGCGGGATGGCGCGCATCTATATCGGCCGCACGACCGGCATCGGAAGCTTCGAGCGGCACGTCGTACTGAAGCTGATCACGCCCGAGCGCGCGAACGATCACACCGCGGTGCAGATGTTCCTCGACGAGGCTCGTCTCGCTGCATCGCTCAATCACCAAAACGTCGGCCAGGTGTTCGAGGTCGGCGAGGACAGCGGCATCCACTACCTCGCGATGGAGTACGTGCACGGGCAAGACCTGCGCGCGCTCCTCGCCAAAGCCGGCAGCCAAGGCACGCGCGTCCCGCTCGAGCTCGCGCTCACCGTCGTCACCGGCGCCGCGGCGGGGCTCAATCACGCGCACGAGCGGCGCGGCCCCGACGGAGTTCCGCTCGGCATCGTCCATCGCGACGTGTCGCCGTCGAACATCATGATCGGCTACGACGGCTCGGTGAAGTTGCTCGACTTCGGCATCGCGAAGGCGACGGCACGCTCGGTCGAGACGCAGTCCGGAATCATCAAGGGCAAGTTCGCGTACATGGCACCGGAGCAGTGCCGTGGTCGCGACGTGGATCGCCGCAGCGACGTGTTCTCGCTCGGCATCATCCTCTACGAGATCTCGACGCAGCATCGCTGCTTCCGGGCGGACTCCGACTTCGACACGATGCATCGCATCGTCACGGGCGACGTCGTGCGTCCGACGCGACTCGTGCAGGGCTACCCGCAAGCCCTCGAAGCGATCGTGATGAAGGCGCTCGCGGTCGATGCGAACCAGCGCTATCAGAGCGCGGGGTTGTTGCTCGAGGCGATCGAGAGCTTCGCGGTGAGCGCGCGCATGAGCCTGTCGACGATGTCGCTCGGCCGCTTCATGCGCGACATGTTCGGCGATCAGCAGGAGCCATGGCTGACCCAGCACGGGCGCATGGCGACGGCGCCGATCCAGCCGAGGGAGAGCACGATCTCCAACACGAACGGCTCGAACAGCGCGCAGGCGCAAACCGCTGCTGCGCGACCGACGCCGCAACCGATGCCAGCGCAGGCCGCGCCCGCGTCGCTCGATCTATCCGCGGGCGATCACACCGAGCGCGATGATGATAACGACGCTGCGTGGAACGCGAAGTCGTTCCCGACGATGCAGCCACCGGCCGCGCCGGCGCCGTCGTCGGTGCGCACCTCGAACCCCGCGTTGCCGACGGTGCAGCTGCCCGGATCGAACCGCACGTCGTCGCCATCGTTGCCAACCGTCGCGCCCGCGGGACCGGCGTCGGGAAGCCAGCAGGTGCCGGTGGGGCAGTTCCCCACGGGACCGGGCTCCGGTTCGGGGCCATCGCATCCGCCGGTCGTGATGACACGTCCCGGATACGCGAGCGGGGCCGGGAACAGCATCAGCGGGCAGCACATCAGCGAGCCCTCGTATCCGCGCTATCAAGCGCCCGACGATCCGTCGCTGCAGCTCACACCGAATCGTCGCCCGCTGTTCATCGGCGTCGGGCTCGCCGCGGTGGGCTTGATCGTGCTGCTCGCGATCACGCTCGGCGGCGGCGACGACGATAGCGAGAAGGCGCCGACCAAGGAGATGGTCGTCACGCCGGACGAGCCCGCGGTCGCGCCCGAGAAGGTCGAGCCCGACAAGGCGCCGGCGACGGCGAAGCAGGTCGAGGACAAGAAGCCGGAGCCGAAGAAGACGGTCACCGAGAAAGCGGCGGTCGCGGCGGACGTCGACAAGCCGGAGAAGATCGAACCGATCCAGAACCCGCCGGACACCGGGCAACCGCGAACGACCGACGAGCCTGACGACAAGAACACCGCGAACGCGGCGCCGACGGAGCCG
Organism: Kofleriaceae bacterium; assembly: GCA_044230415.1. Classification (GTDB taxonomy): domain Bacteria; phylum Myxococcota_A; class Polyangia; order Haliangiales; family Haliangiaceae; genus JABFXX01. Next base: position 45,405 of record JBGARE010000004.1, read on the forward strand.
GTCTCGATCGCGCTCGACATCACGTCGGATCCCTCGGGCGCCGACGTGATGCTCGCGGGCAAGGTCATCGGCATGACGCCGCTCAAGACGAAGCTGCCGAAGGGCACGAGCCTCGCGACGATCGTCGTTCACAAGGCGAAGTACGCCGACGCCTCCAAGGACATCGACCTCAGCGCGGATTTCAAGAGCGAATTCGTTCTCAAGAAGGTCGACGAGCCGGTCGCCGTCAAGGAGACGAAGAAGCAGCCGACCGCGAAGCAGCCAAAGGTCGTCGAGAAGAAGCCGCCGGTGGTCGAGAAGAAGCCACCGGTCGTCGAGAAGAAGACGACGCCGACGCCGCCGCCGGTCGAGAAGAAGCCGGCGTGTCAGCCGCCGGGGCAGGTCGATCCGTTCGACTCGCGCCCGGTCTGCAAGTAGGGCTCAGGCGAACGTCATCTCGGGCACGTCGCCCGCTGTCATCGGCGCGGCCGTGGCAGCGACGATCTCGGCGGTGGTCACGCCCGGCGCGCGCTCGCGAAGCACGAGGCCGCCGTCGACGACATCGATGACCGCGAGGTCCGTGACGATCGTGTGCACGCACGCGACACCCGTGAGCGGCAGCGTGCACTCGGGGAGGATCTTCGACGAACCGTCCTTCGTCGTGTGCTCCATCATGACGATGACGCGCCGGCTCCCGGCGACGAGATCCATCGCGCCGCCCATACCCTTGATCATCTTGCCGGGGATCATCCAGTTCGCGAGGTCGCCTTTGCCGCTGACCTCCATCGCACCGAGGACGCTGACGTCGACGTGACCGCCGCGGATCATCGCGAACGACTGCGCCGAGTCGAAGAACGCGGATCCCGCGATCGTGGTGACCGTCTGCTTGCCCGCGTTGATGAGGTCCGGATCCTCGTCGCCCGCGTACGGGAACGGGCCGATGCCGAGCATGCCGTTCTCGCTCTGCAGCACCACGTCCATACCGGCGGGGATGAAGTTCGCGACGAGCGTCGGCATGCCGATGCCGAGGTTCACGTAGAACCCGTCGCGCAGCTCCTGGGCGACGCGCTTGGCCATCTGGTCTCGATCGAGTCGCTTCATTACACGGCCTCCTTGCGGGCGCGCGTCGTGCGCTGCTCGATGGGCTTCTCGTAGTTCGTGCCCTGGAAGATGCGCTGCACGTAGATCGACGGCAGGTGCACCTGATCAGGATCGATCGAGCCGACCTCGACGAGCTCTTCGACCTCGACGATCGTGATCTTGCCGGCCTGCGCGCACAGCGGGTTGAAGTTGCGGCTCGTCTTGCGGAACACGAGGTTTCCCCACGCGTCGCCTTTCCACGCCTTCACGATCGCGAAGTCGCCGCGAATCGCGTGCTCGAGCACGCACTGCTTGCCGCCGACCTCGCGCGTCTCCTTGCCGTCGGCGACCTTGGTGCCGTAGCCGGTCGGTACGTAGAACGCCTCGATGCCCGCGCCGCCGGCGCGCAGCCGCTCGGCCAGTGTCCCTTGCGGACACAGCTCGACCTCGAGCTGGCCCGAGAGGAACTGCTGCTCGAAGACTTTGTTCTCGCCGACATAGCTCGAGACCATCTTCTTCACCTGGCCCTGCTGGAGAAGAATGCCGAGGCCCTTCTCCGTCGTGCCGCAGTTGTTCGAGACGATCGTCAGGTTCGTGACCTTGCGCCGAGCGAGCTCCGTGATGCAGTTCTCCGGGTTGCCCGACAGGCCGAAGCCTCCGGCCAGGATCGTTGCACCGTCGGGCACGTCGTGCAGGGCTGCGCGCGCGTCCGGGTAGACCTTGTTCATCGGCTGTATGCTTACCGCCGGAACCGATGCCGATCATCACGTTGACGACGGATTTCGGCTCGCGCGACGGATACGTCGGTGCGATGAAGGGCGTGATCACGCGCCTGGCCCCGAAGGCGACGATCATCGACATCGCACACGATATCCCGCGCGGCGACATCGCCCACGCGGCCTGGGTGCTCGCGACGTCCTCCCAGGAGTTCCCCCACGGATCGATCCACGTGTGCGTCGTCGATCCGGGGGTCGGCGGCGCGCGCAACGAGGTCGTCATCCCCGGCGATGGCCAGTGGTACGTCGGCCCCGATAACGGCGTGTTCGCGTACGTCGTCGCGGAAGAGTGGGGAGCACACGCGATCGAGGACGCGTCGTTCCGCGCGCTGCACGTGTCGAAGACGTTCCACGGCCGCGACGTGTTCGCCGTGACCGCCGCGCTGATCGCACGCGGAGAGACCGCGTCGCGCTGTGGCCCGGCCGTGAAGCTCAAGGGCGCTCTCCCGTGGGGACCTCGGGTTCGAGGCATCGGCCGCGTGGTGCACGTCGACAACTTCGGCAACCTCGTCACCGATCTGCCCCCCGCCGAAGCCGGCAAGAGCGTCGCGATCGCCGGGCGCCAACTCGCTGTCCTCGGCACGTACGAGGACGTCGCGGCGGGAGAGCTCTTGGCCTATGTTGGCTCGGCGAAGACGATCGAGATCGCGGTCCGCGACGGCCGCGCCGACGAGCGGCTCGGTGTCGAGCGCGGCACGCAGGTGATCCCCGGGGCCGCCGCGGCCGCGATGGGGCCCTATCGGTGATCGCCCGATCGATGGTCCGCGCTCGCGGTCACCGCCGCGATGACCGCGACCCGTCGATCATCGCGCCATCGGCGGCCTGGTGCAGCGCGCCAATCGATGGCGCCGCGATGACCGCAGCGCGCGGTTCTCGTGTCACGGTGCCGTCCCGATGACTGCACCGCGCCGCCCCCGTGTCACGCGTCCCCCGATGGAGATGCGCACGCTCGCGATCGCGTCGCTCGCGGCGGGCGGCGATGGCGTCGCTCGCGACGAGGGCCGCGTGACGTTCGTGCCGCGCACCGCACCGGGCGATCGCGTTCGCGCGCGGCTCGTGCAAGTGACGAAGTCATTCGCGCGCGCGGAGCTCGTCTCCATCGAGGAGCCGTCGCCGGAGCGCGTGACCCCGTCGTGTCCGCACTTCGTCGAGGGCTGCGGTGGCTGCACGTGGCAGCACGTCTCGCGCACGGCGCAGCTCGCGGCCAAGCAAGCGATCGTGGCCGGCGCGCTGCGCAAGCTCGCGGGCCTGGCGCTGCACCCGATCGAGGATCCCGCGCCGCCGCTCGGCTGGCGCAGGCGCGCGCGATTCCATGTCGCGCGAGGTCAGCTCGGGCTGTACGTGGAGTCCTCGCACACGGTGCTGCCGATCGAACGCTGTCCGCAGCTCGAGCCCGCGCTCGATGCGGCGCTCGCCGTGATCCGCGCGGCATCGCCGCCCGATGGCGAGCTCTCGCTGCTGCTCGGGCATCGCGGCGAGATCGTCGTCGGCGTGAGCCGGCCATGGACGCTCGGTGCATCGCTGATCGGTCGCGCGGGGATCGTGGGCGTCGTCGCGGGCGCGAGTCGCTCGAGTGCTTCGTCGATCGAGGCAACAGCGGGGACGCCGAGCGCCGCTGGGTCGGACGTGATCGAGATCGAGCCCGGCCTGTGGGGCGGCCCGAACGAGTTCGCGCAAGCGAGCGCTGCGGGCAACGCGGCACTCGTCGCACGTACCCGCGCCGCGCTCGGAACCGCGCGCGACAGCGTCGCGGCGGCCTCGGGGGCATCGACGACAGCGGGGACCGCACGACTGGTCGAGCTCTACGCGGGCGCGGGGAACCTGACGCGCGCCTTCGTCGCCGATGGCTGGAACGTGATCGCGACCGACGGAGTCGCCCCATCGCGCCCCCTCGGAGCCGGTGGTTCGCCCGAACATCGCCCGCTCGGAACCGCCGGTTCGCCAGAACATCGCCCGCTCGAAACCGCCGGTTCGCTCGAGCATCGGGTCGGTGCCGTCGCCGATGTTCTCGCGACGATCGAGGGGTTGGTCGACGCGATCGTCCTCGATCCACCGCGCACGGGTGCGGCCGATGCGATCGATGGCATCGTCCGCTTGTCACCGCGCGTGATCGTCTACGTCTCGTGTGACCCGGCGACGCTCGCCCGTGATCTCGAGCGGCTCGTCGGTGCGGGCTATCGCGCGACCGACGCGTGGCCGATCGATCTCATGCCGCAGACCGCGCACGTCGAGGTCGTTGTTCGGCTCGCGCGCTAATTGCCGAGCATCATCGCGTAGTCGTCGCACGCTTCCATGATCTCGGTCGAGCTCGCGGAGGTCGGCTCGAGGTTCGAGGTCACGTAGCTCGCGCACGTGGTGGCCGAGGTGCCGCACACCTGCGACGCACCGCCGATCTCGTGATCGAGACAGCAGTTCAGGATCGACTGTCGTCGCGATTGCGAGACATCGACCGCGTCGAAGCACGCTTGGAACGACGCGTACGTCGCTGGGTCGTCACCGCATCCAACGAGAAGAACAGCGACGACGAAGAAGCGCATGCGACGATCTGACCGCCGACCGGGGCGAGAGTCAACGCGCCCGACTACAGACCGGTGTGCGGCCGATCCTTCTCGCACGCCAGCCACTGGGCGAGCTGACGGCGCTCCTCGTCGGACGGCTTGGGACACGGACGATCCAGAGGTCCACCCGGGGTCGTCGGACATTCGTCCGGCGGCATCAGCGTGTTCTCCGCGTTCGGCCCGAAACCCACGTATTGATCGACGTGATCGATCGTCTCGAGGACTCCGAGTAGCGAATCGTAGTCGTGATAGATGGGCGCGCCGTTGCGCTTGGACCGCGGGAGATCGCTATCGTGACACCACGTGCAATAGCTCTCCATGAACGCACGGCCGAAGTTGTCGTACGTGAGCGTCCCTGGATCGGGATCGGGACACGTGGTTCCCGTCGGTGTCGGATCGGCCGTACAGGCGATCGCCACCGACGAAAGCGCGAGGAACCACATGGACCGCACTACATGCCCTTCTGCATCACGTAGTCGGCACACGCCGCCGTCACCTCGGTCGAGGTGGCAGATGCCGTGTCCAGATTTGCGGCGAGGTACGTCTCGCAGGTGGTCGCGGTCGCCCCGCAGACCTCCGTCACACCCGCGATCGGATGTTCGAGACAGCAGATAACGATCGATTCGCCGACGGGCAACGACTCCACGTCGTGGTGGTCATCGAAGCACTCTTGGAACGTAGGATAGGCTTCTTCTCCACCTCCATCGTCGCCACACGCGAAGACCGGAAGGGAAAACAGAACCATCGAGAGAATGAAACGCATGATGTGAATCCTCGAAAAAACGAGAGCTGCAGACGCGCCGACACATCGGCGAGGCCGCACGGAATAGGTACGAATGACGCGACGAACGAGATCGCCCTACGAGGGGGCGTCGGGTCGCGCGATGTCGGGGGCTGGGTGGAGTGACGGGACGAACGCGATCGCGACGAGCGCGGGCGCAGGCGGCATGAAGACCGACGGAGGAGACGATGGAGCGAAGCTCGCGAGCTTCGAGACGGTCAGCCGATGCGACGTGCGATGACACGAGCGCATCGATGACTGGTCGGCGCGCTCGCCCTTGTGGTCGGGACAGCGGCAGACCTCGGGGGATGGACAGCAGCACTCCGCGACGATGTCCGGCACTTCGAGGGTCGCGAACGGCACCGCGAAGATCATCGCGATCGCGACGAGCAGCGACGGTCGGTACAGCCAGCGAGCCACCCCGCGATGACACCGCGGGGTGGCGTGACTGTCAACCGGAACTACGGCGATCCCTCGGGGCGCGCCGGGGGCGGCACGAACGTCTTCGCGATCGTGCGTGCGGTCTGGCGCGACGAGCCCTCGATCGCCAGCGCGAGCGCGTAGGTGCGGAACAAGATGACGCGGATCACGATCGGACCGCGCTGGTGGGTGGCCTCGAGATCGAGGACCGGCACGCCTTCGATCGTCACGAGCTTCTTCGACGAGGGTTTGTAGCCCGCAAGAACCAACCCCCGCTCGATCCGATCGACATACGCGTCGCGGGTCTTCGCGCGCCAGGCATCGGTGTTCGGGACGGGCGCGCGCGTGATCGCGAGGACCTCGCCGCGATCGGTGGTGTACCCGGCGACGAGGCCCGGCTTGGTCACGGCGTGCCACGCGCGCGTGTCGAGCGCGAGCTCTGCGCGCGTATCGGGGAGATCGATGACGTCGGCGTGCGCCGCACCCGCGAGGAGCGCGACGACTACCAGCGCATGAGGCCGCGCCACGCGAAGATCCATCCCGCGACGATCGGCGTCACGTAGAGCGCGTACTGCGTGTTCGAGATCGGAGTCGAGGCCATGCTCCACGCACCGACGCCACCGCCGAGGAGCAGCAAGCCACCGACGAGCTGGGCCCACATGATCTTGCGTTCGTCGTCGTGGTGCGGCTTGTCGTTCACCTTCGCAGCGCCTTCGGCACCGCTCGCTTTCGCGCCGTCGATGCCGCGCAGCAGTGCATGAACCACGTGGCGCTGATCCGCCTCCGACGAGAACCAGTCGCGCGGGAACGCGAACGCGCGCTGGCCGAGCTCGACGACGAGCACCGGCGCCGAGCGATTCCACGGCACGCTGCGACGGAGGAAGTACACGGACGTCACCTCGGAGCGCGCGGCCTTCACGGGCTTGCCCATCGACAGTCCGCGCGGGAGGACGACCTCGGTGTCGTTGACGATGATCGTGCCGGGCGGGTGCAGGAACGTCTGCGCGAGCTCGTACGCGCGGAACACGCCGAGCACGACGAGCAGCACGCCGGCCCACACCCCGACCGTGCCGAGCTTCCAGATGAGCAACGCGCCGAAGACGATGCCGAAGATCGTCCAGCTCATCGCGCGCTGGCGGGAGACCTCGAGCTCGATCTCGACCGGCTTGCTCGCATCGAACGTGTCCTTAGTCGCGTCGCCAGTCTCGGGTGAGCTCGGCGACACGGGCTTGGATCTCGTCGGATGGAACATGGCTAAGTTGGCGACCCGAGACGACTTCTCGACCATCTACCACGACGTCCGTGATGGCGCGAGGAGACAGGGCATAGACGACGTTCTTTTCCAGGGCCTGGGCCGGCCACAGCGAGGGATCGTCGAGATCGAGGGCGACCACGTCGCACCGATACCCGGGCTCGACGACGCCGACGGGCAACCGCAGCACCTGTCCCGCGGTCTTGGTCCCGAGCGCAAAGCACGTCTCTGCATCGATGGCCTGGCCATCGACCTTGGTCACCTTCTGGAGCAGCGCAGCCATGCGCATCTCGTCGAACACGCTGACCCGATTGTTCGAGCAGCCGCCGTCCGTGCCGAGGCCGATGTTCACGCCCCGGGCGACGAGGTCGACGATATCGGTGACGCCGTCGCCGAGGAACATGTTCGAGCCGGGGCAGTAGGCGAGCGAGCCTTTGCGCTCCGCGAGCAGGTGGCGCTCGTCAGCCTCGAACCAGCAGCCGTGCACCGCGATCATCTGGCTCATGTCGACGGACAGCCCCGCGATCGCGCGCAGCGGCGGCGCGCCGAACCGCTCCATCGATTGCTCGACCTGGTACTTCTCCTCGGCGAGATGGATGTGCCACGGCACGCCGGCGTCTTTCGCCGCGCCCGCCGCCGCTTCGATCATCGCGGGGGTCGCGCCGTGCTGGCTGTGCGGCGCTGCGTGCACCGTCGTGAGGAAGCGCTCGCGATCCTGATACGTCTTCGCGAGCTCCTCGAAGTTCGCGACCGCCTGCGGAATCGTCTCGCGATACGACGCGGGCGCGCCCTCCCAATCGTAGAAGCAGCGCGCGAGCACGATGCGCATGCCGAGGCGCTTCGCGGCTTCGATGGTCGCGGTCGCGTTCGCGTTTCCCTGCGCGTTCAGATAGTAGAAATCGCAGACGGTGGTCACGCCGTGCAGCAGCATCTCGCCGAACGCGAACAGCGCCGCGGTGCCCATGTCGTCGGCGCCGAGGAGTGGTGAGTAGCGATACAGCGCCTTCTCGCGCCACTCGAGGAACGGCAGGTCATCGCCGATACCGCGGAGCAGCGACTGGAAGCTGTGGTTGTGCGTGTTGACGGTGCCGGGAACGATCGCGCGGCGGCTCCAGTCGATGCGGCGTGCGCCGCGCGCGCTCGGATCCGCGAGGATGTCGTTCGGATCGCCGACGCGCATGATCGCACCGTCGACAGCGAGCACCGCGGTGGGGCCGCGCGACTTCCCGGGAGCGGTGATCGCGCGATCTGCAGTGATGACTACCGTATCCACGCGGCGCTCATACCACGTGCTAGGTTGCGCGCGTGGGCGATGCCTTCGATGACTTGCTCGACGAAGTCGAGGCCGGACGATTCGATCCGATCTACGTCCTGCACTCCGAGCATCCGATCCTGATCGAGCGCGTGCTCGATGCGCTGCGCGACGCCGTGGTTCCGCCCGCCGCGCGCGGCTTCAACTACGACGTCGTCGAAGGGAAGCCCACGGGGAATCGCATCGTGTCGCTCGCCCAGACGCTGCCGATGATGGCCGCGCGCCGCTTGGTCTACGTGCGCGACCTCGCCGCGATGCCCGCGGACGAAGCCGAAGCGCTGCTCGCGTACGTCGCGAAGCCGAACCCGAGCACCGTGATCGTCTGCGTGACGAGCAAGCTCGACAAGCGCCTGAAGCTGTTCGCGCAGCTCTCGAAGAAGGGCTTCCTGCACGTCCTCGAAGCGCCGCGCCAGCTCGCGCCGTGGGTGCGCGCCGAGGCGAAGGCCAAGCGCGTCGAGCTCGACGGTGCCGCGATCACGCGATTGATCGACACCGTGGGCAACGATCTGTCGCGGCTCGCGCTCGCGATCGAGCAGCTCGGGTTGTTCGTCATGGAAGGGGGCAAGCAGCGCGCGGTGACGAGCGACGATGTCGACGAGCTGATCGCCGACACGCGCGAGCGCAGCGTGTTCGAGCTGACCGATGCGATCGGCTCCGCGGATCGCCCGCGTGCGATGGCCGCCGTGTCCTCGCTGTGCGATCAGCGCGAGAGCGCGGTCGGCGTGGTCGTGATGCTCGCGCGTCACGTGCGCCAGATGTCGCTCGTGCACTCGCTGCGCGCGCAGAACGTCCCGCGCCCGCAGTGGGCCTCGATGCTCGGCGTGCCGCCGTTCGTGGTCGACAAGTTGATCGCGCAAGCGCGCAGCTATTCGCCCGAAGCGCTCGCCCTCGCGACGCAGCGGCTCGCGACGGTGGATCGCGCGCTCAAAGGCGATCAGACGCTGATGTCCACGCCCGACAAGTTCGGCGCGGGTGGAACACCGTGGACCGGACCGCAGATGAAGGCCCTCGGACGCGAGCTCGGCGAGCGCGTGATGCTCGAGCGCGTCGTCGACGGCATCGTCTCGCTGCGCAGCTAAGGCCAATGCCGCTCACGTAGCGTGCTCGTGTCACGTGCTCGTTCACGTACACGCTCTCGGGCAACCACCGTATGGGCGTGGGTGATAGGGCGAGGATGTTCGACTACGAACAGCTCGACGTCTATCAGTGCGCGACCAACACCTCGCGTTCGCCTTCGACTCGATTCCCAACGTCCCGAGGGTACTCGGCGCGGTTGGACATGCAGTGCGGCGCGATCATCGACCTTGACTGAGCGGCATTGCAGCTAAGGCTTCTTCGCAGGCGGCGGGGGAGGCGGCAGCGGCTTCTCGCTGACCACCATCGTCGGTGCGTTCGCCGTCGACGGAGGCGGGTTGACGAGCGTCTTCTGATCGGGCGCATCGACGTCGTATTCGACGGTCTTCGGCTCCTCGAACGACGGCTTGGGCGGCGCGGGCGGGCGAATCGGTAGCTGGATCGACGGCTGCGTCTCCTCGCCGCTGATGCCCATATCTTCGAACGGCCTGCGGTACTCGAACGGCAAGCGCGCGAACTGCTGCGCGAGCGTCGCGCGCGGCACGAACAGCTCCTCGCGCCTGCCATCGCCCATGTCCCGCTTGAGCACGAGCTCGCCGCTCATGCGGCTCTTGTCGCGGATCGCGCGCGAGAGCGGTGTGAGCTGTCCGAGCAGCTCCATCGGGACCATGCGCGGATCGTCGAGGTCGGCGATCGCTTTGCTGTTGAGGTGCAGATCGACGAGCGTGCGCTTGTCGAGCAGCGACTTCAGCGTCGCGTTCGCGCGTTCCGCGAGGTTCTTCACCGGGCGAACGTCCTCGGAGTCGAGGTCGTTGGGTTCGCCCTCGGTGTCACCGGCGGCGTTGATCGAGATCCACGTGGCGTCGTCTTCGCGCACCGCGAAGCGCAGGCCGGCGGACGACTTGTTCGGGTTCTCCTTGAGCGTGACGACGAGATCGTTCGCGGTCTTCTCGAACGCGACGACGACGTACTTGCCGAGATCCACGGGGGCGGGCTTCGCCTTGCCGAACACGCCCTTCTTCATCATGTGAACGATCACGCCGTCGGCGAGCGAGTCCACGCGGATCGGCCCGCGGTACTGCTCGGGCGAGAGCTTGAACGCCGCGGTGAGCGGGCCGGCGGTCGCGACGGCGTCGGCGTGTGGCTCGGCGCCCCGGACATCCCACGACATGATCCACGCCGACTTCGGAAGCTGATGCTCCTCGAAGAACGGGCCGAGCGCGGTGACGACCGCATCGGACGCGGTTTTCGGCAGTGCCTGCGCCTCGACGGCCGCGACGCGCTGATCGATCTGGCGCTTGGTGTCGACGATCGTGGCCTTGATCGTCTGCTGGAGCTTCTGCGCGACGGTCTCCGTGATCGAGACCTTCTTCTGCTGGACGAGGAACGAACCGAGCGCTCCGTTCAGGGCCTTCTCGAGCTCGGCGAGGCGCGCGCTCTCCATGTCGCCCTCGCGGCGCGCTTCCGTCGCACGCACCTTTCGCTGGTCCAGCTCGGTGAGCGGGATGAACGCGTTGGTGCACGTCTCGACGGCGGCCGTCAGGGTCTCGATGAAGTTCTCATCGAGGGGAAACGGCGAGCCATCCCCATAGCGATACATGCCGCGAGCATATCAGCATCCGTCGGCGAGCTAGTAATTCCCGAGGACCCCGAGCTGGATGGTGACCGCATCGATCAGGCTATTTCCGTAAATGAACTGCTTATCGATGCCCCGGCTGTTCGCCTCTAAACTATCCGCGGCGAGGACATCGAGGAACATGATGTCGGCACGCGCGTTGAGCTGGAGCTTGTCGAACAGCCCGATCACGGGCTTGTCGCCCCCGATCTTGATCAGCGTGATCTTGCCGCCGGCGATGGCGCTGCGGACGGGAGAGAGCTCGCGGTCACCCGTGAAATACTCGCCCGCGGTCGCTTCGGTCTCGTAATAGAAGGCGTCCTTGAAGAACGTCGCCGCGCTCTGTTGGAACACGCGGCCGTAGAACTTCACGAGCAGGGATTTCCCGACGTATTGCGAGTATCCGAGCTCGAGGTTGCCGCCGACCACGCCCCATGTGTCGTCGTAAAAACGGCCGTCGATGTGCACCGCCGACTTGAGCTTCGGGAGGTAGCGATTGATGCGCGCCGAGATCGACCACCGCGCGCGCGTGCTCGGGATGTGCTCCTGCGGCGCGTTCGGTCCGATGCGAACGCGGCGATACGGGTTCGATTGAAAGCCCTCGAGGATCTGGCCGTACAGCGCGAGCTGCGCGTTCATCGTGGGCGAGAGGTTCTGCGTCAGCGTTCCCTGCGCCGTGTCCATGATGACGTCGTGCCACACCGTCATCCCGGCGGTGTCCTTGCCGAGCAGGCCCGCCTTCTTCGCGCACGGGTCACTGCCGACGAGCGCCTTCGCTTCGAGCGGCTTCTTGTCCGCGTTGTCCTTGTCGCAGACGACGTCGAGCGAATGCGTGTACGCGAGCGCGAGCGACGTGTTGCGTCCCGGTAGATCGATCGAGGCCGAGCCGCCGAACTGGCGCGTGATGTAATCGCGCTCGGTGCCGACGGTGGAGGCGAACGTCAGGCGCGAGCGCTTGCCGTGAAAGCCGAGCGCGACGCTGCCCTGATTACGGAGGTCCTCGAACTTCGTCGCGGTGCTCACCGCATCGACTTGATAGACCGAGGCCGTCGCGCCGCTGACGACATCGGCCGTGTAGCCGAGATCGAGGGAGACGAAGCGACCGAGATCGATCCCGAAATCGGCCTGCGGGTGCAGCACGCGCAGACCGCCGTTCGCGCCATCGCGGGTCTCGAGGAACAGCGTCGTCGAGACCTCGGCGCGATCCTCCGCCCACGCCACCACCGGCGCGACACAAAGGAGAAGAGCTGTGAGTCTCAGTTGCACCCGCATCCTCCACCGCCCGCGCCTTGGCCGCCGGCGGCGCCTTCGCGGTTGGTGCGAATGTGATCGTTGGTCGCCGAGTTGTGCGGATCGTCGTCGAAGATCATCACCTGATCGGCGAGGAACTGCTTCTCCGAGGCGCGCACCGCTTGGCGACCGCACGCGGTCAGCCCGAGGCCCGCGACGAAAAACAAGAGGGTGAGGTGCTTCATCGAAGGGCTCCTTAGAAGAAGATCGCGAGGCCGCCGGAGTACTCCTGGCCATTGCTCGACTTGTTTTGATCGAACAGCGTCCAGTTGCGTGCGTCGATGCGCACGGTGATCTGTTTCTTGAACGTGATCTCGAAGCCGCCGCCCGCACCGAGCGCCATCAAGCCGTCCTTCGGATCGATGAAGTTGTCCGCTTTGGGGCGGATGTACGCGCCACCGACAGATACGCCGACGTACGGGCCGAACACCGCGCCGGGAGCCATGCGCAGCACGAAGCCGATGCCGCTCATGAAGATGTCCTTGCTGTTCTGCGGCGAGAGGCCACCGAACGCTTCGATCGCCCAGTACGGATCGACGAGCACCGACGGGCGCAGGAGGAACACGCCTTCCTGATCGAGGATGCCCGCGGAGAACGAGATGCCGACGTTGGCGTAGGCGACCGGCGAGGGACCGAGGATCGCGCGCTTGATCGCCTTGCCCATACGCGTGAAGATCCCGTCGTCCTCGGGACCGACCTCGAACGGGAACACGACGTCGCCGAGGATCCAGCCGCTCGTTCCGTCCTCGAGCTCCACCTTGAACCAATAGTCGCGCGTGCCGCGCTCGAGCACCTCGAACACCTGTCCGCGCTCGGCGACGAACACGGTGCGGTAGTTACCGCCCGGGCCGGAGTGCACGGGCGCCTCTTGCGCGATCACGCGCAAATACGACTCGGCGTCGGCGCGGCCCGGAGCGAGCCACACAGCGATCAACACCGCGAGCGGAAGAAAACGACGGACGAACATCTGCACTACGGCTCTTCGAACCAGCCCAAGAAGATCTGAATGCTCGGATCGTTGGCGGGGATGAGATCACCGCCGCCGTGGGGATTGGTGCCGTTGAGGGGCTTGGTGAGCATGTCGCTCATCATGGGATCACCACAATTGAGGTAGCCCTGCGCCTGGCGATAGTTCAGCGCGAAGTCCGGCGGCATGGTCTTGAAGTTCGGCGGATTGCCGCCGGCCTCGTTGTGGCACTGGCCGGCGCGCGTGCAGCTGCGCATCGGATCGAGCGCCATTCCCGTCGGAGATGCCTTGATGTACTCGGGCCAGATCATCGTCTGGAAATACTCGAGGCCGCCGGCCGGATTGCACAGGCCGATATCCGACGGGGTATCGCCGAGGTCAACCGTGGGGCAACCCGCCAACGGCAGGAGCCCGAGCGCACCTAGGAGCGCAAGCTTTCCCATCCCTGATCAGAACGGTACACCCGTTTTACTGTCGGCTGCCATGCTTGCGACGGATCTACTCGGTTGGGTAACCTCTGCGAAAGTGTCGACAGGAGCGTCCCGGCCACCCGGCAGCGCGGGCGCGAAAGCACCGACACCGCCTCCGATCCCGGAGCGGCATCGGAGCATGGTGCGCATGCATCCCGATTCGGAGACCGCACGCACTGTGCGGTCTCCGCTCGTAGGACGCGGGGATCAGTTGTCCACGCTACAGGATGTCGTCAGCCGCGCCATCGACTTCCAAGCACCCCAGCTGGTCACGGTGGTCGGCAATCAAGGCACCGGCAAGACGCGGTTGATCAGCGAGCTGGTCTCCGGGCTCGTGTCGAACCAGGAGCGGCCATGTCGGGTGTTTCACGGCGCCGCCGAGCGCGACGCGAACGGGAGGCCGATCCGGTTCTCCGCGATCGCTGCCGTGCTTCGCGATCGCTTCGAGCTCACCCCGGTCCCGGACGACACGTCGCGCATGCGCTTCGCGCACGAGATCCGCACCGTGATGGGCTCGGATCAGGTCGCGGAGATGCTCCACTTCCTCGGCACGTTCGTCGGCTTGGACTTTCCGCAGACGCCGTTCTTGCGCGCCGTCGCCGAGAGTCCGAAGCAGGGCCAAGAGATCGCCCGCGCGGTGCTGCGCCGGTTCGTCGAGCTCGATGCGTCGCACGCGCCGCTCGTGCTCGTGTTCGACGACATGCAGTGGGCCGACTCCGAGACGCTCTCGATCGTCAAGGATCTCGCGGCGGGGCTCGCGGGATCGAGCGTCGTGCTGATCGCGTCGGCGCGTCCGGAGATGCTCGTGCACGCGACGGGGTGGGGCGAGGGCGCGATGGACCACGAGCGGATCGATCTGCGAAACCTCGAAGCCGACGACGCCGAGCAGATGTTCCGGAATCTGCTGTCGCGCGTGCCGCAGCTGCCCGAGGACACCACCCAGCTCGCCGTGGAGATGACGGGCGGCAACCCCGCCTTCCTCGAGCAGCTCGTGCGGCTATTCATCGACAACGGAACGATCGACGCGCGCGGACCGGTGTGGCGGCTCGATCCGGATCGCGCGGCGGCGACCGAGCTGCCGATCAGCGTCGAGGAAGCGATCGAAGCGCGCATCGCCGCGCTCGAGAGCGAAGAGCGCGATCTGCTCGAGAAGGCCGCGGTGTTCGGCAACGTGTTCTGGGTGTCCGCGGTCATCGCGTTGACCCGGCTCGAACGCCCCGAGCCGCCGCAGCCGAGCGATCGCCCGGCGCCGCTCGATCTCGAGTGGGGAAACGGCGAGGAGGTGCGGCGCCGCGTGAGTGATCTGATCGCGGGGCTCGCGGATCAGGACTACCTGCTCTCCCTCGATGCCGATGACTCGAGCATTCCGGGCGAGACCGAGATCGTGTTCAAGCACAACCTCGAGCGCGAGCTGATCGCGCGCTCGACGGAGCACGGCAAGCTCGAGCGCTATTACCTCGCGGCGGCGCAGTGGCTCGAAGCGAAGACGACGCAGCGCAGCGACGAGCAGCTCGAGTTTCTTGCCGGTCTCTACGAGCGCGGCGGCGATGCCGAGCGCGCGGCGCGCTGCTATCTGCAGGGCGGCGATCGCGCTCGTTCGCGCTACGCGCCCGACGAAGCGCGCATCCTGTACGAGAAGGGGCTCAAGATGGTCGGCGAGCAAGATGCGCCGGCGCGCATGGAGTGCTTGCACAACCTCGGTGACGTGCTCGAGCAGACCGGCCGCACCGACGACGCGATGGCCCACTTCACCGAGATGCTTCATCTCGCGTGGCGCTTCGACAACATGGCGAAGGCCGGCGCGGCCTACAGCCGACTCGCGCGCGGACAGCGCCGACTCGGCAAGTACGACAGCGCGATGGATCATCTCCGTCGCGCGCACGAGCTGTTCGAGCGGTCTCGCGACGATCGCGGTATCGCCTCCACCCTCGACGAGATGGGGCGCGTGAACTGGCTGCGCGGCGCCTTCTCGCAAGCGCTCGATTTTCATCGCCAGGCGCTCACGATCCGTCGCGCGCTCGGCGATCGCCGATCGATCGCGCTGTCCCTCGCGAACATCGGTCGCGTGCATCACGACACCGGCAACTTCAAAGCGGCGATCAATCAGTTCCGCGAGGCGCTCGATCTCCGTCGCGACATCGGCGACCTCGTCGGGATCGTGCAATCGCTCGGCGATCTCGGCGGCGTGCACGCCGAGGACGGAAACCTCGAGCTCGCGCTCGAGATGCTCGGGGAAGCGCGCACGATGGCGCAGGACATCGGCGACAAGCTCGCGCTCGCGGACGTCCTGTCGCGCTCCGGCGAGGTGAAGGCGCTGATCGGCAAGGAAGCCGAAGCGGTCGTCGAGCTCCAGCAAGCAAAGCAGATCGCGTCGAACCTCGGCGATCGCGTCGCGCTCGCCGTCACGCACCAGCGACTCGCGCAGGTGCAGCTGCAGCTCGGGAACCTCGAGCAAGCAGACGTCGAGGCGCACGCCGCGGTCGCGGTCAGCCAGGCGGTCGGCCTCCGCGTGCACATCGGCAGCGGCTATCGCGTGAAGGGCGAGGTCGCCGGCGCGCTCGGCAACATGCAGCAGGCCGAGGACGATTTCCGTCGCGCGATCGACATCCTCGCCGCGGTGAAGCACGAGGTCGAGCTCGCGCGCGCCTACCAAGGGCTCGCCACGGTCAAAGAGCGGGTCGGACAGACCGCGGAAGCGCAGAAGTTGCGCACGCGTGCGGTGGATATCTTCAACCGCCTGCGCGGCGCTGCAGCGACGGAGTAACCGTGACCGACGCGATGGCTCGGCTCGCAGCCTCGGTGCCATCGAACGTGCGCGAGGTGTGCGCGACGCTGACCA
The DNA here is from genome assembly GCA_044230415.1 of Kofleriaceae bacterium. Lineage (GTDB taxonomy): Bacteria > Myxococcota_A > Polyangia > Haliangiales > Haliangiaceae > JABFXX01. Next base: position 61,818 of record JBGARE010000004.1, read on the forward strand.
AGGCAGGCCACGAAGCGGTCACCGTCGGCGGCGCGGTGCGCGACGCGATCCTCGGCCGCACGCCCGGCGATTGGGACGTCGCGACGAGCGCGCTCCCCGAGCAAGTGCTCGCGCTGTTTCGCCGTACGATCCCCACGGGCCTCCAGCACGGCACCGTCACGATCATCACGGGCAAGGGCGTCGACTCGCACGTCGAGGTCACCACGTATCGCGGCGAGGGTGCGTACACCGACGCGCGCCGTCCCGATCACGTGACGTTCGGTGTTCCGCTGCGCGACGATCTCGCGCGCCGCGATCTGCGCGTCAACGCGATGGCGTACGACCCCGAGCACGACGTGCTGTTCGATCCGTACGGCGGGCAACAGGACATCGCCGACAAGCTGCTGCGCGCGGTGGGCCCCACGGGCAACGTGTTCGAGGACGCGGTCGCGCGCTTCACCGAGGACGGCCTCCGGGTGATGCGCGCCGTCCGCTTCTCCGCCGCCCTCGAGTTCGCGCTCGATCCGGACACCGAGCGCGGCATCGTCCCGGCGCTGCCCTCGCTCGCGAAGGTCAGCAAGGAGCGTATCTCCGACGAGCTCGACAAGCTGCTGCGCACGCGGCAACCCTCGCGCGGCCTCGCGATCGCCGAGCGTACCGGCATCCTCGCGCAGATCGCACCGGCGCTGAACCTCGCGCGCTGGGGCGACGGCGCGCTGCAGCGCTGGCTCGCGCGCATCGACGCCGCGACGCCGAACACGCGCCTCGCGGCCTTCTGCATCGAGCTCGGCGATCCGGACACGAACCCGCGCTACCGGGATCTCGAGACGTTCGAGCGTGTCGAGACCATGCTCAAAGCGCTCAAGTTCTCGAACGCCGAGGCGAACGCGGCCGCGCACCTCGCCAGCATCGCGCGGGCCGTCGAGCTTCCCGATCTTCGCGCCGACGAGATCCGCCGGCTGTTCTCGTTCATCGGGCGCGAGCTCGCCGAGGCGACGATCGATCTGTGGCGCGCACACAGCCCGGCACAGCCGGCCGTCATCGCCGAGGGCGAGCGCATCCTGCGCGAGCGCCATCCCCTCGCACCCAAAGACCTCGCGATCGCGGGCAAGGACCTGATCGGCGAGCTGAAGATCGCGCCGGGACCGACGATCGGCCGCATCCTCGGCGTGCTGCTCGATCGCGTGATCGCGGATCCGCGCCTCAACACGCGCGATCAGCTGCTCGAGATCGCGCAGCAGCTCGAGCTCCAGATCGCAGCGCCCGGAGATTCGTAGTGGCGCTCGCCAAGGACGAGATCGTCGGCCTCGTGTTCGCCGGGCTCGTCGGCGCCGCCGCGCTCGCGACGTTCGCGTACCGCCAGACCAAGGCCGCGACGCCCGCGACACCGGTCGCCGAGAAACCTGCGCCGATCAACGACCAAGCCGCGCGCGACGAGTTCGCGGCGATGCTCGAGGACGTCTTCGACCAAGATCAAAATCCCGCGACGATCCGCGCCGACCTAACGACGCTGAAGATCAAGTGGGAGATGTGCAGCAAGCAGATGCTCGGGCGCCTGCTGCGCGACGACAAGAACTACCAGGTGCAGAACATCCGCCAGCTCTCGGGCATCAGCCCCGCGCGCCTCAAGTCCCACGGGTTCACGAAGGTGGAGTGCGACGACGGTCGCAAAGGGCTCGCGCCCGCGGTCGAGAAGCTCTAGCTCGCGCGTGTATCCTGGACGCTCGATGTCGGGCGACACGACCAAGGACGAGCTGCCGCCGCGCCCCGAGCCCGACGAGCTCGCGCGTCGCGTGGCGAAGGCCCGCATCGCCGAGAAGCTGTTCGCGAGCGGCGAGCGCGTGCAGATCGGTCGCTATCACCTGCTCGAGATGGTGGGCGAGGGTGGCATGGGCGTGGTGTGGGGCGCGTGGGATCCCGAGCTCGAGCGGCGCGTCGCGATCAAGCTCGTCAAGGCAACCTCCGGTTCGACGCGCGACCGCATCCTCGCCGAGGGGCAAGCGCTCGCGAAGCTGAGCCACCCGAACGTCGTGCCCGTGTTCGATGTCGGCGTCGTCGACGATCGCGTGTACCTGGTGATGGAGTGGGTGCGCGGGAAGAACCTGCGCGTGTGGTGTGCCGAGGATCGCGACGATCGCGCGATCCTCGCGGTCTATCGCGCCGCGGGGATGGGCCTTCTCGCGGCGCACGAAGCCGGCCTCGTTCATCGCGACTTCAAGCCCGATAACGCCGTCGTCGGCGACGATGGTCGCGTGCGCGTCCTCGATTTCGGCCTCGCGCGCAGCGAGAACGTCGGCGCGACGAGCGGCGACGGGACGGTCACCCGAGGCGCGGGGACGCCGCGGTACATGGCGCCCGAGCAAGCCGCGGGCGGCGAGCTCACCGCCGCGGCGGATCAGTACGCGTTCGGCGTGTCGCTTCGCGAGGCGCTCGGCACGACCGATGTCCCCGCGTGGATCGAAGCGATCCTCGTGCGCTCGACCGCACCCACACCGGCCGAGCGGTTCGCGTCGATGGCGGATCTCGTCGCCGCGATCGACCGCGATCCGCGCATCGTGTGGCGCCGGCGGATCCTCGTCGGAGCGGCGGTCCTCGCGGCCGGTGGCGCGTTCGCTGCGGGTACGATGCGCGGCGATCACGTCGAGCGCTGCAGCGGCGCGCGCGCCGAGATCGCGACGGCGTGGAACGACACGCTGCGCTCGGCGCTCGTCGCGCGGTTGCGCGGCCTCGGGGCATACGGCGAGATCGTCGCGGCGCAGATCGCGCCCGAGCTCGATGCGTATGCGTCGCGCTGGGTCACGGCGTCGCAGAATGCATGCACCGCCGCGGATGCGGGCGAGCTCGCGCCCGCGCGCTACGAGCTGGATCGCGGGTGTCTCGCTCGTGCGCGTGCAGGCCTTTCGGCGGCGAGCGACGTGCTGTCGCGGGCGGAAGCGGCGCGCTTGTCGGATGCGGTGCTCGCTGCCCGCAGCTTGCCGGACCCGGCGCGCTGTGCGCTGGAGGCCGAATCCTCGACGGTGGCACCGCCCTCGATCATGCTCGCGCCGCGTGCGGCCGAGCTCGCCAATGACGTCGCGCGCGCCCGCGTGCTCGCGCTCGCCGTGGATCCGTCGGCGGTATCTGTCGCGGAGGCGACGGCGACCGCCGCGACAGGGCTTGGCTACGAACCGCTCGCGGCGCGGGCACAGCTCGCCTATGGCATCGCGCTTCTGTTTCAGCGCGAGCGCGCACGCGCGGCCGAGGTGCTCGATCGCGCGCAGCAGGTGGCGTTCGCCGCCGGCGACCCGACGACGGGTGTGGAAGCATTCGCACGCGAGATGTATGCGATCGCGACTGTGACGGGTGCGGTGCCGGCGTTCGCCGAGCAAGCGGCGGCGTCGACCCGCGTGGTGGAGAACGTCGCGCGCGGGCTCGGAGCGATGGGTGCGTTCGAGCGTGCGCTGCTGCTGAACAACCTGGGGACGCTCCGCATGTCGAAGAGCGATCGCGCGGGTGCCCGTGTGTACTTCGATGCCGCTCTCGCCGTTCGTCCCCCGGTGACGGCGGAGCGCTACGAGATGGCGAGCATTCTCGCCAACCGAGCGATCGTGGAGGACGACGCCTCTCGTCGCACGGAGCTGTTCGCACAGCACCGCGCCGAATTAGTCGCGATCGTCGGCGCGGACGATCCGCTAGTCCTCGAGTTCCGCGCTGCCGCCGCGGCATTCACGCTAGATCGAGCTCTGGCTCGTCGCGAGCTCCAGGACGTCAGCGAGCGTATCCATCGCCTCCACCCACACCTCGTGCAGCGGTTCCAATGGATCTGGTACGACTTGTTCTGGCTCGCCTTCGACGATGACGATCGCGTCGCTGCTCGGCAAGCGAGCGCCTCGCTCCACGACAGCGACGCGACGATCGCGCGCGCTTACTTGGCAATCGCCGAGGATCCGACGAGCGCCATAGCGTCGGCGCGGGCGCTCGCCGACGAGCTCGCTCGCTCGGATCAGTGGCAGCGGCACCGCGCGATCGACGCGCTCATCGCAGTCGCCGAGGGAGAGCAGGCGCTCGGACATCGCGAGCTCGCCCGTGCGGCCGTCGATCAAGCGCTCGAAGTGGCGACGCGCGTCGGATCGTTCGCGTACACCGGTCTGTACGCCCATCGCATCGCGCGCCTTCACGCGCTGCGCGGTCAGTAATAGTTCGTGCTCAGTACGAGCCCGTCGCCGTACGGATACTTCGTCTCGTAGTCGGCGGGAGCACACGGTCTCGGCAATTCGCACCCGAACTGGTTGAGCTCGTCCTTGATATCGGGGCCAAACGTGGCGATCGAGAGCGGGGTTGGATTGAACTCGACACGCGGTGTCCCCATGCAGATCGCGCCACGCTCTCCCCAAACTCCCTCGACCTGCTCGCCCACCTTCACCGTGCTCATGAAGCCATGATGATCGCGGTAGTGGAGCCGGGTGCCGGCCACCGTGTAGGGAGTGCCAGCGCCACAGATGTCCGAGGTCAACATCTTGAGGAACGCCGTGCGCTCCTTCAGCGTCGTCGTGACGCCGAGGATCTGTGATCCGGCTTTGGTGTGCCCGGACAGGTGCTGCTTCGCGAGCGCGGATCCAGAACAGCCGAACGTGAACCAATCGGCCTCCTCGGGGCCGAACCGAATGTCGTCCTGCACGACCCGGTCGTCGTCGAACAGAACGGTCATCTGCGGATCCATCGGATCGGCCGATGGTGGCCGCATGCACACGTTCTGAGGATCCTGGGGATTCTTTTCGCTCGTGTACGAGAGCTCGTAGTTCCAGCTCTTCCGCCCGGGATTTGGATACTGGGCCCACATCGAGGTCTTCTCCGCGCGAACGACCGTGATGTAGTAGCGGTTCGTCGTCGTCGTGTCTTCGACGATGAACATGAAGCCGACGATGTCCGTTCCGTACTCCGTGATCGCGTTCGTGTCCTTGTCGCGTGCGAGGAGCTCGGCGTTCAGCACGTCCGCGCGAGACGATCGCCACTTCGTACCGACGTACCGACCGAAGTCGACGAGCCGCATCCCCTCGGGGGTCGTGAGTCCCTTTTCGTGGATCGCCGTGACAACACGGCCTTCCAGACCCGCGGAGTTGCCGCCGCAGTCATAGGTTGGACAGTTGCCGGGGAGCTTCTTTATCTCCAGCTCGGTCTCCGAAACGGACGGTTCGTCGAGGGCGCAGGCAGCGAGGAGCAGCAGTGGGAGGACTTTCATCGAGGGTGGTAGAGCCCGGTCGCCCTCCCGCGTTTCACGAAATCGTCCGGTCGACGTCGTTCATGGATTCGCGCAGTTATCGGCGTTCGGCGTGTATCCTGCGATCTCGATGGCGGGGGACCCGGAGGACATACCGCCACGCCCGGAGCTCGATGACCTGAGGCGGCGCGTCGCGAAGGCGCGCATCGCCGAGAAGCTGTTCGCGACCGACGAACGCGTCACCATCGGTCGCTATCAGCTCCTCGAGATGGTCGGCGAGGGCGGCATGAGCGTCGTGTGGGGAGCGTGGGATCCCGAGCTCGAGCGCCGCGTCGCGATCAAGCTCGTCAAAGCGACCGCGGGATCCACGCGCGAGCGGATCGTCGCCGAGGGACAAGCGCTCGCGAAGCTGAGCCATCCCAACGTGGTGCCGGTGTTCGACGTCGGCATCGTCGACGATCGCGTCTATCTCGTGATGGAGTGGGTGCGCGGCAAGAACCTGCGCGAGTGGTGCGACGACACGAGGCGCGAGGATCGCGCGACCGTCGCCGTCTATCGAGCCGCAGCCGCGGGGTTGGTCGCCGCCCATGACGCAGGCCTCGTCCATCGCGACTTCAAGCCCGACAACGCGGTGGTCGGTGACGATGGACGCGTGCGCGTGCTCGATTTCGGGCTCGCGAGCAGCGAGACGCCGCGCACGGGCGTGATCGGCGGTGGAACGCCGCGCTACATGGCGCCGGAGCAGCTCGCGGGTGGCGAGATCACGGCCGCAGTGGATCAGTACGCGTTCGGCGTGTCGCTGCGCGAGGCACTCGGACCGAGCGGGAGCGTGCCCGCGTGGATCGCGGCGATCCTCGCGCGCGCGACGGCCACGGCGCCGAGCGATCGCTTCGGATCGATGGCCGAGCTCGTCGCCGCGCTCGATCGCGATCCGCGCACGGTGTGGCGACGCCGGACCCTCGTCGGAGCGGCGCTCGCCTTGTCGGGTGGTGCGTTCGCGGTGGGCACGATGCGGTCCGATGCACCGGATCCGTGCGGCGGTGGCGAGGCGGAGATCGCGACGAGCTGGTCGCGGAGCCACGCGGATGCGGTGCAGCGCGCGGCGGGCGCCGATGGTCCGGCTGCGGTCCAAGCGCTCGATGCATGGGCGCAGCGATGGGCGAGCGAGCACCGCGCGGTGTGCACCGCGGGACAGGGTGGATGGTCGTCGCGGTTGTTCGATCGTGGGCTGTCGTGCCTCGCGACGCGGCGGCAGCGGTTTGTCTCGACGATCGAGCTGCTCGAGTCCACCCATCACGGCACGGGGATCGATCTCGTCGACCGGTTGCCGGATCCGCAACCGTGCTCCGATCCTGCATACCTCGAAGCGCTCGTCGCACCGCCCGACGAGCCCGTGCGAGCGGCCGCCGTACGTGCGCTGCAGGCGAACATCGCCTACACGAACACGATCGCTCGAGCGGGACAGGTGCAGCGCGCGACCACGCTCGCCGGCGTGTTCGTACAACAAGCCGCGACGCTCGGGTATCCACCGCTGCTGCCTCAGGCTCGACTCCTCACCGGATCGATCGCGATGCACCGCGCCGAATGGGATCGCGCGTACGAAGAGTTGCACGAGGCATACTTCGGCGCGCGCAGCGCCGGCGATCCACAGACCGCGGCGGACGCTGCGACGAACCTGACCGTCGTTCTTCTCAACACGTCCCGCGACAACGAAGCACGCGAGTGGGCGCGCCTCGCGGTTGCCGAGGCGACGAGTACCAACGATCCGATGATCGAGGTGCACGCGGCACGCGCGCAGGTTCTCGTCGCGCACGACACGAGCGACGTCGCGAACGTCGTCGCGTACGCGGATCGCTTTCTGGCGGTGTCGAAGCGTCAGGGGCAAGCGCTCGCGCTCCCCCTCATGGAGCGCGGGCGCGCGCTGCACCTCGTGGGGCGCCTCGCCGATGCGCTCGCGGCGTTCGATGCAGCGAGCGAGGATGCAGAGAAGCGCACGGCGATCGCGCTGCGCAGCCAGATCCAGGTCGAGCGCTCGCTCGTGCTGATCGAGATGCAGCGCCCGCAGGACGCGTTAGTCGCGGCGCGCGCGGCGCTCGCGATCGTCGACGGGAAGTTCGACCCGAACAGCCAGACGATCCTCGGTGCGCTCAGCGCGCTCGCCGTCGCGCTCGGCCGGACGAACCAGCTCGACGAGGCTCTCACGGTGTTCGATCGCTCGCTCGCGATCGAGCGCGCGACCGAAGGCGACCACAGCTACAACACGGCGTCTGATCTGCACAACCGCGCCGAGATCCTCGCGCGCCTCGATCGGTTCGACGAAGCGTTCGCGAGCTGGGACGAGGCGAAGGCGATCTTCATCGAGGTCGACGGTCCTCACGCGCTGGACGTCGGCAAGGTCGAGCTCGGCTACGCGATGGCGCTGCTCCGCGCGGGCAAACGGTCCTTGCTCGCGTCACACGCGGAGACCGCCGTCGCGGTGTTCGCGAAGACGCCCGAGCACGCGGGGCTCGCGATGGCGCACATCGCGCTCGGGCTCTCGCGCGTGGAGGCGCGCGATTGGCCGCACGCGAAGGCGCTCCTCGAGCAGGGGCTCGCGGCGATCGACGACGTGCACTGGCGCGCGCAGGGTGATCTCGGCCTCGCGATGATGAACGCCGAGACGGGAAACTCGGAGCGTGCCAAGGAGCTCGCGACCGCCGCCCTCGTCGAGTTGCGTGCGGATCCGGAAGCTACCCGCCAGGTTACCGAAGCCGAGGCGCTCCTCGCGCGACTTCACTGAGGCCGGAACGGAACCGCTTTGGCCCACGCGTCCATCGACTCGAGCGTCTCGAGCGCCTCGGGCGGCGCCATCGACTCGAGGCGCTCGCGTAGCGCATTTCGCGCGCGATGCAGGCGCGTACGGATCGTCGCCGCGGGCGCATCGAACACCGTCGCGAGCGCGGCGATGTCCATCTCTTCCCAGTAGTGCAACTCGAGCAACATTTGCTGCTCGACGGGCAGTTGCTGCATCGCCTCGACGAGCTGCCGGTGCTCCTGGTTGCGCGCGAGCTTCGTGCCCGGCGTGGAGATCAGGTCGGCGATCGACGACAGCTCGAAGTCGAGCTTCGCGTCCTTGCGCTGGCGCGTGCGCAGCAGGTGATACAGCTCGTTGCGCGCGATCGTGAACAGATACGTACGGAAGCTCGACTCCGCGCGGAACTGCGTCTTCGCCTTGAGGCACGCGAGGAACGTCGACTGCACCAGATCGTCGGCGTCGCTGGAGCACTTCGTCTCGAAGAAGCTGAAGATGGAATCGAAGTGCCGCTCGAACAGCTGCTTGCCCGCAGCGCCATCGCCCGCGCGCCACGCGTCGAGGAGCTCGAGATCGCTCGGGCCGGTCGCGTCGGTCACGCGAGCTCCAGCGATGCGTCGACGACGAGCGTGCGCGAGCCGCGCCCGCCGACGATGACGCGTGGCAGGTCGATCCGGGTCACGCGACCCGCGAGATCCACGGCGAGGTGCGATGCACGCCGCAGTAGATTTGCGAGCCCCGCGCGATCGGGCTCGGCATCACCGGCGCGCGACGAGATGATCTGCGCCGCCAGCTGCTGCGCGTCGAGGAGGCGAAGCGGGGCAGGGGCCGCGAGCTGACCGGCGCCCGGTGCATCGAGCACCACGGTCCAGCCGAGCGCGGGGAGCTCGAGCAAGGTCACGCCGATCTCGCGGCCGGCGGGAGGTGTCTCGCGTACGATGACGGCGCTGTCCCGTCCCTCGGGCCCGCGATTCGCCGCCGCGAGGATCGCGTTGAACGCTTGCCGGACGAACGCGTCGCTCGTGACGTTCTTTTCGACGGGACACCCCGCGGGCTCGCTCGGTTGATCGTGGCCCCACGGCTTGATCTCGACAGGGTAGCCGACCTCGCGCGCCTTCTTCACGGCGGCGGACGGCGTGGTCGCCACGACCTGTCGCGTGATCGGCACGCCGTACGATCGCAAGAGCACCTTCGTCTCGTGATCCCCGAGGTGACCGATCTGCGACTCGAGCTTCGCGAGCTGCTTCTGCAGCAGCTCGGTGTTGATCGCGAGCTCCGCGTTCGCGGTGCGGGGCGCGGGTCCGAGGCCGATCGCGATGCGCTCGCTCGCGCGGCCGAGGATCGCGATCGCCGCGAGCGCAGCGCGTGCGCCGTACAGCATCGCGGGATCGGTGGCGAGCTCGGGTCGCGGCGCGACGGGCACGTGCATGCCCGGCGTCGTCGACGGCGGTGCACCGAGCGCGGGATCGTAGAGCACTACGTCCGTCACTTCGTCGCCGCCGATCACGGGAGGTCGCACGTTGAGCGCTTCCATCTCCGCGGCGATCGACAGCGCTTGCGCTTCGAGCCACGAACCACTCGGCGCGACCACCGCCGCGTGGGGGCCGCGCGGTGCTCCGTACCGGACGAGCAACACGACCGACTCGAGCCACGCGTCGACATCGTGGCCGACCGCCGCGCCGTGCGCGCGCAGGTAGGACAGGGCGGCGACGCGCTCGATCGCTGCGCGGCTCGTCTTGTGCGAGCGAGTCGGCGGATCTGGAAACGGTGCGAGCACGCACACGGGCCGACCGAGCGCGGCGGCGCGCGCGCAGATCTTCGCGAGCTCGACCGCGGCGGCGGCCGTCGGCGTCGACGACAGCGCCCACGCGATCACGTCGCCATCGGCGCCGATATCCGCTGTGGTCTCGCCGAGTCGTGCATCGATCTCGCGAGCGCGGAGCGCGGCGAGCGCCGTCGCACCGAGCGGCGCCGGCGCGATCACCTGTACGCGGGGGGCGCTCATCGCAGGATCGACGACGGCAACTCGTGCCTGCGCCATCAACCGCCTCGTCGCGTGCCGAGACGTGGAACGAGGTGGGCGGACAGATGCTCGGCCACTCGATCGACGGTGCGGCGCGGCTCGCGGCTGGCGCGCGGCGGCAGTGCACGATGACCGAGGACCACCGGATCGAGGCCGAGCGTCGACAGCTCGAGCCGCTTCATCGACGACGACGGCATCGGCGTCGGGTACTCGTCGATCGCGGCGCCGGCGACGCGAATCCCGAACACGGCGGGGCCGCGCACGCGCACGGTCTGCAGCTCACCGCGGCCGGTGGCGCGACTCGCGTGAATCACGTTGTTGTCGGGGGCGAGCGCGACGATATGAGTGAGCTGCACCGCGTCCATCAGCTCCGCGATCGCGGCGACCTCCGGAAAGCGCTCGGGGCGGCTCGCTTCGTCGACGAGGATCGTCGTCGCGCCGAGGTGGCGCGCGGCCGCGAACGCGACCTGCGCCCACCCCAAGTAGTCGAGCGTCAGATCGGTGACAACGCCCGCACTCGCGACACCCGCGCGCGACGATCGATCCGCCGCGAGATCGAGCCACGTGGCGTCGCCGGCGGCGATCGTCGTCGCCTCGCCGAACTTCGCGCCGAGGGCGATCGCACCGTCGAGCCAGCGAATGGATCGCAACGGGGCCGCACTACCGAGCCAGACGCAGACCTTCACGAGCTCGGCTCCTCGAGCGCGCGCCGCAGCTCCGCGAGGTTCACGAGGATCGGCCCGGACAGCGAGCCATCGATCGCCTTGCCGCCTCCGCCGCCGATCCGCACGACGCTGGTGGTCCCCGCGAGATCGACCACGGGGTTGCCGATCGCGATGCAGACCTCGGGTGCGAGCGGCGCGTTCTTCTCGATCACGGCGCCTTGGCCGATCGCGTTCGCGCGCGCGGCGGTCGCGCTGCCGACGACGGGGGCATCGAGCAATCGTGCGAGGCGCGCGGCCTCCTTCGCGATTCCGGGATCCGTCGCATCGTCGCCGAGCGCGACGATCGCACCGACGGTGTGGCCGACCTCGGCGGGAACCACGCCCGCGAGCTCGACGCGCTCGTCGGCGCCGCCCTTGGCGTCGAGGACCACGAGGTCGATGTCGACATCGGCCGTCATCGCGGGAGGAGGGCCACCGACGAGAACGACCGCGGCGCCGCCATCGCTCGCGCGGACGTAGCCGCCGTCGCGATCGCGCAGCTCGACTTCCTCGACACCGATCGCGCGCGCACGCAGGAGCAGTCGCGCGCCGAGGCGAGCGCCCGTGCGCGGGCCGAGCTCCGCGGCCGATGGACTCTCGGCGCCGAACAGCACGAGGCGCGGCCGCAGATGATCGAGCACCTTCTGCCACGCGTTTCCGACGGCGAACCACATCGGCAGCACGGGCGACTCCGTCATCGCGACGACGATCTTGTCGGCACCGGCGCGACCCAGCTCGCTCTGCACTTGTTGCAGATTCGTCGTCGGAGCGATCCGGATCGGTGCGGTCGGATCGTCGCCCACCACGGCCGGGCGTCGCGCCGACGGGTCGTACGCGATCAACGCAGCGTAGAGCGTGCCGCCCCACGACGACGCCACGGCGCGACCCGCAGCGAGTGCAGCGAGCGAGCTCGGCTCGACATGATCACCGTCGAGATCGATATGGACCAAGACGGCGCCCACGTCCCCGGACGCTCGCATGCTCGGGACTGCGGATCAACATTTCCAGCGGGTTAGAGCGGCTTGCACGCGCGGCGACACCGCCCGACCACACCATTATCAAGAGCTTCCACCTCGAGCTCCCAGTTGTGGCGCGAGCATACGAGGCGCTCGCCTTCGACGTAGCCATCGGAGATCCGGCCGCCATCGTGGGGGCATTCATCGACAACAACAACGAGCCGGCCGCTCCCCAGCCGTGCGACCGCGACGGGGACCGCGCCGGCCCGCGCACGTACGACCTCGCCGATCGCGACGTCGCGCATCTCTCGCACCTGCGGGATGCCGTCGTCGGGGTCGTAGCCCAGCTCCTCGACGAGCTGCTGCGTGATCGGGCCCATGGACCGACCCTACGAGCCCACCCTGACACCTTATCGAAGGAGGCGCCGATCTCCTTCGGGAAGCACTTATAGGACGGAGGCTTGGGCGCGATGGCGCAGGAAGTGGTCCGCGAGGACGAGCGCGAACATCGCCTCGACGACCGGAACGGCGCGCGGAAGCACGCAGGCGTCGTGACGACCTTTGGGCATGAGCGTCGTCGGATTGCCCTGGCGATCGACGGTCTCTTGCTCGCGCATGATCGTCGCCGTGGGCTTGAACGCGATCCGCAGCGTGACCGGCTCGCCGTTCGAGATGCCGCCTTGGATCCCGCCCGAGCGATTCGTGCGCGTGCCGATCTCGCCGTCGGCGCGACGGATATAGATGTCGTTGTGCGCGCTGCCGGTCAACAGCGTGCCCGCGAACCCAGAGCCGTTCTCCACGCCTTTCACGGCGGGGATGCTCATCATCGCCTTCGCGAGATCGGCCTCGAGCTTGTCGAACACGGGCTCACCCCAGCCGACGGGAACGCCGCGCGCGACGGCGCGAATCACGCCGCCGACGGAGTCGCCGTCCTTGCGCGCCCGCTCGACGCGCTCGATCATGATCTTCGCCGCATCTTCGTCGGGGCAGCGGATGTCGTTCGCGTCGACCTGCGTGCGCGCGACGCTCGCTTCGTCGACGGTCGCTACGATCCCGCAGACCTCGTCCACCCACGCGACGATCTCGACGCCGACGCGCGCCAGCAATTGTTGCGCGAGCGCACCGGCGGCGACGCGTCCGGCGGTCTCGCGAGCGCTCGCGCGGCCACCGCCCGCGACGGCGCGGATGCCGTACTTCGCGTCGTAGGTGTAGTCCGCGTGGCTCGGCCGATACGCCTGCGCGATCTCCGCGTAGTCCTTCGAGCGTGCGTCCTGGTTCCGGATCAGCATCGCGATCGGGGTCCCGAGGCTGGTTCCATCGAGGACTCCCGAGAGGATCTCGACCTGGTCGGCTTCTTTTCGCTGGCTGACGAGGCGGCTCTGGCCGGGGCGGCGGCGGTCTAGCTCGCCTTGGATGTGTGCGAGATCGACGGGCAACTTCGCGGGAAACCCGTCGACGACGACGCCGAGCCCGGGGCCATGCGACTCGCCGAAGGTCGAGATCCGGAACAACACGCCGAGGTCACTGCCCATCGCGGAAAAGCATACACGCCATGTAGGTTTGCCGCGGTGGGGGCAATGGGGTTACCCTGAAGGTGCTGATGATCGAAGGGGATCGCAGGCCGACGGCTCAGGAAATCGAGGAGCTGATCGATCTGGTACGCCGTGACCCGGCGTCGCCAGCGTTCATCGATCTCGGAGAGGCTTACCTCGCACTCGGTCGTCCACGAGATGCGGTGCAGGTCGGAAACCTTGGCCTCGAGGCCGCACCCGATAGCCTCGAAGGCAGGGTGATGCTCGCGCGCGCACACGCGGCGATGCACCAATGGAAGGAAGCGCAAGGCGAGCTGCTCCGTGTGGTGAAGGTCGATCGCACGAATCGACAGGGCTTCGCGCTCCTCGGTGAAGTGCTGCTGCGTCGCTCGGACTTCGAGCGTGCGGTGCCCGTGCTGCAGCACGCGCAGAACCTCGATCCCACGAGTCCGGCGATCCTCGCGATGCTCAAGCGTGCACGCGCGGGGCAGGGGCTCGATCCGCCCGCGCCGATTCCCACGCCGGTTCCGCCGCGCGGCGAGACCGATAACGGCCAGGAGATCCTTCGCTCGCGCACCGCGCCCACGGCCGCGCCGCCGCGTCGCGGTCCGCCGCCGCCGAATGAAGTGCCGCGTGCATCGCCGCAGATGCGGACGATGAACGCCGAGCCGATGCGCGATCCGAGCCCGCTGTTCCCCGAGCTGACCGGGGGAGCGCCCGAGCCCGCGCCGCGTCCGGCACCGCCCGTCGCGCGCGCGCCGAAATCGACCGCGCCACCGCCGATCTCCGTCGAGGGCGTGCGTCCGCGGCTCGTGTCCAAGGACCGCCCGCAGAACGCAGCGGCCGCCGCGCTCCGGCAGTCCGCCGCGGTCGGCGAGAACTACCTCAATGATCTGCTCACCGGCGGTCTGCTCGATGTCGCCGGCGTTCGCGTCCCCGACAACGACTTCGATCTGCGTCCCGATCGCCGATGGGGCCGGTCGACCCGCCGCGCCTTCATCTTCTTGTTCGTCGTCCTGGTGCTCGGCATCGGCGGCGGCGGCACCTGGTACTGGTGGAGCGAGAAGCAAAAGGCCGAAGCGGTCGCTCGCCTGCAGAAGGAATCGAAGCAGTCGATCGAGAACGGCGACTTCGCCGGCCTCGAGCTGTCGCTCAAGAAGCTCGGCGAGTCGCTCGAGAAGGACAACTCGAACATCCTCACGTTCGCGTATGTCGTCGAGACCGCCGGTCTCGAAGCACTGCTCTACGGCACCGACGCCGATCGCGTCGACAAGGCGTACAAATCGGCGATCGCCGAGATCAAGCCGAACGATGAAGGCTATCGCGAGCTCGTGATCGGCAAGGCCGCGGTCGAGCTGTCGCGGCTCGGCACCGGTGAAGGCAACGCGGGCGCGATCGCCGCGGCGAGCAAGTCCACCCTCGCCGAGGTGCTCAAGTCACTCGACGCGCAGCTCGAAAAGAAGGCCGACGATCGCTGGGCGCAGTGGCTCAAGGGTCGCGCGCAGCTCGCGGGCGGCGAACGCAAAGCAGCGAAGGCGCAGATCAAGGCCGCCGCCGACGCAGGTCTCGTCGTCGCCATGATCGATTACGGCGACCTGCTCGCCGACGATGGCCAGCTCGACGAAGCGATCAAGCTCTACGACAAAGCGACGATGGCAGCGAAGGATCATCCGCTCGCCGTCGCGGGTCGGTCGCTCGCTCGCGCCGAAGCGTCGGTGCAGGTCAACGAGGCGATCGACGAGCTCGCGGTCAAGCTCGACAAGAACCTCGGTCCGCGCGTCGGCTCGTATCGCAACCTCGCACTCGCCCTCGCGAACGCGGGTATCGAAGACTTCCCCAAAGCCGCCGAAGCGCTGCGCAAGGCGACGCTGCAGAAGCCGCCGAACGAGCCGCGATTCTGGGCGCGCATCTCGTGGGCCTACTACTCCGCGGGCAACCTGAACGACGCGGCGAAAGCTCGCGCGCGCATCGCGTGGTTCGGGAAAGGCAAGGCCGAGGACGATCCGACGGTCCAGCTGATCGATGCCGCGCTGCACATCGCATCGGGTCACCCGGACAAAGCGCTCGATGTCGCATCGAAGATCGAAGGCGTTCGTCCGCGCCTGTTGCGTGTCTACGCGTTGCTCGATCTCGGCAAGGCGAAAGAAGCGCTCGGCGAAGCCGACGAAGTTTTGAAGCTCGCGCCCGAGAACATCGAAGCTCAGATCCTCCGCGAGGAAGCGAAGATGATCTCGAGCGAGGGCAAGACGCGGACGGAAGCCGCCGATGCGCTCGAGAAGCTCGCACGCCGCGCGAAGAGCAAGATCGGTCGCCACGCGCTCGGCATGGCGCTGATCGCCACGGGCGATGCCAAGGGCGCGCAGACGGCGCTCGAGCAAGCGACGACAGACATCACGGATGTCTCGCCGAACCCGCTGCTCTATCGTTCGCGCACCGCGCTCGCCGAGCTGCTGCTCGCGGCCAATGACATCGCCGGTGCGGGCAAGCAGCTCGACGACGCCTTGCAGGCGAACTCGGGCTACCTGCCGGCCCTCGGTCTCCAGGCGAAGATCGTGCTCAAGAACGGCGAGCCCGATCGCGCGCTCGGCCTGCTCGAACCGATCGCGGCCGAGGGAGACCTGACCCCGGCGCTCACGCTCGTCGGCATCGAAGCCACGTTCCTGTCGAAGAAGTCGACGGCGAAGCAGAAGGAAGAAGCGAAGAAGGGTCTCGAGGCGATGAAGGACACCTTCGAGCCCAAGACCGAGATCAGCCGTATCGCCGCGATCCTCGATCCCAAGCTGATCAAAGAGTGGGATCTCCCGGATCCACCCGCCGCGGACGAGCCGCCGGGTGCACCCGGTCCCGCCGAAGCGCCCATCGCACCGCCGAAGAAAGATCCGAAGAAGCGTCGTCGCTGAGGCGTTGCACGATGATGACGCGCGCGCTCCTCCTCGTGCTCCTCGCCGCGTGCACCAAGCACGAGGACGCGAACGCGAAGCTCAACGCGCACGAGCAGGCGCACGCGATCGCCACACCGAAGCCGCCGCGCGCGAAGCCCGCCGCGCTGACCAAGGTGACGATCAAAGCGCTCGGCATGTACTGCGAGGAGACGTGCCCGCTCAAGGTGCGCACCGCTCTCGCCGACGTGCCCGCCGTCTATCAGCTCGGCTTCGATGTCTCGACCGAGTCGATCTTCGTCTCCTACGACGCATCCCTCGGCACGCCGAAGGAGGTCACGAAGCCGATGCTCGTCGCGATCAAGTCGGCCGGCTTCGATCCGTGGCTGGCCAAAGAAGCGTGGCCGCCCGACGCCGACGCTGCCGTCGTTGTCGTTCCCTAGCTACTCGATCCAGCGAATCGTCGTGGGATCGGCCGCCGATCGCACCTCGCCGCGCACGCCGAGCGCGACCGCATGCACGATCGCGCGAGTCACGCGATCGACCCCGAGCACCTCGGCGATCGCTCGGTCCGACAGCGCGCACGTGGGCGCCGCCGATCGTTCGACCTCATACGTCCGTGAGCGCGGCGATCAAGCGACGGGCCGCGAGTCCCGGCTGTCCGCGGTGATAGAGACGCGGACGAAACTGATGAACGCTCGGTCGCGTCCACCGGATACGTCGCAGCTTTCGGCGCTCGAGCTCGGTGGTGATCAGCACGTCGGGCAGCCAGCCGAAGCCGATGCCCGCGAGGATGGCCGCGCGCTTCGATCCGAAATCGTTGAGCAGCACGGTCGAGCTGGCTTCGAGCCCCGCGGTGGATAGATCGAGGCGCGGATCGGAGCCGCGGACGGTGAGGAGCAGCTCGTCGCGCAGGGCCTGCTCGTCGTGGCGGCCCTTCGCCAGCGGATGATCGGCGCGGGCGACGAGGGACGCTTGAAGGGGCGGCAGCTCGATCGCCGCGAGGCCGCGTGCACGAGGCGGGAGCACCGCGATCATCAGATCGGCCTGGCCTTGGTCGAACGCTTCTTCGACGCCCGAGAGGAACTCGGCGCGGACCTCGAACTTCGTGGAGACCTTCTCTTTCACCAGGAGGCCCACGGCGCGCAGGAGCGGCTCGATGGGAACGATGCCGTCGAACACCACGGAGACGGTTGGCTCCCAGCCCGCGCGTAACTCGGTGACGGTCGTGGCGAGCGCGGCTTCGGCGGCGAGGAGCTGGCGGCAGCTCTCGAGGACACGAGCGCCTTTGGCGGTGAGGCGCGTGCGATAGCCCGAGCGATCGAGCACCGCGAAGCCGAGCGCCTCCTCGAGGGTCTTGATCAGATACAGGACCGAGGTGTGACCTCGACGCAAGTCTTGCGCGGCGCGCGCAAACGTCTCGCAGCGATCGAGGGCGTCGAGGGCGCGCGCCTGCTCGAGGGTGACGGAGACATTGTTCATGGTGTGCACAATGATGACCCAAACATAGTTGTTTTTCTACCGCGCGGCCCTCGCGCACTCTCGCCGCATGAGCATTCCGTACGTGCAGGGTCGTGTCGCGAGACAAGCGCACGTGGCGCTCCCCGAGGGCACGGTCGAGGAGGAGTACGCGCGCGAGGGGTTCTTCGGTCGCTACGCGCATCTCTATCGCGAGCACGCCCCCGTGGGCTGGACGCGGATCGAGGGCCCGCTGCGCCCGCGGTTATTCGATGTCGCCGCGACGCCCGTCGATGACTATCTCGCGAGCCGCGTCGTCGTGTTGTCGAACGCGGATTGCCGCGTCGCGATGGCCGCGATCCGCGAGCCGATGCCGTACTTGTTTCGTAACGCCGACGGGGACGAGCTGTTGTTCGTTCACGCGGGTGCGGGGCGCATCGAGACCGACTTCGGACCGCTCGCGTACGAGACCGGCGACTACTTGGTCATCCCGCGCGGCACGATGTACCGGCTCGCGCCGACGAGCGTGACGCGGCTGTTGATCGTCGAGACCACGAGCGAGCTCGCGCTCCCCGATCGCGGCATGCTCGGTCAGCACGCGCTGTTCGATCCCGCGATGCTCCGCATCCCCACGCCGAACGAGCCGAGCTCGCTCGCGGCGGGGCAGGGCGGCTCCCGCGCCGGCGAGTGGCGCGTGGCGATCCAGCGGCAAGGCGTGCTGACCAACGTCTACTACCCGCACTGTCCGCTCGATGTCGTCGGCTGGAAGGGGACGCTCTGCGTGTGGCAGCTCAACGTTCGCGACATCCGGCCGGTGTCGAGCGATCGCTATCACCTGCCGCCATCGGCCCACACGACGTTCATCGCGCGGAATGTCGCGATCTGCACGTTCGCGCCGCGGCCGCTCGAGAACGGCGATCCGCGCGCCGTGAAGGTGCCCTTCTATCACTCGAACATCGATTACGACGAGGTGCTGTTCTATCACTCCGGCGAGTTCTTCAGCCGCGCGGGCGTGAACGCCGGCATGCTCACGTTCCACCCGCAGGGCATCCATCACGGTCCGCAAGCGCGCGCCGTGGAGCGCGCACCATCCGCGCAGCGCACCGAAGAGGTCGCCGTGATGATCGATACGCGCCATCCCCTCGAGGTCGGCGAGCGTGCGCCGGCGTTCGAGATCGAGAACTACTGGCAGAGCTGGCAACCCTCCGAGGAGAAGCGATGACGACGTCGAGCGACGAGAACCCCTGTGGCCTGCGCGGCCTCGCCTTCATGATCCTGGCAGCGCCGGATCCGGAACCGCTGCACCGTCTCCTCCTCGCGTTCGGCTTCTCGCGCACGATGAAGCATCACCGGCATCCGCTCGATCTCTACGAGCAGGGCGAGATCCGGCTCGTGCTGGATCGGGGGACGATCGGGTTCAACGCGGAGTTCGCGGCCGCCCACGGTCCCTGCATCAGCGCGATGGGCTGGCGCGCCGACGACGCCTCGGTCGCGGCCGCCACGGCGATCCGGCGCGGAGCGCGGCGCGCGCAGGGCGATCTGCGGCGTGGCGACGGGGCGAACTTGTTCGCCGTGCGCGGCATCGGCGACTCGCTGATCTACTTCGTCGACGCCCAGGACACGTGGGCCACGCTCGGCTTCGTGCCGCTCGAGAAGCCCGACCGCGTCGCGGGCAAGGGCTTCCTCCGCATCGACCACCTGACGAACAACGTCCCGCGCGGCGAGCTCCAGCGTTGGGGCGCGTTCTACAAGGACGTGTTCGCGTTCACCGAGGTTCGCTACTTCGATATCCGCGGCGTGAAGACCGGCCTGCAGTCGTACGCGTTGCGCTCGCCGTGCGGCACGTTCTGCATCCCGATCAACGAGGGCACCGAGTCCGGCAGCCAGATCGACGAGTACCTCGAGGAGTACAAGGGCCCGGGCATCCAGCACCTCGCGTTCACGACCGACGACATCCTCGCGTCGCTGCGCGCACTCGAGGGGACGCCGATCCAGTTCCTCGATATCGACGACGACTACTACGCGAGCGTGTTCGATCGCGTACCCGGCGTCCGCGAGGACCACGCGGAGATCGCGCGCCGGAACGTGCTCGTCGACGGCGACGCAGATGGCTATCTGCTGCAGATCTTCACGAAGAACCTGATCGGCCCGATCTTCATCGAGCTGATCCAGCGGCGAAACCACCTCTCGTTCGGCGAGGGCAACTTCGGAGCGCTGTTCCGCTCGATCGAACGCGATCAACAGCGGCGCGGCTATCTGACGTGATTCGCCGTCGCTCGATCATCGAGCCGTTCAAGATCAAGGTCGTCGAGCCGTTGCCGCTGCGGACGATCGAGGAGCGCGAGGCGATCCTCGCGTCGGTCGGCTTCAACCTGTTCGGCATCCGCGCCGCCGATGTCACGTTCGACTTCCTGACGGACTCGGGCACGACCGCGATGAGCGCCGCGCAGTGGGGCGCGATGATGACCGCCGACGAGAGCTACGCGGGCTCGCGCAGCTTCTATCGCTTCGAGGAGGTCGTGCGCCGCATTACCGGCTACGACCACATCATCCCGACGCACCAGGGCCGCGCGGCCGAGCACCTCGTGTTCTCGCTGCACGCGACGCGCGGTCAGCTCGTGCCGTCGAACAATCACTTCGACACGACACGCGCGAACCTCGAGCAGCTCGGTGTCGAGGCGATCGATCTCGTGTGCGCCGAAGCGCGCGATCCGACGACGGAGGTCCCGTTCAAGGGCAACGTGGATCTCGGTCGCCTCGAGGCGTTCCTGCGCGAGCATCACGGGCGCGTCCCGTTCGTGATGACGACGATCACCAACAACAGCGGCGGCGGTCAGCCGGTCTCGCTCGAGAACCTGCGCGGCGTGTCGGCGATCTGCCGGCGCGAAGGCATCCCGTTCCTCCTCGATGCCTGTCGCTTCGCCGAGAACGCGTGGTTCATCAAGGTCCGCGAGCCGGGCCAAGGTCACCGCACGCCACGCGACATCGCGCGCGAGATGTTCGATCTCGCCGATGGCTGCCTCGTCAGCGCGAAGAAGGATGGCCTCGTCAATATCGGCGGCTTCATCGCGCTGCGCGATGGAGCGTGGGTGCCCGATCTGCGTAGCCGCTTGATCCTGACCGAGGGCTTCCCGACGTACGGCGGGCTCGCGGCGCGCGATCTGGAAGCGCTCGCGGTCGGGCTCGACGAAGTCCTCGACGAGCGCTACCTCGCGTATCGCGAAGCGGTCACGCGCTACGTCGCCGATGGCCTCCAGCGTGTGGGCGTTCCGACGATGCGACCACCGGGCGGACACGCGGTCTACCTCGACGCGCGGGCGCTCTTGCCGCACATCCCGCCGGCGCAGTTTCCGGCGCAGGCCCTCGCGGTCGAGCTGTATCGAGCCGAGGGTGTCCGCAGCTGCGAGATCGGCTCGGTGATGTTCGGCGAGCACGCGGCGCTCGAGCTCGTGCGCCTCGCGATTCCTCGCCGCGTGTACACGCAGGCGCACATGGACTACGTGCTCGAGGGCGTCGCCGAGATCGCCGAACGCCGCGACACGCTGCGCGGGCTGCGCATCGTCGAGCAGCCATCGTTCCTCCGCCACTTCACCGCGCGCTTCGCGCCGGTGTGATCAATCGAGGACGTCGAGCGAGCCCTGGCCCTCGCGGAGCACGGTGACGGTGTCGCCGTCGACCTCGATCACCGTCGACGGATCGGCCGGCGTCTGCGGCGCATCGATCACGGCATCGATGTGCTTGCCGAACGCCTCGAGCACTTCCTCGGCGTCGCGGCAGGGGAGGTGCTTCTCGGGCTCGTCGGGGTCGAGCGTCACCGCCGACGTCGTGAGCAGCGGGCGACCGAGGCCCACCGCGAGCGCCTGCGCGATCGGATGGCTCGTGATGCGAATGCCCACGGTGCGCCGCTTGTCGTGCGTGAGCATGCGCGGCACTTCGTGCGTGGCCGGAACGACGAGCGTGTACGGCCCCGGGAAGATGCGCTGCGCGAGGCGAAACGCGGTGTTCGAGAACTGGCCGTACGACGATGCGGTCGACAGGTCCGGGCAGATCAGCGCGAGCTTCTGCTTCCGGTTCATGTTCTTCGCGCGATAGATGCGCTCGATCGCGTCACGCGACTCGATCGCGCAGCCGAGCGCGTAGATCGAATCGGTCGGGTACGCGATGACGCCGCCGCGATGGAGGATCTCGATCGCCTGCTCGATCTTGCGCGGGCTCGGTTCGCCCCACTCGTCGAACACGAGGCGCAGCGGTATCGCCGTGCGCGATTGACGTGCGGGCGCGCTCACGGACTTACTTTCGGCTTCGCAGATGGCGCGGGCGCGTCCGGACGGAAACCTTTGCCGATCACGTACTGCTCGATCGAGATCTGGCGGCTCGACGCAGGCTTTGCCGTCTTCGCCGAGACGAACTTCGCGCGAACCGCTTCGGTCAGCCTCTTGAAATCAGGGCCTTGGAACAGCTTGCCGACGAAGTTGCCGCCCGGAGCGAGCACGAGCGTCGCGATCTCGAGAGCGCGCTCGAACAGCGCCTCCGACCGCGCCTGATCCATGCTGCGAACGCCGCTGGTGTCGGGTGCCATATCGCTCAGCACCACGTCGAAGGCAGGGAGCTCGCCGCGAAGCTCCGCGACGTCGATCGTCAGCACGTCCCCGACGACGATTCGCGAGCCCATCGGCGGACGCTCGAGCGGCGCGCGATCGAGGCCGACGAGCTGCGCCGTCTCGCCGATCGTCTGTCGCGCGTACTGGAGCCACGAGCCGGGCGCGCAGCCGAGATCGAGCACGCGCGTGTGACCGGGTTCGAAGATCTTGTGCTTCTCGTCGATCTCTTGAAGCTTGTAGACGGCGCGCGCGAGGAACCCTTCCTTCTTCGCTTTCTGGTGAAAGCGATCGTGGCGGGCGCTGCGATCGTCGAGCCGTTTGGTGGCCATAAAGTACAAAACGCTCGGCACCGTAGCGCCGAGCGTTCCAGGGAGTAGCTGCCGGTATGGCTAGCCGCGACCTGCGGCTGCCTTCTTCGACGCCTTGAGCGGGTTCTTCGAGCGAACCTCTTCCTTGCCCATGCCCTTGCGCTTGTACACGGTGCGCGTCGCGGACTTGGTCACGATGACGTACTCGTTCGGCGCGCCCGGGACCGAGCCGCGAACGAGGATACAGTTCTCGTCGGCGAGGATGCGGAACAGCTGGAGGTTCTGCTGCGTGACCTTCTCGTTGCCCATCTGGCCCGCCATGCGCTTGCCCTTGTGGACGCGCTGCGGGGTGAGGCGGCAGCCGATCGATCCGCCGTGGCGGAAGTACTCGTGCGTACCGTGGGCGCGGGTCATGCCCTTCATGTGGTGCTTCTTGATGACGCCCTGGTAGCCCTTACCCTTGGACCATCCCTCGATGTCGAGCGGGATGTTGTCCGCGAAGACATCGGAGGCACCGATGGTCTGACCCACCGTGTACTTCGCGACTTCCTCGGCGGGGAGGCGCAGCTCGCGGATGAAGCGCTGCGGCTTGAGGCCGGCATCCTTCGCCGCGCCGAGCTCCGGCTTGTTCGCGAGCCGCTCCGGCTTCTCGTCGAAGCCGAGCACGAGGGCCGTGTAGCCATCGCGCTCTTGCGTGCGAGTACCGACGACGACGTTCGGACCCGTCTGGATGACCGTCACGGGGATGGACTCGCCATCATCCGCGAACACTTGAGTCATCCCAATCTTCTTGCCGAGAAGGCCAATCTTTTGCGCCATGACGAACAGCTCCTACGTACCGGAAACGAGGGGGGAATCTATACGCGTCACGTCGGGTGGCGTCAAGCCGAAGACGCGGCACGTGTTCGCGACCGTTTGCGCGGCTAAGTCCTCGATATTCATGCCTGCGCACGTCGCGACCACCTCGGCGGTGTGGACGATGAACCCCGGTTCGTTGCGTTTTCCTCGCTTCGGGATCGGCGCGAGGTAGGGGCAATCGGTCTCGATCAGGATGCGATCGCGGGGCACGAGCGGCACCGAATCGCGAATCGGCTGCGCGGTCTTGTACGTGACGATGCCGCTGAACGAGACGTACGCGCCCATCTCGGCGTACGCGCGCGCATCGTCGGGCGTGCCGGTGAAGCAGTGGATGACGACGCCGCGCTCCATCGCGTTGCCCTCGCGCAGGATCGCGCGCGCATCCTCGTGCGCGTCGCGGATGTGACAGACGATCGGCTTCTGCACGCGATGCGCGAGCTCGATGAACCGCGCGAACGCGGTCTTCTGCGTCTCGCGCGCCGAGTGATCGTAATAGTAGTCGAGGCCGGTCTCACCGATCGCGACGACGCGCGGGTGCGGCGCGAGGCGCTCGTGCACCGCCCACCACGCGGGCGTCATCTTGTCCACGTCGTGCGGGTGCGTGGCGACGGTGGCCCACACGTCCGGATCGCGCTCGGCCAACGCGACGCTGCGCTCGGCGCTCGATGGATCACCGACCGCGCCGATGACGACCATCTGTTTCACGCCGGCGGCGCGGGCGCGGGCGAGCACCTCGTCGCGATCCGCGTCGAACTCGGGGCCATCGACGTGCGCGTGCGAATCGAACAGCTGGATCACGAGGCGCCTCGCGTCTCGATCGCCTTGAGCGCGGCGGCGATCGCCTCGAGGAAGTCGGCGCCCTTGCCGCTGCGCGCGAGCTTTTCGAGCGGGGCGGTGCCCCACGCACCCGCGACCGCGCCGAGCTGCTCGATCGCGAGACCGCGCACGTGGCCCTTGCGTGCCGCGAGCCCGGCGAGGAGCACGCGCCGCGCGGCATCGCGATACGGACCCTCGGGCTGGAGCTCGAGGAGCTTTCCGGCCGCGAGCACGATCGCCTCGGGCGGCGTGGACTTCGCGGTCAATGCCTGGCCGAGCGCCTCCGCGTCATCGGGCGTGCCGAGCTTGCCGAGCGCGGTCACCGCGTCCCACGCGCGATCCGCGTCGGACAGCGCGCGCACGAGCGACGCGCGGCCGCGGCCATCACCGAGCTCGGACAACGCGTACGCGACGTCGAACCGCGTGTTCGCTTCCTTGTGATCGAGATGAGCGACGAGCTTTTCGATGGCGCGCGCGTCGCCGATCGCACCGAGGGCGAGCGCCGCGGCGGACACGACCTGCGGGTCACCATCGGCGAGCGCCTTCACGATCGGATCGTAGGCGCGCTTCGCGTCGAGCTCGACGAGCGACGTCGCTGCTTGGAACCGCAGATCCGGCGGGCCCTTCTGCAGCGCATCGACGAGCGGCTCGAACGCGTCCCGATGTCCGATCGTGCCGAGCGCGATCGCGGCGTGCTGGCGCACCGGCGCGGTCCCGTCGTCGAGACGCTTGAGCAGGCTCGGCACCGCCGAGGGATCGCGCAGCTCTCCGAGCGAGCTCGCCGCTTCCATGCGCACCTCGGGGTGATCGTCCTCGAGTGCGAGGATCAGCGCTTCGACCGCGCGCCGCTTCTCGGTGGCATCCTTGACGTCGCCGAGCGCCTGCGCGGCGAGCACGCGCGACTTGGGATTCGTGCCGCGAGCGATGTCGCGCATCGCCGCTTCGAACGTCAGCGTGGAGCTCGGAAACAGAAACGACATGGCAGCGCCCGCACCCTAGCAGTATCCTGCGCGGGATGTCCGAGGCGGTTCGCTGCGACCACTGCGATGGCAGGGGCTGGTGGCGCAGCGGGTGCGATGGCGACATCGATTGCTACGAGTGCCAGGGCACGGGCGTCGCGCGCACGCAGGGGAACTGCGAGCTCTGCCTCGGCTGGGGGTGGTCGATCACCGCCGATCCGTGCACCGCGTGTCGCGCGACGGGGACCGTGAACCTCCCGGTCGCGCTGTACTGGTGCCACGGCTGCATGCGTACGATCGTCTCCATCGACGACGATACGGCGCGCTGCCAGCGCGACGCGGACCACGCTCTCGAGCGCCGGACCGGCCGCGTCGGTTCCGGATGATCGCGGCCGATGCCCGGCGTATAAGCCAGGGATGAAGCCGCGCGCGATTCACTTCGTTTCCGCTGTTCTCGTCGGACTCGGCATCGGCGTGATGATCTATCGGTTCGCGATCCTCGGCCTGTTCTGGTCGGGCGGTGCGAAGTGGCTGTTCCCCGCGATCGCGACGGGGCTCGTCGCGGCCGGGTTCTCGCTGCAAGCGAAGGACACCACCAGCGAGCGTCCCGCGATGACCACGCGCATCGCGCTCGCGATCGTCGGCATCGGCGCCGCGATGGGTGTCCTCTATCTGATCGTTCCGACGCTCGATCGGATTCCGCTCGAACGCCGCGAGCTCCCGGGCTTCTCGTTCGAGATGCCGACCGCGAAGCCCGACGTCGAGCGCCTCGACTACGGCACGGGCACCATCACGTGGAAGGAGCTCGGCGGTGCAAACGCCGTCGTGTCGGTGACGTGGCAGACCGGAACGGCATCGAAGGAAGACCTCGAGATCGGAATGAAGGCGCTCGGCAACGAGCTCGGCGGTCACACGCCGACGGCGTTGACCATGACCGGCCCGAACGGCAGCGCGGTCGACTCGATGATGGTCGACACGAACAAGGGTGTGCCGCTGCGCATGTCGGTCCTGCCGTGCGGCAACCGCGGCATCATCATGATGTCGATCGGCGCCTCGGGCATCGAGACCGTGCACGCACGTATGCTGACCACGTTCCGCTGCACGCCGGACGCAGCGCAGGAGAGCGTGAAGCCGGGAACGATTCGCGTCGCGATCTCGCTGCCGGGGTGGGTGGCGACGGAGAAGCTGCCCGGGCAGGTCTCGCTCGTCGACGCCACCGACAGGCAGCTGTTGATCATGCGCGAGATCAGCGCGTCGCACGACAAGCTCGAACAAGTGATCGTCCCGTTGCTCAACGCGTTCGGCGCGAACGTCACCGCGAAGACCGCGGTCGGCGATCGCGTGCCGTTCTCGGGCACGCTCGATGGCGAGCGCCTCGAGGGCTGGGCGCGTCGCATCGCGTGTCCGACGCACAACGTGCTGCTCCTGGCGATGACGCGTACGGTGGAGGACGCCGACGCCGCGTGGGTCGCGGCGAGCAACGCGGGCTGCCTTCGCCCGGGCGAGACGCCGCCGACGTGGCCCGACGCGCCTGCCGAGGCCGACGCGCCCGCGCAGCCCTAGTCAGTCACCGCGCGTCGCGTAGTAGTACGTGCACTCGTCGAGCTTCTCGGCGGCCCAGCCCGGTTCGTCGCGTGCGACCACGGGGCCGAGCAGCTGCGCGACCCACTGCGCGTGCTGGTTCCAGCCGCGCTCGAGCGACGCGTTGATCAGCATCTCGGCCGCATCGGATGGATCGCGCTGGCGCTGGACCCAACCGACGACCTGATTCGGATCGCCCGCCGCGACCGCGTTGATGCCGGCCGAGTTGTTCTCGCGCACCGTACGATCGTCCTGCGCCGTCCACTGCAGGAACTGACTCATCTTGCCGGTGACTTCGTCCTGCACCGTCTGCGCGGTCCAGCTCGGGATGAGGTTGCCCATCGCCGACGCGTAACACTGCCAGTACGCGCGGTTCGCTTGCTCCCAGCGACCGAGATCCTCGAGCGTCTTGTGGCGGATGCGATGCCACAGCGCCTCCGCGTCCTGCATCTGGCACCACTGCTCCCACGCGATCTCGCGCGCGAGGAAGATCGCGCCCGTGCCGCCGACGAACATCGATGCGGCGGTTCCCGGCGTGACCACGCTGACCGCGCGACATGCACCGCACGTCACGTTGATCGATTGGTGCCACATCGGTTTCTCGAGCGGCGCGCCGCAGTGCTGGCACGCGACGGGAATCGCGACCTCGGCGAGCGCGGCTTGGTGGAGCGCACGCGCCCACTCGGCTTCGCCCTGCATGATCATTCGCTCGGTCTCGCGCTCGAGCCAGCGCTTGAACGCACCGGTCATCGAGACCATCTGCGCGCGGAAGTAGCCTCCCGCGCGGCCGCTGATCTCGACGCTGTCGAGCTCGCTATCGATCTTGCTCCACTGGTCGTCGACCTTTTGCGCGAGCTGGAGAAGGCGCGCCTTCAGGGCGCTCGACACGCCGGTCATGCCGGTGCCGTCGACGGCATCGTGCGAGATGACCTCGGCGTACCCGGCGCGCGCTTCCGCGTCGATCTCCTGCACGCGTCCGCGCACTTTCTCGAGGAAGCTGGTCCAGCGCGTGCCGAACGGCGCGAGCTGTGGTGGCCACGGATTCTGACTCATGTCCCGAGCTTGTCCTTTCCGCAGAACTGACACGCGAGCGTCTCCGACAGTCGTGGTCCGCCGCATTGCGAGCAACGGATCACGTAGCCACCGGGTGGTCGCTGCCAGCCCTTGTTCTTCGCAGTCTTCGCCGACTGCACCGCGAACGCGAACATGCTCTTGGGTCGCCATGTCGCGTACTCGAGGTACTTCGGCTCGATCGTCGCCCACACTGCATTCGCCGCGTCGATCAATCGCGGATCGCCGACTGCCTGCGCGAACTTCGTCGCGATCGATCGCGCACACGCCGCGACTTCGCCGGGCAGGGCGCCGCGCGCGAGGTCGACGCGTGCGCGATACGCCGCGCGCTCGTGCTCCGGCGTCGGCGCGACACCGTGATGCGCGAGGACCTTCGCCCACGCGTCGTTGACGCCACCCGCCGGCTCGACGAGCAGCGCTGCATCGAACAGCTTGCCGAGCTCCTCGGTCATGTAACCGAGGAGCGCCATCTGATCCGCCATGACTAGGCGTTGAGGTCGTCGTCGAAGCTGCCGCCCTGCGCCTTGTACTGCTGCTCGTACTTCTGCTGCAGGTCCGAATACTGGAGGCCGATGCGATAGTCGCCGGCGATCTTCGCCGACCAGTATTGGCTCAAGTTCGACCAGTCCATCGCCGACATACCGAACTGCTGTTGCAGCATCTGGTTGACGTCGCGACCTTGCTGCGCCCACGCAGATTGCGCGCCGCCGATCTCGGCGTAGCGCTCGAGCGTGCACGGCTCGGCGCCGACGGCACCTTGACCCGCGTTGAGGTTGCCGGCCTGGCCCGCGTTCGCCGCGGCGGCCGCGCCGTACTGACCCTGACCCGCTTGCCCGAAGTACTTTCCGTACTCGGTGAGCAGGCCCATCGTCGCGTTCATGTCGCCGGCCTGGCCGCTCATGCGGCGCGTCCACTCGGCGCTGACGCGCTCCCACTTCGCCTGATCCATGCCGTTCTCGGCGAGGATCGCTGCCCACTTGGCCATGTCGTTGCCGATCGTACCGGCGCGCGCTTGCGTCGTCGCGTAGAGCTGCAAGCTCACGCCCTCGACGGGCTCCATGATCGCGCTGTTGTTCGCGAGCGCGCCGCCCATCGCTTCACGCTGTGCGCGCGAGCCGGCGTTCATCGCGGCCTGGATGAACTCGTGCTGGTGACCGAAGTACTTGTGGAACGTGTCCTTGACGCGCGTCATGTGCGCCCAGTCGCGGAGGCCGAACTCGCGCGCCTTCGCATCGCACGCGTCGTCGCCGCCTTGATTGCCGGCCATCTCGATCGCCTTGAGGCGATACCAATACTCTTCGTGGTTGTTGGGATCCCATCCGCCCCAGTCGTCGGCGTCGCCGTCGTCCTGCTCGTCGCTGGAATCGTCCTCGGGCTCCGGCTCTTCCTGCTGCGCGTACTGCTGCTGCGGCGGCGGTTGAGGCGGCGGTTGCTGCGGCTGCACGGCCTCGGTCGCGCCCTTGACTGCATTCTTCAGCTTGTCGAACAGACCCATGAAATCTCCTAGCGGGGTGGAAGTAGTGGCGGAACCCTCCAGCAACCTCTGCGCCGAGTCCCATCGACGCCTAAGTAGCCGCGATCTCGAAACGCATCCGCTGCGAGCTACGCAAGAATTTGCGTGATCGAGCAGGTAGGGGTTCCCGTCCCCGGTGCCTTCCACGCTATCACGCGGGTCGTTCGGACTTCGTCGCGCGGTCCAGCGATTCGACGCGCTCGATCTTGTCCGGAGTGACGCGCGCGAGGATCGTGTCGACGAGCGCGGCCGCATCCTCGATCGCATACGGGGCAGGCGCGCCATCACCGGGAACGAGAAGGCTGGTCTCGGCGGTGCCACCGTCGACGAACGCGGTGTGCGTGGACTCGGACGCGACGACGCGCTTCACGTCGCCCCACGCGAGGCGGAAGATCGTCTTCTTCGGTGTCTTCACTTCGATGCCGACGTCGTCGGTGATCACCACCACGCGCCATGTCGGCGATCCGAGGTAGAGGAGGCCGAACGATGCGCCGACGGAGCTGACGATGAACGGCGTCGCCGCGGCGCCGAGCGCGAGGCCTGCGATCGCGACCGCGCCGGCGACGCCGATCGCGCTCCACGCCATCCCGCGGTAGCGCGGACGAAAGCGATGCGAGCGCGACATACGAACTACTGCTTCGCGACGAGCTGCGCGATCTGCGCGCGCGTCTCGAGCGGGATCGATTCGAACAGCACGCCGAAGCCCTTGGGCAGCGTGACGTTTCCGCCGGGACCCGGCAGCTCGCAATCATCGGTGCGCTGCCACAGCACCCAGCCGACCGCATCGATCGATCCGATGCCGCGGACGTCGAACTTCACCGCCACGCGCGAGAGCAGCGGCAGCGGTGGACCCGAGATGAACGCGCCGTTCGTCGACAGATCGCGCACGACCGCGGGGAACCGCTTGCCGATCGTCGAGTTGTCACTCTCCACGCGACGAAACACCGCGGCGAGGTTCGGGTGCAACGTCATCGGCACTTGACCGATCGATTCGATGATCGCGGGTGAGTTGACCACGAGTCGTGCAGCTCGACGGTGCTCGGACATATCGCTGTTATCGTACTCGCGTTCCCGGGGGGACGGCGGCATCGACCGCCGAAAGTCCGAGGATCGCTTCGTCGCCCGCGGCGAGGATCATCCCCTCGGAGACGAGGCCGGCCATCTTCCGCGGCGCGAGGTTCGCGACCACGATCACCTGCTTGCCGACCAGCGCATCCGGTGCGAACGCTTCCGCGATTCCGGCGACGATCGAGCGAAGCTTGCCCTCACCGAGATCGACCTGCAGGTGGAGCAGCTTGTCCTTCTTCGGGACCTTGACCGCTTCCTTCACGGTGCCGACGCGCAGCTCGAGCTTCGCGAAGTCGTCGTAGGTGATCGTGGGTGTAGCGGGCGCAGTCTCCGCCTTCGGAGCCTCGACCTTCGCGGGCGCCACATCGCCGACGACCTTCGCGACGATCGCGTCCTGCATCTTCTCGTCGAGTCGCGGGAAGAGCGGCGACGGCGGCGGAATGGTCGCGAGCTTGGGCGCCTGCGTGAACACGCGACCCTCGGCTGCTTCGGGCCACGTCGGCGCGCGTGGATCGTCGAGCCAGCCGAGCAGCGTGTGCGACGTGGCGGGCAACACGGGCGCGATCATTCGCGCGATCGTCCACAAGCTGCACTGCAAGCACCACAGCGCGTGGGGCAGGGCAGGATCCTTCGCCTTCGCCATCGTCCACGGCTGCGTCTGATCGATGAAGCGATTCGCCTGACCGATGAACCGCCACAGCGCCTCGAGCGCGCGCGAGGGCGCACCCGCATCGAACTCCTTCGCGACGACGTGCACCGCCTGGAATGCGTGCGTCTCGATCTGCCAGAACGGATTCTCGCCGGCAGCGAAGTGGACGTCGTCGCGCGACGGCGGGAACTCCGCCGCGAACTTCGACACCATCGTCATCGCGCGATTGACGAGGTTGCCCAGGTCGTTCGCGAGCTCCGCGTTGAACCGACCGAACAGCGACTCGAACGTGAAGTCGCCGTCGTTGCCGAGCGGCACTTCGCGTAACAGGTAGTAGCGCATCGCATCGATGCCGATCGGTCGACCGAGTGGACCCACGGCGAGCGCATCGCTGAGCGTGATCGGATCGATCCGCGTGGCCGGCATCGACTTGCTGATCTTCTCGCCGCGCACCGTCCACCAGCCGTGCGCGAAGATCGATTTCGGTAGCGGCAGCCCCGCGCTCATCAAGAACGCCGGCCAGTACACCGCGTGAAACCGCAGGATGTCCTTGCCGATCAAGTGTACGGCTTCGGGGAAGTACTTCTTCGCATCGGGGCCATCGAGATCCAGCTCGGCGTCATCGCGCACGAGATCCGAGTAGTAGTTCGTGAGCGCGTCCATCCACACGTAGATCACGTGCTCGAGGCTCGGGTTCTCGCGATCCTCCTCGGGAACCGGGATGCCCCACGACATCGTCGTGCGCGACACGCTGAGGTCACGCAGCTCCTCCTTCTCGAGGAAGGAGACGATCTCGTTCTTGTACGCGCTCGGTCGGATGAAGTCCGGGTTTGCCGCGATGTGCGCGAGCAGCGGCTTCGCGTACTTGCTGAGCTTGAAGAACCACGAGCGCTCTTTGTCGACCCAGTTCACGGGCTTCTTGTGCACCGCGCAGTTCCAGCCGTCGCCGTCTTTGACGAGCTGGCTCTCGGTATAGAACGCCTCGCAGCCGACGCAGTACCAACCCTGATACGTCGCGACGTACAGGTCCTCGCGATTCCGCTCCGCGATCCGATTCCACAGCGCCGCGACCACCTTCTTGTGCTTCGCATCGGTCGTGCGAATGAATCGGTAGTCGGAAATCCCGAGCGCCTTCCACGTCTCGTCGAAGCGCGGCGCGACGGAGTCCACCAGCTGCTGCGGCGTCAGGCCCTTCTTCTTCGCCGTCTCTTCGATCTTCTGTCCGTGCTCGTCGGTTCCGGTAAGAAACCGCGTGTCGTCACCGCGCATGCGGTGAAACCGCGCGAACGCATCGGCGACGATGGTCGTGTAGGCGTGCCCCAAGTGCGGCACGTCGTTGACGTAGTAGATCGGCGTCGTGATGTAGAAGGGCGTCGTCATTTCGTCACTCGCAAACGCTAGTCGTCGCTGTCGTCGGTGTCGTTGTCGGCCTCGAGGCCGGTGTGTCCGCCCGCGACATGATCGAGCGAGCTCGGATCATCGGTGGGCGCGTCCTCGTCATCGCCGACGTGGTGCATCGAGCTCGGATCGTCGGTCGGGCCCGCATCGTCATCGTCTTGGTCGAGGTCGGCATACAGCTCGCCCACCAACGTCGCGGGATCCTCGTCGCGTTCCTCGACCTCCGCCGGAGCCACGGGCTCGTCGCGTCGATCGCCGCGCCGCTCGTCGCGACGTCCACCTCGATCGTCGCGGCGCGGACCGCGCTCTCGCTCCCCGCGTTCGTCGCGCTCCCCACGCTCGCCTCGATCGCCGGGCCCCGACCCGGGCGGGAACAACGGCTTCACGTCACCCGCGGGCAAGACCTCGCTGTCGCCCATGCCATAGCTCACGCGCACTCGCTGCCGCAGGACGTCCACCTCGACCACGCGACCCTCGCCGCGCTGGCTCACCACACGCTTGCCGAGCTTCGGCAATCCCTTGCGCAGCTCGGCATAGCCGGCCTGCTCGTACACCAGACAACACTTGAGGCGCCCGCACTGTCCGCTGACCTTCGTCGGCGACAGCACCAACCCCTGATCCTTCGCCATCTTGATCGAGACCGGCACGAAATCGGGCAACCACGTCGTGCAGCACAGCGTGAGCCCGCAGCTCCCGATACCGCCGACGGCCTTCGCTTCATCGCGCACGCCCAACTGGCGCAGCTCGACCCTCGCCCCGGTATCGCGACTCACGTCCGCGATGAACCCGCGCAGGTCCAACCGATCGTCGCTCGTGTAGTACAGGTTCATCTTCGCGCCGCGCCCCAGCTGCCCGTGCAGCTCGACGCGATAGACCTTCATCGGCAACCGATACTTGCTCGCGGCATCCTTCGCGATCCGCAACGCCTTCTGCGTGTCCGCATCACCCTCGCGCTCGCCCGCGAGATCGCCCTCGTTCGCGATCCGGATCACCCGCCGCACGCGCTCCCTCGTCATCTTGCGGCTCGGCGCCGTCGCCACCGTCGCCAACCGCTGCCCGCGCTCGGTGTCGACCACCAGCCGCGTCCCGATCGCGAACACCTGGTCGCCCGCATCGGCCCACACGATCCGGCCGCCGGGCGTGAACCGCACCCCGACGATGCCGCCGACCTCGCCGAGCTTCTCGCTCGCCGGAAGTGCCCACGTCACCGGATCCACGTCGTCGCTCGGCGCGTCCGTCGCGAAGTCGCTCGTGAAGACGACGTCCTTCACCGGGCTGTCATCGTCGGTGCCCCACGCCTCGCGGCCCTCTTGCGGAGTCTCGACGTCCTCGTCGCTGGCCTGCGCGCGGCGTCCCTGGAGCGACGGCGCCGCGGGCGGTGCGAACTGCTGCTTCTCGCGCGCTGGGCCATCGGCGCGCTGATCGCGGCCGCCACCGTCGCGTGCACCGCGCCCGCCATCGCCGCGAGCATCGCGCGCGCGGCCATCGCCGCGAGCATCGGGCGCGCCCCCTTCGCCGCGAGCATCGGGTGCGCCGCCTTGGCCACCGCCACCGCGAGCGTCGTTGCGCGCATCGCGACCGCGATTGTCGTCGCGTGCGCCGCGATTGCGTTCGCCCCGACCGCCATCGCGATTGCGGTTTCGATCGCCGCGCTGCTGATCGCCGCGCTGCTGCTGATCGCCGCGCTGCTGATCGCCGCGCTGCTGATCGCCGCGCTGCTGATCGCCGCGCTGCTCGTTGGCGCGCGCTTCCTGGGAGGTGTCGCCGTCGCTCGCTGCTAGCGGGCCGCGATCACTAAGCGGGCGATCAGCCTGTGCGCGATCGCCCTGCGAACGATCACCCTGCGAACGATCACCTTGCGAACGATCACCCTGTGGACGTTCACCGCCAGCTCGGCCGCGGTCGTCGCGTGCTCCACCATCGCGTCCACGCTCGCCACGGCGGCGCCGTTCGCGGCGAGGTTCGCCTTCTCGTCGTCCCGCGCCGTCCGCACCACCGCCAGTGCCTCGTGCACGATCGCCGTCGCCCGAGCCTTGCGCAGCGCTTCTCGCGCGCTCGTCTTCGGAGCCGATGCCTTCGCCCGACCGCGGCACGTGACTGCCCTCGGGCCGATCGCGAAGCTGCGCATCGCCCGAGCGATCGTCGCGGCCTTCGACGGGCGGCGCCGATGACGAATCGGCGGTCGCGCCCGCGGGGCCGCGGGACGTGGCCGGACTTGTGCTCGAGCTCGCGCTGGAATCGTCGTCGCCCCAGCCGTCGTCGAGGGCATCGCCCATCGGGGGCGTCGTCGATCTCGTGGGCCGCGGCGGCTGCGTCGAACCGTCTGAGCGCGGCGGCTGCGTCGAACCCTCCGGGCGCGGCGCGCCCGACGAGCCGCCGTCGAGGTTGCGCGCGTTCCAATCGCGTCGCGGTCGATCGCCGCCACCGCCGCGATCACCGCCGCGATCACCGCCACTGCGATCACCGCCGCTGCGATCACCGCTACTGCGATCACCGCCGCTGCGATCACCGCCTGCGCTGCGATCACCGCTCACACTTCGATCGCCGCCGCCAGGTGCGCCACCTTCGGCGCCTGGCGGACGATCACCACCGCGCCGACGCCGGCGGCGCCGGCGCTTGCGCGGCTCGCCGCCCGGTTCCGTGGACGTGGCGCCGGCATCGCCCGCGGGCGCGTCGTCGTCAGGCCCGTCGTCCGGACCGTCGTCGTCGACGCTCACGATGCCCTCGAGGTGCGCGACGCGGCGCCCACGTGGGCGCATGCGTTTCCGCGGAAACGTCCCGATGCGACGCCCACGTGGGCGCACGCGTTTCCGCGGAAACGTCCGGACGTGAATTCGGCAGTAGCGCGTTCGCGGTCGGTCATCGATGCGGGCTGCATCGTCGAGTACACGAAGCGCGATGCCCGCGTCGGGGACGTATGCGACGCGACGCCCACGTGGACGCACGCGCTTCCGCGGAAACGTCCCGATGCGACGCCCACGTGGGCGCACGCGTTTCCGCGGAAACGTCCCCACTCGAATCCGCCGACATCGCGCAAATCACTACGTCCCGCCGACGAGAACGCTGCGACCGCGCTGTGGAGTTGTGACCGGCCGCGCCAGCTCGCGTCGAGCGTTCGTCGCGTGCAGGGGCGGCGCCCGCTCACAAGCCCCACAGCGCTTGCCCTCGGGCGGACCACCGATCGAAGAGTTGTTTTGAAAAACAAAGATCGAAAAACGGAGGTGCGTTCGTGTTTTGGCCGGTGAGAGGGCCACGGCGCGCTCTGCGCGACGCCCACGTGGGCGTACGCGTCTCCGCGGAAACGTACCGAGTTGAAGTCGGCAGTGGCGCGTTCGCGGTCGATCATCGGCGCGGGCCGCATCGTCGAGTGCACGAAGCGCGATGCCCGCGACGTGGGCGTGCGCGACGCGACGCCCGTGTGGGCGCACGCGTCTCCGCGGAAACGTGCCGACGTGAACTCGTCGCTATCGCCTTTGTCTGTCGATGCGAGTTCTGCACCACACGTGCTCGCATGGGCGCTGGTCATGGTTCGAAGCAGCACACGCATCGACATCTCAACCAGCGTGAGCAGGGAGCGTCGCGAGCTGCGCGAGGAGCGCTTCGATCGCGAGCTGAGGGTTCGCATTGTGGATCGCGACAGCGGTGTGCCACGAGAGCACCGTGTGGGCGCGGGCGGCGGCGTTGCGTGCAGCGGCAGCGTCCCCCGAAGACGCCGCCGCCGTCGCGCGGGCGTGGAGGGCTTGCGCGGCGGCGATGAGGACGGGCGCGGTCTCGCCCTTGGCTTCGGCGATGCGGACGGGCAGCGATGGATCGTGACGGTCGCGCGCGAGCTCTTGCCCGAGGGCGGCGATGCGCTCGAGCTTCACGGGATCCGCGTCGGAGGCGAGGGCGGTTCCGCCCGCGAAGCGCACGCGTTGGCAGCGGCTGCGGATCGTGGGGAGGAGCTGCTCGGGGGCGGTGGTGCAGAGGACGAACAGGGTGCGTGCGGGTGGCTCTTCGAGCGTCTTGAGCAGCGCGTTGGCTGCGGGTGGCGCGAGGGAGGTCGCTTCCTCGACGACAAACACGCGCAACTCGCCTTCGTGGGGCGGCATACCCATGCGGGCGATGACCTGGGTGCGGATGTTTTCGATCGGGACGATCTGGGCGGCCCCTTCACGCACGAGCGTCACGACGTCGGGGTGAATGCCGGTCGCGATCTTGGCGCACGCATCGCACTCGCCGCAGCCGATGCCGCGAGCACGTTGGCAAGACAGGGCCGTCGCGAGGGCGATCGCGGTGTCGTAGAGCGGCGCGCCTTTGGGGCCACTGAACAGGTAGGCGTGCGGCACGCGATCGACCGCGATGGCGCGCTGGAGCTGCGCGATCACGCGCGCTTGCCCCGGGATGGTCTGCCAGGCCGTCACGAGGGCACGCTAGCACGACCGGAAATAGAATCGGCCTCGGTGCGGGCCTTGCCGGAGCATTCTCTGGCGATCGTATATCGACGGAGATAGGGTTCGCGGATGACGCAGTTTCCGCGCGCGAAGACCGGCACCGGGCCCCTCACGATCGAAGGGCCGACGTTCCAGGCGTTTCGTGAAGTGCCGCGGACCGGCGTCATCTTCGTGACCACGGAGGCGACGAAGCGCGGCTATTCGGCGGCGGCGTCGAGCGACTGGTGCAATCTCGGGCAAGGCATGCCCGAGGCCGAGGCGTTGCCGGGTGCGCCGCCACGGATCGCGGAGCTGCCGATCCTCGAGGGGGATCAGGAGTACGCGCCGGTGGCCGGATTGTGGGAGCTGCGCGAAGCGATCGCCGGCTACTACAACGACGTGTTCCGGCGGGGCATGGGCAGCAAGTACAGCGCGGAGAACGTCGCGGTGTCCGGTGGCGGGCGCAGCGCGTTGACGCGCGTGGCGGCATCGCTCGGCAACATCAACCTCGGGCACTTCTTGCCCGACTACACCGCGTACGAGGAGCTCCTCGGCGTGTTCCGTTTGTTCTCGCCGATCCCGATCTTGCTCGAGCCCGAGCGCGGGTACGCGTTCAGCGGCGCGGATCTGCGGCGCGAAGTGTTGGGCCGCGGGTTGGCGGCGATCTTGGCGAGCAATCCGGCGAACCCGACGGGCAAGGTGATCGGCGGTAGCGATCTCGCGGAGTGGGTCGCGGTGGGGCGCGACTTGGACTGCGCGCTGATCTTCGACGAGTTTTACTCGCACTACATCTGGCGCCCCGATCTCGTCGCGCAGGGTGGAACACAGAAGATCGACGGCGGCGCGAGCACCGGGCCGGTCGAGACGGCGGCGCGTTACGTCGAGGACGTGGATCGCGACCCGGTCGTGATCCTCGACGGGCTCACGAAGAACTGGCGCTATCCGGGATGGCGCGTGACGTGGACGGTCGCACCGAAGAAGATCGTCGAGGGCTGCGTGTCCGCGGGCTCGTTCCTCGACGGTGGCGGCTCGCGCCCGCTGCAGCGCAAGGCGATCGAGCTGCTCAACCCCGCGAACGCGATGGCAGAGACCAAAGCGATTCACGCGGCGTTCGGTAAGAAGCGCGCGAAGCTGCTCAACGGTCTGCGCGATCTGGGCTTCACGGTCGATCTGCCGCCCGAGGGCACGTTCTACGTGTGGGCGAGCGCGGCGCACCTACCGGCGTCGATCAGCGACGGCATGTCGTTCTTCCGCGCAGCGCTGGATCGCAAGGTGATCACGGTGCCGGGCGAGTTCTTCGACGTCGATCCGGGCAAGCGCCGCGGTGGTCGCGCGTCGCGCTTCCGCCGGCACTTGCGGTTCTCGTTCGGTCCGACGATGGAGCGACTCGATGTCGCCCTCGATCGTCTGCGCGAGCTCATCGGTTCGGCGTCGTAGCCGAGCCGGACCCCGCGGAGCCCGAGCCAGATCGTGCGGAGCCTGCGCCGCTACCGGAGCGCGCTGAGCCGGCGCCGCTGCCGGATCCTGCGGAGCCGGAGCCCGCAGCGGGCTTCGGCATCTCGTAGATCGAGCCCGGCTCGTCGATCACCTTGAACTTCCGCGTGCCGACGAGCTGGCCGTGAATCGTGAACGTCGTGCACTCCCAGGTGCCGCGTGGATCCTTCGGCATCAACGTCGCGGGGAAGTCCGAGCGAAACACCACGCCATCTCCGTCGCACTTGAGCAGCTGCGTCGGTGTCACGCGCGCGAGCTCGGTGCCCGCGTGACTCCACGCGTGGACGACGCCTTCTTTGATCCCGCCGGGCTCGCGCAGCAGCGAGCCGCAGCGGAGGCCATCGAGCTGCGTCACGCGGATCTCGTGTTTGCTGCCAGGCATGCACTCGTACGATCCGAGGGTGCCGTGACCGACCGCGGTCTCGGGCATCGCGAGCGGCGCGGGCGGAACGAGCGTGCGTCCCCACCACACGCCACCGACGAGCATGCCGGACAGCGTCAACGTGAGGAGCACGCCTTGCGGTGACAACACCTGGCGCACGCTGAACGAGAGCAGCGCGACCGACAGCGGCGTCGCGAGCGCCGCGATTACGAGGCCCGTCATGTGCTCGAGCCCCGCGACGAGCGGCAGCATCACGTTGAGCACGCCGAACATCGCGATGCCGTACATGCCGGAGACGAGCCAGCGCCGCTCCATGATGAAGTTGTCGAACACGAGATCCATCGTCGACACGACCGCGCAGATCAGCAGCACCGGCGCGAGGAACCAGTTGAACGACGACAGCGACCACGTCGCGCTCGACGCGTAGAGCGGCGTCAGGAAGAAGAACATCTGCTGGAAGAACTGCTTGATGATGTAGTTCGTCGCGACGCGGACGCCCTTGCGGACGATCTTTTCGTTGTCCTTGCGGTTCGCAGGACCGACGATGAACCGCAGCGCGACGAACATCAGCGACCACGACACGAACAAGGCGATCATCACCTTGTCGGCGTGCGCGAGACCGGCGCGCGCGAACAGCATCACGCCGACGCCGAAGGCGAGCGCGAAGAAGGAGTGGAACCACCACAAGCGGCGCAGGATCCGGCGCAGCCGACTCGGCGGCGCGGGCGGATCGCCGGGCGAGATGACAGCCTCGGGCTTCGCGCTCACAGACGGAGAATAGCAGCTTCGCTCGTGCGACCAGCGTGCGAGTCAGCGCGAGCGCTAGTGCGACCACGCCGCGAGGCGGTTGCCCGCGGGATCCTCGAACTCGAAGCGCCGACCACCCGGGAATGGGAAGATGTCCTTGGTGATCCTGCCGCCGGCCTTCGCGACCGCGTCGCGCGTGGCCTCGAGCGCGCTCGAGAACAGCACCACGAGCGGACCGCCTTGGACGGGAGCGCCGCGCATGAAGCCGCCGGCCTCGAGCGGCGCGCCATCGTGCGAGCGTCCGTCGGAGAAGCCGCAGTAGTCGTCGCCGTAGTCGGTGAACGTCCAGCCGAAGGCGGAGTGATAGAACTCCTTCACTGCGGTCAGATCCGGGGCGACGAGCTCGAGGTAGTCGATGCCGTGGTGGCGGTGCCCGTCAGATGCGGACATTGAGCAGGCCCGCAGGTCCGAACGATCCGCCGCGCGCGAGGTCATCGAAGCCGAGCGAGAACCCGAGATCGACGCGCTTCTTCACGGTGTACTGGAAGCCGGCGCGGAGGAACGTGATGAGGCCGCCGCCGCCATCGCTCTTCGTCGTCGAGAAGTCGTTCATCGTGACGCCGAGGCGGCCGATGATCGCCAGCTGCGGCTTGTGCTGGTAGACGCCGTACGCGCTGAAGCGGAGGAAGCCCTTGGACAGCACCGAGTTGTTCTCGACGAGCTTCGCGTTCTGGACGTTCGTTGCCTCTTGGTAGAACGACGGCGCGAACTTGCTGAGCCGGATGCTCAGGAGGTCGTCGAGACCGCCGAGCGCGAACTTCTCGCCGAACACGAACTTGAGCGGCGCGCCGAGGTTCAAGCCGACCGCGACCGGATCGATGTAGACCGGAACGCCGACTTTGATGCCGATCCAGTTCTGCACGAGGATCGTCACGTCGAGCCCGACGGCTTTGCCGGGGTGCACCTTGGTGCCCGCCGACGAGCCAGCGACGAAGTTCTTGTCGGCGAAGATGCCCGCGAGCAGATAGGTCAGGCCGAGCTGCACCTGACGCGTGATGCCGTAGCGAGCACGCAGCGCGTCCGCGCCGGCATACGGCGAGACTTGCGCGTGCGGTGCGATTCCGATCTCGCTCATGTTCGCCGGCAGCGTGATGGGGCGGAACACTTCTTCGATCGGATAGCCGGACTTCTTGGTCACCGACGGCACCACGCTGATGCCGGTCTTCTCTTCGCCGATGAGCTTGGGCGCGTCGGGATTCTCGTTGGTGCCTTCCATGTCGGAGGGCGGCGGATCCTCGGCCATCTGCACGGCGCTTCCAGCATCGGAGCCCGCCGCAGAGCCATCAGCCGGCGCAGGTGCCGGCGTTTTCTCCATGCCCGTCGGTGCAGGATCCTTCGCAGGAGCGGGCTCCTTCGCAGGAGCGGGCGCTCCTTTTTTCGGCTGCGCGACAACAGCCGTCGCAGACGCGATCAGGACAACGCAGAGCACCGAGGCAAGACGGCGAGCCGACATGGTGCGGACCATACACGATCTCGGAGATCGCTCGATGGTCTGGGGCTCGATTGGACGCTTCCTGGTGCTAGCAGTGGCCGATCCAGCGCAGCTTCCCGTTCGGACCCGCCCACGGGCTGTGCGGGCGTTCGGGTTCGGGCGGCAAGCCGATGGCGACGGCAGCCGCGCCGACTCCGAGGAGTGCGAGGAAGCCACGTCGCGTCGGACGCGGCGCTTCGGTGTCGGACTTCTTGGTCATGGTGGTGCGCAGTCCGGGTTGTCGTAGCCGAGCACGAGCTCGTTGAGCGTCAGGTTCTTGTTGCACGGGTCATCGGAGAGGTCGACGGCGGAGCGCATCGAGCTGCCATCCTTGTCGCCGAAGTCGTCGGTGATTCCGCTCGGCACCTTCGACGTGTCCGTGCTCTTCAGATCTTCTTTCGGTGCGGTCGCAGCCGCTTCGAGGAGCTGCTGGTTGAACCAGCCGACGAACGTCACCGGGTTGTAGTGATAGACGATGCCGTCGAGCGGCAGCTTCGCGTGCGCCGCGAGGCGCTGGTCCCACCACAGTCCGGGCGTGATCTGCTCGGCGACCATCGCATCGATGTCCTCGGGCTTCACGTCCTTGAAGTCGGGCGGCAGCTTGAGCGACTCGGCCCAGTTCGGCTCGGCCGTCCACTCGCTGACATGGAACGTGACGAAGTTGCGTGTCTGGCCACCGCCGCCGTTCTCGTAGAACGACTTGAGCTCGCTGCGCTCGAGCTTTCCGTTCTTGTTGCTGTCGATCAGATCGTTGACGCGATCGACCTCGCAGAACCGTCCGCCGGCGGTGCCATCGATCACCTCCCATGGCGTGTTCGGCATGTCCGCGAACAGGTCACCCGTCGAGAAGAACTCGACGTGTAGCTGCGCCTTGTTGACCTCCGAGGGTCCGGCGGTGCCCATGTGTCCGAGGATCGATCCGGCTTCGAGCGGCTCGTCGAGCAGCACGACCTCGCCGGGCTTGTAGCCCTTCTTCCAACCCTCTTTGGTCATCCAATCGATCGGCTTGTCGGCCGACTTGGCGTCGGCCGCGCCGAGCTTCGTATCGTCGGCGAGGTGCATGTACAGCGAGAAGAACTGCACCTTCTGCTGACCGAGCGCCATGTCGTGACGCGCGAGTACGAAGTTGACCGATCCGATCGGCGAATCGGGACCCATGCGCGCCGCGACGACGCGACCCGGGAACGGCGCGTACACGGGCTGCTTCGGCTTGCCGGCGAGGTGGATGCCGCCGTGCCACAGGCGCGATTCACCCCACGGTCCGACGGGGAAGAAGCCACCGTCCGCGCGCTGCTCGTTCATCTCGTGCAGCTTCTTCGTCGCGGCGTCGAGATCCTCGCGCTGCTCGGGAACGAGCGGCTGGGTCTCGTCGGGCTTCGGATCGCGCCAGAAGATCGGCAGGCAAAACTGGCCGCGCAGGCCGCTCAAGAACTTCTTGA
The DNA here is from genome assembly GCA_044230415.1 of Kofleriaceae bacterium. GTDB lineage: Bacteria > Myxococcota_A > Polyangia > Haliangiales > Haliangiaceae > JABFXX01. The sequence continues at coordinate 104,164 of JBGARE010000004.1, forward strand.
AGTCGAACGGACCCGGATCCCACTTTTGTTGGGTCAGGTGGTAGTGCGAGATGTAGCCCGCGAAGCCGAACGATGCCGACTGCGGGAGCGTTTCCCAGCTCTGCACGCCCGGGCTCGACTGCGGATACTCGAGCGGGATGTTCGGCAGGAGGCGCTGCAGCTCGCGCACGAGCTTGCCGAACTCCGTGATCTGCTCGGGCGTGTAGCCGTACGAGAGGATCTTGTGCCCGTTGATCTTGATCGGGATCTTGTCGCGATCCTTGCCGTGCTTGCCGCTCGAGTAGTAGTCGGGCCGCGCGTTCGCGTCGCCGTAGTTGCAGAGCTCGACGCCGATCGACGCGACGTTCCACTCCGCCGCGTGCCACGCCGCGAGCGCGAGATCGAGCGTCTGATAGATCGTTCCGTCGTTATCGATCAGGAAGTGACACGACAGGCCGCGTTCGTTCTGCAGAACGTTGAAGCACATGTCGCTCGACGCGCAGCCATCGTGGTGCACGACGAACTGCCGGATGACCGCCTTCGCTGCTTCGAGCGGCGGATTGTCGCCGTAGCGACGCAATGATGGACGCAGCGAGTAGCGCTGGGCGAACGAGGGACCATCGTACGGCGCTTGCCCGCCCGCGACCGGCTTGCACGGTGGAGCGCGCTCGGATTCCGTCGGGATGCAGAACGTCGACTTCGCGTTCCAACCGCTATCGAGCCAGTTGGAGACCTTGGCGTTCGTGTGGAACGTCTGGTTCGCGATGATGATGTTGCCGCTGACTGGAAACTTACCCATCGTTGCGCTCGGGCTTCCTATTGTACGAGGAACCGGAGGTCTGTTCCTCCGAACCTGATGGTGACGCCGCTGGTGAGGACCTGATCGGTCACGCGATTGCCGTCGACAAATGTCCCGTTCGTCGAACCGCGATCGTACAGGTGCCACTGTCCCTGCGCATCCACGGCGATCTGTGCGTGATTGCTCGACGTGTAACCGTCCTCGATGATCAGGTGATTTCCAGGGACTTTGCCGACGAGGAAGTTGTTATGGAGCATGACGCGCTCCCCGTTGCGCGGTCCGCTGACGAACATCATGTAGGCCACGCCCTGCGGCATGAGCGGCAGGTTCGGCATCGGCTTCTGCTTCTTCTGCTTCTTCGGCTTCGCGCCGGGGACCGTGGGGTGACCCGGCATCGCGGGCACGTTCGGCGCGCCGACCATGCCTTCCATACCCGGCGGCAGCGGGATCGGCTTCGAGCGCTTCGACAGCACGAAGCCGACGAGCGTGAGCACGAGGATGCCGCCGACCGCGATGCCGCCGACGAGGACGATCCAGCCGAAGAAGCCGCGGCCCGTCGGTGCGCGCGGGATCACGCAGACGTTCTCGTTGCAGTAGCCATCGCACGGTTCGTTGTTGCACAGCGACGCCGGCACCTTCGCGTCGTTCGATGATGTCGCGATGCGCCCGACGGTAGTGACCTTGAGCTTCTTGCCGCTCGGATCGTCCTCGGGGCTGACGAAGTACGTCAGCACGTACTGCTTCTGGAGCTCGTCGAGCATCTGGCCGAACTTCGTCGCCCACGAATCGGCCGCGGCGATCTGCAACCAGCGGAACGTGCCGAGCGACTTGCGCGAGAGCTCGCCGAGTAGCAGCAGCGGTCGTCGCAGATCCGAGGGCGAGTAGGCGAACGAGTGAATGCGGACATTCTCCTTCGCAGCGCGGAGGCCGAGGCGCGTGACGCGATCCTTGTCGCCGACGCGATCGCGACCATCACCGATCAACAGGATCACCTTGCGCAGCGGCTGCCCCTCGGGGTTCGTCTTCGCCTTCTTGAGCAGGATCAGCGCGCGCTCGACGGTCTCGACGAGCGCGGGGTCACCGGCGGTGCCATCCTGCGAGACTCCCGCGACCTTCGCGCGCGCGGTCTTGAGCGGTGCGAGCTTGCCAGTGCCGACCGCCTCGCCGTACGGGAGGATCGCGAACAGCGTCTTCTCGTCGAGGTGGGCGAGCAGCGCGGAGTCGAGCGACTCGAGGATGGCCGGGAGCACCTCTTGGTACTCGAGCGTTGCTTGCACGACGACCACCATCGCGACGAGCTCCTTCGTCGCTGCGAAGTTGCCGATCGCGAATGGCGCCTTGAGCTCGCTCGCCCCGACGATGGTCTTGATCGTGATGTTGGTCGTATCGGTGATGTCGAGCTGCTGCCCTTGCAGCGTCAGCGCGGACACGAAGATCGCGAGACGGGTGCCGGTGATCGAGGCGGGCTCGTGCTCGATGCGATCGATGACGATGCGATACGACGGCTTGACCGGCTCGTCATCGGCGAACGCAATCGTGGACATGGCCACGAGCGCGGTCAGCGCGAGGACGATCCACTTCACCCGCCGACGTTAACACGTCAGCTCGCGGGGAGCCGGAAGCGATACAGCACGGGTACGAACGTCAACAGATCCATCTCGGCGGTGACGGTCCCGTTCGTCCAGTTGTTGATCACGAGCGGCAGCCCTTGATCGTCGACGCGGTCGGAGAGGATGCCGATGTGGTCGGGCCCCGATCGTCGTGGAAACGTGTCCATGAAGATGACGTCGCCGGGGCGCAACGGATCATCCGGATCGTCGAGTCGCGCCGAGCGCTGACTCCAGTGGCGCTTGAAGTAGGGCAGGAGCGTCGCGACGCGGCGCTGATCGATGTCGGGGTTCCCCTTGCCCTTTACCATCGGATACGACCGCGGCGACTTCACGATGTCCTCGTGCAGCGCTTGCTGGAGATCGAGGCCCGCGTTGCGCACGGCGCGGATGATCACGTCGGTGCACACGCCCATCGTGCGCGGTACGTCGCCCATCGGATACTTGATGTCGACGTAGCCCTCCGTGTACGCGTCGCCGTTGAGCACGGTCTTCTTCGCGCCGATCAACACGTCGAGTGGATCCGGGATGCCGTCGTTGTCGCGGTCCTTGATCTTTCGGGCCACCGACACGTTCTTCGTCGACAAGAGCGGGGCGAGCTCGGTCTTGTCGCCGGGGCGTAGCGCGAGCTCGCGGTCGCCGATCCGCAGCCGCGCGACCCCCGCGAGCGGGTAGCTCTTCCGCGGGAAGCCATCGATCGACAGGATCAGGACCGCGTGTTTGTCGTCGATCGTGGCCACGACCCGCTCGGCCGTCACCGCGGGGAGGGGGAGCTGGACCTGGTCGTCGAGATCGCTCCAGATGCCCGTGTCCTTCACCCCCAAGCAGCTCTCGTGCTGGGTGGAGGCCGAGGTCTGGTCAGCACTCGCCCAACTGGCCGAGATCATGAGGAGGAAAATCTGGGAACCGATACGGGAACCTGGTGTCATAGGCGCTTGATGCGGCTCGTGGGACTCCCGCATGCCTGAGAGACAACCGGAGACGCCTCGTGATTGCATGGTCCCTGCTTCTCCTCTAATGATCGTGATACCCGGAGGTTGAGATGTCCGTTGATTTTTCGTCCTGGCCACGTGAACAAGAAGCGACCTTCCAGGTATTCGAGCAGCGCAATCGCGAATCCTCGTCGAAGGCATGGATGGCGGGCGGCATCGCTGCCGGCATCGTGTTCGTGTTCCTCGTCGGCGTCTACTTCGGCGTCACGCCGGTCGAGAAGGACATGACCAAGGACATGAACATGTCCAACCTGACGAAGAAGGACTCGGACAAGAAGCCTGAGGCTCCGGCTCCCGACAAGAAGTAGCTCGCTCGCTCGCGGCGTTGTCGTCGCGAGCACTGGAGCTGTCCTCGCCGCGCTGGTCGCGTGCGGGCAGCGTCCCTCGACTCGACCGCGGCGCGCGGATCCGGACCGGATCGCGATCGTCGCGTCGGAGCGCGCGCCATCGGGTGCGCGGCTCGTCGCGATCGACGAGCGTGGCGATCGCCAGTTCGCGCTGATCCAACCTCCCGCGCGCGGACCGGCGCGGGACACGCATCCCGCGATCTCGCCCGATGGCAGGTGGATCGTGTTCGCGTCGAGTCGCGATCGCTCGCTGTCGGAGACCTCGCTCTGGATCGCGAAGCTCGGCGTCGAGCAGGCCGCGACACGACTCACCGGCACCGCGAATGGAGCCGTGGGCACCGCGACTGGAACCGCGGGTACCGCGACCGCGAACACCGCGACGGGCACCATGATCGACGCGCACCCGACGTGGACGACCGATGGCAGCGCGATCATCTTCGCGTCCACGCGCGATGGCGGCGACTTCGATCTCTATCGCCTCGAGCTGCGCGACGGTCGCGCGGTCGGCGAGCCCACGCAGCTGACGTCGGCGCCGGGGCACGAGATCACGCCCTCGATCGCGCGCGATGGAACGATCGTGTACTCGTCGGTCACGCAGATCGGCGAGCGCGACATCGAGAGTCATCTCGAACAGCGCGCACCCGACGGCACGATCACGCAGCTGACGTCCGGACCGGCCGACAGCGCTCCCGCGATCTCGCCCGATGGAAAGCAGCTCGCGTTCGCGAGGCCCGCGATCGTCGACGAGCGTGCGAACGCCGAGCTGTGGCTACTGCCGCACGGCGAACCGAACGCATCACTCCTCGTCGCACTCCCACTGACCGACGAAGGCGGCCCGGTGTGGTCGCGAGATGGACGCTTCGTGTTCGCGACGAGCATCATGAAGGGCGAGCAGGGCGTACTGTTCTCGTCGGTGATTCACATCGATCTCGGCGAACCCCGGCGACGCGTACGCATGCTCGTCGATCACGCAGGCGCGGTTCCCAGGCTGACTCCCGCGATCGTCGCGCCGTCGCTCGATGCGCGCGCTCTCCACGAGGATCCCGAGTATCTTTCGGAGCTCGCGAGGATCATGGCGGACGCGATCGAACGACGAGCGGAGCCTCCGCCCGAAGGTGGCCCGTGAAGGCGTCACTCGCGCTCGCGCTCGTGGCGTGCAGCGCGCCGGCGTCCGTCGAACATCCGCGAACGGCGGACGCTCCGCTGTCGGTCGCGGCCGACGAGCGCATGATCACGATCCCGGCGGGGCCGTTCATTGCCGGTTCGACGCCCGAGGAGCGCGCGCAGGCGTACGACGACTACCAGCACACCGCGGGGACCGATGCCGCGCGCGAACGTCACTGGTTCGAGCGCGAAGAGGATCGCCACCAGGTCACGCTGCCTGCGTACCGCATCGATCTCATGCCGGTCACGCAGTCGCAGTTCGCCGAGTTCGTCGACGCGAAGGGGGCACCGGCGCCGACGATCGACGATGCCGCGTGGAAGGCGCAGGGGTTCGCGCAAGACTTCGCCACCGAAGTCGCGCGCTTCATCTGGCGCGACGGTCGGCCACCGTCGGGGCGCGAGGATCATCCGGTGGTGCTCGTCACGTGGACCGACGCCGACGCGTACTGTCGCTGGCGCGGCCAGATCGTCGGTCATCCGCGCCGCCTGCCGACCGCGCACGAGTTCGAGAAAGCAGCGCGCGGCGACAACGGCGTGATCTATCCGTGGGGCAACACGTTCGAGCCCGCACGACTCAACTGCGCGATCGACGGACCACGGGATACCGAGCCCGTCGGCGGTCACCTCGACGGCACGAGTCCGTACGGTGTGCTCGGGACCGCGGGCAACGTATTCCAGTGGACGTCGACCCCGTTCCCGCCCGACGAGATGACCGTGAAGGGCTCCGCGTGGGAGGACTTCGCGGGCGTCGGTCGCGGCGCGTCCGCGCACGGGCGCGCGAAGACCGCGCGTCACGTCATCGTCGGCTTTCGCTGCGCATCGGATCCGTGACGCCGCTTGCTAGAGTGCTCGCATGAGCGAGCCCGCGATCCTCGTGCACGGCGGCGCAGGCCTCGTAGCGCCGGATCGCTTCGATGTACTTCGCGCCGCGTGTCGCTCGGCCGCCGCCGCGGGGCACGCGATCCTCGCCGGCGGCGGGACCGCGCTCGACGCCGCGATCGCCGCGGTGCGCGTCCTCGAGGATCACCCCGAGACCAACGCGGGGCGCGGCTCGGTGCTCACGCGCGAGCAGACGATCGAGACCGACGCTGCGGTGATGGACGGCGCCACGCAGCGTGTCGGCGCGGTCGCTGCGGTGCCCGGCTTCGGCCAAGCGATCGCGCTCGCGCGCGCGGTGCTCGACGATGGCGAGCACGCGATCATCGCGGGACAGCCGGCGCTCGCGTTCGCCGTCGAGCGGCAGCTCGTGTCCGAGCCCGCCGGATCGCTCGTCACCGAGCGCGCGTATCGCCGCTGGTGCGAGGAAGCACTGCGCCGCGGCGCGATCGATCCCGAGGATGTCGACGCGATCCTCGCTGGGTCGCGCGGGCGGATCGAACGCGATCGCGCGCGCGAAAGCGCGGGGGATAAGCGCGAGCGCCGGGGCGATCGCGAGAGCAAGGGCGATCGCGAAGGTGAGCACGAGGGCAAGGGCGATCGAGAGATCGAGGGCGGCACCGTCGGCGCGGTCGCGCGCGATCGCGAGGGCCGCTTTGCCGCGGCGACCTCGACGGGCGGCATCAACTACAAGCGACGCGGGCGCGTCGGCGACTCGCCGATTCCGGGCGCGGGAACCTGGGCCGATGCGCGTGTCGCGATCTCCGCGACCGGCGATGGCGAGGCGATCCTGCGCGTCGCGCTCGCGCACTCGATCGCGATGCTGGTACGGGGAGGCATCGCGCTCGGCCACGCGGTGACCGAATCGCTGCGCGAGCTGCACGCCATCACGCAGGGCAGCGCCGGTGCGATCGCGATCGACGCCAGCTCGCGCGTGATCGCGCAGCTCTCGCCGACGATGCCGGTCGCGTGGATCGACGCGGACGGCGCGGGCGACTCGATGGGCCTCGTGATCGCGTAGAAGACGTCACGATTTCCCCGAGCGCAGCAAGAAGGGGCCCGTCGCAATTTCCGCGCGCAGCAAGAAGGGCCCCGTCGCAATTTCCGCGAGCGCAGCAAATAGGGCCCGTGTTCGCGTGCGACACCGCGACGACGTGCTGATGCGATCGCACCGCGAATTCTTGTCGTGTGCTGACCGCGTTTTCGCGCTGTGACAGCGTGGCGCGCTTGGCTGATCGGGCAGCCACTGCGACCCTTCGTGGTGTCCCGGAAAACGCGTGGAGCTACGCGAGGATCACTTCTGGAGAACCGTGGCTCGGGACGTGCTTAGCCGCGCTGCATCAATCGTTCGCTTAAGGAGTCTCCATGCTTCGCACCCTCTCGATCGCTGCCATTCCACTGTTCGCTCTCGCGCTCGCCCCGATGGGCTGCGCCTCCTCCGATACCGACGACGAGCTCGCCGGTGAGGCGGAAGACGTCTCCGAGAGCAAGGCGGACGGCGCCGGCGTGTACACGTACTTCGAGCTCGGTGGTGACACCCGTCGTTGTGTCTATCCGCTGTGCGGCGGCTTCTGGCTCGATCGCCTGAACGCGACGAAGACCACGTGCCACAACAACACGTCGGCCGAGAAGTGCTACGTGCCCGAGCTCGATTGGTCCGAGGCGGGCCTCAACCAGGCGCAGCAGGATCTGGTTCGCAACGCGGCCGGCAAAGGCTCGTTCGCCGGCGTCTACGCGATCGTTCGCGGACGCTTCGGCAAGAAGAACACCACGACGCCGATGCCGAACCTCGGCCGCTTCATCGTGACCGAGGCGTGGGTCGCCGTCGGTGAGGGCGAGGCGGAAGGCGTGTTCGCGAAGGTCAAGGACAACGGCATTCGCTGCATCGTCGCGCCGTGCCCGAGCACGTCGGAGTACGCGCTGAACTCGTCGCGCACGGCGAACATCGCCGAGATCGACTACGCCGCCGGCGATCTGTCCGAGACGGCCGTCGAAGGCCTCACGAGCGACCTGTTCAACGGCGGCTTCATCGTCGCGGGCGATCGCTACACCGTGAAGATCCAGAACCGCACGGCGAAGGGCCGCACGGCGACGAACGCGTATCGCAACGTGAAGAACGTGCCGACCGGCGAGTGCTTCGTCGGTGGTTGCTCGGGGCAGATCTGCAGCGAGAACGAAGGCGCCATCTCGACGTGCGAGTACCGCGCGGAGTACGCGTGCTACCAGACCGCGACGTGCGAGCGCCAGGCGGGTGGTGAGTGCGCCTGGACGCAGACGCCCGATTTGCAGGCGTGCCTCGCGAGCCCGCCGCCCCTGTGAGGGTTCTCGCCGCGATGCGGCGTGGACTGCTCCTCGATCGTTAGTCTGACTGCGCGGCCCCAGGGGACATGGTCCCACGGGCCGCGTCGTCGTTTTCGGCTGCACGCGCCCACATCGCGGGCGTATCGTCCGCGGCGATGAGGCACCTCGGGGCACTCGCGTGCGTATTCGTGTTGGTCGCGTGTGGCGTCGAAGGACGTGGTGATGACGGCGGAGGCGACGACGGTAGTGGCAGCGGCAGCGGCAGTGGATCCGGCTCTGGATCCGATCAGCCCGTCGGCACCACGGCCGTCTACGCGCACACGCCGACGCAGCTGTACCGGATCGATCCGGACACCTACCAGCTGATGATGATCGGCACGTTCACGAACTCCGGTGACTCGATGACCGACATCGCGATCGACAAGACCGGCCTCATGATCGGCGTGTCGTTCACGACCGTGTATCGCATCGATCCGACGACGGCCGCGACGACCCGACTCTCGGGCGGTCTGACCGGCACGTTCAACGGGCTCTCGTTCGTGCCGGCGACGCAGATCGGCGCGACGGGGGATGACGTCCTCGTCGGCACGCGCAACTCCGACGGCAAGGTGTTCCGGATCGATCCCGCGACCGGCGCCGCGACGGAGATCGGTGACATGAGCGGCTACACGTCGAGCGGCGATCTCGTCGCGGTCGATGGCTTCGGCACGGTGCTCACCGCCGACAACGGCTTCGGCAACGATCGGCTCGTGCGCCTCGCTCCGTCGAGCTTCGCCGCGACGGTCATCGGCACGGACATCGGCGTCTCCGAGATCTGGGGCGTCGCGTTCTGGAAGAACAAGATCTTCGGCTTCACGAGCGGCGGAAAGTTCCTGACGATCGATCCGACGACGGGCGTCGGCACGATCATCCAGAACACCGGGCCGCAGTGGTACGGGGCGGCCGTGACGACCGCGGCTCCCGTGATCCTCTAGCTAGTTCGTCGCCTGGTTCCACGCGATCAGCACCTTGCCGGTCGCTTGCTTGCTCGACAAGAAGTCGTGCGCTTGGCCGACCTCGCTCGCGTCGAAGACCTTGCCGACGTGCGGCTCGAGGCCCATCGCCTGGATCGTGGTCATCGACGACGTCAGCTTCGCGATCCAGGTCGGGTCGCGCAGGACGTGCAGCGCGTTGAGCGCGTAGACACCGGTGTTGTCGTTGAACAGACGCAGGATCGAGATGCGCGGCATGCTGAGCAGCGCGCCCGCGATGCGGAGGAAGCTGCGCTTGCCGTCCTTCACGCCCGACGACATGCCGATGCACACGATGCGGCCCGTGAGCTGGAGCCGCTTGCGCTGCCATCCGATGTTCCCGCCGCCGGACGAGTTGAGGATGAAGTCATAGCCTTTGAGCGTCTTGTCGGCCTGGAACTCCTCGAGGGTGTACGCGATGGCGCCGTGATCCTCGATGAACTTCTTCTTGTGCGCGCTCGTCGTGAGGCCGGTGACCTCCGCGCCGACGAACTTCGCCATCTGCATCGCGAGCACACCGACGCCGCCGGTCGCGCACTCGATGAGGACTCGGTCGCCCTTGCGCACGCGCGCCATCTCGAACACCGCGAGCTGCGCGGTGAAGTACGCGACGGGCAGGGCAGCGCCGGCCGCGAGGTCCATCTTCTCGGGGAGCTTGAACGCCTGGTGCGCCGGGATCGTGACCGTCGACGCGTAGCCGCCGAAGTACGTGCCCGCCATCACCGGATCACCGACCGCGATGTTCTTCACGTTCTTGCCGACCGCGCTCACGCGGCCCGACACTTCGTAGCCCGGGACGAACGGCTTCTTCGGCGCGTCGGGATACAGGCCGATGCGCATCTGCACGTCGGCGAAGTTCACGCCGGAGTACGCGACGTCGATCGAGACCTCGTCGTCGCCAGGAGCGCGCGGTGCGATCTGGCGGGTGACGAGCGTGGAGGCGGGGCCGAACTTCTCGATGACGATGTCGCGATGCATGGTGGATCTCCGTTTTACAGTTTCAAGATTGTCGAAGTATAAGTGCGTGAAAAAGGCCAGCTCCGGGGAGAGCTGGCCGAGACGAGGCTAGGCGAGGGCGGTGGACAGTCCGGGGACGGCGCCCGGCGTGAACGACAGGGCGGTCTTGAGGAACGCGAGGCCGTCCGGATCGACGGAGCAGATGAGCTGCTTGCCCTCGCGTTGCGTGGTGATGAGCCCCGCGTCCGAGAGCTCCTTCACGTGATGGCTCACCGTCGGTGCGCCGAGATCACCCAGGCCACCGAGCAGCTTCACGAGGAAGCAGTCGTGGATGCGACCCTTGGCGAGGTCGAGCTTGCTCTCTTCGAGCAGGTTCAAGAACAGTCGCAACCGGTTCGGATTCGACAGCGCCTTGAACATGCGCGCGAGCTTGTCGATGTCGTCCTTGGCCACGACGCATCAATACGACGGTTGTCGAACTGTGTCAACGCCGAATCGTGCACGTGCTCGTGCTCGACACAATGGAACGGGAACAGGACAGGACAGCCCTCGCAGAGGTCGGATCACAGCGGCAGCTCTGGGGAGATCGAGCGACGTCGAGATCGTGATCGAGCCTGCGGTCGTCGTCGACGATGCCACCTATGTTCCCGCTTGCACCCACGCGCGACCTCGAGCACGGCACTCGGTACGGCGTCGCTCCGGATCGTGGACGAGCACGTGCACGTGGCACGAGTACGAGGATGTGCACGTCAGGGCGTGGTCGGAACGTGAGCGACGTAGCGCTTGATGCTGCGGCGGTCCCACTGCGCGAGCGCGTAGTCGACGAGGAACTGCGGGACCTTGTCCTGGCTGCCGATCATTCTCATCAGCGCGAGCGACAGGTCCGCGTCCGCGATCGACCAGGTCGCGAACATGTGCGGCGCGCCCGGCGTGATCAGCGCGGTCGCGACGCGCAACAGCTCGTCGGCGTCGTTGCGGCCCTTCTCCGTCATCGGCCGCACGGTGGGGCGCCCGAAGACATTCGTCGTCGGTCGATCGGAGCGCAGGCCCATGAGGCTCGTGCGCAGCCACGACATCACCTGGCGGGCGCGCGCTCGCTCTTTGAGGTCCTCGGGGAACAAGCGCGGGTACGTGGGGTGCGGGAACGACTCGGCGAGGTATTCGCTAATCGCGAGTGACTCGGTGATCCACAACTCGTCGTGCACGAGGATCGGCACCTTGCCGATGATCGCTTTGGCCGCGAGCTGCGCGGAGACGTCCTTGGGGATGGGCAGCGAGACCACCTCGAGCTTGTACGGGAGCTGCTTCTCCTCGAGAGCGACCATCGCGTGAAACACCCACGGGCTCATCCACGAGCTCTCTGCATACAGCGTCAACGCGGGAGGCATGGTCGCGAAGTTATCACGCTAGGCTAGTGGTCATGCGCACGTGGTTTGTCGTCGCGATCGTGTGCGCGAGCGTCGCGATCGCGCATGCCGAGCGCGCGGTCCGCGGCACGGTGATCGATGGCGCGACCGGACAGCCGATCGCCGGCGCGCTCGTCGCCGTCGGCACGGGCGAGGCCGCCACCGACGACGCGGGTGCGTTCGCGATCCTCGATGTCGCGCTCGGCCGGCTCGATGTCGTCGTGATCGCCGATGGCTATCGCGCGTACTTCGGCTCCGCGCGCGCCGGTGCGCAGCTCGCAGTCCGGCTCGAGCCCGAGGCCGGCGGCGGTGAGGTCATCCACATCTCCGGGCGCGCACCGACGGGACCGCCGCTGCATCTCGACACCCAGCAGATCCGCGATCAGCCCGGCGCGGGCAATGACGCCCTACGCGCACTGCAGAGCTTGCCCGGCATCGCGCGCACGCCGTTCGGGCTCGGTGGGCTCGCGTTACGCGGTACGGCGCCGCGCGACACGAAGGTCTACCTCGACGGCATCGAGGTGCCGCTGCTCTATCACTTCGGCGGGCTCGCGTCGTTCGTGCCGACGGGCGTCGTCGACGAGCTGACGCTCGAGCCCGGCGGTGCGAGCGTGCGCTATGGCCGCGGGCTCGGCGGTGTCGCGCTCGTCGCGTCGCGCACGGGACGCGCGGATCGTTGGCGCACCGGGGCGGAGCTGTCGCTGATCCATGCGGCCGTGCTCGCCGAAGGGCCGGGGCCGCTCGACGGCAGTTGGCTCGTCGGTGCGCGGCGCAGCTACTTCGACGCGATCCAGCAGGCGGTGAACGTCGCGGGCGATCTATCGCCGCGCTACGGCGACGCGCAGGTGCGCTGGGAGTCTGGCGATGGCCGCTGGATGGCGATCGCATTTGCCTCGGACGATCGACTCGAGCTCGCTCGCGATCCGAACGACGCGGACGCCGGCGGAATCGACACGAGCAACGTGAAGAGCTTCACGTACGTATCGCGGTTCGCGCGCGCCGGGATGCGCTATCGCGCGGTGTTCGGCGCGACGAGCGTGATGGCGGTCGTGTCCGCCGGCATCGACGACGTCAACGGTCGCGCGAACCACAACGACACGGACAAGGGCATGCACCGCACGACGCTGCCGCTGTCGCTGCGCAGCGAGATCGCGACGCCATTCGCGGGCGGCACGCTGTCGTTCGGCGTCGACGGTGGTGGCTCGCGACATTCATACTCGATGCTCAACACGCCGCCGCCGTACCCGGGCAACCCCACGCCGGACATGGCGATCCAACGCGACCTCGTGCGGTGGACCGCCGACCTCGGCGGATGGATCGAGCAGTCGTGGTTCGTCGCGGGACAACGCATCGAGCTGCGGCCCGGCCTGCGTGGTGACCACTTTGGCTTGAGTGATCAATGGACGCTCGATCCGCGCCTGGTGATTCACGAACAGCTCCCGCACGGCGTGACGCTCACGCAGTCCGTCGGCGTCTATCACGAGCCGCCGCTGATCACGGATCTCGATCCGATCTTCGCTCGCACCACACCGATGCTCGGCAGCAAGGCGACGCAGGTCGCGTTCGGCGCGAAGACGATCATCGGCGACGACAAGGAGCTCTCTGCGACGGCGTACTACCAGGACCTTCGCCAGCTGCCCGTCGATGCGGTGAGCTCGGCGACGCCGATCAGCGACAACGGCGGCAGCGACTCGGGTGGCCTGCTCGCGATCAGCCGCGACCTCGTCGACTCGCAGTTCGGCTCGTATTCGTATCGCGAGGCGATCGGGAAGGGCCGCGCGTACGGAGTGGAGCTCATCGCGCGCAAGAACGTCGGCCGATGGAGCGGATGGATCGCGTACACCTACGCGCGATCGTTCCGGCAGAACCCGACTCGCGGAACCGATTGGTTTCCGTACGTCCTCGACCAGCCGCACTCGCTAACGGTGCTCGCCACGACGGCGCTCGGTGCGAATTGGCGCGTCGGTGGCAGGTTCCGCTACGCGACGGGCAATCCGTACACGCCGGTCGCGAGCGCGTATCAGGACACCGACGGAGACTGGGTCGCGGTCGACGGTCCGACGCTGTCCGAACGACTCCCCGACTTCTTCCAGCTCGACCTTCGCGTCGACCACGCGTGGCGGCGAACGTGGGGCATCGTGAACCTCTACATCGATGTCCAGAACGTGTGGAATCGCGCGAACGCCGAAGGCCTGACCTACAACACGAACTTCACGCAGAAGAGCTACACGAACGGCCTGCCGATCTTTCCGTCGATCGGCGTCGAATACATCCCGTGAGCGCGATTGGTTTGTAGGCAAACGAACAGTCACCGTGCGCTGGGGATACAGGCCGATTCCGTTGGTTGTGTCCGCTTGCATCCGTGTTGTTCGTGGGGAAGATTGCCTCACGAGTGCTCGATCCTGCGATTGGCAAGCTCCTGCGCGGTCCGCTCGACACGTTCGAGAAGCTGGAGGTCGCCGTCGCCCTCGTGCGCGCCCCCGGCCGAGCACTCTCGCTTCCAGAGCTCGCCAGCGCGACCGCCCTGACCGCCGACCAGATCCAGCGTGGCATCGCCGATCTGCAGGCGGCAACGCTCGTCAACACCGCGGGCGGACTCGTGCGGCTCGTGGTGAGATCCGCCGACGAAGCCGCGTTCGCCGCGCTCGCCGATCTGCACGCGCGCGATGCGCCGGCGATCGCGGTCGTGATGTCCGAGCTCGCGCTCGACAAGATCCGAGGGATGGCGGCACACGCGTTCGCCGAAGCGTTTCAGACCCGCCGCAAGAAGGACGACAGCTGAGGCAGGTGGCGATTCAGCGCCGATCCCGCCGCGCAACACTTCTTCACATCGGCCCGAACGCGTTATCGTGGAGCGTGCCTGTCCGTGACGTCCCACGCGTGAAGCCAATCGGCGAAACGCTTCTATTCATGCACTCCCTGTGGGAGCTCAGCCACGCGCTCCAGGTCGCGTCCAAGCGGATGGCGCGCACGCTCGGCGTCACGGGTCCTCAGCGGTTGGTGATCCGGATCCTCGGCCAGTCGCCGGGGATCACCGCGCGCGATCTCGCGATCACCCTCGGGATTCACCCGAGCACGCTGACCGGCGTACTCGCCCGCCTGGAGAAGAGCGGCTTCATCGCGCGCAAGATCGACAGCGAGGATCGACGCCGCGCGCGGTTCGAGCTCACCCCGGCCGGGCTGCGCGTCGACCGCGAGAAGAAGGGCACGATCGAGTACGCGATTCGCCGTGCCCTGTCGCGCGCGGGTGCCACCACGGTCGCGCGCAGCTCCGAGATGCTGTCGCTTCTGGTCACCGAGCTTCTGGGTGCGAAAGCCGACGACTGACATGGCCCCGCGTTCGGCGTAGCGTAGGTCGGACGTGAACGAAGCTCTGCGGTTGCGTGCGCGTGTGCTTCGCGCGGAGATCATCGACGGGATCCGCGGCAGGAAGCTGCGCGGCCCCGCGCTCGCGCAGCTGATCCGTGATGTCTCGCCCGACGATCGCGACACGTTCGTCGACGAGCTACTCGGCTTCGATCACATCCCGAGCGACTCGGAGATCCCGCGGGGCGGGACTCCGTATCTGCCGTGCGGCGTCGAGGAGATCATGCGCATGGTGCGCGAGGTGCCACTCACCCCGAGCGACACGTTCGTCGATCTCGGCTCCGGCGTCGGCCGCGTCGCGATCCTCGCGCACCTGTTGTCCGGCGCGCGGTCCGGTGGAATCGAGATCCAGCGCCCGCTCGTCGGTGTCGCGCGCGAACGCGCGGAGGCGCTGCGCGTTCCCGAGGTGACGTTTGTCCTCGGGAACGTCGTCGAGATCGAGCTCGATGCGAATGTGTACTTCCTCTATTCGCCATTCAATGGCGATCTGTTGCGCGCGGTGCTCGCGAAGCTCGAGGCACTCGCGCGCACGTGTCCCGTGGTGGTGTGCACCGTCGACATGGAGCTGCACGTACCGTGGCTGGTCGCGCGGAAATCGACGAGCCTCGCGCTGACGATCTACGACGCGAAGTTCTAAGCAGCGTCGGCGAACACGCGCGCGCGGCGGAGCGAGACGAACACGTCGTCGCCGTCGCGCAGGCCGAGCGCCGAGCCGCGCTCCCAATCGACATCCGCGCGCACGTTGCTCGGGTGCCCGAGCGATGGGACGACGAGCTCGATCTTGAGCCCCGAGCCGAGCGGCGTCACGCGCACGACCTTCGCGGGGACGGCGTTCTCGCCGGGGGCGCGGCCGACCTCGACCTCGTGGGGGCGCACGTAGACGCGACCCGAGCCGCGGTTCGTGTGGGGCGCGTCATCGGTGTTCGCGAGCGCGACGAGCGTGCCGCCGATGCGTGCACCGCCGGCCTCGAGCTGCGCGTCGAGGACGTTGACGTGTCCGAGGAAGCGCATGACGAAGTCGTTCGCGGGACGCTGGAAGACTTCGGTCGGCGAGCCGACTTGCTCGACCTTGCCGTGGTTCATCACGACGACGCGATCGGCGACCTCGAACGCTTCGTCCTGATCGTGCGTGACGAACACCGTGGTCAGGTGGATCTCGTCGTGGAGGCGGCGCAACCAACTGCGGAGCTCCGCACGGACCTGCGCGTCGAGCGCGCCGAACGGTTCGTCGAGGAGCAAGACGCGTGGCTGGGCGGCGAGGGCGCGTGCGAGCGCGATGCGCTGGCGTTGCCCGCCCGAGAGCTGCGACGGCATGCGCCGCCCGAGGCCCTCGAGCTGCACGAGGCGGAGCAGCTCCGTGACGCGCGTCGCGACCTCGGCCTCGGGGCGCTTGCGAACGCGCAGCGCGAACGCGACGTTCTCGTAGCAGTCGAGGTGGCGGAACAGCGCGTAGTGCTGGAACACGAGGCCCACGTTGCGTTGGCGCGCGGACTGCGTGCCGAGATCCTGGCCGTCGAGCAGCGTCTTGCCGCTGTCGGGTGCTTCGAGCCCCGAGAGGATGCGCAGGAGCGACGTCTTGCCCGAGCCCGATGGGCCGAGCAGGGCGACGAGCTCGCCGCTGGGAACATCGACCGAGACGTCGTTTAGCGCGGTGAACGAACCGAAACGCTTCGTGACATTGCGAACGGTGATCATGACTCCACTTCCTTTCGGCGACGGGCAATCCATCGCCGTGCGAGCAGGCCGACGAGCCCGATCACGACGAGCAACGACGCCACGGCGAACGCGGCCTGATACTCGTACTCGTTGTAGAGGATCTCGACGTGGAGCGGCAGCGTGCTCGTGCGCCCGCGGATGTTGCCGCTGACGACGGAGACCGCACCGAACTCGCCCATCGCGCGCGCGGTGCACAGCACGACGCCGTAGAGCAGGCCCCACTTGATCTTCGGCAGCGTGACCTTGAAGAACATCTGCCACGCGGTGGCGCCGAGCACCATCGCGGCCTCTTCTTCCTCGTGGCCCTGCGATTCCATCAGCGGGATCAATTCGCGCGCGACGAACGGAAACGTCACGAACGTCGTCGCGAGGACGATGCCCGGGAGCGCGAAGATGACTTGGAGTCCGTGCGCGGCGAGCCACGGTCCGAACAGCCCGTGCTTGCCGAACAGCAACACGAACACGAGGCCCGCGATCACCGGCGATACCGCGAGCGGCAGATCGATCAGCGAGATCAGCAGCGCGCGGCCGCGAAACTGGAACCGCGCGATCGCCCACGCCGCGGCGACGCCGAACACCAGGTTGAGCGGCACGGCGATCCCCGCGGCGATCAGCGTCAGCTTCAGCGCGCGCAACGCCGACGGCTCGCTGATCGCGCGCGCGTACGCGGCCCAGCCATGCGAGAGCGCGGCGCTCGCGACCGCGGCGAGGGGAACGAGTACGAACAGCGCGAGGAACAGAACGCCGATGCCGATCAGCGTGCGGCGTACCCACACGGGCTCCGCGGTGGCCGCCATCCGACGAGGAGCCGCGCGCTCGAGGCTCATACATGCCCCGCGCGGCGGCGCGCCCATGCGCCGAGGCCGTTGATCACGAGCAACATCGCGAACGAGACGAGCAACATCACCGCCGCGATCGCGGTGGCGCCCGCGTAGTCGTACTCCTCGAGCCGGGACATGATCAGGAGCGGCGTGATCTCCGTCTCGTACTGCTTGTTGCCCGCGATGAAGACGACGGAGCCGTACTCGCCGATCGCCCGCGCAAACGCGAGCGCGAAGCCGGTGAGCATCGCCGGCGCGAGCGACGGAAAGATGATGCGCACGAGCGTCTGTGCGCGCGACGCACCGAGGACGGCGGCGGCTTCCTCGATCTCGGGCTCGAGCTCTTCGAGCACGGGCTGCACCGTGCGCACGACGAACGGCAAGCCGATGAACACGAGCGCGAGCGTGATGCCGAGCGGGCTGAACACCGCCTGGATGCCGAGCGGCG
The DNA here is from genome assembly GCA_044230415.1 of Kofleriaceae bacterium. Lineage (GTDB taxonomy): Bacteria > Myxococcota_A > Polyangia > Haliangiales > Haliangiaceae > JABFXX01. Next base: position 121,953 of record JBGARE010000004.1, read on the forward strand.
CGAGGAAGCGGCCGATCCAGCCGTTCGGCGCGAGCACCGCGGTCAGCGCCAATCCCGATACGGCCGTCGGCAGCGCGAACGGGATATCTACGATCGCGTCGATCAGATCGCGACCGACGAACCGATAGCGCACGAGGACCCACGCGAGGATCGTCCCGAACACGACGTTGATCATCGCGGCGACGAACGACGCGCCGAACGTGATCTTGTACGAGGCGAGCGCGCGGTCACTCGTCGCGAGCTTCCATAGCTGAGCCGCGGAGAGATCGAGCGACTCGAGTCCGAGCGCCGCGAGCGGCAACAGGACGATCAGCGAGAGGTACACGAGCGTGTACCCCATCGTCAGCCCGAAGCCGGGCAGCGCAGATCGCCGGGTGCCGAACACGACCAGCTACTTCGCGCTGATCTTGTCGAAGGTCGCGCCGTCCTCGAAGTGCGTGGGCTGCGCCTTCGACCAGCCGCCGAACACCTCGTCGATCGTGAACAGCTTCGTCTCCGCGAACTGACCGGCGAGCGCCGTATCCTTCGGGCGATAGGAGTTCTCGGCGATGATCTTCTGACCCTCGGGCGAGTAGAGGAAGTTCAGGTACGCGGTCGCGACGTCCTTCGTCCCGTGCTTCTCGACGACCTCGTCGACGATCGCCACCGGCGGCTGCGCGAGGATCGACGTGGGCGGCACGACGATCTCGACCTTGTCGGGCCCGAGCTTCTTCGCCGCGAGGAGCGCTTCGTTCTCCCACGCGAGGAGCACGTCGCCGATGCCGCGCTCGACGAACGTCGTCGTCGCGCCGCGCGCACCGGAGTCGAGCACCGGCACGTGCTGGAACAGCTTCTTCACGAACTCGAGCGCCTTGCCCTGATCGTTGCCGTTCTGCGCGAGCGCGTAGCCCCACGCCGCGAGGTAGTTCCATCGCGCGCCACCCGAGGTCTTCGGGTTCGGCGTGATCACCTCGACGCCGTCCTTGGTCAGGTCGCCCCAGTCCTCGATCGCCTTGGGGTTCCCTTTGCGAACGAGGAACACGACGGTCGAGGTGTACGGCGAGCTGTGATCCGGCAGCTCGTTCTGCCAGTCCGCGTTGATCAGGCCCGCCTTCGCGATCGCGTCGATGTCGTAGGCGAGGGCGAGCGTCACGACGTCGGCTTCGAGGCCATCGATCACCGCGCGCGCTTGCTTGCCGGAGCCGCCGTGCGATTGCTCGATCGTGACCTTCTGGCCGGTCTTCGCTTCCCACTGCTTCGCGAACGCCGCGTTGACCGCGGTGTAGAGCTCGCGGGTCGGGTCGTAGCTGACGTTCAGCAGCTTGACCTCCTTGCTCGACGAGGTCGTCTTCGATTCGGTCGAACAGCCCGCTCCGCCGACGAGCGAGAGGGTGAGCGCGGCGAGAAGGGTTCGTCGGGAGAGCGTCATGATCCGAGCCTCCGTTATAGCGGACGCTCTGTCAAGGCGGACGAGTTGCCATGATAACGGACGGGGTAGCATGCGTCCATGCGCGGCCCCCGGATCATCGGCCTGGTGTTGGCACTCGGTGGGTGCGGAGATGACGCCGCGAGCGTCGACGCGGGCGGCAACGACGGATCGGCCACGACCTGCACGCCCACAGCCGGGTGGATCACGGCGCCCGCGGTCGGAAGCGGGCCGACGCAAGAGACGGCGACGGTCGCGCTCGCGGGCAAGCTCTACATGATCGGCGGCTTCGACGCGGATCTCGCCGTCGTCGACACGCTGCAGATCTTCGACACCGTCGCGTGCGCGTGGTCCCTCGGGCCGACGCTGCCACGACCGGTGCACCACGCGAACGCCGCGGTGCACGGCGGGCGCATCTACGTCCTCGGCGCGATGGAGACGATCAACTTCACCACCGTGGGGCACGTGTGGTCGTGGGCACCGGGCGACACCGAATGGCAGATCCACGCGTCGATGGTGGCGGGGCAGGCGCGCGGCGCGGGCGTGGCCGCGACGATCGGCGATCGCATCTATCTCGCGGGAGGGCTCCGCGGCGGTTCGGTGTCGCAGCTGTCGGCGTACGACCCCGCGACGGACACGTGGGATGTGACGCTCCCCGCGTTACCGATCTCGCGCGATCACGGGTGCGGCGGCGCCGTCGGCGGCACGCTGTACATGACAGGCGGTCGATCGACGAGCATCACCGGGCTGCAGGGCGAGGTCTACGCCTACACGCCAGGTGGCGCGTGGGAGCTGAAGGCTGCGATGCCCACACCGCGCGGAGGTACCGCGTGCGGCGTCGTCGACGGGCTACACATCGTCGTCGTCGGTGGCGAAGGTAACGGGGCGGCGGCGAGCGGCGTGTTCCCGCAGGTCGAGGCGTACACGCCCGCGACGAACACGTGGACCCAGCTCGACCCGATGGTCACCCCGCGCCACGGCATGGGCGCGGCGGCGATCGGCAACAGCCTCTATGTCCCCGGCGGCGCGACCGTGCAGGCCTTCGGCGCGGTCGACACGTTCGAGATCCTGACGCTCGTCACGCCGATCGGCCTGTGACCGGTCGGTGATCGATCAGTCATCGATTAGTGATCGAGCTGCTCGGCGAACCCGTGATCGCCCTCGTCGATGATCGTGCGCGTGATGAAGTCCGAGCCGGCGGTGAGATCGACGTGGAAGTGGTTGCGATGGAGCGAGTTGTAGTTCGGCGTCAGCACGATGTTCCAGATCTTGTTCGCCTTGAGCTCGCAGATCATCTCGTGGAGGAACGTGTCCTTGCCCGGCTCCGTCGGTGCGGTGCACGTGTGGTCATCCGGATCGATCACCCAATCGTCGTTGACCACGTAGGTCTCGCCGGCCATGTCCTTGAACGACGCGAGATCGATCGCGTTGCCGAACGAGTGCTCGGAGAGGCCGATCGTGCAGTTCGGCGGCGTGCCATCGTTGTTGATGCAGCGGTAGTTGTACACGCCGAGGTCTGTGACCTCGACGATGCCGCGCTTGCGCCAGTGCGGCGCGGCGAGCACGAGCGACTTCGCGAGCGAACAGTCGGCGAGCATCGTGGTTCGCAGGCTCGAGCCCGAGCGGAACGGGACGCCGTTGATCGGCATCTTCAGCGTCACCGGATCGACGATGCCGCGCGTCGCCGGGGCCACCGTGTACTCCTGGCCGACGAGATCGAGAAATGCGTGGCAGTTGGCGACGACGGGCTCGACGACCTCGATGGCGACCTCGGCGGTGGCGATCGGCTGGTCCGCGTCGTCGAACGCCGTCGCGACGAGGGTCGCCGGACCCGGCGCGGGCACGATCGCGGTGGCCGTGCCCTCCGCGGATAGCGGACCGACATCGACGCCGCCCATCGTGATCTCGACGCGCATCGGCGTGCCGGTCACCGCGACCTCCATCGGCACCGTCGCGACGAGCGCGCCGAGGTTGTCGAGGGTGGCTCGCTCGAACTGCGCGCCCGCCGCAGGTGACGTGATCGCGAGGGTGACGCCTTCCTCGGAGGCATCGTCGCCACCACAACCACACATCACGAGGAGGAACGCGAGGACCCGGCGCATGGGGACATAAAGCGCAACTGGCGCCGCCGGGTCAAGTGCCGTGATCGCGCCGAAACGTGACCGACAAAATCGCGGCCAAGATCGATAGATCTAGAGGCCTTGGGCGGCGTTTCCTTAGCAATGGGGGTTCCATGAACAAGCTTGCCATTCTGGTAGGTGCCGTTGTCGTGACGACGATGGCGCAGGCGAAGACCGCCGACGCGTTCTGCGGGTTCTACGTGAGCGGCTCGGAGAAGCCGATGTTCGCCGACGCGACGCAGGTCGTGCTCATGCGCGAAGGCACGCGCACCGTGCTGTCGATGCAGAACGACTACGCGGGACCACTCGCGGACTTCGCGATGGTCGTGCCCGTGCCGGTCGTACTTCGCGAGACCGAAGTGAAGACGCTCAGCAAGGACGTGTTCCGTCGCGTCGATCAGCTCGGCGCGCCGAGGCTCGTCGAGTACTGGGAACAGGATCCGTGTCCGAAGCCCGAACGCTATCGACCGTATCCGAAAGCTCCGATGAAGATGTCGTCGCGCAGCGCGGGGATGGGCGCCGATGCGATGGAGATGAAGAAGGACACGGTCAAGATCGAGGCGCAGTTCGACGTCGGCGAGTACAAGATCCTGATCCTCTCGGCGACGGAGGCCGCGGGCCTCGAGAAGTGGCTCAACCAGAACGGCTACAAGATTCCAAAGGATGCCGAGCCGCTGCTGCGCCCGTACGTCGAAGCCGGATCGAAGTTCTTCGTCGCGAAGGTCGACCCGAAGAAGGTCAAGATGGATGGCAATCGCGCCGTGCTCTCGCCGCTGCGCTTTCACTACGACAGCGAGGAGTTCTCGCTGCCGATTCGCCTCGGTATGGCGAACTCCCAGGGCAAGCAGGATCTGATCGTCAACATCTTGTCGAGCGACAAGCGCTACGAGGTCGCGAACTACAAGAACGCGTTCATCCCGACGAACTTCGACGTGAAGAACGGCGTGCGCGAGCGGTTCGGCGAGTTCTACGCGGCGCTGTTCGACAAGACGATCGAAGCGAATCCCGGCGCGGTGATCACGGAGTACGCGTGGAAGGCCTCGCGCAACATGGGCAAGTGCGATCCGTGCCCGCCCGAGCCACCCGTCGACGCGGACATGATGACGCTCGGTGGTGATCTGATCGGCGGCGAGATCGCGCAAGGCACGTACACGCTGACGCGTTTGCACGCGCGCTACGGCCGCAACGACATGAAGGACGATCTTCGCTTCCGCGAGGCCAAGCCGGTCACCGGCGGTCGCGAGGTGTGGAGCAAGACCGGCCTCGAGTACGGCGCAGCACCTGCCACGCAGAACAACTTCCAGGCGCGCTACGCGATCCGTCACTGGTGGACGGGACCGATGACGTGCAAGAACCCGCGGCGCGGCGTGTGGGGCGGTCCGCCCGACGGTGGTTATCGCCAGCCGATCGCGGCGAGCAAGCTCGCGTACGTCCCGCGCGGCAAGATGCAGGTGTCGAGCTTCATCGGGCGGGACCTGTGGGAGATCGGGCTCAAGAAGGCGCAGCCCGCGCCCAAAGCCGTACCGAAGGTGACGCCCGGACCGGGTGGCGCATCGAAGACGATGGGCTTCGGCGCCGGCGCGCTCGCCGGCCTCTTGCTCATCGCGTTGCGGGCCGTGATCCGCCGCCGCCCGACGCAGGACTGAGGGGCGAGAACAGGCCCTCGAGCTCGCCCGTGCACCGCTCGGCGTCGCCGACATGATCGAGCGAGAGTCCGAACGCACGGGTGATCGAGAGCCACAGATCGTTCGTGGGCCGGCCGCCGAAATCGAGGAGCCGGCCACCTTCGAGCTGGCCGCCGGCGCCGCCGAATAGCTGGATCGGCACACGATCGAACGTGTGGACGCCGAGGCGCATCTCGCTCCACGCGACGACGAGCGTGTTGTCGAGGAGCGAGTGGCCGTCGATGTCGGGCGTCTCGCGCAGCGTGCGCAGATACGCGGCGAGCTGCTCGCAGTACCACGTGTGGATCGCGGTCTCGTCGCTGACGAGCTGGCTGCCGAAGTGACTCAGGTTGTGCACGTCGATGTCCTCGACGCCTGGGAGGATCTTGCTGAAGTTCACGTACGACTGCCCGGTCGCCCAGCCGAACGTGACCACGCGAGTCAGGTCGCACTGGAATGCGGTGCGCACGATGTCGAGATGCGCGCGGCCGAGCTCGCCGTGATGCGCGTCGTGGGCGCTGGGATCGAGCGCCTCGAGATCGCGGACACCTCGCTCGAGCGCGGCGAGCTCGATCTGATCCGTCGCGCGGTCGAGCGAGGTCTCGAGCTCGCGGATCGCTTGCAGGTGACGCTCGAGGCGCTCGCGCTCGTCGGCCGCGAAGCGCGGCGTCATGCGGGCGAGGCCCTCGCGCGCGAAATCGAGGACGCTCTGCCGGCGACGCCGCGCTCGCGCGAGCTCCTCGGGGGTGAGCGGCGTGTCGGCGATCGCGCCGAACAAGCGCTCGTACGCCGCGAACGGTCGATGCTCGGGCGCCATCGGTGCACCGCGGCCCGCGTACGACTGGATCCGCGTGAACAGATCGATGCAGCGCGTGTCGGCGGCGAGCTGCATCGACCGGACGGGCGCGCGAGCCCCGATGTCCGGATGGTTCGCGAGGATCTGATCGATCGAGATGCGCTCGGCGAGCGGCACCGTCGTCGCGTCTCCGCGGAACGGAATGCCGCCGGTCATGAACGTGACGATCGAGTTGCCGTGGTCTTCGCCGGGCGTGTTCGGCTGCTTGGGGACGGTCAGCCCGTCGAGGATCACCAGGTGCTCGCGGAGGTCGGCGAACGCGGAGAGGATCGGCGACAGCGTGAAGTCGCGCGGCGACGCTCCGCGCTCGCAGTCGTAGAACGCGGGCTGCGTTCCGATCGGCTTGTGCACCACGAGCAAGCGCAGCGGTGCACGGCGCGTGGCGGTGCGGGCGAGACGCGGTCCGATCGCGAGGGCGGCGAGCCCCGCGCCGAGTCCGCCGAGGAACGTGCGGCGCTTCACGGTGCGCTCCGCTGGATGAAGGCGGGCGACGTCGCGATCGCGCGGAATACCTCGACGAGGCTGCGGTCGCTCGCGTTGAATCGCTCGTAGAGGTGCGCGCGCGTTTCATCCATCGCGCCGAGCTGGCGGCCGAACGCGTGGTGCGCGAGCTGATCGATCACGCAGCGCGCGACGTGGTCGCTGTCGGCGAGCGCGCGCGCCATCTGCGGTGCGTCCTCGATGTCGATGCGCTGATCGGCGATGTACATGCTCGTGTCGTCGTCGACGGGAAAGCCGAACGTGTCGAGCTCGCGATGGCGGCCGATGCCGTCGTACGCGTGCAGCGCGCGGCCGGGTGGGTCCATCGTGCGATGGCACGCGGAGCAGTAGAGGTTCGCCGCGCGGTAGTAGGCGAACTGCGATTCGGACAGCTTGCTCGTGAAGTCGCTGACCGCGGCGATCGCGGCCGCCGGTGGGCGCCCGAGCTCGGACGCGCACAGGAGCTTGTGCGACACGAACGCGCCGCGCGAGATGATCGACTCCGAGCGCGCGGTCGCGAGGATCGACAGCATGCTCGCCTGGGTGAGCACGCCGGCGCGCTCGCGCGGGTCGAGCGTGACCTCCACGAGCGTGTCGCTGCGGATGCCGCCGACACCGTAGACGAGGCCCGCGAGCTGCGCGTCGATGAAGGTGCGCGACGACACGAGCAGCTCGCGCAGGCTACCGCCCCGGTGCCACAGCACGTCGTGCACGAACGCCTGCGTCTCCGCGAACATGCTCGCGCGCAGCTCGGGTGTCATCTCGGGGAAGATCGACAGGTCCTTGCCGTTCGCGAGCACGCGGCGCGCGCCGAGCCAGTCGAGGATCACGTCGTCCAGGTGTGCTTGCACGCGCGGCAGCTCGAGCAGTCGATCGACTTCGCTCGCGAGGGCCTCGGGATCCGCGAGAGACCCATCGCGCGCCGCGAGCCACAGATCCTCGTCGGGGATCGAGTCGAGGAGATAGAAGCCGAGCTGTTCGGCGATCTCGTACGCCGAGATCGTGGGAGTCGACGCTTCGCTCCGATAGAGGAACTGCGGTGCCTGGAGGACGGCTTCGACCACGAGCGAGAAGCCTCCGTCGGCGGCCATCGCCGACAGCGATGCGCGCTCGGAGTCGTCGAGCCGGCGACGAAATGCGCGCTCGGCGAAGGCGAGGGCGTCGCCCGTGCGTACTTGCCTCGCGATCGCTTCGGCCATGCGCTGGTAGCGAGCGAGCTGCGCGGCATCGACCGAGATGACATCCGCGTAGATGAACTGATGCGCGGGAGCGCCGGGAGTCTCGAGCGGCGGTACGACGATGTCCTCGCCGAGCAGATCGTGGATCGCGTTGGCAATCTGCGCGTCGGTCAAGAGGCGCACGCGCGCCGGCACGACATCGCGATCGTGATGCTCGGGAGGCGGCACGCGATCGTTGCCGCAGGCAGCGACGAGACAGACGCTCACTGCCAAGGCCGCCCGCACGCCGTGATGGTGCGCTCGCTACCGTGAAGTTACAATCGCCGTGTGAAGCGCACCGCGTGGCTCCTCGTCGTGATCGCGGTCGTCCTGTGGACGATCGCGGGGCGCATGCGGTGCCGCGACGAGGTCGTCACGCAGCGCTTCGCGACGTTCAATATCGAGAACTTCCCCAAGGACACGCGACAGATCGATGGCGCGTTCGAGCAAATCGCGGGGCTCGGTGCGTCGTTCGTCGCCGTCCAGGAGATCAGCGAGCCCGAGCTCTTCGCACGCGAGGCGCGACGACGGCTCGGCCCGACGTGGGAGTTCGTGCACCTCGATACCGCGCCGTTCACCCACGTCTCGCCGCTGTCGCGCGGACGGGGCAAGTCGCATCACAACGGCGTCGTGTTCGACACCCGTGCGTGGACGTTTGTCTCGTCGCGCGCGCATCACGAGACCCGCATCGGCGAGCGGCACAAGCCGACGTTCGAGGTTCGGCTGCGTCCCACGACGGGTGGCGCGATCGTGCGCGTGCTCGTCGTGCACCTGAAGTCCGGCGGCGCGAACGATGACATCCGCGAGCGCCAGCTGCGCGGCCTCGGCGCGATCCTCGCGAAGGGCGCGCCCGACGAGCCGACGATCCTGCTCGGCGACTTCAATGCGACCGGCGACCGCGATCGGAACAACCTCGCGACGCTCGCGAGCAGCGGCCATGTCGAGTGGGCCACGCGCGACCTCGCGTGCAGTGCGTTCTGGTCGCGCGAGAACGCGTGTCCTCGGTCGCGACTCGATCACGTGTTCACCACGCAGCACGCGACGCGCGTCGAGGCAGCAGGAGCCTGCGCGACCCATGGCTGCGATGCGAGCGAGAGTTGCCCGATCTGGGCAGACCACGTCTCGGATCACTGCCCGGTCGTCGTCACGATCGAAGCAGCGCGCTGATCACTCGTCGTCGGGATCTTCGGCGAGGATTCCGTACAGCTTGCGCCGAACCTCGGCGAGGAGCTTGCGCGCCTCCTCGACCTGCGCCGCGGTGCCGCTCTGCGCGACCTGCATCGCGGCGGCGGCGACATCGCGGAACATCGCCATCAGCGTGATCGTCGGCGATCCCTGCGCGTCGGTCTGCTCGAACGACGCCCACTCGGCATCGAGCTCCTCGCGGCGATCCTCCACGTAGCGCTTGCCCTTCGCGGTGAGCTTGTACGTGCGGCTCGAGCCCTGATCTCCGCTTGCCGCGTCGACCTGGACCAACCCTTCGTCCTCGAGCAACTGCAGCGTCGGATAGATCGAGCCGGAGCTCGGGCGCCATGCACCCTGCGAGCGCTGCTCGATCGCCTGCATCATCTGATAGCCGTTGAGCGGCTCGTTCGAGAGCAGCGACAGGATCGCGGAGCGAACGTTGCCGCGACGAGCGCGATGACGCGGACCCGCGAAGAAGTTCGCCGCCCACTGCGCCCACGGAGGTCCGAAGGGAGGGCCGCCGGGAGGCGGTGGGGGACCGCCGGGGCCGGGAGGACCGGGCGGGCCGAAGCCGTGCCTGCGGCCACCGCCGCGTCCACCGCGGTGACCGGGGCCGAACTCGCAGTCGTCTTCCCGACCGAACCAAGAGCTGTATCGTGACATGATTCCGATATATCGCTGACTGTCGGAACTGGCAAGGGACAAACGTCAGCGCGCCCGCAGCAATCGGATCGCGAGGAACCGATGCGGGCGAAATGGTTCGAGCAATTCGAGCATGCGCTCGTCGGTGCCGATGATCTCGCCGGCGAGCGCTTCGGTCACGAACGAGGGCAAATGCAAATCTCCGGTCGGTACCGCGTCCGCGTCACCCGTACCCCAGCCGAGGATCATCTCGGTGGTCCACGGGCCGATGCCGTGGATGCTCGCGAGGCGCTTGCGCAGCTTGTCGCGCGGCGTGCCGTCACGAAGGAACCGCGCGAATACGTCCTCGTGCGCAACCGCGAGCAATGCGCGTGCTCGTCGCGCGTCGATGTCGAGCGATTGCAGCTCGGACAGCGACACCGCGGTCATTCGCTTCGCGTCGGGGAACGCGAGGCCGAGCTCGCTGCGCACGCCCCAGCGTTCGGCGATCTTGCGCCACGCACGGGCAGCATCGATGAATGTCACGCGCTGCTGGAGCACGAAGCTCGCCGCGATGTCGAACAGCCACGGCACGCGCACCAGCCGCAGCCCCGACACCTGCCGCGCGAGCCTGCTCATCTCGCCGTGCGCTTCGAACGTCTCGAGCGGGCGCGCGAGCTCGGCGGCCCAGCGCTCGCACGGATCGCCGTCGAGCGCGGCATCGCTCGCGACCTCGACGTCACAGCCGGTCTCCGCCCGTGCGATCGTGACGCGAACGGGGCGCCCGCCGGCGAGGTAGGTCTTCGCGAATGCCGTGTCGTCGAGGCTCGCGGTCGGATCGTAGCGGCCGACCTGCTGGAGCATGAACGTGCGATCGAGGTCGAGCGCGACGTCGATATGCCGCCGATACGTGAGCATCCGTCTGATATAGATCGTCGCATGTTGCGCCTCGTTCTCGGCATCGCCGTGCTCGCGAGTTGTGGGCCGAGTGGCCGTCCCGGCGACGACACCGAGATGCCGTCGGACGGCTCGCTGGCGACGCCCGATAGCGGACCGCGCGTCTGCTACGACACGACCACCCAGGTCGAGGTCGCGCTGACCGTGCAGATCGAACAGAGCTGCGCGATCTGGAACAGCCTCGCCAAGCTCAGCGGAACAGCGACGGTGTCGAAGACCGGCACGACGCTCACGATCGACTTCGGAGAAGGCGTGATCTTCTCGGGACCGCTGACCGGCACCAGCGTGACGCTCGTGTACACGCACGACCATCCGTTCAGCGATGGCTGCGGTTGGCGCGCGACGGAGACGATGCGCGGCACCATGGATCCTGTCGCGTGCACGTTCGCGCTCGACTACGACTACGTCGAGTCTGTCGTGCAGAACAATGGTGGGTGCGCGTCGCCGTGTGCGGCAAACGCCGATGTCACGCTCGATCTGAACCCGATCATCCTCTAGGGCCGGGTTCGCGCGGCTCGCGCCGCTGCGCTACGATGGCGATCGCGTGAAGTGTCCTACCAACGAGGCGCTCCTGGCGTACGCCGCGCACTCCGGTAGTGGCCTCGCGTACGCGCACGATGTCGATGCCGCGCACGCCGTCGAGCTCGACGAGCACATCGAGTCGTGTCCGACGTGCAAGGGCATCGTCCACGGCGCCCTCGGGACTGGCCCGACGGCGCTCGGGACTCCCCAGCCCGGCGCGGATGGCACTCCCGCTCCGCCGATCCCCGCGGCGCAGGTGCGGCTCGGTGATCGCTACGAGGTCAAACGATTGTTGGGCCGTGGTGGCATGGGAGCGGTCTATCTGGCACGCGACCGGACCCTCGCCCGCGATGTCGCCGTGAAGCTCCACGGTGTGGGATCGGGCGGGGATCGCCTCCACCGCGAGGCGATCGCGATGGCGAAGCTCGCGCATCCGAACGTGGTCACGGTCTACGAGGTCGCGAGCTTCGAGGATCGCCTCTACGTCGCGATGGAGTACGTGAAGGGCGGCACGCTCGGCTCGTGGATGCGCGCGGCACCGCGCACGTGGCGCGAGACGGTCGAGCTATTGATCGCGGCGGGGCAGGGACTCGCCGCGGCGCACGCCGCGGAGCTCGTGCACCGCGACTTCAAGCCCGAGAACGTTCTCGTCGGCGAGGATGGTCGCGCGCGGGTCAGTGACTTCGGGATCGCGCACGTGCAGACGCGCGCGAGCGACAAGATCATTCCGGTCGCGCTCACCATCGATCCGTCGAAGCCGATGACGATGACGGGCTCCGTGCTCGGTACGCCCGCGTACATGGCACCCGAGCAGCTCGTCGGAGATCCGGTCGATGCGCGCGCGGACCAGTTCGCGTTTTGCGTCGTCGCGTGGGAAGCGCTGTTCGGCGAGCGGCCGTTCAGCGGCACGTCGCTCGCCACGCTCGCGGCGTCGATCGCGCTGCAGAAGTTCGAGCGTCCGGCGAAGGCTAACGTCCCGCAACGCGTCGTCGACATCATCGCGCGTGGGCTCGCGAACGATCCGGCCAAGCGCTATCCCGACATGGCCGCGTTGCTGGCGGATCTGCGCACGACGATCGGCGGCGGCAAGCGATGGCTCTTGATCGCGGCCGTCGGTGCGATTCCGGTCGCCGTGGTCGCCACGCTGCTCGCCACGCGCCAAGAGCATGCGGCCGTCGAGACGTGTGCGGGTGGCATCGAGCAGCTCGCGGGTGCGTGGGATGCGCCGGCGAGCGAGAAGCTGCGCACCGCATTCGTGGCCGTGCGCCCCAAGGACGGAGCCGCGATCCACGGACGCGTCGCCGGCGTGTTCGACACGTACGCAGGCGCTTGGGCGAAAGCGCGGCGCGACGCCTGCGAAGCTACGCGCGTGCGCGGCGAGCAGTCCGATGCAGCGCTCGACCTGCGCATGTCGTGTCTCGATCGCAAACGCGCGGAGCTCGCGGCCCTCGTGCGCGGGCTCGCCGATGCAGACGCGGCGACCGTGATGGGCGCACAGCGTGCGGCATTCGGATTGTCCACGCTCGCCGCGTGCGATGACATCACGGGGCTGTCCGCGCCGGTGCAGCCACCCGACCCGACCTCGCGTGCTCGCGTCGACGAGCTCCGCGCCGGCCTCGCGGAGGCGAACGCGTTGCGCCTGCTCGGTCGCACGAAGCCGGCGCTCGCGAAAGCGCAAGAGGTCGTCGCGGGTGCCGGGGCAGTTCACTATCGACCGCTCGAGGCCGAGGCGCTCACGCTCGCCGGCGATCTGCAGGAGCGCGCAGGCGATGCGGCCGGCGGCATCAAGACGCTCGAGCAAGCGATCGTCGCGGCGAACGCCGGCAACCACAAGCTCGCCGCCGCCGAAGCGTGGTCGCGGCTCGCGTGGATCACGGGCTATCGCGAGCGCGACTTCGATCGCGCGATGCTCGCCGTGCAGATGGCCGCTGCCGCGATCGAAGGAGCCGGTGGCAACGCGGAGTTGTCCGCGCAGCTCACGCACTACGAAGCATTGATCCTCGAGACCAAGGGCAAGACCGCCGAAGCCAAAGCGAAGTACCTCTCCGCGCTCGCCGTGTGGGAGCGCATGGGCGAGCGCGACACGCCAAAGATCGCGCTCGTCTACAACGACCTGGGGGTCGTGGAGCGCAAGCTCGGCGATCTCGACGGAGCGCTCGCCTACCACGAACGTGCGCTCGCCATTCGCACGCGCGAGTTCGGCGAGAACCACCCGTGGGTATTCTCGTCGGTGATCAACATCGGCAACGTGGCATGGTCGAAGAACGACTACGACGGCGCGATTCGCTCGTTCGAGCGAGCGCTCGCGATCGCGGCCGAAGTGTTTCCGCCGAACCACCCGCAGACCGCGCTCGCATTGTCGAACCTCGCGTCGGCCTACGACCACAAGGACATGGCCGCGGAGTCGATCGCGACCTATCGCAAGGCTCTCGCGATGTACGAAGCGCTGAGCGGTCCCACGCACCCCGACGTCGCCGACACGCTGCGCGGGCTGGCAAATGTCCTCGCGCAAGGTGACGGCGACAAGCGCGAGGAAGCGAAGCAGGTGTTCGCGCGCGGGGTGTCGATCATGACGGAGAAGGAGGACGATCCGCTCCTCCCGAAGCTGCTCGCCGACTACGGGCAGCTCCTGATCAAGGACGATCCTCGTCGCGCGGAGGAGATGCTGCAACGCGCGGTCAAGCTCGGCGATGCCGCGGACCCGAAGGACTCCGAGATCGCATACCCGCTCACCGCGCTCGGCGAGCTGTACTTGAATACCTCGCGCATTCCAACGGCGCGGCCGCTGCTCGAGCGTGCGCTCGTGTTGCGCGCCTCCGACGGCGAGGACGGCGACGCCGAGGCGTTCGCCAACACCGAGCTGCTGATGGCGAAGGTGCTGTGGACGGCGCCGAAAGATCACGCGCGCGCGATCGAGCTCGCGACCTCCGCAAAAGCGCGCCTCGAGAAGGCGGCGTTGACCAAGCGAAAGCCGTACACGCTCGTCGTGGAGTGGCTCGCAGCGCGCTCGAAGTGAACCGCCGAAACGACACGCCGGGCCCTGCGTAAAGGGCGGCATGAAGCACTTCCTGGTGGCCTTCCTCTGTCTCGTCGGTTGCACGAAGAAGAACGAACACCCGACACCCGCGGGCGCGTCGATCCTCGCTTGGGACCTATCGCAGGCCGACCGACTGTCGATTCGCACGGCGAAGACGAGCGACGTGAAGATCCAGGACCTCGACTACACCGCACACCCCACCGACGACTCGTCGGTCCAGGTGAAGGTTCACCTCGAGACGGCCACGGTCGTGTTCACCGAGAGCGGTAGAGAGGTCACGCACACGTCGGCGACCAAGATCGCGCTCACACTCGTCGACGGCGCGGACTACACGCTCGGTAATGGCAAGTGCATGGGCCCGCACTACAAGCTCGCAGCGCCCGGCGATGCTCCGCGCGACATGATCCTGCACTGCATCGTGAAGGCGACGAAGCCGAACGCCGACGTCAGCTTCACGATCTACGCGTACGGCGACGGCACGATCGACGACGGCAACCCGACGACGACGAAGGTGATGTAGCTCGCTACTCGGCGAGCAGTCGCTCGATCGCGGAGCGCATCTCGTCGTACGCGGGCTCGCCTTCGGCCAACGTACCGCCCGGGTGGACGTGGCGAATCACGCCCTTCTTGTCGAGGACGAACGTGACGCTCGTGAAGCCCGTGCTCACTTCCTTGCCCTCGCGGTCGTGCAGCCAGCTCTCGAGCGTGTGCCACTCCGGATCGAACGCGACGGGAAACGTGAACCCGTACTTCTTCGCCGTCTCTTCGTAGACCTTCGGCTCGAACGGCGTGTCTTCCTTGTGGTGATACATGCCGATCACGTGAAGGCCGCGCGCGCTGTACAGCTGATCGAGCTTGCGCAATGTGGGCGCCGTCGACGAACAGAATGGACAGCCGGCCGTCCACCAGCGCACCAGAACGACGGAGCCGCGCAGCGCCGCGAGCTCGAGCGGCGGGGAGTTCATCCACCGTTCGGCCTTCCACGCAGGCGGCGTGGTGCCGATCATCGCGGCGACCGCGACGCGCGCTTCGTCGACCTTGGCCGGCGCAGGCGCCACCGGCGCGGGTGCGGCCTCGCTCGTCTTCGTCGGCGCGGTGCTGCACGCCGCGAGGATCGTGGCGACAGCGATCACCCGAGTCGGCATCGAGGGAGATACCCATCGCGCGTGCATCGTATTCCACCCCTGCACTGGTGCGTTTTCGCGGCAGGGCTAACACCCTGATCGTGCGAGACATCTCGACGTTCGACGGCAGCCGAGATCGCGCTACCCCACCTCTGTCCGATACAATCCGCATCGATACGGGCGATTTCGCCGTCGCCGGGTGATGATCAGGACGTCATGGGGAACGACAAAGAAAAGACTGCATTCATGATGCAGTCGCCGCTGACGACGAAGCCCCCGACGACGACGACGGGAGACGCGGTGTTGGTCGTTCTCCATCCACCGGGCCCGAACATGGGGCGCCGCTTCGCGCTCGTGAAGAACGAGCAGTTCCTCGGGCGACTCGCCGGCATCGATCTCGAGATCGACGCGGAGGGTATCTCGCGGCGTCACGCGCGCATCAGTCGCGACGACAGCGGCTGGTACGTCGAAGACCTCGGCTCGACGAACGGCACGCAGCTCAACGACGTTCGCATCACGCGACACGCGCTCGCCGATGGCGACCTGCTGCGCTGCGGGACTACGGTGTGCAAGTTCCTCGCGAGCGACAGCATCGAAGCGACGTATCACGTCGAGGTCTATCGCATGTCGATCACCGACGGCATGACCGGCGTGCACAACAAGCGGTACCTACTCGAGCTCCTCGATCGCGACATCGGCATGGCCGCGCGGCTCGGCAATCAGCTCTCGCTGTTGATGATCGATATCGATCACTTCAAGAAGATCAACGACACGCACGGGCACCTCGCGGGTGATCAAGCACTCAAAGAGCTGTGTCGCCGCATCGAGCCGCGGCTGCGATCCACCGACGTGCTCGCTCGCTACGGCGGTGAAGAGTTCGCGGTGGTTCTTCCGGCGACACCGCGCGAAGGCGCACTGCAGGTCGCCGAGACGCTGCGCTCGATCATCGCGGCCGAGCCGTTCACCCACGAGCAGACGAAGATCCCGGCGACGATCAGCCTCGGTCTCGCGACCACGGATCCCGCGACGCCGATCACCGTCACCGAGCTGATCAAACGCGCCGACGAGAATCTCTACGAAGCGAAGCGGTCCGGTCGCAACCGCGTCGTCGGCTAGGGTCACGCCGCGCGGAGCACGCGCAACAGCTCGGGGAGGAACTCGGCCGGATGCTCGCGGTGCATGAAGTGTCCGCCGGACACGCGCACGACCTCGTACGATGCACCGAAACACCGGCGCGCCTTTTCGTAGTCGCGGACCGACACGTTGTCGTGCATGCCCGCGAACGCGACTGTCGGCACGCGGATCGTCGCCTTGAGCGAAGCAGGCATCATCGGTGACAGCGCGGCGTAGTACGCGCACGCGGCTTCGAGTGAGCCCGGATGCGCGAACACCTCTTTGACGCGCGCGGTTTCCTCGGCGGGCATGTCCTTCCACGCTGGGGACCAGCGACGCACGAGCTCGTCGATGTACGCGTGACTGTTCGCGCGGATCTTCTCGGCGGCGCGCTTGTTTCTCAGCACGAAGAAGTGGCGCACGGTCCACAGCACGCGCGGTCCGGGTGGAAACACGGCGCGCGGGTGCGGAACACCGACGGTGACGATCCGGCGCAGGCGCTCCGGTCCGAGCGCGGCGGCGGTGTACGTCGCGAGCGCGCCCCAATCGTGGCCGACGACGATCGCCTTGTCCTCGCCGAGCGCTTCGATCAGACCGAGGACATCGCGACCCAGCGTGTCGCCGTCGTACGTGCCGTCGGCGGGAATCTGCGTCGGGTGATACCCACGCATGTACGGCGCGACGGCGCGAAAGCCCGCGGCGGCGACGGCCGGCATCACGCGATCCCACGTGTACGGCGTATCGGGGAACCCGTGGAGGAGCAGCACCAGCGGTCCGCTCCCCTCACTTAGATAAGCAAACCGAATCCCGTTGGCCTCCACGTACTCCACGTCGAGACCCTAACGTGAGCAGGTCGTGCTCGGCGAACGTGCACGAGGGATCTCCAGGATTTCGGAGTGGGCTCGGCTGCGTTATCGTCACCGCGTTGGGGGGGATGCACAGAGTCAACGCGGGCTTCACGCTGCTCGCGCGTCTCGACGCGGATCGTGTGGACGCAGCGACGGCGCTGCTCGCCGAGCTCGACAAGGATCCCGCGCGGCTTCCGTTCGCGCGCTCGGCGACGACTCACTTCGCGACGATCACGATCATCCCCGCGCAGCGCTATCAGGACGAGCTACTTCCCGCGACGTTGATGTTCGCCACGAGCTACTGCGGTCCGACGGGAGAGCACGTCAGCGAGCTCGTCGCGATCATGGGCGCCGGAATGCGCGGGTTGTTCGCGCACTGCGTCGACTTCGATGTCGAGTGCAGCGACGACGAGCTCGAAGACTTCATGCGCGCGCATCGCCAGAGCGACACGTTCTACTCGGGCATGCAGGACCTGAGCCCCGAGGACGTGCGTCGCCACTGCGAGCTGCGCGACGCGATCGAGACGTACATCGACGAGCGACAGGCAACCGGCGGCCTCACCGGAACCGCGAGCGACGTGCGGCGCGAGATCCAGGAGCACGTGCGTTCGCGGCCCGAGCTCGCGTGGGCGCGCGAGCCGTGGAAGCCGACGCTGTGGTCGTGGGTGGTGCTCAAGTGGCGATCGCTGCTGATCGAAGCGTTCGTCGGATCGCTGATCGTGGGCGCGATCGCTCGGTGCTATGTCGACAATACGGCGCTCGACGTGTTCGTCATCGGGGGCGGAATCGCGCTCGGGGCGTTCCTGCTGTTTGTCCTCGTGCTGCTCGTGCAGATGCGCGAGGCCGAAGCGGCGCAGACGTTCGTATCGTCGCGTCACTCGGACGAGTACATGCGGCGCCTGGCCGCCACGCAGACGCGGCCGGTGATCAACGAGTTCACACTCGCGGGGCCGATCAAACCCGAGGGTTCGATCCGTCCGCTGTTCCTGCGGCTCTCGCTGTGGTTGATCGCGCGCGGCGTCGAAGGCGTGCCCGGGATCCCGTATCTCCGCGATGGCATCAACATCCCGACGGTGGCGACCGCGCGCTGGATCGCAGCCGATGACGGACGGCGCGCGATCTTCATCTCGAACTACACGAACGATGGCGTCGGCTACGTGCGCGACTTCATCGAGACGCCCGCCGGAGCGATGCGCATCAACTTGACCTTCGGGTTCGGTACGGGCTTCCCGAAGACCGAGTGGGTGATCCTCGAGGGCGCACTCACCGAGCCGAACGCGTATCTCCACGCGCTCGCCGAGAACCAGATGCCGACGATGTTCTGGTACGGGCCGTACCGCAACATCAGCATCGACAACATCAAGCACAACCGAAAGATCCGCGAGGGGTTGTTCGCGGACTACAACGAGAAGCAAGCTCGGGATTGGCTGTTGCTGCTGTGAGCGACGAACCCGAAGAGCTGCTTGAGGTCGGTGACATCCAGGGGCTCGTGGTCCGTGGCTACGGGCCGCTGCGCGAAGCCGTGTTCCTCGTGCTCTCTGTCGTCGACGAGCAACGAGCACGCGAGTACCTCCAAGGACTCTCCGGCCGGATCAACCGCGCTGCCGATTCGCCCGAGACATCTGCGTTGCAGATCGCATTCTCCGCCGCGGGGCTCGAGCGCCTCGGCGTGTCCAAGGACGCGCTCGCGACGTTCTCGCGCGAGTTCCTCGAGGGAATGGATCACGAGATTCGATCGGAGATCCTCGGCGATCGTGGCGACAACGATCCGCGCACGTGGCAGTGGGGCCGGCGAGGGGAGCCCGTTCATGCGCTCCTCCTGGCGTACGCCACGGACACCGCCACGCTCGCGACGCTGCTGACGTCCGAGCGCGCGGCGTTCGATGGTGGCTTCGCGATCCTTCACGAGAAGTCGACGATCACGCTCCCCGAGCAGAAGGAGCACTTCGGTTGGCGCGATGGCCTTTCGATGCCGAAGATCGCCGGCGTGCCCGAGGATCGGCCGCGCAAGAAGAAGCAGGAGTCGTGGACGCACGCGCTCCCGCCCGGTGAGTTCGTCCTCGGGTACACGAACGACTACCGTGCCGTCACCGAGCTCCCGACGGTGAACCCGGCCGACGATCCCGCGAACCATCTGCCCGTCCACGCCATCGGTCCGCGGCGCAGCCTCGGACGCAACGGCACGTACCTCGTGTTTCGCGAGATGACACAGGACGTGGTCGCGCTGTGGGACTACCTCGCGAAGAGCTCGCGCGAGCCCGGCGACGACCCCACCGCGCGTGCGATCGCGCTGGGCGCGAAGATGGTCGGGCGTTGGCCCGGTGGTGCGCCTCTCGTGACGTCGCCCGACGCGGATCGTCCAGAGCAGGCGACCGCCAACACGTTCACGTACAAGGACGACGTGGTGGGCCTTCGTTGCCCGCCCGGTGCGCACATTCGTCGCGCGAACCCGCGTGACGTGCTCGCCGCAGATCGCGACCTCGAGACGTCGCCCCAGATGGTGCGAAAGCATCAGATGATCCGTCGCGGTCGTGCGTTCGGTCGTCCGGTGTCCGAGACGCTCGATCCGCGCGAGATGATCGCCGCGCGAGGTGCACCGGACACGGAGCACCGCGGCCTTCACTTCATCTGTCTCGTCGGCGATATCAATCGTCAGTTCGAGTTCGTTCAGCGCGCGTGGCTTCAGTCCGCCAACTTCGCGGCGCAGTTCAAGGATGGCGATCCGATCACGGCCGCGCGTCGCCCCCCCGGTCACGAAAATCCCAACGACGAGCTCACGGTTCCGGCCGAGCCCGTGCGCCGCAAGTACAAGCGCATGCCGCAGTTCACGCGGCTCGTCGGTGGTGGGTACTTCTTCCTGCCGGGCCTGGCCGCGCTGCGCTTCATCTGCCGCCATCCGGGAGGTGGCTGATGCGCACGTTCGGGCTCGCGATCCTGTTCGTCGTCGGCGTCATCGGCGGCCTCGTCGCGGCGCTGCCGCTGTTCATCCGCGCGCTGTATCGCGGCGCGCGCGCGTTTCATCCGCGAGGAACGGTATGTCGCGCGGAGATCGTCGCGCTCGACGATGTCGTCGGCCCTCGGCTCGCCGGGCCCGCGCGCGTTCGGTTCTCGAGCTCCACCGAGCCCGAAAACTCGCCGGCGCAGACGATCCTCGGCTTCGCGATCAAGGTCGGCGACGATCAGGATCTCGCGACCGCGACGTTCGAGGCGTTCATCAAGGTCAACGAAGGAACCGCGAACACGAACGTCGCCGATTACCTCGGCAACCAGTTCGGCTCGGTCGCGCCGTGGAAAGCGAAAGGGCTCGGCGTGGTCTGGTTGCGTGCGATGCCGAACCCGGCGGCGAACGTGCCCAAGACCGGATCACGCACCGAGCGGCTCGACGCCGACATCGCCGCGGAGCGCGCGACGTTCGTTCTCGAAGCGCGCGAGGCCCCGGGCCCGGATGGTCCCGTCCGTGCGCGTGTCGCCGAAGTGCGCTTGCTCGAGCGACTCCCCGACGACGATCCGACGTTTCGTATCTCCATGTTCCGGACGGGCCGCGGCATCGTGCCGACCGGCTTTCGCAACGGTGTGCGTTCGATCGTGTATCCGGTGAGCCAGTTCGCGCGCGGCCTGCGCGGCGCCTGAGTCACGGTTACGGAGCGAACAGCGGCACGAACGCGTCGGGGTTCTTGACCTCTTCCGCGCGGAGCGCCTCGAACGCCGCGTCACGCAGCGCGGTGCCTTCATCGCCGCCGACGAGCGCGCCGAGCCGCACGCGCGCCGCTGCGGCGTGGAGTCCGAGGTCCGCTGCGTCGCAGGCGGCGAGGGCGGAGCGATACGCGGTGATCGCGCCCGCGGTGTCGCCGCGCACGTCGCGAATGCCGGCGCGGCGCAATGCGGCGATCGCGTCGGTCCACGCGAGACCCTCGTGACCGAGCGGTTCGGTGTGTTGCTCTGCCTCGCGCAAGAACTCCGCGCGCTCGCTGCCGGTGGTCGATCGCGCGACGGCGAGGGCGGTGCGCGCTCGCAGCTCGGTGACCTCGAAGCGCACGACCTGGATCCGCGTGAGGAGAGAGCGCGACATCGGGACCCAGCCTTCGGCGAGCCGCTTGTGTGCAGCGCGGATGTCGCCCGCGTAGATATCGAGGAGAGCGTTCGACGCCATCTCGTTCCAGTGCTGGATCTGATAGCCGCGCAACGACCACCGCTCCGAGATGCGCTCGACGGCGGCGCGCCCACCGGCAACATCGTCGCGCGCGATCCAGTGAACGACGGAGACCGTCGCCGGTAGTGCCCACACCGCGTAGAGGTTGCCTTGCAGCTGCGCTTCGTGGAGTCGCGCCGGAAGCATCTGGCCGAGCGTCTTGAGCGAGCCGAGGTAGACCTGCGCCCAGTGGCTGAGCGCGTGCACCGTGTTGCGCTCCCAGACGACGTTCGCGCAGTTCGCGCTGAACAGTGCATCGGCGCGCTCGGCGCCTTCGAACGCCTTGCGGTAGCCCCCGCGGAAGTACGCGATGTACGCGCGCGCGAGCTCGACCCAGCCTCGAAGGTACGGATCCTCGAGCTCCTTGCCCTGGGTCGCAGCGTCGACGAGCTTCTCCGCGCGCTCGCTCGGCGCACCACTCGCCGCGACGTGGCACGCCTCGAGGAGCAGCGCGCGCCGTGCGCGAACCGTCTCGCCGGCGTTGAGAGACAACAAGAGGTTTAGCGTCTGGAACGACGCGCCGCGGATCCAGTCGGTCATCGAGAGCCCGCACGCGGCCGACCACACGATGTCGATCCGCGCGAGGTCTTCGCGGGTGACCTGGCTCGAGTCACGCGGCTTGAACTTCGTGCCGCGAACGCGCATGCGAGCGCGGCGCCATAGCAGCGACGCGAGCGCGCGGTTCGGCGTCTTCGGGAGATCGATGTCGACGGAGGCGAGCAGTCGCTCGAGCACGACCATGCCGTCGTCGATGTGGCCACCGCGCAGCAGCTGGTGAGCGGCCTTCTGCTCGAGCTCGAGCGCGTCGGCGGCGATCTTGGATTCGCGAGCGAGCGCGAGATAGACATCCGCGGCTTCGCGGCCGTGGCCGGCGTTCGCGTACGCATCGCCGAGCTTCGCGCGGAGCAGCGGCGACATCTCGGGCGCGAGCTCGAGGCACTTCTC
Organism: Kofleriaceae bacterium; assembly: GCA_044230415.1. Classification (GTDB taxonomy): domain Bacteria; phylum Myxococcota_A; class Polyangia; order Haliangiales; family Haliangiaceae; genus JABFXX01. The sequence goes on from JBGARE010000004.1 coordinate 144,236, forward strand.
GTACAGCTTGACCGCGCGCTCGAAGGCGAACGCATCGGTCGCGCGATCGCCGGCGCGTGCATACAGCGCAGCGGCGCGTGCGGGCTCACCGGCCTTCTCCCAGTGAACACCGACGAGCATCGGCTGCGTCTCCGCATCGGTGGCTTCGAGCGCGATCGCCAGACGGCGGTGTAGCTCGGGCCGGCGCTCCGCGGAGAGCTCGCTCACCGCGCGGCGCGTGCGATCGTGGAACGGCTCGACGGAGTCGCGACGGGTGCGGCCGGTCGCGCGCAAGAGGTTTGCCGACGCGAGATAGCCGACGAGCGGGATCAGCTTCGACGGCGCGACGCCGAGCGCGCGACTCGCCACGTCGACGGGAAGTGGCTGACCGGCGGCGGCGACCAGCTCGAGTAGCTCGCGCTCCGGCGCGTCGAGCGCTCCGATGCGCTCCGCGAGCACGGCGTCGAGGCGCACCTCGTCGCTGGTCGCGCCGGCATCGCCGCGCATCACCGAGTGGCGAACGAGCTCGGTCACGAACATCGGATGCCCGGCCGACTCGCGCACGATCGACGCCGCGGCAGCCTCGGCGATCGGCGAGCGCACCGCGGTGAACAGCGTGCGCGCGAGCTGCATCGTCTCTTGCGCTCCGAGCGGCGCGAGCGGCAGCTTGCGTAGGTTCGTGCCGAACTCGATCGGTGACTCGTCGTTGGCGCGTGGCCACGCGGTGCCGATCAGGAGCACGCACGGTGCGTCGGGCGGACGCAGCACGGCATCGAGGAGCGCGAGGCTGTCTTCGTCGGCCCAGTGCAGGTCGTCGATCAGGATGACGAGCGGATGGCGCGCGCCGATGCGCGTGAGCAACTCGCGCACGGCGGCGAACACGCGGCGCCGCTGCTCCTGCGGATCGGGAACGTGCGGCGATCGCGGCTGCTCGACGATGACGGGCACGCCGCGCAGCACGGGGAACACTTCGGCGAGGAGGCCGATGTGCTGCGGGAGCAACGCCGCGGCGTCCTTGTCCTTGAGCCGCGCCATGAACCGACTGATCGAATCGATCACGCCGTCGACGCCCTTGTACGGAACGGATTCGCGCTCGTAGCAGCGACCGCGCAACACCACGACGTCGCGTCGATCGAGACCGTGGAGGAAGTGCTCGGCGAGCGCGCTCTTGCCCATCCCGGACTCGGCTTCGATCAGCAGCGTCACCGCCGCGCCCGTATCGCACTCGTCGAGCGCTTGGCGCAGGATCGCGAGCTCGGCATCGCGACCGACGAACGTCTGCCGCGGGATCGGTGTCATCGCCGCGGTCGATCCGCGAGCGGGCGGCGAGGAGTCGTTGCGTCGCGTGGTCGAGAGGCGCTGCAGGATCTCGACGCGCGTCGGTCGCGTCGCGGGATCCACGCGCAACAGGTCGCAGCAGAGCGCGTCGAGGTCTGCAGGGACCGACGTGATCGTCGACGGCGCCGGCGGAATCGCGCGCTGCTTCTCCATCATCACTTCGAGTGCGTGGCCTTCGATCGGGAGCTTGCCGGTCAGCACCTCGTAGAGGATCACGCCGACGGCGTAGAAGTCCGCCTCGGGGCCGATCGGCCGCGCGGTCGCTTGCTCGGGTGCCATGTAGTCGGGCGTGCCCACCATCTCGCCGTCGCTCCACGACAGCGGATCGTGATCGTGGCGAGTGACCAGCCCGAAATCGAGGAGGATCACGCGACCGTCGCTGACCAGCACGTTCGATGGCTTGATGTCGCGATGCACGTGACCTGCGTCGTGCAGCACGCCGAGCGCGGTGATCAGGTGCGTGAGCGACTCGCGGATCCGCTGCGCGTCGCCTTCGCGCATCCACGTCATCAAGTCGACGCCCTTGATCAGCTCCATCGTGAAGAACCAATCGCCGCGCGACTCGAACAGCTCGCCGAGGCGGATCAGGTTCGGATGGTGCAGCCCGCTGAGCGCGCGGAACTCTTGCTTGAGCAAGAGGATCGCGTTGCCGTCGACGTTGCGCAGCGTCTTGAGCGCGACCTTCTCGCCGCTGTCCTTGTCGAGCGCTTCGAACACGACGCCCATGCCGCCCATGCCGAGCTGACGGATCAGCTGGAACCGCTCGGTGCCCGAGAACTCGCGGCTGCTCGCGGCCAAGCGAGCCGACGCGTCCGACGGTCGAGTGGGGGCATCCTTGTCGCGCACGCCCCGTCGATCATGCAGGAGTTCGAGTGACGCGTCAGCTTCACGCGGCTGTATCGTCGTTGCGTCACGCGCCCCCGATAACCACCCGGACCGGCGTGCGGGGGAGGGTGGCATGGCGAATGCTGCACGCAGAGCGTGCGTCTCGTCGGGCTCGTCGTGATCGCGGGAATTGGCTGCGCGCCGCCGCCCGCGAGCGAACCCACATCGGCTCCCGGCATGTCCAACGACGAGCTCGAGGCGCGGCTCGTCGGGCTGCGCGCCACCCTCGCTCGCTCCGGGATCACCCTCGACGACGTGCCGCGCGTCGAGAGCTGCAGCACGACGCACCTGGGCGATCGCTGCGTGCGCTGCGATGTCGCGCGTCGCGATAACACGGCCGGCATCGATCCGTCGCTGATCGACTCCGCGGCGATCGCGTTCTCGATGTACCCGCCGGAGCTACTCGCCGCGACGAAGGTCCAGCACGTCGCGCTGTGTCGCGCGATCGAAGTCGACGCGCGCGAGATGTCGCCGGCCGGGATGGCGTTCCTCGACCAGCAGCGGATCCTCGTCAGCGTCGGAGCATTCGTCGACGCGGGCGACGGGTTCACGATCGATCGCGTGATCCACCACGAGCTGTTTCATCTCCTGGACTACAGGGGCGCTCACTTCGAGGCCGACCGCGAGTGGGAGGCGCTCAACCCGCGTGGCTTCGCGTATCACGATCCCGAGATGCTCTATCGCGATCGCGATCTCGCGGTCGAGCGCCCGGCAGGCTTCGTGCGGTCGTACGCGACGCAAAATGCCGTCGAGGATCGCGCGTCCACCTTCGAGCTCGTGCTCTCGCAGCCCACGGAGCTATGCGCGATCGCGGCCGCGGATCCGGTGGTCGCGAGGAAGGTCGCGCTGGTCAAGAAGCGCGTGCAGGCGATCGCCGGTAAGACGCCGCTCCTCGCACCATGCAGAAGGCCGATTGCCGCGAAGAAGAAGCCCGTGGATCTGCGGCTCCGGTCGCACTGATTACGGGTGCGCTTGCTCGGGGGCGACGGTGTAGAAGTCCATCGGCGCGCGCTGGTTCTTGTACGCGGTCTGGATCCATTCGAGCGAACGCAGCGTCGACGCGATCTCCACTTCGTCGAGCAGGCCGTCGAAGACGTTGTTCGTCTTCATGCGGCCGATCTCGATCGAGGAGGTCGTCGAGAAGTCGTTGCGGATCGTGTTGTCCGTGGTCGCGATCGCGCCGTCGATCACCACGGTCGCCGCGCCGTTGGTGCGATCGACGACGACCGCGACGTGCTCCCACTGCTGCGTCGTGATCGCATTGGCGATGGTGGTGACCGAGTTGCTCTGTCCGCCGTTGCCCGTCTCGAGCCAGACCTTGCGATCGCTGCTGCCGTTGGAGTTGACGAAGAACCGATACCCGTCGGTGTTCGACCCATCCTGCGAGCTCGAGAGGATCGACCGGATCTGCGAGACGCTGTTCATGTTCATCCACGCGGAGATCGTGAACTGATTCCCGACATCGACGGTGGGCACCGTGATGCACGAATTCGATCCGTTGAAGTCGATCGCGCGACCGAGCGGGCTCGGCATCGAGTCGCCAGCGCTGAACGACGACTCCGCGGTGGCGTGATGTCCGTTCGAGGTCGCGTCGCGGATCTGGCCCGCCTGGCCGGGACCGGGGTCCTGCTGCAGGTGATAGACGGCGAGGAAGTTCTCGCTCCACACCGTCTCCGGCGTCGTCGCCGGCGGGGAAGGGTTGCCGTAATAGAGGTAGATCGTCGTGTCGGTCGTCGCCGACAGCGTCGGGATCCGGACCCACACCGTAGCCGTCGTCGAGTCGTACGTCTCCAGCTCGTGTGCGAGCGGCGTCGTCGCATCGTCCGCGGTGAACGCGAGGTCCGTGCGATCGGCCCTCGCGCGAGCGAGATCCGCGTCGTCGAGCGAGAGCATCACCGGGAACGCGGTCAGCGCGCCATTGCTCGGCGCTTCGATCTGCGACGCGTGCAGCGTGATCGCGCGCCGGTACATCCAGCCATCGAGCCACGGCACCTCCGTGTCGATCGCGCCATCACCGCGCGGTGGTGCATCGTCGCCGCCACCCGCATCGCCGCTGCCGAGCGAGAGGTGGAACCCGCACCCGACGCAGGCCACGCACGCGAGGGGCAACAGCCGCGACATCGACTCCCATGGTAGTGCAAACCGCGCGACCAGATCGATCAGAACGCGAGCTGGACGCCGGCGAGGTAGCGCGTCTCGTGCTCGTCCTGCTCGGTCTCCTTGACGTGACCCGAGCGATCGCGAAGCTCGGCGGCCAGCTCGAGCTCGAGCGCGAGATCGCGATTCAGTTGGAAGCCATACCGTGCCCACAGCCGGCCCTCGCCGCGCTCGTCGTACAGCGAGTAGTCCTGAACGAGGTCTTCCTGATGTCGGTCGATTCCCTGCACCGACTTGAAGTGATCGCGTTGAAAGGAGAACCCCGCCTCCACCGGGCCGTAGCCCACCTGGATGCGCGCAGCTCCGGTCACTCCGAGCGCGTGATAGTAGTTGTCCCGCACGATCGTCGAGCGCACTTCGTCGTCGGGAAATAGTTCTCGATGCGCGTCCATCGCGAACGGACGCAGCAGGCCGAAGTCGGCATACACGTCGACGACCGCGCGGATGCGCAGCCCGCGCGCATGGACGGTGAGATCGACGGTCGGTCCCAGCAGGTGCGCGACGGCGACGCGATCGCGCGTTCGCTTCAGGCGGCGCGAAATCGACGCGTGAAACCCGTACTCGTACGCACTGCTGAGGCCGTAGAGCAGGTTCCATCCATCGCCGTCGCGCGTGATGTCCTTGCGATGCCACATGGTCACCGCCGCGCGCGCGAACGCACGGAAATCGATCATCTCGCGCTCGTTCCGCGTGGCCTCGACGCGGATCTGCGTGAACGACGGCGCGGTGCGCAGCTCTCGTCCACGCCCCGGACGATCGAAGCCCGGGATCATGATCAGCTCGGTCTCGAGGCCGATCCGCGCGATGCCCTGATCCGACTGTTTGGGCTCCATCTGCACGCCTCCGACGAGCGACAGCTCGAAGCGATGCGTGATGTCCGCATCGAACCCGAGGCTGCTCACGTTGTCGGAGTGGAACGTGCGCTTGCCATCGAAGTAGTCGAAGACGCCGCGCCCACCGGTGAGCGCGTTGCCGACGATCTGATTGAACCAGTTCGGGTTGCCACGCAGGAAGAACACGCCGAGCTGCCACACGGACTCGCCGACCACGGCGCCCGAGCGAGGCGTCATGATGATGTCGTTGAAGCTGACCTCTTCTTTGAACTCGCCGAAGAACTCCCACGCGGCGGACAACCCGAGGGACACCATGTACGACTGCACCGACGAGAACCCGTTGCTGCGTGCAAAGAGGTAGTTCAACCCGCCTTGCGCGGTGTGCCGCCACCCGTTGGTGTTGAAGTAGTTGTCGTCGAGGCTCCACGCCCGGAACGTGATGAACCGCTCGCGGAGGTTTCGCGCGTCGATGCTGTACTTGAAGTCGAAGCTGTTCGCGTCCTTGTCGAGCCAGTAGAAGGTCTCGAGGATCCCGAATAGCACCCCGCCCTCGACGAACATGCGCCCCCAATGCAGGTCGCGCGGATGCTCCTCGACGGGATGCAGCTCCTCGGGCAGGACGTCGTCCTCCTCTTCGCCGACCGTCGTCGATGGCTGCGCCCACACGGGACCGGCCGCGATGACGACGGAGAGGAGGAGGGCTCGACCACGCATACAGCGCAGGTCGGATGATTGCATCTCGCGAGCAGGTGCCACATCCCACCGAGCAGATCTATTCGAGTAAGGTGTTCGAGGTGAGACCGTGGACCAAACTTGGCCACCGTGCCCTGACGGTAGCCGCGATGCTCGGGGTCGCCCTGGGCACCGCACGAGCCGATGAACCGGCGACGTCTCCGTCACCCGCATCGTCATCGCCGTCGCCGTGGATCGATCTTGCCCCATCGAAATCTCCCGCGCTCGCGAAGACACCAGCGCGGCCGGCGCGGCGATGGCGAGTCCTTGCAGCTACCATGCTCGGCATGCGTGGCGACCAGGGCGGCCTGATCGCCTCCGGCTATCGCATCTCCGCGCTCGCCGGGCTGATGCTCCCCCAGCTATCGATCTCGTTCGCGATCGATCGCCAGCTCGGTGACGATAACCGCATCCCCGAGGCAGTCGATCCTGCGCGGTTCTCCGAGTGGATCGCCTCGGTGCGCCTCGGCCGCGCGTTTCCGATCGGTCCGGACTTCTGGGTCCAAGGCGCGATCGGAGTCGCTCGCGTCAACACCCGCGTGACCCGCCTCGAGAGCATGCGAGATGACGCGCGCGTGAACTTCGGCGTCGATGCCGTGGCGACGATCGTGTGGCGCTCGGGGTACGTCGCGTCGACGCTCGTGTTCGGCCTGACCGCGATTCCGTCGGAGGAACAGATCGTGATCGATGGGCGCACCTACGTGGTGCCCGAGCGCATCGAGCCGTGGTTCGGGCTCGGCATCGCGGCGATACTCTGACGACCCTCGCGTCAGTTCGTCACGTACTAGCGTGCCGACGCCGCAGGCGCGCTCGGCTCGCCGCCCGCGATCGCCATCGTCGCGGTCATCATCACGAGCGCGATCACGGGAAACCAGATCTTGCGAACGACACGACGCTGGCGCTTGGTCATCTTCATGTCGAATAAACAAACGCAGTTTTGATCGCGGTCCAAGTTTTTCGCCACGCGGTTACCGTCGAGCTCGAACCGGGTGCTGACGGCTCGATCGTCGGGCTCGAGCTCGATTATCGGATCTGTGATTCGCAAACGCTCGGTCGATGGCGGGTGCGAGCGTCGGCAACAAGCTCGTCTCAAATGTCGCGATCAGTCCGTGCTCTCTCGCGCGAGTAAGACTTCTTCATCTGGCGCGAGGAACAGCGCGTAAGACACACCCGGAATCGCGATAGCTCCGATCGGAACACCGGGCTGTGCCCACGGGCGTGTGCCACGAACCATCGCGCGATAGTTCGTTCCTCCGATCGTCACCCAGATGACGGCGCCTGTATTGCGTGAGCCGACGATCGAGCCGAGCATCGCTGATGAACCGATCGACGCGATGTACACCGGCTGCACGAGCCCTTGCTCGGCGAGCATACGGAACGCGCCGCGCCGCCGCCTCACCCATCGGGCGAGCAGATACGCGCAGAAGGGGACGACGATTGCTCCGCCGATGATCCAGAGCGCGGGAGTCGCGGGGCGCCTGGTCACTGATTGGACGAAACCGGCGATCAGTGCGCTGCCGACGCCGGCTGCGAGAGCGAGAAAGATGATGGAGTAGAACGCGAAGCCCCACCATGGTGCGAACGTCGCGACGATGCGCGCGGCGAGTTCGGGGGAGCGCGGAGGTGGCTGAGTACGAAGCGCTTCGCCATCTGAGGTCGACATCGTCCCCTTGGTGCGCCCTTCCCGGTATCGAAGTTTTTGGAGCCGCTAGCCCGGTTTGAACGGGCGACCTACGGTTTACGAAACCGTTGCTCTACCACTGAGCTATAGCGGCGGGGGTAGGGCCGTGTTTCTACCCACCTTGTCCGGGGTTTGCAAGCGTCGACGATCAGAAGGATCGGAGGCCACGTCAGCGCGGCAGGAGACCGATGACGTTCGGCAACGCCCAGAACGAGCGGTTGTCGTCGTTCTCGACGAACTTCGTCTCGTAGCTGCCGACGACGGCGAGCTCGGCATCCGAGCCTTTCGCGACGAGCGAGGCTTCGGGGCCGCCTTCGAGGAACAGCGCGCCGACGAGATCGTGGGATGCGAGCTCGGTGGACAGATCGGCCATGGTCACGGCCGTGCGCGCGTGGAGGAACACGATGCGGCGAGCTCGATCGATGCCGATCGCAGCGGCGGAGTACTGCTTGGGATCCTTCCACGGCAGCGCGCCGCCGTCGCAGCCGAGGAGCCGGTAGGACTGCACGATCGAGTGATAGCGAGCGCGCAGCGTCGCGAGATCGAAGTCGGGGCAATCGCGGCCGGCGATGGTGATCGGAGGATCGGTGGCATCGACGGGATCCCAGGCGAGGTAGCCCGACATCTTCGAGTTGTCGTCGGAGCGAGCGGCACCGTCGGCGACGATCAGGCCGACCGGCTCGCCCGTCGAATGGAACATTCCCGCGTTGATCACCGCCGAGAGGTGGAACGTGGTCAGCCAGTCGAGCGCGGTGGCGTTGGCGGTTTCTTCGCTCGAGCTCGAGAGGAGCTTCAGCGTGAAGCGCGCGGCGTCGGCCCGGACGACGTCGACGCAGGGTGGCGCCGTCGGCGTCGCGGAGTGCGCGTCGAGGTGCCAGCGCTCGACATCGAGGCCGGGGCCGAGCGTCGCGTGGGGGATCGGGCAGGGCAGGAGCGGCGTCGACGCGGTGGCGACGGGCTTCTTCGCTTCGAGGTCGCCGGACTCGATGATGGCGGGGGCGGGCTCGCGGCGATTGCACGCGCCCAGACCGGGAGCAGCGAACGCTGCCACGATCGTGCAGACGGCCCGCCGAGTCATCCGGCGTTGAACGCGCGAGGGGGAGATCGGATTCCGCGAACCGTGAAAATCTGACGAACGCCCTCGGATTCCCGAGGGGGCTCGAACGAGGGTCAGGTGCCGCGGAGTGCGATGCCCTGGTCGACCGCGGTCACGAAGTTGACGAGTGACTGCCCGGTCCAGGCCGCGCGGATCACCGCGACGGCATCCGCGCCCGCGCGGGCGGCCTCGCGGGCCTTGTCGGGGGTGTCGATGCCGCCGATGGCCACGAGCTTCGCGGTCCCGTGCGGTGTCGCGAGGACCTCGGTGCCGAGCGGCGTGGCGTCCGGCTTCGATGGCGTGGCCCAGATCGGACCCAGGTGGATCAGGTCGGCGCCGGTGGTGGCGAGGCCCTCGGTCGCGTGGCGCGAGATGCCGATGGTTCCTTTGAACAGCGAGCGTGCCTCCGCGACGGACATGCCGTCCTCGGGGAGGTGCACGGCGATCGCGTCCGCGGCGAGCGCGACATCGACGCGATCATTGACGATCACGCGCGTGAATTGGCGCGCGCGCTGGATCAGATCGAGGAGGCGCTGGCCGTCGAGATCCTTCTCGCGGACCTGCACGAGCACGGAGCCCGGTGGGCAGCCGTGGACCGCGCGTTCGATCGCCGCGCCGAAGTCGTCGGGCCAGCCGTCGCCCATGAGGGTGCGATCGGTGATCGCGACGACGCGGACGGGCGCGAGCATGCTCATTCGATGAGCCCACCCGTCGGCGACGATGCATTCGCGTAGTCGCGGCGAGGCATGCGACCGGCGAGGAATGCTTTGCGTCCACCGTCGACGGCGAGGCGCATCGCTTCGGCCATGAGCACCGGATCCTTCGCGCCCGCGATGCCCGTGTTCATGAGCACCGCGGTGCAGCCGAGCTCCATCGCGATCGCCGCGTCGCTCGCGGTACCGACGCCCGCGTCGACGATGACGGGGATGCCGATGTTCTCGATGATGAGGCGAATGTTGTGCGGGTTGCGAATGCCGAGGCCCGAGCCGATCGGCGCGGCGAGCGGCATCACCGCGAGACAGCCCGCTTCCTCGAGGCGCTTGCACGTGATCAGGTCGTCCGAGCAGTACGGCAGGACCTTGAAGCCTTCCTTGACCAAGCGGCGCGCGGCCTCGACCGTCGCCGTGTTGTCGGGGAACAGCGTCTTCGGATCGCCGATGACCTCGAGCTTGACGAGATCGTCCATGCCGAGCTCGCGCGCGAGGTGCAGCGTCCGGATCGCGTCGTCGGCGGTGTAGCAGCCCGCCGTGTTCGGCAGGAGGATGTACTTCTTGCGATCGATCGCGTCGAGGACGGTCTCCTTCTGGGACAGGTCCACACGTCGCAACGCGACCGTCACGATCTCCGCGCCGGAGGCGGCGAGGGCGGCGCGCGTCTCGTCGTTCGACTTGTACTTGCCCGTGCCGACGATGATGCGCGACGTCAGCGTTCGGTCTGCCAGCTTCCAGGAATCGCTCGTGGTCATGGCGTTAGCCTCCTCCGACAAAGGTGACGACTTCGAGGTGATCACCGTCGGCGAGGACGGTCGTCGCGTGTTTCGCGCGAGGAATCACCTCGCGATTTCGCTCGACGGCAACAGGTTTTCCGTCGAGGCCGAGCTCGGCGATCAATGCGAGCACGGTTGTCCCGGCGTTCAAGATCCGCCGCTGTCCGTTGATGACTACGTCGATGCTCGTCGACATCGGGGGGAAAACTACACGATTCAAGGGGAACCCACATGGAATCGGGATGAGGTGTGATGACCACGACATCCGTGCCGTGGTGGTGTTCGGAATTGTGGAGCGTACGTCACAGCAGGACTCGTAGCTCCGACGGCAACCATCGAGAACCACGTCGACGCGAGTCGATCCCACGCCGGCCCCACCCCGGGCACGCTTCACGCAGATGAACCGGCTCGTGGGTCGTCACCACAGGAGCCTAGAAATATGACGCTCGGAATCGCTCGTCCTGCCATCGCCCCCGTCTCTGCCACCATGCCGGTTCGCCCCGTCGATCCGCGTGTCCAGGGCGAGGACCCGGCTCGCATCCGGGCAACCATCGCGCGTGCGCCACTGTTTGCCGCATTGCCGATCACGGCGATCGAAGATCTCACGTCGCGTGTTGCCGTTCGAAAGGTAGCGGTCGGATCGGCGGTGGTCGCGCAAGACGAACCAGGCGACGCGATGTTCGTGATCATGAGCGGCCGCGTGAAGGTCGTCATCTTCGGCGAGAGCGGGCGCGAGGTGACGCTGTCACTGCTTCGCTCGGGTGATTCGTTCGGCGAGATGTCGCTGTTCGATCAAGCGCCGCGATCGGCACACTGCCTCGCGATCGAGCCGACCACGCTGCTCGTGCTCTCGCGCGAAGACCTCATGCGCCACATGGCCGCGCATCCGCGGACCTCGGTGAATCTGCTGGCCGAGATGGCGCGCCGCCTTCGCCGCGCCGACGAGACGATCGCGCAGCTCGCGCTGTGCGACGTCAACGAGCGCTTGATCCACCGCCTCGTCGCGCTCGGTCGCGAAGAGGGTGCCTCGGGCCCCGATGGCCTCGTCGTTCGCCGCCGCCCGACGCAGCAGGAGCTCGCGAACATGATCGGCTCGTGCCGCGAGACGATTTCGCGCGCGTTCAACCAGCTCGCTCGCGATGGCCTGATCATCCCGCGCGGTCGGTCACTGGTCGTCACGCCGGCGCTGATCGAAAAGGCAGAGAAGAAGAAGGCGGCCTAGCGAGGTCGCGTGAAGGGGACCGTCCCCTTCGAGCAGGCAGGCACGCTCCGTAAAAGCGTGCCTGTCCGCGTTTTCGGTGCATCGCATTTTCGCGTCGGCCCCACTCGATCGGAGGTGGGAACGACTGTCGGGATTCCTGCCAACGGCAGTGATCGCACGCGCGGGGTTTCCCCCGCCAAATCGGGCGGTTGGCTTGACAGCTCGCACCCTTCCGGCCCTAATCCTTCGATGACCGCGTCGACGATGATCCGGCGCACGAGGGTCGAAGTCGACCTCGGCGCGATCGTCGGAAACGCGCGCTCGGTTCGCGCGATCACGAACACGCAGCTCTACGCGGTCGTGAAGGCCGACGCGTACGGTCACGGTGCGATCGCGGTGGCCAAAGCGCTGTGGCGCGCGCGGGCGGCCGAGGGATTCGCGGTGTCGCTCGTCGAGGAAGGTGTAGCGCTGCGCGAGGCCGGCGTGACCGCCCCGGTGCTCGTCATGGGACCGAGCCAGCACGGTGGCGAGGATGAGATGATCATGGCGGACCTGACGCCCGTGATCGGCAGCGAGGAGGACCTCGTCGCGATCTCCACCGTCGGGAATCGTCGCGGGAAGGCGATCGACGCGCACCTCAAGGTCGACACCGGCATGGGGCGGCTCGGCGTGCCACCGTCGCGCGCGCCGCAGATCGCGGTGGCGGCCGCGAACAACAACGTCCGCATCGTCGGGCTCATGACGCACTTCGCGTGCGCGGACAGCGACGATCCCGCCGACGAGCACTCGATGACGCGCGATCAGCTGCGGCGGTTCGCCGAGGTCGATCGCGCGCTCCAGCAAACGGGCGCGCCGATCGCGATTCGCCACGCGTCGAACAGCTCGGGCGCGCTGATGTTCCCCGACGCGCGGTTCGATCTGTGTCGCACCGGCATCGCGCTGTACGGCAACGGCCGGTGGCCCGATGGCGCCGCGCGCACGCAGGCCATGCGCCTCGTCAGCGAGGTCACGCAGCTGCGCTCGATCGTCGCGGGCACGAGCGTCGGGTACGGCGCCGCGTGGAAGGCAGCGCGCGACTCGCGCGTGGCGATCATCCCGGTGGGCTACGCGGACGGTCTCCCGCGGCGGGCGAGCGGTCACGCGCAGATCGCGATCCGCGGCGTTCGCGCACCGCTCGTCGGACGCATCAGCATGGACATCGCGATCGCCGACGTCACCGACGTTCCCGACGCGGTCGTCGGCGATCCGGTCGTGCTGCTCGGTCGCGCCGCCGGTGGCGCATCGATCACCTGTCACGAGTACGGCGAGTGGGCGGGGCTCTCGGAGTACGAGGTCACGTGCGGCATGTCCAAGCGCGTGCCGCGAACGTACGTGGGGGAGTCGTCGTGAGCGAGCCGGGCGAGGACGACGACGAACCGACGAAGGTCGGTGCGCCGGCGCCGGTTCCGACCGAGGAAGAGTCCGTCAACCCCGAGCCCGGCGAGCATCCGCCGGCCGCGCCACCGCCCAAGCCCGGCGATCCTGCGTTCGTCGAGGTCGGCAAGAAGTACGGCAAGCCGAAGAAGGATCCGGGTCAGCAGAGCGTCGGCAACGCGGTGCTCACGGGCGTCAAGGACGCGGGTGCACCGGTCGCGCGGTTCCTCGACATGGTCGGCGGACACCTGATCCTCGTCGGACGCGCGCTCGCGTGGCTCCCGCGCCGACCCTTTCGCGGCAAGAACTACCTCGAGGCGGCCGAGTACATCGGCTGGGGCTCGCTGCCTATCGTCCTCATCGTCGGCGCGTTCACCGGGATGGTGCTCTCGCTCCAAGCCGTGTACGCATTCCGCCAGCTCGGGTTCGAGAGCTACTCCGGCGCGATGACGGCGAAGGCGCTGTCGATCGAGCTCGCGCCCGTGCTCACGTCGCTGATGCTCGCCGGTCGCGCGGGCGCCGGCATCGCCACCGAGCTCGGCACGATGCGCATCTCCGAGCAGATCGACGCGCTCGAATCGATGGCCGTCAATCCCGTGCAGTTCCTCGTGCTGCCGCGGTTGATGGCCGCGATGATCGTGACGCCGATCCTGACGCTGTTGTTCTTCATCGTCGGCATGGGCGGCGGCTACCTCGTGGCCGTCGTGCTCGAGGGAGTCTCGCAGGGCCAGTGGGTCGCGAAGATCCGCGACCTCGTCGAGTTCACCGACGTGTTGCAGGGGCTGATCAAGAGCGTGTTCTTCGGCTTCCTCGTCACGCTGATCGGTTGCTATCAGGGCTACAACGCCGCCGGCGGTGGTCGCGGCGTCGGCATCGGCACCACGCGCGCCGTCGTGATGGGCTCGGTCTCGACGCTGGTGCTCGACTACTTCCTCACCGACATCCTGTTGTCCGTGTTCAACACCAAGGGCGGCACGTGAACGCGCGCCAGGAGAAGGGGCTGATCATCGGGGACTCCCCCGTCGATCAGGTCGATCCCAAGTGGCACATCCGCGTCCGCGCGCTGTCGAAGTCGTTCGGCACGAACCTCGTGCTCGACAACCTCGATCTCGACATCGAGCGCTACAAGGTCAACGTGATCCTCGGCGCGTCGGGCGCCGGTAAGAGCGTCCTCATCAAACACTTCATGTGCCTGTTGCGCCCGGACAAAGGCCACATCTGGGTCGACGGTGTCGACGTGCTCTCGCTCGATCCGCAGGCGCTGTCGCACTTCCGCCGCAAGTTCGGCCTCGTGTTCCAGTTCGCCGCGTTGTTCGATTCGCTCACCGTCGAGGAGAACTGCGCGTTCCCACTGCGCGAGCACACGAAGAAGAGCAACGAGGAGATCCGTGACATCGTCGCCGACAAGCTCAACGCGCTCGGCATCGGCGGGACGCAGAAGAAGTATCCCGGCGAGCTGTCGGGCGGTATGCGCAAGCGCGTCGGCCTGGCGCGCGCTCTTGTCTTGAACCCCGAGATCCTCATGTACGACGAGCCGACGACGGGCCTCGATCCCCTCGCGACGAAGAACGTCGACGACATGATTCTCGACACGTGTCAGCGCTATAAAGTCACTTCGGTGGTGATCTCTCACGACATGGCTTCGGTGTTCCGGATCGCGGAGCGCATCGCCATGCTGCACGAGAAGAAGATCCTCGAGGCCGGCCCGGTCGACGTGATCGCGGCGAGCCAGGATCCGTTCGTCCACCAGTTCCTGCGCGCGTCCGGCGTGTCCGCGATCAATCGCGCGGCGGGAGAGGCTTTGTGAAGTCGCTCAGCGCGGCCGTTCGCGTCGCGATCCTGTTCCTGATGCTCGTCATCGGTGGCTACGTCGTGTGGAAGAGCCTCAGCAAGGACACCGCCGGCAAGGGCAGCTACGTGCTGTTCGCGAAGTTCCGCGACGCCTCCGGTTTGCCGATCGGCGCGAAGGTCCAGGTTGCCGGTATCCCGAAGGGCGAGGTCACGAGCCTGCGCGTCGATGGTCGCTACGCGCTCGTCTCGTTCCGCGTGTCGGGCGAGATCAAGGTGTGGACGAGCGGCATCGTCACGAAGAAGGCGACGTCGCTCCTCGGCGATTACTACCTCGAGATCGATCCGGGCGAGGACACGCGCCAGTCTCCCGATGGCACGAAGCAGACGTTCACGCTGCTCGGGCCCACGTGCGCGGGCTACGGCTCCGACGACAAAGCGAAGGACGCCGCGTGTCGCCAGGTCGGGACGGTCGTCGAGGCGACGACGGTCGATCAGGTGATGCACCGCTTCGAGCAGACGCTACCGAACGTGGACCGCGTGCTCGAGAGCGTGCGCGACCTTTCCGAAGACGTGCGTCGCGTGGTCAACGGTCCGCTGCAGTCGGTCGCCACGCGCGTCGATGGCTTGGTCCAGCGCGAGGCAGGCACCGTGTCCGACATCATCCAGCGCGCCGATCGCTCGATGCAGAAGATCGAGCAGATCGCGGGTGACCTGCGAAGCATCACGCAGGGCGCGGATCCGCGCATCGCGAAGATCCTCGACAACCTCGACGCGGCGTCGACGGAGGCCAAGGATCTCGTCGCCACCGCGAAGACCGAGCTGCAGCAGACGGGCGATGCGCTGCGCGGCAAGCTCGACAAGCTCGACGGCGTGATCGGCAACACCGAGTCGATCACGAAGAAGATCGATGAGGACAAGGGCACGCTCGGCCGCCTCGTGAACGACCCCGCGATCGCCGACAACGTCGAAGCGATCACCGAGGATGCGAAGGGCTTCCTCGGCACGCTGTTCGGTCTCAAGACCTACGTGGGCCTGCGCAGCGAGTACAACGTGTTCAGCGGCCTGCTCCGGCACTACGTGACGGTCGAGCTGCACACGCGGCCGGACAAGTACTACTTGATCGAGCTCGAGAAGGGCCCGCGCGGAAACTATCCCAACGTCACGCTCACGTTCGATCCCACGGTCGATCCGAACTACTGGGTGCGGCGCAGCGTGATCGAGGACTCGATCCGCTTCACGTTCCAGTTCGCGAAGCGCTTCGGCTGGGCGACGCTGCGCTACGGCATCAAGGAGTCCACCGGCGGTGTGGGTATGGACGCCGACTTCAAGTGGTGGGACCACGGCATCCGGCTCTCGGCCGATGTGTTCGACGCGACGTTCGACAAGTACCCGCGCGTGAAGATCGCGCTCGCCGTCGAGATGTTCCGCCACCTGTACATCCTCGGCGGCGTCGACGAGCTACTGAACACGCCCGACGAGCTGCAGATCGTGACCGGAACCTCCGACGTTCCGATCCAGTTCGACGAGCTGCACTTCGGCCGCGACTGGTTCGCGGGCGCGATGCTGCGGTTCAACGACGAAGACCTCGCGGCGCTGCTCACCGTGGGCGGCTCGGCGCTCGCGGGCGCGTCGAAGTAGCTAGCGATCGTTCGTGATGCGAACGCGGGCGATCAGCTCCCGCAGCTCGGCATCGTCGACGACTTCGACCTCGCGCACGATCTTCTCGCGCGCGGCACCGGTCGCGGGCGGACCGACGGGCTTCTGCGGCGGCGCGGGCTTGCGCGGTTGCGGCACGAGCGTGGGGGCGCGTCGATTCGCGCCGGCGAGGCGGAACCGCAGGTCGTCGAACAGCGTGGGTTGACCGATGCGCGTGACGAGCCCGTCGAGGAGCCGCGGCTTCAGCAGATTCAGCTCGTGCATCCACGCGCTCGTCGCGACCTCGATCACCAGGACGCGCTCGAACACGCCGTGCGGGCGCGTGCGCGAGGCGATCTTCGCGCCGACCAGATCGGTCCACTCGGTGATCAACCGCTCGGCGCGCACCGCATCCGTGATGCCGTGCAGCGAGAGCACGCTCGCGATCGCGCGACCCGCGGGCATGACCTGGGCCACGCGGGCGGGACCGCGTCGCACGAACGGACGCTTGAACGTCACGACGCCCCCCGCGCCGTCACGACGTTCCTCGCGCCGTCACGACGTTCCTCGCGCCGTCACGACTGTTCCTCGCGCCGTCACGACGCCGCGCCGTCACGACGCACGAAGTCGCCGGATCAGCTCGCGCAGCCGGCGATCGCCATCGCCATCACGGCTGACGAAGCGCAGACCCGAGCCACCCGACGGGACGTGATACGAGACGCGACCCGCGATCGCGATCGCCGCGGCGGCGCCGGGCGGGACCACCTCGAGCGTGAGCTCGGTGTCGATCGGCAGCGGCTCTTGCGTGGTGAGCAGCGCACCGCCCACGCCGATCTCGCTGATCGCGGAGTCGACGAAGTTGGCGCTGTTGGTCACGCGGTACCGCACGTTGACCGAGACGGGCAGGCGGTGGTGACGGCGGCGCGGGACATCCGTGCGACGACCGCTGAACACGTCGTGGAGGAACGTCAGCTTGGTCTGCTCGTCGGGGGCGAGGTCGATCGTGGCACCGGCACGGACCCGCATGCGGGGCAGGGCAGGACGCCACGCTTGCACGGCGCCGCGCACGAGGACCTTGTTCGGCAGCAGCGCGGACGACACCTCGATGATGATCTGCTGGCCGGCCTCGAGCTCGTCGGTGGTCGGCACGAACACGGGCTCCTGCACCGAGTCGCCGGGGGCGAGCTCGCGCCACTCATCGGCGGTGCGAATGCGGAGCTTCAGGATCACCATGGGTCGAACGACCAGGACCGTATCACGAACGACGGAACCGGATCGCCCACACCTTCAGGAGTGCTTCGGCCACGATCGCCCGAGACATCTTCGATTGTCCGACACGCCGATCGACGAACACGATCGGGGTCTCGACGAGCCGCATGCCCTTCTTCACGGCTCGGTATTTCATCTCGATCTGGAAGCTGTAGCCGTTCGACGTGATCGTCTGGAGCTCGATCGCTTCGAGGGCGGAGCGCCGCCAGCACACGAAGCCCGCTGTAACATCGCGCACGTCGATCCCCAGGATGGTGCGTGCATACAAGCTGCCACCTTTGGAGATGATGTTGCGCCCGATCCCCCAGCCCTCGACGCCACCGCCCGGGACATTGCGCGACCCGACGACGACGTCGGCGCCGTCCACGGCGAGCGCGAGCATCTGTGGCAGGTACTTCGGGTCGTGGCTGCCGTCCGCGTCCATCTCGAACAGGTACTCGTAACCGCGGGCGAGGCCCCAGCCGAAGCCTTCGACATAGGCCGTCCCGAGGCCGAGCTTGCCCGCGCGATGCATCACGTGAATGCGCGGGTTTTGGGCCGCCATCTCGTCGATGATCTTGCCGGTTCCGTCGGGCGAGTTGTCGTCGACGAAGAGAAGCTCGCAGCCTGGCAGCGCGGCCAGGAACTGCTCGGCGATGCTCCGCACGTTCTCTTTCTCGTTGTAGGTCGGTACGACGATCAGCGACTGCGGCATCGGCGCGCCGACCATACTATGCTCGACATGTGGTGAGGCCGCGCCGCGCCTGGATCTACGCGTTGACGATCACGGCGTTGCTCGTGCCCGCCGGCGGCATCGCGTACCTCGGCGCCGTGTCCTATCGCGATGAACGCGGTGCGATCGCGGCCCAGGTCGCGCGCCAGCAAGAGGTCGCGAAGGGGATCGCGAACCGCATCACCGGCGCGATCGACGAGACGCTAGACGCGATCGAGCGGGCGACCGTGGTCGAGGCGCAGAACAGCGCGACGCCGACCCCGGTGTCGATGCCGCTCGGGCAGCACTGGTTCTGGATCGATGCCGATCAGCGCGTGCGAGTCCCGCGCAGCGGGGGCGAGTCCACGAACGCGTCCGCGTCGATCGATCGCGGAGCTCCGTGCGCTGCGGGTGCTCGCCTCGAGGACTGCGTGCGCGAGCTGTCGACGCGCCAATCGCGCATCGCTCGCCTGCACGCGGCGCAGCGAGCCGAGTCGTGCAAAGGCGACGCGTGCGCCGCGAACCTCGCGGAGGCGAAGCGGCACTACACGTCGCTCGCGGCGTTCGCGGACACGGGGCCGGCCGCGCTGCTCGGGCTCGCGCGCGTGCACCGGCGACTCGGCGACGCCGCGTCCACCGCGCAAGCGCTCGCCGATCTCGAGAAGCGGTTCACTGATCGAGCGTTCGATGGCATCCCGGTGCCGTTGGTCGTGGCGCTCCTGCGCGCGAACACCACCGCCGCGCGGATCGAGGTCGCGAATGCGGTGGTCGCGAACAAGTACGCGCTCGATTCGATCGACCGCGTCGGCGTGCTGCAGCGAATCGGGGCGCTCGTCCCCGACGCGGATCGCAAGACGATCGACGTCGAGATCGCGCAGATCCGTACCGATGCGCGCGCCGCGGCGGGGCTCGCCGAGGACGTCCCCGAGATCATGCGTGGCGCCACGGCGAAGTGGCGCGTTCGCACCGCGACGCGCGAGCCCGGCCGCACGCTGATCTATCGGCGCCGCGCCGATGGCGGCGTGATCGGCATCTCCGTCGACGCGCCGATGCTCGAGGCGGTCGCCGGTCGCGACTCGGCCGGCAGCGTGGCCGTGGGCGCGCAGCCGCTCGTCGTGCCGGCGGGGTCGACCGTGCCGCGGCACCTGCGCAACATCGTGCAGGTCTCGCTCGGTGATGCACTGCCGCACCTCGCGCTCGCGATCGTGAACCCGATGTCGGGGCCGGATCCGCTCGATGCAGTGATCCGCGAGCGGAGCAAGCGCCACGTGCTGTACACGTCCGCGCTCGCGATCGCGCTCGGCGCGGGCATCATCTTGATCATCCGCGCGGCCGCTCGTCAGCGCGAGCTCGCCCAGCTCAAGTCCGACTTCGTGTCGACGGTCTCGCACGAGCTGAAGACGCCGCTCACGTCGATCCGCATGTTCGCCGAGATGCTCGAGCAAGGCGTCGCGCAGGGGGATCCCGCGAAGATGGCCCGATACCACGGCGTGATCGTCCAGGAGTCGCAGCGCCTGGGCTTGCTGATCGCGAACCTCCTCGACTACGCCCAGATCGAGAAGGGCACACGTCGCTACACGCCCTCACGCCACGAGATCGGCCAGCTCGCCCGCCTCGCGGTCACCACGTTCGAGACCCTGCGCGACCCGGAGGCGGGGGGTGGCACCAGCGCGCGCAATGCCATCGAAGTTGAGGTGTCTTCCGACGCGATTCATGCGGAGGTCGAAGTCGATCGCGATGTCGTGGTGCAAGCCGTGTTGAACCTCCTCGCAAACGCCGCGAAGTACGGTGGGGCGGACAAGCTCATCGAGGTCACCGTCGGTGCCGATGCGAGCCACGCGTTCATCGCGGTGCGCGATCACGGCCCGGGCATCCCCGCCTCCGAGCAGCCGCGGATCTTCCGCGAGTTCTATCGCTCGCCCGAGGCGTACCGGTCCGGCGTCGAGGGCACCGGCCTCGGGCTCGCGCTCGTGAAGCGCCACATCGAGGCCCTCGGCGGCACGGTCGAGGTCGCCTCCGTCGTCGGCCATGGCGCGACGTTCACGATTCGCTTCCCGCGCGTCGGGCACATCACGGAGGTGGCCGCGTGACCCGCATCCTGGTCATCGAGGACGATCCGTCGATCCGCATGGGGCTCGTCGACACGCTCACGGCCAAGGGCTACGAGGTCGAAGCCGTGGGGCGCGGTGGCGATGGCGCCGAGCGTGCGGCGTCGGGGCGCTTCGATCTCGCGGTGCTCGACGTGATGCTCCCCGATATCGATGGCTTCGAGGTGCTTCGTCGCGTGCGCAGCTCGCCCGCGCGCAAGCTCGCGGTGATCATGCTGTCGGCGCGCGGTGCGGAGCTCGATCGCGTGCGCGGCCTCGAGCTCGGCGCCGACGACTACGTCACCAAGCCGTTCTCGCTGATGGAGCTCCTCGCGCGTGTGGCGTCGGTGCTGCGCCGCGCGCAAGGCGAGACCGCCGATCCGATCGCGCTCTCGTTCGCCGACATCGAGATCGATCTCGTCGGCCAGGTCGCCACGCGCGCCGGTACGCGCATCGAGCTGCCGTCGCGCGCGTTCGCGATCCTCAAGGTGTTCGCGCGCCGTCCGGGCGAGGTGGTCTCGCGCGACGTCCTGCTCGACGAAGCGTGGGGCTACGACGACTACCCGAACACGCGCACCGTCGACAATCACCTCGTCAAGCTGCGCCGCGCCCTCGAGGACGAGCCCGACAAGCCGCGCTTCCTGATCACGATCCACGGCGCGGGCTACAAGCTCGATGTCCCGCGCACCGCCGTTCGCTGGGCCGGAGTGACGACATCGTGACGACGTATTGCGATCCCGTGACGAAACCCGCGCCGCCGCCGCGTATCTCTGATCACGGCGAGGCAAGCGCGCCGGCATCGATCGCGAGACCCGGTGGACGAACGATCGGTGCCGGCGCATTGCTGATGTTCGCGCTCGTCGCGTGTGGCGACGACACGCCGCGCGTGACGATCCCCGAGGTCCTGCCCGCGATCGATCGCGGGGTGGCCGACCTGTCGCGCGGCATCACCACCGAGCTCGACGGCGCCGCGCCCTCGTTCGGCGACGCCGTCCTCGCGGAGCTCCTCGGTGACGAGGCGTCCGCGCGCGCCGGGTACGATCGCGTCCTCGCGTCGGCCGACGCGCCGGGCGCACTCGCCGCGAAGAGCGCGCTCCACCTCGCACAGCTCGAGTCGCTCGCGGGCCGTTCGCGCCACGCACTCGACTACGTGGTGCGTGCGGCCGCGCTCGCACCCGGCGACATCGCGGTCGCGGAAGGCGTGGCCCAGTTGCGCGCCGACGCGGTCGCAGCGTCGGGCGATGGCAATATTCGCGGCCCCGCGATCGGGGCGCAGCTCGTCGGCGTCGATCCCGCGGTCGCCGACGCATTCGCATCGGCCGAGCGCGCGATGGCGAAGGTCCACCGGCTGCGACCGCGCCCGTTCATCGAGGCGCTGTCGTCGTCGATCCGCGCGAAGGAGCTCGCGACCGAGGATGTCGTCGGCCGGTATCGCGCCGTCGCCGAAGCGGGCGGGCTCGCGCGCATCGCGGGACACTATCGCGCCGGCTCGCTGTATCACGACCTCGCGCTCGGGCTTCTGTTCGAGCTGCCGCCCGAGCTCGATCCGAACGTGGCCGCCGGCCTTCGCCGCACGCTGCGCGGTCGCGCGCTCGCGTATCTGAAGAAGGCCGTCGCCGAGTACGAGCTCGCGCTGTCCGTGCCGGCCGCGCCGGAGTCGGAGCTGTGGCACCTCGCCGCCGAGGCAGACCTGCGATCCGCGCGCGATGTCCTCGGCGAAGGCTGAGATCACGACTCCGAGGATCTGCGCGCTGCGCATCGGTGCGGTGGTCGTCGCGTGAACATCTCGGGACTGTTCCCCCTCGGGCCCGTCCATATGCCGTACTAACGCTCGTCAGTACGGGGGCGTACTAACGGCGACGTACGAACGGGGGCGTACTTACGGTTGTCAGTACGCCATATGGACGGCTGGGCAGGGGGACGGCCCGTCTTGCGTGCGAAACTACGATGCGATGAGCCCCGTGATCGTCCTCGACGGCCGGATCGTCGACGCTGCGAGCGCGACGATCTCGGTGCTCGATCGCGGGCTGCTCTACGGCGATGGCCTGTTCGAGGTGCTGCGCACGTGGAGCGGGCGTGCGGTCGAGCTCGCGGCGCACCTCGATCGACTCGAAGGCAGCGCGCGGTTCCTGCACCTGCCGATCGATCGCGCAGCGCTCGTCGACCACGTGGATCTCGCGCTCCACGAGGCGAGGCTAAGCGACGCGACGAGCGAGTGGCGCATTCGCATCGTCGTGACACGAGGACCGGGCGCGCTGTCGGTGCCGATGGCGAGCGCGGGGCCGGGCCGCACGGTCGTCATCGTCGAGCCGCTCGGGGTGATCGCGGAGGAGATGTCGCTGGCCGTCGTCGAGTGGTCGTTGCCGCGACGCGCGGGACGCGGGCACAAGACGCTCGCGTACCTCGATCACGTGATCGCGAAGGAGCTCGCGCGCGATCGTGGCTGCGACGATGCCGTGCGGCTCGACGCCGAGGGCCGCGTCGCCGAGGGCGGCACGTGCAATCTATTCGCGGTCCGCAATAATGTCGTACAGGCGATCGATGCCGGCGGCGTGTTGCCGGGCGTGACCGCGGCGCGCGTGCGCGATCTGTGTCGGCGATCCGACATCCCCGTGATCGTGGGGCCGATCGATCTGCAGGCGTTCCTCATGGCGGACGAGGTGTTCGCGACGAGCGCCGTGCGGGGCGTGGTGGCGGTCACGCGCGTGATTTCCGACGGTGAACGTGCGCTCCCGGTCGGAGCGGTAACCCGCCGGATCCGCGCGGCGTACGTCGGCGAGATGGCTGCCCTCTGATATATAGTCGCGGCTGATATGGCCAAAGACGGCCGAGAGTTGCGCGAGGAGGCCGCGGCTGCGACTGCAGCCGGGAAGCACAAGCGCGCGCTCGCAGCGTACCTGGAGCTCGAGCGGATCGAGCCGCGCGACGCGCAGTGGGCGAAGCGCGCGGCCGAGACATATCGCAAGCTCGGCAACAACAAGCACGCGATCGAAGCATTCGAGCGAAGCTGCGAGCGGTACTCGCAGAACGGGTTCCTCGTGCAGGCGATCGCGGTGTGCAAGCTGATCCTCCAGATCGATCCGCAGAACGCGAACGGGCTGTCGCGGCTCGCGCAGCTCAACGAGCAAGCGGGGCAGGGACCGACGAGGGCGCAGGGGTTCGCGGAGAACAACCCAGCGCTGCACGCGAACCCGAACGTCGCGGCGATCCGCCGGACCGGCCACATCACGGCGCTGAAGCTGACACCCGCCGAGCAGGCGCAAGCAGACGCCGTCGCGAAGGCGCAGCAGGCGGCGCTTCCCACGTGGCAGGCACCCAAATCGCAGGCGCAGACGCAGCCGCTGTTCCGCACGCGTAACAAGCCGACGACACCGCCGACCATCCCGATCGCGATGTCGCGCACGAAGAGCAAGCCGATCCAGCTGCCGCCCGGCGCCGCGCTCGAGACGGTCAACTTCGCGAAGGAAGTGCCGCTGTCGGCGATGTCGAGCCCGGGCGTGCACGTGATCCCGATCGACGACGAAGAGCTCGAGATCGAGATCCGGACGTCGTCGCAGGCGATCGAGACCGAGGGCCCCGACGAGCTCGTGGACGCCGAGGTCGATGACTCGACGGAGCTCGCGCTCGACGACATCGAGGAGATTCCGCTCGGGCAGCCGCGGCCGATCGGCATGATCGCCGCGCGCGCGCTCGCCGCGACGCCATTGTTCGCGGGCCTGCCGAAGGAGACGCTCGAGGCGCTGGTCGCGAACCTGACGCTGATCTCCCTCGAGGTGGGCGGCGTGCTGTTCCGCGAAGGCGATCCGGGCGATGCCCTGTACGTGATCGTCGAGGGCGAGGTCAGCGTGCAGGCCGAAGGGCCGCCGCGCGTGGAGATGGCGCGCCTCGGGCCGGGCTCGTTCATCGGCGAGGTCGCGCTGATGACGGATCAGCCGCGCTCGGCGACGGTGACGGCGGTGCAGACCGCGGAGCTCTTGCGCATCGATCGTCACACGCTGTCCCGCGTGCTCGCCGATCACGGCGACGTCCTTCGCGCCGTGCTGCGGTTCGTGCGCGATCGCCTGGTCGATCGCTGGATGCGCACGAGCCCGCTGTTTCGTCCGTTCAGCGACGAGGAGCGCTCGGAGCTCGCGGGGAAGTTCAAGTTCCTCGAGATCGAACCATCGACGGTTCTCCTCGGTGCGGGCCAGAAGCCCGACGGTCTCTACATCGTGCTCGCGGGCCACTTCAACGTGGTGCGTGCGGGACAGAGCATCGCGACCCTTGGCCCGGGCGATCTCATCGGCGAGACCGCGCTGTTGTCGAGCAGCGTGTTCAAGAGCGATGTCGTCGCGAAGGGCAAGGCGCTCGCGCTGTGTCTCCCCGCGTCGCTGTTCCGCGAGATCATCATGACGCACCCGCACGTGCTCGAGTACATCGGTGAGCAAGCGGAGCACTCGCGCCGCCTGCAGATCCTGTGATCCGGAACGGTCCATCCCGAAACTCGCCTTGATCGCCACGTCGCCTGGACGCCTGATGTGCCCATGCGAACTACTCTTATCTCGTTGATCTTGTCGGCCGTCTCGGTCTCGTCGATCGCGAGCGCACAGACCGCGGTCATCCCGAAAGACGACACGCTCAAAGGGGCTGGCGACGAGGACGTGGAGGGGTGGAGTCCCGTCCTCGGTCTCGCCGGGACGCTGAACCTGGTCTCGAACTCGAGCGTCGTCGGTCAGGTCGATGGCACCTCGCTCCTCGTCGGACTGGGAGTCTCGGGTGGCGCAGACTACGTCAAAGGCAAGGACGTCATTCGCACCACGCTCTCGATCGCCGAGAGCGTCGCGCGCACGCCGGTGATCGACGAGTTCGTCAAGACGAACGACGTCGTCGCCATCGAAGGCATCTACAACCGCTTCCTCAACAAGAAGCTTGGCTTGTTCGGTCGTCTCAATATCCAGACCTCGCTGTTTCCAGCGACGGACATTCGCGGCGAGGCGACGACCTGGGTCCGCAAGAACGACATGACGACGCTCGCGACCGATGCGTTTCGGCTGCGCTTGGCGGATCCACTGCATCCGTTCACGATCGGTCAGTCCGCGGGCGTGTTCTTCGATCCCAAGCGCAGCGACAAGTTCTCGCTCAGCCTGCGCTTCGGCGCGGGCGGTCGCGAGACGTTCGCGAGCGGCGTGCTGCTCATCGACGACGACAAGGCGACCGACGAGATCGAGTTGCTCGCGCTCAACAACGTCTATCAGCTCGGCGCCGAGGCGTTCGCGGGCGCGACGGGCAAGCTGCGCGACGGCCGGCTCACGTATCGCGCCGGGCTCGCCGTGTTGATCCCGTTCGTCAACAACGACAAAGATGATCGCAGTGCGTTCGCTCTGACGCGCGTCGCGCTCGAGGGAAATCTCACGTTCAACGTGTTCGAGTGGATGTCGCTCGTCTACTCGATCACGGTGACGAAGGATCCGCAGCTGTTCCCCGAAGGTAGCGAGCTCACGCAGATCCAGAACAACCTGCTGCTCACGTTCACGTACTCGCTCGTCGAGAAGAAGAAGAAGGCGAAGGAGCCGACGGCCGCCGAGAAAGAGCTCGCCGACACCAAGGCTCGCGCCGAAGCGGCGGAGACTCGCGTGAAGGAGCTCGAGACGTCGCTGGCCACGTGCCAGACCAATTGCCCGACGACTCCGCCCGCGGCGCCGGCACCGGATCCGGCACCGGCCCCCGCGACGCCCGCGCCCGCGACGCCCGCGCCCGCGACGCCCGCGCCCGCGACGCCCTGAACAAGATCGCGCTACTCCACGGGCTGGATCACGAACGGCGTGACGTCGCTCGTCAGATCGAGCGCGCCCTTCGCCGAGCCGACGAGGAAGTAGTCGGTGGTCGTCCCGTTGCAGAACAGCTCGAGGTACTCGCAGTCCCGCTCCCAGGTCTCGTAGGCAAACAGCTCGACGGACAGGGGCGGATCATCGGACGACCACGAGAAGCCACCCGAGGCGTTGCAGCCGTACGCATAGTCGTACTCCTCCACCCGGTTCGCGAAGGTGACGGTCATCTCGACCTCGTCGCAGTTGTCGATCGAAGCAGCAGACGTCCATTGCACCGAGTGGTAGTCCTCGGTCGGTTCGAGACAGGCGACGAGCGGTAGGGCGAGCGCGGCGAGCAAGGCAATGCGAAGCATGCGACCTGTACACGCAACTCGCGCGCCGGCTCGTAACGTGGGTCGTTCGGTACAACCCCGCGATACAAACCGTCAGAGCTTCACCACATCGTCGACGGTTGCCCTCCGAGCCGGGCTCAGCGTCGCAAGTCAGCGCGGGTCGTAGTCGAAGTCGTTCGCGCGTCCGGTGCCGATGCGCCACGCCTGGAACAGCCCGAACAGGCCCATGACGACGAAGCCGATGCCAAACGCGAGGATCCGGATCTCGTAGCGATGGCCGCCACCATCCATCGATTCGGCGGCGACAAACGTCACGACGATCGCCGCGATGCCGAGCAGGATCCCGATCAACCCCGCGATGCCGTAGACCCGAGCTTTGCTGCGCCGCGCGGCCGCGTGGAATTCAGCGATCGCTGCGTCGTCGTTGTTCGGCTGTCCCATCGCCCGCTCCTTGTCGACTCGGTGTCTACTTGCTGGGCGTATCACTCTTGGTCGGCAGCTTGTCGACCGGAATGCCCTTCGAGGGTGCCTTGTCCTTCGCGGGCTGCTCGGTCTTGGGACCGAACGCGCTTCCAAAGGGATTCCAGCCAAACGTGGCGGCGACGATCCCGCCTCCCAGCAGGATATAGACGATGCCGATCAAGAGGTGCGTGCGCCGGGCCATGCCGTAGAGGCCCTTGCGCTTCTTCGCGACCGCTTCCTGCTCGTCGGTCCGACGAGACAGCGTGATGCGGTAGACCCCGAAAATGATGACGAGGGCGGCGACGCCGAGGGTCAGCCAGACCGGGATGCGGAGCATGAGCGGGTCCTACCACGCAAAATGCCCTGCGCAGGTGCGTAGTTGGCAACGCATTGACAGGGATCCGGGGCTGATCAAGAGTGCGCTCGGTCTCGATGCAATCTCAGGCCAAGTACAAGAATTCCGCGGCGTTCTATGACGTCGACGGAACGCTGATCAAGATCAACATCGTGCACACGTTCGCGTATTACGCGAGCCGTCATGCATCGCTGGCGACCAGCGCGACGAACACGATCAAGACGGCGCTTTCGATCCCGATGTTCTGGGCGGCCGACAAGCTGAGCCGGAAGTGGTTCAACGAGATTTTCTATCGCTCGTACGAGGGCCAGAGCGAGGATCGCTTGGTCGTGCTGGCCGAAGAGCTGTTCGAGGACGTCGTCAAACCGAACATCTATCCGCGCGCGAAGGACCTGATCGAGGAGTCGCGCCGCGCGGGCTGCCGTCAGGTGCTGCTGTCGGGCGCGCTCGACTTCACGATGCGTCCGCTCGCACGCTACTTGGGCGTCGATGACTTGATCGCGAACCAGCTCGAGTTCGTCGACAACTACGCCACGGGCAAGCTCAAGAAGCCGTTCGTCGCCGGCGCGACGAAGGCCGAGATCATGCGTGCGTATGCGAAAGAGCACGGCATCGATCTCGCCGAGAGCTGGGCCTATTCGGATTCGTTCAGCGACTACGCGATGCTCGCGGTCGTCGGTCACCCGACGGCGTGCAACCCGGACATGCGACTTCGCGCGATGGCGCGGAGCTACGACTGGCCGGTCCTCGACCTCGATGAAGATCCTGCTCGCTCGGTGTCGCGCCGCCCGCAAGGGATGGCGCCGCCACCGAAGACGCGGCGATTGCGAACTGGAAAGGCTGACTGATGCGCGCGATTCGACCCAAGACCCGTAGCCACACGCGCGAGCACATCGTCACGATCGACACGGACAGTGCGCCGCGCCTCATGTGGTACGGCGAGAACTTGCTGATGGAGGATCTCCCCGTCGGCACGCGCGTCATCTATCCGAAGCGCCCGATGACGGCGGTCGCGAATCCGAAGGCCGCGATTCGCTACGCGCTCAACCATCCCGAGGGCAACAGCGATCCGCTGCACGCGATGCTCTCGCCGGGCATGAAGGTCACGATCGCTGTCGACGACATCTCGATGCCGTTGCCGATCATGAAGACGCCGGACGTCCGGCAGCTCGTGCTCGAGATCGTGTGCGAGATGCTCGCGGATCACGGTGTCGACGACGTTCACATCGTGATCGCGCTCGGTCTGCATCGCCGGATGCACGACTGGGAGATCAAGCGGATGGTCGGGCAGAAGGTGTGGGACGAGTACTGGCCCGACCGTCTGTACAACCACGACGGCTGCGATCCGGACGGCATGGTCGTCCTCGGCAAGACGCCGCACGGCGAGCTCGTCGAGATGAATCGCCGCGTCGCCGAGAGCGACCTCACGATCTACGTGAACCTGAACTTCGTGCCGATGAACGGCGGCAACAAGAGCATGGCCGTCGGCCTGTGCGGCTACGAGTCGCTCAAGGCGCACCACACGCCGGCCGGCATCGTGAAGTCGAACTCGTTCATGGATCCGCCGAAGAGCTACCTGTCGCACTCGTTCAAGCGACAGGGCGATCTGATCGAGAAGTCGCTCAAGGTGTTCCACATCGAGACGGTGCTGAACAATCGCGCGTTCGATGGCCCGATGGAGTTCCTCACCAAGAACGAGGACGACTTCACCGAGGCGGATCGCCTGAAGTACCAGGCGCTCAAGTGGACGCTCGACAAGATGCCGTTCACCGCGCGCCGCGAGATCTTCCATCGCATCCCCGCCGCGTACGAGCTGATCGCTTGCTACGCGGGCGAGTGCGATCCCACGCACGACCGCACGGTCGCGAAGCAGAACGAGCAGAACTGCGTCGAGGTCGATGGTCCCGCCGACATCATGATCTACGGCATCCCGTACATCTCGCCGTACAACGTGAACTCCAAGGCGCTCAATCCGCTGCTCGTGCAGGTGATGGCGCTCGGCTACTTCTATCACATGTATCGGAACCAGCCGATCCTGCGCGACGGCGGCGTCCTGATCATCACGCACCCGTGCTCGGACAAGTTCGATCCGGTGCATCACCCGAGCTACATCGAGTTCTTCAATCGCATCCTGACCGAGACCACGGACAGCTACACGATCGAGAAGAAGTACCAGGACGAGCTCGCGTACAACCCGAGCTACATCGAGATGTACCGGCGCGGTAACGCGTACCACGGCGCGCACCCGTGCTTCATGTGGTACTGGGGCCAGCGCGGACGCGAGAAGACGAGCCGCGTGATCGTCGTCGGTGCGGACAACGCGACCGTGCCGGCGATCATGGGCTGGGAGACGGCCGGCTCGCTCGCCGAAGCGATCGCGATGGCGCGGTCGACCATGGGACGCAGCGCGCAGATCAGCATGCTGCACCACCCGCCCTACATGATCTGCGACGTGATGTGAGCCCGAGGCCCGACGATGAGCCACGGCAACGGACATAGCGGCAACGGAGCCAACGGATCGCGCGGATACTTCCGCGAGACAGAGCTGGAGTGGGGCGCACACGCGACGACGCCACCGTGGCCCGACGCGAAGCGCGGCGTTCCACTACCCAAGCTGCGCGAGCCCGTGACGGGCAAGCCGCGGATCGACGTCGCGGCCACGCTCGCGGGCAAGAACATCCTCTTGATCGGCACCACGGGCTTCGTCGGCAAGGTCGCGCTGTCGATGCTGCTGCATCGCT
Organism: Kofleriaceae bacterium; assembly: GCA_044230415.1. Lineage (GTDB taxonomy): Bacteria > Myxococcota_A > Polyangia > Haliangiales > Haliangiaceae > JABFXX01. The sequence goes on from JBGARE010000004.1 coordinate 174,207, forward strand.
ATCCCGAGGTCGGCAAGGTGTTCTGCCTCGTGCGCCCCGGCGCCGGCAACACCGCCGACGAGCGCTTCTATCGCAAGGTCGCGAACGTCGAAGCGTTCGACCCGGTGCGCGATGTCCACGGCGCGAACTACGAGGCGTTTCTGCGCACGAAGATCGTGGCGGTGCCGGGCGACATCGGACGTCCGCTGTGCAACTTCACGGACGTCGAGTTTGCCGAGGTCGAGAAGCACGGCGGCATCCACGTCGTCGTCAACAGCGCCGGACTCGTCTCGTTCATGCCGTCGCTCGAGAGCGCGCTGCGCATCAACGCGATGGGTGCGAAGAACGTGCTCGATCTCGCGCGCAAGCTCGGCGCGAAGCTGGTGCACGTGTCGACGTGCTACGTCGCGGGTCGCCGCGATGGTGACGTGTGGGAGGACGAGCCCGTCGTCGGCTACTTCCCGCGCAGCGCGGCGGTGGCGCACGACTACGGCAATGACAACGAGCTCCTCGATCGCGACTTCGATCCGGCGGCCGAGATCGCGGACTGCCAGAAGATCATCGATCAGGCGCGCGAGCGATCGAACGATCGCCAGCACATCTCGCAGTTCCGCGAGAAGGGCGCGGAGTCGTTGCGTGCGCAGCGCCGCGATCCGGACGACGAAGACGATCTGAAGATCGCCGTCGCGCGCGAGCGCAAGATCTGGATGAACGACGTGCTCACGAAGCTCGGCATGGAGCGCGCGAAGCACTGGGGCTGGACGAACACGTACACGTATACGAAGTCGCTCGGCGAGCAGATCATCCTCAGCGACGCGAGCGTGACGTCGACGATCGTGCGTCCCGCCGTCGTCGAGAGCGCGATCCGCTATCCGTTCCCCGGATGGAACGAGGGCTTCAACACGACCGCGCCGCTGATGTACCTGATGCTCAAAGGGCACCGGAACATCCCCGTCGGTGCAGATGCGGCGCTCGATATCATCCCGGTCGACTTCGTCGCGGCGGGCATGTGGCTCGCGACCGCGGCGATCCTCGCCGGCGAGCACGAGCCGATCTATCAGATGGGCACCTCCGACGAGAATCGCGTGACGAGCAAGCGCGTCACCGAGCTCACCGGTCTCGCGGTGCGCCAGGTCTACAAGGACAAGGCCGACGCCGGTGAAGACGAGATGCGCTCGCGGTTGCGCGCGCGGCTCGAGCCCAAGCCGGTGTCATACGAGCTGTTCGAGCGCCGCAGCGCGCCGCTGTTCAAGAAGGTCGCGGATCGGCTGATCCACGTCATCGACGAGAAGCTGCCGAAGTGGGGCGCGCCGCGCGTCGAGGCGTTCGCGGAGCGCGCCCGCGACGAGCTGCAGAAGATCAGCACGTTCACCGGGCAGATCATCGAGCTCGTCGAGCTGTTCAAGCCGTTCACCACGGACCACGACATCGCGTTCCGCTGCGACAACATGCGAGCGCTGTGGGCGCGCACGACCCCCGCGGATCAGGACAAGCTGCTGTGGGCGCCGCACCTCGTGGACTGGCGCAAGTACTGGCTCGGGACGCACTTCCCCGGGCTGCAGAAGTGGACGTTCGACAAGCTCGACGACGAGTTCGGTCCCAAGCCGAAGAGCGTCTACACGTACAAGTCGCTCGTCGAGCTGTTCGAGTCGGCGACGAAGCTGCACAAGAACCGCGTCGCGCTGCGGCTCGTTCGCAAGGACGAAGCTCTCGAGCCGATCACGTACACGTACGGTCAGATGGCCGATGCGGCCTGGCAGGGCGCGGGTGTGTTGCGCCAGCTCGGCGTTGTCCACGGCGATCGCGTCGTGCTGATGTCCGAGAATCGGCCCGAGTGGGCGGTCAGCTACTTCGCCGTGCTGCTCGCGGGCGCGACGAACGTCCCGCTCGATCGCGAGCTCACGCTCGCCGAGGTGCTGAACCTGACGAAGGTCTCGCGCGCGAAGGCGCTCGTGCTGTCGCGCAAGGTCGTCGAGCGTCTCGCCGGTGAAGCCGATATCGCGGTGCCGATCGGCGATGGCGAGGGCAACGCCGAGGTCGTGTGGTCACCGGCGCACGGCGCGTTCAACGGCTGGCTCGAGCAACAAGGCATCGCGGCCAAGGTCCTCGCGTTCGACGAGCTGCTCGCCGAGCCCGATGTCTCCGTGGGTGCCGTCCAGCCGGACGTGAAGGGCGATGTCCTCGCGTCGCTGATCTTCACCTCGGGAACCACGGGCACGCCGAAGGGCGTGATGATCACGCACAAGAACCTGACGTCGATGGTGAGCAAGCTCAGCTCGCTGTTCACGCTGTACAAGCACGACAAGCTGCTCAGCGTGCTGCCGCTGCATCACACGCTCGAGTTCTCCGCGGGTCTGCTCATGCCGCTGATGCACGGCGCGTCGATCGACTACCTCGAGGAGCTCGAAGCGGACTCGCTGTCGCGCGCGCTCGAGGACGAAGGCATCACCGGCATGGTCGGCGTGCCCGCGCTGTTCCAGGCGCTCGAGCGCAAGATCTACAAGAACGTCAGCGAGGCGGGCGTGCTCGTCGAGAAGGCGTTCGACTCCGTCATCGACCTCAATCGCTCGCTGCGCGACAAGCTCCCGTGGGACGTCGGCGTGGGCAAGGCGCTGTTCTTCCCCGTGCACCGCAAGCTCGGTGGTCGCATGCGGTTGCTGATCTCCGGCGGCTCGGCGCTGCCGCCCGAGACCATGAAGGCGTTCCGCGGCCTCGGCTTCAACCTGTACGAGGGCTACGGCATGACCGAGTCCTCGCCGGTGCTGACGGTGTCGCGCCCTGGCGACAAGATCATTCCGGGCTCGGTCGGTCGCGCGCTGCCGGGCATCGACGTGAAGATCGATAGCCCCGATGCGAGTGGCGTCGGCGAGGTAATCGCGAAGGGCCCGAACGTGATGACGGGCTACTTCGAGAACGCCGAAGCGACGGCCGCCACGATCCAGAACGGCTGGCTCCACACCGGCGACCTCGGCCGGATCGACGAGGACGGGAACCTCTACATCGTCGGTCGCAAGAAGGAGATGATCCTCGGCGCGTCGGGCGAGAACATCTATCCCGACGAGCTCGAAGAGGCGTTCCGCGACTCGAAGTACATCAAGGAGCTCTCGGTCGTCGGGCTGCCCGTGCAGGGCGATGCGAAGTCCGAGTCGGTCGCGATGCTCGTGGTGCCGGACTACGACCACGACGGCGTGTCGCGCGACGAGGTCCGCGACAACGTCCGCGAGCACATCAAGAAGATCAGCAAGACGATGGCGCTGTACAAGCGGCCCAAGGTCGTCCACCTGACCGACCTCGAGCTGCCGAAGACCGCGTCGCGCAAGCCCAAGCGCCGCGAGGTGATCAAAGAGATCGAGCGCATCGAGAAGGCGGCGAAGACCGGCCTCGAGGCCAAGCAGCACCAAGTGGCCGGGGCATCGGCGTCGTCGTGGGTGATCGAGATGCTCGCGAACGTGTCGCAGAAGAAGGGCATGGCGATCACGAGCGAGACCCGGCTCGAGGAGATGGGCTTCGACTCGCTGATGTTCACCGAGCTCGCGGTGGCGATCGAAGCGGCGGGCGTGAACTTGCCCGATCCGCAGGAGCTCACCGGGCTCGAGACCGTGGCCGACGTCGAGAAGCTCGTCGCCCGCGTCGGCGCGAAGCAGGATCAGCAGTCGCGCGTCCCCAAGAAGATGAAGTCGGGCGACAAGGACAAGGACGCGCAGGACGACGACATCGACGTGCCGGCGCCGCTCGTGTCCCTCGGTCGCCGTGCGCTGCGCGGCGGCATGCGCGCGCTGTACGAGCGCGTGCTCGAGACCAACATCTACGGCGGCGGCCAGGTGCCTCCGTTCGGCGGATACATCGTCGCCGCGAACCACGCGAGCCACCTCGATACCGGGCTCGTGAAGTACGCGCTGGGCGAGCAGGGCGACGCGCTCGTCGCGCTCGGTGCGAAGGACTACTTCTTCGAGGATCCGGTGCGCCGGATGTACTTCGAGAACTTCACGAACGTCGTCCCGATGGAGCGCCACGGATCGCTGCGCGAATCGCTTCGCCTCGCCGGCGACGTGATCAAGAACGGCTACATCCTGCTCATCTTCCCCGAGGGAACGCGCTCCGACACGGGCGTGATGACGGACTTCAAGCCATCGCTCGGCTACCTCGCGATGACGAACAAGTGCGGCATCCTGCCGATGTACTTGTCGGGCACGCACGACGCGATGCCGAAGGGCCGCTACCTCCCCAAGCGAGGCGAGCGCGTGGCCGCGTACATCGGGCCGTACCTGTCGTACGAGGACGTGGTTCGCCTGAGCGGCGAGCGTTCGCGCAGCGAGCAGTACCGCGCGATCACGTATCACGTGGAAGGCGTCATTCGCCGACTGGCTCCGAGAGATCAAGCGTGGACACTGGGCGACGCGGGCACGACGCCGATGGCGGAGTGGCTGGCAGAGCGGGGTGAGACCGTGACCGAGGACGAGGCATCGACATGAAGAAGGACCAGGCTGCGGGCGCCGATGCGACGCTCGGGTTGACGGCTACCGCCAACGCAACACTCCCGTTGGTGACTACTGCCAACACGATGCCCGCGCGCACGACGCCTGCCACGCCCGCGCGCACGAAGCTCGCGTTCCGCGTTTCGGGCGCTCGGGTCGGTGACTCGGTTCGTCCCGCCTCGGATGCGCCGGCGATCGCAGCCGCGCCGCGCTTCGGTCTCCGGGTTCACCGCACGATCGCTGCGATCGCGCCCTGCAAGACCAGCGCGATCGCGGCCGAGGACTACGCGACCGCCGACGAGGACTACACATGAGCACGGTGCTCGTCACCGGAGCCACCGGCTTTTTGGGCGAGCACTTGTGCCGTGTTCTCGTCGAGCAAGGGCACACCGTTCGCGGGCTCGCGCGCTCGCGCTCCGTGGTCGATGGCGTCGAGCACATCCGCGGTGACGTGCTGAGCGGCCCCGAGCTCGAGCAAGCGCTCGTTGGCTGCGACGCGGTGTTTCACCTCGCCGGCGCGGTCTCGCGCGATCCGGACGACGCGCAGCGCATGATGCGCCTCCACGTCGACGGCACGCGGCGCGTCCTCGAGAAGATGGCCGCCGCGGGCGTCAAGCGCATGGTGCTCGCGTCGACGAGCGGGACCATCGGCGTCTCGAAGGACGAGGAGATCATCGACGAGACGGCGCCGTACGCCGAAGAGATCGTCGCGGGTTGGCCGTACTACGCGAGCAAGATCTACCAAGAACGCCTCGCGTTCGAGCACGGCAAGCGCCTCGGCATCGAGGTCATCGCGGTGAACCCGTCGCTGCTGCTCGGGCCCGGCGATCGCCGCCTGTCGTCGACGGGCGACGTGCGCAAGTTCATGAAGGGCCAGATCCCGACGCTGCCCGATGGCGGGATCAACTTCGTCGACGCGCGCGACGCCGCGATCGCGACGGCGAACGCGCTCACGCAGGGACGCCCGGGCGAGCGCTATCTGCTCGGCGGACCGAACTGGACGATGAAGGAGTTCTTCGGGCGCCTCGGGCGCATCACGAAGAAGGCGCCACCGCGGATCAAGCTGCCGTCGAAGTTGTCGAAGTGGGGCGCATCGCTCGTCGAGGAGCTGTATCGCCATCGCGGCAAGGAGCCGCCGATCGATCGCATCTCCGTCGAGATGAGCGAGCACTTCTGGTGGATCGACTCGCGCAAAGCAGAGGCGGAGCTCGGCTTCGCGGCCCGCGATCCGCAGCTGACCTTGGTCGATACCGTCGCCTACCTCAAGGGTGGCGTGGACCCCGAGCTGTAAGTCGGCGCGAGAAGCCCTGCGCGCGCGGTGCCCCAGCCGACGGCGCAGCTGCGAACCACGCGCAGGCCCGCACCGGCGACCTCGTCGCGCAGGCCGTCGCGTGCCCACTCGCGCGCCGACGGCGGCTCCGCGACGCGCAGGTAGAGATCGATCAGCGTGCGCACCGGCTCGCGCGCGCCGTCGTCGAAGTCGACGATGCCGACGAGGCCCCCGGGTGCGAGCGCAGCGCGCGCCATCGCGAGCGTTGCTCGGCGCGCGTCGCGATCGAGCTCGTGCAGGATGTAGCTGAGGATCACGCGATCGTAGGTGCCGCGCGGCGCGAACGTGGGGACGTCGTGCTCGACGAACGTGGCCTCGGGCGCGCGCTTGCGTGCGCGCGCGAGCATCGGCGGCGAGCGATCGACGCAGGTGACGATCGCGCCGCGATCGAGCATCTGTCGGGTCATGAGGCCCGTGCCGCAGCCGAGCTCGAGGATGCGATCGCCGGAGCGAATGCTCCACGTGTCGATGACCTCGGCGCGAAACCGCGTGTCACCACCGAACGGCGCGAGGAGCCCCTTCGACATCCAGTCGTAGAACGGGGCGAGCCGCGTGTAGAGATCGGTCGCGCCGGGCTGCTGCATGAGCGGCAGGCTACCGCGAGTGGACCGGTCGGGAACGTGGCGATGGCCGGCTCGGCTTTGGTACATACAGCCCGATGACCGACGTGACTCTCCCCGGCCTCGAGCGCCTCGCGCCCGAGCAGCAAGCGGCGCTGGTGGCGGCGGTCCGGCACGCACGCGAGCGACAACGAGCGGTGCTCGAGGACGCGATCGACGCGGCCATGGAGCACGTGCCCCGCGTCCTGCGCGGCGCGCTGCGCAAGGTGCTGTTCGGATGACCGAGGTCCTCCGCCACGGCGAACAGGTGAAGCTCGCGCGAACGCTCGGGCGGGGCATGGACGAGCTCGCGTTCGTCGACGCGCTGCACGCGACGGAGCTGCACGCGCTGCGCGAGGTCATTTCGGCGCGCCTGTTCGACGACGCGCGCCCGGTGCTGTCGCGCGTCGCGACGGGGTCGAAGCTATTGCCGGTCTCTCTCGTCGCGCGCGTCGGCGAGAAGGTGTTCGGCGCGATGCTGTGCGCACGCATCGCGGGCTTGCTCTCGCCGCACCACGCGCTCGAGATCGCGCTGCGCATGCCGGACGCGTTCCTCGCGCAGGTGTCCGCGATGATCGATCCGCGCAGCGCGGGCGAGGTCGTCGCGGCGATTCCCGCGCCGCGCATCGTCGCGGTCGCGCAGGTGCTCGTCGGCGCGCGCGACTTCGTGACGATGGCGCGGTTCGTCGACTACCTTTCGGCGCCCACGATCAAGGCCGTCATCGACAGCATCTCCGACGAGCTCGATCTGCTGCACGTCGCCGCGTACGTCGAGTCGCGCGCGAAGCTCGCGGAGCTCGTCGGTCAGCTAACGGAGGAACGCGTGCACGCGATGCTGCGCGCGCTACGCACGGCCGACGCGGAGGCGATCCGGAATGCGCTCGCCGTCGGCGAGATGCTCGACGACGCGTGGCGCTATCGGCTGAACGATGCGGTCGGACGTCTCGCGTCGGGTGACTCCGACGACGTGATACGACTCGGTTCGTGACCCGAAACCTCTGCGCACTTCTCGTGCTCGCCGCATGCGGTGGCACTCGCGCTGTACCACCTGTCGATCCTGCGGTCGCGCCGGAGCCGTCACCGCAAACGGCGACCGCGACCCCGACACCGGCACCGGCGAGCGATGGTCTGCTCGCGCGTCGAGAGCAGGTCCGCGACACGTACCACGGCGTTGTCGTCGAGGATCCGTATCGGTGGCTCGAAGGACGCACGGCGGAGGTCAAGGCGTGGACCGTGGCGCAGACCGCGCATGCGGAGAAGGTGCTCGGCGCATTGCCCGAGCTCGCGCCACTTCGTCAGGAGTTCACGACGATCAGCAAGAGCTCTTCGACGCGCTATTGGATCGCAGCGTCGGCGGCGGGCCGGCTGTTCGTCTATCGCAAAGAGCCGGGCATGGAGCAGTCGCAGCTCGTCGCGCTCGCGGATCCGTCGAAGCCCGAGACCGCGACGGTCGTGTTCGATCCGAATCGAACGGCGGGCGCGTCGATCGATTGGTTCGTCCCGTCGCCCGACGGCAGCGCGGTGGCGATCGCCGTTTCGATCGGGGGCTCGGAGGCGAGCGACCTCCATCTGGTGGATCTCGGCGGAAAGGAGCTCGAGCCGCCGATTCCGAACGTCAGCCGACCCACCGCCCTCGGTTCGGCCGCGTGGACGCGCGACGGAAAGGGCATCTACTACACGCGATATCCGTCGGTGGGCGAGGGGCACGACACCGAGCGAGACAACTGGCAGCAGTTGTGGTTTCACGCGCGTGGGACACCGCTCTCGAGCGATCGCGTCGAGCTCGACAAGCAACTCGGCAAGGTCTCGCAGATCCGCGTCACGACCAACGCGAAGGATCGCGCACTCGCCGTGATCCAGAACGGCGACAGCGGACCCGTGCGCATCTACGTGCGCGGCGCGGGGCCGAAGGGCACCTGGCGCACACTCGCCGAAGAGACCGACGAGGTCCCCACCGCCAGCCTCGGCGCGCGCGACGACATCTGGATGATCTCGCGAAAGGGCTCGCCGCGCGGCAAGGTGCTCCACGCGCGCATCGACGACGCGATCGGGAAGGCGACGGTCGTGATTCCGGAAGGGATCGACGCGCTCGCCGCCGACTTCTACGAAGACTGGGGTGTGATCGACGCGGGCGATCGCATCTACGTGTCGTATCAGCTCGGTGGGCCGTCGGAGCTGCGCGCCTTCACTCGCGATGGCAAGCCCGCGCCGAAGCCCGCGTTGCCGGCGGTGTCGGCGGTGTGGAAGCCAATCATCCGCGGCGGTGAGGCGTTCGTCGCCGTGACATCGTTCACGACGCCGACGAGCTTCTATCGCGTGAAGCGCGATGGCACCGGGGTGCGGCTCGACAAGCTCGGTCTGCGCTCGCCCGTCGATCTGAGCGGCGTCGAAGCGATCCGCGAGACCGCCACGTCCAAGGACGGCACGAAGGTCCCGTACACCGTCATCCAGCCCAAAGGCGCGAGCCGCGATGGCACGCAGCGGTGTCTCGCGACCGGGTACGGTGGCTACGGGATCAGCCTCGGTCCGGGCTTCCTCGACTACCACGCACCGTACTTCGCCCGCGGCGTCTGCTTGATCGTCGCGAACCTCCGGGGCGGTGGCGAGCTCGGCGAGGACTGGCATCGCGCGGGAATGCTCGTGAACAAGCAGACCGTGTTCGACGACTTCATCGCCGTGCTCGCCGACGTCGCGACCAAGAAGTACTCGTCGCCCGCGCGCCTCGCGATGCAGGGGGCCTCGAACGGTGGGCTCCTGATGGGTGCGGTCTTGACCCAGCGGCCCGAGCTCGTCAAGGCAGCGGTGATCGAGGTCGGTATCCTCGACGCGATTCGCGCGGAGCTGTCGCCGAATGGAGCCTCCAACGTTCCCGAGTTCGGCACGGTCACCGACGAGGCGCAGTTCAAGGCGATGCACGCCTACTCGCCGCTGCACCACGTGACGAAGCGTGCGTATCCCGCGACGCTCCTTCTCACGGGCGAGAACGACGGACGCGTGCCGCCCGAACACTCGCGAAAGATGACCGCGGCGCTCCAGGCCGCGCAGCAAGGCCCGGCGCCCATCCTGTTGCGCACGGCGCTCGGTGCGGGCCACGGACAAGGAACCTCGACGACGGAAGCGGTCGAACAGTCGGCGTTGGTCGCGGCCTTCGTGCTCTGGCAGCTCGGTTCCTGACCAGCGGTACAGTGATCGCGTGAGCGACGAGGTCCCCGACGTTCGCGCGCCCACGCCGCTCGACAGGCTGCGTGCGTGGCTCGGTCCGCCGCGGCGCTACACGCTGACGCGGTGGCTGATCCTGCGCCTGCTCGGGCTCGTCTACGTGTTCGCGTTCCTCGGCCTCCTTCGCCAAGGGCCGGCGCTGTGGGGCTCGCACGGCCTGACGCCGACGGCGCCGTACCTCGACGCGCTCGCGCAGAGCGGGCAGGGGTTCTGGGATGTGCCGAGCGTTCTGTGGTGGAACGCGTCCGACACCGCGATGACGGCGTGGGCATGCGCCGGTCTCGCGCTGTCGCTCGCGCTCCTTGCGGGCTACGCGAACAGCATCTCGCTCGTGCTCTTGTGGATCATCTACGGCTCGTTCGTGCGCACGGGCCAGCTGTGGTTCGCCTTCGGCTGGGAGATCCAGATCCTCGAGACCACGCTGCTCGCGGCCGTCCTCGCGCATCCCTGGGATCCGCGCCCGCTGCGCGCGCCACCGCCATCCCCGATCGCGATCGCGCTCCTTCGTTGGCTCGTGTTCCGCATCATGTTCGGCGCGGGCCTGATCAAGCTGCGCGGCGACGCGTGCTGGACCGAGCTGACCTGCCTCGACTACCACTTCGAGACCCAGCCGATCCCGAATCCACTATCCGCGCTGTTCCATCACCTGCCGCGCCCGATCCTCGTCGGTGGTGTCGGGCTCAATCACATCGTCGAGGTGATCCTGCCGTTCTTCGTGTTCGGGCCGCGCACGCTGCGCCTCGTCGCGGGCATCGGGATGACGCTGTTCCAGGTCATCCTCGTGCTGAGCGGGAACCTCGCGTTCCTCAACTGGCTCACGCTCGTCCCGATCCTCGCATGCTTCGACGATGACTTCCTGCTCCGCCTCGTCCCGCGTCGTCCTCGCGCCTGGCTCGCCGAACGCATCCACGCGCCGCGTCCGCACTCGCGCGTCGGCACGTGGCTGCTCGCCGCGATCTGTGTCGTCGTCGCCTACAAGAGCGTGCCGGTCGTCGAGAACCTCGTCGCACCGCCGCACGGCCGGCAAGCGATGAACCGCAGCTATGACCGCCTCGCGCTCGTGAACACGTACGGCGCGTTCGGCTCCGTCGGCACCTCGCGCGACGAGCTCGTCATCGAAGGCACGCGCGACCCCGACCCGGCCACCGCGCACTGGGACGCCTACGAGCTGCCGTGCAAGCCGGGCGACCTCTCACGTCGCCCGTGCATCCTCGGTCCGTACCATCGCCGCCTCGATTGGTTGATCTGGTTCGCGGCGATGTACGACAAGCCCCACGATCCGTGGATCGTCCACTTCGTCTACAAGCTGCTCGACGGAGATCGAACGATCCGCACGCAGCTCGCACGCGATCCATTCGATGGCGCGCGCCCGACCTGGGTCCGCATCCGCCGCTTCACGTATCACCTGCAGCCGCTTACCGCGGACACGTGGTGGACGCGCGACCACGAGCAGCTCTGGCTCGCCCCCGTCAACATCGATGACGCTGACCTCCACGAAGCGCTCGCGCGGTTCGGTTGGCCATCACCTTCCGAATAGATTGCACGGGCCCGCGTCGATCGCATCGCTGTCGACCGCGGCCGTCGCAGTAGACTGCGGCGTGCCTCATCCTCTGGACGCGTACTTCGGGGCGGCTCCGACCGCCGATCAGCTCGTGCCGGTGGACGCGTACACGCGCGGCGCGGTCACGCGCACCGAGACGCTGTGGCGCGAAGCACCCGTCGCGGGCGGCTTCTTCGATCCGGCGATCTTCGGGCCGCTCGACGGTTCGTCGCCGACCTGGGGGCACATCGACATCGCCGCGGGCATCTCGATCGCGGGTACGCGCGTCACGCGCATCCCGGTGCCGCCGATCGCGCAGCGCCTGCCGCGCGTCGTCGACGATCCGCTCGCGCGGACGCTGTGGCACCAGCGCATCAACGAGGCCTGGCTCGCGCTCCTGCACGCGAGTCGAATGCACGATCGCTTCGTGAGCCTGGGCGGTCCCTCGCAGGCGGCGCACGTGCAGCAGCACTTCGAGGACATCGTGGCGGTGATGCGCGGCGAGGAGCCGGCATCGCACCACGGCGATCACGCGCCCGGCGATCACGCGCCCGGCGATCACGCGCACGGCGATCGCCGTCACGTATCGCGCGATGACGTCTACACGATGATGCCGTGCCCCCCGAGCGAGCCAGCACGTCCGCTCGCGTTGCTGCTTCTCGACGATGGCCGGCTGCTGGTTCAGTCCACGGTTGCGTGTCGTGTGATGACCCGAGCGACCGGGGCGTCGCTCGCGCCGGCCTTGCCGATCGCCTCGGTGCCGTTCGGGCCGGCCGCGGCGGCCAGCCCGCGGGCACCGCGCGAAGTGCCTCCCGCCGCGCGCATCGACGTGGCCCGCGACGCCTTGCAGCGCTGCGCCGGCAGCCCGAC
>JBGARE010000004.1:186228-313201 GCA_044230415.1 Kofleriaceae bacterium
GCGTGGACGCCCACAGGCCCACGCGCGAGCAGCGTCCATGGTGAGCTTGTCGTGTTCAACGGAGGCCAGCGCGACGTGTGGCGCCGCGGTTCGTATCCAGAGGGCCTGGCGTGGCCCGAAGACGCCCTGCGGTCTGCGCCGCTCGCCGCGTACGATCTGCGCGCTCGTGCGTGGGTGATGCTCGTCGATGAACGCTTCCCAGCGTGGGTTGTCGACGAGACGGATGTCGCCGGCGCAGACGCTCACGAGCTCGCCACCGGGCAGACGCATGATCTCGTCGCGGGATCGCAACGCGCAGCGCAGCTCGCACAGACGCGCGATGGTCGCTTCGTGCTCGCGCGTGTCGCGAGGCTCGCGATGTTCGATGACGCGACCGATGCCGCCGACGAGGATGACGCCGACGAGGATGACGCCGACGAGGATGATGCCGACGAGGATGATGCCGACGTGTTCGGGGTGCCTTCGGATGACGACGCGAGGGACTACGTGTTGTCGATCATCGAGATCGCGACGCAGCGGCCGTTCGTGATCGCGACCGACGCACCCGCGATCCTCTCGGTCGTCGTGCTCGGCGCGCCGACGACGACGCGGCCGGCCGTGTGCGCGAGCAACGATGGCTGGCGCATCGTCGACCCGAGCGGCGCGGTCGGCGATGGCGAGCGCTGGTGGTATCGCCTCGAGGGCGCGAGCCTCGTCGCGTGGTCGCCGAGGGGCGATCAGCTCGCGGCGATCGTCGGAGACGAGATCGTGATCCTCGACCTCGCGCCGACGGGCGCCACGATTGCATCGCGCGCGCCTCTCGGTGGGGCGAGCTCGTGATCGTCGAAGCCACGCTGGCGGGCGCGACGATCGTCGAGCGTCAGATCATCGGCTGGTAGATCTGGATCAGGTCGGCGAGCAAATCGCGCGCACGGACGAGGCGGCGAAAGGTCACGGGATCGACGAGCACGCGAACAAGCTACGCGATCACGGCGCGGCGAGCATCACGATCTCGTCGGGGCCGAGCTCGCGGTTGTAGAAGCGAACGTCGTCGATATCCCCTTCGAAGAAGTGCATGAGACCCAGTGGGGTGTCGTCGACGCCGATCACCACGTCGTGGCCATCGTACTCGAGCGCGAACTGCGGGCCGGTCTGTGCCTCGACGCCATCGAGGTACATCCGTGTTCGCGTCGAGCCGTCCCACGTGGTCGCGACGTGAACCCACGCGCCGAGTCTGCGGGTCCACGGTTGGCGAAGGATCGGACCGCCCGCGGCATCGCCCCCGCCGATGAGCTGGAGCTCGTTGGCCTCGCCATAGAAGTAGACCTCCCACGAGTTCAGGCTCGCGCCGCCGAACGGAGCACCGGCGAGAGAGCTCGCGCCGCCGCTGCCGGCAACGGGGAGGGCGACCGGGCGGATCCACATCGCGATCGTGCCGGCGATGACGTGGAGCTCGGGGCTGTCCGCGATCCGGACAGCGGTCGTCGAACCGTCGAAGCCTCCGGCGGCGAGCCGCATACCGGCGACCGTCGTGGGACATGCTGGATCACAAGAGATCTTGTTCTGGACCGAGCCGCGGTTTCCGATCGAGCCATCGAATGGAAACCACAGCAGCAGGTCGCTCTCGACCGGGGGCGCGTCCGCACCGGCGGTTTCGGTGCCGAACCCCAACCGACCGCAGCCAGCGCCCGCGATCAGTATGGCCAAGCCCACCGTGCGCACGCCTCAGTATCGCACGAGGCACCGTGCCGGCCTGGGGGACGTGGGGCGACGGGCGACGTGGGCGACGGGCGACGTGGGCGACGGGCGACGTGGGCGACGGGCGACGTGGGCGACGGGCGACGTGCGACGTGGGCGACGTCACGGCTGTACGGCGAGGCGCTGGCGCTTGAGCGCGATCAACTCCTGGCTCGACGGCACGCGAGCGCGCGGTCCGGTGGGCTCGACGCCGTGCGCCGCGAAGGCTTTGCGATAGGCCGCGAAGCTCCCGCCCGCGTGGTGCGCGTCCATCACCGCGAGTCCCGCACGTGCTTCGCCTTGCGCGAGCATGTACTCGACCCACGCCCACCGCGCGGAGGTCGCGCGGACCTCCACCTTGCGTGCGATCCCAGCAGCGGCGAGGCCCTTGCGCAGACGCGTGAGCCGATGGTCGACGAGATCGATGCCCGCGAACGGCGACCCGTCGAGCGGCGTGTTCCGCTTGGCGACGAACGGCGCGAGGCCGTACGCGACGCGCGGGTGAATCGCGGCGAGCTCCTTCGACAGCGCGACGAGCTCGTCGACGTCGGCGTCCGTCTCGCTCGGCACGCCGAGCATCATGTAGACCTTGAGCGTGTGCAGGCGATGCGTGGCCGCGAACTGCGCGGACCGCAGTAGGTGTTCTTCGCGCGTCGAGCGCTCGACGACGCGGCGCATGCGCTCGCTCGCGCCATCGGCGGCGACGGTGAGCGTGCGGTAGCCGCCGCGTGCGAGCAGGCCGACGAGCTCGTCGGTCAGCTTGTCCGCGCGCAGCGACGAGATGCCGACCTCGCGACCACCATCGACGACATCGCGGACGATCGCGGCGATGTCCGGGTGGTCCGTGACCGCCGCGCCGACGAGGCCGACGCGTCGCGTCCCCTCGGGGATGCCCGCGATGATCGTCTCGCGCGGCACGATGCGCATGCCGCCGTTGGTCGAGCGCCGCATCACGCAGTACGTGCAGCCGCGCGAACAGCCGCGCGCGGCCTCGGTCATGAACATGTTCGCGAGCTCGGTGTTCGGCGTCGAGATCACCGAGCGCGCGGGTAGGAGATCGTCGCTCGCTTGCGCGACGGGAGGCACGGTCTCGACGTAGCCATCGCTGCCATGCGGAAGATAGAAGCCGGGGCGACCCGCGAGGGCGGACCACACGTGTTCGCGATCGAAGCCGACGTCGCGGCCGACCTCGACGAGCTCGCGGATCGTCTCTTCGCCTTCACCGAGGAGGATCACGTCGAAGAACGGCGCGAGCGGGGCAGGGTTCGAGAACGTCAGCGGTCCGCCCGCGATGATCAGCGGGTGATGGCGCTGGCGATCGCGCGCGAGCACCGGGATGCCGGCGAGCTCGAGCGTCGCGACGACGCCCGCGATCTCGAGCTCGTACGCGACGGAGTACGCGAGCAGCGGATAGCCGCCGACGGGCTGTCCGGTCTCGAGCGTGATCAGATGTCCCGCGGCGCTCGACGTCTCGCCCTCGTCGGGGAGCATCGCGCGATCGGCGGCGACGCCGGGCATCGAGTGGAGCGTGCGATAGATCTGCTGGTAGCCGAGCGACGACATCGCGGCGCGATACGGGCTCGGATAGACGAGCGCGACGCGCAGCTCGGCTTCCTTCCACAGCGTGCCGCGTTCGTCGGCGAGGAGTGCGCGGCGATCCATCAGATTCCGCAGGTCGCGAAGTTCGTCTGCTGCACGCGGATCATGCGGCCTTTTACCCGTGCCCACGCATCGAGGCACGCGCCGCCGCCACCTTGATTCGCGCCGTCGCAGTTACTCTGCACGACGATGATGTCGGCCTTCTTGTCGCCTTCGCGATCCACCGCGATCATCACGACATCGTTCGCGTCGCCGCTCGGCGAGGGCGGATATTGATCCTTGCCGAAGATGCGGCCCTTCTGCGGGTGGATCTCCGCGTCGACGACGCCGAAGTTGCGCGCCGAGACGCTCGCGAGATCGCCGCGGACGAGCTCGCTCTTGACGTTCCACAGCGCGTTGCACACTTGGTTCCCGGAGCCGGTCTGAAACGGCTTTGCTTCGCTGATCTTGGTCTCGGCGACGACGCCGTTCTCGTCCATCACCATCACGATGTCACCGACGAGCGGCTCCGAGCCGAAGCAGACGCCACCGCCATCGGTGTGGATCTCGCAGACCCGCGGCGGTGCGGTGGACCCGCGCTGCCGCTCGACGCGGACGACCTTGCCGTGCGGACGCGGTGCCGCCGATGCAGCCGAAACGGCCACACCGACGAGCACAACACCGAGGACGCGCATGCGCCCCGAGCATAGCAGCTATGGTACGCACCTCCCATGTCGTCTCTTCGTTACGCCCTCCGGCTCGACGCACCGTCGCGGCATGTCGTCGACGTGACCCTGCGCTTCGCGCCGACGTCGGACACCACCGACATCACGATGCCGGCCTGGTGCCCGGGCAGCTACCTGATCCGCGACTACGCGCGGTTCATCCGAGACCTCACGGTCGAGGCCGACGGAAACGCGCGCGCGGCGACGAAGATCGACAAGTCCACCTGGCGCATCGACACCGCCGGGGCCGCCGAGATCACCGTGCGCTATTGCGTCTACGGCCACGATCTCACCGTTCGCACGAACCACGTCGATCCGACGCACGCGTTCCTCCACGGTCCCGCGACGTTCGCGTATCCGACGACGCATCGCACGTCGCCGATCGAGGTCGCGATCGAGGGGCCGGCCGATTGGCAGCTCGCGACGGCGATGACATGGGAGCAGTCGCTGCCCGCCACCGTGCGCGCCGGATCGATCGACGAGCTCTACGATCATCCGATCCACGTCGGTGTCTCTCGTACGTTCACGGTGCCGGCGAAGGTGCCCGTGCGGCTCGTCGTGTGGGGCGAGCGCGCGCCGGGCGGCACGTTCACCGAGACGCGGCTCGCCGAGGATCTCGGCGCGATCGTCGACGATCACATCGCGCGAGTCGGCGAAGTTCCGTTCCCGAACTACACGTTCGTGCTCATGCTCGCGCACGAGGCGTACGGCGGCCTCGAGCATCGCGCATCGAGCATCAACTTGTACAACCCGCACTTCGCGGCCACGCGCAAAGGCTACGAGGGACTCCTCGAGCTGCTCTCGCACGAGCTGTTTCACGCGTGGAATGGCAAGCGCATCGCGCCCGCGCCGCTGCTCGAGTTCGACTACACGCGCGAGGCGTACACGCCGTGCTTGTGGGTCATGGAAGGCCTCACGAGCCACTACGATCGCTTCGCGCTGCGCACGTCGGGGCGGATCACCGCGAAGAGCTTTCTCGACAAGGTCCTCGACGATTGGGCGCGGCTGATGGCAACGCCGGGTCGCGCGCGGCAGTCGCTCGAAGCGTCGTCGTTCGATGCGTGGATCAAGCTGTACAAGCCCGACGAATCGAACCTCAACACCACCGTCAGCTACTACTTGAAGGGCGGGCTCACGATGCTCGCTCTCGATCTGAACGTTCGCCGCCGCACCGAAGGCGCTCGATCACTGGACGACGTGCTGCGCGCGTTGTGGCAGCGCTACGGCAAGAAGAACGAGCCGCACCCCGACAACCTCCAGCCGGTGTTCGAGGAAGCGACCGGGCTCTCGCTCGGCGACATCTTCGATCGCCAGGTGCGCGGGACCTCGGACCCCGAGCTGCCCGAGGAGCTGCGCCACGTGGGGCTCGAGCTGCGCGGTAGTCCGGATCCCGCACAGATCGCCGATGGCGCGTCCGCGGTGTGGCTCGGCGCGACCACCCAGGGCACGAAGATCACCGGCGTGTTCGATCAGGGCCCCGCACACGCGGCCGGACTGTCTCCGCAGGACGAGATCATCGCGATCGATCGGATCCGGACCAACGGCGACGCAGATCTGCGAAATCTCGCGGGTGCGCGCCGGGTTGGCGACGAGCTCGTGCTGTCCGTGTTTCGCCGCCATCGCTTGATCGAGGTGTCGATCAAGCTCGCGCCGGCGCCCCACACCCGCTACGAGATCGCGGGGGTCGCGGACCCAGGCGCTGCCGCCGTGCGCTATCACGCCTGGCTCGGTGAGCCGCATCCAGGCGCCGTGTCACTTGCGACAATTACGACGACAGCGAGGTGGGTGTGAGCCTGCTACTGTATCCGTCCATGCGGCACCTATTCGTTGGCGTGTTGATTCTCGCGGCGTGCGGGCGGGACAAGAAGTCGAACGATGGTCTGCCATCGAGCTCGCAAGAGTGGGCGGCGAACAGCGCCGGTCAGATGGTCCAGAAGGGCGAGCTCGACACGAAGGCGCTGCCCCCACCGGCTCCACCGCCCGGCATGGCCAACCCGCACGGCGGCGGCATGGGTGGCGATCCGAACGATCCGCACGCGGGGCTCGGCGTCGATCCCACGGATCCCCACGCAGGCCTCGGCATCGACCCCGTCGGTGGAAGCGGCGGCGGCGCGGATGTCACCCAGATGGGACTGCCACCGCCCGATCCGAATCGCACGATCGATCCCACGCGCTTCGTGAAGGGCGTGATCAAGATCCACGAGAAGGCAAAGGCGCGCGCGCAAGCGGGCACCTCGCTCTTCGTCGTCGTGAAGCGCGTCGGTGCGGATGGTGCGCCGACCGGAGCGCCGCTCGCCGTCGACAAGCTGACGTGGAGCGCGGCGGGCGAGCTGTCGTTCACGCTGACCGAGGCACAGGCGATGGTCGGCGGTACCGAGCTCTCCGGCGACGTGATCGTGACGGCTCGCTACGATCAGGACGCCGATGCGATCTCGAAGCAGCCGGGTGACATCACGGGCTCCGCGCGCGCGACGCTGCCCGCGGAGAACGTCACGATCGTCCTCGATACGATCCTGTAGCTACCAGGATCCAGAGAACACGACGCCCGCGCTGTTCGCGGATGCCGTCGGCCGCAGCGCCATCGTCTCGGTGTTCGCCTTCTTCGAGCGACCGACGACGTAGAGCGCCGCGCCACCGATGACGAGGACGCCGCCGCTGACGAGGAACGCGATCTGGAGGTTCTCGTAGCGCTGGCCCTTCGCCTCGTAGTCCTTGATGTCATCGCGCCACGCGATCGTCGTATCCGTGTGGTTCGTGATGTCGTCGCTGATCTTCTGCGCTTCGGATCCGAAGAAGAAGCCCGTGCCGAGCGCGAGCAGGCCCACGCCGCCGGCGACGTAGCCCGCGATCTTGAGGCCACCGCCGGGATTGTCGTCGGGCCGGCCGGCGGGTGGCGTCTCGGGCGGTGGCTGCGGTTGTGGATCGGTCGTGACCTGCGCCGTCGGTGTGACGGGTGTTTTGCAGACGTCTTTCTCTTCGACGTTCTTGCCGCCGAGGAGGAAGTACAGCGACTTCGCTTGGCTCGATGCGTAGCCGGCGAGGTTGCCCGTCGGCTCTTTCTCGAGATAGAGGCAGAAGTACTTCAGCGCTTCGACCGGCTTCTGCGCGCTCTGATACTCGGTGCCGATGTTCGAGAGCAGCTGAGCGAGTGGGATGATCGAGTACGCCTTCAGGTACAGCTCGATCGCGCCTTCGTGATCCTTGTTCTGGCTCTTCGTGATCGCTTGCTTCACGAGATCGCCGGCCTGCTGCTTTTGCGCGGGCGTGGGTTGCGCGCCCGGCTGTGCGAGCACGGGACTCGCGATCAACAGGGATGCACAAAGCGCAGCGATCGCACGCGAGGTCCCCAGCATGAAGGAAAGCGTATCACGGGCGGGAAGTGCGCAGGCTCGCGAACAGAGGACCCAGCTTCGCGACCACCTCGGCGTGCAGATGACCGTTGGAGGCCACGAGTCCTCGACGGTGCGCGAGCTCCGCCGTGTACTCGATGGGATCTCCGAACAGATCCGAGAGCCGACCACCCGCCCCCGCGAGGATGGCCTCGGGTGCGCAGGTATCCCACGACTTGGTCTTCGCGGTCGGGTTCACGTAGAGGTCGCGCACGCCCATCGCGATCAAGCACAGCTTCACGCCGACGGATCCGACGTTCATCTCCTCGGCGATCCCGAGCTCGGTCTTCACGCGATCGATGTCGGCCGTGCGGTGCGACGCCGATGCGACGAGGCGCGCATCCGCCGCGTTCGCGACGTGTGACACGGCGAGCGGCTTCGTCTCGCCGCCGACGGTGACGAACGCGCCGTCGGGTGTCGCGTAGAACGTGCGATCGATCGTCGGCTGATGCACGACGCCGAGCACCGGCACGTGATCGACGACGAGCCCGATCATCACCGCGAAGCCGTCGCCGCCCTTGATGAAGTCTTTGGTGCCGTCGATCGGATCGACGAGCCACAGCCGATCGCGCTGCAGCTGCGCGCTCGTTGCCGGCAGCTCCTCGCTAATCACGGGATCCGCGGGGAACGTCTTTGCGAGTCCGCGCAGGATCATCTCGCTCGCCGTGCGATCGGCGACCGTGACCGGCTCGTCGCCGGGCTTCATCTCGACGGACAGTCCGCCGTCGCGGAGCTGCACGACCGTGATTCCCGCCTCGCGCGCGAGAGCGATCGCGGTCTGCAGCTCGAGCTCGAGGGCCACTAGTTGCTACCGCCGTTCGGCCACAGAAGCTTCTTGGCTTCGTCGACCGACGCCACCGAGCGACCCGACAGCTTGACGAGCTCCGCCGCCGCGGCGACGAGCTCGCCGTTGCTCTTCGCCATTTCGCCGTTGGGCAGATAGAAGTTGTCCTCGAGGCCGACCCGCAGGTGCCCGCCGAGCGAAAGCGCGGCCATGAGCAGCGGCCACTGCTCGCGGCTGATGCCGATCACCTTCCAGCGCCACCTCGCGGGCACTTGCTCCGCCTGGAACGCGAGGTGGCGCGCGCTCGCGGGGATGCCGCCGAGGACGCCCATGATGAACGAGAAGTGAAACGGCGCCTCGATGAGACCCATGTCCGCGAGGACGCGATGCGAGTTCGTGTGGCCGGTGTCGAAGCACTCCATCTCGGGCTTCGCGCCGTTCTCCTTCATCGCCTTCGCGAAGGCGATGATGTCGTCGAACGAGTTCGCGAACACGAACTGGAACGCGAACTGCTTCTTCGTCTCGCTCCACTTCGCGTAGTTCATCGAGCCCATGTTGAGCGCGGCGATGTGCGGCTTGAGCGCGAGGTGGCTGACGCGCTCGGACATCGGGCCCGCGCCGCCTGTCGACCAGTTGATCATCACCGGCGAGCGCTTCTTCGTCTCGGCCATGATCTGCGCGAACGTGTCCTTGGACCACGTCGGCGATCCGTCGTCGTTACGTGCGTGGATGTGCACGATGGCAGCGCCGGCTTCGTACGCGCGGCGCGCTTCCTCGGCGATCTCCACGGGTGTGTACGGGATCGCGGGGCAGTGCTTCTTCGTCGTGACGGCGCCGGTCAGAGCGCAGGACAGGATGACTTGGTCGGCGGACACGACGAGAGACTTGCCTTGCCGTCCTGCGGAGTCAAGCGTCCCGACGGAGGACGATCCGGTTGTTACGTCGCGGGCGGTGAACGTCCCTTGGATCGCGATGCCGGCGGATGGGCGTCCGTCTCGGAGGGGCACCGCCGATGTCGAGCGTCCGGTCGCCCGATCGGCGTACGCTACCGGTCGTGGTGCGGGTCGCGATCGCGCAGTTCGACGGAGCGACGACGATGCGCGCGCCTCCGCTCGCCGCGGGTCTCCTCGCGTCCACGCTGCGCGCCTCGCTCGCCGATGCCGCGATCGACATCTACGCCGCTCGCCGCGATCCCGACGCCGTCGCGCGTTCGATCGCGAGCGCCGATGTCCTCGGCATCTCGCTGTACACGTGGAACCAGCGCTATTCTCTCGAGGTCGCCCGACGCGCTCGCGCGCTCGCACCTGGCTTGACGATCGTCGCCGGCGGTCCATCCGTGCCGCGCCGCGCCGCCGCGGAGTTCCTCGCGCACCACCCGTGGCTCGACGCGGTCGTGCTCGGCGAGGGCGAGCGCGCGTTCGTCGACATCGTCGCCTCGGTCCGCGACCAGAGCTCGCTCGTTGCGGTCGCGGGCGTGGTCACGCCGCAGTCCGCCGGACCCGCGCGTGCACGCCTCGCCGGGGACGCATTCGCGGGCATCGGATCGCCGTACCTCGACGGCACGTTCGAGGAGCTCGTCGCGCGCGGCGAGATCGGCCCGATCGGCGCCGCGGTCCTCGAGACCAACCGCGGATGTCCGTTCGCGTGCACGTTCTGCGATTGGGGCCAGGCGACGCAGAGCAAGGTCAACGAGCTGCCCCTCGAGCGCGTCGAGCGCGAGCTCGCTTGGCTCGCCGCGCGCGGCGTGCCCTACCTCTATCTCGTCGACGCGAACTTCGGCATCCGCCGCCGCGACGAGGAGCTCACGCGTACCATCGGCCAGCTCGCGCGCACGCACGCATCGCCGCGCTTCGTGTTCTTCCACTTGACCAAGAACGCGACGACGAAGAACCTGCGCACCGTCGAGGTCCTCCAGGAGCACGGCGTCGCCACCCAAGTCGCGCTGTCGATGCAGGACTTCGACGCGGACGTCCTCCTCGCGATCAAGCGCGACAACATCCGCCCGACCGATGCCCTCGATCTGCGCGAGCGCTGTCACGCGCAAGGCATCCCCACACACAACGAGCTGATGCTCGGTCTGCCCGCGCAATCCGCCGCGTCCATTCGCCGCACGGTCTCGGCCGCGATCACGCCGTTCCCGAACGACTCGTTCTTTCTCTATCCGACGCGCGTCCTCGATAACGCCGAGCTGGCCGAACCCGCCTACCGCCTTCGCTACGGCATCGAGACGCGCACGGTGCCGACGTACCCGCCGGATCCCGCCGACGATCCGTTCGTGCTCGAGCACGAGGAGCTGATCGTCGCGACGCGCGCGCTCCCCGCCGATGCGTGGTGCGACGCGCACGCCTTCGGCTTCCTGCTCGCGGCGCTGTGGAACCAGCGCCTGCTCCAGACGACGATCCACGTGGCCACGTTCGCGCTCGGCATCGCCGTGCCCGTGCTCGTCGACGCGCTGCTCGCCGCGCCCTCACCGCGGCTGTCCGCGATCCGGACAGAGCTCGCGCGCTACAGCGCCGCGATCCTCGACGCGCGCGCCACGACCTTGGCCATCGAGGGCTGGGGCACGCGCCGGCGCGAGCCGATCGATGCGGTGTGCGCGCGGATCCTCGACGATCCCGAGGCGTTCTACGCCGAGGCCGCCGATGTTGCCGCATCGCTCGCCGACCGGGAGGGCGGCATCGTGGAGTCGCGCGATGGGATCGCGGGCTCCCCGCACGCTGTGCGAGCGGAGATGCTTCGCGATGCCACGCGATGGGACGCGCTCCAGATGCCGCACGAAGGCGCGCGCGAGCTCGACTTCGCGTTCGATTGGCTCGCGTACGCGTCGGCGATGGGCGCTCGCCCGATGCCCGCGCGCGAACCGATCCGCGTGCGCGTCACCTCGTGGCCCGCATCGACGGTGCGTGAAGGTCAGCTCGACGCATTCCTCGGGCTCGGATGGGCCAAGCTCGCGCGAGGCACGATCGACCGCATCGACGGTTAAAGGGGTCGGTCCCCATGTTTCCGCGTGCGGCACCAACGACCGCGTCGACGGCTGGAGCCCCACGTTCGCTAGCGCTGCATGTCCTGCGGGCCCGGGCTGAACTTCGCGCGGAACCACGAGCCGACCGCCGCGGGCAGCTTGGGCAGCGCGCCGAAGTGCGCGGAGAATCCGCTCGCACCGTTCGCCTTCGCATCGCGGACCGCGCGATCGTGCGCGAGCGCTTCGGGCGTGTAGTAGTTGCCGAGCCAGCTCCAGCCCGTTCCCGGACCGACGCGGCCGAGCGCGTTGTTGTTCGGGTCGTAGCCGGGGTTGTCCCCACCGCCAGCGACGCGAGCCAAGAGATCATCGGAAACGATTTCGAACGCAGACATAGACATACGAAGCCCCCCTCGTTGGTCGCGTGCGAGGGCCTTCGCCGTGACGAAAACGGATAGTGCATCGCGTGTGCCCTGCGTTTTCGACCAGTGGCTAGGCGGTTAGCCACCACGCCATGCGTACCGAGGGCGGCAGGTTGTCGACTTCGGGATGCGACGCGCGATACAGACGAAGCATGCGCAAGGCCTCCTGTAACTGCGGTGCGGTGCGGATCGAGGTGACCGGAGACCTGAAGCCGCCCGATGCGTGTCACTGCGTGCAGTGCCGGAAGTGGACCGGCCACTTCACGGTGGGCGTCGACGTGAAGCGCGCCAACTGCACGATCCTCGGCGAGGAGAACGTCACCTGGTACAAGACGTCCGAGAAGGTCCGCCGCGGGTTCTGCAAGACGTGTGGGAGCTCGCTGCTATTCGATCCGATCGATCGGGCGAAGCACGACTGGATCGGCGTCGCGCTCGGGGCGTTCGATGATCCGACGAACACCCATATCGCGCTCCACATCTTTGTCTCCGAGAAGGGCGACTACTACGAGATCACCGATGGAGCGCCGCAGTACGCGACCATCCCGACCCACGCGACGCCATCGAGCTAGCTGGTATCGTGAACGTCGTGGAGACGCCGTTTGCCATCGCGCCCGAGGATCGCGACGCGCGGCGGGCGCAGGCGGCGCGCGACGGCTATCTGTATCTGCCGGGGCTCGTCGACGAGAGCGTGCTCGCGCCGCTGCGAGAGCTCGTCGATCGAGCGCTCGTGACGCGCGGGTGGATCGCATCGGGCGAGCCGCTAGCCGCGTCGGGCGAGCCGCTGGCCGGCGCGACAAATCCAGCGTTGCGCTTCGGGCGATGGGACGACACGCGGTGGTTTGGCTTTCTTGGCGAGATCCTGCCCAGCGATGCGTATCGCGCGATCGCGTCGACGCCGGCGCTCGTCGAGGTTCTCTGCGACGTGCTCGGTGCCGAGCCGGAGCTGCATGTCGGCGACGTGTGCCGGCTGGTGTCGCCCGGCGATCCGGCGTTGACGACGCCGCCGCATCAGGACGCCGCGTATCTGAAAGATGCCGAGCGCGTGTGGACCGCGTGGCTCGCGTTGGTGCCGTGTCCGCGAGAGGTGGGGCCGCTCGCGATCTGGGCCGGGTCGAATCACGGCGGGTTGCGCGCGCACGCGGCGGTGGAGGCGGGCGGTGGCGTGGTGGGGACCACGGTTCCCGACGACGTCGTGTGGAGCACGGGCGATCTGGCGATCGGGGACGTCGTCCTGTTCTCCTCGCTGACCGTGCACCGCGCCCTCGATAACGTGACCGCGGATCGCTTGCGCGTGTCCGTGGATTATCGATATCGGCCGCGGACATCGGCGGGCTGAGACGGGCCCGATCGCCGACGTCGACCTACGAGTGAGCCGATCGGCGTGCTCGCTCGTAGGTGTGGCGTGGGGACAAACAACGTACGAAGCCATCGTGGTTTCGCGGGTCCGTTCGTAGGATTCGCGGTCTGCTTCGTCGCCGCGTCCGCGTCGCCGGCACACGCTGGTGATTGCGCGCCGCCGACGCCGGAGTGTCATCTCGCGAACGGGCAGAAGCTGCTCGCGAGCGATCCGAAGCGCGCCGCGCAGGAGCTGTTGGCGAGCTATCGACTCGACGAACGCACCGACACGCTGACGCTGTACGCGCAAGCGCTGCAGGCGGACAAGCAATACGCGCTGTCCCTCGAGACCTGGCAGCGCATCATCATCTTCCGCGAGAGCGAGATCGAAGCCGCGAAGGAAGGCATGCGCCTGCGCAAGACCGCCGCGACTGCGAAGGTGCAGAAGCAGAAGGCACAGGATGCGAGCGAAGCCGCCGCCGCCGAGATCATGAAGCTATGGGCCAACGTCGCGCGCGTTCGCGTGAACCTCGCGGGCGAGCAGGTCGTGGTCACGCGCGGTGGCGTCGAGGTCGATCCCGCGAAGGAGATCGTGATCAACGCGAACGGCGACGAGCTCGTGTTCACGCGCCGCGATGGCTCGATGTCGCGCGCGCAGATCCAGCTCGCGGCGGGGCAGAGCACGACGATCGGCGTGCCGCCCGTCGAGATCGCGATGAAGGCCAAGGTCAACCAGCCGACGCGCGACGCCGCGAAGATCTCCTCGGGACCGCCGAAGCCGACCGAGCTGCCCGCGCCGACGGTGCCGTCGCCGCGCGAGGCCGTGGAGCCAACGCCTTCGGTGGTCGAGACCGACGTCGAGATGCGCGATGTCCCGGGCACGCGATCGCCGGCGATGACCCGCGTCGGCATCGGCCTCGGTGTCGCCGGTGTGGTCGGTCTGGGGGTGGCGGCCACGCTCGGCGTGATCGCGAGCCGCGACTTCGACAAGGCGCAAGAGCTCGGCTGCGACTCCGATGGTCAGTGCCCGATCGGCGCCGCGTCGGACATGGCGCAGCAGTCCAACGATCGTGCCCGCGCCGCGCAGATCACCGCGATCGGCGGCGGCGCGTTGCTCGCGACCGGCGCGACGCTGTTCATCCTCGGGCGCCGCCCCGCGAAGCAGGAGCGCATGACCGTCACCGTGAACCCCTCGTCGATCTCGATCGGATGGAGCCTCCAATGAACACCGCCAAGATCTTCACCTTCGGGCTCGTCCTCGCCGGGTGTACGCACGACATCGAGACCTACAAGCCGCTCGACGTGCAGCCGGCGCGCGAGCTCGACGTGCTGTTCGTCCTCGACGATTCCACGGATCGCGGCCGCTACGATCAGATGGCGCAGCAGCTCGACGTGTTGCAGTCGCAGCTCGCGAGCGTGGATGGCCAGCTGCCGAGCCTCCACGTCGGCGTGGTCACCACGGATCTCGGCACCAGCTCGACCGACGACGACGTGCCGCTCCGTCCGACGATCATGGGCTGCTTCGGCTACGGCAAAGAGGCGAAGCTGCAGAAGTTCACGTCGACGATCACCGACACGTTCCTCTCCGACGAGCGCGACGGTAGCGGTGGCCGCACGAAGAACTACTCGGGCGATCTCGCGACGGAGCTCGCGAAGCTCACGAACCCGAACATGCCGCCCGCGGGCTGCGAGATCGAGCAGCCGATGGAAGCGATGCGGCGCGCGCTCGATCCCTCGACGAACCCGGGCTTCGTACGCGACGGTGCGCTGCTGTCCGTGGTGTTCCTGACGAACGAGGACGATTGCTCGTTGAAGACCGGCGCGCTACTCGAGCCGCTCGACGCGACGCTCGGCCCGCTGACGTCGTTCCGCTGCACGCGCGAAGGCGTGATCTGCGATCCCGATGATCCGGCGCGCCCGGGTCGCCACGTGAACTGCCGCCCGCGCGAGGATTCGCGATTCGTCGCGCACGTCGGCGACTACGTCGACTTCCTCGCGAACCTCAAGCCGGATCGCGCGGACGTCACGGTGACCGCGGTCGCGGGGCCGACGCAGGACTTCATCGTGCGCGACTTCGGTCAGCCGCTCCTCCATCCGAGCTGCCAAGGCCCCGGTGGTCTCGCGGTCCCGGCCGTGCGCCTCGGTGCGCTCGCATCGCAGTTCGGCGGCGGTATCGTGGATGGCTGCGCGCAGACGGACACGTACCAGCAGATCGCCACGCCGATCGTGAATCGCCAGCGCTCGTGCTTCCCGTCGCTCGCGATGGCGGAGATGGACGACTGCTCGGTCACCGAGATCGCCGGCGACGTCGAGACCGACTTCGATCGGTGCCCAGACGGTGATGCCGGTGACGTCGGGGACGCCGGTCCGTGCTGGTACGCCTATACCGACGCGGCCGCGTGCCCGTCGGGCGAGAACCTGGGGATCGCGATCAAGCGCGGGAGCACCGTCGCGCCGGCCAACGCGCGCATCGAAGCGCGCTGCTTTGTCCGGTAGTTGCGCGACCCCCGATCCGCTGACTTTCCACACTCGTAGTACCTGCCACGGGAGGCATCGTGAAGAAGCTCGCAGCACTGGCCTGTGTTTTGTTCGCATGTGGTGGCTCGTCGAAGCCATCGGCGACGACGACCGCGAAGACCGAGAACACCGCTCCGATGAAGGACGGCGAGGGTGGTGGCGAGGCAGAAGCGCCGGCGCCGACGGATCCCGCGTCGCTCTACGTTCGCCTCGGCAAGAAGGAGGCGATCACCGCAGTGGTCGACGAGTTCATCGGTCGCGTCGCCGCCGATGCCCGCATCAAGCACCGCTTCTTCAATACGGACATCCCGAAGCTGAAGCGCCTGCTCGTCGAGCTCGTGTGCATGGCGACCGGCGGTCCGTGCAAGTACACGGGGCAGGACATGGAGACCTCGCACGCGGGGATGGAGCTCGTCGACGAGGAGTTCACCGCGCTCGTCGAGGATCTCGCGGGTGCGCTCGACAAGTTCAACGTGCCGGCGAAGGAGAAAGGCGAGCTCCTCGGTGCGCTCGGTCCGATGCAGCCGCAGATCGTGACGCCGAAGGATCGGCTCAAGCCGGTGTCCGATGCGCTGATCGCGAAGGCGACGGGCGTAGCGGTGAAGCTCACCGGCGAAGCCGCCGACATGATGCAGGCGGCGATCGTCGCGGCGAAGCGCGGCCAGCGAAACTACGCGGACCAGCTGTTCTCGCGCGTCGAGCAGCTCACCGGCACGAAGGTCGTCGCCGCGGCGGCGCCCACGTTCCGCGATGGCGCGCCGCCGCGCATCGACACGCCGCTCAAGAAGATGAAGGACACGGGGCCGCAGGCGAAGATCGCCGGCAACTCCGACGAGGACGACACCGGGCCAAAGCTGCCCGCGTCGCTGACCGGCTACATCACGATCGACGGCAAGCCACTCGACGGTCTCGGCACCGTGATGCTGTGGCCGGAGCAGGGCAAGGCGAAGCGACGCACGCCGAAGCAGCGCATCGTGGAGCAACGCGACAAGACGTTCTTGCCGCGCGTGCTCGCGGTGCCGCCCGGATCGACGGTGGCGTTCCCGAACTTCGACGGCGTCTTCCACAACGTGTTCTCGATCTCCGCGCCGAAGAAGTTCGATATCGGACTCTACAAAGATGGCGACACGCGCGAAGTGAAGTTCGAGAAGGCGGGCATCGTTCGCCTCGGCTGCAACATCCACGCGAAGATGGCCTCGTACATCGTCGTCGTCGACGCGCCGCACTACATCGTCACGGAGGGCGCGAAGGAGTTCACGTTCAAGAGCCTCGCGCCCGGCAAGTACAAGGTCCGCGCGTGGAGCGAGAAGAGCGCCGCGCCCGTCGAGAGCGAGATCGTGATCAAGGCCGGCGCGAACAACCTGAACTTCGACGTGAAGGCCGATGCCGAGACGGGGCCGAGCGAGGACAAGTTCGGGATGACACGGCAGCCGTTCACGGCGAAGCGCTGAGAGCGGCTGCGAGGGGTCGATGTGCGACGAGGTCGGGACAGCGCATTCACGACTGTATCGATCGTTAGTGGCCATCACGTTTCGGCGATAGCGTCGCTTCGCATACGCGTTCGACAAATCCTGCGCAGATGCTCCTGATTGCGAGATCGCGCGTGAATGTTCGATGGTGCTGCGCATGCGGACATCACGAATTCACGCGTTGTGTCTCGGAGCGCTGATCGCTGGGGGCTGTGTTGCCGACGACGAAACCGTCGGTGAAGCGAGCCACGAGCTGAGCGCGATGGATCACGGTCGGGACATCTGGTTCAACAACACCTACGGCGGCGAAAAGTTCTTCACGTTCCTCGCGAACCATCCCGATCCCGCGAAGCGGATCACGATCGGGTTCAAGAACGTCGTCGAGACGCCGCGCGACGTGCGCTTCGACGTATGGGGTGTGATCAACGATCCGGACTGCACCGCGAACCCCGCGGGTGGCGCGGATCTGTGCCCCGATCCCACGGCGACCGGTGTCGTCGGTATTCGCAAGGCCCCGGGCCCGGGCGGAACGACGATGTACGGATCGTCATGCGCGGGTTGTCACGCGGGCTTCGATCCGCTGAACCCGCCCGCGAACCCGAACGCGCCGACGTGGAAGAACATCCACGCGACGATCGGAAACCAGTACGCGAAGTTCGGGAAGATGTTCGCCGCGAACCTGGCGCCGACCGATCCGCGCGGCCTTCTGTTCGCGAGCTGGGCCGACGGCACCGTCGACACGCAGCTGTTGTTCTCGGACAACATCCATAACCCCGGCGTCGTCACGGCGTTCTGGGAGTGGGGCCATCGCCCGAAGTTCGACGTGGGCATGGAAGAGGATCAGCTGCGGAACGGGCAGGGCGGCGAGGATGACCTCGGCCCGGCCATCGCCGCGCTGCGCGTGTACACGAACATCGGCGTGTGCTTCCAGCAATGCACGGCCCCCGCGGTCGCGACGAACACTCCGATCAACCTCGCGGCGTGTCGCGCGAGTTGCCCGGATCTGCCACCGCAGACCGACCTGAACGACCTCGGCGCGTTCCTCGGTAGCTTCAAGGCGCCGCAGTATCCCGAGCGGCCGTTCGCGCCCCTCGGCCTCCTCGGCAAGCTCGTGTTCGACGTGAACTGCCGCAGCTGCCACGACACGCGCCAGGGCAAGCAACACGTGCTCTCGAACGACGAGGTGAACCCGCTCGTGGCCGACCCGGCGAACAACACGAACATCTGCCGCGCGAAGTCCACGATGTGGGAACGCGGCCGCCTGTGGTCCGACTTCTCGTCGGAGGTCTACAAGACGCGCACCGAGGCCGGCAACCGCGGCTATCGCACGATGCCGCTCGGTGGCATCTGGGCGACGGCGCCGTTCACGCACAACCAGGGCATCGGCGTGGGCGCGCCGGCCAACGCGACGCCGCAGCAGCGCGCGGTCTCGTACTGGAAGTCGATGGAGGACCTCTTGTCACCGTCGCGGGAGCCGAAGATCAATCGCATCCCGGTGGCGCTGGGACCGTTCCCGGCGGGCACGCCGACGACCCTCGTGTTCAGCCGCGATCCCGCAACGGGCCAGGTGCTGTGCGACGACGTCGTCGAGAATCACGGTCACTACTACGGCTCGCAGCTCGATGCGTTCCAGAAGTTCTTGCTGACGTACTGGCTGCAATACCAGTAGCTCGGCGAGGGACATCCTCCACGAGCTACTCGGGCGAGGATCGGTTACGCTCGACGCGCGGTGGTCGTTGGCAACTACCTGATCGATCGCGAGATCGGACGCGGCGGAATGGGGGTCGTTTACGCCGCGACCCACCGCGTGCTCGGCAAGCGCGCGGCGATCAAGGTGCTCGCCAACCCCGACCAGGATGTCGAGCGCTTCTTCAATGAAGGGCGCGCCGCGATGTCGATCGAGCATCCGAACGTGGTCCGCGTGTTCGACGTGGGTCGCGCCAGCGATGGTCGCGCGTACATCGCCATGGAGTTGCTCGAGGGCGAATCGCTCGCGTCACGACTCCGGCGCGGTCCGTTGCCGGTGCGTGTCGCTGTCGGCCTCGCGCAGCAGATCGCCGAGGCCCTCGTCGCCGTGCATGCGGTCGAGATCATCCATCGCGATCTCAAGCCCGAGAACGTGATCGTGATCGGCGACCGCATCAAGCTCGTCGACTTCGGCGTCGCGAAGCTCACGGGGCAGCTCGCTGGACCCGTCCGCACGATCTCGGGTGCGCTCGTCGGGACGCCGATCTACATGTCGCCGGAGCAGTGCGAAGGCATCCGCGAGCTCGACGCGCGCTCCGACCTGTACTCGCTCGGTTGCGTGCTGTACGCGATGCTCGCGGGGCTGCCGCCGTTCACGAGCAGCGGCACCGGCGCGCTGATCAGCATGCACATGTTCAAGGAGCCACCCTTGCTCCGCACGGCCTGTCCCACGGCGTCGGCCGCGCTCGCCGCCGTGGTCGCGCGCCTGTTGGCGAAATCACCAGCCGACCGATTCCAGACCGCGCGAGAGGTCGCGCGAGCGCTCGCGGATCCGGCGATGATCGAGCTGTCGGACACGGCGAGCGCCGACGCGACCGCTGACTCCATTCCGATCGCGCCGTCCGCCGACGCGCCCCAGAACGTCGTGGTCACCGATCCGGGCACGACCGCACACCGCGACGCGCCGCCTGCGAACCCCGCCAAGTCACGCCGCGTGGTGCTGCGCGCGATCGCGATCGCCGTCGCTGCGATCGCCATCGGTGTGCCGATCGCGGTGGTGGCGACATCGAGCGGTGCCGAGCCGAACGTCCAGACCTCCGATGCCGCGCTCGTCGCCCCGGTCGCCGTTGTCGACGCGGCCGATTCCGCCCCGGTCGATGCGCCGATCGCACCCGTCGTCGACGAGGTCGCCGATACGGTCACCATCACGCTCGTCAACGCGCCGCCATCGACCGAGGCTCACATCGGCGGAAAGCCATTCGGCGTGGGCCCCCGCATCGTGATCCCGCGCGGTGACCGCGAGGTAATCTTGGTGCTCAGCCGCGATGGGTACCGCTCGCGATCGATCCCGATCACCCCGAACGCCGATCGTTCGATCGACGCGAAGCTGGAGTCGCGTCGGCGTCCGCCCGATGGCGATCAGCCCACCAACGAAATGCTCGAGCTCCCATGATCCGAATCCTCGTTCTCATTCTCGTCTCGACCGGTCTCGTCCGCGCCGAGGAACAACCGGAGGCGCGCAAGCTGTTCCGGATCGGTGCGAGTGCGTACAAGGAGAACCGCTTCGACGCCGCCGCGGCGAACTTCGATCGCGCATGGGAGCTGTATGCAGCTCCCGAGATCGCGTTCTCGGCCGCCCAGGCGCATCGCCTCCAATATCAGGCGGACCAAGATCCAATCCATCTCGAGCGCGCGATCGTGATGTTCGAAGCGTACGTCGCGGCCGTGCCCAAGGGTGCGAAGCGGCGCGATGCGCTCGCTCACCTCGAGCGGTTGCGCGACGTGCGCGGTCGGAATGTCGCCGCCGGCACCAAGGTCGTGATCGAGGAGCCATCGCCATCGATCTACGTATCGACCGCGATCGACGCGGCGCTGATCACGATCGACGGCAAGTCGGTCGATCGATACACCGCCGTGGAGATCGAGCCCGGCGACCACGTGCTCGCGATCAGCGCGGACGGCTATCGATCGGAGACGCGCACGGTGCGCGTCACGAAGGGGCAGGCGATCGTGCCGATCGAGCTCGTGCCACTGCCCTCGACGCTCGTCGTGAATGCGAGCAAGGGGGCGCGCGTGCTCGTCGATGGTCGGGAGCTCGTCGGCAAGGCGTCCGAGGATGCGACCGGGCGCAGCTACACCGCGGATCCCGGCGAACGCTTGGTCACGGTGTATGCGCGGGGCCGCGTCCCGGTGACGCAGACGATCGAGCTGCGTCCCGGTGAGGAGATGACGTTGGACGTGCCGCTCGTGCCGACGTTTCGCCGGCGCGCCGTTCGGTGGGTCGTGGGTGGATCGATCACGCTGCTCGGTGCCGCGCTGGTCACCGGGGTGGTCGCGATCCATGCCGACTTTGCCGCCGCGGATCTGCGCGACTCGTCGACGCCGCTATCGTCGGGCGATGTCGCGCGGTACGAGCTGCTGCACGGTCGGCGCGACACGTTTCGCACGTCGACCGTGCTCCTCGGCGGCGCCGCGGTCGCGACGTTCGGGATGGCGCTGTGGCTGTACTACTTCGACGCCCCGTCGCCCGAGGAGCTCGCGCACCCGAGCGAGCGTCCCGACCCGAGCGGGTTCGCACCACTGGTCAGCGAGCACGGAGCCGGCATGACCTATGCGAGGGCGTGGTGATGCGCGTCGGTATCGTTCTCGCGCTGATGCTCGCGGCATGTCACGACCTTCCCGATCCCGGCGTGTGCGGGAACGGCGTGATCGAGGCGGACCAGGGCGAGGCATGCGACGGCAGCGAGGGGTGCACCGCGACCTGCGAGATCACCTGCGCCGCCGATCGTAGTTGCGCTGATGGAGCTACCTGCGGGCTCGACAACGTCTGTCGCGCGCCGTCCGGCATGTTCTACCCGCTCGGGGAGAGCCAGGTGTTCGACATGAAGGTCGCGCGCGTAGGCGACTTCAATGGAGATGCGATCGACGATCTCGTCGGTGCGAGCGGCACGGAGATCTTCTGGCGTATTGGATCCGCGACCGCGACGCCATTCGCCGAGGGCTTCGGCCAGGGCATCGCCGCCTCGCAGGGGAATGCAGCGATCTTCGACCGCGACCCCACGACGACCACGCCCGATG
Source organism: Kofleriaceae bacterium (assembly GCA_044230415.1). Lineage (GTDB taxonomy): Bacteria > Myxococcota_A > Polyangia > Haliangiales > Haliangiaceae > JABFXX01. The sequence continues at coordinate 207,887 of JBGARE010000004.1, forward strand.
TCTCCGATCTCGCGGTCGCGATTCCGAGCGACGGTCTCGCGCTGCTCGTCTCCGACAAGACCACGTTCGCACCGCAGATCGACGGCGCGATCGAGGTTCCGGTCGATTCGAAGGTGCGCATCGTGGTCGCCGACGTCGATCTGTCGCTCGGGGACGTCGTCGTCGAGATCGATCGAAATGGCGGTGGTGGGCCGCTCGGCGTGGCCCGCAGCGAGCTCCGTGTCGGGAGCGACGTCCTCGTGCCGCGGCGGCAGCTCCCCGCGTGTGGCAACCCGGGGCAGCCGTCGATGTTGGTCGGTGTCGCGGTCGAACCAGGCCGGCATCGCTTCGTCATCGTCGGTCGCAATCCGTCCTCGGATGCCACGTTCGTGTGCACGTACACCGACTTCGCTCGTGCACTCGCGCCGCTGGCCGGCGCCGCACCGACGTCCGTGGTGCTCGCGGACGTCGATAGCGACACGTGTAACGAGCTCCTCCTCACGCACTCGATCGGTGCGACGACCGACGTGTCCATGCTCGACGCGAGCGGCATGGACTGCACCTTCGCTGCGAGCACCACGTCCGTCGGAACGACCGACTCCGTGGACGAGCTCCTCGCCGCCGGAGCGATCGACTCCAGCCTGCCACGCGACGAGCTCGTCCTCTCCTCCGGCGTGTACACCGTCGGCGGAGGATTGATCCGGATCGCGGCTCCGAGCCTCGATCCGTGGACCGCCGCGGCCGTCGTGCGCGGCCGTCGTGGATCTCGATCGCGATGGCCGCGTCGACGTCGTCGCGGCGCGCGACCGCGAGGACGTCGACATCGTGCGCGGTGGCGTCGCGCCGCACGTTCGCTTCACGGCCGACACCATCCGCCCGGCGGTCGCGGTCGTTCCGGGTGACTTCGATGGCGATGGGTTCGGCGACTGCGCGCTCGTCGAAGGAGGAAACATCGACCAGCTCACCGTGCTCTACGGCGCGCCCGGTGGCGGGGCGGGCGTGCGCCCGAACAGCGTGATCGGCGGCCAGATCTTGATCGCGCGCCTCGACCGGTTCACGTGGGGCAAGACCGCGCGAGGCAACGACGGGATCGACGACCTGCTCGTGCTTCACACGACGGCGGATAGTACGCATGTGGGCGTGCTGCTGGGCGAGCCGTCGCGACTGATGACGATGCCGGTGTTCCCCGACGTTCAGGTCGCGAGCATCGGCGCTCTCGCCATCGGGCAGGTGGACGACACGCAGACCGCGATCGCGATCCGGCCCACCGGCGAGCTCGTCGGCGAGCTCATGTCCCTCGCGCTCTCGACAACCCCGGGCGCTGCGTTCGAGACCCGACCGATCACCGGCTTCGACATCGACGCGACGCGGTCTCCGCAGTTCGTGAATGCACCCGGCGGAACTGTTCTCGCCGCGTTCGGTGTCACCGCCGACGACCCGGAAGCACGCTTGATCACGCCCGCCGGAGCGGTGTGCACGGGGCAGGTCGCCTCCGCGGGATCCGCGCATGCGATCGATGTCGACGGTGATGGCCTCGACGAGCTCGCCATCAACCTCGTCAATCGTCGACTGCGCGTGTTCTCGGTTCGGGGTGGTGCGGGCTGTGCGATCGGCGACGAGCTATTCGCGGATGCGTTCGCCGAATGCGCGGATGCGGTCCGTGCCGGCAACACGATCGTCACTGCGTGTGTCTTCAACAAGCACGTCGAGCTGTTCACTGTCGTCGACGGCGTGCGCGATGCGACGCCGTTTGGACAGACGGATGGCGCCGCCAACCGGCTGTTCGCGGGCGACTTCAACGGCGACGGTGTTCCCGATGTAGCCATGACCGCGATCCGCAACGGCGTGGTCAACGTGCAGCTCTTCGCGCAGTGCCCGGCTCACGACACGCGCCTGTGTCGCTAGCCGAGGCCCGCCCACGCGTTCTCGCGACGCGTGGTGCGAGCGGCTTGCGCGACGCTTAGCAGCGGACGATCGCGCTTCCAGCGCGCGTACTCGTCATCCGGCGCGGCGTCCCACGCGCGCTCGAGCTCCGCGACGAGCTTGCCGATCTGCGCGATCACGCCCGCGAGCGCGAAGTGGGTCATCGGCGACCTCGGATCTTCGATCGCGATCGAGCGCACCGCGACGGCGCTGGCGACGAGCTGCTCGACGAGCTCGCGCACGAACGAGTGACGGCGAGCGACGCCGACGAGATAGCCGAGCAGCGCCGCGTTCACGTGCGCATCTTCGACGGTGCGGAACGGCTTCACGTACTCGCTATAGCCATCGCCGGGCAGGATGTCCTCGGCGCGCACCGCGACGTGATCGAGCGTGACCTGCGCGTGCGGGATCTCGGGCACGAACGGTGCGCTGCTCGGGACGAGCGTGACGCCGCGCGCATCCGCGGGCACACGCACCACGCGGATCTGGTTGCGGCCCTCGGCGTCCTGACCCGTCGTCGCGGCGACGAGCAGGTGCGTGGCGAGCGGTGCCGCGGTGGCCCACTTCTTCGTCCCGGTCAGCACGAAGCCGTCACCATCGGGGAGCAGCGTCGTCTCGATGTGTTTCGGCGCGTTGCCCTTGGCCTCGGTCACGCACAGCGCGCCGATGCCGCCGTGCTGGGGCACGAGCGATTGCAGCGCGGCTTGGTAGCCGCCCACGAACGCGAAGCCGAGGCGATCCGCCCACGCGCCACCGACGATCGCGCGATCCACGGGCACGTCGAACGGTGCGCGGATCGCCTTGGTCGCCGCCCACCACGTCGCGAGCGTGTCGGCGGCAGGCGGTCGCGCATCGAGCACGCAGCGAAGCAGGTCGTCCACGCCTCGGTTATCGCACGCTAGGGCCGACGGCGCGGGGACCGCGGCGCCGGCAGTGAGACCACGGCGAGCGCTTTCTCGACATCCATGATGCCGAGCGCCGCTCCCGCGGACGCGCGATCCTGGGCGATCATGTCGAGCACCATCAGCGCGTGGCGCGCACTGCTGAAGCGCTGCTCGCGGTCGCGCGCGACGAGCTTGCGGCAGAACCGCTCGAGCAGCGGATCGACGATCAGGCTCGGCACGCGATCCTTGATCGCCGGGACGTCGCGCTTGAGCTTTGCGGTCAAGATGTCGAGTGCTTTGCCCTCGTACGCGCCGACGCCCGTCATCATCTCGTACATGATCATGCCGAGCGAGTAGAGGTCGGCCCGCTGATCCACGGCCTCGCCGCGCGCTTGCTCGGGTGCCATGTACATCGGCGTGCCGACGACCAGGCCCGCTTCGGTGATGCGCTCGACGGAGTCGTCGCTGCCGAACTTCGCGATCGCGATCCCGAAATCGATGATACGCGCGTGATCGCGATTGTTGCGCCACTCCACGAGCACGTTGTCGGGCTTGAGATCGCGATGCACGAGGCCCATCGCATGCGCGTGCTCGAGCCCGCGCAGGATCTGCCCGACGATCAGCGTGACGCGCTCGGGTGGCAGCGGCATCGTCATGATCGCGGACAGCGGCTCGCCGTCGACGAAGTCGAGCGCCATCGCGTAGCGGCCCTCGCTCTCGACGAGCTCGACGACGCCGCCGACGTGCGGATGTCCGAGGCGCGACGCGATCCGAGCTTCGCGACGGAACCGCGCCGTCGTCGTGGGCTCTTCGAGGAGCTGCGGCCGCATCACCTTGAGTGCGACGACGCGGTTGGTGTCGATGTGTGTCGCGCGATAGACGACGCCCATCGCGCCGCCGCCGAGCTCCGCACCGACGAGGTACGGGCCGACCATCGTGTTGACGAGCGCGAGGTCCTTCGCGCGCTCCTCCGGCGAGCGCTTCGGCTTGCCCTTGCCGACACCGAGCTGCGTGCGCTTCGCATCGACGAGCGTGTCTCGGTCCAGATCCTCGTCGCGCGGCGTCACACCTTACGATACCCGATTCGCCACGAAACGCGCCTGGAGCCGGTGCACCAGCTCGCAGAAGCGGCCGGCTAGGACCGTCTGCCGACCGCGACACCCGCCGGGCGCAACGTGTCATCGCCGATCGCGTAGCCCTCGCGCATCACGTCGATCACGCGACCGTCCTGCGAGGCATCCTGGACCGGCACGAGGGCGATCGCATCGTGGCGCCGCGGATCGAACACTTCGCCGATCGCGGGCATGTGGGTGACCCCGAACTGACCGAGCTGCGACATCAAGCTACGGCGCACGAGCTCGAGCCCGAGCACCACGTCCGCTGACTCGGCATGCTTGCGCGCCGCGACGATGCCGCGATCGAGATCGTCGACGACCGGGAGCAGCGCCTCGAGCAGCTTGCGCGTCCGTTGCTCGAGCTCCTTCTTCGACGCCGCGGCGAGGCGCTTGCTCGCGGCTTCGATCTCGGCGTGCGCTTGGTCCGCGCGAGCGTTGGCCTTGTCCAGCAAGGCGTCCTTCTGCGCGATCACCGCGTTGAGATCCTCGATGTCCGCCTCGAGCGTGGCGATGTAGTCATCGCTTCGCGAGCCGGACACCGTCTCGCTCGGGCGCTGGCCGAGCAGTTCGTCGAGCTCCTTGGCGGCAGCGACGGCATCGAATTCGGGATCGGTGGACATACGTCGCATGCATCATGGCACGCGATATCGACGATGGCAGTCCTCGTGGTAGACGAACGCGGTGACGAGGACGGCGCTCATCACCGGCGCGAATCGCGGCATCGGGCAGCAGGTGGCGCGCGTGCTCGCCGCCGACGGGTGGGATGTGCTCGTCGGCTCGCGGGATCGCAAGAAGGGCGACGCCACCGCCGCACGCTTGCGCAAGGACACCGGTGGCCGGCTCCGCGGCGTGGAGATCGATGTCACGAGCGATGCGTCCGTGGCGACCGCCGCACAGAAGCTGCGCGACGGCGCGATCCGTATCGACGCGCTCGTCAACAACGCCGGCGTCTATGGTGTCGCGCGCGGCCCCGATGGTGTGGCGCAGACGATCGAGACCAACTTCTTCGGGCCGCTCCGCGTCACGCTCGCGATGGTGCCGCTGCTTCGCGACAGCGCGACGATCACGAACGTCACGAGCGGCCTGGGCTCGCTCGAGAACCTCGACGCCACGCCTCGGCGGTTGCTCGCGGATCCGGCGTTGACCCGCGACGCGCTCGTCGAGGCGATGCGCCGATTCGTGCGCGACAACGGAGAGGGGTGGGGCACCGACGCGTACGGCGTGTCGAAGGCCGCGCTCGATGCGCTCACGCGCGTGTTCGCCGGAGAGCTCGCGCCGATCCGCGTGAACTCCGTGTGCCCGGGGTGGGTGCGCACGGACATGGGTGGCCGCAATGCGCCGCGCACCGTCGAGCAAGGCGCTGCGAGCGTGCGGTTCGGCGTGACCGCGACGGAGACCGGACGGATCTTTCGCGACGGCCGCCGCATCGGGTGAGGACCGACCCCGGCGCGGGTGGTTGACGCCATGCGGACATAACGATATCTACATATCTATGACATCCGATGCCCGGAGGCCGGGGCTGCTGTTTCTGTGCGTCGCCAACTCGGCGCGCAGCCAGATGGCCGAGGGCCTGGCGCGAACGCTGCTCGGCGATCGCGCCACGGTGCAGAGCGCGGGGAGCCAGCCATCTCGCGTGAATCCGTTCGCGATCGAGGTCATGCACGAGGTCGGCGTGGACCTCGCGAGCCACGCGTCGAAGTCGGTCGACACGATCGATCCCGCGTCGGTCGACCTCGTGATCACGCTGTGCGCGGAAGAGGTCTGCCCGGTGTTCCTCGGCGGCGCGCACCGGCTGCACTGGCCGATCCCCGATCCCGCGAGTCCGGATCCGCTTCCGCGCGACGAGATGCTCCAGCGCTTTCGCGCCGCGCGCGACACGCTTCGCACGAAGCTCGAACAGCTCGACCTGGAGGCCGCATGCAATCCACGCTGATCACCGAGGACCACGGCGTCCGGTCGCTCACGAAGTTGTTTCGCGCGCTCGGCGACGAGACGCGGTTGCGCATCGTCGCGCTGCTCGCGCACGGCGAGCTGTGCGTGTGCCACATCGAGAAGGCGCTCGAGCTCAGCCAGCCGAACGTGTCACGTCACCTCGGCATCCTGCGCATGGCCGGCGTCGTCGACGCGCGGCGCGATGGCACGTGGGTCTACTACAAGCTCGCGGCGCAAGAGCACGAGGCCGTCCAGGAGATGCTCGCCGCGCTGACGAAGACGTTCGGCGCCGAGCGCGCGATCCGCACGGACCACGTGAAGCTTCGCAAGTCCTGCGGACCCGACGCATGCAAGTGACGCTCGCCCGCAAGCTCGTGGCCGAGGGCCTCGGCACCGCGCTGCTCGTCGCGGCGGTCGTCGGATCCGGGATCATGGCGCAGACGCTCGCCAAGGATCCCGCGCTCGCGCTGCTCTGCAACACGATCGCGACCGGCGCCGCCCTCGTCGCGATCTTGCTCGTGTTCGGTCCGATCTCCGGCGCGCAGCTCAATCCCGCCGTGACGGTCGTGATGGCAACGACAAAAGACATCACGCCGCGCGTGGCCGCGGGGTATGTCGCGGTGCAGATCGCGGGTGCGATGGCCGGCGCGATCCTCGCGAACGAGATGTTCGCTCTCGATCCGATCACGCTGTCCACGACGGTACGCGCGGGCTTTCCGAAGCTGCTCAGCGAAGGCGTCGCGACGTTCGGTCTGCTCGGCGTGGTGATCTCCGTCGGTCGCACGCGCAGCGCGATCGCGCCGTTCGCCGTCGCTGCGTACATCACCGCGGCGTACTGGTTCACCGCATCGACCTCGTTCGCGAACCCCGCCGTGACGATCGGCCGCGCGCTGAGCGATACCTACGCCGGCATTCGCCCCGTCGACGTGCTGCCGTTCATCGGGGCGCAGGCCGTCGGCGCAGCCCTCGGTGCGCTGACGTTCAGCCGGCTCGTTCCGCTGCGCGCGCCCGGCGTCGCTCGCAGCTAGAGGCATCGCACTCCTGATCCGCGGCCATCCAGCCGATCGGAGGCACCAGGTCGATCGAGCTCGACCCGAGCGTGGCCCGAGCGGGGCCCCGAGCATGGCCCGAGCGATGCCCGAGCGCGGTAGGATCAGTCGCGTGACGCTGCTGGAGCTCGCCGCTTGGATCGCCGCGTTGGTGATGTTCGCCGCGTTCCTGGTCGAAGCGCTGATCAGCAAGTACCTCCTCCGCGACGGTCACTACGATGTCGCGGATACGTTCGTGTCGATCGCGATCATGATCGGCTATGTGCTGATGCGCGTCGGGATCGGCGCAATAAGCACCGTGGCGCTGATCGCGTTGTGGACGGTCACGCCGATCCGTTGGTCGATGGATGCGTGGTGGCACTGGGTCGTGCTGTTTCTCGTCGTCGATGTTCTCAACTACTGGTCGCACCGCGGCGGCCACGTCATCGGCGTGCTGTGGGCATCGCACGTGGTTCACCACAACTCGCCGAAGTTCAATCTCTCGATCGGCATGCGCAACTCGTGGATCGGCGTGCTCTACGACTGGATGTTCTTCGTCCCCGCGGTCGCGCTCGGCTTTCATCCGCTGTACCTCGCGGTCGTCGTCGCCGTCGGTAGCGCGTGGGACTTCCTCACGCACACGCCGTACGTCGGCAAGCTGCGCTGGTTCGATGGCTGGGCGAACACGCCGTCCAATCACCGCGTTCACCACGGCCGCAATCCGCGCTACGTGAACAAGAACTTCGGCGGCGCGTTGATCATCTGGGATCGCATGTTCGGTACGTACGAGCCGGAGCACGACGACGAGCCGGTCGACTACGGCGTGCACCCGATGCCGGCGCGCCCGAATAACCCGTTCTATCTCGAGTTCTATCTGTGGATCGCCGTCGTGCGGCGCGCCTTCTCGCGGTGAGTCAGTTGTCTTCGCCGAACCACTTCGTGTGGAGGTCGTCGATCACGCCTTCTTCGCGGAGCTGGAGGAGCGCACTGTTGATCTGCTTGCGGTACGGGCTGCCTTGCTGGAGCCCGATGCCGTAGTTCTGACGCTGGAACAACCGGCCGACGACCTGCATCGACGAGCCGCCGGACATCTTCACGTGGTAGTCGAGGATCGGCTGGTCGTAGACCACCGCGACGACCTTGTCCTTCTCGAGCGCCGCGTACGCGCCGTCGATCGTGTCGAACGCGTTGACCCGCATGCCGTGCTCCTGCAGGTAGCGCTCGGCGGTGCTGCCTTTGACCGTGGCGACCTGCTTGCCGGGCAGATCGCTGACGCCTTTGATATCCGACGACAGCTGGTTGACCGTCATGATCGTCGTGATCGCGGCCGTGAAGTACGTGATGACGATGATGCACAGCAGCATCCAGAACGCGGCGACGATGCGTCCGACGACGACGACCGGGCCCTTCGCGTCACATCCGCCGCTGAGGATCGTGGAGATGGCCCACCACGACGATTCCCAGACGCCGCGCAGATATGGCTTGGGAAACTGATCGCCGTTCGCGTGGCGCTCGAAGTACCAGATCAGGTGGGACACGAGGATCAGGATTCCCAGAAGCGCGAGGAGGAACTTGAGGACGGTCGTCGTGAACAGCGCCTGGGCGATCACGCTGGTCGCGCTCTGGCCCTTCGCCTTCACGAGCACCGCGAGGCCGGATTCGTAGAACGGCGTCGAGAAGTCGACCAATGCTTCGCGCTCGGCCGTGATGCTGATCGCCGCTACGCCGATGTCGGCTTGCTTCGACTTCAGCGCATCGATCAGATTGCCGACGGTCTTGACCCAGTGGATCTCGTACTTCACGCCGATCTTGTTCGCGACGCGCTCCCACAGATCGATGCTGAAGCCGAGCGCCTTGCCATCGCGCTCGAAGGAGAACGGCTCGATCGGCTTCGTGTACACCTGCAGCGTCGGCGCCTCGGCGGCGGGCTGTGCACGGGCAGGCGAAGCGGCGAAGAAGAAGCACAGTCCGAGGACCATGGCGGCGATGAGACGGCGCATCGGCCGCATCCTACGCCGGTCGTGCCGGCAGGCTAGGGCAGGGCGCTGTTACGTCGCGCGGGCGCGCTCGAGACCTAAGCGATCGAGGCGCGTTGGCCGAACGCGAACGCGGGGATGTCCCCGAGCGAGTCGATCATGCGCGCGCGCGGATGCGCCTCGACGTACGCGCGCTCGTACGCGGGCGTGCGCCCCGACGACACGAGCCCGACGCGGGCCCCCATCGCGAGCGGCATCGCGAGATCGAGCTCGAAGATGTCACCGATGACGACGAGGTCCGCGAACGTCGCGCCGGCCGCGCGGAGGATCTCGCTCAGGATGTCGTGATACGCGCGGCGGCGGAGCAGCACGGGGCGCGCGAGTCCGGGGAGCGAGAGCTCGGCGTCGGCGCCGGTCCACGCGTCGTCGACATCGAACTTGCGCGCGTGACCGCGGACGCGCGACGTGAGCCACACGACGCCGGGGAACTCGCGATCGAGGACGGCGACTTTTCCGGCGACCGCGTGCGTGTCCGAGTTCGTGACGATCCACGCGTCGGTGCCGGACAGCGACCGCAATACCTCGCCCGCGCCCGCGCGAAACACGGGGTGACCGAGCGTCTTGGCGTAGTTGTACTTGTAGAGCACGCTGCCGAGCAGGCGACCGCGATCGGTGGGCGAGGGGAGCACCTCGAAGCGATCGAGGATGCGGTGCGAGATGGGCACCATGCGCAGATACGGATCCACCGTGGCCGGCGCGACGGCGCGACCCATCCACAGGAACGGATGCTGCTCCGGCGCGCGGGCGAGCTCGGCTTCGACCTCGTCGGCGATCGCAAGGACGTCGGCGTCACCGGCCGGGCGACCGACGAGCGCGCACAGATCCTCGAGGTAGCCATCGCGAAACGGCCGGCCTTCGGACTCGGCGTCCGTCATCGTGCCGTCGAAGTCCAAGACGAGGACCGTCATCGAGGCCAGTTGGTAACACAGCTACTTCGACTTCTGCTCGTACACGCCGTCCCAATCCTCGTCGGGTGGCGACGCCGCGAGGATCGCGCACCGGGCGCTCATCGTGGCGGCGACGGGATCGCCCTCGAGCGCGCCGAACGCGGCGCGCGCGGCCGCGAAGTCGCGCTTGCGATACGTGGCGAGCGCCTCGGCGAACCGCGGATCGAGCGCGGCGCCCTTGCGACCGACGAGCTCGAACACCGGCACGGCGCCGGCGCGACCCTTGACGCGCACGAGATCGATCTCGCGAAACACGAAGCCATCCCCCGCGTTCGCGACGGTACTCTCGCCGACGAGGATCGAGATGCCGTACTCCTTGGTCAGCGCCTCGAGGCGCGCGCCGAGGTTCACCTGATCGCCGAGCACGGTGTAATCGAACCGCGCGGCGGAGCCCATGTTGCCGACGGCCATCGCGCCGGTGTTGATGCCCACGCCGATCGCGACCGCGGGCTTGCCCGCCTTCGCCCACACCTTGTTCATCGAGACGAGCGCTTCCTGCATCTTCAGCGCGACCTCGCACGCACGCGCGGCGTGATCCGGAACGTCGACGGGCGCGCCCCAGATCGCCATCACGGCGTCGCCGATGTATTTGTCGAGCGTGCCTCCCGACGCGAGGACGAGCTCGGTCATCGGCGTGAGGTACTCGCCGAGGAACGCCGCGAGCTGCTCGGGCGGCATGCCCTCGGAGAACAGCGAGAACCCGCGGATGTCGCTGAACAGCACGGTGAGCTCTTTGCGTTCACCGCCGAGCTTCGCGCGCGCCGGATCCGCGAGGATGCGATCGACGACGGGGCCCGACACGTACTGCGAGAACACCGCGCGCAACTTCGCCTTCTCGCGACCCTCGGTGGCGAGGCCCGCGATGATCGCCGCGAGCCCGACGAGCGATGCAAACACCACGGGCGCCGCGAGCGCGATCACGGTGCCGCGGCTGAACAGCACGATCCCGACGACGACGTACAGCGCGATGCCTCCGAGCGCGACGAGCGGCGGCACCCACGGCCGGCGGCGCACGCGGCGCAGCTGCACCACGCACGCGAGCGCGCACAACAAGAGCGTCGCGAGGATGGTCGCGCGATCACCCGACGCGCGGAGCAAGCGATCGCCGAGCACGTTCTCCGCGAGCGTCGCGTGCAGCTCGATACCGTCGGCATCCCTCGCCAGCGGCGTGGCCACCTTGTCGCTCTCGGAGTACGTGAGTCCGACGAACACGAGCTTACCGGCGAGCTTCGCTTTGTCCACGCGACCGGCGAGCACGTCCGCCGCCGACACGTGCGGAATGCGATCCGTGCCGAGCACGTCGAGCATCAAGCTCGCCGCGCGAGACACCGGCACGTCGTGACCACCGGCCCGCAGCGTCGATTCGCCGACGAGATACCGCGTGTCCCCGGGCTTCCCGAGATCCGCGAGCGCGACCGACAAGCCGAGCGGCATGTAGTGACGCCCGGCGAACTCCACGGCGAGGGGCACGCGCCGCGTGACGCCATCGTCGTCGCGATAGTGATTCACGAGCCCCGCACCTGCGGCGCCTTTCGCGATCTCGGGGATCGTCGTCGTCACGCCGTTCGCGTTCACGGGCCGCAGCGCACCGCCACCACCCGCATCGGCGACCTCGCCGTGCCGCGCCTTGTCGAGGCCGACGGGCTCGGGCGCGCTCGCCACCTTGCCGCGCAGATAGAACGACGCGGCCAGAAACACGCGGCCGCTCTTCGCGACCGACGCCGCGAGCACCTCGTCGCCGCGCAGCTCGTCGGCGATCTTGGCGATCAGCGGCGCATACGGATTCTCCGCCGCCGCGTCCTTCGCCGCCGCGAGCACCTGCTCGGCGAGCTCGTCGGGCAAGATCACCTCGGGCGAGCTAAAAAAGAAATCGAGCGCGATCACCTTCGGGTCATACGCGGTCAGCGCGTCGATCAAGCGCGCGTACCCGCGCCGCGTCTGCAGCACGTCCCACGCTTCGTGCCGCAGCTTGTCGTCCAACCCGACGATGACGATGCGATCCGTCGCCGGCGCGCGCGGCCCGCGCAGCTCGAACCGGGCATCGATCGTGAACCCCTCGATCGCCGCGAGCCCGGGCAGCGCCACCGCCTTCGTGTGCACGATCGCCAACAGCACCGCCACGATCGTCGTCGCGATCGCCGTGATCAGCGGAACGTTGCGCGTGCGCGTCGCCACCGCTAGTTCGTCTCCGCGGTCGCGGTCTCGAGCACCTTGCGATAGACATCGGCGTCCTCGTCTTCGAAGCAACAGAACGTGACGCGGTCGAGCTGCGGCGCCAGCACGAGCGCCGCCATCACCTCGCGCACCGCGATCGGCGCCGCGATCCGGATCGGAAACCCGTAGATGCCGGTCGAGATCGACGGAAACGCGATCGTCTTCAGGCCGGCCTCGATCGCGATCCGCAGGCTGTTGCGATACGCCGACGCGAGCAACTCCCGCTCGCGATACGCGCCGCCGTCCCATACCGGCCCCACCGCGTGGATCACCTTTTTCGCGGGCAGCAAGAACCCATCGGTGATCCGCGCCTCGCCCGTCGGGCAGCGCCCCACGAGCCGGCACGCCGCGAGGAGCTCCGGCCCGGCCGCGCGATGAATCGCACCGTCCACGCCGCCGCCGCCGCTCATCGCCGAGTTCGCCGCATTCACGATCGCATCCACCGCGAGCTTGGTGATGTCGCCGACGACGATCTCGATGCGGCCGTCGAGGTACGTATCCATGGGCGCACCCTATCCGATCTGCCGCATGCTCCCGGGTGGCTCGTCGTAGTTCGGATCAGCCCTTGACGCCCCGGTAGCCCCATGGCAAAAGGCCCATGTCTGGTTCGCCAGACATGACAACTGGTTGATGCGGGGTGGAGCAGCCTGGTAGCTCGTCGGGCTCATAACCCGAAGGTCGCAGGTTCAAATCCTGCCCCCGCTACGACAAGAAACCCGCCGCTGCTCCGGCGGGTTTCGACTTTTCGGCAGGCGTTGGCTTCGTACCCGATACGGGTACTTGAATACCCAAAACGGGTATGTCGGTTCGCAAGGACGGGAGAGACGATACATGCACGGGTATCGCTCGCGGACGCACTATTCCCGCAGACGAAGCAGCGTGTGCTCGGCCGGTCAGACCGAACGCAGCTTCGGGACGGTCGAGCTCGTCAATCTTGTGGGATCCGGCCGAGGCGCTGTGCAACGCGAACTCGAGCTGTTGGTTAAGGCTGGCTTGATCGAGGTCGAGACAGTCGGGCTTCAGAAGCGGTGGACGTCACCGGTGTTCGAGGAGCTGCGTCGTATCGTCGAGAAGACGAGTGGCATCGCTGGAGGTGCTTCGCGCGACGCTGTCCCCACTCGCCGACAAGCTCGACGTCGCGCTCCTCAACGGCTCGGTCGCGAAGAACGAGGCGACTTCGCAGAGTGACATCGACGTGCTCATCGTGTCCGACGTTCTCTCGCTGGAGGACGCATATCGTTCATTGGAGGGTGCAGGAGCGCAGCTCGGACGTCGCATCAACCCGACGCTCTACGAGCGTGCGGAATTCCGGACGCGCCGGAAGAGCAAGCAACCATTTCTAGCTAAGTTGCTCGCAGGGCCACACAAAGTGTTGATGGGAACGTTGGATGGGGATCGCGCAGCTCGATAACATGCGGTCCATCGTGTTCGTCGCGTTCGCGCTGATCGGCCGTCCTCGCAAGCAAGCTGCGATCGAGGGAGCCGTGGTTCATGCGAGTGCCACGACGGCGCGGACTCTCGAGCTGGCGGGGGCCGTGGCGATCACGAACGCCGATGGAACCGACCTCGACCGCGTGGCCGTGCCTGCGAGCGTCGCGGTCACGCCATTATCGAGTCTCGCCAAGGGACGAGACCGCGCCGCCGACGAGTTGGCGCCATAGTAGATCGAACCGAACATGCCAGCGCCATCAACTGCCAGTTCTATCGACGAGAAGCGCCCACGTTCCGATGAGCTGGTGCGTCGACTCGTCGATCCGCTGGCGACCAAGCTTCGTGGATCGCTGCGAATGAAGACGTTGTTCGCTCTCGTGCCGTTGCTCGTTCTCTGTGGTGTCGTTTTCACGTTTGTCGTTCGGTCGGACAACTTCACGCAGCTCGGTGCGGTGGTCATCGCCCTCGCCCTTGCAGGAGCGTTCTGCTTGCCCGTCTACTTGATCTGGAAAAGCATCGCGCGAACGAACGCAGTGGTGGAGGATCTAGTACGCCATGCGCCTCGGTACACAGGTCGCGTTCCGGCTCGCCACACGGCCGCGTCGAATGCGCTACTCGTTCGCTGGGACGAAGACGGTGGCGAGGCGATGTCGTACCTCTCCGTTCCCTACGAGCTGCGATCCTACGACGGACCGATCACCGTGTTCGCTCTGGCTGGGCAAGACGTGGTCGCGATCCTCCTCGGAGAATCTGATCTGCGCATCTCGATGCGTACGACCACGCTGACTCCCTGAGATATGTACGCACCGCACCACATTCTCGATGTCGACTTGCCCGAAGGAGCATCGTCGACTTGGCGCGCGGGTCGGTTACACGTCGCGATTTACGCAGCACCGTGGCTGAGGGTGGAAATCGATCCACCTGTGGTTCCTCCAGAGCCCATCCAGGACTGGATCCGCTCGACGTTAACTCGCTTGGTGCCCGCGAATTCGGCGCAACGGATCACCGGCTCCATTCGTGGGACCAGTCCGCGTGGATGGCCGCTGGAGATCGTGATGATGGTCATCCGCCAGGACGGCCAGATCAGCGAGATGCGCCTCGCGGCGCTCTACTACGATCTGCTCGGTCACGCCGCGGCGATTACAGCATGCGCGAATGCGATCGAGCCGTTCCGGGAACACTTCGAGTCGCTGCTATTGCCGATGGTCGCGAGCGGACGCCCACGTTGGTATGACCGCACACCGGCTTCTCTCGCGGAACTCTACAGTTTGTCGCTCAGTCCGCCCAGTGACTGACCGAGCTGACGTCGACGACGTCTCCCGGTTGCGGAATTGGCTGCACCGAGAGTGCAAGCAGCTTCAGCTCATCGGTAACCTCCGCGTGGTGCTGCGGTGGTGCCGCGGACTCGATCGCGTACGCGTAGAGGTTGTCGTAGAGCACGATCACGTCACGCATCACGGTGCCGCCAGCCCCCCACGTTCCACTGCATTGCCACCAAGTCCCTTGGAGACCGGAGTCCGACACGAACGGTTGCTCTCGAGGTTCGAGTGCGAACCTGAATCCGCTGTTGGCGACCGGATGTTCAACGAGCACGTGCTCGCCGAGGACGCGCTGCAAGTCGAGGATCGGGCGGCGACCTCGCCGGAGTGGAACCGCCGGGAACACCGACAGGCGTACATCCACGAGTGGATACTCCTCGTGGAAGTAGTGCGCGATCGAAGCGCCAAGGCCGAGGCTTTGCCATTTTGGCGGACGGTGCAAGAAGCGGCGGCGGCGCACCCCGAGGTGATGCTCTTCGGTTGCGAGGATCTGCGTCACCAACGCATTCGCGTGCGCCGCGTTCTCGACGCTTGATGTTGCGTCCAGCGACGAATACCAGTCGTCGCAGAACACGAAGCCAAAGGAGCAGCTCCACGAGCGTCCGCCTCGCACTCCGAACGTCTGCACGATCGCACCGTACTCACCCTCGTTGGTGATGATCGGTTTTGGCTTCCCCTGGATGTCGAGAGCAGTGAACCCACGGCTAACAGCATGCTCGTGAACCAGATCGCCGATCCGCGCTAGCGGCTGACGGCGCTCGAAGTAGCGCATACTGACGGGGGGCGTTGTGGAAGGCGATGCAAGCAGCAATCGATCGGGGCGACGTTCGAACGCCCAACCATCAGGCCGTCTGATCATTGGCCGCGCGACTGCGCGACGCCGCTCTGAAATGCGGCGAGGGGATTTGTCGGCGCACCGGAACCTTGCCTCGCGCCTTGATGGAAGGCTTCCATCGGATCGCCTCCTGTGTAGTAATTCATCGCATTCATGATCGATCCTCCGTCGAGGGCGCTCACTCCGAGAGAGGCAAGCGCAACTCCGGTACCAGCGATCGATGAGCCCAAGGTCGTGACACCGCCCGCGAGCGAGCCGAGCGGTCCAAAGGTCTTCTCGCTGACCCACTCGTCGACCGCTTGTCCGTTTTCGGCCGCCCACTCGGAGATGCTCGCGTCGTTACCTTCGCGATCGCTCAGCCAACCACGTTCCTTCACGTCCTCGTTCGCGTACATCCCGCCCTTTACACCAAGCGCTGCCGCCGAGAGCGGCGCGGCCAACGCTGCGCCCGCCGCGGAACCTCCGAGGCCGGCAAGACCTGCGACACCGGATCCAGCTGTCAGACCGCCAGCGGTCGTCGTCACCACGCCGCCCGACACATCTCCGTGTCGCATCATGTTGATGCCGTCGATGATCTCCATCGTCCCGCCAGCGACCGCGATCGGTGAAGCGATCGCGGTCGCGCCCTGCATGACTTTCGAACCCGTGGAGACGGGGTCACCGGCCGCGGTCATGCCACGCCATGCGTCGTCGCCATGGTGCCCCATGTAGTGCATGAGCGACCGAAAGCTACCTGCCGGCGCGCCACCGGCGGTCACCATTTCGCCAACCGCGTGCGCACCATCGACGCCTGTCGCCGTATTGAGAACTGGATTGCCGTGAAACCCGCCGTGACCTGATCCGCCCATGTGTCTACTCCTCGTCGGTTACTACTTCGCGAAACCAAGCTGCGAGAGAGTGTCGGTCCAGGCCTTCGTGTTCGTGCCACCCACACTCGACGCTGCGGGTTGCGACCACTGGACCAGAAGCTGATTGCCTTCCTGGAAACGCACGCGCGTCGAGATCCGGAGATCCTTGTTCGACGCTGTCCATGCGCACCCGGCGTCGGTGCCGGCCGTCACGCGTTCGATCTCCGAAACGCTCGCTGCGTACTTCTTGCCGAAGGCAGCCGCGATCGCTTCGCAGGGCGGACTCTTCGGGTCGATCTCACCACCAGCAGCAAGCGTCGACCATCCAAGCACGATCACGATACGCGCCGTGCCATCGGCCTCGGATGCTGGCGTCATGCTCACGACACCTGGCCCGACGAAGCCCGGCATATCGAGCTCGGCCGCATCGCGCCAGTCGGCGGGGATGCGCACGTCGTGCGGACCGACTTTCAAGCTCGTCGCCTTTTTCTCCCCCCGCCATTTCACTGCACCGACCTGCGATGTGCCGCTAGAGGCGGGCTTCGTCGCGGTCTGTTCCTTGTCCTTGTCGCAGCCGGTGACCGACACACACACAGCAATGAGCATCCCCATTTTCTTTGGGCGGATACAGCCGGCGCGACGAAGAGTAGCCATTTCGTCGCCGAGCATGCGGTTGCTCATCGACGAACGCAAGATGAACGTATTCCTCGCACGGAGCGTAACGAGTCGCGAGTCGGCCTTGGGCGCGTGCATCGGTGTCACTCCTACGCGACCGCACCGGAGAACATCCTGAAAGCGATGCGAAACGAGCACTCGGGAGCGAACCACGCCGGACTGCAAAGGACCCTGCCGCAAATTACGGCACCCTGCAGAAGAGGACAGGGACGCCAATCGAGCTGGTTTGGGCCGAGACACAAAGGATGCGCGTACTCAATCCGCGAAAGACCCGTGGGACGTCCCGACCGAGAATACGGCCGACTCGAACATGATGGCGATCCAGGCGATGGCAACGCTGGCGAACGTGCAGAAGTTCGACGACAAGAAGCCGCTGCCGAAGGACATCGCCGACAAGCTTCCACCCGACCTGATGAAGAAGATCACGGCCGCGGGGAAGGCGCTGGAGAGCTCGAAGAGTCCAAATGCCGCGGTGATGTCTCATGGCGTTCAGTCGGCGCCGGGCGCTGGGAACTTCACCGCGGATAACAACTTCCACTTCTTCTCGCATGCGTACCTCACTGCGAGCCTCGAACATCAGCACGGTGTGCGGCCGCTTCAGGCGGAGGGCGTGAGCGGGTTTGCGGGGGCACAGTACGAGCTGTCGCCGTGGTCGATCGCGGAAGGCTCGGGCAATAGCGGCATCAAGGACGTCTTGATGAACGCAGAAGGAGCCCGGTTCGGTTCCAACCTCGTCAACGACCCCAAGGGCGAGCTGTTGCCGGGCATGTTCGATGGCCCCGCGGTCGAGGACCGCTCGATTCCCAGCGCGAAGGGCAATGCGCTCCCAGCGGGCGTGAAGGGCGTTGTCGATGATGCGGCGGATCTGTCGAAGACGAGCTTGCTGCGACAAGCACTGGGCGGTGCAATCCAGCGAAAGGTCGACACGGACATGCAGATCCAAGAGCAGACGGGAATTCCGCAGACCTCGCCACGGCACCATTACTGACCATGCGCTCCATCGTGTTCGTCGCGTTCGCGCTGATCGGTTGTCCTCGCAAGCAAGCGGCGATCGATGGAGCCGTTGTTCATGCGAGCGCCAGTCAGCGGGGCGGGGTGCTCTCGCTCACGTTGTCCGTCGGGCCCGCATCGACCGGCATGGACGAGATCACGTATGCAGGTGCAGAACCGCGCGAGTTGGTGGTGCGCGCAGCGGGCAACGTGCTGGTGCCCACCGCGGTGCGCTTCGTGCCGACGTTTGAAGGGCGGCGACGTGATCGTCGAGTTGCCATCGACGACGGCGCCGACTCTCGAGCTCGCCGGCGCCGTGATGATCACGAACGCCGATGGAACGACCTCGACCGGGTGGCCGTGCCGGCGAGTGTCGCTGTCACGCCATGATCGAAACTCGCCACGTGTCGAACCACAACACCGTCGCTCGCCGAGGACGTTCCGAGTAAGGCGGGGGCCTCGTGCAGTGCGTCGTGTGTAGTGCCCTCGTCTCGGAGCCCGTCTACGCCAATGCGCGGGAGCGCTCGCGCAAGCAGCTCGCATGCTGTAGCGACGCGTGCAGCGCTCGCTTCGATCCCGACGTGCACTGGATCCCGTCGGTGCGTTTTGCCGTGATCCCGCACGACGAGGAAGCGCGCCTGGTGAGACATGGCGGCGAGCGACTCCGCGTGGGAGATCAGGCGCGCATGGTCACGCGTGATCTGCTCGTCGCGGGCGCGAGCATCCTCGCGGTGCGCAAGGTGCTGATCACCGCAGGCCTCGATGCAGACGCGACCGACGCCGCTGTCACCAAGCTCGGCTTCCTGGGGCTCGTTTCCTGCGTACTCGGCGGGCGTGTCACGCTGTTCGAGAGACGCGACAAACAAGATCAAGCGCAGCTGCGCGCGGCGCTCGCGACGGATCTCGTTGCGTGGGCGGCGCGCTATCCAGCGCCAGCAACGAAATAGGGCGAGCGGCTTACCTGCCGCGCGGATGCCGCGCTCGTGAAAGAGCACGGCTCGCCGACCGATGCGCCAATTGCCGAGGGTGAGCGAGCGCCTGGTGGGGTCTCGCCGTGCCACGCCTGATGCATTGGAGGTACATTGGGAGGGTGGATGACCTGAGTACCGTGGCGAGCCCGCGCCTTGCCGGGTTGCCCGTACGCGCGATCGCGGTGACGGTGACGCAAGGCCCGGATCGCGGGAAGACTCACCTCAACGCCGAAGTGACGATGTCGATCGGCTCGGCGCCTGGAAACGACCTCGTGCTGAGCGATCCGACGGTCTCGCGCTACCACCTCGAGCTCGAGCGGCGCGCCGATCGCATCGTCGTCACCGACATGGGATCGACGAACGGAACGATGATCGGCGGTGCGCTCCTCGAGGGCAGCAAGGCATCGGTGGCATCGGGTGCGTTGCTCACCATCGGCGCGACCACGCTGCACGTGACCGACGGTGGTGTCGTCATGGTCGATGTTCGCCGGAGCGGGCTCGGCGAGCTCCGCGGGCGAAGCGAACCGATGCAGCGGCTGATGGGCCGCATCGAGCAACTCGCGGACAAGCGTGTGCCCGTGATGCTGTTCGGCGAATCGGGGACGGGAAAAGAGCTCGTGGCGAGGGCGATCCACGATATCGGCGCGGAGCGGCAAGGCCCGTTCGTGACCGTCGACTGCGCGGGGTTGTCTCCGACGCTATTTGCCAGCGAGCTGTTCGGCCACGAGCGCGGATCGTTCACGGGGGCCGACCGGCGTCACGTCGGCGCGTTCGAGCGTGCGAACGGTGGTTCGTTGTTGCTCGACGAGGTCGGCGAGCTGCCGCCGGCGTTACAGGCCGCGCTCCTCGGCGTGCTCGAGCGCCGCGTGATCCGGCGCATCGGTGGCACCGTGGACATCCCCGTCGATGTCCGGATCATCAGCGCGACCCTTCGTGATCTGCGCGCCGACGTCAATGCGGGAACGTTCCGCCTCGACTTGTTCTACCGGCTCGCCGTCGTGTTGCTCCACATCCCGCCACTGCGCGAGCGGGCGAGCGACATCCTCCTGCTGATCGAGCACTTCCTCCGCCAGGCTGGATACGAAGGCTCCGTCGAGGATGTGTTCCCGGCGGAGCGGTTGCAGCAGCTCGAGACGCACCGATGGCCGGGGAACGTACGAGAGCTGCGCAACATGGTCGATGCAGTGCTCGCGACGGGCGAGGCCCCACTGATCACGATCGATCCGACCACCGACGATAGCGATCACCTCGCCGCGGTGATCGACAAGCCCTATCGCGAGGCGCGCGGTGAAGTGCTCGCGCGCTTCGAGCGCCGTTACCTCACGCGCTTGCTCGAGCGCGCCGGTGGAAACGTCCGCCAGGCCGCGCGGGACGCACGGATGGATCGCACCTATCTGATCGAGCTCATCCGGCGTCACGAGCTCACGGCCAAGCGATGACCGGACCGTGGTCGGGTCGCGCCTGCCACTGGTCGGCTGCTGCCTACCACCTGTACGGCCAAGTGGGCGTTCGACCGTCGCCGAGTCGTGCACTCCGTTTGCTAGAGGATCGATCGTGATCACACGACACATCGCGATCTGGGTCTTGCTCGCGAGCTGCTCGAGCCCCGACGCCACCTCGGGCGATGGCGGCAGCGACGGTACCGACGACCACCCCGACGGTTCCGTGTTTCCCCTCGGAGACATCATCGATCCCGACCGGATCACGACGTGGAATCCGGGCATCCTCGAGGACAAGCAGCTCCAGTTGCCGCTCGGCGACGACGGTCTGCCGACGCGCACCCAAGAATGCGCGAGCGTCCCGCTCGGCGGCAACATCCAGGCAGCGCTCGATGCGTGCCCCGAAGGTCAGGTCGTGAGGCTCGCCGCGGGGACGTTCACCGTCGCGACGACCATCACGCTCACGCGCGGTGTGGTGCTGCGCGGTGCCGGCTCGGGCGCGGGCGGGACGACGATCATGAAGACCGGTGGTGGCACCGTGCTCGCGATCGGAAACGATCGCGACTCGACGTGTTCGGCGGGGACTCCGTACGATCTCGTCGCGGATGGCGCGAAGGAAGCGACGACGGTGTCGGTCGGCGCCGCCGCCGCGAACTTCCGCGCGGGCGATCTCGCGCTGATCGACATCCTCGACGATGCGACGGTCCAGCAAGGCGACTGCCCGTACTTCAAGCGGGTGAGTGGACGCTCGGCGACCCAACGCGTCGAGATCGTCGGCGTCGACACCGCGGCCGGTACGCTCGCGCTGGACGCGCCGCTGCACTGGAACTTCCCCACGAGCGCGGCCTATCGCGCGCAGATCACGCGCGTGACGCGCCCCGTGATCCGCTGGGCGGGCATCGAGAGCGTGCGGATCGCGGGCGGCACGAACCCTGGTTACAACGGCCAGATGGCCGGCGGGATCGATATCTCGAACGCCGCGCAGTGTTGGGTCAAGGACGTCCAGACCGACACGGTCGGTGGCATGCACGTCGCGATGACCGGCACCTATCGCTGCGTCGTCCGCGACAGCTACCTCCACCACTCCGCGAACTACGGCTTCGGTGCGGATTGCTACGGGATCGTGCTTCGCTGCGGAGCTGCCGAGAACCTGATCGAGAACAACATCGTTCGCTACATGAACAAGCCGATCATGTTCAACGTGTCCGGCGGCGGGAACGTCATCGGCTACAACTACGCCGACAACTCGTGGGCGACGCCGCCCCAGTGGCAGGAAGTGAACATCGACACTCACTGCTCGTTCCCCCATATGGAGCTGATGGAGGGCAACTTCGCGCCTCACATGGGCGCGACGATCACGCACGGGAACGCCGGCTACCTGACGTACTTTCGCAACTACGCGTCGAGCCAGTTCGCGTCGCCTGCGGTGGTCGGCTCGACGGCAGTGCAGACCGGCAACATCACCGCGCTCCAGTTCGACACCGGCGACATCGGCATGAACGCGCTCGGCAACGTGCTCGGCACGAGCGGGGTCAGCACGACGTACATGAGCTCGGATAGCGGGCAGAAGGCGATCTTCCGTGTCGGCTCGTCGACCGACGTTTCGGCGACGTCGCTGTACCTCCACGGCAACTACGACACCGTCCACGATTCGGTGATCTGGGACGCGGACCACGCGACGCACGCGCTACCACCGTCGCTGTATCGGCGCGCGGCGCCGGCGTGGTGGCCGAGCAACACGGCGTGGCCCTGGATCGATCCAGAGAACTCGCCCGCCGTCGGGACGTTGCCGGCGAAGGCGCGCTCCGACGCGATGTAATCGATCACTGCGTCGCGAACACGAAGTAGTCGTCGTAGGCGGCCGACGTCATGAAGGTCTTCATCCCGGGCGCACCGGTTGCGAACCGCGTGTCGTTGACGAAGCCCGCGGCGCCTCCGACACCGCGCACGCAGCAGTCGAGCCGCGAGCCACGAACCTGGAACTCCATGGTGAACCAAGCCATCGGGTCGTAGTCGGGGATCTCGAACACGTTCAGGAAGACCTGCTGGAGAAAGCCGTTCTCGATCGGCGACGCCGAATACATGATGCTGAAGCCACCCGCGAACGGGTCCCAGTTGCAGTGGTACTGACCGCCGGATCCGTCGAGCTGCACGCGAGCCGAGATCTCGGGCGAGACCGAGTCCCCGGTACCTTGTTCGAGGACGCGGAAGGTCGAGATGATCCGGTAGTCGCTGTCCGCGAGCGTCGGGCGGAACGCATACGCGAAGTCCGACGTGCGGTCGCTCTGCACCGCCGTGCCGGCTTGGACCGTCCACGATCCGGCGCCCTGCGTCCAACCCGCGAAGTCGTCGAAGCTCGTCGAGTAGCGCTCCGCGCCGATCGGCGATGCGAGGCAGCTCGCCGTCTGGCCCGCGACGCACGTGTTCGTCGCGGTATCGCAGGTGTACCCGGACACGCACGGACACGCTTTTCCGGCGAGCTCGAGCGGTGGCACCGTACAGCCAGCGCACGCGAGCACGAGCCACGCCTTCATCGGAAGGTCCACGCGACTCCGATGGACGAACGTCCGATCACGATCTTGGTGTCGGTCGCGTCCCGAGGACGACGATCGAGGACGGCCCACACCACGCCGCCGACCGCGAGGACGCCACCGGCGATGAACAGCACGTTCGCGGTTGTCGCATACAGCTGCGCGCGGTCCTGGTGTTGCTGGGCAGCGAGCTGGCTCGGGGCCACTTCCGCATCGTCGTGGCGTTTGATCGACGCGGCGCCGAATGCGATCCCGCCGCCCGCCGCGAGCACGCCGACGCCGATCGTCAGGAACGGAAGCTTGCTCGTTGATGGCGCGACCGTCGGACCGCTCGGTTGCCGCTTGTTCGCCGCGACGCGTTCGGCCCGTGCGCGTTCGGCCTGCGCGGCGAGCTGGCTGCGCATCGTGGCGACACGCCGCTCGATCGCGCCGCGATCCTTCACGTCGGGATCGGTCGCGAGGTAGCGCTCGTAGTAGTCGAGCGCCTCGCTCGTCTTGCCCATGCCGTCGAGCGCGAGCGCGAGGTTGTAGAGCAAGAGCGGCTCTGGATACAGCGCGTACGCGCGGCGCACGAGCTCGGCCGCGCGCTCGAAGTCGCCCGCTTTGTACGCTTCGTCGCCGGCGCGCGCGAGCTCCAGCGCGCTGGCCTTGTCGGCGGCGTTGTCACTGGACGCCGGAGCATCAGCGAACGCACTGGAAACAGCGAGCGCGACCGCGAGCAGGCTCGAAACACGCTGAGCCGCCATCCTGACCTCGTATACTCGGACTACACCCATGGTGGCGCAAGCGGCTCCCGTCGTTCCTTCGCGGATCGGCAGACACGACGTCATCGGCTACATCGCCGCCGGCGGGATGTCCGAGCTGTTTCTCGGTCGGGACCCGGCCAGCGATCGACCGGTGGTGATCAAGCGGATGTTGCCTCACCTCGCTCGCCAGACCAGCTTCGTCTCGATGTTCATCGACGAGGCGCGGATCGGCGCGATGGTGCATCACCCCAACCTCGTCGAGCACCTCGAGCTCGGCCAGGTCGGGACCGAGCTGTACATGGTGATGGAGTATCTCGAGGGCGAGAACCTCTCGGGAATGATCCGCCGCCTGATCAAGCGCGGCGAGCAGCTCGACTACGGCCTCGTGGCGTATATCGTCGCGGAAGCCTGCCTCGGGCTGCATGCGGCGCACTCGCTCACCGACGATCGCGACACGCCGCTCCACATCGTGCACCGCGATGTCTCGCCGTCGAACATCTTCGTCACCTACAGCGGCGAGGTGAAGGTCCTCGATTTCGGGATCGCCACGGCGGCGCAGCGACTGACGCAAGAGACCGCGACCGGTGAGCTCAAGGGGAAGTTCGCGTACATGTCTCCCGAGCAGTGCCGCGGCGAGAAGCTCGATGCGCGCAGTGACATCTTCTCGCTCGGCGTCGTGCTGTACGAGCTCGGCCTGCAGAAGCGCCTGTTCAAGCGCGACAACGAGATGCTCGTGCTCAACGCGGTCTGCGAGGATCCGATCCCGCCACCGTCGCGAGAACACGCGGGCTATCCCGCACAGCTCGAGGCCGTGTGTCTGCGTGCGCTCGCGCGTGATCGCCGGAAGCGGTATCAGTCGGCCAAGGTGATGCACGCGGATCTGGTGGCCGCGATGACGGCCATCGGCGTCGGCAGCGATCCGCGCGAATCGCTCGCGCGCGAGATGCAGAGGCTGTTTCCCGAGCGGATCGCGGAGAAGGTCGAGCTGCGCGAACAGCGAGCGAGCTCGCAGTGCGATCTCTCGCTGAACGAGGTCGATCTCGAGATCGTCGTGCCGGACGCGACGCGCGAGTCCTCCCCGCGTCGTGCGCCGTCCGAGATCGCGACCCGGCTCGAGCGACCGCCCCGGCGCCGGTGGACGGTCGCCGCGTTGTCCGCCTTCGTGCTCGCTCTCGCGATCGTCGTCGTGGTCCTGCTGGTTCGCGATCCAGCATCGGCACCGGTGCCCGCTCGCGCGCCTGTCGCGATCGAGCCGCGCACGCCGGCACCGGGCATCGCCCCGCCGACATCGAGCACGCCGCCGATCACGCCGACGGCGCGCGGCGTGGACATCTCGATCGAGTCGGAGCCCTCGGGCACCGTGTTTGTCGATGGCGAGCAGGTCGGCGCATCACCGCTCACGTTGCACCTTCAAGGCGAGCGGGCAACGGTCGAGATCCGCCGCCCCGGGTACGTGTCCTTGACGCGCGCGCTCGTTCTGGATCGCGATCAACGCTTGGTCGTCACGTTGACACCCCAGAAGCGCGCGACCACCAAGCCCAAGCCGGTCCGAACGCCCCCGCCACCCACCGACGGGTTCAAGCGGTTCGACGAGACGCATTGATGGATGCACCCGACCGGGTGGTCGGGTGGACCCCTCCACCTCCGTTTCGCAACTCCTCGTGATGACGTGACTCGTCGCGGGTACGAGACTTGCCTTAGTGCTCCGGTATGCGCTGGAGCTTTCTTCTCGTCCTCGCGAGCTGCGGCACGGAGTTCGTTCCACCGTCGCCGATCCAACCTGGCCCCTCTCCGCTACGCCGGCTGACGAACGACGACTACAACAACACGGTCGCCGACCTCTTGGGGGACACCTCGGCGCCGGCGACGTCGTTCCCCGGCGCGACCACGTCGACGCAAGGCTTCGACACGTTCGCGACGGGGCTCGGCGTCAGCGTGACGCACATGCGCAGCTACCTCACCGCCGCCGAGAACCTCGCGACGACCGCCGTCCGCAACGACCTCGCGGCGCTGCTCGACGGCTGCGACGCGACCGCGGACGAGGTCGGGTGCGTGCGCGGATTCGTGATCCGATTCGGCGAGCGCGCGTTTCGCCGACCGCTCAGCGATGCCGAGGTCACGCGGTTCGTCGAACTACAAGTCGCGTCACGAACGAACCACGACTTCGCCGGCTCGATCCGCGTGACGCTCGAAGCATTCTTGTTGTCGCCGGCGTTCCTGTATCGAATCGAGGTGGGCGAGCCAGGGGAGGCGGGCGAGCCGGTCCGCCTCACGTCGTACGAGATGGCGTCGCGATTGTCGTACCTGTTCTCGAGCTCGATGCCGGATGCAGAGCTGTTTCGCGCTGCGCGTGATGGCGAGCTCGACGACCCGGCGCAGATCGAAGAGCAGGCGCGCCGGCTCTTGGCAGCGCCGCGTGCTCGCGACGTGTTCACGCACTTTGTCGATCAGTGGCTCGAGCTTCGAGGGATCGAGTCGATGCAGAAGACGGCCGGCGTGTTTCCCGACTACGACGACAGCCTGAGACCGCTGATGAAGCAGGAGGCGAACCGCCTCGTCGACAGCATCGTGTGGGACGGAGACGGCGATGCCTTCCGCTTGTTCACGGCCGACTACTCGTTCGTCAACGGTCCGCTCGCGAAGTTCTATGGCATCCCGGGCGTGACCGGCGACGCGTTCCAGCGCGTCTCGCTCGATCCGGCGCAACGCAAAGGCTTGCTCACGATGGCCGGTGTCCTCGCTTCGCACGGAAAACCGAACCAGACGCTGCCCGCGCGACGCGGCAAGTTCATCAGCACCAAGCTGTTCTGCAATCCGGTCGGCGTTCCGCCTCCCGACGCGATCGCGATGGCGCCGGTGCGCACGGCGGACATGACCAACCGAGAGTACTTCACGCTGATCGATCAGCAGCCGGCCTGCGGTGCGTGCCACGTGCCGCTCGACAATATCGGCTACGCACTCGAGAACTTCGATGGCGTCGGCCGGTGGCGAACCACCGAGATGGGCAAGCCGATCGATTCGTCGGGCGAGCTGGTCGATACCGACGTCGATGGACCGTTCTCGAGCGGCGTCGAGCTCGCGGATCGCATCGCGGACAGCAAGCTGGTCGCGGCTTGCATCTCGTCGCAGATGTTCCAGTTCGCGGCCGGTCGTCAGGACTCCGACGAGGACTCTCGATCTCTGTCGCAGCTCGGCGAGCGATTCACGTCGTCGAACCACTCTCTCCGAGAGCTGATGGTCGCGTTGACCCAGACCGACGCCTTCCAGTTCCTCTACTCGCAAGGAGCCGCCCGATGAGTCGATCGATGAAGCAAGGGTTGTCGCGACGTGGGTTCTTGACCGGAACGGGTGGGTTTCTCCTCTCGATCCCGTTCCTCCCGTCGCTCGGCGGCTGCTCGCGCTCGACCAAGTCGAACGAAAACGCGTCCGCGAGCACGCGATCGCCGACGGGTGGCGGCGCGACGCCGCCGAACGCAGCCGAGGTCAACAAGCGACTGATCATGTTCTATACGGGCTTCGGCGCCGTTCCGGACACGTTCTTCCCGAGCGGTGGCACCGAGACGAACTTCACGCTGACGCAGCAGATGGCAGGTCTCGCGGCGCACAAAGCCGACCTCCTCCTGTGCAACGACATCGATCTGATTCCGTTCATCCGCGCGGGGCAGGCGAGCGGTGGCGTCGGGCACGGCGCGCCGTATTGCTACGTCGTCGGTGGTTGGCCGATCTTCTTGGGCGACGACACGCCGGGCCCGGGAGGCATCTCGCTCGACCAGAAGGTCGCCCAGGTCGTCGGACAGACGACGCGCATGCGGAGCCTCGCGATCAACCTCGGTAACAGCGAGCAGTACCTGACGAACACGATCTCGTGGGCCGGTGCGAACCAGCCGGTCGCGCCGTATCGAGATCCCGTGGCCACGTTCAACGCGGTCTTCGACGGGTTCAACGTGGATCCCGCGGTACTCCAGGCGATCACCGCCGAGCGCAAGTCGGTGCTCGACTTCGTGCTCGCGGACTACGCGAGCGTGCGAGCGAAGGTCAATCCCGACGATCAGCAGCAGCTCGACTTCCACATGCAGTCCGTGCGCGATCTCGAGACCCAGCTCGACAACATCGCCTCGTCGCAGGCGAGCTGCACGGTCCCGGTGCTGAACAACCCACCGCGCGATCTCGGAACGTGGCAGCAAGGCACCGGCCCCGACTTCGTCGCGATCGCGCAGTTTCAGATGGATCTGATCGCGACCGCGCTCGCGTGCGACATCACGCGCGTCGTCACGATGTGCTGGCAGACGGAGATGAACTGGGACGCAAGCCTCGTCGGCATGGACGCCGACATGACGAACATCGGCGACGCGCACCTCGCGTCCCACGAGGATCCCGCGAAGTTCGGGAAGATCGTGAACTGGTACTCGAAGAAGTTCGGGTCGTTCATCCAGACGCTCAAAGACAAGCAGGTGTTCGATAACTCGCTGTTCGTCTGGTTCTCCGAGAACGGCGCCCAGGGGATGTCTCACTCCGCCTACAAGATGCCGTACGTGCTCGCGGGAAACGCCGGCGGCTCGTTCCGCACAGGCCGCCACGTCATGTGCGGCCATCGCTCGCCCAATGATCTCTACATCACGATCCAGAACGCGTTTGGCGTCACGGATCCGGTGTTCGGCGATCCAGCGGCGTGTACCGGCCCGATCACGGCGCTGACGTAGTCTCGTCGTGTCTCCGCTCGACTCACCGCGCGGTCGCGACCGGCTCGATGGCGAGCGCGTGGGCCTCGAGCTTCTCGCGCCCGTAGGCGCAGAGCTTGTGATGGCCGTCGAGGACGGCGAAGCTGAACTCGTCTAACCGAACCAGGATCGCGATCGGTCGCTCGCCGGCCCGCAGGCGCGCACGCCACGCGTCGATCGTCGCCTCGTCGAGCGACTCGACCGAGCGGGTCGGGAACAGGTTCTCGGGATTTGGATACAGATTGCCGCCGCGGCCGTTCCAGGGACCGGTGACCTCGACGTCGACCAGGCCACACTGGGGATGCATCGTGCCGAGCGCGAGCCGGTACGTGCCCGGCGCGAACAGGCCGAGCAGCGTCGCGATCGGTTCGTGTAGATCGCCGGCGAACGCGACCCGCTCGGCGACGGCGCGACGCACGAATGCGACCTCGTCGTCGAGGTTCGCGAGGTGCGCGTACTCGTAGATGATGCCGATGCTGCCTTCGTTGTCGGCGTGTTCGCTCACGATCGGGCGGCCATCGACGCGGAGCTCGGCCGCGAGCGCGGGATGCCCGTTCGCGATGACCTCGTAGCGCACGACCGCGAGCCGGTTCGCTCCTTCGATCAGCTCGACGGTCTGAGCTCGCTCTACCTTCACCACGATAGTGTACGTCGCGCGACGTCGTACTAGCGCGCTGCGCATCGGCAGGCGCCGTCGACGACCTCGACCGGACAGCCGTTCGCGACATACGTGGGGTACCGGCTCGCCAGCGTGTCCTCGGTCGACGGATGGAACACGCGATCTCGGTCCAGCCGCACCCCGGGGAGATCGAGCGCGGCCGCGATCTGGTAGATCCCGTCCCGCTGCGGGGACGACGAGCTCTGCACCCAACCGCACGAGACCCATTCGTGATCTCGATTCGCTTCGCCGGCTGCCAGCGGATGCCGGCGCCGACACGCTCTTCGAACATGCGAATCCCCGATCGCGCGCCACTCGCGATCCGGGCTTCGAGGTACGCGTGGGTGCCGAACCATTCGATGCCGAGGGACAGCTTGGGGTACGTCGAGTACGCGACACCGATCTCGACGCCGACATCGCTCGTCATGCGGATCTCGGCGTTCGCGGCGGCAACGCGCAACGCTAGAACGACGACCGCGGCCCCGAATCGCACGGGAAGCGTGGGTGCAACGCGCGCACCCGCATAGGTGCGTGGGATGACTGGAAGCCGGGGAGGGGTGAGGGCGTCCGTGTTGCCCCGTCCCAACAGCAGGCCAGCCGCACGTGTGAGCGCAAACGATCGCGATCGTAGGCGCTTAGCCAGCGGCCGACGTTTTCTGCGAGACATTCCCCGCGTGCCGGCTCCAGGGAACGATGAGAGTCCATCTTCTGCTCGCCTGCGCCCTCGCGATCGGACCGAGCGTCGCGCGCGCCGACATCGACGCGCGCGGTGCGTACACGACGAGCATCGGCGTACAGGTCCCGCCGTTCTTCGGAAACGAACCCACGATCTCGCTGCGCTACTCGTCGCGCGGTGGTCCCGATCTCGCTGGCTTCGGCTGGAGTGTCGCGGTCGGGTCGACGATCCGGCGGGTCTCCGCCGGCGGCGGATCGCCGCGGTTCGACGCGACGGATCGGTTCGAGGTCGATGGTGCAGAGCTCCTGCCGTGTAGTGGCGCGGCGGGCTTCGCGAGCTGCGTCGCCGGCGGCGACTTCGCGTTCGCTGCGGAGACCTACGAGCGCGTGCGTCTCGATCAGAGCACCAACGCGTGGCGGATCAACGAGCCGAGCGGCAAGACGCGCACGTACACCGCGGTGCTCGCCGGCAGCGGAGGCTTCGCGACGACGACGACGTGGATGCTCGTCTCCGTCGAAGATCGACTCGGCAATCGCGTCGCATACACGAACACGTGCGATGGAACGCTCGCGTGCTACCCGACCGCGATTCGCTACGGCGATGGGCGGTCGTGCGGAATGCACCCCGACATCCCGATCGGTAACGTCGTTGCAGGCGCGAACATCACGCTGCACTGGGAGCTGCGACCGGATCCGATCGAATCGGGCAACGCTGGGCGTCGCTTCGCGGTGCGCAAGCGCCTCGCGTCGATCGACGTGCAGCACGGGCTGAGCAGGCTGCGCACCTACGAGCTCCGCTACGCGACAACCTCGGCCGGAAACCGCTCGCTCCTCGACCGCGTCGACGAGTTCGGCGAGGACGCGGTGCTCGGACCGACGGGGCGGGTGCTCGTCGGAACGCGCGCACCGGCGCGCATGTTCACCGCGAACGCGAGCGTCGCGAGCACGCTCTCGAACCCGAGCTCCGTACCGGGCACGGCGATCGATCTGACCACCGCCGGACCCGCCGCCATGGGCAGGACGTGGCGCGGCGAGGAGGTCACGCCCGGCAACTTGCTCGTCGCCGATGTCGACGGTGATCGCCGCCCCGACGCGATCACGTGGGAGACCATGGATCCCACGCAGTGCAAACAGATCCGCGTGTCGGTGCGCACCGCGAGCGGACAGCGGGACGATCGCAAGCTCGATCTCCCGTTCTTGATCGATCCCGATCGGTGCTCGTTCCGTGCGCATGCGGTCGAGCTCGACGGCGACGGCCGCGCGGATCTGCTGTTCGTTCGCGATCGCTACCTGGGAGATCCCAAGGACTCGATCGCGACGCGCGAGGTGTGGTCCGTGCTGCGGACGGCCGACGGGTGGCGTCCCGCGCGCGACATGTTCCCCACCGAGGTCCGGTTCGTGCCGAGCGAGTCCTCGATCCCGTGTTCTGTCGGCGACATCGATGGTAACGGGCTCTCCGATTTCGTGTGTGTGTCGTATCCCGTGCAGGGAGGCCACGAGCTGGTCGCGGCGACGAGCGTCGGTGGCGGTCTGTTCCAGGCGGCGCACCTCGCATCGCCGATGTTCATGCCGCTCAACTTCATGCAGCTGATCGATCTCGACGGCGATCAGCGCGATGACTTCGTCTTCCTCGAACACCACCCCGATCCGCACGGCGGATGCGTTCCGGATCCGGCAGACGCCGCGCACTGCTTTCACTGGGCGCTGCGCACCGGCATCTCGCGCGGGACCGACAATCCCGTCTGGTCGCTACAGGACATGACGGCGTTGTGGTCGACGCTCGGCGAGTTGTTCACCCCGACGCAGTTCCTGTCGGGAGACTTCGACGGCGATGGCCGGCGCGACGTCGTCATTGTTACCAAATACGCACTCGCGCGCATCGTCGTGCTGCACAACCGAAGCCGCGGGGAGATCCGCTGGAATGCCGCCGCCCCTCAGTACGTCCCGCACCTCTCGGGCACGTTCTCCATCGGAGATCACGACGGGGATGGCGCCGACGATCTGTTCGTCGCGACGCCCCACTCACCTCACGCGCCGACGGGGTGCTCCGCGGATCAGCCGTCGTCGCACGGTCATCTGATCGTCGGGCGCTCGCTGCGTGACGGTACGTTCGCGCTGTCGGATCCGACGACGACGTGCATCGGCGAGGACGGCGTGCCGGTCGTCTTCTCCGACGATCTCGGACTCGGCGCGTTCTCGGTCGACGTGAATGGTGATCTCCGCAGCGACTGGTTGTTCACGACGGGCAAGTCCGGGTACTTCATCGACGAGCGCGTGGCGCCGCACGGAGCACCGCCGCCGGGAGCGCTGCGCCCCGCTGACATCGACGGCGATGGCCGCCAGGACTGGGTCGCGGTCAACTTCATGAACCCCGGCATCGAGGTGTTCACCGCGCGCACGCAACCCGATGGCAGCGTGTTCCAGCGCCGCTCGTTGTTCTCGCCGATCTCCGGCGAGCACACGGCACCACATCGCGCGCGTGACTCGTTTGTCGTCGACGTCGGCTCCGTCGGCGGCGGCCCCGACGGCCGCGACGACATCGTCATCGTCGACGGTGAAGCGCGCATGCTCACCACGCTCCTCGCGAAGGGCGACGGATCGTACGCGCGCCGCCTCTATGACATGGGGACGAGCGTGACCACTCCAGTCCAGATCTGGAAGACGCTGGATCTCGACGGAGACGGCGATCAGGATCTCGTGCACCTCGAGCACACGACGTTCGCGGGCGTGCCGCAGGTCCGCACGACGGTGTATCTCGCGCTGCCGGACGGGGCGTGGTCGAAGGCGATCTCTCGCTTCCACTACGGGAACCTCGTCGCGAACCCCCAGGTGTCGCGGTTCATGCAAGTGGACGTCGATGGCGACAGCCGCATGGATCTCGTCGACATCGCGTTCGACCACACGAGTACCGATGGCAACAACACGCAGCTGCGCATCCTGCGGTCGCGCGGCAACGGCGAGTTCGACGCGCTCTCGCACCGGCTGTCGCAACATCGCGTGGACGCGATCCGCTACCAGCCCGGCGATTTCGATGGCGATGGGCGCACCGACTTCGCGGTCGCGCCGGCAGAGGAGGTCGCGAGCGTCCTCTACTCGCGTGGTGACGGCACGTACGTCCAAGGCGACATGCAGCTCACCGGACTCGACGCCGCGCTCGAAGGCTGGGGCGAGGTGTGGTTCGCGGATCTCGACCGCGATGGTCGCGATGATCTCGTCCACGTGACGCTCGCTGCGACGGGTGGACCGCTGATCGGCATGTCGATCGGCTGGAACCGCGGGACCGCGTTCGTGCCGGAGCACATCTCGTCGCTGCCGTCGCCGACGCGCGAACGGCCGCGCTTGATGCTCGTCGACATCGACGCCGATGGCGACCGCGATCTGGTGCATGCAGGGCCGTCGCTCGTGCGGTGGACACTGAACACAGCGCGCGCCCAGATCGTTACCGATGCGAACGAGCTCGGTGGTCGCACCGAGATCCAATACGCGACGAGCGCTGGCAAACATACCGTCATGCCGCCGGGGGCGCCGGTGATCGTCGCGACCGAGCTGCGCATGTTCGACGGCAGGAGCTCGCTGCCCGTGGAGACGCAGACGTTCACGCACGAGGGCGCGACCTATGACTTCGCCGCACACGCATTCCTCGGTTTTCGCTGGCGATCGGTACAGCGTCCGCGCGGGACCACGAAGGACTCGTTCGCGCTCGACGCGCGCTGCGGAGCGCGGCCCGAAGCGAGCGAGTTGCTCACGTCGGCCGGAGCGCGGTTGAACGTCGTCGACCGCTCGTTCCCGCTCCCCGGCGGACCCGCGACGCCCACGTACTGTGCTGCGACGTCCGAGGAGCACCTCGAGTGCGAAGGCGCTGCGACCCCGACACAGTGTCGCCGCAGTGGCGTCGTGTACGCGCACGACATCTTCGGCAACGTGGTCCGCGTCCTCGATCGCGGTCTCTCGTCGACGCCGAGCGATGATCGGATGACCGAGTCGCAGTTCTTCCCGAACCTCGTCGACTACGTGGTCGAGCTCCCGGCAACGACGACGCGCTCACAGGCGGTGCAGACGCAGAGCGGCTGGGGTTGGAGCGTGCTTCGCGATCAGCGGTTCCGCTACGACACGAACCCGACGCACCTGATGCCTCCACAACGCCGCGGTCAGATCGCCGAGCGCGGGGACTGGGATGACGTCCAGGGGCGCTATCTGTCGACACGTTTCGCGTACGACGGGATGCGACTCGAGAGCATGAACGGACCGCCGACGCCACACGCGCCCGATGGCGAGGTGACGAGCTGGCTCTACGACTGCACGTATCAACGCGTGCCCGTTGTCGAGTGCGACGCGCTGCACTGCGAGGTCGGTGCGTGGGACCTCGATCATCTGCGCAAGACGGCGGCCTTCGACGTCAACGCGATCCCGACGACGTACAGCTACGACAAGCTCGGCCGGCTCGCGGAAACGCGGGGTGCGAACGGCAGCATGACGCGCACGCGCTATGCGGAGCAGGCGACGTGGGGCACGCCGGATCAACGCACGATCGTCGAGGTCGCCGATGGCTCGCCCGATGGCGTGTTCGCGACCACGAGCTTCTTCGACGGACTCGCTCGCGTGTACTCCACCCTCGTTGAAGGCAGTCGCACCGTCGACTATCAGTACGACGGCGCGAGCGGGCGCGTCGCGGCCGAGTCGGTGCCGCATCTCGGTGGCCCGGCGACGGCGTTCACGCACACGACGTTCGACGCGGCGAATCGGGTCGTGCGCGTGCAGCTTCCCGATAATCGCTATCGCACGACCACCTACGGGATCGGCACGCTGACCGAGGTCGACGAGCGAGGCGCGAAGAAGATCTCGCGCATCGACGGGCACGGTCGCGTGTTCGAAGTCGAAGAGGTCGTGCGCACGTGCATGGCCGAGGACCCCGAGACGCAGTGTTTGTCGCAGAGCTACGTCACGACGTACGTCCACGATGGCGCGGATCAACTGCTCTCTATCATCGACGCGCTCGGCCACTGGACGATCTCGACGTACGACACGCTCGGTCGCCGCCGCACACATACGTCGCCCGACGGAGGCCACGAGGTCATCACCTACTACGACGACGGTCGTGCGGAGACGGCCACCGATGTCGCGGGAACCGTCCGGCAGATGTTCTACGACGTGCTCGGCCGTCCTCTGCTCGAGACGATCACGGACGCGAACGCGAACATCGCGCGCATCGTCGAGCACGCGTGGGACTACGATCCGCAGACCGGCGACGCGCGGGGTGCGAGCATCGGCCGCGAGACGCGCGTCTCCGATTGGAGCGACGTGCTCGTCACCTCCGACTCGACCTACGCGAACACGGGGCAGCCGAGCCTCACGCGATCGTGTGTCGATGGAAACTGCGCCGAGGTCGGCTTCGACTACGACGTCGCCGGTCGTCTCGCGACCGTGACTTACCCCGACAACAGCGGCGTCATCTCGGGCAGCTCGGAGGTGGTCGCGTACGAGTATCGCGACGACGGCAACCTCGGCCGCATCCCGGGCTACGTCGACGACGTCACGTACGACGCGTTCGGTGCGCCCGCGAAGATCCCATTCGCGAACGGTGTGATCGAGATCCGGAATCGCAACCCGCTCCGCGGCTGGATCAACACCGTCGACGTCATCGGTCCGACCGGGACGCTCGTCGATCTCGCGATCACGCATCGCGATCCGAACGGCGGCATCAACCGGCTCGTGGTGTCTGGAACGACGTACAGCGCGGAGGAGATCTATCGCCGCGACGATCTCGGGCGGATGACGCATTCCGACTCGTCAGTCTCGGGGCAACGAGACTTCGACTACGACCCGATCGGTCGCATGACCTACGACACGAGTCGCGGCGAGATCTTCTACGACGACGCGCGCCACGTCCACGCGATGACGAGCACTCGCGCCGGTCAGGCGTACGAGTATGACGATCGCGGTCAGCTCGTGGCCGACGGCAACCGGCTGTTCTCGTGGACACTCGAGGGCAAGCTCGCGCGCGTCTTCGACCAGCAGAGCGGCGAGACGAGCGAGATGCGCTACACGCTCGACGGCAAGCGCGTGTCCGTCGGCACGAGCCGTGGAACGAAGTACACGTTCGACAGCTTCGTCGAGCTCGAGCCCCGCGATGGCTACATCACGCACGTGCAGGCGTTCGGTCGCACGATCGCGCGGACGGATCCGGGCGGGCGACGCGAGTACCTTCACGTCGATCACCTCGGCTCGGTGCGCGCGGTCACCGACGAACACGGCGAGCTCGTCGAGGAGACCGACTACGATGTGTGGGGATCGCCGCGCCACGTCGACGGCAGTGCGCGCACGACGCACGGGTTCGTCGGCGCGGAGTCCGAGGAGGCGAGCGACCTCGTATTCCTCGGGGCGCGCTACTACGACCCGCAGCTCCCGCAGTTCCTCTCGCCCGATACGATCCTCCCCGATCCGTACACACCGCAGACGCTGAACACCTACGCGTTCGCGATGAACGATCCGGCGACGCTGATCGATCCGACGGGGCACTCGCCCGAGAACCCCGAGGACGATTGGCTGCCGTACCCCGAGCCGCCCGATCCGGATCCGGCGCCCGAACCGGTTGCGCCCAAGACCCCGCTGAGCCCCGAGGAATGGCTGAAGCAACAGGACAAGTACGCCGGACTCTCGCCCGAGCAGCGCGAGGGTCACGAGTTCTGGGACTGGAACGAACGCGTCGGCCGCCGCGTGGTGCCGGTCATCGCCGCAGGGATCCGCGTCGCGGGCTTCTGGGATCCGACGCCCATCACCACCTGGGCCGCCGACCTCGTCGACGAGACCACGGGCGTGGACTCGAACGAGTACCTCGGCGGTGAAACGGTGGTGACCGTTGTCGGGTTCATCGTTCCGACAAAAGCGGTACTGAAGAAGCTGTTCACCGCCCGCAAGTTCGACGGCGTGCTGAAGGTCGTGGTCTCGACAAGTAGCACCTCGCACTACGAGCGGCGCTTGGTCCAACGAAAGTACGCGCGCGCGAATCGATTCATCCGCGAGGGGACGTTCGATGCGATCGCGGGAACGCGCGTCCCGTACAACAGGTACGCGTCGCAGCAGTACGTGCAACTCGTCTACGACATCCCGGGCGGAGCTTCGAAGATCCGGATCCTGAAGACGACCGGAGGACGAGCCGTCGACGAATCACTCGGTCGTTACTGGGGAGGTCAGGCGCTGCCGTTCAACCAGGACCTGATCCGGTCGAACTTGAACTCGGCGCTCGGCGCCGCCGAGTGGCGTGCGGTGATCAACCAATCCGTCCGTCCCGGCGACCGGGTCGAGAAGTTCCTCATCCAGTGGGAGAACCGATGAAGCGCCTCGCCGTCGCAGCCCTCGCGGTGATCGCGTCGTGCGCGTGGATCGTGCACGAGCTCGACGCGACCGAGCCCGCGCAGCCCGTCGCACGCGTGTGGACGATGCCGTCACCGACGATGCCCGCGGCACCCTCGCGCGCCGAGCCTCGGCCCGCGGTGATGCACGATCCGCCGCGGTACGCACCGCCGACGCAGCCGGGCTTGTCGCGGGAGATGCAGCTGCAACCCGGCGGCACGCACGCGGCGCCGCTGCCGGGCGAGTAGCCCGAGGGACGGGCACCTTCGATTGCAGCGGACTATTGCAATCCGACGTGACCTGGTCGCTCGTCGGGTCGAACTGATCACGTGTGCTTCGGCCATCGCTCGACCCAGCTCCCACTCGGCCATCGCTGGACCCCGCTCGTCGGGTTCGCGATACTCCCCGCTGATGCGCGCGTTGCCGGCACTGCTGTTCGTGACCGGGTGCTTGTCGCGCCCCGTCGGGCTACAGGGCGATGCTGGCACCGGCACGGACGCGAAGCCGCTGGGCGTGTGGCCGGTGCCCGGCCTGACGATCGATCGCACGCTCGCTCGCGATGTCGATGGCGATGGCACCGTCGATCTGATCGCGAGCTCGAGTGAAGGCATCTACGTGATCGCCGGTGGCGAGCAGTTTGGCGCGGGCTACCAAGCGTTCGTGCCGACGCCGTTCCCGCCGCTCGCGTTCGATGTCGCCGCGTCCGGCGGCTCCGCGGCGCCCGAGCTCGTCGTGCTGGGACTCGCGGGCGCGACGGCGCGGATCTTGTTGTTCGAGGGGCTCGGCGGATTTCAGTTCGCGGCCGAGGGTTGGCGCCGCGATCTCGTCGATCTCGAGCCGACGGCGGAGCAGAGCCGCGGCGTGTGGTTGGTCGACAGCGACGGTGATGGTGCGGGCAACGTCGTCGCCGCTGACAGCGCGACCCTCGTCGTCGGCGAGCCCGCCGCGTTCACCGCGCAGGGCGTCTTCGAGATGCCCGTGGTTCGAGCGCAGGGTGGGAACAACGGGTACTTCACGTATCCCGATAACGTCTTCGTTCTGCCGGGCGCGGGCACCGCCGATCTCGTGATCGTGGGCTTCTACGCCGTCTCGCGATTTCGCGGCGATGGTCAGGACCACTACCTCGCCGCGGATCGCGAAGACATCGGTGGCGGCCCGATGTACGACGTCGCCGCGTACGCCGACCTCGACGGTGATGGCGTGCCGGAGGTGGTGGGCGGCTTCGGTGGTTTCCTCGGTGGAGCCGCGCTCGCCCCCGGTGTCCTCCTCGACTATCAGGGACCGGCGCTCAGCAATCACACGGTCGTCCGATCGATCGCCGCGCGGTTCGGCGAGCTCGACAACGATCCGTCGATGCGACCGGACCTCCTCCTGATGCGCCACATCGCTGCGAGCGGTGTTCCGACCGAGACCGAGCTCGTCCTGGTCCCCGACCTCGTGGTCACGCCGGGTGTCGTGACCACGACGGCCGTCGTGCTCGCGCACGTGATCCCGGGGTTGTCGCGCGCCGTCGAGGTGGGCGACTTCGATCACGATGGCAGGTCCGAGATCCGGATCGTGGCCGACGACGGTACGCTCACCTGCCTACGCGTCGGCGACGGTGCGTTCGATCCGTGTTGATCACGGCGCGTGAGCGAGCAGGTACTGCTTCACGATCGCGCCCCACGCCGTGGTCGTGGTGTTGGTGACGCTGTTGCCGACCACCAGTAGATCGGGTGCGCAGTTGCTGAGCGGCGAGTAGTCCCACGCGAGGTTCGGGATCGACTTCGCTTCGACGTCGGCGTGGAATGCGGCCCATTGCTCGCCGCCTCCGCCGGGTCCGTACTCGCCGATGATCACCGGGATGTTCTGCTGCGTGTACCCGTAGGTCCCCGAGGGCTCGGGCGGATACGCGTGGTACTCGTAGACGACTCCGTCGGTGGCGAGCGGCGCGGCATCCCACCAGCTGAGGATCGAGGACCACTGCGTGCCTTGCACGGCGATCAGGTGGTGCGGCACGCCGAGCGCATCCTCCTCGGATCGGATCACTTGTGCCGCGTGCTCCATGACCGCCCGGATCTCGCCCCGCATCGCCGTGCTGTCGGCTCCGCCGGGCTCGTTGGTGATCGCGAACAGCACGTGCTTGTCGTCCTTGAAGTCGTCGACCAGCGCCTTGTACACGGCGTCCATGGACGTCGGTGTGTTCGGCATGCACGTCGCGTCGTTGGTGCCGCCGCAATGCAGCTCCATGCCTGCGTGCGACCGGATCACGAGCAACACGTAGGCTCCGGCGGATCCGGCCGCGCGGACCGCGTCGAGCACCGACGTTCGATATGCGCCCGACCAGTCCGTCGTCGGCGTGTAGCTGTTCATCGAGAGCGAGAGTCGAATGAACGACGGCTTCCACGTGGCCATCAGATCGGTGGTCATATCGACCAGCGCTTGCCCCGGATTGCTGACGCGAAACGCACCACCGCAGAAGTTCTGATCGTCGATGTTGACGCCGCGACCGATCCAGCGAGTGCCGCCGTTCGCGCCGTCGGAGACGAGGATCTGATTGCCGCTCGTGTACAGCCAGCCGGCCGGGAGCGCGCCGCTGGTGCTGCCGTCGTCGCGCGAGGCGTCGATGGTGATCGGGGCGTCGGGCTGCGTCGCGTCGGGCCCGGTGTCCGCGTCGCACGCGGCGAGGGCGAGCGCGGCCGCGAGGGCTACACGGGTGGTGGCACGAACGGTGACACGCGCGGTGACACGCGCGGTGACACGTGCGGTGACACGCGCGGTGATCGATCGACGAGCTTTGGCATTCGTTCGCGGCATCGTCGTCCTCCAACGCACGCGACATGCCACTGCCGCGCACCCGCCGACCGCGACTTGCACAGCCCGCGTGTGGACGATTGTCCGCGGGCGTCGCGTCAGGTGTAGACGGCGAGCCGCACTCTCAGAACGGCGCGCAGTCCGGTGGTCGCGGCTTCTGCTTGCACGGGTCCGCCGGTGGGGTCGAGGAGGGCGGCGTCACCTTCGTGGTCGGTGTCACCCGCGCGGGCGGTCCGGGCTTCGTGGTCGGCGGGCGCGCCTGCTTGCGGGATCGCGATCGGTCACGATCGAGCGGCGCGGTCGGCGAATCCTGCGTCGCGGTCGGCGAGTCTTTCGTCGCGGTCGGCGAGTCTTTCGTTGCGGTTGGCGAATCCTGCGTCGCGGTCGGCGAGTCCTTCGTCGCGGTCGGCGAACCCGTCGTGGTCGGCGACCCTCGCGGCGCGATCACGACCTCGCGAGGCGGTTCGCCACGCGAGCCTTCGACGCGCGGCGGTTCGCCACGAGACGGTTCGTCGCGAGGCGCGATCGCAGACGGATCGACGCGAGGCGGTTCCGCGCGAGGCGCGATCGCGGACGGTACGGCGGTGTCGTCGCCGCGAGACAGCACCACGAGGAGCGTTCCGACGACGACCGCAGCGACGGCGGCGATCGCGAACAGCCACGTCCGGATCCCGCGCGCGCGAGGCTCGTCGGGTGTCGTCGTGATTTCGATGACGCTCGTCGGTTCGGGCAAGGACTCGGGGATCACCGCCGTTACCTCGGTCGGCGCTCGCGGTGACGGCGGAGCGACGCCGGCCGCGCCGTCGAGCGCGAGCAGTCGCTTGCGGAGCTCGGCGGCGCTCGAGAACCGGCGGTTCCGATCGGGATCGAGCAGTCGCTCGAGGATCGGCCGCAGCGGCTCGGGGACACCCGGAGGCAGGACCGGCGAGACCAGCTTCTGGCTGATCAGATCGTGGATGCCCTTGTTGCTGTACGGCGACATGCCGGTCGTGATCTCGACCAGCATCACGCCGAGCGCGTAGAGATCCGAGTCGGCGGTGGCGTCGGCACCGGACAAGACCTGTGGTGACATGTAGCGCGGAGTTCCGACGAGCAGGCCGACTTCGGTGATGTTGCTGTCGGGGTTCTTCGCGATCCCGAAATCGAGCACCTTGACGAGGTCGCGTCCCGGCGGATCGTCGAGCACCATCACGTTCGCGGGCTTGAGATCGCGATGGATGATCGATTGCGCGTGAGCGACCTCGAGGGCATCGCACAGCTGCTCGGCGATCCGCACGGCGCTGTCGAGGCCGAGCGGCCGCTCGCGCAGGATCTCGCTCAACGTCCGTCCCTTGACGAGCTCCATCACGAGGTAGAGATACCCGTCGGCGCTCTGCCCGAAGTCGAACACGCTCACCGTGTTCGGGTGCGCGAGCTGGCTCGCGAGTTTGGCTTCGCGCAGGAACCGACGGACCGCGTTGACGTCCGACATCTGCCGCGGATCGATGATCTTGATCGCGACCTCGCGATCGGTCGATCGCTGGTACGCGCGATACACCGCACCCATCCCACCGACGCCGAGGAGCGAGCGAATCTCGAATCGATCGTCGAGCACCCGGCCGATCAGCACGTCCTCGGGGGCGCGCATCGCGACCACTTTTCCACCGCACGCCACGCACGCGCTCACGTCGTCGGACGCGAGCGCTCCACACTTGCCGCACAGGCGTTGGTTCGCTGCAACGGTCACCGCACCCAGCTCCACGCGAACCCGATCTGACCGGGCTCGATCACGAGACTCGCGTGTGGCTCGCTCGCACGCTCGCGGGTGAATAGCCACACGCCGACGGCGAGGGCCGCACCGCCGACCGCGTAGCCCGCGATCGCGATCGCGCGCTGCCGCACGAATCGATCATCGAGCGTCCCGAACCGCGCGCTGCTCTGGAGCTCGCCGTTCGCCTCGTCGCGCGTGCGCACGGCGAGGACATGGAACACCGCGCCACCCGCGAGCGCGGCGCCGCCGCCGATCAGCGAGATCCACGCGGCGGGCGATCGGCGTGGACGAGGTGATGG
Source organism: Kofleriaceae bacterium (assembly GCA_044230415.1). Taxonomy (GTDB): domain Bacteria; phylum Myxococcota_A; class Polyangia; order Haliangiales; family Haliangiaceae; genus JABFXX01. The sequence continues at coordinate 249,973 of JBGARE010000004.1, forward strand.
CGCGAGCGGGGCAGGAGTCGGGCGCTCGAGCACGAGCGAGATCCGCGCGCCGGCCTTGGCGGTCGCGCTTTGACGTCGAGGCTCGTACCCGGCGGCCTCGGCACGCACCTCGATCGGTCCGGGCGGCAACCACACCGATCGACCGCCGCGAAACTGGCTGTCCGCGACCCAGACCTCCGCGTCCGCAGGCTCGACCGCGAAGGTCACCTCGACGAAGCCGCGCATCTCCAGCGCGCGCGAGAGCTCGTCGGCGATCTTCGTCGCGCACCAGATCGGACGTTCGTCACCGCGGCGAACCGATGCATCGATCCACAACCGCGCCAGCGTGAGCCGACCGATCCGCAGATACGCGAGCGCGACGAAGCAATCGTGGGTGGCCGAGGGATGTTCGCCCGCGGCCAGCAGGAACTTCCCGAGCGCGAGCTCGTACTTGTTGTCCTCGCCGAGAAGCGTCCCCGCTTCGACGAGAGCGCGCCCTGCATCGACGGCACCGGGCGCGGCGGGCCGATCGTCGACGATCGGCGCTGCGACCTGGGCGGCTGCGGCGCGCACCGTGAGGATCATTGCGACTACCAGCGCGCGCATTGCGCACAATTGTAGCGTGATAGGTTCGGTCGATGTCGCAGGACGAACGCACCGGTGTCACCACCGAGCTGTCGTCACCTGCACACAACCGATCGTTGCGCCTCGTCGTGACCAGCGGGCCGGATCGCGGGCGCAGCATCCTGCTCGCGGTCGGCGAGCATCGCGTCGGTAAGTCCCGTTCGTGCGAGCTGCGGCTGAGCGACAGCGCGGTCTCGAGCCAACACCTTCTCCTCGTCGTGTCGGGCGATCGGAGCGGTGTGATCGTCCGCGATCTGGAGTCCACCAACGGCAGCTGGTTCGCGGGGGCGCGATTCTCCGAGATCGAGGTCGACCGCGCGGCCACGATTCGCGTCGGGACGACAGATTTGCGCATCGAGTCGGTAGACGCAAACCTTGCGCTCCCCCCGTCGTCGCGCGATCGGTTCGGCGCGCTCGTCGGTGGCTCGGAGGCCATGCGGCGTCTGTACGCGCTCCTCGAGCGAGCCTCCGTCACCGATAGCTCCATCCTGATCGAGGGAGAGACCGGCACCGGCAAGGAGCTGGTCGCTCGCGCGATCCACGATCACTCCCCGCGGCGGGACGGCCCGTTCGTCGTGTGCGATCTCGGTAGCCTCGGCTCGAGCCTCAGCGATAGCGAGTTGTTCGGTCATGTCCGGGGTGCCTTCACCGGCGCGGACCGCGATCGGATCGGGGCGTTCGAAGCGGCACACGGCGGGACGATCTTCCTCGACGAGATCGGAGAGCTCCCGCTCGAGATGCAGCCTCGCCTGTTGCGCGTGATCGAGAGCCACGAGGTCCGTCCGGTCGGCGCGGTCGCGTATCGCACCGTCGACGTGCGGGTCGTCTCGGCGACGAATCGCGATCTCGTGGCCGAGGTGAAGGCCGGACGGTTTCGCGAGGATCTCTATCACCGGCTCGGCGTGATCGTCGCTCGCGTGCCGGCGCTTCGCGAGCGCGCGGAGGACATCGTCACGCTGACGCGCCACTTCCTCGGAGATCGTGCGCAGCCCGACGCCGAGAGCCTCGCGGCCCTGACCGCACACGATTGGCCGGGCAACGTTCGCGAGCTGCGCAATGTCGTGGAGCGTGCGATCGCGCTCGGCGTCGAGCTGTCGCCGGCGTTGATCGGCGGATCGCACACGTCGCTCGTCGCGGTGGATCCATCGCTGCCGTTTCGCGAGGCGAAGAGCCAACTCGTCGACGCGTGGGAGCGCGACTACGTCGCCGCCGTTCTCGCGAGCTGCGAGGGCAACGTCTCGCTGGCGGCGCGGCGCGCCGGCATGGATCGCGCGTACCTCCACCGTCTGCTGAAGAAGCACGGACTCGATCACTAACGGCGCGCGTCAGTTCGCGAGCAACGCCGAGCGCAATGCGAGCGCGGCCTCGCTGCGCGCTCGCGATCGCTCCTCGACGGCCGCGAGCTGGTCCCCGCTCGCACCCATGCCCCGCTTCGCGCGCTCGGGCGCACCGCGAAAGTGCTCGGCGAGCGCGGCGAGGGCGTCGGTGAGCTCGCCCGTACGCTGCCCGCGATGCGCGTCCGCGAGGAGCGCGCGCCACGCGGACAGGTCGCGACCGGTTCGTTTCAAGAACCCTCGCTTGACCATCGGGCGGACGAAGAACGGCATCTGCGCGTACTCGCGCTCGGTATCGGCGAGCACGGTCTCGAGGGCGGTGATCAGCGAGGACAGGTCGGCCACCCGGTATGCGTAGCACCTACCGTTCTCGCGTGCGGCCGGTCGTCTACACCCGTGTCGCGGCGGTTGTAGATTCGCGCCCTCACTCGGTCGATCCTCGTGCGCGAGAACGCGGGTCGCCGGCGGCACGGGCATTGCTGTTTTGCCCTCGCGATGACCACACGCGCTCTTGCGTTCGCGTTGCTTGCCGTCTCTGCCTGTTCCGACTCGGCGTCGAGCTCGGACTCCGACGCATCACCCGATGCCCCGGTGATCACCATCGAGGGATGGTCGACCGCGCCCGATCTCGGCACCGTCGAGGTCGTGCCCAACCGGGACAGCGTGATGGTCCGGTTTCCGGAGGTCCCGGGCGCCGCGGACTATCGCGTCGTCGTCGTGGAGGAGGGCGTCACCGTCGGTGCTGCCGAGGATGGCTCCGAAGAGGTCCTCGGTGCAGCGATCTTCTGCGCCGGTCGCGCGCAGCACGGAGCACCCGCATCGCAAACCGGAAACGCGGTGCTCCGCGCGATCGAGGTGACCGGCCTCGGCGCGCGCGTCAACCTCGCCGTCGAAGCGCTCGATCGAGAGTGCCCGTTCACGGGGGTGCTCGGCGCCGCGCACGCCGAGGTGGAGACGTCGGGCGACGTGCAGAGTATGGGTGCGGCCGCGACGTACGCGGTGTTCACCGAGGCCGAGGTCCGTGCTCGCTACGGCAACCTGATCGTCAACGGACACGGGCCCGCCGGTCCGATCGGCACCGCCAACAACGCTCCGAGCATCGGCGCGTCGGCGCCCGCGAACCTGCCGCGCGTGCTCGCGCGTAGCTTCGTCGAGGCTTCGCCCACCGGCACCGCCGATGCTCCGATGCCGTTCTGGGACGACTTCGCCACGCCCGATCCGTTCGTCGCCGTCGGCCCCTATTCACAGCGCGACAGCTCGCAGGGAATGCACTGGCACAACGAGAACTGGAACCTCTACGCGATGGGCGTCGACCACGCGCTCTATGGCAACGCGAGCACGCCAACCAGCCAGGCGTTCGTCTCGCGCGGCGAGCTGCGGATGAACGTCGACGATTGGGCGCAGGACATCTTCGGCGTGGTGCAGATCGTGCCGCGCGAACCGGTGCACCTCTCCACCACGAACTACCTGCACGCCACGTTCGAGACCACCATGAATCCGACGAACCGCCGCTACAACTGGATCAACCTGTGCGGGTCGCCGACGGCGGGTGCGACGTTCGATGCCGACGGCCACGTTCGCGGGCGACTCTCGATGACGCCATTCTTCTACCAGACCGACGGGCTGAACCCGTACGCCGAGGGGTGGAACTGCCTCCAGATCTTCCCGTTCGAGGGCGGCTACTACACGCTCGGTGGACGCAAGCCCGAGACATCGGTGCGCGTGATCATCAATCGCTCAACGCCGAACGATCCGCAGAACCGCGACAACGCGGTCAACATCGGGCCGCCGGCGTACGGCGCGGATCCGTCGTGTGCGTGGTGCGGTTTCTACGGAGTCCTCGACGAGCTGCAGCGCACCTCTCCCCGCGTGCGCTTCGATCTCTACGTCAAACGTGACCGCGTGATCCTCCTCGCGGATCAGAAGCAGATCCTGTGCGTCGACTTTCCCGGCCTGCCGCTCACGATGGCCGAAGGCGCGTTCGGCCTCGGCGGCATCCTCTATCACTCGAGTGCGGAGCACAGCGAGCTGTTCCGCAACGACTGGCTCAAGGACGGCCAGCGCTACTACCTGAGCAACACGCCGTGGATCGATTCGCGCGGATGGGACAACATCGGATTCGAAGAGGGCGTCGGCGCGCCGGCGGGGTTCGCCGCGTCGTCGTGCTGGGTGTCGGAGAAGACGTGAGCCGCGCGCTCGCGCTGGCCGTTCTCGTCGGGTGCGGCGTCGACGGGACGACGGAGGATGCGTGCAGTCTTGGACTGTCGCTCGACGAGGCCGGGTGCGCCGAGCTCGTGGCGATGGTGCGACCGGCGGCGCCTCCGCCATCGCCGAACAACGCCTACGCCGACGACCTCGCCGCGGCGACGCTCGGTCATCAGGTGTTCTTCGATGCGCGCTTCTCGAGCAACAACAACGTCCGATGCGCGACGTGTCACCAACCCGAGCGCGCATTCGGCGATCAGCTCGCGACCGCGGTCGGACTCGGCGCCGTTCCTCGCAACACCCCGACCGCGCTCGATGCCGGGTGGCAACGTTGGCCATTCTGGGACGGTCGAGCCGACAGCGTGTGGTCGCAACCGCTGTTCGCGATCGAGAGCGACTCCGAGATGGGCACGACGCGCCTCGCCGTCGCACACCGGATCGCGCGGAGCTACGCCTCGATGTACGAGCCGGTGTTCGGCCCGTTGCCACCGCTCGACGACACGGTCCGGTTCCCGGCGAACGGCAAGCCCGGCGATGCGGCGTGGTCCGCGATGACCGAGGCCGATCGCGATGCGATCAACCGCGTGTTCGCGAACGTCGGCAAGGCGCTCGAGGCGTATCAGCGGCGCCTCGTCACCGGGCCGTCGCGCTTCGATCGCTTTCTTTTGGGCGAGCCTACGCTCGATGCCGACGAGCAGCGCGGCGCCGCCGTGTTCGTGCGCGCGCGATGCACGAGCTGTCACGCGGGACCGGCGCTCTCGGACGCGCGCTTCCACAACCTCGGCCTCGCCGGAGACCCGGGCGATCCGCGGGGTCGCGCGCGCGGCATCGAGGTCCTCCTCGCCAACGAGTTCTCGGCCGGTGGTCCGTACGCCGATGGCCCTCCGCCGGCGGATTTTCCACCTGCGATCGCCCCCGAGGACCTCGGTGCATTCGCGACACCGTCGCTGCGCAATGTCGCGACCACCGCTCCGTACGGCCACGACGGTCGGTGGGCCTCGCTCGAGGAAGCGATCGACGCGCACCTCGCCGGCGGCGACACGCCCGATGTCGGCGTGGTGGACACCCTGCTCGTGCCGATCGATCTCGACGCCGAGGACCGCGCGGCTCTCGTCGCCTTCCTCCACGCGTTGTCCGGAGAACCACCGCCCATCCCGTGGCGGAACTGGCCGAACGGCTAACGAGCGCGTGCGCAGTCATGCACAATGGCTGCGATCAGGGTGACGAAGACAACGAATCGGATCACGGCGACGGGCGGCGAGATGGTCCTCGTGCGCCGAGACAAAGACGTCGCGATTCGCATCGGCGACCGCACGCTGATGTCGAGCGACGTGCACGACTCCGAGGACGAGCTCGGACGCGTGGTCGCGGCCGCGGTCGCCAAGGTGGCCAAGCCGCGGATCTTGATCGGCGGTCTCGGCCTGGGGTTCACGCTGCGCGCGACGCTCGATGGATTGCCGGCCACCGCGCGCGTCGACGTGGCCGAGCTGATGCCCCAGGTCGTCGGCTGGAACAAGGCGGAGCATGGCGACTACGCGGGACGCCCGCTCGAGGATCGCCGCGTGAAGCTGTACGTCGAGGATGTGGCGGCGGTCATCGCGCGGAGCAAGAGCGCGTACGACGCGATCTCGCTCGATGTCGATAACGGTCCCAACGCGATCACGCATCCGAGCAACGAGAACCTCTACCGGCGCGCGGGTCTCGCACGGATGCGGAGGGCGCTTCGATCCGGTGGCGTGCTGGCCGTGTGGTCTTCGTTCCCGTCGCGGCTGTTCACGAAGTCGCTCGAGACGGTCGGCACGGTCGAGCTCGTTCGCACGACACCGATCTTCCCGGGCGCACCTCGCTACTACATCTGGTTAGCGACGAAGCGACGGTAGTCCGCGATGGGATTTCATTGTCGATGGCTGGCCGCACGGAACCGCGATCGCGACGAGGCGCTCGCGCGGTTGCGGTTCAAGGTGGTGGGCGAGCTCGTCGAGGAGGTCTACGACACGGGGCTCTACGCACTCGAGGTCGACGACTGGCTCGTCGTGATCGGCGATGGCTTCGATCACATGGACAAGGTGAAACGCGCGGCGGCGGCGAAGCTGTCCGAGAGCGGCGACGTGATCTATCTGTTCACCGACGACACGGCGATGGCGTTCGAGCTCGCGATGTTCACGAGTGGTGGCGAGCGATGGTCGGTCGCCTACGATGGTCGCGACGGCGTCACGGAGCCCACGTTCGAAGGCGCGGTGCCGTGGGCCGTGCGCACGTTGCACGCGAAGCTCGAGAAGGCGCAGGCGAGGGCAGGCGGACCGAAGGCGGAGGTGGACCACATCTATGGACTCGCGCCCGCGTACGCGGCGACCGTTGTCGGGTTTCGTCACGACGAGACGCTGGCGAGCGGCGAACACGTCCCGATCTGGCAGCTCGCGCCGAAGACCAGCCGGTGACTACTTCTTGGGGCAGCTCACCTCGAGCGTGCCTTTGATCGTGAGGTCGGGTTTCTTCTCGTCGTCGCCGAGCTTCGCGTCGAGCTTCACGGTGACGAGCGTCGCGTCCTCGCCGGAGACGTTGAAGCCGAGCTGGGTCTTGAGCGGCGCCGTCAGGGCCTTCGAGCTCACGTCGAGCCGGGGGAGGCCGGCATCGACGGGCGGAATGTCGACGCCGAGCGTGACGAGCTTGCCGGCGCCGTCGCTGACGTCGACGCGGATCGTGCCGATCTCTTTCGCGGGATCCCACACGCACGTGATCGGGTTCCGCTGATCCTTCTTCTTCCACTCGAACGTCCCGGTGATCGCGCCGCCGAACTCGAGCGTCCCCGACGCGGACTTCGTGGGGCCGACGACCGCCGCGGCAGTGGGCTCCTCGGTGCTAGCGTCGATCGCTACGGGCGCTTCGGATGTGGCGGGTGATGGAGGCGGTGGCTCGGTCTTGTCGGAGCTCTTGGAACAACCGGCCAGCACGATCACTAGCGCGAGGGACACCGTAGAGGGAGGCACCCGGGCATCATCCCACCGATCGAATCTGGTGTATGAGGGGCGATGGCCGCGAAGATCTCGAGGGGAGCGTTGCTCGCGACGCTCGCCGGCAACACGCTCGAGTTCTACGACTTCATCACGTACACGTTCTTCGCCGTCTACGTCGGCCGTGCGTTCTTTCCTACGGATAGTGCGTTCGCGAGCCTGCTGCTCTCCGTCGCGACGTTCGGCGTTGGCTTCCTGACGCGTCCCCTCGGCGGCATCTGGATCGGTGCGTACGCCGACCGCGCCGGGCGAAAGCCCGCGTTGCTGCTCACCATCGTGCTGATGACGATCGGCACTCTCGGGCTGTGCGCGACGCCATCGTACGCGTCGATCGGACTCGCCGCGCCGATCCTCCTCGTCGTCGCGCGGCTCGTGCAAGGCATCGCGCTCGGCGGTGAGGTCGGCACGGCATCGTCCGTTCTCGTCGAGTCCGCGCCGCCCGGGCAGCGCGCTCTCTACATGAGCCTGCAGTCGCTCAGCCAAGGCGTGGCGACGCTCGGCGCGGGCCTCGTCGGGATCACGGTCGCGCTCGTGCTGACCCCGGCGCAGCTCGCGAGCTGGGGGTGGCGCGTCGCGTTCGCGGTCGGCCTGCTCCTCGTCCCCGTCGGGTTCTACCTGCGGCGCGCGCTCCCCGAGACGCTGCCGTCGCCCACGCACTCGTCCGCGATCAGCGTGCTCGGCGCCGTGGTGCGCGAGCATCGTCGCGAGCTGATCCTCGTCGTGCTGGTCACGATGTGCATGACGGTCAGCACGTACGTCCTCAACTTCATGACCACCTACGCGCTGACGACGCTCCACATGGACGCGTCGAGTGCGCTCGTCGCGCCGATCGTGGTCGGTGCCTTCACGATCATCGGTGCCCTGATCGGCGGCCCCTTGTGCGAGCGGTTCGGCCGCCGGCGCACGATGATCGTGTCGCGACTGATCGCGATCGTGATCGTGATCCCCGCATTCCTCTACGTGGTTCACGTGCGCTCGGTGTTCTCGCTCGCGGTCATGATCGCGGTCCTCAGCTTGGTCATGGTGCCGGGCGCGGTCGCCGCGCTCACGACCATGGCGGAGGTCTTCCCGGCGCAGACCCGCGCCGCCGGCATCTCGCTCGCGTATGCGCTCACCGTGACCATCTTCGGCGCGACGACGCAGATCGTGATCACGTGGCTGATCGAGGTGACGGGCAGCCCGCTCGCACCGGCGGTCTACATCATCGTCACGAGCTTGATCAGCATCGGCGCGATGATGCTGATGCGCGAGACGGGCGATCGCGCCGAGCACCTCGAGCGACTTCCGGGCAGACTATGAGCGACGAACGATGTCCGGGAGTCACGAGCATCACGACCACGCGCATCACCACGCGCCGCCGGCGAATCTGTCCCGTGCGTTTTCGATCGGGATCCTGCTGAATGTAGGCTTCGTCGTGGTCGAAGCGATCGCGGGCCTCGTCGCGGGCTCGACGGCGCTGCTCGCGGACTCCGCGCACAACCTCGGCGACGTGCTCGGCTTGGGGATGGCGTGGGGCGCGACCGTACTCGCGCGTCGCAAGCGGACCGCGCGGCGTACGTATGGCCTGCGCCGTACGACGATCCTCGCGGGCCTCGCGAACGCGACCTTGATCCTCGTCGCGGTCGGCGGTGTCGCGTGGGAGGCGATTCGCCGTATCGGCGAGTCCGCGCATGTCGACGGTGGTCTCGTCGCGATCATCGCGAGCGTGGGCGTGATCGTGAACGGCGGCGCGGCGCTCTTGTTCGCGCATGGACGCGATCGCGACGTGAACCGGCGCGGTGCGTACTTGCACTTGGTGGCGGATGCGGCGGTGTCCGCGGGTGTCGTCGTCGCGGGGGTGATCGTGTGGCGCACCGGCTTGGATTGGATCGATCCGGTGACGAGCCTCGCGGTGTCCTTGGTGATCCTCGTGGGAACCGTGGCGCTGTTGCGGGACGCGTTGAACTTGTTGCTCGATGCCGTGCCCGCGCACGTCGATCCGGTGGCCGTCGAGGCGTATCTCGCCGGGCTGCCAGGGGTGCAGGACGTCCACGACCTCCACATCTGGCCGATGAGCACGACGGAGATCGCGCTCACCGCCCACCTCGTCGTCCCGTGGGCCGCGTGTCCACCCACGTTTCTGCGCGATGCCGAGAAGGCGATCGAGCAGCGCTTCGGGATCGCGCACACGACGCTGCAGCTCGAGCCCGACGGCGCCGACGAGGCGTGCCGGCAGCCCGGCGACGGCGTGTGACGGCGCGCGGATTTTCCGGAGGCGGCCGGGGCGCGGTGCTATAGGTACGCGCGTGCAGGAAGGCGATCGCATCGGCCGATACCAGATCGGTGCGCGCGTCGGTCGCGGGGGCATGGGGGAGGTGTTCCGCGCGCAGGACACGGAGCTCGCACGGCCGGTCGCGCTCAAGCGCTTGTTCGGCGCGGAGAAGGGCGACCTCGTGCGCGAGGCGCGGGCGGCGGCGCAGCTCCAGCATCCGAACGTAGTCGCGGTCCACGAAGTCATCGCGTCGGGAGACGACGCTCTGCTCGCGATGGAGTGGATCGACGGCGTCACGTTGCGCGTGTGGCTGCGCGAGCGCGAGCGGACGTGGCGAGAGATCGTGACGCTGCTCGTCGCGGCGGGACGCGGACTCGCGGCGGCGCACGCGTCGGGGATCCTCCATCGCGACTTCAAGCCCGAGAACGTCCTCGTCGATCGCGCGGGGCGGCCGCGCGTGGCGGACTTCGGTCTCGCGCGCGCGATCGATACGCTGTCGACGCCGTCCGACGATGTCGACACGCACGCGGCGACGCTCGCGCTCGGGAGCGGGCGCGAGGAGCGCGAAGCGCCGCCGGCGATCGCGGGCGGGAGTCACGGGCCGACACCGACGGCGATCGCGCTCGGCAGCATGGCGGGCTCGCTCGCGGGCACGCCCGCGTATCTCGCGCCCGAGCTGCTCGGCGGAGCCGCGGACGCGCGCAGCGATCAGTATGCATTCGCGGTCACGCTGTACGAGGCGCTGCACGGCGCGCATCCGTTCGGCGGTGACACGCCGGAGCTGATGTGGCGTGAGATGGCGACAGGGCGGGTGCGGCCGGGGACGCGTCGAGTCCCCGCGTGGCTCGATCGCGCGATCGAGCGCGGCCTCGCGAGCGATCCGGCGGAGCGGTGGCCGGACTTGCCCGCGTTCCTCGACGAGCTCGAGCGGCGGATGGCGCGCGTCAATCGTCGCAGCGTGATCGCGGCCGGCGCCGTCGGTGCGGTCGCGGTCGGTGCGATCTGGATGCTCGCGCCGGCATCGAGCGCCGCTACGTGCGGTGATGATCTCGTCGGCGGCGTGTGGTCCGCCGAGGCGCGCGCATCGGTCGCCGCGCGGTTCGCGACCGCAGCGCCCGGCCACGGCGCGGCATCGGCGACCGCGGCGAGCGCACTGCTGGATCATTGGGCCGGCGCGTGGCGACTCGCGCGAACCACCGCGTGCAGCGCCGAGCCCGCGCGTCGCGTGGTGCGCGTCAATTGCCTCGATCGCCAGCTCGGCGAGCTACGCGCACAGGTCGCGGTGTTCGAACGCGGCGATGTGGGCGTCGTCGATCGCGCGGTCACCGCCGTCGGTGCATTGCCGCCGCCCGAAGCGTGCACCGCGGCGCCGGCGGGTCCCGCGTCCGGACCGATCGTCGATCTCGTCGCGACCGTCGAGGTGCTGCAGCGCTCCGGGCGAACGGCCGACGCCTCGACGCGCATCCCCGAGCTGATCGCGCTCGCGGTCACCGAGCCCAATGCGGCGATGCGCGCGAGCGCGTTGCTCGCCGCGGGGAACGTCGAGCTCGACAATCACGCGCGCTCGTCGGCGCGCGAGCACGCGGCCGCTGCGGCGAAGGCTGCGAGGCAGGCGGGCGACGATCACGTGCTGATGTCCGCGCTGCTCTTGCAGGCGGCGGTGCTCGTCGACGACAAGCGCTACGCCGAGGCGATCGGCATGTGCGACGCGGTCGATGCGCTCGCGATCGAGGGCACGCCGCCGAAGGTGCACACGGTGCGTGCACACGCGCTCTCGCAACTCGGTCGTCACGATGAAGCGCTCGCCGCGTTCCGTCGCGCCATCGCGCAGCTCGAGCAGCTCTCGGCGCGCGAGCCTGCACGCCGGACGCAGCTCGCCGCGGCGATCGGAGCGTATGGCACGGCGCTCGGACTCGCCGGCAATGCAGCGGAAGGCGCCGCGGAGCTGCGCAAGTGCCTCGCGATCGAAGAGGCCATGCTCGGTCCGCAGCACCCCGAGGTCGCGCGCACGCTGCACGATCTCGCGCTCCTCGAGCGATCGCTCGGCGAGATCGATCAGGCCGAGCGCGACGTCTCGCGCGCGCGAGCGATCTTTGTCGTCGCGTACGGCGAGAAGTCCCTCGAGGTCATCGCGTCCGACGCGGATCTCGTGCAGGTCGCGTTCGCGCGCGGCGATCTCGATGCGGTCGAGCGCTACGCGACCCGTGCCCGCGATGCGCTGGTGGCGAGCGGCCTCGACGAGCCCGCGATCATGTCGTCGATCGAGAGCAACCTCGGCACCGTGCAGCAGGATCGCGACAAGTGCGCCGATGCGATCCCGCACTACGAGCGATCCCTGGCGCTGTCGCTGCGCGCGCACGAGCCTCCCACGCAACAAGCGATCTCCTATTTGAGCCTCGGTGCCTGCCTCGCGGATGTCGGTCGTAACGCGGAGGCGCGGCCGTACGTCGAGAAGGCCCTCGCTGCGTGGGAAGGCAGCGACGTCCCCGAGCGCGCCGCGGGCCTCGCGACGCTCGCGGATCTCGAAGCCACCGACGGCAAGTTCGCGCGCGCGATCGCACTCGCTCGCGAAGCGCTCCTCGTGATCCAGGGCAAGGACAGCGAATACTTCACGGCGCTCCGTGGTCATCTCGACGACCAGATCGCCGCGTGGAAGCGGAGATAGTCGATGCGTCTGCCACGGCTCGGAACCAGTTCCCTCGTCGATCGCTGGCTCCTGCTCACGCTGGGAGCGTCGCTACTGTCGATGTTCACCGCCGGCTGGATCGCGTACTGGGCGATGCTGTCGCCCGATCGCGTGCTGCACGGGCAGGTGTGGCGCCTCGTGACGTGGGCCTTCGTCGAGGTCTCGCCGACGAGCCTGATCTTCACCTGCGTGGCGATCTACAAGTTCGGCGGCGAGCTCGCCGTGCGCTGGGGCGATCGACGACTGCGGCGCTTCGTGCTCGAGATCGTGGTCGCAGCCGCCGTCGTCACCACGCTGGTCGCGCTGATCGCACCGCAGACGATGTACCTCTCGCGCACGGCCGGCTGGGTGATCGGCGACGTGCTGTGCATCGCGTGGGCGCGCCAGTATCCGACGGCGATCGTGCAGGTCTACGGTTTGCTCGCCCTCAGCGGCAAGCGACTGATCGCGGTCACCATCGGTGCCACGGTGATCTTCGCGATCGCCAACGGTCCGCTCGTGATGGTGCCCGAGCTGTTCGCCTGCTTCGCCACGCTGTACTACCCGCACGCGCGACTCGCGCGTCGCTGAGGCTACGCCGCGCCGAACCACCTCGTCATCGCGTCGCGAAGGCCCGTGTCGGTGCCGTCACCGACCCACGCGACATAGCCATCGGGGCGAATCAACACCGCCGACGGCGCCGCGACCGCGCCGATCACCGGCAGCTCCCAGGCACCGGTGTAACGAGCGCGAACGTGACGCACGCGAGTCGTCGCGATCTCGAGCGCGCCGAAATCGAGCAGCACCGGACGCGCGTCGCGCAGTAGCGTGAACACGCGCTGCGCTCCCTCGGTCGTCGTCACGTCGAGATCCGGCATGCGCCGGCCGAGCAACAGATGACCTGCGCCGAGATCGTAGTGGACGTCGAGGCCGCACTGCATCGCTCCGTAGCGCTTGCGCGGCTCCTCCATCTTCAAGAGTCCGTCGAGCGTCTTGTGCACGAGCCGCGTGCGGTCGTCGTTGCGGGCGAGCGCCGCTTGCACGAGCGTGTTCTCGAGCACGCGCGCCGCGATCGGGTGTCGCTCGGAGCCATAGGTGTCGAGCAGGCTCTCCGGCGACGTCCCGTGGACCACCTGCGCCAACTTCCACCCGAGGTTCACCGCATCCTGCACGCCGATGTTGAGGCCTTGTCCGCCCTGCGGACCGTGCACGTGCGCGGCATCGCCTGCGAGCAGCACGCGTCCCTTGCGGTACTCCGCCGCTTGCCGCGCCATGTCGGTGAACCGCGAGAGCCACGTCACGTCGTGCAATCCGAAGTCGGTGCCCCACACCGCGACGATGGCAGCGCGAAGCTCGTCGACGCTCGGCTCGTCGCCCTGCGCGAGGTGCGGCTCGACCAGCACCGCGCGAATGCGGTCTCCGTCGCCGATCCGGCCGAGCGCGTTGACGCCCTTCTCGCCGAGGCGGATGCCCTTCGGCGGCTCCTCGCTCGTCGATGCCTCGGCGATCAGATAGCTGACCGAGGGGTCCCATCCGGGGAACTCGATCTCGGCGTGCTTGCGGATCGTGCTCCGACCGCCATCGCAGCCGACGAGGTACGCCGCGCGCAGCGAGCCGCCGTCGGAGACAACGATGTCCACGCCCGCGTCGTCCTGCGTGAAGCTCGTGACGCTGCGGTCGCGATAGATCGGAACGCCGAGCTCCGCCACCCACGCCGCGAGGAGGCGCTCGATGTGGTTCTGCGTCAGCGCGAGCCCGTACGGATGGCGCGTCGGGAAGTCGCCGCGAAGCCGTTGACCTGCATCGCCTTGCCCTCCGCGAGAAAGCGGTCCGCGACGCCGCGCTGATCGAGCACCTCGATCGTGCGCGCCATCAGCCCGCCGGCGCGCATGCCGGCGAGGTCCTGCGTCGGTCGTCTCTCGACGATGGCGACATCGACGCGCGCCAACGCGAGCTCGGCTGCGAGCATCAGGCCGGTCGGGCCGCCTCCACCGATCACGACCGAGTGGTTCGTCATAGGCCCGCACTCTGCGCTACGAGTAGGGGCTTGCCACAAGCCCCCCTGTTTGAGACAAGGTAGAGGTGGAGAGAGGGAGGCCGTCGGGCCGCCTCCGGTGTCATGGGCGAATACCGAGCGACGATCGACTGGCGCAACACCGCCACCGCCGCTGACTTCGTGAAGGGTCGCTACTCGCGCGAGCACACGTGGACGTTCGATGGCGGCGTCACGGTTCCCGCGTCGCCGTCACCGTCGGTCGTGCCCGCACCCTGGTCGAATGCGGCGAACGTCGATCCCGAGGAAGCGTACGTCGCGTCGATCGCGTGTTGCCACATGCTGACGTTTCTGTGGGTCGCCGCGAAGCGCGGCTTCGCGATCGCGAGCTATCGCGACGAAGCCGTCGGCGTGATGACGAAGAATGCGCGCGGCAAAGCGTGGGTCAGCAAGGTCACGCTCGATCCGCGGATCGAATGGATCGAGAAGCCCCCATCGCCCGAGGAGCTCGCTGCGCTTCATCACGCCGCGCACGACGACTGCTTCATCGCGAATTCGGTGCAGACCGAGATCGTGGTCGCGTGATTCATCGCGCGAGCTGCGTGAGCTGGATCAGGTTGCCGCACGTGTCCTTCAGCGTCGCGATCACCGAGCCCGCCATCACTTCGGTCGGCGGCATCGTGAACTCGGCGCCGGCCGCCTTGATGCGCTCGTAGTCCGCCTTCACGTCGGCGGTGTAGAACATCATCGCGGGCTGGCTCTGCTGGAACATCGCCTGCTGGTACGCCTTCGCCGCGGGATCGCTATTCAGCGCGAGCTGCAGCTCGGTGCCAGTGCGATCACCGGGCGCGGACACCGTCAGCCAGCGGAACCCGCTGTTGCTGAAGTCGTCCTTCTTCGCGAAGCCGAGGACCTCGGTGTAGAAGCGCAGCGCCTTCTCCTGATCGTCGACGAACACGCTCGCGTGGCGGATCTGCAGGCCTTTCGGGGCCTCCACAATTTGCGCGACCGGCGTCGTGGGCTTGGGCGTCGACGCGCACGCGCCCGACACGAGCAGCGACAGGGCGAGGATCTTCGACAGCACGGGGACTCACTTCCCCCACGTCAGCTGCACGAGCTGCACGAGGTTGCCGACGGTGTCGTTCACCATCGCGATCTTCGATCCGGTCACGTCCGTGGGCGGCATCGAGAAGTCCGCGCCGCGCGACTTCGCACGCTCGTAGTCGCCGGCCACGTCGTCGGTGTCGAACATCACCGCGGGCTGGTTCGCCTGGAACAGCGCCTGCTGGAACGCCTTCGCGGCGGGGTTGTTGTCGAGAGCGAGCTGGAGCTGCGTGCCGTCCGGATCCTCGGCGGACGCCACCGTGAGCCAGCGGAACGGGCCCTGGCTGAAGTCGGCCTTCTTCACGAAGCCGAGGACCTCGGTGTAGAAGCGCAGCGCCTTCTCCTGATCGTTCACGTAGATAGTGGTGAGCTTGATCTTCATACGTTCTCCTATGTCACTCGCGGAAGGTGCCGCGTTACCCGGATGACGGAGCGCAGCTCGCGAATGTGACCGCGCCCCGTGAAAAATCGACCTAGGTCAGATCTTCGATGACCAGCTCGGCCAGCGCGTCGGCATCCACGACCACATCCGCCGACAGGATGGTCTCCCCGGCGAAGTCGAACACCAACGCGCGCGCGATCTTGCCCTTTGGCGCGAGCGCGAGGCCGATGCGGCCATCGATGAGGACGGCCTTCATGTGCTCGGTCGCGCGACGGAACTCGATCGCGCCACGTGCCCACTCGACGTTGCCGCCGAGGACAGCGACCAGGGCATCGAGGTCACCGGCGCGGAGCGCGGCGATGAAGGCATCGACCACGCGGCGCTGGGTCGCGACATCGATCTCGGGTGCCGACGCGTTCTGCACGCGACGCCGGGCACGGCTCGCGAGCTGGCGCGTGGCGGCGGACGTCCGGTTGACGATCGGCGCGATCTCGTCGAACGACATCGACACGAGATCGTGAAGCACGAACGCGATGCGCTCCGCGGGCTCGAGCTTGTCGAGCACCACGAGCAGCGCGAGGCCGACCGCGTCCTCGAGCTCGCGATCGTGCGTGGTGCTCGGCTCTGGGGCGGCGGCGAGCGGCTCTTCGCGGCGCGAGGTTCGCGCGCGCAGCATGTCGAGACAGATCCGCGCGACGACCGTGGTCAACCAGCCGCCGAGGTTCTCGACCGCGCTCGTGTCCGCGCGCGACAGCTTGATCCACGCTTCTTGGACCGCATCGTCCGCTTCGGTCGCCGAGCCGAGCATCCGGTACGCGACGAGCCGCAGGTGGCGTCGATGATCCTCGAATGTGGCGGCGAGCTCGGTCACGATTCGCGCCGAGCCTACAGCGCAGGCATGTCGATTGGCCAGGGGCGGTCACTCGCGTTGCCACGACGAAGCGCGCGCGGCATCGCCGGTGCTCACGTGATCACGCGAGGTTCGCGCGCGACGCGGCGGCATGTCGATCACCGCGGGATACGATCGGTGTCGACCGTGGTCGACGAGATCCGCGAGCGATCCATTGGCGCGTCCGCTGCACGAGCTCCGGGCATGCGGCAGTCGAGCCGCGACCAGCCAGGAGCCATCCCATGTCCACCTCGAACTTCGAAATCATCTCCCCGGAAGAGCTCGTTCGTCCCTCGGGCGGCGTGCGCATCGACATGTCCCAGCTGTCCGCGTCCGAGCGGTACATCATCTCGCACGAGTCGGGCGGCGAGACCACGGCGAAGAATCCACACTCGACGGCGTTCGGCCTCGGGCAGCTCCTGATCGCGAACCGCCGCCACTATCTCGGCGCCAACGCGAACACGACGGATCCAGGCCTCCAGCTCCAGGCGTTCCGCGGGTACGTGAAGGACCGCTACGGAAATGCCGACCGCGCGGCCTCGTTCTGGCGCCGCCACCACTGGTACTAGCCAGATCTCCGCGTGGACGGGCCAGCGCATCGTGGAAAGGTGCGACTGTCGGGGTTCTCGTACGTCCGAACCACACGGAGGAACTGATGAAGATTTCGTACCTGCTCGGTAGCCTGGCTCTCACCGTAGGACTCGCCGCTTGTAGCAAAGGCGGCTCCGGTGACATCGACGCGTTCATGAAGCTCGACACGGAGAAGGCGGCTGCCTTCAACGTCGGTGGCGAGGACTGCGCGGCAAAGGCGAAGAGCGTCGGCGAGTGGCGTTCGAAGAACACCGCCAACTACAAAGCGATGCAGAAGAAGCTGAACGAGCAGTGGCCGAAGGGGCCGCCCGAGGACGTTCAGAAGAAGTATGGCGACGTGATGAAGGCGAACAAGAAGGCCGTTGTCGACGCGATGTTCGCGTGCAGCAACGACCCGGCGTTCAGCAAGATGATGGACGATACGAAGACCGAGTAATTCGTCGGTAGCGTACAACCGCTACATGCATCCACTGATCTCGATCGACGAGCTCGCGACCGAGCTCGCGAAGGTCACGGTCCTCGACGTGCGTTACAAGCTCGGCGGACCGAAAGGCGCCGACGAGTTCGCGGCCGGGCACATCCCCGGTGCCGCGTACGTGGATCTCGACACGATGCTCGCGGCGCCACCGGGGCAGGGCGGACGTCATCCGCTCCCCGACGCGCAGGTGTTCGAGAGCGCGATGCGCAGCGTGGGCGTGTCGAACGACCGCGCCGTCGTCGTCTACGACGATTGGGGCGGACGCGCCGCGGGTCGCGCGTGGTGGCTCCTGCGCTACTTCGGGCACGCGAACGTGCGCGTGCTCGACGGTGGATGGGGCGGATGGACGCGCGCGGGAGGCGAGGTCGCGACCGAGACGCGCGCGCCGATCGCGGGGACGTTCACGGCGGTCGCGGGAGGCATGCCGATCGTCGAGGCCGAGGATGTCCCGCGCGTCGGCGTGTTGATCGATGCACGCGCGCCCGAGCGCTTTCGCGGCGACACCGAGCCCGTGGATCCCGTCGCGGGGCACATCCCCGGCGCGGTCAACGTGCCGACGACCGCGAACCTCGACGGCGAGGGACGATTTCGTCCGAGCGGCGAGCTCGCGGCGGAGTACGCGAAGGTCGGCGCGGTGAGCGGCGCGGACGTCGCGGTGTACTGCGGCTCGGGCGTGACCGCCGCACACGACGTGTTGGCGCTCGAGATCGCCGGCGTGCGCGCGAAGCTGTACCCGGGCAGCTGGAGTGCGTGGATCACGGATCCCTCACGCCCGATCGCTCGCGGCGAGTAGCGATCGCGGGTAGGGTCCGCGGATGCAACGCCTCTCCGTATCGCTGTTCGTCGTCGCCGCGTGTGGCGGTGGCTCGTCGACCAAGACCACACCAGAGCCGGCGAAGCCGACCGTGTGGAAGGACATGAACCTCGACCAGCGCACGACGTACATGAAGGAAGTCGTGCTTCCGAAGACGAAGGAGATCTTCGTCGCGTTCGACGCGAAGTACCAGACGATGGACTGCGTGACGTGCCATGGCGATGGCGCCGCGGACGGAACCTTCGAGATGCCGAACGGAAAGATCAAGCCGCTGCCGAACAGCGAAGAGGCGTTCATGGCGTGGGTGGCCAAGGAGCCCGAGGCCGGTCGCTACGCGCAGTTCATGTCGGAGAAGCTCGAGCCGCTGATGGGCGAGCTCCTCCAGGAGGCCGTGTTCGATCCGAAGACGAAGACGGGCGAGCTCGGCTGCACGACGTGTCACATGCTGATCGATCCGAGCGGGAACGTGATCAAAGCCGAGCACAAGCCCGAGCACGATCACCACTAGGGCGCGAGCGCGCGGGCGGCGATCACGTCCGGCGAGGTCGCACCCTCGGCAATCGGTGGCGCCGAGCGAGCTGCCGC
The DNA here is from genome assembly GCA_044230415.1 of Kofleriaceae bacterium. Taxonomy (GTDB): domain Bacteria; phylum Myxococcota_A; class Polyangia; order Haliangiales; family Haliangiaceae; genus JABFXX01. The sequence goes on from JBGARE010000004.1 coordinate 268,878, forward strand.
CCGTGGAGGTCAGCTCGCGTCGATCGGATCGTGGCCTGCGTCAGCGCGCCGAGGACATCGATCTCCATCGTGTCCCGTTCTCGCGACGGCGGCGTCCGCAGCAGCAGCGTAGGTTAGCGACAGCGGCCGCTACGGTGGCAACGAGACGAACCCGACGAACGAGGGATTGTCGAACGGCATCGTCGCCCCGGTCGCCGCCGGCATCCCGGTCGCCGTGTCGACGGAGAACGTCACGACGGTGTCGCTGTTCTGGTTCGCCGCGAACAGCCATTTTCCGCTCGGATCGAGCGCGAAGCTGCGCGGTGTCATCCCGCCGGTCGGCACGTGACCGACGAGCGTGACCATCCCCGTGGTCGGCGCGATGCGGAACACCGCGACGTTGTTGTCGCCGCGGTTCGACGAGTACACGAACGCGCCCGAGGGATGCACCACGATCTCGGCGCCGGTGTTCGCGCCGGTCGCGCCCGTCGCGCGCGTGGACACCGTTTGCAGCTCGGTCAGCCGGCCGGCGGCGAACGAGAACGCGGTGAGCGTGCTGTTGTTCTCGTTGACGAGGTACGCGTACTGCGCGCCCGGCGCGAACGCGACGTGTCGCGGGCCCGCACCGTTCGCCGTCATCGCGTGGGGTGTCGCGTTGGCGGTCAGCGTCCCCGACGCGAACGTGTACTGCGCGACCCAGTCCGCGCCCTTGCACGGGACGAGGACGAACGCGTTCGACGGATCCGTGATGATCTGGTGCGCGTTGCCGCCGGCGGTCAGCGTCTGCGAGGCCGCCATCAGACCGCCATCGCCGCGGATCGGCAACACCGCGATCGCGCCGTTGTTGTAGTTCGCCACCATCGCATATGCGCCCGCGACGTCGACGGAGACGTGCGCCGGTCCCATCCCCGACGACGACACGTCGTTGATGAACGTCAGCCCGCCGCTTGCTTGATCGATCGCGTACGCGCCGACCCGATTGCCGCCCTCGGCGGCCGCGTAGAGGTGCGTCTGCGTCATCGCGAGGAACGACGGGTTGTTCGCGAACGAGGCGATCGTCGATGTGGCGGTGAGCGCGCCGGTGTCCGCATCGAGATCGAACCACGCGATGTTCGCGCTGTTGCCGCTGACGTACGCCACCACGTGCGCGGGTGGTTGCGGCGCGCTGTCGATCGTCATGCTCGCGTCGCCGGTGGGCATCATCATCGCTCCGCCATCGTCACCGCACGCGGCCAGCATCAGCGTCGCGATCGCTACGGGGTGCCGCGCCATGGATCGAGAGTACCCGATCACGTCTCGAGTCTGAGCTTCGCGATGTTCTCGCGCGTCTTGCGGAGCTTCTCGGCCTCCCGCCGCCGCTTCTCGAGCACCCCGAGATCGAGCAGGTACTGGTGGTCCTCCTCGTCGAGCGGCCCCTTCGCGAGCGCGTCGGCGAGCTGGCGCACGCCATCGGCATCGGGCATCCCGACGAGGATTCCGTCGAGCGCGGGCGCCGTCAGCGCGAATCGATAGTAGTCCGTGATGTGGGGACGCCAGTTGTCTTCCTCGACGCCCATCTCCTTCAGGTGCTCCTCGTTGTCGACGTACGACTCGGTGCTCTTGAAGTTGAACAAGAGCGTCGAGCGCTCGGGGCGCGGCTTCGCGTGCTGGAACACGTCCTTCTGCGCGCCCGGATGCACCGGGTTGTAGCGAACGAACTGGATGTCGAGGAAGCCCTGGTCGAGGAGCTCGCGCGCCACCGTGCGATCGTGAAAGCTCGCGCCGATGCCGCTCGCGCCGGCGTGCTTGATCGCGCGGTGCAGCTTGAAGATCTCGATGCGCGTGAGGATCTCCGGCGCGTAGCTGCCGCCGGCGACGGTGATGTCGATCCGGCCGAGCGACGGGATAGCCTCGAGCACCTCGTCGAACGGAGCGAAGCAGAACTCGGGCTGCGTGACATAGCAGGTCGCCGCGACGACGATCTCGTCGCGTCGCGAGGGATGCCCGCGCAGCAGATCCTCGAGTCCCTTGCGGATCGACTCGTACATCGGCCAGTGCATGTCGGCGCTGAGGAAGAAGAAGTTGATGCCCGCCTCGAACGCCGCGGGCACGACGTGGTCGTCGAAGGTCATGCCGCAGCAGATCGGGCTGACCAGAAGGCCGGTGGTCCCGAGCGGTAGACGATCGGTGAGCTTCGGTAGCTCTGTGCGTGGAGCGAGCATCTGCGTTCTATCGTGCCCCGAAATGGACATCGCGCGAACAACTCGCGACCGGTCTTGCGACCGATCGTCAGTTGTTCGCGCGATGGCCGTGACTCACGGGATCGGGAACTACGTCTACGTCTACGTCGTCATCGTGGTTCGTCATGGTCGTCTCCTTACTTGCAGCCCGGGCCGCGGCTCTGCAACGACTGGCTGATGGCCGAGAGGACCGACGCGATCGACGCCGTGCACGGCATCGACGAGGTGGTGATCGTCGGGGTGATTCCGCCGTTGACGCCGGCGAGGTCGTCGCTCTGCAGCGGGATGAGGGTTTCGCGGTTCAGGTTCAGCTTGCGGGATTGCTTCTTCATGGTCGGTCTCCTGGATGAAAGGGGGTTGGGGGAACGCGAACTACTTGCACCAGCGCGTCTGCAGCGACTGGCTGATCGCCGAGAGGACGCTCGCGATGGACGCGGTGCAGGGCGCGCTCGACGTCGTGATCGTCGGCGTGATGCCGCCGTTGATCGCGGCCATGTCGTCGGCCTGCAGCGGGATGAGGGTTTCGCGGTTGAGGTTCAGCTTGCGAGATTGCTTCTTCATGGTCGGTCTCCTGGTTCGATGTGTGCGAGGGGTGGGAATGCGGACGACGGCTAGCAGCCGGGGCCGCGGGTCTTGATGATTCGCGAGACAGCGCTGAGGACGCTCGCGATGGATGCCGTGCACGGCATGCTCGACGTCGTGATCGTCGGCGTGACGCCACCGTTGACCTGATCGAGCTCGCCGTCTTGCAGCGAGATCAGGGTTTCGCGGTTGAGGTTCAGCTTGCGCGTTTGCTTCTTCATGGTCGTCTCCTTCGCCCGCGAGTTACTTGCACCAACGGGTTTGGAGCGACTGGCTGATCGCCGAGAGGACCGACGCGATGGACGCGGTGCACGGCGCGCTCGACGTCGTGATCGTCGGCGTGATGCCACCGTTGATCGCGGCCATGTCGTCGGCCTGCAGCGGGATGAGGGTCTCGCGGTTGAGATTGAGCTTGCGCGATTGCTTCTTCATGACGGACTCCTGAGTGAGGCGTGAGGTTCGAAAACGGGATGTCGGAACGCGGTAACCGGTGTCGCTTCGCTCTAGGACCTGCGAGGTGCCGCGTGGGCACCTGCGATCACTAGAGCGTGCGTACTACCTTGGTTGCCGGGTTCGTCATGGTCATCTCGTCGTCGAACGCCTCCTCGGAGCGCGTCCTGCGTGATTCGACATAGAGCACGTGGCGAGCCAAGCCGCCGGCAACCCTAACTGCCAGAGAGGACTGGCTCCGGGGGTGATCACCGTCGGAGTCGCTGCGTTCCCCGAGTGGCACTCTGCCGTCCCGGGGTGACGATCACGACGCTTTGGCGTGCTTCGCGCGCGCGATCAGGCCGTCGTAGTGGCGGCGCAAGAGATCGTAGAGCACGAGCTCGTGCATGCGCGCCGCGGATCGGATCATCCGGTTCACGTGCATGTGGATGAACGAGTGCGCGAGCTCGAGCACGGGCGAACGCAGCTCGCCGTCCGCTTCCAGCTGGCGCAGGTGCGCGGCGAGCGGCGCTTGCACGCGCGAGCGCTCGGCGATCATCTGGAACGCGGGGCCGAACATGTGATCGGGATCGTCGGCCGGCGTCTCGAGGAGCGACGTGATCTCCGCTTTGTGGCTGCGGTACTTCTCGCCGAGCTTCTTCTGCAGCGTGGTGTCCATGCCGACCTCCGCGCCGAAGCCGTCGCGCGCGACCGTCATCGTGACGAGCTTCTCGACGAGCGACAGGCCGAGGTCGTCCATCAAGCGATCGATGCCGCGGAGCGCGAGCCGCCATGTCGCGTCGGCGCCGGCGTCGCCTTCGAGGCTCTCGAGGATCGACAGCACGCAGTCGCTGTCCGCGCGGAACATGTGCTCGGCGGTATCGATCGCGTGCTCGCCACCGTAGCGCTCGACCTCGCGCTCGTACGTGTCGAGCGTGATCTTCCACACGAGGCCACGCTCGCTGGCGGGCGCGAGCGCTTGGTGGAGGTGCGGCAGCAGCTGGCCGGTCAGCGTCGCGGGATCGCCGGCGAAGCGCAGGCGGATGTGCCAGTCGGGATCGCCGAACCGGATGAAGAACCAGTGCGTCGCGAGGTTCCGCTCGAACGCGGCCTTCACGGCCGGAGCGAGGTAGTCGCGCATCAGCGCATCGGCGGTGGCGCGGCCCGTGTACAGCTTCAGGTACAGCCACTCGGAGCCGGGCAAGAACCGGCGCTGCACGGGTGGGGCGGTGAACGCGGCCGGTGTCGCTGCGGGGCGGACCTCTTTGCTCAGCATGACGACGAGCTCGTGCGAGAACGAACCCTCGCTGCTCGTCACCGCCATCTGCGCGGGTCCCGGCAGCATCTCGAACACGTTCGCGACGGTGCGACCCTTCAAGAGATGCGCGGCGCTCTCGACCATCAGCTCGTTCTCGAGATCGACGGGGAGCTCGTTGTCGTGATCACCGACGACGATCCAGCGCGGCAGCTTGCGACGCTCGCGGATCGCCGCGAACGCGGCCATCACTTTTTGCCGCACGGCGCGCACTTGCTCGGGAGTCTTCGCGGCGTTCATGCCCGAGAACGCGGTCTCGATCGTCGCGAGGTCCTTGCGCAAGAGCGTCCACCGCGCGCGCTCGAGCACCACGCGCCCGCGGCGCAGGCGCGGCAGATATGGCATCTCGTTCGCCACGCCCCACGTCCAATACGCTTGGCCGAGGTTCTGTCCCGCGTGCGAGCACAGGAAGCGATACACGGCGAGGCTGCGCGCCGAGTAGTTGTGCGCGCTGGTCAGCCGCGGAATCACCTCGCGACCGAGCCGCTTCGAGCGCAGCACGACGCGGTTCTCGACGATCGACACCGTGAGATCGTTGACGTCGATCTGTTTGTCCGCGGCGGCGCCGCTCGCGCCGAGGTACGGAATCTCGTACTCGCGCAGCACGGGGCGCAGCAAGATGTTGCCGACGCGGCCCTCGGGGAGATGGACGATCTCCGCGTAGATCGCGCCGGGTGTCGCCGTCTCTTCGAAACGCAGGCAGTCGTGCGTCAGCGACGCGACCTCCGAGGATCCGTGACAGAACCGGCCGAGCAGGGCGGCGCCACGGCCGCAACCCACGACGCGGATCTGGTAGTCGCCCGTGGCGAACGCGTCGGAGCTCGGTGCGAGCAACTGGCACTGCATCGCGATCAGATCGGCGAGCGGCGTCGGCTCCGGGTTCGTCAGCTTGCCGATATCCTCGTCGGTCAGCACGATCTCGTCGGCGCCTTCCTGCAGCGCGCGCGCGACGAGCGCCATCAAGTAGACATCGCGCGACGCGAGCGTCGTGCGGCGCGGCCCGGGACGCCCCGGGAACACGAGGTCCGCGAGCAGCGGTGCGGCGCGCGGTGAATCGCCGGTCTCGCCGAAGCCGATGCCGGACTCCTCGTCGAGCACCTCGAGCAGCGGAACCTCGCGCGTCTCGTAACGCGCGCTGAACCGGTTGCGAAAGTCGCTCCACTCGCTGTCGACGCCGCCGGGCGCGAGGTCGTGCAGGAGCTGCGCGGCGCGGCGGAGCTCCTCGGCCACGCCCTTGCTGATCGTGAACTCCGAGGCGGTCTTGAACATGTCGACCTGGAACAGGCGACTCGGCTCCACCTTCGTCGGCAACCGCTGCGCGAGCATCTGCTCGATCGCCTTGTAGCGCTCGGGCGCATTCGCGGGCGCCGCATCGATGTCGGCGAGCGCGCGCTCCGCGTCGGCGAGAGGGTCGGCGACGAGATCGAGGCCGGTCGCGCGCAGCGAATCGATGATGCCCGCGGTGGGCTCGCGCCCGGTGACCGCCGGTGCGAGCTCGGGCACGAGGATCTGCGTATCGATGACCTCGTCGAGAAATGCCGTCGCTTCCTCGCGCGTGATCTCCGGATCGACGACAAGGACCTCGACGAGATCGTCGATGGTCGCGCCGTTGCGCGCGCGCGCGAGCAGCGCCTCGAGGTACGGCGTGCGATCGACGGCGACCAGGTGATAGACGCGCGCGGCGCCGACGAGCCGGGCCTCCGCGTAGCGCAAGCGCGCCGCGGCGAGATACAGGCTCGAGTTCGGCCGATACCGCAGGTGCGCGCGGACGCCGCGATCCTTCGCGAGGTCCGCGCACAGCTGGAACAACAGGTCGTTGTCGAGGCGCGTGTGTCGCTTGGCGACGCTGCGTGGTGGAATGCGGAGGTTCGTGGTTTCACCGACAGCGCCGATCGACACGGACGCGAACAAGCCGAACGGCGTCGAGCGCGACGCCATGCGCGAGATGTAGCGAACGAGCGCGCGCTCGACCGCGATGCCGGACTGCGACTCGGGTTGCTTCTGCCAGGCGGGAATCTGCGCGTCGAGCTCCGGCGACGCGAGGTACAGCGCCTCGCGCACCGTGGGATCCGCGACGAGCCTCGCGAGATCCGCGCGCCGCTCCTCGGTGCTCGTCATCGTCGACCAGCGCGCCAGCGTGTCGAACGGCAACGTCGGCGTTCGCAGTACGAAGCGCGGCAGCGGGCGGTACTTGTCGTCTACCTTCGCAGCGCCTTCGGCGCTGCTACGCGTCCGACGTTCGTCGGACTTGTCGTCTACCTTCGCAGCGCCTTCGGCGCTGCTACGCGTCCGACGTTCGTCGGACTTGTCGTCTACCTTGGGCTTGTCGGCGGTGTCTTTGTCCATGATCAGCCTTCGTCGTTCGGCGCTGACGTCGCGAGGTCCGATAACAGTAGGCGATCCCACGCGGGCTCGCTGGGCGTGGACGCCGCGAGTAACGCGAGGGCGACACCGGCGGAGCCGTCGAGGAACGCGGGCTCGTCCGGAATCGGCAGCTCGATCGCGCGCGCGAACCACACGCGAGCGCGATCGGCGAATGCCGAGGTTCCCGACGCGTGAAAGAACCGATTGCACAGATGGCCGAGCCCGGCTGCGCCATGGCACACCGTCGCGTCGACGACGCGGGCCGTGATCACGTCGCGCGACATCGCCGCGAGCGCGAGCTCGCTCGGATCCGTGACCGCACCGCCGAAGGCCACGCTCGCCGACCACAGACCGAGCGCGACACCCGGATCGCCGTAGCACCACGCCGTGCGCGCCGCTTCCGGGGCCGAGAGATCCGGGCCCGCGAGCTTGCCGGGGAACGTTCCCTCGGCGCGCTGCGCTTCGAGCCATCGGCGCGCCTCGAGCGCGAGCGGTCGCGCACCGTCGATATGCGCCGCGGCGCGCGCGAGGACGCCGATCATCCCGGGCACGCCGTGCGCGATGCCGCAATCGTAGAACCCCGCGGGATACTCGCTCGCGAACGAGGGCGGCAGGATCGACAGCGCCGTGTGCCAGGTGGCGCCGGCGTCGGTCCGCGTCGCCGTCCGTTCGAGCTGCGAGACCACGCGTGCGAGGCCTTCGACCGCGCGATCGCCGCCGCCGTGAGCGATGCGCTCGAGGAAGTACACGCCGAACCCCGCGAGGCCCTCGATCAGATCGTGCGCACCGCTCCACGACCCGCCGGCCATCACGCCGAGCAGCGCGTCGTCGATCGCCCCGAGCGAGTCCGCGGTGTCGTCGGGATCGAGCACGTGACAGAGCACCCAGCCCGCATTCGCCAGCCCACCGAACAGGCCGAGGTGCGGCGCGCCTCGCTGCACGGCGGCGACGAGATCGTCGAGAGCGGCGCTATAGGCTGCGTTCGCGAACGGCTCGTCGAAGGCGGCGGACGCGTACGCCCAGAACAACGCGCGATCCGCGGGCGTGGCTGCCGGGGTCGCCGCGTGAGCGAGCGCGATCTGTCGTGCTCTCGCGATCGCTCGCTCCGCGAGCTCCCCGGTCAGCACCGACGTCCACGACACTCACGCGATTCTAGCCACAGCCGCCATCGACCGGTCACGAACGCGCGCAATTGGCATCGGCGCTAGGCTCACGCGAGGACGTTCGCGAGCCACTCCATGACGAGAGCCACGCGCGCCGCTTTGCGCAGATCCTGATGCGTCACGGCCCATGCCTCGCGCGTCATCGACGCGAGCCTGGGCAGCACCGGGACGAGCGGCTCGTGATCCTCGACGATGCTCGGAAGGAGGGCCAGGCCGAATCCGAGCTTGCACGCGGCGACCTGCGCCGTCGTCGTGCTCACGTGCAGCGCGAATCGCACGCCACGGACGGTCCGCGCGAGCCATGCCGTCTGCGAGACCGGTGATCCCGCATCGAATCCGACGAACGGATGTGCCGCGAGGTCTTCGATCGTTCGCGGCACCGGCGCGCGATCGAAGAACCCGCGTGCGCCATAGATGCCGAACCGCAGCGCGCCGAGCCGTCTCGCGACGAGTGTCTTCTCCGTGGGGCGTCCCAGCCGGACCGCGACATCGGCTTCGCGCCGAGACAGATCGAGGTTGCGTGCATCCGTCCGCACGGTCAACGCCACCTGGGGATGCGTCGCGAGCAGCGCCGGCAGCTTCGGCAGCAATCGGTACGCGGCGATGCCGTCGCTCGCGGTGAGGCGCACGGGGCCGGCGAGGGCGGCGTCCAATCCGCGAACCTCGCGACCGATCGAGAGCACCTCGGCCTCGACGCGCTCCGCGCGCGGCACGAGCGCGGTGCCCGCGGTGGTCGGCGATAGCCCGGCACGCGACCGATCGAACAGTCGCGCGCCCAGCGCGGCCTCGAGCTGCACGATGCGGCGCCCGATCGTGGATGCATCGACGCGAAGCGCTCGCGCGGCGCCGGCGTGGCTGCCGGTGCGATGGACGGCGAGGAATACCTGGAGGTCGTCCCACTGCATGCGTGCATTCTTGCACGATGAACATGCATGAACGGGCACTTCCGCACGCATGCCCGTCGCTGCAGGGTGGACTCATGAAACACCTGATTGCACTCGTCATCCTCGGAAGCTCGGCCGCAGCTGCCTTCGTGCTCGTGATCGCCATCGCTGCGGCGCGATCCCATCACGCCCAGTCGTCGGCTGTGGTCACGCCCGGTTCGCTTACGACGCCAGCGCAGGCCGGCGAGGTGTCGCCCGGAGGCCGGCCCCGCATGCGCACGCTGCGCGACCTCTACGGCATCGCGCCGCTCCGCGAGCTCGACAGCGCCACGACCGCGCTCGTCCTCGTCGACTTCCAGCGCGAGTTCGTCGACGGCGCGCTTCCGTTACCCGACGTGCACCGCGCGGTCGACCGGGCACGCGAGCTGCGCCGGTGGGCGCGCGACGCCGGAATCCTCGTCGTTCACGTGCACAACCTCGTCACGCGGCCGCACAGCCCGGCGTTCGTGCCCGGCACGCGCGGCGCCGCGTTCATCGACGAGATCGAGCCCGCACCGACCGAGATCGTGATCGCGAAAGCGTCCGGTGGCGGGTTCACGAACACGACGCTCGACGCGGAGCTTCGGGACCGCGGCGTCGACACCGTCATCGTCGCGGGGCTGATGACGCACCTCGCGGTGCACATGACCGCGAGCGACGGGGCGGTACGCGGCTTTCGCGTGGTGGTTGCCGCCGATGCCGCGGCCGCTCGCGATCTGCCACGCCCCGGTGCGCGAGCAGGCGATGCGATCGATCACCGCACGGTCCACGAGGTCGCGCTCGCGTCGCTCGCCGATCGATTCGCCGACGTGATGTCGACCGAGCAGATCCTCGCGGTCCCCGTTCGCTAGCCAGGCTTGACAGATGCGCCGCGCCCACGTAGATAACTGATGGGTTATGTAACCCCGAGGTAATGGATGTCCCCGGACCGTCTCGACGTCACGTTCGCCGCATTGGCCGATCCCACGCGCCGCGCGATCCTCGCGCGACTCGCACGCGGCGATGCATCGGTGCTCGAGCTCGCCGAGCCGTTCTCGATGAGCCAGCCGGCGATCTCGAAGCACATCAAGGTGCTCGAGAAGGCGGGGCTCGTCTCGCGCGGGCGCGATGCCCAGCGCCGGCCGGTCCACCTCGAAGCGACGCCGCTGCGCGAGGCCAACGATTGGCTCCTCGAGTATCGCGAGTTCTGGGAGGCGAGCTTCGCGCGCCTCGATGCGCTGCTCGACAACCTCAAAGACAAGGAGAAGCGACATGGCCGCAAGAAGTAGGAGTCGCTGATGCGCGGTGCCATTCAACCGCTGCTCGTGATGAAGCGCGTCATCGATGCGCCGCGCGCCGACGTGTTCGCCGAGTGGACCGAGCCCGAGCGGCTCGCCCGCTGGTGGGAGCTGCGTCGCGATGGCCGGCGCCGCTCGGATCACGATCGCTTTGTCGTCGGGATCTGCGATGTTCGCGCACCCGAACGGATCGTCTTCACGTGGGGCGGCGCGAGCGCCGACACCACGACGTTGATCACCATCACCCTCGTCGAGGACGGCGCGAAGACGCGCTGGACGCTCGAGCAATCGATCGCGCGCTCGTGCTGGGCCGGCGCGCTCGAGCGCCTGCGCGAGGTTCTCGCGAACGAACAAGGAGCAGCGCCATGAAGCACACGATGAACGTCTCCACTCCGACCGATACCTCGATCCTCCTCGAGCGCGCGTTCGATGCGCCGCGGACGCTGTTGTGGCGCACGCTGAGCGAGCCCGAGCTCGTCAAGCAGTGGTGGGGCTGCAACGCCGGCGACATGATCCGCTGCGATATCGACTTTCGCGTCGGCGGTAAGTGGCGCTACGAGCTGCGGCTGGCCAACGGCAACGTGATGGGCCAGAGCGGCGAGTACCTCGAGATCGTGAAGCCCGAGCGCATCGTGAACACCGAGGGGATGGACGGCTACGAGGGATCGATCCTCGTGACGTACACGCTCGTCGAAGCGAACGGCAAGACCACGCTGACCTGCCACTCCGAGTGCCACACGAAAGTCATCCGCGACACGATCATCTCGACGGGAATGGAGCAGGGCGCGGCAGAGTCGTACGACCGCCTCGAGCAGGTCGCGCGCTCGCTGCTCTAGTCCCGCGAGTGCCGAGCGCCGAGTGCCTAGTGGATGATCGGCGGGATCGAGTTACACGCCGCGGCCTTGTCGATCAGTAGCGCTCGCTCGCGCTCGTTCTTCGTCATCGCCGCGGCGCGCTCGAGCTCGACGCGGGCCTCGCCGAGCCGGCCGAGCTTGAACAGCAGATCGCCGCGCACGCTCGGCAGCAGGTGATACTCGGCGAGCGCGGGCACATCGAGAAGGCCATCGACGATCGCGAGTCCAGCGGCCGGCCCGAACGCCATCGCGACGGCGACGGCGCGGTTCAGCTCGACGATCGGCGACTGCGTGAGCTGCACGAGCGCCTCGTAGATCGCCGCGATGCGAGTCCAGTCCGTTTCGGCCGCGGTCTTCGCGCGGGCGTGACACGCCGCGATCGCGGCCTGCATCACGTAGGCACCTTGGCCGGTCGCGGCTTCGGCGCGCGCGAGCGCGGCGAGCCCGCGGCGGATCAACACCTGATCCCAACGCGCGCGGTTCTGATCGAGGAGCAGGATCGGACTTCCGTCGGGCTTCGTTCGCGCGCCCATGCGCGACGCCTGGATCTCCATCAGCGCGACGAGCCCGTGGACCTCGGCCTCGCGCGGTGCGAGCTCGGCGAGGATTCGGCCGAGGCGCAGCGCGTCCTCGCACAGCCCCGGTCGAGTCCAGTGATCACCGGCGGTCGCGGAGTAGCCCTCGTTGAACACGAGGTAGACCACCTCGAGCACCGACGCGAGGCGCGGCGCGAGATCCTCGCCGCGCGGGACTTCGTACGGGACCCTCTCGTCGGCGAGGGTCTTCTTCGCGCGCACGATGCGCTGCGCGATCGTCGGCTCGGGTGTCACGAACGCGCGCGCGATCTCCTCCGTGGTCAGTCCGCCGAGCAGGCGCAGCGTCAGGGCCACGCGCGCCTCGCGGGAGAGCACGGGGTGACAGCACGTGAAGATCAGCCGCAGCAGATCGTCGCCGACATCGTCATCGAGCTTCGCCTCGATCATCTCGACGGTGCGGTCGGGCGTCGCCGCGATCTCGGCGCCGAGTTGCTCGTGCTTGCGATCCACGAGCTTCGCTCTCCGCACGCGATCGATCGCCCGGTTCTTCGCGGCGTGCATCAGCCACGCGCCGGGGTTGTCCGGAATGCCGGACTCCGGCCACTTCTCGAGGGCCGTGACGAGCGCGTCCTGTGCGAGCTCTTCGGCGGTGCCGACATCGCGCGTGATGCGCGCGAGCCCTGCGATGAGTCGAGCGCTCTCGATGCGCCACACGGCATCGATCGCGCGTTGCACTTCCTGCGTGCTCGTCACCGGCGAGATGAGAGCACATGACGCTCAGCGGAGCTTGCTCTGCTGCGCTTGGAGTTTGTCGTGCAGCGCGAGCGTCTCGGCATCGGGCGAGAAGTCCGCGATCTCGTAGAGCGGGCGGATCTCGATCTCGCTCGGGCCGCTCATCGGGTTCGGGCAGCGCTTCACCCACTCGATCGCCTCCTCGCGCGACTTGCACTGCCACAGCCAGTAGCCGGCCACGAGCTCCTTGGTCTCGGTGAACGGACCGTCGACGACCGCGCGGCTCTTGCCGTCGAACCGCACGCGCACGCCTTCCTTCGAAGGCTTCAAGCCCGCACCGTCGAGCAAGATGCCTGCCTTCACGAGCTCCTCGTTGTACTTCATCATCGCGGTGAGGAGCTCGGGGTCGGGTGGGGCGCCTTGCTCGGATTCCTGGGTTGCTTTGACCAAAACGACGAACTTCATGGGGTCTCCTGTTCCGGGGGTTCACGAGCGCGACGAACGACGGCCGGGCCGATCGACACGACAGCGAAAGAATCTGCACGAGGTGTGTACGTGCGTGGTTTTACGAGGGTTGTCGCCCGCCGCCGAGCGACCGACGCTAGTATCGCGCGCGTGAGTCTCCCACTGCTCGCGGCCTCCGTGCTGGTGCTGCTCGTGCTCGGCTACCGGTTTTACGGACGGCTGATCGCGCGCCAGTACGCGCTCGGATCCACGACCGACACACCGGCGCACCGTCATCGCGATGACATCGACTTCGTCCCGACGAAGCCCGCGTACCTGTTCGGCCAGCACTTCAGCGCGATCGCGGCGGCGGGGCCGATCGTCGGACCGATCCTCGCCGCGCAGTACTTCGGCTGGTTGCCCGCGATCCTGTGGATCGTCGTCGGCGTGATCTTCATCGGTGCGGTCCACGACTTCACCACGCTCGTCGCGTCCGTGCGTCACGATGCGAAGTCGATCGCGGAGGTCGCGAAGGTCAACCTCGGCCGCAACGCGTGGCGCGCGATGCTGATCTTCATCTGGCTCGCGCTCGTCTACGTGATCGTCGCGTTCGTCGATCTCACCGCGGGTGCCTTCACGTCGAAGGCGCAGCCCGGCATCACCTCGAGCTTCGATCAGGGTGGCGCGGTCGCGCTCGCGGGCGTGCTCTATCTCGCGCTCGCGGTCGTGATGGGCGTGGTCGATCGCATCTGGAAGCCGAAGCTGTGGATCCAGACGCTGATCTTCGTGCCGCTGATCTTCGTCGCGGTGTGGGTCGGCACGCAGTACTCCACGTTGCTCGCCGCAGAGTGGTGGGTGTGGGTCGTGCTCATCCTCGCGTACTGCTTCGTCGCGTCGCTGACGCCGATGTGGCTGCTGCTCCAGCCGCGCGGCTACCTCGGCGGGTTCGTCCTCTACACCGCGCTGGCGATCGGCACGCTCGGCATCTTCTTCGGCGGCTTCACGATCGAGCGCCCGGCGTTCACGGGGTTCGAGCACGCGAAGGGCGGCATGCTGTTCCCGTTCTTGTTCGTCACGATCGCGTGCGGCGCCTGCTCCGGGTTCCACGGCCTCGTGTGCTCGGGCACGACATCGAAGCAGATCGATCGCGAGCGCGACTGCCATCCGATCGGGTACGGCGCGATGCTCCTCGAAGCGTTCGTCGCCGTGATCGCGCTCGCCACGGTGATGATCGTCGCTCCGTCGGTGAAGGGCTCGCCCGACGCGATCTACGCGAGCGGCATCGCACGGTTCTTGAACGCGCTCACCGGCCTCGATCCGGTCGTCGCGACGACGTTCGGCGCGATGGTGCTGTCGACGTTCATCTTCGACACGCTCGACTCCGCCACCCGGCTCGGTCGCTACATCTTGCAGGAGCTGTTCGAGACCAGCTCGAAGACGTCGGGCTACATCGCGACCGCCGCGACCGCGATCGTCCCCGCGACGTTCCTGCTGCTAGCGGGGAAGGGCAGCTTCGTCTGGTTCTGGTCGCTGTTCGGCACCTCGAACCAGCTGCTCGCGGCGCTGTCGCTGCTCGCGATCACCGTCTGGCTGAAGCGACAGGGCAAGCCGATCTGGTACGTCGTGATCCCGATGGTGTTCGTGATGTCGGTGACCGTCGTCGCGCTCGCGATCCAAGCGAAGGCGATCGCCGTCGCGGCGATCGGGACCACGCCGTGGATCAACGGGCTGGTCTCGCTGATCTTGCTCGGCCTCGCGGTCGCGCTCGTCGTGTTCGCGATTCGCTCGTGGAAGCCGGTCGCTCCACCCGCTTAGGCGAACAGCTTCAACAGGACGATCAGCGCGATCGCGCCCATGACGATGACGGTGACGATCGCGGTCATCTTCGTCGGCCCGCGGTTGATCGACGACGACACCGGCGGCGCCTTCACGCTGCCAGGCCCCGCGGTCAGCGCCTTCTTCGCCATCTCGTTCGCTTCCTTGTTCGCCATCTCCTGGCACACGGCCATCAGGAACGACGCGAGGTAGGGCAGGCCAGGGATCGAGCTCGACGAGATTTCCCACGGCGCTGCCTGCGACGGCGCCTCCGTGAACACCTTGCTCACGTCGAGCGGCGCGGTCTCCTGCAGCGCTTCACCGCGGATCCGCATGTCCTTACGCCACTCGGCCCAGTACACCGACGAGCCGCCCTTCTCGCAGACGAAGTAGCGAATCGCGCCGTCCTCCGACTTCGCGATCGCGCCGTAGTACGTCTCCGAGACATCTTCGGGCGGCGGCATCCGCACGGTGCGGATCTCGACACCGAACGCGCGCACCGGCTCGATCCACATGAGGCCCTTCGCCGGCTGCGCCGCGCCCGCGGGCGCCGCATCCGACCACCGCATCTGCAGATACGAGTGCGCCTTGTCTCCCGAGATCAGATTCCACAACGTGGGTTGTGTAGTGACGTCGGACGGCAGGACCTTGTGCGCGAAGTTGTAGAAGTGCTGACGCATAGGCCTCCGGACGTGCGCGCCACGCCGGAGTCGCACGATATTTTTGGCGTCAACTACGATGCCGAACCGTGGTATCGCGCCGGCCGTGCGATTTCTGATCCTCGCGGTTCTCCTCGGTGCGTGCGATGGCGGCGGCAACAACGGAGACGACGCTCCCTCAGATGCTGCGACCTGCTCGATCGGCGCGCTCGGCTGCGCGTGCACCGAAGGCGGCGGCTGTGATCCGGGCCTCGAGTGCGATCCGGACCAAGCGCGCTGCGAGACGATCGGCGGCTGCACCTGCGACTCGTCGAGCGCGTGCGAGGCCGGCTGCACCTGCGATCCCGACTGCGGCGCCACCTGTACGTGCAACACGAGCGCCGCGTGCGAGTCCGGCTGCGCCTGCGATCCCGACTGCTCGGTCACGCCCGCCTGCACGTGTGACACGACCACCGCGTGCGAAGCCAACTGCGCGTGCGACGATGACTGCGGCGTTCGCACGATCTGCGCGCCGGGTACGCTCGCCGAGTGCGATAACCCCGACGAGCACTGGACCGGCAGCGAGTGCTGCGTCACCGGCGTCGATACCTGCGTCGCCGGCATGCTCGCCGAGTGCGATAACCCGGGCGAGCACTGGACCGGCAACGTGTGCTGCATCAGCGGCGAGAACGTCTGCGTCGACGGCACGCTCGCCGAGTGCGACAACCCCGACGAGTCGTGGACGGGCAACGTCTGCTGCGTGACGTCAACGACCGGCACCAACACGTGCGTTCCGGGCACGCTCGCCGAGTGCGATAACCCCGACGAGCACTGGACCGGCACGCAGTGCTGCGTGACGAACCCGACCGTGGGCCCGATGCTGTGCGTCGACGGTGATCTCGCGGAATGCGACAACCCCGACGAGCACTGGACCGGCGCTACGTGCTGCGTGACCACCGTCGACATCTGCACCACCGGCACGCTCGCCGAGTGCGATAACCCCGGCGAGCACTGGACCGGCGCGAAGTGCTGCGTCACCGGCCCCTCGATCTGTGTCGATGGAACCCTCGCGGAGTGCGACAACCCCGACGAGATGTGGACCGGCACCACGTGCTGCGTGACCAACGTCGACCTCTGCGTCGACGGCACGCTCGCGGAGTGCGACAACCCGGGCGAGCACTGGACCGGCACGAAGTGCTGCGTCGGTCCGGATCCGGTGCTCTGAGAACGGCCTGGTTTCCAGGCAGCACCGACGGTGCCCGTCGAGCTTCACGCCGGCCTGCCACATCGCCCGTGCCAGACGCGGGCTTCGATGACGCGTCCGCGCAGGCAGACGACCCGCTCGGCGCACCCTGCTCGGCGATCGCCGAGACGCCGCGCGTCGCATCATCGTCCTACTCTGTGTGGGTATCGTCGTTCCCCTGTCTGCGCTGCCCTCAGAAATGCGACGCAGAGACGCAGATTTCGCAGAGCAGAGTTTTGGATCGCCCGACCTGATTGTTCGACGAGAACCACCCACCGTTCGTGATCGCGTCGACCGATCGTGACGCGTTCCAACACCTTCTGCTCTGCGTCACTGCGTCTCTGCGTCGCATTGTTTGCTGGCTGGTTCTCACGCCGTGCGCGCTTCGTTCCCGACGAGCCGTGCGCGGCCTGTCGTCTGCTCGACCTGCGCCTCGCGCATCATCACGAGCAGTGGGGGCGCGGAGGAGAGCTCTTGGTTGGTCGATCGAGACGCGCCCAGACGATCTCTGCTCTGCGTTCCCTGCGTCTCCGCGTCGCGACGCTAGACGATGTCGTCCGGGCGCATCTTCATCGTCGCGTACGCGGCGAGGAACTGACCCGCGCCGCGCGCGAGCGCGAGCTTGCTGATCGGTACGCCCGCGAAGTCTTGCACCGCGACCTCGAACATCGACGACAACCTCGGCATGAGGAACTCGACCTTGGTGCGCCGGCGCCCGTAGAACAGCTCGTACGCGAGGTGGCGGATCCGCAGCTGGAAGCCGAGGTGGTGCTTCTCGACCGCGCTGCGCCACTCGCTGAACCGCAGGTTGTCGCGCTCGAACGCGCGGGCGAGGTAGGGCGCCGCCACGGAGCCGTACTCGATCGCCTGGCCGATGCCTTCGCCCGTCGCGATATCGATCCCCGCCGCTTCCCCGACGAGGAGTACGCGCGGCTTGGAGATGTCCGCGCCCGGTTCCCAGCCGCGCTCTGCGAATTGCTTGATCCGATAGCGGTTGATATCGAGGCCGCGCTCCGCGAGGTAGGCGGCGCAGCGAGCGCGCGCGTCGTCGGGGCCGAGCGTGCGGATCACGTACGCGCCGCGGCAGACGAGCGGCTGGCCGTCGACGATGGTCGGGAAGTCCCACGCGTAGCCCGCGAGATCGCGGCGGGCGAAGTCGAAGACCACGGTGTCGCGCGGGAGATCGTCGGCGACGCCCTCGGTGTCGAGCTCGACGACCTGCGCGCGTAGCTCGGGGCGCGGGAAGCCGGTCTGGTTGCGCACGACGCCCGAGACTCCGTCGGCGCCGACGATCGCGCGCGCGCGATAGATGTCGCCGCTCGCGGTGGTGACGCGGACGCGAGCGACGTCATCCGACGAGAGCGGGCTCGACGCGAGGGACCCACTCGACGCAGCGCGGGTGATCCGCGGCATGTCGGAGCGACCGACGACGCGGTCGCTCGCGTCGATCATCTCGATGCTCTCGACGCCGCAGCCATCGCGGAGCTCGATGCCGCGAGCGATGGCGACCTTCGCGAGAGCGTGATCGAACTCGATGCGCCGCACGACCGCGCCCAGATCGTCGACGCGCGTGATCACGGTGTCGTGCATCAGCTTGACCGCGAGCGACGTCAGCGGAACCTTCGGACAGTCGACGTCGACGCCGATCTTCGCGAGCAGCTTGAACGCGCGCGCACCGATGCCGCCCGCGCAGATCTTCTCGCGGGGATATCTCTCGCGCTCGAGCACCACCACGCGCAGCGCGGGCGCGAGAGCGTGCAGGTGCAGCGCGGTGGACAGCCCGGCCGGGCCGCCTCCGACGATGACCAGATCTACATCGCGCATCACGCGGGGTGAATATCACGAGCGCGATCGGGGTACGTTCCCGGCATGCGTACGACCTGGGTAGGACTCGTCGCGTTGGTAGCCGCGTGCGGTGGTGCACCGGTCGAGGTAACCCAGCGCAAACAGATCGATCTCGACGCGAAGCGTGTCGCGAACTACGTGTTCGTGGCGAGCGGGCGGCCATCGGGCACGTACCAGATCACCACGGCCATCGACGGGACGATCTCGACCCAGATCCATATCGTCGAGAACGGTCGCGGACCGCACGTCGACGCGAAGCTGCGGGTCAGCGCGACCGACTGGACGCTCGAGGCGTTCGAGGCGAGCGGCAAGCACACGATGGGCACCAAGGTCGACGAGCGATTCCAGCTCGCGAACGGTGTCGCGCGGTGGAAGAGCGAGGAAGAGCAGGGCGAGAAGGCCGTGAAGGGCGCGACGTTCTTCCTACCGATCGCCGATGGACCGGTGACACCGTTCCTCGTGCCGGCTGCGCTCAAGGCCGGCGGCGCGATCGCGCTTCTGCCGGGAGGGCAGGCGAAGGTGACGCGCGTCGCCGATATCACCGTCGCTGCGGGCAACGAGAAGCGGGTGCTCGACGGCTATCGCATCGATGGCCTCGGCCTGGCGCCGCAGTACTCGTGGTTCGAGCGCGACACCGGCACGTGGTTCGGCGATCTGACGCAATGGTCCGCGTTCGTGCCCGAGGGCTGGGACGCGGCGATCGCACCGATCGTGGCGAAGCAGCGCGTGCTCGATCGTGCGCGCGATGCGGAGATCGCGCGACTCAACGCGACCAAGCCCGTGACCGGCATCGCGTTCACGAACGCGCGCGTGCTCGACGTGGACAAGGGCGTGTGGCTCCAGAGCCAGACCGTGCTCGTCGTCGGCGATACGATCAAAGCGATCGGTAAGACCGGCACCGTCAAGATTCCCGAGGGCGTCGACACGTTGCCGGTCGACGGCATGGGCATCATCCCGGGCCTCATCGACATGCACTCGCACACGACCGCGGTGGATGGTCTTCTCGATATCGCGGCCGGGGTGACGCTCGTCCGCGACGTCGGCAATATTCCGGACGAGCTCGACGATCTGAAGAAGCGGTTCGATGACGGCACTGCCGTCGGCCCGCACATCGCGCGGTACGGCTTCATCGAGGGACGCGGCGACAAGGCAGCGTCGTCGACGGTCACGGCGGAGACGCCCGACGAAGCGATGCTCGCCGTCGCGCAGTTCAAGAAGCGCGGCTACGAAGGCATCAAGATCTACAACTCGGTGAAGACCGACCTCGTGCCGCTGCTCGCATCCGAGGCGCACGGCAAGGGCATGAAGGTCACCGGGCACATCCCGGTGCACATGCTCGCGCACGAAGCGGTCGCCGCCGGATACGACGGCATCGAACACATCAATATGCTGTTCCTGAACTTCTTCGCGACGCACGAGACGGACACGCGCGACACGACGCGGTTCACGCTCGTCGGCGACAAGGCCGCGGACTTCGATCTCGCGAGCGCGCCGGTGACCGAGTTCGTCGCGATGCTGCGCGACAAGAAGATCGTCATCGATCCGACGCTCGCGGCGTTCGAGGATCTGTTCGTCGGCGTTCCCGGCAAGATCATGTCGGGCATGGAGGCCACGGTCGCGCGCTTCCCGATCCAGGTGCAGCGCGGTTGGCTGACGGGCGGCTTGCCGATGGAGGGCGAGAAGCAGGCGCTGTACGCGAAGTCGTGGGCGAAGCTGCTCGCGATGGTGAAGCTGCTCGTGACCTCGAAGGTGCCCGTCGTGCTCGGCACCGATCACATCGGCGGCGTGATGTACCACCACGAGATGGAGCTGTTCGTGCGCGCGGGCATCGCACCGAAGGACGTCCTGCGGATGGCGACGATCGATGCCGCGCGTGCGCTCGATCTGGACAAGACGACCGGCACGATCACGGCAGGAAAGCGCGCCGACCTCGTCGTGGTCGCGAGCGATCCACTCGCGAACATCGCGGACATTCGCAAGACGGTCTACACGATGCGCGCGGGCGTTCTGTATCGAACGGACGCGCTCTACACCGTAGCGAACGTCGCACCGTAGTCGCTTCGCGGTCGCGCGAATTCGGGGATCGCAGTCGCATCCGTCACTCCGCGTCACACCGTGTCGCGCGACACGTGCGACGCGAGCGACATGCATGATTCTCGACGAGAATTTGTGTACACCGCTCGTCTCGCTCGTGTCTCCTGGACACATGCGCAACACGCTTCTCGCTCTTCTGATCGCCGTCTCCGCGTGCGCGAGCGGCCCACGTGCCGTCAACGTCGCCGCGGTCCGCACCGAGATCAACGAGACGATCCAATCGTCGTCTGCGGATCGCACCGTGACCAGCATGGGCAAGACCACGCCCGATCGCGCGACGGTGTTCACCACCAGCAAGACCGGCACACGCCAGGAAGAGAACTGGGTCAAAGACAACGGCGCGTGGAAGATGGAGAACGCTTCCGCGCTGAACACGAACTAGCCGGCGCCTCCGCGCGAGCTCATCGCGGCTCGAGCGGGTAGCTACGCCGCCGGCTCGGCCTTGGCCGAGAGCTCTGCCTTCATGTTGCGGATCTTTCGTTGGATGCGCGATTGCTGCAGCCGCGAGAGCCCGGTCATCACGACCATCGCGCCGAGGCCGAGGATCGCGACGGCCACGCTGCGCGCGCGGTTGAGCATGGTGACGAGCAAGCCCTGCTCGCCGGTCGCGCCGAGTAGCGCATAGAGCGCGTAGTTGCCGCCATCGGCGAGCCCGAGGCCGAGCGGCACGATCGACGAGATCCACTGGATCAGCACGCCGACGGAGAGGACCGCGATGACGAGCGCGGGCGTCAGCGACACGCCGACCGCGTGGATCAGCACGATCGTCGACGTGTACGTGACGAGCTTGGACAGCGCGATGAACACGATGCCGCGACGCGTGCCCGCCGTGCGATGCGCGTGTAGCTCGCGGATGTGCTTGTCGACTTCCTTGAGGCGCTCCTTCCAGTCAGTAGCGCGCTCCTTCGAGATGATCCGCGTCTTGTTCAACGTGCCGACGAGCGTGGACACCGCGCCGCGCTGGATCACGATGCCGAGCATGATCATGAGCGGCAGCAAGACGGCGACGCCGATGCCGACCATGACCTTGATCGCGTGCGAGACGTCGACGAGCAGCAGCGTGATCGGGATGCCGATCAGCATCACGGTGACGGAGAAGTACAGAACGCCGACGTTGAGCAGCACGATCGATGACAACAGGCGCGCCTTCGGAGCGCGATCGAGCAGCATCGTCACCTTCGTGGGCTCGCCGAGCGCACCGAACGGGGTGAGCACGTTGATCGCGCGGCCGCTCGCCCACGCGCCGAGCACGCGCGGGTAGCCGACCATGCGCGCCTCGGGGCGCATGAACGAGTGCCATGCGGCGGCGTCGAAGCACAGCGCGGTGAGATCGAGCGCGAGGATGATGCCGGCATACGAACCCACGCGGATGATCACGGGGCGCAGCTCCTCCCAGCTCGTGGTGCGGAGCATGAAGTACAGGCCGACGCCACCGATGACGAACATCACCAGGTTGAAGATCGTGCTCCAGGTGCTCTTCTTCCTGCCGTCACCGTCGCCGTCGCCGCTCGCGCGTTCGCGCGCGGCATCCGGGGCCGGGTGGTCGGGGGCCGGAGAATGGCTCACGGCATACCCGTCATGAACGCGATCGTACATGAGACCACCATGACCGAGCCGAGGTGGATGTCCGTTCGTTCACCGTGAGGGTAAGGTCTGGGTCGTCGTCACGGGCGACCTACGGGATCGCCGAGGGGGAACAGATGATCAGACCCCTGATCGATAATCAAACATGACTCGCGAGCGTCTCGCAGCGTCGAAGGTCTTCACTCCGACGGACTTCCCTCATCACACGTACGTCCCGCGCGACAACCTGCATCACGAGCGGCTGTTGCGCGAGTGGGCGCGCACGTCCACGCAGATCGCATCCGTGTCCGGTCCGTCGAAGGCGGGCAAGACCGTGCTCGTGCAGCGCGTGATCGGTAAAGAGAACCTGATCACCGTCAGCGGCGCCTCGGTCCGCGCCCCCGACCAGCTCTGGGAGCGAGTCCTCGATTGGTGCGGTGAACCGCACACCACGATGGCGAGCCGCACGGACTCGTTCGCGGATGCCTCGGGCAAAGAGCGCAGCGTCACCCTCGGTGTCACGGGCACCGGCGCGGGCACGCGCGGAACCTCCTCGTCGACCACCACGAACGCAGATCTATTGTCGGCCACGAGCCAGCGGCGCGGATTGCCGCAGGTCGTCGATCAGCTCGCGAACTCGAACTACACGCTGCTGCTCGATGACTTCCATTACATCCCGCTCGCGATCCAGAGCGATGTCGCGCAGCAGCTCAAGGATGCGGCGAGCCGCGGCGTACGGATCTGCGTGGCTTCGGTCCCGCATCGATCCGACAACGTCGTGCGCGCGCTGCCCGAGCTGCGCGGTCGCGTGGTCGCCGTCGATCTCGACTACTGGAGCGTCAAAGATCTTCTCGAGATCCCGCGCATGGGCCTCGAGGCGTTGCGGTTCTCCGTCGACGCGCAGTCGCTTACCGTGTTCGCGCGCGAGGCCGCGGGCTCGCCGCAGCTGATGCAGTCGATCTGCAAGTGGATGTGCGACGAGCTGCAGATCCACGAGGGGCTCGACGAGCCGAAGGCCTTTGTCCTCGATGCAGCGAAGCGCCGCGCGATCCTCGAGGTGTCGACGTTCGCGGCCGACTTCCGCACGCTCGTGCGCGCGCTGATCGCGGGCCCCCGCGCTCGCCCCGGCGAACGCCAGAGCTACGCGCACCACGACGGCAAGCAAGGCGACGTCTACCTGACGATCATGCGCGCGGTCGCGATGGATCCGCCGCGCCTCGCGATCCACAAGGACGAGCTGACCAAGCGCCTCGACGAGCTGTGCAAGGGCAAGAACCCGGACGGCGCGTCGATCGTTCGCGCCTGCGTGCAGCTCGGCCAGATCGCGCAGTCCACGTACGCCGCGCACTCGGGGCCATCACTCGAGTGGGACGATCAGGACAACGTGCTCGTCCTCCCCGATCCGTACCTCTTGTTCTACCTGCGCTGCTCGGGCCTGCTCGAGCGCGAGGCCGACGCATCGAACGCGCCCGACATCACGCAAGCGTGAGGTCAGAAGTTCGGCTTTTCCTTGTGGTACTTCTCGATCAGCACCTGCAAGTACTCGGCGAGCGCGATCACCTCTTCGTCTTCGGTCGCGCGCGTCACGTAGATCTCGAAGATGTCGTGACCCTCTTCGCCGCCCGGCTCGCGCAGCCGTAGCGACACGTAGCCTTCGTCCTCGTCCTTCTTGCCCTTCTTGCGCTCGGGGATCTCGAGTGCGTCGATCAACTTCCAGACCTTGTTGGTCTCCTTGTCGCTGAGATTCTTCGACGGCAGCTCGTCGGACGTATCCTCGTTCGAGTAGCTCGCCCACATCGAGCTGCCGCGGATCCTGATCTGCCAATCGTCGCCGTCGGGCTTGTACGACACGAAGTCGAACATGCGGCCGTTGGTCTCGCCGCGGTCCACGTCGCCGGCCTCGCGACTCCCTTGCGCATACTCGCCGCCCGTCTTGCATGCCGCGAGCGCCAGAGCGATCGCGATCCCGATAGCGATGCTACGCACGGCCGGAGCATACCAGGCCGTATGATGCGCTGCCCATGAAGCTCGACGCTCCGCTGCTCGTGCGCGACGGCACGCACCGCGCGGCGACGCTCGACGCCACCTGGGCGCGCTTCGCCCCCGCGATGCAGCGCGCGCAGATCACGCGCATCGCGGACATCACCGGCCTCGACACCCTCGGCATCCCCGTCTTCGCTGCGATCCGCCCGATGGGCACGTCGCTGTCCACGCAACAAGGCAAGGGCATCACCGAAGCGCACGCCCGCGTCAGCGCGCTCATGGAGTCGCTCGAGACCTGGACCGCCGAGAACCTCGCGCTTCCCACGATCCGCGCCTCCGCCACCAAGCTCGGTGCGCGCGCCGTCGACGCGCGCCAGCTGCCGCGCCCGCGCGGCCGCCTCGATCGCTCGGCCACCTGGCCGTGGATCACGGGCCGCGACCTGATCGCCGATCGCGACATCCTCGTTCCCGCGCAAGCGGTCACGCTCGACACGACGTTCACCGCGCCTCCGATCTTCGACATCTCGTCCAACGGCCTCGCGTCCGGCAACATCCTCACCGAAGCGATCGCCCACGGCCTCGCCGAGGTCATCGAGCGCGACGCCGAAGCCGCGTGGCGCCGCGCGGGCTCCGATCGACGCCTCGTGCTCGACACGATCCCCGACGCCACCTGCCGCGCGCTGATCGACCGCATCACCTCCACCGGCGCGCGCATCTGGATCTGGGATCTCGAGGGCATCATCCCCGTCGTCGGCTGCGCGATCATGGAGGATCCGAACGAGCCCGCGTGGCGCACGCTCGGCTTCTATCAAGGCTTCGGCGCGCACGTCGACGCACGGATCGCGATCTCCCGCGCGATCACCGAAGCCGCGCAAACGCGCCTCACCTACATCGCGGGCGCGCGCGACGACTTCTTTCCGTTCGATTACGAGCGCGCCACCGACCCCGAGGTGCTCGCCGATCTGTGGGAGCGCATGGCATCGCCGTGCGACACGCCCGCGCTGTTCGATGATCTGCCGACGCGCACGACCCGGACCATCGACGAGGATCTCGAGGTCATGCTCGAGGCAGTCACCGCGGACGGATCGACGCAGGTCATCGTCGTCGACATCACGCACCCCGAGCTCCAGGTTCCGGTGGTCAAGGTGATCGTGCCGGGACGCGCGACCGATATCGAGGCGATGGGCTGATGGCGAAGTCGCGGGCATCGAGCGCGAAAGCGCGGGCATCGAGCGCGAAAGCGCGGGCATCGAGCGCGAAAGCGCGGGCATCGAGCGCGAAGCCGTCGAAGGCGAAGACGACCGCGCGCGCGACCGATGTGCCGATAGACATCGTGTACGTCGGGCCGACGCTCGCGGCCGACGAGGTCCGGCGCCTGCTGCCCGACGCCGACGTGCGCGGGCCGGTCGCGGTGGGCGATGTCCTGCGCGTGGTCGAAGGGCAGGGCGTGCATGCGAGCGTCGCTTCTGCACGCACGCGTGCGCGCGAGCCGCGCGTCGGGCGCATCGCGATCATCGATGGCTACTTCGAGCGCATGGCCGCGGTGTGGCACAAGGAGATCCTGCTCGCGATCGAGGCGGGCATCGAAGTCTGGGGCGCGGCGAGCATGGGCGCCCTTCGCGCGGCCGAGCTCGCGCCGTTCGGGATGCGCGGCGTCGGCGCGATCTTCGAGAGGTTCGCGAGCTGCGAGCTCGTCGCCGACGACGAGGTCGCGGTGGCGCACCTGCCGGCAGAGTACAACTATCGAGCAACGTCGGTCGCGCTCGTGGATCTGCGGGCCGGTATCGAGCGCCTGGCGAGCAGCCAACGCGACACGCCGAGCGACCACGCTGGCGGTTCGCTGCTCGATCGCGCCGAGCGCGACCAGCTCGTCGAGCTCGCGCGCGCGCCGTTCTATCGCGATCGCTCGTGGGCGCGACTGCGAGCGGACGCGAAGGTTGCGGGGATGTCGGCGGCTATCGTCGACGCGCTCGGTGATTTGGCAATGACACGCGGGTCGCAGAAGGCCGACGACGCTCGGCGGTTGCTCGAGACGATGGCCGCCGAGACGGCGAAGTCGACGACGACGCCCTCGACGACGAAGCCCTCGACGAAGCCCTCGACGACGACGCCCTCGACGACGACGCCCTCGACGACGAAGCCCGCGACGACGAAGCCCGCGCAGGCGACCCCACTTCGCGTTCCTCGCACCTGGGCGTTGGCGCAGCTGCGCGCGTACCTCGCCCGTCGATGATGTTGCGTCGTCGTGCCGAACTCCTGTGGCGCGACGGCTCGCCGGGCGATACCACGCAGACTTCCGAACATTCGACGCAAAAACGCAGAGGACGCCGAGCAGAAGTCGCTCGATCCTCGTCGCACACGTCTGTCGAGGCCAAGCACGCGTCGGAGACAAGACACCATTCGAGAAAACACTTGACGAGAATTTCTTGTCGCCGAGGACGAGCGCGACTGTCGCCGCGAAACCGCGCATCGCGATGCATGGCGTGCGCTCTGTGCGCGTTTGTCGATGCGCGGGTCCTTCCGGCGTGTGACATCGCGAATCGTCGTCGAGAAACGACGCCAGGGCGTCGAACACCTCGGGTGTAGAACACGTGTATGTTCGAGGAAAGCAAGACCACCGAGTGGACGGGCGTGTACGAGCGTGACGGACAAGCGTGGCTACGACCAGATCGAGACACGCGAGCGATTCGTTACCGGCGATGGAGACGTCGGCGATCGATACCTCGACGAGGGGGCGCGCATCGAGCGCCGGTTGCGCGGCTACGCCACCGCGCGCTCGAAGCTCGAAGCTCGACGCGGCGGAAGCGTTCGATTTGTCGCGCGCGTATCTGAAGCTGCATCTGCTTCGTGGCTATGCGTCGTTCTTCGAGTACATGGAGCGCGTTCTCCACTACGCGCCGCACACCGCGCGCGAGCGACTGCGCATATCGAGGGCGCTCGTCGGCGTGCCCGTCCTGAGCGCGGCCCTTTCGCGGGGCGAATTGGCGTACTCGCACGTGCGCGAGCTGACTCGCGTGGCCACGAGCGACACCGAACGCGCGTGGCTCGACGCGATCGAGCATCGCAACTCCACCGAGGTGCAGGCGATGGTGGCGGGGCGAGCGCTCGGTGATCTGCCCACCGATCCGCAGATCTAGTCGACGAAAGCGAACACGGCGACGTTCGCTTCGACGTGAACGTGGTCATCACGTTCATTCTCGACCGCGACATCAACGCGGATCCTCGACGAGGACGTGGTCCCGATGTCCTGTCCTGCTCCCGCTCCTAGTCCGTGTGCCTCGATCACGTCAACCCGCGAGGTTTCGAGTTGAGGTTGCGGTTGATGATGAAGCCGACGTTCAGGTCCAACGCGATGTCCGCAGACGGAACGCGATCCAAGGCATCGCGGGCTCGCCGGTCGCGTTCGAGTTCCACGTCGGCCCGGAGACGGCGTTCGATTCGTCGGCGAACCTGCACAAGCCCCGACCGGTCTCTTCACTACGTCGTTCGCGTCTCTGCATCGAACCCTTCGACGTTCCCGATGCTACCGATGCTGCACTCATCGCCCACGATGCGGGATGAAGCAGCCCGGGACGCGGAGCGGAAATCGATCGGTCCTCGGCGAACCGGCGACGAAAACGATCAGTAGAGCCAGCCGTACTCGACGAGCTTTGTCCCGAACGCCTTCTCGAGCGCCTGCACGAAGTCGCGCGCTGGCAGCGGCTTCGCGTCGTGCGCGAAGTTCGGGATGTCCTTGTGACAGTCGAGGAGCAGCGCCGATCGCCATACGTGATCGAACTTCTTCGGTCCGTCGGTCTTCGGCCGCGAGGTCTCCCAGGTGGCGGGGTACACGACGACTGTCGCCGGGTACGTGTCGTGGAAGTCGAGAGGCTCGACGGGTACGCGCTTGTTTCTCGGTGGAGTCGTGACCTCCACCTCGAAGCCTTCGACGTGGGCGATGACCTTGTAGTCCACGCCGAGGTGCAACTGCGTCCCCATGATGTAGCGATGTGGATCTGGGGAACGCGATGGCCCCATGATCGCAGCGGCGCGCGATCCTTCGAGCGTGTCGTACGAGACAAAGAGGTTCGGTGGCATCTTTCGGGCTGCCTTCGCGTCGATCGGAGAGGCGCTCGACTCGTCGAGCTCGAAGTAGGCCTCCTTGTCTCGCTGGAAGCCCCACGTGGTCAGGACCGCGTGAACCTTCTCGACGTGATCCCACGTGGGTCGCCATGTCGTATCGGCCACGAACACCCCGTGCATGTACTCGACGCCCATGGACTAGGCGTATCACTGTCTGCGCGAAATCTCCTCGAATCCGCGGACCGCTGCGCGCGTTCGATCGAGGTGACGCCTCGCGGACCGCGCTCGATCCACCTCGTGCTGGGCGCGCTGGCCATCGCGATCGGCGGCGTGGTGCTCGTGTATCGCGGTCCGGGGCAGCCGTTCGTGCGCGGGCACGTGGGCGATGTCGCCGCGACGATGCTCGTATTCGCGATGGTCTCGTTGGCGGTGGCGAAGGCGAGCCTCGGGGTGCGGGCACTGGTCACGATGGCGATCGCCACGTCGATCGAGGTGGCGCAGGTGTGGTGGCACGCGCGGTCGACGGCCGGGCACCTCGTGTTCGGGTCGACGTTCGATCCGATCGATCTGGGGGCGTATGTCGTCGGTGTCGGGGTCGCGATCACGTGGGAGCGCGCGTGGACGCGCCGGCGACGATCCGGGCAGTCGACGGCGCGGTCGGGGGCACAGAACTGATATCGTCGGATCTTCGATGGACGCCGGCCCTCGCGGGGATAAAGCCCCGATGTTCGGCGCCGGCCGGTTCGAGGTTCGCGGAACTCTCGGATCTGGTGGCGCGGGGGTCGTGTATCGCGCGTTCGACAAGCAGCTAGGACGCGAGGTGGCGCTCAAGCATTTGCGCACCGCGAGTGGGCGCGATCTGTTTCGGTTCAAGCGCGAGTTTCGGTCGCTCGCGGACATCACGCATCCGAACCTCGTGGGGCTGTACGAGCTGCATGCGGTCGAGGGTGACTGGTACTTCACGATGGAGCTCGTCGAGGGCGTGTCGTGGATCGATTGGGTGCGGCCATCGCCGCGGGGTGTGACCGGGCCGCAGCGATCGCGGCAGGACATCATGGGGGCCGTGGTCAACGATGCGCGGTTGCGCGGCGCGCTGATCCAGTTGGTCGATGCGCTGATCGCGCTGCATCGTGCGGGGAAGCTGCACCGCGACCTCAAGCCATCGAACGTGATCGTGACGACGCAGGGCAGGTTGGCGCTGCTCGATTTCGGGTTGGTCGCGGGGATCACCGAGGGAGACCCCGAGCGATTGGCGGTGGGGACGCCCGCGTACATGTCGCCCGAGCAGGCGTCGGATCAGCCGCTGCAGGAGGCGAGCGATTGGTACGGGGTGGGATGCATGTTGTACGAGGCGCTGACGGGGCGGCGTCCGTTCGAGGGCGATGCCGAGCAGATCATGACGCGCAAGCAGCGCGAGGCGCCCGCGCATCCGACGACGCACACGCCGAAGGTGGCGCAGGATCTCGCGCGGCTGTGCATGTCGCTGCTCGTGCCGGTGGCATCGGCGCGGCCGACGGGCATGCAGATCCTGACGCAGCTCGGGGCGGCGCCGTCGTCGACCACGCGGCGGTTCGTGCGGAGCATTCCGCCGGTCGCGTTTGTCGGGCGGCGCTCGGAGATCGACGAGCTGCGGCGTGCGTTGGTCGACGCGCGACGGCGCGGCGTGACCGTGGTGGTCAAGGGGCGAAGCGGCATCGGCAAGAGCACGGTCGTGCGGCGGTTCTTGCGTGATCTGGGCGATGCGGTGATCGCGCTCGAGGGGCGTTGCTTCGAGCGCGAAGCGGTGCCGTTCAAGATGCTCGACGGTGTGGTCGATGCGCTGACCGGCGTGTTGGTCGCGATGAAGGGCGTCGATGTCGAAGCGCTCGCGCCGAAGGAGCTCGGCTCGCTCGTCCGGTTGTTCCCGGTGATGCGGCGCGTGCCGCTGTTCGCCGACGCGCTCGAGGGGCCGATGCCGGCCGATCCGCAGGAGCTGCGGCGGCGCGGGTTCACGGCGCTGCGCGGGATCCTCGTGCGGCTCGCGCGCGCGAAGCCCGTCGTGATCTTCGTCGACGACGCGCACTGGGGCGATGCGGACAGCTGCACGTTCTTGGGCGAGCTCGTTCACGGCGGCGATCCGGGTGTGCTGATCATCGTCGCGCAGCGGCCCGAGGATTACCTCGGCATGATCGCGACGCTGCGGCGACCGCCGGGTGGAAGCACGCGTCGCGGGGATATTCGCGATCTCGAGATCGCGCCGCTCGCCGACGAGGATGCGCTGTCGCTCGTCGCGCAGCTCGCCGAGGATTCGTCGCGGGCGGCGGCCGTCGTCGCCGCGGCGGGAGGCAATCCGCTCGCGATCACCGAGATGGCGCGCGTGGCGATGCTGCCCGCGAACTCGAAGATGGATGACCTCGTGCGCGCGCGCGCGCAGAGGCTGCCGGCCGACGTGCAAGCGATGCTCGCGGTGTCGGCGATCGCGGCGCGCCCGCTGCCCGTCGCGATCGCGGCGCAAGCGGCGGGCGTTGTCGGTGGCCACGACGAGGCGGCGATGCTGTCCGCGGAGCGCCTCGCGACGCTGCGCCATGTCGACGGTGAAGCGATCCTGCAGCCCGCGCACGACTTCGTGCGCAGCGCCGTCGTCGCGGGGCTCGGCACGGAGCTCAAGGCGAGCTATCACGAGGCGATCGCGCGCGCGTTCGAAGCGGTGCAAGAGACGGATCGCGCCGCGAGTGCGCGCCTCGATTCGCAGGCGATCGTCGAGCATTGGCTCGCGGCGGGCCACCCCGCGAATGCAGCGCATCACGCGGTCGCGGCGGCGCAGATCGCCGAGGAAGCGCTGACGTTCAAGCGCGCGGCGGAGCTGTACCAGATCGCGCTCACGTTCGGACCGTGGGACATCGAAGGTCAGCGCGATCTGATGGCGCGCAAGGCGCACGCGCTCGCGTGTGCAGGTCAGCTCGACGAAGCGGTCACCGAGTACGGGCTCGCCGCGCAGATGGTGCCGGACACCGAGTCGATCGATCTCGAGCGGCTGCGCGTCGAGGCGTTGCTGCGGCGCGGGCGGATCAGCGAGGCGCTCCCCGCGGCGGAGAAGCTGCTCGGGCAGATCGGCCTGCGCATCGCGCTCACCGCGAAGGCCTCGCGCACGAAGCTCGCGACGCAGTGGATGCAGGCGAAGCTGCGCGGACTCGACTTCGAGGAGCGCGCGATCGCCGATGTCGATCCGCACGAGCTCCTCGTGGCAGACGTCCTGTACTCGATCGCGAGCGGTCTCGCGTTCACGGATCCAGCGCTCGGTCGCGTGGTGCAGTCCGAGCTGATCCGCCGAGCGCTCGATGCGGGTGAGCCGATCCGCGTGTCGCTGGCACTCGCGCAGGAGATCATCTACACGTCCGCCGCGGGAAGCCGGACGAGCAACGCCGTCGACACCGTGGCGACGCAACTCGAGTCGATTGCCCAAAAAATCGGCGCGCCGCAGATCACCGGCATCGTCGACACCGCGATCGGAATCGGCGCGTACGCGAACGGGCGCTGGCGCTTCGCACGTGAACGACTCGAATCCGGTCTCGCGGTGATGCGCGATCACGGCGCCGGCGTGCGCTGGGAGATCGACATCGGTGACACCTATTGGCTCGGCACGCTGTTCTATCTCGGCGAGTGGCGCGAGATGTCGCGACAGGCGCAGGTGCTCCTGCGCGATGCGCTCGAGCGCGGCGACGTCATCGCGCAGCACTGGTTGCGCTCGGGTCGCTGCAACACGGCGTGGCTCGTGTCGGGGCGCGCGGACGAAGCGCGCGCGCATCTCGAAGCCGCGACCGCGATGCTCGGTGATGGCTTCCAGCTGCCGCACGTTCACGCGGTCGTCGCGGCGGCCGAGCTCGATCTGTTCGCGGGCGATGCGGCCAGTGCGGGCCATCGACTTCGCGATGCGTGGGCGCAGATCGAGCGACTCGGCGCGCTGCGTATCCAGCACGTGCGGGTCGAGCTCGCGATGTTGCGCGGTCGCATCGCGCTCGTGATGGGGGATCCGCGGGCGGCACGCGACCACGCACACGCGATGATCAAAGAGGACGCCGACTGGTCCGCGGCGCTCGGCCGCTTGCTAAGTGCTGCGTGCGCTGTCTCCGAAGGCGACACTCACGCGGCACTCGACGCGCTGGCATTGGCCGAACCAGTGCTCGATGGTGCGGGCATGCTTGGCTTTCTGTACATCGCGCGTGCGTATCGCGGGCGCCTCGAAGGCGGCGCTGCGGGCGTCGCGCTCGAAGTGGCAGCGCGTGATGCGCTCGTCGAGCTCGGCGCGCGTGACCCGGAGATCCTCGCGTATCACCTCGTGCCTTGGTCAGGATGACGTCACAACGGCCTTTAGGGTACGTTGCCGCTCCCGATCAGCGATCCGATCGTGTACCTACAGCGTAGTTCAGGTGTTGGCGCAGGCCTGCGCCGAAAATGAGGGACTAGTGTCAGACATCGCTCAACACATCGCCGTCTCGCACAAGATCCAATTCGAGGACCTCGACTGGGATCTCGCGCGCAAGCACGGTTTGACGGAGTCCGAGGTTCGCAGCCTTCACTACTTCGCGGACATCGAGAGCCAGACGGTTCACTACTTCCTCGAAGTGTCCAAGCTCCGCGTCGCCCGCGATCCCGAGCTGCTCACGTTCCTGACGATGTGGAACTACGAGGAGTACTTCCACAGCCACGCGCTCACGCGGCTCATGGAAGAGTGCGGCGTGAAGGTTCCCAGCGCGGCCGATCGCGCCACCGCGATCCGCGCGAACGCTCGGTTCAAGGCGAAGTTCGAAGACTTCGCGCAGGGCATGATCGCGGTGACGATGCCCAAGACGTTCATCGCGCTGTGGATGTTCTGGGGCGCTCTCCAGGAGTGCCTCACCACACAGGCGTACGAGGAGCTCGCGCGCCAGACGAAGAACCCGGTGCTCGAGGAGCTCTGCCGCCGCATCGCGAAGCAAGAGCGCCGTCACTTCGCGTACTACTTCAACAACGCTCGCGAGAAGCTCGAAGGGCAACCGTTCGCGCAGAAGTTCGTGAAGGCGATCGCGCGTGCGTTCTACGCGCCCGTCGGCGGCGGCGTGAAGACCGACGAAGAAGCGGCGCGCTGCGTCGCCGGCCTGTTCCCGCAGGAGAAGATCTTCGAGGTCATGAGCTACATCGAGAAGCGCATGGCGCAGCTCCCCGGCATGGAGAACCTCGACTGCTGCACCCTGTGGGCGGCGAAGGTCCAGCCGATGCTGCCGCCCGAGACGCGCGCGAAGTCGATCCCCGACCGCGCGGCAGCGTAGTCACTCAGAACGCGTAGCCGACGCGGAAGTAGCCGACGAACTCGATCGGGCTCGGACGGTATCCGTACTCGTCCGCGGGCTCCTCGGTCAGATCGCGCATCGCGCCGGCCGCGGCCGCGACGTTGAGACCCGAGTCGAACGTCGCGTGCCAACCGAACATCACCTCGGGACCGAACGAGGTCTCCATCTGTGACTGCGTCTCGGTATACGTGCCCGAGTAGTTGTAGTCGTACGACTTGTGCGTCAGGCCGCGCGACACGATGCCCGGCTCGATGAACGGACCCTGGTACGCGCGCTTGAAGTAGATGGGCAGGCTCGCGCCGATCTCGTAGCCCGACTCGCCGTCGTCCATGAAGTTGTTGAAGATGTTTCCGTCGAAGCGCACCGCGACGTTGTTGTGAATCGCGTGGCTCACCGACAGACCGTACACGCCGAACATCCAGCCGATCGGGTTCGACGAGATGTTCGTCTTCTTGAACTTGTACAGATAGTCGCCGCGCTCGCCGACCTTCACGGGCACGCCGTTGATGTGGCTCACGTTGTTCCAGTCTTCGTTCGTCGGCGCGCCGTTGAGCGGCGTGCCGGCGACTTGCTGCTGGACCGGCGCCACCGCTCCCGGACCCGCCGCTGCACCCTCCGGCGTCACCACGATCGGCGCGTTCGGCGTGACCACCACGAGCTGATCGGTGTGCGTGACCGGTGCGTCATCGGCAAACGCAGGCACAGACGAGACGGCAACCACAGCGAATGCGAGACGGGCAGCGTTGTTCATGGCCGCAGATAAAGCAGCCCGGATGCCAGATTGGTCCGGCCGGCCAAGTCCTCGTCGCGACGAGGCTTGTCGCCTACGTCGGGTGGCAAGACCTGGTGAACCTACCGCTTAGCGGCCAAATCCTGACGCCGGCGCCACCACGTGATCCGTCTGCACGCAGCACACGGTCAGCGCAGCACGGTCAGCGTTCGCATCGTCCCGCGCGTGACCCCGAACTGCTCGTGCACCTCCGCGCGTCCCACGACCTCCGCGGGCGCGAGCTCGCCAGCAGCCAGCTTCGCGTACGCCTCGTACAACCGTCGCGCTTCGACGCCGCTCTCGCGCACCATCTCGATACGCATGCGTCGTACGCCCTTCGCGATCAGCTCGGGCACCAAGCTCGCGGCGCTCTGCGCCTGCGCGTTGAACACCGTGTTGCGACAGCCGACATCGACGATGACCGGATGCACCAAGCCCACCCGATCGCGCAACGACACCGCGTGCTCCTCGCATGGCCTCCCGCACGTGCGGTAGTCCGCGCCCTTCGACAACAGGTGCGCGTACACGCAGTGCTCGGTGTGAAACGTGGGGATGTGATGATGCACGGTGACCGCCACGCGCCCGCGCGGCACGGCATCGAGCATCGCGAGCAGCTGTTCGCGATCCAGATCGTGCGCAGCGGTGATCGTCGCGAGGCCATGGCCCAGCACCCAGCCCGCGGTGATCGAGTTCGTGACGTTGAGCGAGAAGTCACCGTGGAGCTCGATCGCGGCTGCACTGGCACCATCGCGAACCCGCGCGCTGTCGCGAGCCGCCTGGAAGTAGGCCAGGGAGCCCCAGCTGCGCACGAGCACCCAGTCCGGATCGAGTCGCGCGAGGTGCGCATCGATGCGCTCCTCGCCGGGCTTCTGCACGCGCACGGTGGCGACGCCGACCCGTGCACCGGCGGCCTTCGCGCGCGCGACGGCCTTCGCGAGACCGACGAGCTCCATCCAGTCGAGCTCGACGTCCTTCGCGCCGGCCGCGAGCACGGCGTCGAGCTGTTCGTCGTTGCGAACCAGCGGAACGATCAGGGACGGCCCTTCGAACGTGTGCGTGGCGGCCAGGTGCGGGGCATCGATCTGCGCGGCGGCCCCGTGCGGGGCATCGATCCGCGCGGCGGTCCCGTGCGGGGCATCGATCCGCGCGCTCGTCGTCGCCAACCTATCGAACGTGGTGTTCGCCATCGCGCGCAGCGCGTGGATCACGCCTTCGGGCGCGAGCACTCGATCGACCCGTACGATCTGCGCCTCGAGCGCAGCAACGATCGCTCGACGCACGTCCTTGAGCTCGCTCACGGGAACGTGGAGTCCGCTCGCGAGGCCGCTCGTGTCGATCGACGCGAGGTGAAACGAGGTGCCGCCGAACCCACCGAGCTTGTCGGCGAGCACATCGTTCGTTAACCCGGCGCCGCGAGCCGCTTGCAGCGCAGAGGTCGTGCGTCCCGACGCAGACGCGAATGTGTCGCGCGCCGCGGAGGGCAATGCGATCGATGGCGATGCGGTCGATGGCGATGCGGTCGATGGCGATGCGGTCGATGGCGATGCGGTCGATGGCGATGCGGTCGATGGCGATGCGGTCGACGAGGATGCGGTCGACGAGGATGCGGTCGACGAGGATGCGGTCGCGTGCGAGACCGCGCGCACCGCGCGAGCGGTGACCTCGAGCGGTTCGCCGATGTCCCCGCGCACGACCAGGTCGACACCGATCCGCCCGAGCGCGGTGCGGCCCGCTTCGGCGGCCTTCTCGCCAGCGCGCGTGACCTTCGGATCCGACGAGATCCACACGAAGTCACCTGCGCGCACGCGCGACAGATCGGGGCCCGGGTTGCCGAAGCGAAGGCGATAACCGTCCGCGACCGCGTCGACCGAGAAGATCGGCCCGCCTTGTTCGGCTTCTTCGGGGCGCCCGGCATCGAACACCACACCCATGCCGGCACGCGGCGTGATCGCGGGCGACGGTTCCGCGGAACCACGAGGTACCGACGTCTCCGCGGAAACGTTCAGCGATGACCGAACGCCGGGCGATGACTCCGGACCCGACGAAGCGCCCGACGAAGCACTCGACGAAGCGCTCGACGAAGCGCTCGACGAAGCGCCCGACGGTGCGCCCGACGACACGAGGGCCGCGCCGCCCGTGATCGGGCGCTGCGCCGCGTCGGGCACGACGTACACCGTGTCGCGATCGACCTTCACGATGCGCCCGAGTGGGAGACCGCGGTGGCGAGGGAAGCGGCCTTCGACGAGCGACTGATGATCCGCGCCGGACAAGAAGCCCGGCGAGATGCCGCGCGAGTAGGCGACGTGGAGCGAGGCGTCGTCGGACGGGATCTCGACGGGGAGCGCCGGCGCGGGAACGCCGAGCGCGTGGGCGATCGCGCGACGATAGTGCGCGACCGTGGTGGCCACGTAGTGCGGGCCTTTCAGGCGGCCCTCGATCTTGAACGACGCGACGCCGATGTCTGTGAGCGCGGGAACGGCGGCGTCGCCGACGAGATCTTTCGGCGAGAGGAGATACTCGACCTCGCCGAGATCGCGCTCGGTGCCGTCGACGACGAGCGAGTACGGCAAGCGGCAGGCTTGCGCGCATTGGCCGCGGTTCGCCGAGCGTCCGCCCCATGCCTCCGAGGACAGACATTGGCCGCTCCATGCGACGCACAACGCGCCATGCACGAACACCTCGAGGGGAATCGGCGACGCGGCGGCATAGGCGCGGATCTCGTCGACGGAGAGCTCGCGCGGAACGACGACGCGCGAGAGACCGAGCGGCGCGAGGAGCGTGACCGCGAGCGGCGATGACGCGGTCATCTGGGTCGAGGCGTGGACCTCGAGGGCGGGGCAGGTGGCCTGCGCGATCAGCGCGACGGCTGGGTCTTGCACGATGATGGCGTCGGTGCCCGCGGCGGCGACGCGGCGGATCAGGGCCTCGACGATCGGCAGCTCGGGCTCGAAGACCAGCGTGTTGAGCGTGACGTAGAGACGAGCGCCGGCGCGATGAACCCACGAGACGATCTCGGGCAGCGTGTCGGAGGCGAAGTTGACGGCGCGGGCACGCGCGTTGAAGCCGTCGTCGAGGCCGAGATAGACGGCGTCCGCACCGGCGGCGAGGGCGGCAGCGAGGGCATCGCGGTCGCCGGCAGGGGCCAGAATCTCGGGGCGGCGCATGAAAACTCGGCCGCTAGGTCGGGCTCGAGGCGGGCGCGATCCGAGGGGAACCTTCGCGGGCAGCGTTCCATACCACGATCGGAAGGTAAAACCATACCTGCATCGCGCACTTGGATGCGTGAGTGGGGCGCGATGGGGCTTGCACTCCGGATCGGCTCCTCCTTATAACGCCCCCCTCCGAAGGAGCCCCCGATGACGTCTCTACTTCCATTGCTTAGCGAGGCCGCCGCAGGTGTCGCGAGCCGCCCGCACAGCGAAGCGCAGCTCGCTCTCCCGGACCTCAAGCAGGTCCACATGCTCGGCACGACCGGCTGGAACATCCTCGCGATCGGCCTCGTGGTCAGCGCGATCGGTATGTTGTTCGGTCTGGTCAAGTACCAGAAGCTCAAGAACCTCCCTGCTCACAAGGCGATGATCGAGATCAGCGAGCTGATCTACTCGACCTGCAAGACGTACTTGCGCACGCAGGCGAAGTTCATCGCGACCCTGTGGGTCCTCATCGCGGCGGTCATCGTCGTGTACTTCGCGGTGCTCGAGAAGGTGCCCGCGATGAAGGTGGTCGCGATCGCGTCGTTCAGCGTGATCGGCATCCTCGGCAGCACGCTGGTCGCCTTCTTCGGCATCCGCGTGAACAACTTCGCGAACTCGCGCGCCGCGTTCGCATCGCTGCGCGGCAAGCCGTACGGCGTGTACGCGATTCCGATCGAAGCCGGCATGTCGATCGGCACGGTGCTCATCTCCCTCGAGCTGTTCCTGATGCTCTGCATCATGCTGTTCCTCCCCGGCGACTACGCGGGCCCGTGCTTCATCGGCTTCGCGGTCGGCGAGTCGCTCGGCGCTGCGGCGCTGCGCATCGCGGGCGGCATCTTCACGAAGATCGCCGACATCGGTTCGGACCTCATGAAGATCGTCTTCAACATCAAGGAAGACGATGCTCGTAACCCCGGCGTCATCGCCGACTGCACCGGCGACAACGCAGGCGACTCGGTCGGCCCCACGGCGGACGGCTTCGAGACCTACGGCGTCACCGGCGTCGCGCTCATCACGTTCATCCTCGTCGCGCTGCCGAACATCCCGGGCCTCTCGGGACTCAAGGCCGACGGCCAGACGCTCGCCGACCCCGGCGAGTGGACGCAGACGGTCCTCCTCGTGTGGCTGTTCGCGATGCGCATCATCATGGTGCTCGCGTCCGTCGGCAGCTACCTCATCAACGAGGCGATCACCAAGGCTCGCTACCAGAACGCCAGCAAGATGGACTTCGAGCACCCGCTCACCGTCCTCGTGTGGCTGACGTCGATCGTGTCCGTCATCCTGACGTTCGTCGTCTCGTACTTCCTCATCGGTAAGGGCGACTCGGCGCTGCCGTACGGCCTCTGGTGGAAGCTGTCGGCGATTATCTCGTGCGGCACGCTCGCCGGCGCGATCATCCCCGAGCTCGTGAAGATCTTCACGTCGGTCAACTCCGGCCACGTCCGCGAGACCGTCACGGCCTCGAAGGAAGGCGGCCCGTCGCTCAACATCCTCGCCGGTCTCACGGCGGGTAACTTCTCTGCCTACTGGATGGGCCTCGTCATCACGGCGCTCATGGGCATCGCGTACTTCATCTCGAGCAAGGTCGGCATCGCGGAGATCCTCTTCGCGACGAACCGCCTCGCCGGCATGGAGATGACGCCGTTCGCGTGCAGCGCAGCCGGAACGGTGTTCGCGTTCGGCCTCGTGGCGTTCGGCTTCCTCGGCATGGGTCCGGTCACCATCGCGGTCGACTCGTACGGTCCGGTGACGGACAACGCGCAGTCGGTCTACGAGCTCTCGACGGTCGAGGGCATGCCCGGCATCGAAGAGGAGATCAAGAAGGACTTCGGCTTCACCCCGGACTTCACGAAGGCCAAGGAGTTCCTCGAGGAGAACGACGGCGCGGGCAACACGTTCAAGGCAACGGCGAAGCCGGTGCTCATCGGAACTGCCGTCGTCGGCGCGGCCACGATGATCTTCGCGCTCATCATGCTCGTCACCAACGGCCTCAAGCCCGAGGCGGTCGGCAACCTCTCGATGATCCACCCGCCGTTCCTGCTCGGCCTCATCGTCGGCGGCGCGATCATCTACTGGTTCACCGGCGCATCGACGCAAGCCGTCTCGACGGGTGCGTACCGCGCGGTCGAGTTCATCAAGGCGAACATCAAGCTCGACAGCGGCCAGACCAAGGCCTCCGTCGAAGACTCGAACAAGGTCGTCGAGATCTGCACGGTCTACGCGCAGAAGGGCATGCAGAACATCTTCATGGTGATCTTCTTCACCACGCTGTCGTTCGCGTGTCTCGATCCGTACTTCTTCATCGGCTACCTGATCTCGATGGCCCTCTTCGGCCTCTACCAAGCAATCTTCATGGCGAACGCCGGCGGATGCTGGGACAACGCGAAGAAGGTCGTCGAGACCGAGCTGCGCATGAAGAACACGCCGCTCCACGAGGCGAGCATCGTCGGCGACACCGTCGGCGATCCCTTCAAGGACACGTCGTCGGTCGCGCTCAACCCGGTCATCAAGTTCACGACGCTGTTCGGCGTGCTCGCCGTCGGTCTCGCGCTGCAGCTCAAGGCCAAGGCGCTCGGCGCCCCCGGCGCTGCGGCTCCCGAGCCGATGTACGACTACATCCGCTACGCGGTCGCGGGCATCTCGCTCGTGATCTCGATGGCCTTCGCCTACCGCTCGTTCTACGGCATGCGCATCACGGGCGCGGCCGCCGCGAACGCCGCCGCCTCGGCCCCGAAGCCGCACTCTCACAAAGAGGATGCGAAGAAGGTCGAAGCCAAGGTCGAGAAGAAGGTCGAGCACGACAAGAAGGCCAAGGAAGAGGCCGACGAGGAGAAGCTCGAGAAGGCCGAGAAGGCGTCTGCCAAGGCGGACGATGACGACGAGAAGGCCGAGAAGAAGGAAGACAAGAAGGCCGACTGAGCCTTCGAGTCACCAGATCCTCGACGGGGCGCTCTTCGGAGTGCCCCGTTGTTCGTTTCGGGTGGCCGTCGCGTGTCGTCGATGCGTCGCGGTCCCCACGCTCAGACGGCGAGGCTGATCAGTCCGCTGATCAGCGCGCCGACGACCGTCAGCGCTGGCAGTCCCACGGACATGAACAGCGGTACGGCGAGGTCCGGACTGCGACCCAGCTCGTAGCGACGTTTCGGCACGCTCCGCACGAGCACGGGGGCAGCGTTCGACGCGTTGGCGCTCGTGCTCGACTCGCTCATCTCATCAGCGCTTCGACCACGCTCGCGCCGGCCGCCGTCAGGCCCACGAGGATCAATGCCAGCGTCGC
This sequence comes from Kofleriaceae bacterium, assembly GCA_044230415.1. Classification (GTDB taxonomy): domain Bacteria; phylum Myxococcota_A; class Polyangia; order Haliangiales; family Haliangiaceae; genus JABFXX01. The sequence goes on from JBGARE010000004.1 coordinate 309,484, forward strand.
GTAAGCACGGTAGCGAAACTCGGTTCCACAGGTCGCGTGTCTCATCGCGCCCTCCCGGGTGCCGTTGGCACCTCTTGCTTGGTGAGATGCGACGACGTGCCACGCGGTTGCACCACGAGCGCGGGGATCGCGAGCACCGCGATCACGAGGATCGTGTACAGCGCGACCACGCGCGCGAGGCCTCCACGACCCAACTGGAGGAGGCCCGTCGGTGTCGCGTCGTTGGCTCGAGCATGAGCTCGCTCGCGGATCCGCTCGTCGTGTTCGTCGTCGATGTGCTCGCCGCTGCCTTCGGCGCTCTCGCGAGCGGTGACGCCGTTCATGACGACCTCGCGATCGCGTGCACCACGTCGGCGACGGCCATCGTCCCCGCGACGACACCCGCGAAGGCGAGGAGCAACAGCACGAGGTACACGAGGTTTCCGGTGCGCAGCGGCGCGGTGCCGACCGCGAAGCCGCGACGCGCGACGATGGGTTGTAGGCGTTGGGTCATGTCCTGCTCCGATGGCGAATCCGCGTGGTCATTCGTTGCTCCGTGGTCGATGCGGCGTCGTCATGTCCCGCGAGGTCAGTCCTCGATCCCGTGGTCGAGCCGCATGGTGATGCCTGCTCCGAATGCGCGAGGTCATTCGTTTCCTGGGGATGGCTGCTCCGAATCTGCGACGTCATTCGTTGCTCCCGAGGTCGTCGCCGGTTCCATGCTTTCGATCCTCGCCCGCGGAGCGGACGACGATGCCCACCTGCGAGCAGTGCATGACGTACTCGGTGCCCCATGGATCCTTCACGCCGTCGGAGTCCATCCACGTGTTCAGCTCGCCGAGGTTCGCGGGACACACGCGGCCGGGGTTCGCGTAGCGGAACGCGGGGAACGCTTCGTACGCATACTTCTTCACCGTGAGCCGACCGATGTCCATCTTCGACGGGCCGCCGCAGATGCGGGCATTGGCGACGAGCCCGTAGCCGACGAGGCCGACAACGCCGACGGCGACGATCGCGAACGTCGCGCGGCGCGAGCGAGATGCACCGAGTCGGTAGCGAGAGCGCGGTACGTGCGGGCGGATCGCGGGCTCGATGGCGGTCGATGGTGGGCGCATCGGATCGCTCTCGCGCGGGAGATCGGGGCGCATCGGATCGCTCTCGCGCGGGAGATCGGGGCGCATCGGATCGCTCTCGGGCGGGAGAGCGGTGCGCATCGGATCGCTCTGCGCGTGAGCAGGGCGCATCGGATCGCTCACGTGCGGGAGACGAGCGGCGCGCATGGCGGGCTATCGAGCAACGCGCGGACCACGAACGTCGGCGCGTGCAACCTCGCGATGGTGCGTGCACCAACGTGCACAACGTGGCGATCGGTCGTCGAGCTGCGCCACCGGGGCACCGGGCGGATCGCCGGCGCGTGACAATCCGGCAAGGCGGCTCGCGTGCTAACACGCCGCCATGGCCGACACGATTCGCGCGCCGCGTGGCAGCGAGCTGACTTGTAAGGGTTGGCAGCAAGAAGCCGCGCTTCGGATGCTGATGAACAACCTCGATCCGGATGTGGCCGAGCGCCCGGCGGATCTCGTGGTGTATGGCGGCACCGGCAAGGCCGCGCGGAGCTGGGAGGACTTCCACGCGATCGTGCGCGAGCTGCGCCGGCTCGAGAACGATCAGACGCTGCTCGTGCAGTCGGGGCGGCCGGTCGGCGTGTTTCGCACGCACGAGGAAGCGCCGCGCGTGCTGATCGCGAACTCGAACCTCGTGGGCAAGTGGGCCACGTGGGAGCACTTCCGCGAGCTCGAGAAGCGCGGCCTGATGATGTACGGCCAGATGACCGCGGGCTCGTGGATCTACATCGGCTCGCAGGGCATCGTGCAGGGCACGTTCGAGACATTCGCCGCGGCCGCGAAGGTTCACTACGGACCGACCGCGGATCTCGCCGGGCGCTTCGTGCTCAGCGGTGGTCTCGGCGGCATGGGCGGCGCGCAGCCGCTCGCGGCCGCGATGGCGGGCGCGGTGTTCTTGGGCGTCGAGATCGATCCCACGCGCGTGCAGCGGCGGCTCGAGACGCGCTACCTCGACGAGCTCGCGCCGGACTTGGACACGGCGCTCGCGCTCGTCGACAAGTACAAGCGCGCGAAGCAAGCGCGGTCGATCGCGCTCGTCGGCAACGCGGCGGATGTCTACGCCGAGCTCGTGCGCCGCGGCGTGACGCCCGACCTCGTGACCGATCAGACGTCGGCGCACGATCCGCTCGTCGGCTACATCCCGCAGGGCCTGTCCCTTCAGGACGCCGCGCATCTTCGCGAGCGCGATCCCGAGGGTTACGTCGTGCGATCGCGTGCATCGATGCGCGTGCAGGTCGAGGCGATGGTCGCCATGCAGAAGGCCGGCGCGCACGTCTTCGATTACGGCAACAACATCCGCGCGCAGGCCGAAATCGGCGGCATGCCGCACGACGAGGCGTTCGCGTTCCCGGGCTTCGTACCCGCATATATCCGCCCGCTGTTCTGCGAGGGCAAGGGTCCGTTCCGCTGGGCCGCGCTGTCCGGTGATCCGGACGATATCCGCGTCACTGACGAAGCCGTGCTCGCCGAGATCCCCGACGATCCGATGCTCCATCGCTGGATGAAGCTCGCGCGCGAGCGCATCGCGTTCCAGGGCTTGCCCGCGCGCATCTGCTGGCTCGGCTACGGCCAGCGCCACCGCGTCGGTCTCCGCTTCAACGAGCTCGTGCGCACCGGCAAGGTGAAGGCGCCGATCGTGATCGGTCGCGATCACCTCGACTGCGGCTCCGTCGCGTCGCCGAACCGCGAGACCGAAGGCATGAAGGACGGCACCGATGCCGTCGCCGACTGGGCGATCCTGAACGCGCTCGTCAACACCGCGAGCGGAGCGACGTGGGTGTCGTTCCATCACGGCGGCGGCGTGGGCATCGGCTACTCGCTGCACGCGGGCATGGTCATCGTCGCCGACGGCACCGATCGCGCCGCGCGCTGCCTCGAGCGCGTGCTCACCTGCGATCCGGGCATGGGCGTCATCCGTCACGCCGACGCGGGCTACGAAGAAGCGATCCGCACCGCCGAGGAGCGCGGTGTTGTCATTCCGCGCCGTCGCTGATGCCGAACCCGCGCATCCCGGCGCTGTTGCGCGACGCGCTCGCCGCCACGGAGCGCATGCTGCACGCGCAGACGATCGCGCACCTGCGCGAGTACGTCACCGTCGGCGAATGGGGCCTCGCGCTCGAGGAGCTGTGCTGGGCCCTCGACGAGCTCGCGATCCCGATCGATCGCGGCACGTGGGCCCAGCTCGACGAAGCCTGCACGCTGCTCGATGATCGGTTTCGCAAGGACCTCACGCGTGTCCGACTGGAGGATCCATCGTCGACGAAATGGGCGATGTCCGACGCGGACCACGCGATCGCGCGCGCGTTGCGCTACGCGGTCTACGACCTCGACCTGCCCGAGGCCGATCGAGCGCGTATCCGCGCGACCGTCGATGTCGGCGCGTACCGCGCGGCCTTCGAGGATCTGTGTGCGACCTCGCGCGCGAGGCTGCACGAGCCGAAGACACGCGAGATCATCGATGCGACCGCGCGCGCCGTGGGCATCGACGCGCCAGCGCTCGGGATAGACTGAGCGCGTGACGAAGACGAAGGGCGCATCGACGAAGGGCGCATCGACGAAGGGCGCATCGACGAAGGGCGCATCGACGAAGGGCGCATCGACGAAGGGCGCATCGA
>JBGARE010000004.1:313300-372834 GCA_044230415.1 Kofleriaceae bacterium
ACGAAGGCCGCATCGACGAAGGCCGCATCGAAGCGCGTGCCGGCGAAGTCCCGGAAGCCCGCGTCGATGGCGAAGCCCACCACGAACCCCACAGGACTCGCGATGACCACCCAGGCGACGGCTGCCGAGCGCGATGCCCTCGCGGACTCCATCCGCGACTACGCGAGCGGTAACTATCCGATCGCCGAGGTTCGCCACGCGACCTGCACGTGCGGCGCGGATCGCTTCGAGGTGCAAGCCGACGACACCGAAGGCTGCGCGTTGCGCCGCTGCGTCGCGTGTGGAGGTGAGCATCTGATCTGCGACAGCGAGGAGTACTGGGACGACTCCGATGCCGAGCAGTGCTTCTGCACGTGCGAGAAAGGCATCTTTCAGGTCGCCGTCGGATTCGCGCTCGTCGCGGACAAGACCGACGTGCGTTGGCTCTATGTCGGCATGCGCTGCGTCGCGTGCGGGCTCGCGGGCGTGTATGCCGACTGGAAGATCGACTACGGTCCCTCTCTCCACTTGATGGATCAGGCCTGATGTTCGACGGACTGAAGCTGTGGGCGCTGAAGCGCAAGCTGCGCGGATCGCTGTCCGAGGATCCGTTGCAGCTCAACTGGGAGGCGTGGCTGAAAGCAGCGCCGAGCATTCGCGAGCTGTATGCGTCGTGCTCGTCGCCCGGATGGCTCGTTCACTGCGCGTACTGGGATGGCCAGAAGCAGGACAAGATGGTCGAGGCGGCGCTCGAGATGGCGCAGCTCGCGATCGAGCATGGACCGCCGAACGTGTTCTCGGGGACCACGGTGATGGACGTGCGGCAGAAGGCGTTCCCCGATATCGCCGAGCTGATCACCAAGCTCGAGAAGAAGTTCCCCGCGATCATCGGCTTCGAGCGCGCGTATCCCGGCATGTCGAGCGTGCAGCTCGGGCAGCTCGATGCCGCGCGCGCGGCGGCGCACGGCGATGCAAAGCACGACGACGCGAAGCTCGATCTCGCGAAGGCGGGCAAGGCGGGTGCGGCGGCGGCGGGGTTCTCGCTGGCGCTGCAGACGTTGTTTCATCGGCACTACGGGATGATCGAGCCGCTGATGCTGTCGACGGCGGGTGCCGCCGCGATGTTCTCGGTCGCGATGCCGGACCACAAGCTCGAGCTCATGGCCGTGCTGCGCGATCGGTTCGGTTGGGCCATCCCGGCCGCGTGAGTCATAGTGCGCACGTGAGCGAGAGCGGACGCAGCTGCAAGCCCGTCGACAAGCGCGGGAAGCTCGAGGAGGAGCCGTTCGGCGTGAAGGTCACGCGCGACAAGGTGCTGATCGAGTTTCGCGGTCGCTTGGTGCGTACGCTTGTCGGCCGCGATGCCGACGAAGTGAAGCGCGCCGTCGACGCGGGCGACGAGGTCGCGCTGCAATTGTTGGTCGCGCGCAAGACCGGCAACTTCAAGCGCGGCAACGAGCGCTGATGTCCCCGCGCGGCCGAACGGTGACGTCGCCGCGCGGCCGCGCGCTGACATCGCCGCGCAACGGAGCGTTGTCCGCGCCCCGTGCAACGGAGCGTTGTCCGCGCCGCTGACGTCGCCCAGCAACGGAGCTATGGTCGGCGCGTGACCGCCGACCTCGTCCTCCGGAACGCGCGCGTGATGACCTGCCGCGACGACGCGCTCGGCATGATCGACCACGGCGCGGTCGCGATCCGCGGCGAGCAGATCGCGTGGGTCGGCAGCGACGCCGATGCGCCCGACGCGGCGGTCGTCGAGGATCTGCGCGGCGCGCTCCTGACACCGGGGCTCGTCGATTGCCACACCCACGCGATCTTCGCGGGCGATCGCGCGAACGAGTTCGCGATGCGCGCGCGCGGCGCGACGTACCTCGAGATCGCCGCGGCGGGCGGTGGCATCGCCGCGACGCTCGGCCCCACGCGCGCCGCGAGCGACGACCACCTCGTCGCGCTTCTCGAGCAGCGCCTGCGCGCGGCGAGGGCAGGCGGCACGACGACGATCGAGGTGAAGAGCGGCTACGACCTCACGCTCGACGGCGAGCTGCGTCTGTTGCGCTGCGTGCGCGCGTCGGAGTGCGGCGTGCGCGTGGTGCCGACGCTGCTCGTGCACCTCGTTCCACCCGAGCGCAAAGCGGATCGCGATGCGTACGTGCGCGAGGTGTGCACGTCGCTGATCCCGCGCACTGCAGCCGAGAAGCTCGCGACCAGCGTCGACATCTACTGCGACGAAGGCGCGTACACGCTCGCGGAGGCGCGCGCGGTGCTCGGCGCGGCGAAGACGGCGGGGCTCGCGACGCGCGCACACGTGGGGCAGTTCGCGGATCTCGGCGGCGCGGAGCTGCTCGCGGAGCTCGGTGCGCTGTCGGGCGATCACCTCGAGCACGTGAGCGACGCGGGGATCGCGGCGATGGCCGCGAGCGGCGTGGTGGCCGTGATGTTGCCCGGCGCGTGCGTGCAGCTGCGCCTTCCGGTGCCACCCATCGCGAAGCTCCGCGCGGCGAAGGTGCCGATGGCGATCGCGACCGATCTCAATCCGGGCTCGAGCTACTGCGAGACGCTCGGCGTGCAGCTGTGGCTCGCGACCACGCATTTCGGGATGACCGTCGAGGAGGCGTGGCTCGGCGTGACCCGCCACGGCGCGACGGCCGTGGGTCTCGAGAACGACGCCGGCGTGATCCGCGCGGGCGTGCGCGCGGACCTCGTGGCGTGGTCCACGACCGAGCCCGGTGAGGTGCCCTACCGATACGGCGCGAACCTCGTCAGTCGCGTATGGATCGCCGGCATTGACATGACAGCAAAGTGATATCACTCTGACATCAGGCTTCTTCGGAGGTGACTGATGGCGATGAAAGAACGTGATGCAGTCTCGATGTCGGGGTGGTTGGCGTTGCTCCTCGGACTCGGTGCGCTCGTCGGCGCGGCGTATCCGATCATGCTGGCCGCGAATCATCCGGCGCAGCCGGGGCCGTATATCGGCGCGGCGATCGGCTTGTTCATCGGCGGGTTGATCCTGCTGTCGGGCTGTCTCGTGATCGGCCCGAACGAAGCACGCGTGCTCACGTTCTTCGGCCGCTACACCGGCAGCGTGAAGGTCGCGGGGCTGCGCTGGGTGAATCCGTTCACCGCCAAGCGCGAGGTGTCGCTGCGCGTTCGCAACTTCGAGAGCGCGAAGATCAAGGTCAACGACATCGACGGCAATCCGATCGAGATCGGCGCGATCATCGTGTGGCGCGTCGTCGATACGGCGCAGGCGACGTTCGACGTCGAGAACTTCGCCGCGTTCGTGCAGGTGCAGACCGAAGCCGCGATCCGCAATCTCGCGATGCATCACCCGTACGATTCGCACGAGGAGGGCAAGGTCAGCTTGCGCGGCGACTCGGAGAAGATCGCCGAGCTGCTCGCGAAGGAAGTCACCGAGAAGATCCACACGGCGGGCTGCGAGGTCGTCGACGCGCGCATCGCGCACCTCGCGTACGCGCCCGAGATCGCGCAAGCGATGCTGCAGCGCCAGCAGGCGGGTGCGATCATCGCCGCACGCACGCTGATCGTCGAAGGCGCGGTGTCGATGGTCGAGATGGCGCTCGTGCAGCTGTCGAAGCGCGGCATCGTCGAGCTCGACACCGAGCGCAAGGCGGCGATGGTCTCGAACCTGCTCGTCGTGTTGTGCGGCGAGCGCTCCACACAGCCGGTGGTCAACGCGGGCAGCTTGTACTGACCCGTATGCCGGAGCGGAAGCCGTTCCTTCTTCGCATCGACCCCCTGGTGCTCGAAGCACTGCAGAAGTGGGCGGCCGATGATCTGCGTTCGCTCAACGCGCAGATCGAGTTCGTCCTGCGAGACGCACTCGTACGCGCGGGACGTACACCCAAGAAGGGACCGCCATACCGCTAGTACGTGGTGTTGCCGACGTGTAGGCGGTCGCGCAACCCCGGGTGCGAACGAGCTTTACTTGATCGAACCGCCGGTAGATTCGGCCGTTCTCTCGTGAGAGCACCAACGAATTCGCGGTTTCTGAGCGAGATCGTCCACGAAGTCGCGGATCAACGAGTTTTCGGTCCGGATGGTCAGTGAGACCGGTTACTGTCTTGTCGATGGGTGAGAAGCGGCAGCCCCCGCGGTCTACACAGAAGCTCGATGGCGACGAGCTCGCTCGGATGGCGCGCGAGTCAGCCGGGCAAGCCCACCAGGGCGACGGCGACGACTACGTCGAGGACGAGCTCACACCAATCCCTGCCGAGAACGACTGGCAGGACGTCGAGATGGCGCTGGGCTCGCAAGCCAACGTCGCGCCGCTGTACTCGCGGACCACGACCGTGAGCGACCCGATGACGATGGCGCTGCTCGCAGAAGTCGCCCGCAGCTCGCGGACGATGGAGATCGATCCGATGAAGGTCGAAGAAGCGCGCGAGTTGGCAGTCGACGAGCACGAAGAGATCACGAAGCCCGAAGTCGTGCACCCGCACATCAAGCGTCGCTAGGCTCGTAGTTCGGGCGCGATTGGCGCAGCGACAACGGCGCGCGCTCGTGCATTCACGTGGATTCACGCGTCGACGGCAGCGAGCAGCGAACCGTCGTCGATCATCGCGCGCACGGCGACGATGTCCGGCGCGATCGGGCGGTCGACCATCATGGCGGGTACGCGCGCGCGGATCGTGGCGTGCACTCGCTCGAGCGGCGCGGTCGTGCGCAGCGGGCGGCGCAGATCGATGCCCTGCGCGGCGCAGAGCAGCTCGATCGCGAGCACGGTGCGCACGTGGTCGTGGATCTGCGCGAGCTTGATCGCGGAGGTCGCACCCATCGACACGTGATCCTCGCGACCCGCGCTCGACGGAATCGAATCGACCGACGCGGGATGTGCGAGCACCTTGTTCTCGCTGACGAGCGCGGCCGCGCTGACCTGCGCGATCATGAACCCCGAGTTGAGGCCGGAGTCCGGCGCGAGGAACGGCGGCAGGCCGCTCGACAGGTGCGGGTTGACGAGCTGCTCGATGCGGCGCTCGCTGATGTTCGCGAGCTCGGCGACCGCCATCGCCGCCGCGTCGAGCGCGAGCGCGACGGGCTGGCCGTGGAAGTTGCCGCCGCTGATCATCTCGTCGCCATCGGGACCGTCGACGAACACGAGCGGATTGTCCGTCGACGACGCGGCTTCGCGCTCGAGGACCTCGCGCGCGAACGCGAGCACGTCGCGCGAGGCTCCGTGGACCTGCGGCATGCACCGCAGCGAGTACGGATCTTGGACCTTGCCGCAGTCCTTGTGCGATTGGGCGATCTCGCTGCCGGAGGTGGATCCGGACAGCAGCTCGCGAAGAAACGCGGCGACGGCGATCTGGCCCGGATGTGGTCGAGCGGCGACGACGCGCGCATCGAACGCGCGCACGGTGCCCTTGAGTGCCTCGAGCGAGAGCGCGCCGGCGATGTCGGCGATCTTGCAGGTCGCGATCGCGTCGAGGACGGCGAGGCCACCGACCGCGGTCATGTGCTGCGTGCCGTTGAGCAGCGTCAGGCCTTCTTTGGCCTCGAGCACGAGCGGCGCGATGTTCGCGCGGCGTAGCGCTTCGGCGGCGGGCAGCACTTCGCCGCGATACTCGGCGTCGCCTTCGCCGATCATGCCGAGCGCGAGGTGGGCGAGCGGTGCGAGATCGCCGGAGGCGCCGACCGAGCCGCGGGTCGGGATGATCGGATGCACGCCGGCATCGAGCGCTTCGCACAGCCGCTCGCAGCACACCGCGCGGGCGCCGCTGCGACCGGTGGCGAGGACCGCGGCGCGCAGGAGCATCATCGCGCGCACGCACTCGCGCGGAAGCGGCGAGCCGACACCTGCGGCATGAGAGCGCACCAGGTTCTGCTGGAGCTGCTCGACCTGCGCGGCCGAGATGCGGACCTCGGCGAGCGCGCCGAACCCGGTGTTGACGCCGTAGACGGCGGGAGCTGCATCGCCGCCCGCGACGACCTCGTCGACCACACGGCGGGCACGGTCCATCGCCGCACGGGCACGGGCGCCGATCTCCACCTTGCGGTGCCCGCGGGCGACTTGCGCGATGGCCGCCAGGGTCAGTTCGTCGTCACCGAGGCGTAGGGGAGGGACGGTGGGCTGGAGCATGACGGCGCATGGTGTATGCGATCGCGAACGTGTAGAACAGCCCAACTGCGCGGAATGACGGCCCCCTGCGTTGACACGATCGGCCTCGCCGGATGATCTTTTGGGTGACTTGGGGGGACCACCCGATGACGATACGGGCGCCGCGGAGGGCACGCCCGAACCGGCGATGCCACGCGTCGGGGAACCGCTCACGCCGATGGGCAATGCTGCTCCGATCGATCCGATCACCGACGCGAGCGATCGCGCGAAGAGTCTCGCCGCGCGCATCGACGCGATGAGCCTTCCGGACGAGGACGAGGACGACGAGCCGCGCGACGCCGATCGCGATTCCGGATCGATCTCGATCGATGTCGACGATCCGCCGGCCGTGCCGCAGTCGACGGTCCAGAAGCTCGCGAGCATGCCGACGCCGGTCCCGATTCCGGGTGTCGAGACGAGCGCCGCCGCGATCGATCTCTCGGACATCGAGATGGTCGAGGACGAGGGCAAGTCGCAGAAGGTTCCGGTCGTGCCGCCGCCGCCGCGCGTGCCGCCACCGCCGCCGCGTCCGATCGTCGCGATCCCGCCACGTCCACCGCCGGGTGCCGTGCGCGTTCCGCCGATCGGCGCCAAGCCGCCGCCGCTCAACCGCACGAGTCAGCCGCTGCCGACGATGCGGACGAGCCAGCCGATCGCGATTCCACCACCGGTGATCGCCGTTCCGCCGCCGCCGCCGTCGTCAGCGCCGGTTCTCGAGCCGGTTCTCGAGGACGATGACGACGAGGATGATCGTCCCGGGGGCGAGCCCGGTCGCGGCCGGCGTCCGACCGGAGCACCGCCGATCTTCGAGGGTGCGCAGCGATCCACGCCGACCACGCCGATCGCGGGTCCCGACGCGCTCGAGGGCGTGATCGGCTCGGGCCCCGACGCGCTCACCGTGGGCGGCGTCGAGGTCAGCACGCAGATCGCGAACATCGTCGTCGATCAGCCGCTCGAAGCCTCGCTCGATTCTCCGACGGTGGTCGATCGCGCGCTCGGCGAGCTCGGGGATGCCGGCGGCGAGAAGCGCGCGCAGACGGTCTCGAAGGAGCTCGACGCCACGACGGATGCGACCGCGGCCGCGTACCTCGCGTACGAGCTCGGCGAGCTGTACGAGCGCCGCCTCGCCGACGAAGCGCGCGCGGTCAAAGCGTACGGTCGCGCGCTCACGCTCGATCCGAGCCTGCGCCCGAACCTGTGGGCGATCCGTCGCATCTTCTATCGCCGCGGGCTGTGGCCGAACCTCGCGAAGCTGATCGGCGCCGAGGTCGACTACGCGCGCGATGACTACGAGCGCGCGGACTTGCTCCTCGAGCAAGCGCGCGTGTCGAGCCATCAGGTCGGCGATACCGCCGCGGCGCGCGAAGCGCTCGACGAAGCGACCCGGATCGCGCCGATGCACCAAGGCGCGTTGCTCGAGCTCGAGCGCTTGGCCGCGCGCGAGAACGACGGCGCCACGCTGCTCGACGTGTGGGAGCGACTCGCGGAAGCGGTCGAGCATGTCCCGCGCAAGATCAGCTACTGGCTCGAGGTCGGTCGCTCCGCCGGTGCGGGCGAGTACACGCGCGCGCAGGAAGCGTTCGCGCAGGCCGCGGTGCTCGCGAAGGATGCGCCCGCGCTGGCCGAGCGAGTCGCCCGCGAACAGCTTCGCGTCGCCGAGGAGAACGGTCCGCCCGAGGATGTCGCGACGGCGATCGATGCACTCGCGACGGTGTTGCTCGCGAGCTTCGGACCGGCGGGACCGGGCGCGGAGCCGGGCGTGGTTCCGACGAGCGACGCACCGACCTCCGATCGCGCGACCGCGCTGCGCCGCGAGCTCGTCGCGCTGCGCCGGCGACAAGCGCAGATCGCGCGCGTCGATTCGCCCGAGAAGGCGTGGGACGTGCTGCAGCAAGCGCTCGCGCTGTCGCCCGGCGAGCCGCTCGTGCTCGCGGATCTGACGGAGCTCGCCGAGGAGCTCGGGCGCTACGACGACCTCGCCGAGCTCGTGCAGAGCTGGCAGGCCGTCGAGGGTGATCCGGGGCGCGCGATGGTGCTCTCGATCCGGCGCGCGGATGCACTGCTGCGCGGCGGCCAGCGCGATCAGGCGCGCGCGTTGCTCGCGTCGCTCGAAGCGAGCGCACCCGGATTCATCGTGCTGACATCGGCGTCGGAGCGCGACGCGCTCGGCCGCGTCGATCCGGCAGCACTGGCGAAGACGTACACGATCGCAGCGCAGGCAGCCCTGCTCGGTACGTGGCTCGGACCGGGACAGACGCCCGAGCCCGATCCATCGGCCGCCGCCGCGCTGTACGTGCAGGCGGCGGAGCTGCTCGCGTACGAGGTCGGTGGTCCGGAGAGCCTCGACGAAGCGCGCAGCGCGCTCGGCAAGGCGCTCGAGGCCGTGCCGTCCTACGCCGCGGCGATCGAAGCGCTCACCGAGCTCGACGAGACGACGGGCAACGTCGCCGACGCGCTCGCGCGCCTGAAGACGGCGTCCGACGCCGCGAGCACGAGCGACGCGAAGCGCGCGCTGATCGAGCGCGGCATTCGCCTCGCGCGAAGCCAAGGCGATCTCGAAGCTGTCCTCGATCTCGAGCGTCAGGTGATGGCGCTCGCACCGGGCGAGCTGTCGGTGAAGTGGCGGATGGAGTCCACGCTCGCGCAGCTCGGTCGCGACGAGGAGCGCGCGCAGCTCTTGACCGAGCTCGCGAGTGCGGAGCCGGACGCCACGCGGCGCGGAACCGCGTTGCTCGCGGCGGCGCGCCTGCGCGAACGCAGTGGTGCCGTCGAGGGCGCGACCGATCTGTATCGCCAGGTGCTCGCGCTGTGGCCCGACGACACGTTCGCGCGCGAGTCGCTGATCGATCTGTTGCGCGCGCAGGAACGCTGGGCGGAGCTCGTCGCCGAGCGCCGCGCCGAAGCGCGCGCGTTGCCCGATGGTCCGGTGGCGCGGCGCGCGTTGCGCGAGGCGGCGTGGATCCTCGAAGTGCGCCTGGGCGATGTCGCGTCCGCGGCGGCGGTGTACGAAGAGTGGCTCGCGCGGATCCCGGACGACCGGCCCGCGCTCGAGGGTGCCGCGCGTGCGCGTGGCCAGTTCGGCGATCGCAACGGCGAGGTGACCGCGCGGCGCGCGATCGCGGAGCTCGACGGTACGCCCGAGTCCCAGTGGTTGCTCGCGCGCGCGCTCGAGCGGGCGGGGCAGTTCGACGAAGCCGCGGACGCCTTCCGCGCGCTCAGCGTTCACGAGGAGCCGTCCGTCGCCGCGACGAGCGCAGCGCTCGGTCTCGCAGATCTCGCCGCGGGTCGCGCCGACACCGTGATGCGGCTCGAAGCGACGAGCGCGCTCGCCGGCCGCACGACGGATCCGCGGCTCGGCGCCGCGCTCGCCGAGGACAGCGGGTGGATGTACGCGCTCGTGCTCGAGGACTTCGATCGCGCGGCGCAATCGTTCGAGGCCGCGATCGCGATGGAGCCACAGCGCCGAGGCGCGTTGCTCGGTGCCGCGCTCGTCGCATCGCGCCGCGGAGATGCCGCGGGATTACAGCAGTCGTACGACGCGCTGGCGGACTCGGTGCAGATGCCCGAAGCCGCCGCCGCGCTCCACATGCGCGCGGCTGCGATGGCCGCCGCGTCGGGCGATGTCGAGATCGCGAATCAGCGCGTCGCCGCAGCGCGCGCGAGTGCGCCCGACGATGTCAGCGCGCTCGTCGTGCTCGCCGAAGCCAGCGCCACGCCGACCGTCGACGCACCGGCCAGCGCGACGCCCGACGAAGTGGCGAAGGCGATCATCGATCCGCTGCTCGCGCGCGCGGAGGTCCTCGAGCTGCGCAGCGCGCTCGCCGATGATCCGGCGGCGCAGTCGGCGTGGGAGCTCGATCGCGCGGAGGCCCTCGAGCTCGCAGGTCGCCTGCGCGAAGCCGGCGCCGTCGTCACGTCGGTGCTCAAGTCGCAGCCCGGTGATCTGCGCGCGCTCGAAGCGCTCCGCCGGATGGCGAAGCGCGCCGATGACAAGCCGACGTGGGCGCAGGCGAGCTACCTCCTCGCGCGCGCGATCGGCGACTCGCAAGCGCGGCTCGCGCTGCTACGCGATGCCGTCAGCGTGTTCGACGAGCAAGGCGACGTGCCCAACGCCACCGCGCTCACGCTCGCGGCGTACAAGCGCATCCTGTCCGTCGAACCAGGCGCTCCCGAGCTCGATCGCCTGCTCGCGATCCTGCGCGAGCGCGCCGACGTGAAGGGGTTGATCTCGGCGCTGTCGGATCGGCTCACGTATCTCGAGTCCGAAGAGCCCCCGAATCCCGCCGCCGCGGTGCCGCTGCTCCTCGAGCGCGCGACGGTGCTGCACGGTCTCGGCGACGCCGATGGCGCGATGGCGGATCTCGACGCGCTCCTCGATCGATCGGCGAGCCACGTCGAGGCGCTCCGGTTCCGCGCGGACCTCGCCCTGCACGCGGGCGATGTCCAGCTCGCGGTGACGTTGTGGCGGCGCTGCATCGCCGCCGAGACGCGGCCGCAACGCCGTCGCGAGATCGAGCTTCAGCTCGCGCAGGTGCTCGCCGAAAACGTCAACGACATCGCGGGCGCGATCGAGAACATCGAGCGCGTGGTCGAGGCCCAGCCCGACGACGCGCAGCTGCGCGAGCGACTCCTCGGTCTGTGTCTGCGCGCGAATGACTTCGAGCGCGCGGCGCGCGAGCTGCGCGTGCTCGCCAAGCTGCGTCCCACGCCACCCGAGAAGGCGCGCGACGAGCTGCGCCTCGGCCTCATGCTCCGCGATCGCCTGAACGATCGTCCGGGGGCGCGGCTCGCACTCGATCGCGCGCGCACGCTCGATCCCCTGAACCTCGACGTGGTGCGCGAGCTGTCGGAGCTGCTCGAGCCCGCACCGCGCGCGCAGGTGCTCGCGACGACCGCGGTCCACTTCCGCGCATCGATCGTGCAGAGCCCGGCATCGGCGACGCTCTACGAGCGGCTCGCGCAGGTCACCGGCTGGCAATCCGATGTCGACGCGCGCTGGCTCGCGCTCGTCGGCCTCGAGGCGCTCGGGACTCCGTCGGTGGATCAGCGCCAGGTCCTCGCCCAGGGTCGACAGAGTCTGAACGCGCCGACGAAGGTGAAGCTCGACGAGGGCGCGCGTGCGTCGCTGCGTCCCGCCGGTCAGCTCGGCGCGTTGCGCGATCTGTGGCGCGCGATCGGGCCCGCGGTGCAAGTCGCGACGAGCATCGATCCCGCGAAGCTCGGCTTCGTGCGCGGCGACAAGATCGCGGTCAAGAAGCTCGGCGATAAGTACGAGGCGCTCGCGATCGCGCTCGCGTGCTTCGGCGTCGACGATGTCGAGATCTATCTCAGCGCTTCGCGCGTCGGCATCGCGCGCGCGTTGCCCGCCGAGACACCGATCCTCTGCATCGGCGCCGACGTGGCATCCGGGGCGATGCCGCAGCAACGGTTCGCGCTCGGACGCGCAGTGGCCGTGCTCGCGGAGCACCTCGCCGGGCTCGTCGATCTGCGCGACGGCGAGCTCGGTTGGACGATCGCCGCGGCGCTACGCGCGAGCGACGTCGCGATTCCGACCGCGATCGCCGAGAACATCGCGGGCGAGGAATCGAGCATCGCGGAGCGCGCGAAAGTGTTGAAGAAGGAGATGGGCCGCAAGCAGAAGGCGAGCATCGCGGACCTCGTGAAGACCAAGACCGCGGAGCTCGCGGCGTTCGACGATCTACGCCGAGCAGCGATCACGATCGGGCAGCGTGCGGGGCTCGTGTGGTCCGGCGATCTGGCGGTCGCGCACGCGCAGCTCGATGTCGGTAAGGGCGGCAAGGCGCTGTCGGATAGCCCGGCGGCGCTCGAGCTCACCGCGTGGTCGGTGTCCGAGGATCACGCGCGCCTGCGCGAGCGCCTCGGCGTCGCGCTGAAGGGAGGCCGCTAGTGTCGACCGGCAAGCCACCCAAGGGGACCCCCGGAAAGCCGTTCCTCGCCGACGACGATCTGCTGTCGGAGCTCGACGCGTGGGATGCCACGTTCGATGCGCTCCACACCGAGGAGCCGGTCGCGAAGGACGCGCCGCCGCCGATGGAGTGGCCGGCCCCGACGGCTGCAGATCCGACGCAGCTCACCCAGTTGCCGCCGGAAGCGAACGAGACGATCGCGTACAGCGACTCGGATCTCGACGCGCAGATGACGCTCGACGCGGCCCTCGACGAGCCGAACGATCCGACGATGGATCGAACGTTCGCCGGGACCGCGCGTCCGGTCGCCAACTTCGACGAGACGTTCGATGTCGATCCGGCCGAGACCGATTTCTCCGTCGTCGGTGCGAGTGGCCAGCCCGCCGCGCTCGGCGAGATGCTCGGACGGCCGTCGACGCTGCTGCCGATCGACGACGATGACGATCCGGCGACGCGCATCGATCTCGAATCGCCGCAGCGCGCGATCACCCGACCGCCCGAGCTCGACGAGATCGAGGAGGACGACGAAGAAGTGTTCACGTCGGCGTCGCGTCCGAATCGCGCGCCCGCGCCGCCCGACGAGAACGACTTCGAGGACACGATCGCGCCGCCGCCGGTACCCGAAGCCCCGCGGCGCACCCCGGCGATCGTTCGCCGGACCCAAGCGAGCATCCCCGCGATCAGCCTGCCGCGCGAAGACAAGCTCACGCCCGCGCGCGGCGTCGATGTCTCGGCGTTCGCGGAGGAGACGCGGATCCAGGACATCGGCGAGATGCAGGCCGGACGGCAGGCATCGAAGACGTTGCCACCACCGATCGAGGAGGACGAGTACGAGCTCGAGATCGGTGGCGCGGATGACAATGCGCCCGTCGCGGCGATCGACGTCGAGCCGGTATCTCGCCCGGTCGCGCGCACCGCGCACGTCGTCCGACGCGCCGAGACCCCGACGCGTCCACCGCCCGTGGTCCACGCGCCGATCGAGATCGGTGACGACGACGAAGTCTCGATGGAGCTCGACGCGGACGAGCCCGACGATCGCGCGTTCGCGCCGTCGGAACCCGCCGACGAAGATGATTTCTCCGATGTCGCCGCCGCGGTGGGCGCCACCGACGACGTGCTCGAGGCATCGCGGCCGACGATCACGCCGCGACCGCAGCAGGCATCCGGCATCACGCCGCTGCCGCCGCACGACATCGCGCCGCGCTCGGGCCCGGCGGCCGAGCTAGACGACGCGTTGTCCGGGCTCGATCTCGACGACGAGCACGATCCGACGCCGCTGCCGGTGCCGCAGATCGACGACTTCGATCTCCCGAGCAGCCCGGAAGCGCCGAAGCGACCGAGCCGGCCACCCGCGCTCGTCGATCTGTATCCGCGCGTCAAGACGCCGACATCGGTGCCGCCGCTCGGGCCGCCGCCCGAAGCGCCGGCGCGCGCGCCCTCGGGGCTCCCCGCATTCCACGACGAGAACGACGCGGCGACCACCGTCGGTGCGCGCGCGATCCGCCTGCAGACGTCGATTCCCGTCGAGGTCGAGGCGCCGGATCCCGAGCCCGAGATCGATCTCGACGGGCCGGTGCGCGGGTGGCCCGAGCAAGTTCCGCCGCTCGCATCGACGTCGCTCGACGAAGCGGCGGCGCAATCGCTGCTCGTGTTCGAGCGCGAGCTCTCGACGCTCGACGACAGCGCCGCCACGGCGAACCTGCGCATCGAAGCCGGCCGGCTGTGCGAGCGCCTCACCGATCTCGATCGCGCGCGCGCTCACTACGACGCCGCGTTGCTCGCCGACCCGCGGGCGACCGCAGCGTTGCGCGGGCTTCGTCGCCTCGCGCGTGCGAGCGGCGATCTCCTCGAAGCCGTCCGCCACCTCGACGCCGAGATCGCCGTCGCGGGTGCGCTCGAGCGCCGGCCGCTCGGTCACTACCGCATCGATCTGCTGATGGCGAGTAACGATCAGGACATGGCGCGCGTCGCCGTGGGCGAGATCCTCGACAGCGCACCATCGGACGTTCGCGCGCTCCTCGCGCACCTCGAGCTCGCATTCCTCGACGGGCGCGCCGACGAGTTCGGCAGCGCGCTCGAGCAGCTCGCACACGCGGTCACGGATCCCGAGCTCCGTGCTGCCGTGCAATCGGCGCGCGGCGCGCTCGCCGCTCATCACAACGACACGACGGCCGCGGCGACGTACTTCGCCGCCGCCGCGGAGTCCGATCCTGCGTCGCTCTCCGCGCGCATCGGCGCCGTTCGCCATGCCGCCGCGCAAGCGGACGGCGAAAAGGCGGGACGCGCGCTCCTCGATCTCGCGCGTCAGGTCGAGGCCGTCGATCCGATCACGGCGGCCGCCGCGGCGATCCGCGCGCAGCAATGGATCGCGGGCGAGGTGGCCACTGCTGCTGCGGGCGTCGCGATCGCTGCTGCTCCGACGGATCCGCTCGTCGCACGCCTCGCGGCGGAGACCTCGCTCGTCGCCGACGAAGCGCCGGTCGCGGCCTCGGCGTTCGCGCACTGGTCGACGACGAGCGCGTCGGCCGCCGAGCGCGCCTATGCCGCCGCGCGTGCGGCGGAGCTCGATCCCGGTCGCGGCGCCGAGCTGTGGAGCGCTGCGCTCGAGCTCGATCCGGGCGACGACTACGCGGCCGCGCAGCTGCGCACGGCGCACGTCGCGGTCGACGCGACGGGTGAAGCGATCGCCGTCGATCTCGTCGTCGCGAGCGATCCGGATCGCGAGCGGGCACGCCTGCGCGCTGCGTACGGCCTGATCGCGCAAGGACAGCTCGACTCCGCGATCGAGATCCTCGAGCAGGGCAGGCAGGCACGCCCGGGCTCGCTCGCGTTGGCCGAAGCGCTCGGCGAGGCGCTCGCCGCGGCGAGCCGGTGGACGGATCGCGCGAAGCTCTACGCGGATCTCGCCGCGGATCCGGGCGAGCAGCTCGATCGCGAGGTCGCCCAGCTGCGCAGCGCGCTCGCATGGGAAGAAGCGGTCGGCGCGGCGGCCGTCGTCGAGGCGCCGCCCGACGCGCCGAACGTGGATCTGCAGACCGCCACCACGGCCGCGCTCGAAGCGTGGGGCCGCGTCCTCGAGGGCGGCAACGCGCCCGAGGCACACGCCGCGGCGATCGTGCTCGCGAGCCGGCTCGGCGATCGCGACGTGATGGCCGAGGTGCTCACGCGTGCGCAAGCGACGGAGCGCTCGCCGTGGGCGGCCGCGTCGCTCGGCCTTCGCCGCGCGCGGCTGTACGCCGACGACGCGAATCGCACCGAGAGCATCCTGCGCGAGGTCGCCGTCGGGCTCGACGATCCGCGCAAGACCGTCGCGATCATGATCAACGCCGCGCGCCAGAAGGAGCTCGCGGATGCGGGCGCGGCGCTCGAGGAACGCGCGAACGCGCTTGACGGCAAAGCGCACGCGCACGAGATCGCCGCGCTGCGGTTGCGTGCGGCGCAGATCGCGCTCGACGCGAACGATGCCCCGCGAGCCACGGCGCTCCTCGCACGCGTCGAGGCCGCGTTGCCGCAGGTCGGCGTGATCCCCGATCTGCTCGCGGCCGCACGTCGCCGCGCGGGCGATCGTCCGACGTCGGGTCCGATCCGGCGGATCACGACCGACACGCCGAAGGTCCCCGCGGGCGGCCCGGCCTCGGCGGACGCGTTCGCGCGCATCGTTCGCGACGCCGACCTCGCCGCGGCGCAAGGCGATGGCGCGACGGCGCTCACGCTGTATCAGAACGCGCTCGAGCTGCGCCCCGGCGATCCGCTGGCCTCGGTGCCGCTGATCCGCACGGCGACGCAGATGCGCGATCCCGCGCCGATCTCCGCGCTCGCGCTCGGACAGCTCCGCGCCGCCGAGGATGCGAAGGACGGCGTCGCGACGGCCTACGCGTACGAGCTGCTCGCCCACATCGATCAGGAGCTCAACAGCGATCAGGAGTCCGCGCAGGTCGCGCTCGAGTCCGCGCAGCAGGCCGATCCATCGCGCATCGATCTCATGCATCGCCTCGAGCGGCGCTACACCGCCGAGGACAAGCTGTCCTCGCTGATGCGGTTGCGCGAAGCAGAGGTCGCGCTCGTCCCCGTCGAGCTCGCGAAGGATCGTGCGGCGCTGCTCGCGGATCTCGCGAGCCTGGCGACGCGCGACAAGCGTCCCGAGGTCGAGCTCGCCGATCTGCATCGCAAGGTGCTCGAGGTGGATCCGGGGCGCCGCCTCGCGCTCATGTATCTCGAAGCGATCGTCCGGCGCGCGGGCTTCTCCGAAGAGCTCGCGCAGCTCGAGGAGCGCATCGCGATGTACTTCGAGGGCGAGCCGAAGACGCAGGCCGCGTTCTGGACACGCGCCGGCGAGACACTCGCCGAGCTCGGCAAGATCGACGAGGCCGTGCAGCGGTTCGGCAAGGCGGACGCGGCGCTCCCCGGTCACGTGCCGGCGCTCGAAGGCTGGCGACAAGCCGCGCTCAAGGGGCAGCTGTGGCTCGACGTGGCCGAGGCCGCGATGCGCCAGGCCGCGAACGCACCCGACGAGAAAGCGAAGGCGAAGCTGTATCACTTCGCCGGCGTCGCGCTCATGGACAAGGCGCTCGAGGGTGAGCGCGCGATGGTCGCGTTCAAGAAGGCGCTCGACGCGGACGCTCGGCATCGCGACGCGTTCTTGCGGTTGCGGATCCTCCTCGAGGAAGACGCGAACCACGACGAGCTGGCGGCGCTCCTCGCACAGCGGCTCGATGTCGAAGAGGCAGGACCGGCGAAGCTCGAGCTGCATCGCGCGCTCGCGGAGCTGTGTCGCAACTTCCTCTCGGATCGAGATCGCGCAAAAGAGCACTACCGCGCGATCCTCGAGAGCGATCCGAACGATCTGCGCGCGCACGCCGCGATCGCCGACATCGCGTGGGAGCAGGGCAACTGGCAGGAAGCCGCGGATGCCCTGATGTCGCGCGCGCGCCTCGAGCGCCAGCCCGACATCCTGAAGACCCTGTGCTTCCGGCTCGGGCTCATCTACGCGGATCGCCTCGTCGACATCCCGATGGCGCTCAAGGCGTTCCAGCGTGCGCTGACCTATCAGCCCGACGACGAGAACGTGCTCGTTCGCCTCGCGGATCTGGCGACGCAGGCGGGCGAGTGGAAGCTCGCGCTCGGCGCGTGCGAGCGGCTCGTGAAGAACGAGCAAGATCCCGATCGCCGCGCGCTGCACCTGCACCGCGTCGCGAAGATCTTCAAGGACGGCTTCAACGACAACAAGCGCGCGGAGCGTGCGCTGAACCTCGCGCTCGACGGTGCGCCGACGAACGACGACGCGCTCACGCAACTCGTGCAGTTCTACAAGTCGAACAACGACATGGTCAGCGTGCGCGTGCACCTGAACCGTGTCGCCGGTCAGATGCGTGCGCGCGCACATCAGAATCCGCGAGACGGGCTCGCGTATCGCGTGATCTCGCGCGCGATGGCGGCTCGCGCGAGCGCCGGTGTCGACGGTTCGATGCCGATCGCACGCGCCGCGGCCGAGCTCGCGGATCTCCTCGGCGAGAGCGGCGAGCCGGAGCAACGGATCCTGCGCACCCCGCACACGCCGGATCTCGCGCCGCTCCTTCGCCCCGAAGCGGACGACGTTCTGTTCCCGCGCGGCGTGCAGCTCGAGCTGCGTCAGATCTTCCAGCTGCTCGGCGATCGCATCGCGAAGCACGTCGGCGTGAACCTCGGCACCTTTGGTGTCACGCGCGGTGATCGCCTTCGCGCGAAGGACAACGCGACGGCCGCGGTGGCGCAGTCCGTCGCGACCGGCCTCGGCTTCGGCGAGATCGACGTGTACATCTCGCAACGCCAGCCGTACGCCATGGTCGCCGAGCCGACGTCGCCGGTCTCGCTCGTCCTCGGCTCCGCGATCGCGCAAGCCGGCGGGGATGCGATCCGCTTCGCCGCCGGTGCCGCACTCAAGCTCGCGCAGGCCTCCGTCGCGATCCCCGCGCGCTTGACGCCCGACGAGCTCGGCGTGCTGGTCGTCGCGCTACTTCGCGTGCTCGCGCCGGACTTCCCGATCCCGCACGGCGTCGACCCCGACGCGGTGGCGGCGCAGAACCAGAAGCTCAAGCGGCTGATCCCGAACAACCTCATGACCGAGCTGCGCCCGTTCGCGATGGCCGTCGACACCGCCCGGTTCGACTACAAGCTCCTCGCACGAGACCTCCGCGTGGCGGGGCTCCGCGCCGGCCTGGTCGCGTCGGGATCCCTCCTCGCCGGGCTGCGCGTCCTCGTCGGAGCCAGCGGGGGTGATTTGCCGAGCTTCCTGGCTGATCCGGTCGCCCAGGGCCTGATCGCGTTCGCTTTGGGCGAAGATCACGCGGTCGTCGCCAGGTAGGCGTGGCGACTGGGGTCGTCCTCGCACAGATCTTCTGTCTCCAACGCATCGCGGTAGGCCCGGGCCTTGCTCGTTGTCGCCGCTATCCGACAGCCATCGGATCCAACAGGGAGCAACGTCATGCGCTTTCAGCCACTCACCGGCAGCCGCGGTCTACTGACCCTGACAACCATGACTTGCATGGCTACTGCTGTAGCCTGCTCCAGCGGGGCCGCTCCCGAGCTGTCCGGGCTCGAGGACCAGGTCGCCCAGGTGGGAACCGAGCTCAAGATCGACCTCCTCGGCACCGACGCCGACGGTGACCAGCTCAGCTACAGCTACCGCATCGCGGACCTCCAGGAGGACTCGGCGGTCATCACGCAGTCGCCCAGCGGCGCGGGCGTGTTCCGCTGGACCCCCCTGGCCGCCGACGTCGGCGAGCACGCGGTCGACTTCACGGTCTCCGATGGCGACAACGACACGACCGTCACCATCAACATCGACGTTCGCTCGGCCATCGGCTCGGCGACCGCGCCGATCTTCCGGCAGCCGCTCGGCACCGGAACGCAGATGGACCTGACCACGATGAAGTGCCTCGACCTCGACGTGGTGGTCGAGGATCAGGACAGCGCGATGGTCACCCTCGCTCTCGAAGAGCCGTTCCCGATGGGCATGACCCTCGACCAGCAAGATGGCCTCACCGGCAAGGTTCGCTGGTGTCCGACGCGCGAGCAGGAGAGCGAGAACCGCTACACGGTGGTGATCTCGGCCGACGATGGCGACAACCCGAAGATCATCAAGAACTACTTGATCGTCCTCCGCGGCGGAGCGACGAACTGCCCCGGCGCCGCGCCCGTGATCACGCACACGCCGGCGAACGAGATGACGATCGTCGACCTCACGATCGACGCGACGGTCACCGACGACAAGGGCCTCAAGGAAGCGCCGCTGTTCTACTACTCGACGACGAACCCCGGCGCGACGCCGAACCTCGGCCCGGGCGGCATGACCCAGACCACGATGATCAAGATCACCGGCAACCAGTACGCGGCCGACGTGCCGAACCCGGTCGCCGGTATGCCCGCAGGGCAATCGCGCACGCTGTACTACGTGATCGTCGCCGACGATGATGACGACGAGACCGGCAACTGCGATCACACGACGCAATCGCAGGTCTACTCGATGGTCGTCACCTCGAGCGGCACCGCGAACCTCGGCATCTGCGCGCCGTGCACGTCGGACGCGCAGTGCGGCGCCGGAGACCTCTGCGCGTACGTGGGCTCGATGGGCGACAGCTACTGCCTCCAGGCATGTGGCTCGGGCTGCCCGACCGGGTACGCGTGCTCCGCCGGCGAGATCTACTCGGTCGACTACGCACACGCGCTGCAGTGCGTGCCGAGCAACGGCTCGTGCGCCGCCCCGACCGCCGCGTGCGTCGACGACGACCAAGAGGACGACGACACTCAGAGCCAGGCATCGGCGAACGCACCGATGAACGGCCTCACCAACACGAGCTCCACGATCGACGGCACGCTGTGCCCGAAGGTGCCGCAGCCGCAGTACGGCTCGAAGGCCGATGACGACTGGCGCCAGCTCAAGATCACCGCCGACACGCTCGTCGACATGTACCTGCTCGGCGGCGGCGAGAGCGACATCGACCTGCAGATCTACAACTCGAGCGGTGCGCTGGTCTCGAAGTCGACGACCCTCGGATACGAAGAGCAGATCATCAAGTGCCTCAAGCCCGCGACCTACTACGTGAAGGTCAACGGCTTCGACAACGCGCGCACCGAGTACTGGCTCGACTATCAAGCAACGCAGCAGACGTGCAACACGACGTGTACCGATGACAGCCACGAGGACGACAACACGTTCACGCAGGCGCGGCCGACGACGACGAACTTCACGTCGACA
Source organism: Kofleriaceae bacterium (assembly GCA_044230415.1). GTDB lineage: Bacteria > Myxococcota_A > Polyangia > Haliangiales > Haliangiaceae > JABFXX01. The sequence goes on from JBGARE010000004.1 coordinate 333,558, forward strand.
GGCAACACGATCTGCCCGGACAACGACGACTGGTACAAGGTCAGCGTCTCGTCCGGCAAGAAGATCATCATGGACCTGACGTTCACGCAGTCGAACGGCACACAGGACCTCGATCTTCATCTGTACAACGTGGGTGGGTTCACGGATCTGTGGCCGTGCTCGTACGACGACCCCACCGGGTGCACCTCCGCGCACGGTCAGGGCGGCGTCTCCAACGAGCACGCCGAGTACACGGTGCCGGCGAGCTGCGGTGCGAGCTGCGAGATGTACGTGGTCGTCCGCGGTTACAACCACTCGACGAACACCTACGGCATCGCCATCAAGGTGCAGTGATGAGAGCCGCGGCCCTCGTCCTCGTCCTCGCGACGGGATGTAGCGCGGCGATCGGCGCCGACCCGGGCCTCGAAGGCTTGGCGGTGACGAAGGTCGCGCCCGACACGATCATCCCGGGCACGAAGCTCGTCGTCGCGGGCTCGTCGTTCGTCGACGCGATGTGGGGCGATGCCACGCTCCGGTTGCGCGGTACGGCGGGCGGCAGCTCCGTCGACGTGAGCTGGCCCGCGACGTTCGTGGACTTCTCGACGATGACCGTCGCGATCGATGGCAGCAAGATCGACGAGATCGGCGGCGAGGTGCAGTTTCAAGGCACGGCCACCGTCGAGGTCCTCGCGACCTCCGATGGCCAGACGTACTCGAGCGAGGATCTGAGCGTGTCGCTCGCATTCGCGGAGACGCTGTCTCCGAGCGTGACGATGCTCGACAACAACGGCGTGATCTTCGTGAACGAGAAGATCGCGGTGCAAGGCGCGGGGTTCTTGCTCGGCGGCGACGAGGGCACGACGGTCGCGAAGATCGCGGGTTGCTTCACGCTCGACACCGGTGGCCCGTGCACGCCGATCACCGCGCAAGAGATTCCGTTGATCCCCACCGATCCGGTGAAGCGCGACGCGGCCACCTTCGCGTTCTCGCCCAAGGTCGCCGGCATCAAGCCCGGCACGTTCATGGGCACCGTCACGATCATCAACCAACAGACGGCGAAGCCGCCGTCGATGGCCCCCGCCACGAACGCGACCTACAACATGGTGTCCCCGCAGATCTTCACGGTCTGCGTCGGCGAGCCGTGCAATGCGACGAGCGTCGCGGCGAGCCTCGGGCAGTACGTATTCGTCAAAGGCGGTGGCTTCATCGGCGGCGACGCCGCGCAGACCACCGAGCTCGAGCTCCGCGGCACGTTCAACCGCACCGGTATGAGCCCCGCGCCCGTGACGATGACGCTGATCCCCGACTTCGTCGAAGGTTCGCTCGTTCGCTACGTGCTCAACACCGACGACACGCTCGGTCACGCGCTGAACCTGCGCGAGGACACCGGCACGTTCACCGGCACGATCACGCCGATCATCCAGTACAACAGCGATCGCGTCGGCGGCACGTCGAAGTCGCTGACGTTCAACATCGCGCCGGTCAAGCAGGTCGTGTACCTCGACTTCCGCCCGTCGTACGTCGAGGGCCTGCGCGACTTCGGCCTGCGCGCCGTCGACAACAAGCTGCGCGCGCGGATCATCGAAGTCTGCAAGCGCGCGTACCTCGGGATCAACATCGAGTTCCGCCTGACGCCGCCGACGGACTTCGCGCTGTACGAGCACGTCGAGATCACGGGCGTCGATCCGAACAACATGGGCCTGTTCGGCTACGACAACTCGCCCGGCAAGGACAACGGCAACGAGCGCCTCTACGATCGGCTCGGCGGCGTGAACGCGCTCACGCAGCAGGACGGGTATCCCGGCTTCGGTGGCGTGTTCCTGCGCTCGCTGATGGGCTTCTCGAAGCACCCCGGCAGCTTCACGAAGTCGGTGCCCGGCGCCGACGTCGTGTTCGACCAGATCTTCGATCCGTTCCGACCCGATCAGGACGGCGAGCCCGTGCGCGCGGCGGATCTCAGCGGCGTGGTCGAGACGCTGACGAGCGGCGATATGTGCCCGTCGAGCGAGCGCGCGGATCGCGTCGCCTGCGCGATCTTCGTCCTCGGCAACCTCGTCGGCGGCACGCTGTCGCACGAGATCGGCCACTCGCTCGGCCTCGCGAATCCGTTCGCCGAGGGCTTCCACAACGCGGGCGACGGCGTGAACCGGCTGATGGACTCCGGTGGTGATCGCCCGTTCTTCGAGCGCGCGGAGCTCGAAGGGCAGGGCCCGGGCGTGTTCTGCGACGACGAGTACGCGTACCTGCGAATGGTGCTGCCGTCGCAAGATCCGGCGAACGACGTCGAGCGCCCCGGCTGCTTCTAGCTTATCGTCGGCGCTCGCATGGCCCGCACGAAGTCGAAGAAACCCGCCGGTAAGCCTGCGACCACGGCGGCTCCCAAGCCGGCGTCGACCTCGGTGCCGACATCACCGCGCACCGATCCGCGACCGTGGATCTACGGTGCGCTCGACATCCTGTTCGCGGTGTCGCAAGCGATCCTGATCTGGCGCGTGGTGCCGAATCGGTTGCCGTCGGCGGCGTTCCACTTGTGGACGCTCCCGATCGCGATGTTCGCGATGGGCATCGGCACGATGCTGCGTAGTCGCTTCGGCTGGAAGCTCGCGGTGATCGCGGGATCGATCGCGCTCGCGTCGACGATCTTGCTGATCGCGCGGATCATCGTCTCGGCCGCATTCCTGTCGGGCGTCTACGGCGCGTTCGGGAAGGCGGCGGCGATGACGGCGCTGACCGCGGTCGCGCTGCTCGTCGAGCTCGTCGCGCTGTTGCCGATCGTGCAGGTGAAGTACTTGCTGACGCGCACGGGCCGCGTCGTCTACGGCATGCCGCTGTCATGACCGTGCGGAACCGAAGACGCACGATCGCCCTCGTGCTCGTGTGGACGCTTCCGAGCGCGTTCTTCCTCGCGATCGCGACGTGCATGTACGCGCGGTATCGGATCGAGCCGGCGGATCGCCTGAACGGGCCCGAGCGACTCGCGGCGATGATCCCGCTGCGCGCCGCCGTCGACGGAAAGCCCGCCGAGCCGTGTCGCGTGCGCCTCGATGCCGGCCCGACGGATCTCGTCGCGACGGTGTGGCTCGATGGGCGTCCCGTCGCGCGCGTCGAAGGCGAGGGCAATGGCATCGGCACGGCGATCGACGCCGCGGCCGCGCAGCTGCGTACGTATCCGCAGCTCACGTCGATCGTCGCGTCGACGCGGTCTCGTGCGCGGATCCAGGTCGACATCGTCACCGGCACCGCACCGCTCGGTGGCGTCGACGTGTACGGCGTTCCCGGTGTCGGCGAGATGCTCGCGATCAACCCGGGCCTCGAGGGTATCGGTGGAACCGAGGACGGCAAGCACGCGATGCTGCTTCCGCACGAGCTGGTCGCGTCGAAGGTGCTCGCGGCGAAGCGACCGTCGAACCAGATGCCGGACTTCGCGATGGGCATCGATCTGAAGCGCATCGGGACGCTCCTCGCGCAGCGCGCGGGCCTCCCGGTCGCCGTGGATCCCGACGAGCTCTATCGGTTCCGCACCGACGCGTTCGTCGAGCCGCCCGAGATGATGCGGGGCATGTTCCCGCTGCAGCTCTACCGCGGGAACACGGTGGCGCCGAAGCTCTCGGCCGCGTCGCTGCGCACGGCGGCGCTGTCGGGCGGTCGATTCCTCGTCGCGCACCTCGCGCCGAACGGCCGCTACATCTACGAGCACGATCTCGGAACGGGACGCCAGACGGATCCGGTGCGCTCGTCGTCGTATTCGATGCCGCGGCACGCGGGCACGACGTACTTCCTCGCCGAGCTGTATCGGATCACGAAGGAGTCGTGGCTGCGCGAGCCGATCGAGCGCGCGTTCAAGCACCTCGCGGATCTGCTCGCGCAGGGCAACTGCGCCACGAAGCTCGCCGACGGCACCGAGATCGATTGCGTGCTCGACAAGACGGAGAAGGTCGCGCAGCTCGGCTCGACCGCGCTCGCCGTCGTCGCGCTCGCCGAGTATCAGCGCGCCACGGGCGACAAACGCTACCTGCCGCTCGCGACGAAGTTCACCGCGTTCCTCTTGTACATGCAGCGCGACGATGGCTCGTTCCGCCACCTCTACGATCCGGTCAAGAAGCAGCGCGACGACAAGACCGAGCTCCTCTACTACTCCGGTGAGAGCGCCCTCGCGCTCGCGCGCATGCACCTCGTGACGGGGGATCCGCGCTACGCGAAGGCGACGGAGAAGGCGCTCGACTGGCTCGTCGATTGGTACGACTTCTTCATGGGCGGGTTCTTCTACGGCGAGGAGCACTGGACCTGCATCGCCTCCGAGGCCGCGTGGCACGCGGGCGTCCGAAACCCGAAGTTCATGGACTTCTGTCACGGCTACGGGAAGTTCCTGCGCGGGCAGCAACCGCAGGCCGGCGAGTACCCGGACCAGGACGACTTCGTGGGGGCCTACAACTTCACGTCGTTCGTTCCGCCGTACAACACGCCGGCCGGGTCCCGGACCGAGGCGATGATCTCCTCCTACCTGCTCGGCCGGCACCACGGGAGCCCCGACGCCGACGTCCGTGCCCAGATCGCGCTCGCGATGCAGTACACGCTGGGGCAGCAAGTCCGCTGGGACAACGACTTCGCCGTCATCGGGCCGGGTCTCGGTGGGGTACCGGCGACGCCGATCGATCGCAACGTGCGAATCGACTTCGTCCAGCATGTCTGCTCCGCCATGATCCGGGCGTCCGAATGGATCGACGACCCGATCGGCGACGGCCCACCATAACAGCGGCGGCAGTGGGGGGACCCCTGCTATGATGCTGCGGGGTGTCCGAGGAAAAGCGTACGAAGTTCGGGACTGGGCCAGTGCCTGCGCAGCAGCCGCCACGTCCGGCGACGGCGCAGACATCGAGTCAGGCGACCGCGATCCTGCAGCCGACCGGCACCGAGCCGCCGTACGGGCAGCCGTACGCGACGCCGGTTCCGACGCAGACACCGCCGCCGAGTGCCGCGATGTCGACCTCGTACGTGCAGGGCGTGGATCCGTTCATCGGTGCGACGCTCGCCGGCCGCTACTTGATCACCAAGAAGCTCGGCGAAGGCGGCATGGGCGCGGTCTACCTCGCGACGCACATCGGGCTCGACAAGCAGGTCGCGCTCAAGGTGTTGCACGGCGAGTTCACGCGAAAGCCAGATCTCGTCGAGCGGTTCATCCAAGAGGCGAAGGCCGCCTCGCGAATTCGCCACGAGAACGTGATCGACATCAGCGACTTCGGCACGACCCCCGAAGGCATGGTGTTCTTCGCGATGGAGCACCTCAAGGGGCACGATCTCCACGAGGAGATCGCGCGCGCGCGGCTCAACGGGCAGCTGCTGCCGTGGGCGCGTAGCAAGCGCATCTTCCTCCAGATCTGCGCGGCGCTCGCCGCGGCGCACTCGCACGGCATCGTTCACCGCGATCTCAAGCCCGAGAACATCTACCTGATCGACTTCCTCGGCGACTCGGACTTCGTGAAGCTGCTCGACTTCGGCATCGCGAAGCAGACGGAAGTCGAGGACGGCGGTCGCAAGCTGACGAAGACCGGCATGTTGTTCGGCACGCCCGAGTACATGTCGCCCGAGCAAGCGCGCGGCGAACAGATCGACGCTCGCGTCGACGTGTACGCGATGGGCTGCATCCTGTTCCAGCTCGTCACCGGTCGCGTCCCGTTCGAAGCCGACAACTTCATGGGCGTGCTCACGCTCCACCTGACCGAGCCGCCACCGGTGATTCCGCCCGAGATCTTCGATCTCATCGGTGCGCCACGCGAGCTCGCGGGCGTCATCGATCGCGCGCTGCAAAAAGACAAGACGATGCGGTGGGCGACGATCGAAGAGCTCGCGAACGGCGTGCGTCGCGTGTGCGGCGATCCGATTCCGACCGCCGGTGCGATCAAGGCGCAAGCACCCAACGTGTCGTCGGGCCAGTCGGCCGTGATGAGCGTCGCGCCGTCGACGACGACGGGCCAGCGCCAGCGCACGCAGTGGACGGGCAACGTCAAGGTTCCGTCCGAGACCGAGATGGTCGAGAGCAGCGGCAGGTCGAAGCTGCCGCTGATCCTCGGCGCGATCGTCGTGCTCGGCGTCGGTGGTGCGGCGGCCTTCTTCGCGACTCGCGGCAAGGGCGGCGACACCGAGCAAGGCTCGAACACGCCGAGCGGCTCCGCCCCGGGCAGCCAAGTCGCGGGCATCGGCCCCGGCAGCGCTACGATTCCGCAGCCCGACGCCGCGGTCACGACACCACCGCCGCCGGATCTGCCGCCGCTCCCCGATCGGGTGAAGATCAAGCTCGGCTCGAATCCCAAGGGCGCCGACGTCAAGGACCTCGCGAAGAACCGCCCGCTGGGCAAGACGCCGGTCACGCTCGACGTCAAAGGCTCGCGCGAGCCCATCTCGCTGTCGATCACGATGAAGGGCTACTCGGACCTCATCATCGATCTCACGCCCGACAAGAGCTTCGATTACGTCGTCCCGCTCGAGAAGGGCGAGTCCGGAGCCACGCCGACGCGCAAGGTCGTGGGCACCGGCTCGGGCAGCACGCCGACGATCAAGCCACCCGAGACGGGCAGCGCGAAGCCACCCGAGACCGGCAGCGCGACGCCACAGATCAAGCCACCCGAGACCGGCAGCGCGAAGCCGCCGGAGACCGGCAGCGCGAAGCCGCCGGAGACCGGCAGCGCGAAGAAGCCTCCCGAGGAAGAATGCCCGGATCCGGACATGCCGTGCCTCAAGAAGTTCCCGTAACACCCACGTCGCGCACCGGGCGCGCGAAGGTCGGCGCGATCGAGCTCGCGTACGACGTGTTCGGCGATCGCGGTCGTCCGCTCGTCTTGATCATGGGCATCGGCGCGCAGCGCATCTTCTGGCCCGAAGAGCTGTGCCATCGCTTCGTCGCCGCGGGGTTCCACGTCGCGCGCTTCGATCACCGCGACATCGGCCAGTCGACGCATCTGCGCGATGCGCCCACGCCACGCGCGAACCGCGTGCTCGTGCAGCGCATGCTCGGCCGCTTGCCCGACGTGCCGTACTCGCTCTCGGACATGGCGTCCGATGTCGCGGGCCTGATCGAGACGCTCGGGTTCTCGCCGGCGCACGTCGTCGGGGCATCGCTCGGCGGCATGGTCGCGCAGCACCTCGCGATCGAGCACCCCGATCGCGTCCGCTCGATCACCTCGATCATGTCCACGCCCGGCGGTCGTCGCTACTTGCCGCAGCCACGCGCACTCCGCGCGCTGTTCATGCCGCGGCCCACGAGCGCCGCCGACGCGGGCGAAAAGATCGCGCAGACGTTCCGGATCCTCGGCTCGACGCTGTGGCCCTCCGACGACGCGCGCATGCGCGCCGCGGGCGCCCTCGCGTTCGAGCGCGGGCTCAACCCGCGCGGGTTCTTGCGCCACTTCGCGGCGGTGCTCGGCACGCCCGATCGCCGGCCGAAGCTGCGCGACAGCAAGGTGCCGACCCTCGTGATCCACGGCAGCGCGGATCCGATGTTTCCGCTGCGTGCCGGCCGCGATCTCGCGCGGATGATGCCCGACGCGACGTGGTTGCCGATCGCCGGCATGGGGCATCATCTGCCCGAGCCGTTATGGTCGACCATGATCGCCGCGATCACGCGTCACGCAGAGCGTGCCGAGTCGCGTGCTAGGGTCTGAGCGTTCGCTTCGCGTCGGTGGAGGAACGGTATACTCGGGGGTCTTAAAAATCCCTGCCTCACGGCTTACGGGTTCGAATCCCGTCCGACGCACGACTTCGCTAGCTACGTCTTCGCGAACGCTTGTTGAGCCCGCGATGCGTCGGCTGCAGGCTGTGGCAGTTCGGGCACAGGATTCGGAGGTTTCCGATTCGGTTGTCGGTCCGGTCACCGTTCACGTGATCGAGCTCGAGCGGAAGCCGTCCATCCGGTGCTCGCTCGGCCCACCCGCACAGCTCGCAATGTGCGGGCTTGAGCCCTTCGCGGATCAAGCGACGCTTCAGTGCGTGGGAGTTCGTGGGCCGATTCGCGACGAGAACCGCGACGAGTGGAGTCGGGAGGTTCGGCCGGAACACGAGGCCTCGATTCCATGCTTGCCCTTCGAAGTGGCTGGTATCGAGAGAGAGAGCGGCGATCCTGCGATGCACGACATCGTAGTTGCCGCCGGCGGGCTGTAAGGAGAGCGTCTTCAGCACGTGCGCGATGCTTCGAGCGGACCTGACCGCATCCCGAAGCTCGTCATCCGTCCATCGAGTGGGTTGATCCCACTTCTTGAAATGCGAGACGTCGAGGCCGAGGCGCCGCGCGCGCTCCTTGACGCCGCGCCGACTCTCGGTGGACCCCAACTTCGTCGCCGCCATTCGATAGCTCGTGGAGGTCGCGATCGCATCTCGCAGTTCGTCGTCGGTCCAGCGCCGCTTTCGACTCCACGCCATCACGCGCACGCTAACGACGTCGTATGACAGTCGAGCGCATGTTGTCCGAATACCGGACAGTCAGCGCAGGTGGATCACGTGAGCGAGCAACTCGCCGGCGAGGTAGTGCGAGCCCTTTGCAGGCCAGCGCTTGCCGTGGCGCAGGTACGTGTTGACCACGCGCTGCGTGTCGTCGCGGCGCTGGTGCGGGCGCGATGCGTCGACGAAGCCGCGCCGGATCACGCCGCCGCCGAGGTAGAGCATCTCGGTCACGCCGCGGTTATCACGCGCGATCACGATCGCGACGAGGTCGGCCGCGTCGTCGGACTGCGCCGCATCGAACACGAGCAGGTCGCCGGGGCGCGGCTCGTCGGTGGCGTCCGCGAGGCGATGCGAGGCCTCGGCCCACGCGACGAGGTCCTCGCCGGTCGTGCCCGCGAAGCCTTCGGGGGCGAGGCCGAGCGCGTGGGTCCATTCGATCGCGAGGAGCAGCGAGGTGCGCTTGTCGCGGACGCCGACGAGCGAGCGCAGATCGGCGAGCGTGCGCGGTAGTGGAACGGGCGTGGTCGCGCGATGCGGCGCGGGGAGTGCGGCGCGCGCATCGGGTTGCGCGGTGGGCGCCTCGACGATCGCGGCAGCCGCGGCGGCGGAGGCCTCGCGGATCTTCGGCGCGGTGGTGACGCGGATCGGGGACGCGTGGCGATTGGCGACCGGCTCGTCGGCGCGCGGCGCGGGAGGCGCGTGGAAGGCGGGCGGTGGCGTGTGGGCCATGCCGAGCATCGGGGAGGCGAAGCGGTACGGGCGATCGCGGGTCGCGCAGGCGGTCGTCGCGATGGCGACGAGGGCGAGGGCGAGGCGGCGCATGGTTCAAGGGTAGGCGGCAGCGTCGGGGCGTCGCGAGTTTTTGCCCGCGGACACCGGGGCGAACGGGCTGCGAGATTGTCCGTGGAGGGCCGGGGAGGGCGTGCTAGAAGGCAGTGCCTTGTCGCGTTACGACCTGTTCCGGAAGCGGATCGCCCCGATCGCGTTCATCTTGGCGATGGGGCTGTTGGTCCGCCAGACCTGCCAGAAGGAGCAGCGCTTCCACGCCACGGTCGTGATCACGGCCGGTGACGCGGAGCCGAAGGTGAAGGCGATCGACGCGAAGGTGATCGTCCAGGGCGAGACGCTCGGCGAGATGCATCGCGAGGCGCAGCCCGGGCTTTTGATCGGCAAGGCGAAGTTCGAGGTCGCGCTCCCCGAGGAAGACGGCCAGGTGATCATCGACGTGGATCTGGGCGCCGAGAAGCGTCACGTGATGCGGCGGATCCGTGCGGCCGAAGGCGCGACGATCGAGATCGATCTGTCGAGCGACTTGCGCTGAGCGCGCCGGCTCAGCGGCGCAGGCGAACGACGGTCTCGACCTGTCCGGTGCCCGGCATGAGATCGAAGGGCTCGATCACGTCGGGCATGTAGCCGTACTGGGCGAGCGCGACGAGATCGCGGCCGAGCGTCTCGGGACCGCAGCTCACGTAGATCACGGTGGGCGCGGCGATCTGCGCGACGAGCTCGCGCGCGGCGTCCGTGAGTCCTTTGCGTGGAGGGTTCACGACCACGACGGTCGCGCCGCGGAGCTTCTCGACGAGCGCCCCCGGGTTCGACGCATCGGCGGCGATCGCGGTGAGGTCGTAGTTGGTGGTCTCGATCGCGCGGCGGAGCTGGCCGACGGCCTCGGCATCGATCTCGACGGCGATCACGTGCGCGAATCGAGCGCGCGCGAGGTGGAGTGCGATGCCGCCGACGCCCGAGAACAGATCGACGGCGGTTCCCGTCGGCGCCGTCGGATCCACGTTCGCGAGCTCGGCGACGCGTTCGTACATCGCGGTCGCTTGCGCGCGATTCACCTGCAGGAACTCGCCGGCGCCGACTTGCACGGAGACGCCGGCGAGCTGTTCGACGAGATAGCCGTGGCCGATCAACACCTGCGCGCTCGAGCCTGCGGGGACGATGGCGCCGTCGCGACGATCGTTCTCGATGACGACGAGCCCGGCGAGCGTCGAGTGCTGCGCCATCGCGTTCGCGAGTTGCTCGAGCTTCGCGCGCGGCGTGCGCGGCGCGACGATCAACGCGACCAACACGCTGCTCGCGACTTCACGCACGATCACGTAGCGAAGCTCGCCCGTGCGCGCCTTCTCGTCGTACGGAACGAGCCCGACGCGCTCCGCGGTGCCGCGGACCCACGCGGCGACCTCGTCGATGATCGGCGCCACGACCTGGCAGCCGAGCGTGTCGACCACGTGATGGGTGCGCGGTGCATACGCGCCGAACACGACGTGCTCGCCGTCGCCGCCGGTCTTGCCGACGACGTACTTGCCCTTGTTGCGATAGCCGAGCTCGCGCGGCGAGGGCCGCACCGGCGCCACCGTGATGCCGCGCTGATCGATCGCGAGGATGTCCGCGAGCGCGAGCTCCACGCGGCGACGCTTGGCCTCGAGCTGCGCGGGATACGCGAGGTGCTGCCACGTGCATCCGCCGCAGCGCCCGAACCCGGGGCAGGCGGGCTCGACCCGATCGCTGGCCGGCTCGCCGATCCGCCGCGTCACGCGCGCCCATGCCTCGGGCTTGTGCGGGCTGCGATGGTCGATCGCGACCTCGGCCCGCTCGCCGGGGAGCAGGTCCGCGACGTGGACCCGGATGCCGCCCGCGATCGTGCCCACGCCGAGGCCCGCTTCGTCGAGCTCGGTCGCCGTCAGCTCCGTGCGGTTGCTCTTCATCGCGTTCCAGGGCATGTAACACGAGATGTCGGATCGAGGTCCCCTCGTCGTCGCTGCCCTCTCGGGCGGGGTCGATAGCGCCACGGCCGCGGCGCTCCTCGTCGAACAGGGGCACCGCGTGGTCGCGATGACGATGCGCCTCTACGACGCGCGCGGCACGGCGGCGTCGTCGGGTGGGCGGTGTTGCGGTCCGCGCGATGTCGAGGATGCGCGCGCGGTCTGTGCACACCTCGGGATCCCGCACTACGTCGTCGATCTCGCCGCCGAGTTCGGCGCCACCGTCGTCGAAGACTTCGTCGAGGCGTACCTCTCGGGTGACACGCCGAACCCGTGCGTGAAGTGCAACCAGCACATCAAGTTCACGCCGCTGCTCGAGCGTGCGCGCGCGATCGGCGCCGACGTGCTCGTCACCGGCCACTACGCGCAGATCATCGAACACGCGGATGGGTGGGGGCTCTCGCGCGGCGTCGATGCGAGCAAGGATCAGTCGTACTTCCTGTTCTCGATGCCGCCCGCGGAGCTCGCGAGCATTCGCTTTCCGCTCGGCGGCATGACCAAGGACGAGGTTCGCGCGCACGCGCTGCGGCTCGGCTTGCCCAACGCGAAGAAGCCCGAGTCCCAAGAGATCTGCTTCGTTCCCGACGGTGACTACGCGGGCTTCGTCAGCACGGAGGCGCTCAAGCGCGGTCGCTCGCTGCCGATCGCCGGCGAGATCAAGGACGCGTCGGGTGCGGTCGTCGGCAAGCACGATGGCACCCATCGCTTCACGATCGGTCAACATCGCGGCCTCGGGAACCTGACGACCAAGAACCGGCTCTACGTCACCAGCGTCGACCCCGCGCGCGGCGAAGTCCACGTCGGCTCGAAGGAGCTCGCCGAGCGAACGTCGGTGACGATCCGCGATCTGCGGTGGCTCGCGTCGCCGCGCGCGTCGATCGATGCGGCCGTGCAGGTGCGCCATCGCGGGACGCCGATTCCCGCGACCGTGCGCTTCGATGGCGATCGCGCGCTCGTGACGCTCGCCGAGCCCACGGTCGCCGCGAGCGGCCAGGCCGCGGTGATCTACGACGGCGATCGCGTGCTCGCGGGCGGCTGGCTCGAGCGCTGACTCGCGCGCTCGCGCTCGGGTCGCCCCCTCCAGCAGTCCTCGACGCTGATCGACCGTGCGGAGCGGGCGGCGTACCGGCGTCTGCGGAACTCGCTCGGGTAGGGGCGCCCTCGCGCAGGCCGACACCTCGATTCGATGGGCGCGGATCCGCGCGCGCGAACGGACGCGCGATCAGCCGTGAATCGGGATGCCCTGCACGAGCAGCGCGCCGGTGAGGATCATCGCGAGGACGACGGGGAGCGTGTCGTCCTCGTCGGTCACCGCGAGAGGCACGGCCCACAGCAGGTACCACGGCGCGATCAGCGGCGAGCACGCGACGAGCGCGCAGATCGCGAGCCCGATCCGCGCGCGGCCGCGTAGTGCGAAGCGCAGGACATAGAGCCCGGCGACCGCGAGTACGACGAGCGGGATGATCCGCGCGGCAGCGTCGGGGAGTTTGAGCTGATTGAGCCGGAACGCGAACGAGTAGCCCGTGGCAGTGTGCGCGTTGCGCGAGATCGGGCCGAACGCGGCGAGCCACGACGTGCCGTAGCGCACGCAGGCGATCGCGATCCCGACGCCCGCGGCGAGGACGAACCCCGCGAGCGTTCGCACGAGATCGCGTCGCGCGGTGCCCGCATCGATCGCCTGCGCGCTACGCGCTCGGACGATGCCGGCGATGCCGATCAGCGGCACGAGCAGGAGCGGCACCCACTTGACGAGCGCGGCGAGCGCCCACAACGCACCCGCGAGCATCGGCCTTCGTGCGCGTGAGGCGACGATCGCGCCGACCGCGAGCGCCGCGATCCACGCGTCGTTGTGCCCGGCGCCCGCCGCTTGGATCGCGAGGAGCGGGCTCCACCCGACGACGATCGCGGCGAGCGTCGGCCGGCGCGCGACGCGGCTCGCGCCGAACATCGCGGCGATCATCGCGAGCGCGGCGATCGCCTTGAACATCCACGCGGCGGCGTCGGCGGAGTCTCCGGCAACGCGCGCGATCGGCGCGACGCCGAGCGTGAACAACGGGCCGTACACGTTCGGCGTGTCTGCCCATCGCGCGCCCACATACGCGTGGGCCGGATCGTTCGGGAACGCGCTCGGCGGGTCCACGTAGGGGTTGCCGTCGTGAACGACGGCGATGCGCCCGTAGTCCCAGTACGTCCACGCGTCGGTCGACAGCACGAGCGGCGACGCCAGGGGCGCGAGTTGGATCGCGACGCCGATGGCGAGTGCGAGACGTACCGCGATGTGGCCGCGTGCGGCGAGCACCACGGCCGCGACGTAGACGAGGAACGCGCCCACGAGGGACGCGAGAAACACCCACGACCAGAACGTGTCCCCGACGGGACGCCCACCGTTGCGCGGGACGAGCAACGAGCCGTCGCCGCGCGCGGCGATCACGCAGACGACGAGCGCGGCCAGGATCGCGCAGCCGAGGACGATCGCGGTCGCGCGGTGGTCACGCGGTGCGTCCTGCGCCGTCACGCGAGCATCGTCGCACGGTGCGTGCGCGCGTGGCTCGTGTGGGATCGCGTCGTCTCGCGCGCTCACCAGGGGCGCGTGGGCGACAGCGCGTGCATCTGGAAGAACGAGAAGCTGTTGAGCACGTGGTTCAAGATCATGGCGCGCGTGAGCTTGTCGACCGGCACCTCGGCGAGCGCGGAGTACCGATGCTGGAACGCGTGCATGCCGCGATCGAACTGCATCTGATACATCACGACCGGATACGCGAGCACGTCGTCACCGGCGACGCGAAACACCGGCGCGGCGAGGTAGCGCCCGCCAAACGGAGCCGGCCGCTTCGCTGCGTCGAGGCTCTCGACGAGGAGGACCGGACCGATCGCGAAGTCGCGAGCGAGCATGCTGATCAGCGTCGCGTGGAGCGCATCGTCGACCGCGTCGTCGTAGACGTGGATCGCGAAGTCGCGCTTCATGCGCGACGACGCGGCGATCTCGGTGAACGCGGGGAGCAGGACGTCGGAGACACAGGCGGCCACACGGGGGTCGGTCATGACACGCGCCTGTCGCGGCACCCCGCGCGCGGTTGCGTACGAAGTTCGAGCCACGCGATGCGCGGGGCCCGCCGCGTGGCGGCGCGCCAAGCGTGGGCCCGCCGCTCGGCGGCTCGCCAAACGTGGGGCCCGCCCGGCGGCTCGCTAAGCGCTTGATCTCACGGGCTCGGGGCGATCGGTCAGCCGAGGAGTGCCGCGATCTCGGGGATGGCGCGATACGCCGCGCGCCACACCGGATCGATCAGCGCATCGAACTTGCGTCGGGCACCTTCGCGCCCGCGCTCGCGGACCGCTGCTGCGCGCGGATCGTTCGCGGCCGCGAGGACGTCGGCACAGGCGCACAGCACCTCTTCCTCGGAGCCCTCGAGGTACTTCTGGGTCTCGAGGAGCGCGAGCGCGCGGTCGACGAGCTTCACGGCGGCGGCGGTGCGGTTCGCGCGCGACAGGGCGAGCGCGTGACGCGACAGGCCTTGGATCTCGTAGCCCACGAGCGTGGCGGACTGCGCGACCGCGGTGCCTTCCGCGGCGTCGTCGACGGCGGCGGTGAGTGCGCCGCGACGCAGGTGAGCGCCCGCGCGCGCGACGAGAGCGTTCGCTTCGAGGTAGCGCGCGCCGAGCCGCCGCGCTTCGTCGAGCGCTTCGGCGATCAGGTTGAGGCCACCGGGGTTCCCGCGGCGGATGTCGCACGCGCCGGCGTAGATCAAGCAGTCCGCGCGGGACCAGCGCGAGTTCGTGCGCGAGAGAATGTCGAGCGCGTCGGTGAACGCGGCGGCGGCTTGGTCGTAGACGCCGACCTCGAGCAGGATGATGCCGGCGACGGAGAGCGCGTCGCCTTCGCGCGAGCGATCGCCGTAGCGGCGGCACAGCTCGAGAGAGCGCTGGGCACTCGCCATCGCGACCGCGAAGTTGCCGAGGCACATCTCGATCACCGCGACGTGGTTCGTGACGATGCGCTCGAGCCACGGATCGCCCGTCTTGTCGATCAGCGCCATCACCGGGCGATACGCATCGCGCGCTTGTTCGTAGTGAGCGCGCATGAGGTGGATGCGCCCGCGGCCGATCATCGCGGCCATCTCGTCGTGGGTGGCGCCGATGCGATGGAACAGGTCGCGCGCGAGCGAGACGATCGCGAGCGCGTCGTCGAAGCGGCCGAGGCGCTCGAGGATCTCGGCGCGGATGCGCAGAGCTTCGCCGCGCAGGCGATCGTCGAGCGCGGCGGTGCCGTGGTCCTCGGCGACGACGGTGGCGACCATCGCGTTCGAATAGTCGCCGTAGCGGAGCATGCGCTGCGCGCGGCGGATCGCGACGTCGGCGAGGCGCGCGGGATCGCCTTCGCACAAGCGCTGAAGCTCGTCGAGGTCGGTGGCGTCGCTCGCGAGATCACCGACGAGTCGGTGCGCTTCTTCGCGTCCGGCGAGCGCATCGCGGCGGCGCGTGCGCGAGGTCGGCGTGGGTGGAATCGGGCCGAGCTCGCGCTCGAGGGCGAGGGTGCGCGTGAAGCAGGCGATCGCGTTGGGCCCGTCGGAGGCGGTGAGGGCGAGCCTACCTGCGCGCAGCCAGAACGCGGCTGCGCCGGCAGTCTCGCCGCCGCGCTCGAGGTGCTCGGCGACCTCGGCGGGTGGCTCCTCGCGGCCGGCGAAGAACCGGGACGCCAGCAAGCGGCCGATGCGCGCGTGGCTCTCGCGTTGCGCGCGCGCGGACAGCGATTCGTAGACCACCTCGCGGACGAGGCCGCGCGGGAACTCGAGGGTGCCTTCCGCGGATCGCGCGAGGAACCCCGCGGCGATCAGCTCGTCGATCTCGCCGGCCACACCGTCGCCGAGCGAATCACCGCCGCCCGATTGCTCGACGAGCTCGTCGAGGAGCTGGACGCGGATCTGCCCGCCGAGCACGGCGGCGAAGCGCAGCACGGACTTCGCGCGCAGACTCAGCCGGTCGATGCGCGCGGCGACCACGTCGCGAGCCGACGCGGGCACGTCGTCGCCCGCTTCGCGCACGGCTTGTGCGAGCTCCTCGACGAACAGCGGGTTGCCGCCGCCGCGCGCGAGGACCGCGGCGATGTTCATCGGCGTCGCGGCCGTGCCGAGGCGATCCGCGATCAACGCGCGCAGCTCGCCGCCAACGAGGTCTCCGACGGTGAGCACCACGTCGGACGCCGGCGCGGGGATCCCTTCGGGACGCGTGGACAGGACGAGCAGCTCGGGGCCCATCGCGGGAACCGCGAGCGTGTGGCGGAGGACCTCGATGCTCGCGCTGTCGGCGAGGTGGATGTCCTCGACGATCGTCAGCATCGGATGTTCGCGATCGGCGAGCACCGCGCGGAACGCGGCGAGCCCGGCGGCGATGCGCGGGCGCAGATCGGCGATCTCGGGCGCGCCGACGCCGACGCCATCGCGCAGCTCCATCGCGCGATCGATGTCCGTCGCGACGGCGCGTGCGCGCTCCGGCGACAGCTTGCCCGACAGCACGTGATGCATGCGCTGCACGAGCAGCTGGCGCGCGCCGCGTCCGCGCGCCGACGGCAGTCCGAGCGACGCTTGATACAGATCGATCACGAGCGAGAACGGCGAGAGCCGATGCGCCGGGCTCGCGGCGATCTCGATGATCCGCGTGCGCTTCCCGTCGACTTCGGTGCGCCGCGCGGTAACCTCTGCGAGGAGCCGGCTCTTTCCGGTGCCGGCGGCGCCGCTGATCAGCACCACGAGCCGGCGATCCGCGGCGATCGCGCGCTGGAACCACGCTTCCATCTCGGCGAGCTGCGCCGTGCGCCCGACGAACGCACCTCGCCGCGCGAGCTGCTCGCGATCGCGCACGCGCTCCTCGATGCTGCGCGGCCCCACGACCTCGAGCACGCGACCGCGGCGTCCCGCGCGCCGCGGCGCCGTGACCTCGCGCAGCTCGAACAGCATGCTGGTCAATCGTCCGCCGGAGCCCGCGAACAGCGGCCGATCGGGGGATGCATCGCGCGCGAGCGATCGCGCGTCCTCGATCGCATCCGTCGGAATGTGCGTGCCGTTCTCGCCGGTGCCGGTGGCGACGCCGGTGCGCGCGCCGATGCCGAGCGTCACGCCGTCCACGCCATCGCGTGCGTCGCGCACCATCGCCGTCGCATCGAGGGCCCACGCCATCGCGATCGCGACATCGTCCTCGCCCGCGACCTCGAGCCCGAACGCGACGAGCAAGCGCGCGTCGTCCTGCTCGATCACCACCCCGCCGCGCTGATACGCGAGCTCGCCGAGCATGCGCGCGATCGGCCGCAGCGCTTCGGCGTCCGCGCCCGCGAGTTGTCCGGCGACGATCACCGTGCGCCGTCGCTCCGGCGCCGCGCTGACATCGACCTCGGGGAGCGGGTCGTCGATCGGTTCGTCCTCGAGAAGGTCGAACGGCGCGCCGGCCTCGGGCTCGAGCGAGAGATGGTCGTAGCTCGTCTCCTCGACGGGCACCGACATCCCGTGATGCGTGATCTCGTCGTCGAAGCGCAGCGCCGCGGCGGCCACGCTCTGCGCGAAGTGCAGCGCTTCGTACGACGGTCGCGATGGCTCGGTCGGCACCGTCGACTCGCGGTTCTGGAAGCTCGTGTCGGGCAGCGCATCCGACAGCTTCGCGACCCCCGCTGTCGTCGCTTCGTTGGCCCAGCCCGCGGTCGTGCTCGACGTGGGATCGCGATCGCCGAACGTCGGCACCAGCGCGGTCGTGCTCCGCTCGCGATCGGTGAACGAGGGCACTGGCTCGGTCGCGAGGCGCAGCTCGCTACCGCGACCGGGGTGCGCCGTGGCTGTCGGCGGCGCGTCCGCGAAGTCCGCGAACCCGGGCGTGCCCTCGCCGAGATCGCCGCGCGGCACGGGGACGTTCGCGAGCGACTGCGTGACCGAGCGCGCCGACGGACGCGTGGGCGGCGACGGCGCCTGTTGCTTGGACACGGACATCGACGTGTTGCCGCTCGTATCGGGTGACCACGGCAGGCTCTGCTTGGTCTCGCGCGTCTCGAGCTCCGCGAGCCACTCGCACAGCTTTCGCGATCCGCCGAGCATCGCGGTGCGCGCGCACGCCTGCAGCACGTCGGCGACGGTCCCGCGCTCGGCCGGCTCGCGCGACAGCGCCACCGCGATCGCATCGGCCATCTCGGTGGGGACGCTCGGGTTCAGCTTGTCGACGCGCGGCGGCGTCGTCGAGCGAACCGCGTCGAGGATCGCCTTCAGGTTCGGCCCGCGAAACAGCGGCAGCCCCGTGACCAGCTCCCACGAGATGATGCCGAGCGCGAACACGTCGGCCGCTGCCGTCGGTGGCTCTCCATAGGTCTGCTCGGGCGCCATGTAGCGCGGCTTGCCTCGCAAGCGGCGGCGCTCGAGCGCGGAGGCAAACGTCGCACGCGCGATCCCGAAATCGAGGATCTTCACGTAGCCGTCCTGCGACAGCATCACGTTCGACGGCGAGACATCGCAGTGCACGATGTTCATCGAGCCGCCGTAGACGTCGGTCTTGCGATGCGCGTAGTCGAGCCCCGCCGCGACCTCGGACAAGATGTACGCGGCGACCGGCATCGGCACCGCCACGTCGCGGGCGATCGCCTGGCTCATCGCCGTGCGCAGGTCCTTGCCCTCGATCAGCTCCATCGCGAGGAACAGCTCGCCGTCGGCTTTGCCGAAGTCGAACACCTGGACGATGTTGCGGTGGGTGAGCTCGACGGCGATCCGCGCCTCGTCGATGAAGCTGCGGATGAACCGGCCTTCGCGCGCGCTCGCCGGCAGGATGCGCTTCAGCGCCTGGACCTTCTCGAAGCCCGCGATGCCGACGGTCTTGACCTTGTACACCTCGGCCATACCGCCCTGCGCGAGCTTCTCGAGGACGTGGTACTTCCCGAAACGCTCGCGCAGCGCTTCCACTGCTGACAACGTATCATGGCTCGTGGCCGACTTCGGCGAGCTAGAGACCGTCCTTGGATACACGTTCGCGAATCGCGCACTGCTCGAGCAGGCGTTGCGCCACGCGAGCTATTGCAACGAGCTCGCCGGGGAGCGGCTCGAAGACAACGAGCGCCTGGAGTTCCTCGGCGACGCGGTCCTCGATCTCGTCGTCGGACATCGTCTGATGACGCGCTATCCGCAGCTCAAGGAAGGCGAGCTGTCGGTGACCCGCGCGCAGGTGGTCAGCGAGACCGGGCTTTCGGAGGTCGCGGGGCAGCTCGGGATCGGCCGCTGGCTCCTCCTCGGCAAGGGCGAGGAGAAGAGCGGCGGTCGCACGAAGGCGTCGATCCTCGCCGATGCGTTCGAGGCGCTGCTCGCGGCGGTCTATCTCGACGGTGGCTTTCCCGCGGCGTGGGAGATGGTCGGGCGCTTGCTCTCGCAGCGCATCGAGAGCGTCGAGTTCAAGGGCTTCTACGACTTCAAGACGCGACTCCAAGAGACCTCGCAGGCCCGGCTCAAGACCACGCCGGTGTACAAGGTCATCGACGAGATCGGGCCCGATCACGACAAGCGCTTCGTCGTGGTGGTCTCGATCGACGACGAGGAATGGGCGCGCGCGATCGGCAAGACGAAGAAGGAAGCGGAGCAGATGGCCGCCGCGGCCGCACACTTCAAGCTCGAAGGCAGCGACGTCGGCATTCGTCCGCCGAAAAAGTAGCTACGCGCGCCGCGTCTTCGTCAGGGCGAGGACTTCGTCGCGGCTCGGCATGCCGGCCCACGCGCCGAGCTCGCGGATCGAGAGCGACGCCGCCGCGGCTGCGAGCTCCATGCAGCGATGGAACGGCAGCTCGCTGAGGAGCGCCGCCGCGAACGCTCCGTGAAACACCGAGCCCGCGCCGTAGCCGTCGAGCGCGTCATCCGCAGGGAAGGCGGGGCAGCGCACGAGGCGATCGCCGTGGCGGCCGATCGCGCCGTCGGCGCCGAGCGTGATCACCACGGCGCGCGGGCCGAGCTGCAGCAATTCGTCGACGGCGTCGGTCAGCTCGCCGCGCGGTGCGAGCTCGGACGCCTCGCGCTCCGACGCGATCAGGATGTCGCACGCGGAGATGAGATCAGAGGTGCCTTCGCGTAGCTCGCTCACGTCGAAGATCACGGGGAGCTTGTTGTTCCGCGCGATCTCCGCGGCGATCAGCTGATCCTTCGGCTCGCTGCCGTCGATCAGGAGCGCGGATGCGCCGTCGAGCGCCGCGCGCGAATCGACCGTGATCGGCTCGCCGCGCTCGCCCTTGTAGTGAGCGCGCGCGGTGCCATCGCTCGCGACGGTCACGAGATCGCAGGCGCTGGTTCCCACCGCGCGGAGCAGCTCGGTGTCGATGCCGGCCTCGCGGATCGCGGTGCGTGCGAGCTGACCGAGGAGGTCGGCGCCGTGGGTGCCGACCGCGCGCGCCCGGCAGCCGAGCCGGATCGCCGCGCGGAGCGCCACCGCGACGCCCGGCGCGGGGGTCGTGCTCAGCGCCGCGAGCTCGACCGTGGCGAAGTCGCCGGCCGGCAGGTTGGGGGCGAGGCCCGAGATCGCCACGCCGATCCGGCCGAGGCCAACCACCAGGGGCGCATTCACCAACCCATCATACACAAATGTGGTGAACCGAAGCTGCCACCGGATGCCAGGGCGGAAG
The DNA here is from genome assembly GCA_044230415.1 of Kofleriaceae bacterium. Lineage (GTDB taxonomy): Bacteria > Myxococcota_A > Polyangia > Haliangiales > Haliangiaceae > JABFXX01. The sequence goes on from JBGARE010000004.1 coordinate 354,357, forward strand.
CGAAAGCGCTTGCGACATCAGGCGTTTCCAACGCTAGAGTGCCCACCATCGTGTCGACGCGGATCCCTCCTCCTGTCGGGCAACGCTCGGGCGAGGAGCCAGGTCCTAGTAGCGATCCGCCCGCGTCCGACCCTCGGCGGATCACCGGGGAGCTCGTGAGCGAACTAGCCGAATCCGTACCACTTCCTGTCCCAACGCTCGCCGACCCTCGCCCTCGCGTGGCCTCTCAGCTCGCCGATGATGCCCAGTTGATCGCCGCGTGCCGGCGCGGGGAAGCGCGCGCGATGGAGATGCTCTATCACCAGTTCAAGCGGCGCGTGTTCGGCATGGCGCACCGGATCGTCGGCGCGAGCGACGCCGAAGAGGTCGCGCAGGAAGTGTTCGTTCGCGTGTTCCGCGGGCTCGCGAGCTTCCGCGGTGACTCGCAGCTCTCGACGTGGATCTATCGACTCACGGTGAACGCGGCGCTCTCGCACCTGGCAAAGCGCGGCCGCCGACACGAGGTCGGCGACGATGGTCTCACCGAGCTGCCGGCGCCGCCGGTGACCGAGCGCGATCCGGGGCTGGCCGCGCGCATCGAGGGCGCGCTCGCGCTCCTGCCCGCCGGGTACCGCGCGATCCTCGTGCTCCACGATGTCGAGGGCCTCTCGCACGAGGAGTGCGCCGCGATCCTCGAGTGCCGCGTGGGCACGTGCAAGTCGCAGCTCCACAAGGCGCGTGCGAGGATGCGCGAGCTCCTCGGTCCGCAGCTCGTCGGCCACCGCACCGAGGGCCCCGCATGAATTGCAGCGACGTCCAGCCGCACCTGACCTCGTACCTCGACGGTGATCTCGCCGACGATCGCGGCAGCGCGATCCGCGGACACCTCCGGTCGTGTGAGGCGTGCCGCCAGATCGCCGCCGATGAAAGCGCGCTGCGCGACGGGCTTCGCGAACTGCCGCCGGTCGATCCGCCGGCCTCGCTGTGGGCGAGCGTGCAGGCCCAGCTCGCGACCGCCGAGGTCGCCGATGCGAAGAAGCCCGCGTGGAAGCGCACGCTCGGTCGGTGGACACAGATGCTCGCGCCGGCGTGGCCGCAGCTGGCCTTCGGCGGCGTCGCCGCCGCTGCAATCGTGACGTTCGTCGTGTGGCGATCGCGCGGACACGAGCCCGTCGAGACGAAGGCGCCGCTCGTCGCGACGACACCCGCGCCCGCACCCGTCGTGCCGCCCGCGCCGGATCACGCCGGGGACGTCACCGACGATCTCGCCGGGGAAGCCGCGCGCGTCACCGATACCTACGCGGACGCAGCGGAAGAGCTGCTCGCGCTCGCGAATGAAGAGCGAGCCCAGTGGACACAGGAACAACGCGATACATTCGACGGGCATGTCGCGGATCTGCGCCTGGGCATCGAGAACGCTGCGGACGGACGTCCGAAGCAGAAGGCATGGCGCAGCTTGATTCGCTATCTCCAGACCGCCGCCGTTCGCGACGACGTCGCGCTCGCCTCCGGAGGTGCGCCGTGAAGAGCGCGCTCCTGATCGCGGCCGCGCTCGCGTCGGCACCCGCGTTCGCCGATGGCTCGGGTGCGAACAAGCTCGTCGAGCGAGCGCGCCTCGAAGTGCAGCCGGTGGCGGGCACGCCGATCAAGCAGCTCTCGATCGAGAACCCGCTCGGTGACGTGAAGATCGAAGGCTACGACGGCGACTCGATCCTCATCGAGACGCGCAAGTCCGCGCCCGACGAGGAGGGCCTCGATCGCCTGCGCGTCTCGCTCGTGCCGAACCCCGACGGTAGCGTTCGCATCACCACCACGGCCGATCGCGAGAGAGAGAACAAGCCGATGTCGCGCGGCAGCGTGCGCATCGATCTGATCGTGCGAGCGCCTCACAACGCGCGCGTCGACGCGCAGGTCAGCGCGGGCAAGCTCGAGGTGACGAAGATGGACGCGGGCGGCGAGCTCGATTCCGGAACCGGTGCGATCGACGTGTCCAACGTCGCCGGCGATCTGTCGACGCACACCATCAGCGGCGCGACGAAGCTCTCGGTGGTGTTCGGCTCCGTCGACGCGCAGAGCCTCGCCTCGGATCTCGACTTCGACTCGATCAACGGCGATCGTTTGATCGCGTCCGCCAACCGCGGCCGCATCGCGGGCCGTCGCGTGCGCGCGAAGGAGATCGAGATGACCACGACGACCGGCCGGATCGTCCTCGAAGCGGAGATGTCGCTGCGCGGACGGATCATGGTGTCGAGCCTCGACGGCGACGTCGACGTGAAGCTTCGCCGCGGCAACGGCGCGCTCGCGGTGCGGGCGCGTGGAAGCCGCGTCAACCTCGGCTCGGCGGCGAGCTTGGCCAAGACCTCGTCCGATGGGTGGGTCGAAGCGCAGCTCGGTGACGCAGCGAAGAACGACGTTCCTGCATTCGTGATGATGCGATCGCGGCACGGGATCGTGCAGTTCACCATCGTCGACTAAGCGGGAACACGCTAGGCTGGGGCGCATGGACGAGCCCGTGCCACCGCGCGTACGCGAGTACGCCGATCAGGTGGTGACGTACGTCCGCAACGCGCTCGGCGTCACGCTCGAGTTCGATAGCGACACGCTCCCCGTGCTCGATCACTACCTGCGCACCGTCGAGGGCTCGCAGGCCGCCACGCTCCAGCTCGTCATCACCACCTCGGGCGCGTACTTCGGCGAAGTGGTCCGCCGGCGCCTCGGCGGTCGCTGGGAGCTCGGCGCGAGCGCGGAGGAAAACGGCACGTCAGCCAAAGACGTCGAGTGGCGCATGGTCTTGCCCACCGGCTTGAACTTCCAGCCCGCGGGGTTCGTCGCCGCCGCGATCGCGCAGGCCGACCTCGACGACTTCGACTCCGAGCTCGATGCGCCGCCGCGAATGCGCCCCTACGTCCAGCAGGCGCTGGCGCGGATGGGCGAGGTCTCGGTCGAGGACTACTACTCCTTGTGCGGCCGGCTGGACACCTTGGAGCACGTCCACGAGGTGCTGGTGGCGGTCGCCGCGCAGATGATGGGCAACGTCGACGACGACGTCCCCGAACAGATCAGCGACGAGCCGTCCGGCAGCGTCAACTGAGAACCGATCCGAGAATTCACAGGTCTCGGTTCTCTCATCTCTGTTCCCTATTCGGTCAAAGCGACGCCGTTCGCGATCGAACCGATGCGCTCGCGGACCATCTCGAGGGTGAGTGGAGCGTTCACGCGGAGTGCGCCCCTACGGATCACTCGAGGATCTGAGCGAACTTGCTACGCATCCCACGTCTAGATCACGTGCGATCCGGCCGCGCAATCGCGCGTGCTCCAATAGTGAACACAGCACCGAGAACCGAGAAGGGGAGAACGGTGCGTTGCGATGTTTCGGATCCGTTCGTACCTGCGGGTAATCGCGGCACTTCGCGATTGAGGTATCGGGCGCGTAGCGATATGCCTACGCGATGGCCAGGGGGACTGCCCGTACACCGTCGCCGAACGCGTATCGCGGAGCGCTCGGACGCACGCAGACCACGACGGTGCACGTCACCGGGCCGCGCGGCGACCTGATCGCGGCGCAGGTCTACACGACGGTCGACGCGGCGGCAGATCCCGAGCTGGTCGAGCGTCTGTACAGCGACGATCCGGTGATGGCGCTCAACGTGGTGCGCGCCGAGAGCGGCGAATCGATCCGCGTCGCGGTGCCGGTCGTCTATCACGATCCCGTCGCGGAGCTGCTCGTCCTCGTGCTCGCGGACTCGCATCGCCATCGCGAGCTCGACGAGCGGATCGCGCTGCTCCAGCGCATGCGCAGCGACGACGCGGGCATTCCGCCGTACGCCAAGGACTTCGTCGTCGTCTACGGTGCGAACGGACTGCGCGCGCTCCTCGAGAAGCGCGCCGCCGAGGCGCTCGAGAAGGCGCGCAACGCCGACGCCGCGACCGAGCTCGATCGCCGGCGCGCGGAGCTCGACGGCCGCGGTGGCGAGCTCGAGAAGACGCGCGAGGCCAACGACAAGCGAGCGCGCGAGCTCGAGCGCCGCGCCCTGGACCTCGAGAACAAAGCGAACGCGATCGAGCGCGCCCGTCAGGAGCTCGAGAAGGCACGCGCCGAGATCGATCGCCTGCGCAGCGACGCGCGCAAGACGATGATCAACGCCGCCGCGGCACAGGCCAGCGCGCAAGCCGCCCAGGATGCCGCGAAGACCACGATCGCGCGCGCGCCCGTGGCGCCGGCGCCGCTCGCGCCGCCGCCCGGCGACGACGACGAGATCCAAGCGGACCGCACGACGATCGGCCTGGCGCCGACGGCGGATGCACCGATGGCCGCACAGATCGTCCCGGGGGTCGGGTTCGGCGCGATGCCGGCCGTCACGGGACACACGGAGCCGACGCCGTTGCCGTTGCCGATGCCGGGGTTGCTCATCGACGGGCTCGAGACCAAGCCGGTCCCGCTCGACGAGCTCGACGAGATCGAGACGAGCCTCGCGAACGTCGCGCTCGAAGAGGAGCGGATCCGCTCGAGCAGCCGCGACGTGCGCGCGGAGTCGGGCTTCGAAGAGCAGATCATCACCGGTGTCGAGACGCCGACCCCCGAGACGGCGGCGAACGGCCACAACACGAACCTCCCGCTCGAGGTCGATGACGAGATCACCGGCGGCGCCGCGATCGTGCCCGCGGGCGCCGATCCGCTGACCACCGAGACGCAGGAGCTCGCCGACGCCGCGGCCGATTCGTGGCTCGACAAAGCCGCCGGTCGCGACACCTCGAGCATCACCGTCGGTCCCGATGGTGTCCGCCTCGCGCTCGTCGCGGGCGAGCACCTCTCGCGCGGGCTGGGTGGCAAGCTCGATGTGCGCGTGCTGCTGCACCGCACCCCGTACTATCCCGTGATCGCGCTGGTCATCGGCCCGCCCGCGGCGATGCGCGTACCGTCGACGACGCAGCTCGCGATCGTCACCCTCGACATCGCGCTCGACACGCATCGCGCGGTGCTCGCGGTCCTCGCGAAGAAGTTCGAGCTGACCATCGAGCTCGTGGTGCGCGGCCGCCGGATCCGCCGCGTCAAGCTCGTCGCTCCCCTCGCCGAGAACGTCGGCTACATCGTACGCGCGGCCGAGGATCACCTGCGCGGTCTGTCGTCGGGTGGGCTCGGGGACGGCTCGCCGTCCTTCGATCGGGCGCGCGACCTCGTCACCGGGGCGGGCTTCGATCTCCTCGGCGTCGAGCACTCCGATGCGAACGAGTTCCGCGACGACAAGCTCGCGCAGCTCGACAGCGCGCAGAGCCTGCGGCGGGCGATCGCGATGGCGCGCCGGTTCGCGCGGCCGATCCGCGAGGACTATCTCGTGTGCACGCGCGGCTTCCCGCTGCCGCGTTGGCGCGAGCTGCGCCGGCACGTGCTCGAGAGCGCGGTCGCGTGGGGGTTGTGGATGGGCCCGGAGCTCGCGCAGGTCGCCGTCAGCGAGGGCCTCGCGCGCTCGCGCCGCGATCTCGTCGTGCGGCTCGATCACGGCTTCGAGAAGCTGAAGCGCCACACGACCGCGTTCGATATCGACGCCGACGCGACGGCGGACAACGCGAAGGCGCTCGCCGAAGAAGCGCGCGCGCTCGGCGTCGAGCTGACGAAGAAGGACGCACCGGCCGCCGCGGCGCCCGCTCCGTCGGCGACGACCGGCGTGACGAGCCAGGTCCCGCGCACGAACGGCTCTCCCGTGACGAGCGAGGAAGCGCCGGCGGTGTCCGGCTCGATCGGTGGGACGCCGCCGAAGGGCTCCGCGCGCCCCAAGGCGTCGGTCGACGAGCTTCTCGCGATGCTCGACGATCGAGAGAAGCGCGTCGCGGCCGCGATCGAGCTGTGCGAACGCGGCGAGGCCAAGGCGGCCGTGCCGGTGATCGCGGCGGTCGCGAAGATGTCGCGCGCCGAGGCGGTCCGCGTCCTGGGCATGAGCGTGAAGTTCGGAGACGCCGCCGCGGCCCCGCTGATCCAGGGTCTGCAGAGCAGCAAGGGTTTCCTGCGCCACGGCTGCGCGCTCGCGCTCGCGCTCCTCCGCACCGAGGACGGAACGCAGGCGGTGATCGACCTGTTGCTCAACGAGCCGACGGAGATCTGGCGCGAAGTCGCGCGGGCGATCGGACAGGTCGGTCCGACCGGCCTCATGCCGCTGGCCTCCAACTTCGGGCGTCTCGGGGAGCGGGCGACGCCGCAGGCCTCCGAGCGCGTCGCGTGGGCGATGGCCCACATCGCGGTCCGCGGCGGCAAGGCCGCCATCGAGATGATGGCGAACGGCCAGAGCGCCGTGGCACCCGTGGCGAAGCATGCGTTGGAGCTTCACGCGTCGGCCGCACGCGATCAGGTCCGGGTGCGACCCGGCGCCGATGGCTCCCAGGCCGGACGCGACGTGACCGTCAATCGCGCGTTCTCCAGGCGGTTCTTCGAGGCGCTGGAGCAGGGGCTTCCCGACGCCGCGCACGCTGGTCTCGAGGCGCTCGACGCGTCGAGCCCGATGGAGCTCCTCGACGAGGCCGACCTCATCGAGGAAGACGAAGAGGCGGAGCAGCTCGACGAATCGGATCTGATCCAAACCTAGGTAGACTGGGGTGTCATTGTGATGTTGGTTTCAGGTATGATCTGACAGCCGTAGATGAGGATCGGAATTTTCTCTGACGTCCACGCGAACATCGAAGCGATGAACGCGGTGGTGGATGCCTTCCGTTCCGAACGGATCGACAAGTACGTATGTATCGGTGACGTCGTCGGATACGGCGCGTCCCCGAACGAGTGTTGCGATCTGATTCGCAAGCTCGCGTCGTTCACGATCCTCGGCAACCACGACGCCGCGGTCGCCGGACGGATGGACTATTCGTACTACTACGACGCGGCTCGCCAGGCGCTCGACCTCCACGCGAGGCAGATCAGCCCGGAGAACATGCAGTGGCTGCGCGGCCTCCCGTACGAGGTTCGCGAGGGTGACGTCACCTTCTGTCACGGCTCGCCGATCAACCTCGAGGAGTTCGAGTACATCTTCTCGGTCGAGCAGGCCACGCGCTGCCTCGAGATCTGGGACGACCTCGGCGCGGTCACCTTCATCGGTCACTCGCACCTGTGCAAGTCGTTCGCGCTGACCCGCGACGAGGTGTTCGAGGTCGTGGCGACGAAGTTCGTCATCCGCCCCGAGCACCGGTACATCATCTCGGTCGGGTCGGTCGGCCAGCCGCGCGACTACGACAATCGCGCGAGCTACACGATCTACGACACCGACGAGCGCGTGTTCGAGTTCAAGCGCGTGGCCTACGACATCGACACGGCCGCGCAGAAGATCTTCGCCGCCGAGCTCGAGCGCAACTTCGGAAATCGTCTGTTCCTCGGGGTGTGAAGCGGTGATGACGCGCACGCTCGAACCGATCAACACCTACGACGTTCAAGCTGCTCTTCGTCGCGAGCACTTCCTCGCGCAGCACCCGTATCCATTCCTCGTGCACGCGCTCGGCGCGTTGCAGAGCCTCGATCCCGCAAAGGTCGACGAGCTGACCACGGATCGTCTGCTCCTCGAGCGTCCGCGTCAGACGCTCGGCGAATCGATGCTCGTCGCCGAGCTCGCGCCCAAAGATCCGGATCAAGACATCGTCACGATCGGCGTAGCTCCGAGCTGCGACGTCATCCTCGACGATGCGAGCGTGTCCAAGCGGCACGCCTGGTTCGAGTGCGTGAACAACGCGTGGCGGATCTGGGACGACGATTCGTCGGCGGGCACCCAGGTAAACAGCGAGCCGCTCCAACCCCGCGCTCCCCGCGTGCTGAGCTCGGGCGACCAGATCACGCTGGGCTACGTCGAGCTGATGTTCTTCACGAACGACGCGTTCTACGACCTGATCCACGGTCTGTACGCGAGCGCTGCGTCGCAAGTCGTTCGCTAGAGCTTCTGTACGTAGATGCCGCGCGCGGGATCGTCGACGCGCACCACGAGCCTCGGCGGCGTGCGCCACTCGCGATGGAGGGCGAGCGCGCCACCGCCACACGGAAGCGTCCACTGGCGCCCGCTCTCGTCCGGGGGGATCGGGCGCTTCGTCTTCTCGTCGACGAGCGTGCAGCTCGGCTCGTCGAGGCGATAGAGCACCGACGGCGTCGCGTCCATCGTGCGATACGGATCGCCGGCGATGGGGATCTGGCCCGTTCGCAGATAGATCCCGCCATCGTCGACGGTGAACGAGGTCACGAGGTGCGGGAGCGCGACGACGCCGCCGTGGCGAAACGTCGGTCCGAGGTCGAACGGCGACGTCCACGTCATCGCGATGTCCCACGCGGATGCATTGCCGGCGTCGAGCGGGCCGATCGCGTCGCGCATCACCCGCAAGAGCGTCGACCACAGGCCGGGCAGGGGATGCGGTGCTTGGTGATTGACCGCGCCGCGGATCGAGAACGAGTGCGACGGACCGCGGGCGTGATCGACGCGCAGATAGAACATGGTGATCAGTCGCGACACCGCGGTGTCCACGCCCGGCTCGAACTGCTCGGTGCGCGCGAGCGACGCAGCGTCGAGCAGGGCCATCGCGGCACGCGCGGACAGAGGACGCACCACGCGACCATAGGGCGTGAGCGACGCGATCCGGTTCGCGTGAGCGACGACAACCAGCTCGGGTCCTTGGTAGTCGTCGGCGAGGACCGCGAGGTCGTCCGGATGCCACGACTGATCGACACGCAGCTCGATCGCGGTCGCTTCGGCCACGAGGCTGTCGCGCATCTCCTCCACGGTATCCCATCGTCGCGGCCGGGCCGCGCGAATCAGCGATCGTCGCGAATCGCAGCGGGCGCGAAGTTCATCGACTGTGCGCGCGCGGCGTCGTGCTCCGCACTCGAGATCACACCGTCGCGCCGCATCGCACGCAGGATCGTGGCCACGCGCTCCGCGCTGACCTCGTCGAGGCCACCGCGCCGCCGGATGCGCCGCGACATCGACGTGGGCTCGCTCGTGATCGCGGCGAGGAACGCGGCCTGCTTGATCGTGAGCCCCCGCGGCGTCGTCGCGAACCAGTGCTTCGCGGCGGGACCGATGCCGCGCACGCTCGGGCCGAGCTCGATGACGTTCAGGTAGCGCTGGAGGATCTGCTGCTTGTCGAGGCGCGCTTCGAGCCGCCACGTCAGCACGGCTTCCTGGATCTTGCGATCGAGCGTGCGGCGGTGCGTGAGAAACGCGTTCTTGACGAGCTGCTGGCTGATCGTCGAACCGCCGCGCGCCAGGCGGCGCTCGCGCAGATCGATCTCCAGCGAGCGGCCGATCTGCTGCAGATCGAAGCCGTCGTGGTCCCAGAACCGGCCATCCTCGGCGGAGACGAACGCGCCTTGCACGCGCGCCGGGATCTTCGCGATCTCGACGAACTCGTCGTCGTCGACAGGATTCGCGAGCGAGGTGACGTCCGCGGCGGGTGGCTCCGCGAGCGCCTTGCACCGGCCCGCGAAGTCCGCGGTCAGCGCCGCGCCGTCACCGACGGGCGCCGCGAGATCGATCGTGAGGCGGCTCGCGAGCCCGATCTCACCATCGAGGACGATGCCATCGAGCGGCCCGCGCACCTCCGCCGGCAACGATGCGAGGAGGTCCGCGCAGCGCGCCGTGTCGATCGCGACATCGATCTGCGCGGACATCGGCGTCGTCGCGCTGCCGCGATGAATGGTGCCGGTCGCGCGCGCGTGGATCGCGCCCATGTCGAGCTCGAAGCGGTCGACGGTGAGGCCGTCGCTGCTCGCGCGTGCGGTCGCACGGATCGCGGCGGTCACCGGAATCGGGACCTCGGCGAGGGTCTTGTGCACGAGGGTGACACCGTCGATGGCGCCGTCGGCTTCGATCGCGACATCGTGCTCGCGAGAGATGCGCAGGGTGCCGCTCGCGTGTGCGCGGTCGAGGACGACGGACCGCGGTGCGATCGCGGTCAGTGCTGCGAGGGGGATGTGCTCCCCGGTGATGACGAACAGGGTCGGTGTGGCCTCGAGCGCGATATCGCGCGGGACGCCGCTATCGTCGATCGACGCACGGATCTCGATCGGAGTCATGCGCGACGACGGATTCGCGGGAGTCTTCCGCCCGAGCCGGCCCGCAGCCACGTCTCGCAAGAGGGTCGTCTTGCCGCCGGCGCGGATCGATCCATTGCCGCCGACGGCGAGCACGCGCCCGAGCTTCATCGCGGGCATCGACAGATCGGCGGCGCTGCGCGCGAACGCGAGCTCGATGTCTACGTTTGCGAGCGCGGGCAGGGGGCCGCCATGTGACGACACGCGGAGCGGGCCCGTGATCAAGCGAGCGCCACCCGCGTCCGGGACGATCTCCACGCCATCCGCGGTGATCTCGCCGACGCCGGCGATGCGCGCCGTCAGCGTGCCTTCGCTGACGACGATGCGCCGGATGCGATGCGAGGACCGACGCGCGCCCGACGGTGTGGATGGCGACGACGACGTGCTGGGTCGCTTCGCGAGGCGGCGTGCGAGGCGCGCGAGGTTCGAATCGCCGTCGGCGTCGACCTCGATCGCGACCCGTGGAGAGGCGATCTGGATCTCGTCGGCGCGCAGCTCGCCCGAGAGGAGCGAGTCGAGCGCGACCGAGGCTTCGATCGCGTCGGCGCGGATCAGCGAGCCGAACGCGACCTCGGACAGCCGGACGGTGCCGGTGAGGTCGGCATCGATGGAGCCGATCGACGCGGCAACACCGCTCACGGAGGAGAGATGGTCCACGAGCGCATCGGTCCGATCGCGAACGAGCGCGATCGCGCCGGCGGGTGCACCGACCGCGAGGATCGCGGTGGCGACGAGGATCCGGCGTTCGCGTGTGGTCATGCGATCAGTGGTGGCCGGCCATCGCCTCGCGGCGATCATCGCCGACGAACTGGCGCTGGAGGATGCGACGCTCGCCGCGGCCGCGGGCCGTGGTCAAGGTCGCGCTCGCGAGCATGAGCTCGCACAACTCGCCGAACGAGATGCCGGCCGCGTCGGCGATCTTGGGCAGGAGGCTCGTCGGCGTGAGCCCCGGGACGGTGTTGACCTCGAGGATGAACTCGTTGCCCGAGTCGGAGACCATCATGTCGACGCGCGTGGCGCCGCGACAACCGAGCGCTGCGTGGGCGCGCTGGGCCTGAGCGAGCACGCCGCGATAGCGCTCGGGCGAAAGGCGAGGCGGCACGAAGTAGTCGGTGGCGCCCTTCGTGTACTTGTTCGCGTAGTCGTAGAAACCATCGCGTGGGGCGATCTCGACGGCGCCGATCGCGCGGTCGTCGACGATGGCGACCGAGACTTCTTTTCCGACAATGAACCGCTCGACGAGGATCTCGTTGTCGAAGTTGAACGCGGCCTCGACCGCGGGCGTGAGGTCGGCCAGCGAGTGACAGATCGTCACGCCGACGGAGCTGCCTTCATTGACAGGCTTCACGACGCACGGGAATCCGAAATCGCCGTGCATCCCCGGGATGTCGACGGCGTCGGCCGCGGTCATCGTGTAGTACGCGGGCGTGGGCAGGTTGTGGAGCCGGAACAGCTCCTTGGCCTTGCTCTTGTGCATCGCGAGCGCCGAGGACAGGACGTCCGAGCCCGTGTAGGGGATGCCGAGGGTCTCGAGCATGCCCTGGATGCAGCCGTCCTCGCCCCAGCGACCGTGGAGCGCGATAAACGCGACGTCGATGCGCTCCTGGCGGAGTGCGACGTCGACATCGCGATCGACATAGATCGGGATGGCATCGTGGCCGCGCTCGCGCAGGGCCGCTAGGACCGCCTCTCCGGTGCGCAGGGACACTTCGCGCTCGCTGGACAGGCCCCCGAGCAGGACTCCGATCTTCCGGGACTGCATGACGTTCTCCTTGAACCTTCTAGAGACCTAAACGCCGGGGATTCCGCCGTCATTCCGACGCTACGGGCGCCTCGACGGGTGGGCCAGTTTTTGGTAGGAACGCCGACGATGCCGAATACCGACGATGCCGCGCCGACCACCGAGGCCAAGAAAAAGAAGGGCCCCGCGAAGAAGGCGACGGCGTCCAAGAAGCCCGCTGCCAAGAAGGCGGCGCCGGCGAAGAAGCCGGCAGCGAAGAAGCCTGCACCGAAGAAGTCCAAGACGCAGGACATCGAGGTCGTCGACGTCGTCGAAGCTCCCGAGGTGATGGAGACCAAGGTCGAGACCGTCGATGCGAGCGATCGCGAGAACGACGATGACATCGAGGACGCCGAGGTCATCGCGGAGACTCCGATCGAAGCCTCGGCCGCCGCGACGATCGACGAACAGGATCTGCCCGAGCTCACGCCCGAGGAGCAGGAGCTCCAGGCGATGTACGGCGACGATCTCGCGAAGCCCGCGCAAGCGCACGGCGAGTATCGCGATCAGAAGACCGCCGACGAAGATCGGCCGATGATGCCGGAGATCAACGCGCGCGCCGAGCGCAAGGCGCAGTGGCAGGATCGCCGTGATCGCAAGCGCCATCGCCGCGACGAGCGCGACCAGCGCCGCAACGATCGCCGCGACAATCGTCCGCCGCAGAACGGCCAGCCGCAGCAAGCGAACGGCGAGCCGCGGCCGCAGGGCGATCGCCCACAGCACCCGCAATCGCAACCGTACCAGCAGCCGCAGCAGCATCGCCCGATGCAGCCGCCCGTGCAGATCGAGGCGGTCGAGAACGATCCGCTCGCGCGCGTGGGCACGCCGCTCGGCGATGCCGCCGCGACGGTGTTCGCGCAGCTCCGCAACGGTCAGCCGCTGCCCGTACGTCAGCTCGCGGCGATGATGCGCAAGCGCAACCTCGTCGAGGCCGACCCGGAGCAGCTCGCGCCGCAGCTCAAGGCCGAGCTCCTCGGTGACGAGCGCAGCTATCGCACGCTCGGGCTGCGTCCGCGCATCGTGTATCGCGGTCGCGACCTGTTCGCGCCGGGTCCGGTCTCGATGAGTCAGACCGCGGATGCCGAGGCGGGAATCGCCACGGCGCTGTCGCGGCTCGCGGGCGCCACGCATCGCGCGCTCGCGCTGCGCATGGCCAAGGCGTCGCCGGCCGGCTTCGAGCGACTGATCCACGCGTACCTCGTCGCGGCGGGCTATCGCGAGATCACGTGGGTGAAGCGCATCGGCGGCATCTCGTACGCGCAAGCGACGGCGCCGGGCATCGAGCGCTCGGTGTTGATCAGCGCGCGCTCGGGCAACGAGCCCATCGATCGCCGTGGCATCGGAGAGCTGCGCGTCGGTGTCGAGGCGAAGAACCTCGTCGCGGGCTTCTTGTTCTCCGTCGCGGATCTCTCCGAGGATGCGGAGAAGGAGCTCGAGCGGGCGGGGCGATCGATCGCGGTGATCTGCGGTGACCAGCTCGTCGCGACGCTGATCAACGCGGGCGTGGGCGTGGTGAGCGCCGCGGCGCCGCTGCACTACGTCGACGATCAGCTCCTCGACGAGTTGCTCGCGGGCTGATGGTCACTTGCTGACACCTCGCTGGCTCGGCCGCGCCGCGTACCGCGACGTGCTCGCGATGCAGCTCGCGACGCGCGAGCGCGTGTGGGCGGGCGAGCCGGGCGAGGTACTCCTGTGCGAGCACCCGCCGACGATCACGCTCGGCCGCAGCGCGACGCGCGCGAACATCTTGGTCGGCGATGACGAGCTCGCGCGCGCGGGCGTCGGCGTCGAGCAGATCGAGCGCGGCGGCGACGTGACGTATCACGGGCCCGGGCAGCTGATGATCTATCCGATCGTGAAGCTGCGCGGTGGCGTCGTCGATTTTCTCGAGCGCGTCGCGAGCGCGATCTGCGAGGCGTGCGCCGAGGTCGGCGTGCGCGATGCGACGTGGAAGCGCGATCCTGCGGGCGTGTGGATCGGCGACGCGAAGATCTGTGCGTGCGGCATTCACGTCGCGCGCGGTGTGAGCGTGCATGGCTTCGCGCTCGACGTCGCTACGCCGGCAGATGCGTGGGCGCGCATTCGTCCGTGTGGACTCACCGTGCCGCAAACGAGCGTCACCGCACAGCGCGGGCGCGAGATTGCCGTCGAGACGCTCGCGGGCATCGTTGGTCCATTGGTGGTGACAGCGCTCGCGAGGTAGTGGTACGCCCGACGCATGGCGTCGCCGTCGAAGATCACGGTCCTTCACAATACCGACTACGACGACGAGCTGACCGGTCCCGGCATCGACGTCAGCTCCGTCGAGATCTCGGCGCGTGCGATCGCGCAGGCACTCAAGCAGGCGGGCTTCACCGTCGATCTCGTCGGCCTCATGGGGCGCGAAGTCTTCAGCGTGCTCGCGAAGCTGCGCGAGGACAAGGTCGATCTCGTGTTCAACCTGTGCGAGTCGATGGCCGGCGATCCGCGCAACGAGCCCACGTTCGCGGGGCTGCTCGATCTGTTCCAGATCCCGTACACCGGAGCGGATCTCCCGGCGCTCGCGATGTGTCTGCACAAGCGGCGCAGCAAAGACCTCATGCTCGGGCGCGGGGTGCCGACGCCGCCGCATCGCTATCTCGCGAACGAGCAGGCTCTCGACGATGCCTCGCTCGATGCGCTCGACTATCCGTGGTTCTTGAAGCTCGCACACGAAGATGCCTCGATCGGCATCACCGAGGAGAACCTCGTGCGCACGCCGGACGCGCTGCGCGCCCGTGCACGCGACATGATGCGCGAGTTCGAGCAGCCGATCCTCGCGGAGCGCTACATCGAAGGCCGCGAGATCAACGTGACCCTGATCGGCAACGGCGCGGATCTGCGCGTGCTGCCGCTGCACGAGATCGACTTCGCGAAGATGCCGCCGGATCGCCCGCGCATCGTGTCGTACGCGGCGAAGTGGGAAGAGACCCACGTCGACTACGCCGGCACGAAGCCCGTCCTGCTCCGCGATGCCACACCCGCGCTCGTCGCGAGGTGCGAAGCGATCGCACGCGAGACGTGGGATGCGCACGGCCTGCGCGACTACGCGCGCGTGGATCTGCGCGTCGATCGCGAGGGCAACCCGTGGGTCATCGACGTGAACCCGAACCCGGACATCTCGCCGGACGCAGGCGTCGCGCGATCCGCGGCGGTCGCCGGGATGAGCTACGTCGACATGGTGCGCGAGCTGACGGCGATCGCGTGGAAGCGCGTTACCGCCACGCGCGCGCTGTGATCGAGCTACTCGTCGTCGTCGGCGTCGTCGCCCGAGAGCCGGCGCAGCTTCTTCTGCAACCCGAATCGCGATAGCCCCAGGAGCCGCGCGGCCACCGTCTGGTTGCCCTTCGCGCGCGCCATCGCCGCCGAGATGTACGCGTGCTCCGTCGACGTGAGCGCCGGCTTGAGCCGGAGATCCTCGCCGACCGCGGGCTTCGCCGGCTCGGGGCGCACGGCGGCGTGCGCGATCACCTCGGGCAGATCGCCGATGTCGATCACGTCACCGCCCATCGCCACACCGCGCGCCAACGCGTTCTCTAGCTCGCGCACGTTGCCCGGCCACCGATGCTGCCCGAGCGCTCGCATCGCGGCCCGCGTCAGCTTCGGCGCGCGGCCCGTCGACAACCGCGCGAGCAGGCTCTCGACGATCAGCGGCACGTCGCCATCGCGATCGCGCAGCGGCGGCACCGGCACCTGGATCACCTCGAGGCGAAACCGCAGATCCTCGCGGAATCGTCCGCTCGCTGCGAGATCCGCCAACGTCCGCTGCGACGCGGTGATGACTCTCACGTCGACCTTGTGCGTCGCCGTATCGCCGACGCGCCGGATCACGCCGTCCTGCAACACGCGCAGTAGCTTCGCTTGCATCGCGACGCTCGTATCCGCGATCTCGTCGAGAAACAACGTCCCGCCATCCGCCACCTCGAACAACCCGCGCCGATCGCGATCCGCGCCGGTGAACGCACCGCGCACGTGCCCGAACAGCTCGCTCTCGAGCAGCGGCTCGGGGACCGCGCTGCAGTTGATCGCGACGAACGCGGCGTCCTTGCGCGGCCCGTTGTCGTGCAGCGCACGCGCGACGAGCTCCTTGCCCGTGCCGCTCTCGCCGACGATCACGACGGGCAAGCTCGTCGCCGCCGCGCGATCCACGATCTCGAGCATCCGCAGCATCGCGGGCGAACGGCCGACGATCTTGTCGTAGCGATGTCGCAGCCGATCGCGATCCGGCAGCTGCGCCTTCATCTGCACGATCTCCGCGTCGCGATCCGCGAGCTCGGCACTCAGCTTTCCGTTGAGCTCGTCGACCGCCTTCGTCGTCGCGCGCAGATCGCTCGTCAATCGCGCGTTCTCGATCGCGATCGCCGCGATGTCCGCGAGCTCGCCGAGCATGCTCGCCGCGCCATCGTCGAACGCGCCGCCGCGCAGGCGATGGTCGACGTAGATGCATCCCGTGATCGCGCCGCGCTGGCGGAGCGACACCGCCAACACGCTGCGCAGTCGCAGCGCGGCAACGCTCGCGGCCATGCCGAACCGCTCGTCGACACCGGCATCTACCGTGACCACCGGCTCGCCCGTCTGCGCGGCTCGCTCGGCGATCGAACGACTCACGCTCGCGCCGCCCATCGCGAGATCACCGCTCGCGAAGTTGCGCGAGACCACGCTCGCGAGCTCTCCGTCGGCCTGCCGCAGCAACAGAAACCCGCGCTCGGCATCCGTCAGCTCGATCGCCGTATCGATGACATCGTCGAGGATGCGCTCGACGCTCGCCTCGCTGTTCAAGCGCCGCGACAGCGTCAGCAAGCGGCGCAGGTGCCCCTGATCCGCGCGGGCCATCGGCACCGCCGCCCGCGGCACGCCCGGCAAACGCGCGAGATCCGGATCGGCATCGAGCGCCGCGCGAAACGCGGGCGCCGCCGCGGCGACGAGCGTGGCGTGATTCGCGCGTGCGCGCTCGGCCTGCGCGCTCGCGAGCTCTGCATCGCGCGCACGCTGCGCGAGCGCCGACGCGACCGCGTGCGCACGAAACGCGCGCTCGAGTCGATCGGCGGCCGCCGCTCGCTCGCCGACATCGGCGCACGCGCGAGCTAGATCGAGCCACGGCAGGTCGCGCGGGTCGGCGTCGATCGCGCGGTGCGCTCCCGAGGCGCGGGTGGTGTCGCGCGCCGAATCGATCGCGCCGATGGATCCGGAGACGCGGCCCTCGTCGAGCGGAAGCGTCGAGCCGGATGCGCGGCCATCGTCGAGCGTGCGCACCGAGCCGGATGCGCGGCCGTCGTCGAGCGTACGTGTCGAGCCGGATGTGCGGCCGTCGTCGACCGTACGCACCGATCCGGATGCGCGGCCGTCGTCGAGCGTGCGCAGCGCGGCGGTCGAGCCCGTCCCGCGACCACCGAGCGCGCGATGCGAGCCCGATCCGCGTCCGTCACCATCATGCAGCGCGAGCTTGCCGCGCGCGATCGTCCACCGGTCTCGATCGTCGGCGCTCGCGCACAGCGCGTCGACATCGATGCCGTCCGCGTCGTGGTGGCCGGCCTCGGCGAGCGCGACGTACGCGCTGATCTGCGCGTGCGCATCGCCGCGCTCGTTCGCGATGCCGAGCGCCTCGCGATAGCTGCGTACAGCACCGCCCGGATCGCCCAGTCGTGCGCGCGCATCGCCGAGGACGAGCAGCGCGAATGCGCGCAGGTGCGGTGCACCTTCGGAGCGCGCGAGGGCCGTCTCCGCCGCACGGCGGCCTTCGTCGAGCTGGCCGACCGCGAGCAGCGCGTTGCCACGGTTGAGCTCCGCGGCGCACAGCTCCGTCGTCGCGCCGAGCTCGGCGAACACCCGGCCCGCCGCCGTGAGGCGGGGCAGGGCTTCGCTCGCGCGACCGCGCTCGGACAACACGGTGCCCAGGTTGAGCTCGGCGACCGCGGCCGCGTGCAGCTCGCCAACATCGTCCAAGCGTCGCGCTGCGTCGCGATAACGATCGGAGGCGAGGCCGAGCTGGCCGCGTTGTTGGGCGATCATGCCGCGCAGCGAGAGGGCGCGTCCGACGGTGGCGGCGTCGCTCGCGGCGACGGCGTTGACCTCGAGGGCGGCGAACGCGGCGTCCGCGGCATCGAGGTCGCCGAGGTAGAACGCGGCGAGGCCCGCCGCTTCGGCGCGCAGGCCGGCGAGGGGCGGCATCGTGGCGAGGCTGGGGCGACGAGCGTCGTCGCCGGGTCGATGCGTGTCGTCGGAACGATGCGTGTCCTCGGATCGATGCGTGTCCTCGGATCGATGCGCGCCATCGTCTGTTTGCGCGTGGCTGCTGATCGGATCCCCGATGACCACCGCGCGCGCATCGGCGTAGCGAGCGCGCGTGACGAGGAGGCGGGCATAGGTGCCCGCGACCTCGGCGTGCGACCGATGCGCCGCGTACAGCGCTGCGAGCGTGATCTCGGCGGTCCCGAGATCGCCGCCGCGTTGAGCCGCGCGGGCCAAGGCGAGCTGCGCTTCGATCGCATCGGCGCCCGCGGACTGCGCAGCGCGCGCGAACGCGGCCGCATCCCTGTACGCGCCCGGCGACGCGGCCGCGCGTGTGGCGAGCAATGTCGCGCGCGCCGGCCCCACCGCGATCGCGCGCTTCGCGAGGCCGCGCGCGCGATCGGCGCGGCCGCGCGCGAGCAGCT
>JBGARE010000050.1:0-63820 GCA_044230415.1 Kofleriaceae bacterium
CGACCAGATTGGCAGCGGCGTACGCATCCAGCGACTCATCTACTTCGCTTGTCGGAGGCTCGTCGTGAACTTCGAACGCGACCCGACCTCCGTACGCGAGAGATGCTGCGAATGTGCATCCACTCCCACCGCGCAACGAACTCCGGAAGTTGTCGATAACGGCGTCAGCAACCGGACCACTGAGCTTCAAGGCTTATTGGCGGCGGGTTCGGCCGGCGGAATCGAAATGACCACACGCGGAGTTCCGTCGGCGCGAGCCACGATCGCGCTTCCCGTCGCGACTGCGTGAGCAACAACGCTCTTGGCGTCGGCACGGTACTCCGCCTCGGTAAACACCCGGGACGGTGTGGATCCGTTCTGGTTGTCGTCGGCCATTGCTTTCTATCAATACACCCGGGATCTGGGCATGTCGACTCTTCAACCTTGAGGGATCGGAACATCGACGCGGGCTCTTCGAACGCCGTAATCCTTGGGAATTGTGCAAGCGACGCTTGCACGATTGGGTGCCAAGCCTGCACGCCGGCGGCACAGCGCGAGACGCAATGCCCCCTCACGAACTCGCGAGGCATCGAACGTTCCGACCTCCCGGAGCGACGTTGCCAGATGCGCGATAAGAACAGGTTCCCAAGCGCCCAATTTTCTCGACGCCGTCGAGACAATTCGGGACTGAATTGTCCAGACGCTTGGACAATCTCACGGTCGCGGCCGTGCGGGATGCTGCCGACGCTGTTTGCAAGTTCCCGTGCTGCGCGAGGTCACGACAGCACCTCGCAGAGGCTCGCTTGAGGAAACCCCAAGCCGCCCTCGGCAGATTGCGCAAGCGGCGCTTGCGCGATTGGGCGCTGCGCGCGCGAGCACCTCGACATCGGACTCGTAGATCCTCCCGACCATCGTGTGACTCGCCGCGCACATTCTGCAGCAGCTGCTGCAAAATTGGCTTCGTTCCCACGAGCACCGCGGAGCACGATCCGCACATCGCCGCGGCGCCCTCGGCCATTTGTGCAACGGCCTGTTGCACAAATGACCGTCGCGCCAGTCGCTTGCTTGGCTTTCCGGCTTGCCGCCACCTAGTTGGGTTCCTCTCCTAGGCGCACGAACACTTCCCAACTTAGGCCGCGCGGCTCGAAGCCGTACGCGCTCACGCGGTACTCCCCTGCCCCTAAGCGCGCGATGAGGTCTGCCACCGCGAGCGGGCCCGACGCGTCGAAGCCGCCAAGTTCGCAGAGGTTGCGATACTCGACGAAGCCGTTCCCGCTGGTTTCTTCGGGGACCACGAACTCGCCGATCATGCGCGCGATGCTGATCCGTGTCGACTGCTTCGATGGCAGCGCCGCGAGTAGCTGCGCGAGCTGCACCGGTGTGACGCGTCGGATCACATCCTGTTCAGTGTGCCGCGCAGGCAGCGCGGGCTCCTTGCGCTGAAGCTCTCCCGCCCACAGCCCCACGAGCCACGAGTGATACAACTCGCGCACGTCCTCGGGCGGCACGCGCAAGGCGATCACGATCTCCGAGAGAGAGTGGCGCTGCTCCAGTCGCTCGAACACGAGCGCCGCGAGCTCGCCCTTCGGCATCTCCGCAGCGCGCACCACGGCCCGCTGCGCGTTGCGCGGCGAGCGCTGCTCCGCTTGCATCTCCTTCGCAAGGCGTTCGACGTCGGATGCTTTGAAGCGACGCACGCCTTTGTCGTCGATCAGCGGGTGCAACCGTGTGCCTTCGAGCCGGCGCACGGTCGAGATGCTGACATCGAGACGCTTGGCGACGTCATCGCGTGTGAGCGCAGCCAGCTTCAGCTCTTCATCGCCCTGTTTCGCGGGTATGCGCGGCTGAACACGGAGCTTCGGCACCCGCAATTGATAACCTAACCCTCTGATCTCGAGCCGGCTGAGAAAGCGCGCGGGAAATCGCGACCATGTCAAAGACAGGCTGCTTGCCTGCCAATTCATAGGGTGTCATGTCTGACAGCGGGCCTTAGCAGGCAGCGCGACACCCTCGTGGCAGGCGCGCCCGTTCTACACCGCTTCTACCCCGCCGATTCTCGAGCGATCACGCCTCCGTCGAGAACTCGTCCCTCGTTCTCCCGTTTCGTCCCGTTCAGAGTCCAACGATCTCAGCTGCTTGGATCGCCTTGGGGAACTACTTCTTCGAGTGGTGCGTGTGGATCGGCTACGCGATCTACGGACTCGCGTTCGGATCGTGGGGATTGATCGCGATCGGCGGACAGCTGCTGATCGTCGCGAGCATCTTCGGCGTCACGGGCATTCCACCGACGGAGAAGCAGGCGGTTCGATCGAAGGGCGATGCGTATCGCGAGTATCAGAAGCGCGTGTCGAGGTTCGTGCCGATGCCTCCGAAGCGCTCGTGAATCAGCGCGCGAACGCGCGCCTCAATGTACGTACGACCACCAACGCTCGCGGACCTCGAGACGCACGCCGTTGGCGTCGTAGTGATCGAACTCCTTGGACAGCACCACCGGCACATCGCTCTCCGAGGTGGGCGCACCCAAGACCCCCGGCGATGGGTTGTCCGCCGTGGTCCTTACCTCGCCGGTGAACGTCCAGCGCTGGTTGGTCGCGCCCGCCCGGCATGGCTCGAGCGTCACAGGGGCGCCCTCGTAACCTCCGCCGTCCGGGATCGTCAAGCAAAGCTTGGAGCCATATTGGAACAGCCCCCCTCCAGAGACCCACTCAAATCCCGAATTCTCGTTGCTGATGCACGGCGTGGTCTCCAGCCTATAGGGGAAGTACAGAGCTAAGTGTAGGCATCTGGTCGTGCCGGTCATGGTGATCTTGGACCCCCACCACCCAGGCATCCCGCGCGACACGTCCAGGGTCTGGTTGGCGCTGTTCTCGCAGGTCCGGTAGGTGGGTCCATCGTCGTCGAACGATAGGCAGCGCCCGCCAACACTCGTCAACGTGCCTCGGGTCCGCACCTCCCAAAGGAATCGCGGGTCAGGATTAGGCCAGAGCACGCCGTGCGGTTCCACGAGGAGCAACGTGGAGTCCACCTTCGTCGTGATCAGACCGGCGGAGAGATTGAGACCGGATGGGATGAGAATGGAACCTCCCCACCGGACCGGTGTCGGGTTGCCGCAGTCCCGGACGGTGAGGTAGGGCGGCTTCCAGCTCTGATACGGCTCGACGATCTGCATGCATTGGCCGAGTGGCGTGATGAAGACCCCCTTGGCGCCGCCATAGAGTGCTGTCGCAGCCAGAACCGTCGATGGCAGGAGCGGGCTGTCATCGCTGCAGCCGCGTCGGAACGGTGACTGGCAGGACTCGCTCGGATCGAACACGAACCACTCGAGGCCCAGGATGCGGCCGCTCGCGAGCAGCGCCTCATCTCGCAAACGTGTCTGACGCATCGTCGCGGTCTCCTCGCGAATCGCGAAGTCGATGCCGACGGGCGGCTGGTCGTGCAGGTCGCGGCCGTAGCTGATCGACTGGTTTCCCTGGACGTCGAGCGCCACGTCGTAGTCGGTGAGACAGTCGCGCAAGAACACCCAGTGAACATTCACCGTGGGCTCCCATGCCGTATGGATGTGTGCCTCGATCACGTCGAGCTCGGGGGCCAAAGCGGCCACGGCCGACGAGCTCATCGGCTCGCCCCCTGACGTCCAGCATACGCGGATCGTGTTCGAGCTCCACACGGTGCCGACCGCGACCGAGAAGCCCGCCGTGATGGATTGTGATGTCTCGCTCGTCGCGGGCGAGTCAACGCACGCGCCCCCGAGTAACGCGATGGTGAATGGAAGGAATGACAGTCGTCTCATCGCTAGATAGCGTCCGCCTACGGGCCGGATGTGACGTGGCCAACGCAGAATTCAGCGCATCACGAGCGATTCTCGATGGCTCTAGTTGTCGTCTTTGTCCTCGTCATCGTCATCGGTGTCGGCAGGTGCGACCTCGGGTGCGATGGACGCGGCGGCCGGGGGCGGTGCTTGACCGCGGACCACGATCGCCCTACCCGTCGCGATTGCGTGAGCGACCACGTTCTCCGTTTCCACTTGATCGACGTTTTCACTATCGAGACGCCGTAGCGGAGTTGATCGCGATGGGTGGGCAAGCGTTGATGGTCGGATCACCGCCGAGATCGTGTTTGCGCCCTGGCTGCCAGCGGCGTGATCTGAACGTTCCTGATGCAGCAGACGTCATCGCGTCTCGCGCATCGGCGACTCGAGGACGATCACGGGTGCGACGAAGGCCGGTCGTGCGCGCAGCTCGCCTGTGCGTGGGAACTCGTCGGGCTTCAGTTCGCGAAGTTGGCGCTCGCAGTATGACGATGAGTCCGAAAACCAACCGAGCTCCGTCGATTTCGCGAGGCACACCGCGAACGCGTCGACGGCGCGGGCCTCGAGCGGCTCAGCGACGTCTCGAGCGACGGCGCAGTAGGATACGCGCGCCGCCGACGACGTAGGGCTTGTGAGGAGCTCGCTCGCGAATGTCTGCGAGAGCGTTCCGAGTCGCGCGGCGGCCATGATCGCACTCGCGGCGTCCTTGGTCATCAGCACGCTGTCGTATTGCTTGGCCGCGGCCGAACCGAGCTTCTGCTTCTCGACGACCCAGGCGGCGAATCGCTTCTCGCTCGCGGTGCGCGCTTTCTCGTTTGTCGCGTCGAAGGTCAGGCCGCGCGGGAACGCGATCGCGAGGTAGGTCTCGAAGTCCACGTCGCCTTGCGCGAGCTTGGCCTGCGCGTAGAAGTAGCGCACTGCGGGATCGTCGTAGGCTCCCTGCTTGCGTTCGAATTCCTTCATCGCGTCGGCGAAGGCCGCGAGCGATCGCTTGAGCGTTGCCTCGTTGCGTTTTGTTGCCGTGACGGTCTGCATGGTTCCAGGGCCACACGTGCGGGGCCGCGTCTTGACCTTCACGCACAGACCGTCGACGAGCACATGCGGACAGCTCTGCTTCCAGAGCAGCGCGCCGATCTTCGCGTGGGCGATCACGAGCCGGTCGGCTCCGCTTGTCGCGCCGAACGTGCGGAGATACTGCTCGAGGTGCGAGAGCATCGCGCGGTCATCGTTGTCGTAGAACGCCGTGAGGGACCAGGTCGCGTTCGCGGCCTCGAGCGGTTTTCGCACCCCGAACGCCTTGATGAAGTACTGGGTGTTCGCGATCGCTCGCGTGCGGTCGCCGAGCCCCTTGCGGAAAAAAATCGCGTCGCTCATCGCGCCGTACGCGTCCCGTTCGCCGGGGTAGCGCTTCGCGTACTGTTCGAGCTTGTCGGCAGCCTTGTCGTACATGGCCGTGTCGCTGTAGAGCTTTCCGGTGCGAGCGAGAGCGCGCGCTCCGAGACGGCTGTTCGGGTAGTGCTTCTCGAGCAGTGCGTACATGCGGAGCGCCTCGCCGATGGAGCGCCCCTCTTCGAACGCGACGCCCGCGTTGTAGAGGATCTCGTCGTTGTCCTTCGATGACGGATCGGCGTTGTAGATGTCGAGATAGGCGGTTGCCGCATCGACATACAACGCCGAGTCCTTCGTTGCCTTTGCTTCCTTCTCGAGCTTCTCCGCGCGCCGGCGCATGCTCTGGCGCAGGATCAGCTGCACCGTTTCCGCGAGATCGTCATGATCGCGGAGAAGCGCGGTGTTCTTCGCGAGCTCCTCCGCGAACGCGACGAGCTTGTCGTATTGCTGGAGGCGATTGTACGAGTCGAGCAACAGATTGGCGGAATACGCGGCGACCTCGTGACGCGGATAACGATCGATCAGCGAGCGCAAGATCGGGATTGCGACTTCGAATTGATCGTAGCGGCGGTAGAGGTTCGCCTTCAGGAACAGAATGCCCGGGACCTCTGGGTCGGTGGAGTCCACGTAGCCGACGTAGCGATCGAACGCGGTCACCAGCTTCTGATCGCGTTCGGGTAGCGGCGTGGGCGTCGGAGCGTGATCGAAGTCGTTGCTCGGCACGGGCGTCCGCTTCGCGCGCGGATCGACATTCAGAGCGTTCTTCCACGCGAGGAGCGCGGCGTATGCGGCTTCGCGCTTGACCTTGGTGTCGACGGGGGCGGCATCGACGTCGCCGAACGCGATCGCCGCTCGCTCCCAGAGCTCGGTCTGTTTCGTCGTATCGCGCTCAGCCTCGGCTGCGCTCCACGCCTGCTCGGCGACTTGCACCTGCGGCGCGAGCTTGGGATCGAGCTTGGTCGATCGTGCGTACTTCGGTGCAGCCAGAGCGGTGGCTGCCAACGCGCAGACGAGGATCGCGACTCTCATCGCGTCTCGGACAACAGGGAAGCGCTGGGGTTGCCGGATTCTGCGATGCTCCTTGTCAAAGACTCACGCCGGGGGCGAAGCGTGGTTCGGAATGCGCGTTCCGACCGACTAGAGCGCGATCGGAATGTCCTCGGAACACCCGCTCGTCGCGATCGCGAGCGATGGGATCCGGCGCGAGTAGCGCACGAGCGGCGCAAGTAGCGCACGAGCGGCGCACGTAGCGCACGAGCGGCGCAAGTAGGGCATGGGTCTCGTCGAGCCTGGTGCACTTCTCGCGGGGTTGGGCGCGGCACGCCCGATGCTCCTGCATCGCTGCCAATGGGCGATTTCGACGAGGACCTCGAAGAAGACGGACGCGGCGGCGCGCACGGTGGACATGGCGACGAGCACGACGACCATGCGGGCCGTCCGTTCTTCCGCGACCACCACGTCCGCCATGGAGCGCACTCGGTCGGCGTGCTTGCCGATGGCATTCACGCGGGGCACGTCGTGCATCACGCATTGCACGGTGACGGCGGCGCGCACGGCGGCGCTCACACGACCGCGCATGGTCACCTAGCCGAGGAGCCATCGGCGATCACGGTGCGCGCACCATCGACGAGCACACCGTCGAGCACCGCGCCGACGACGACCGCACCGACGACCGGACCGACGCCCGCAGCGACGCCTGCACCTGCGGCCGCGACGCCGGTCGTCGAGCGCCCGCCCCTCGTCGAGCCTTCGACACCGGGTATGAGCGAGTACGTCGATGGTGTTCGTGCGGGAATAGACGCAAACGAGGAGTCGATCCGCGCGATGCGTGCAGCCGGTGCCGTGGAGGCAGAGGCAGCAGCGGCGCGCACGGCGTCGACGGCGACCGAAGCGACCGAAGCAGCGACGGCTGTGCGCGCGACCACGACAGCAGCAGAGGCGGCAGAAGGTGCGAGCGCCGCCGGTGCTGCATCGCACCTAACTCCCGTCGGGCGCGGACTCGGAGTGCTCGGCGCGATCGGTGGTGGGTTCCAGATCGATCAGGGCATCGAGGAGTGGGGCAACGGTGATGAAGGCAACGCCGTGATGGACGTCGGTGCGGGCACGCTCGCCGCCGGTGGTGGTCTCGCAGCGACGGGCATCCTCGGAGCCGGAGCCGCCGCTACGGCGGCGCTGCCTCCCGTCGCGATCGGCATCGCAGCCGCCGGCCTGATGTCAGCCGGCGAGCATCGCATCCAGGACACGGGGTACTGGGGCCGTAACGAAGCGAACGAGGGACTCTCCACGCGCGAAATGATCGTGCGCGAATCCGAGGAGGCCTACGACTGGGCCCACGACGGTTCCGTGGACACATTCGGCGAAACGGGCGCGACGATCCTCGGTGGGCTCGCCTACGGTGGCGATGCAATCGTCAACGGCATCGCGGGCGGCGCCGTGGAGCTCGGGCAGGGTGTGGTGTCTGTCGCCGAAGGCATCGGTTCGATCGGCTCGAGCATCGGTAGCTTCTTCGGCTTCGGCGGCGACGAGGAAGAAGCAGAAGCGCACCACTAGTACCGGGTCACAGAGGTTTTGACGCAGCAAGGGCGACGCGTATCGCGACTATCAGAAGCGCGTGAGCAGGTTCGTGCCGCGGCCTCAAGGCGCCGCCACCGAACGCCGAGAAGTCGCCGGAGAAGCCGCCCGAAGGCGTTCAAGCGATCTACGTCTCGCCGACGATCGATCCCACCGGTGGTGGATTCGTCGTCGGGGGCGCGTTCTAGCGCGGCATCTGGTAGCAGAGCAAGCAGGTCGTGTCCGGCGGCGCGTCCTTCGGCGGCAGGTTCTCGGCGAGGTGCGGATCCACGTCGGGCCGCGAGACGCGGATAAACACGGGCGCGATGCCGGCGAAGGCACCATCCGGATCACCCGCATACAGCGCGACAGGCCCCCACTTGTCGTGGACCCCGGTGGGCGGGACGGTGTAGTTCGAGAGCGGATCGTTGTCGTTCTGCACGACGCGGATCGTGTGCTTCATCGCCGTCAGCGTCGAGGCCATCGCGCCGGGATAGATGCCGCTGCCGCCCCACGACTCGATTGCCTCGGGGTTCTGGTAGCCCTTCTTGTGCGAACCCGACGAGTCGTCGTCGTGCTCACCCGGTTTCGGCGGATCATCGTGGTGCGTCGTCGATTCTCCACCTTCGGCGCCGTGCCCTTCGTAGTTGTCGAAGGGAACGCGATGACAGCTTCCATCCGCGCCGCACTGCTTCAGGGTGGTGGTCTTGTTCGGACCGTCTTGCGTCTCTTGCTTGAGATCGCTCGTGTGGTCGCCGTGCTTCGTTCCGGTCGTCGTGATGACCTTCTTCTCGCCGCGGGCGTTGAAGGTGGTCGTGACCGAGAGGACGTTGGTGGTCCCATCGGGGTTCTTCGTCAGGATCGTGACGTTGTTGAACGAGCCGTCACTTGACGTCACGAAGAACGTGTCCTCGCCATCCTTCGTGCTCCACTTGCCGGTCACGGGGGTGCCGTCGTTCGCGAATCCCGTGATCGTGCCGGACTTGGTTCCCGCGCCGTCGTCCGTCACCGGCCCGTCGAGGTCGCCGTACCAATCGGGCGCGAACGTCGTCATCGCGGCAACGAGCCTCACCGGAAGCGCAGGCTTGCCGTCGTCGTACGCGGTGAACAGCGCATTGAACGAAATGTCGTGGCTTCCCGCCGTGCGTGACATCGTGAATCCGCGCGAGATATCGATGCTGTCGGGCACCTTGATCCCCGCGGTCTCGAGCGATGTCTTGCGACGTCCGAGGAGCTCGTTGCCACCGAACACGGGAAGACCGTTCGCATCGCGCGTCGGCAACGAGACGAGCAGGCTGTTGCCCTTTTCGAACGACGGAAGCACGTGCGCGGTCATGAGCTGTGCGAGGACGTTCACGTCGGGATATCGCGTGGGATCTGCCGGATCGGTTCCGGCGGCACGCTCGTCATCATCGGAGATGCCGTCGCCATCGCTGTCTTCCTCGACGTGCAAGATGCACAGGTGAAGATCGCAGCGGCGTGAGTCGTACTGGGTGTAGCCACTTGCGGCCTGAGCCGTCGACGAGAACGATTCGTCCGTGCAAGCGGGCAGTGCGGCGAGAGCGGTGAGTAGTAGCGAAAGACGTTGCATCGAAAGTGCCTCCACTCACCAGGAGCTAGTCGCGCGCAGAAGTCTCACCGAAACTTCTAACTAGGCCAGGTGCTTGAGCTTGTCGGGTTGCGGAACGAGCCGCGTCGAGCACATGACGTCGCCACGATCCCGATGGGTGCAACGGCTCCCATGCCGTATGGAGGTGTGCCTCGATCACGTCGAGCTCGGGGGCCAAAGAAGCAGAAGCGCACCACTAGTACCGGGTCACAGAGGTTTTGATCGGTTGGAGCGCTTCGTGTCGAGGTTCATTCCGTGCCCGCCGAAGCGACCCTCTCGCTGATGGCCCACCCAGCACCTGGACTCGATACGCGAGCAGCGGCGAGGATGCGGCGATGTTGCGTCGCGCGCTGATCCTACTTGCCGCGTGTCACGCTTCGCCGGCGCCGCCGCGTGCCGTCGAACCGATCACCATCGAGCGCGACGACTGGGGCATCGCACACGTTCACGGCGCGACCGATGCCGACGCGGTGTTCGGCATGATCTACGCGCAGGCCGAGGACAACTTCGCGCAGATCGAGACGAACTACCTCGCCGCGCTCGGACGACTCGCCGAAGCGGATGGTGAAGCCGCGATCTGGCAGGACCTGCGTGCGCGCATGTTCCTCGATCCCGAGCGACTGCGCCGCGATTACGCCGCGAGCCCCGCACCCTTGCGCACCCTGATGGATGCGTGGGCCGACGGGCTCGATCAGTTCCTCGCCGATCATCCCGCGGTGAAGCCGCGCGTGCTCGTGAGGTTCGAGCCGTGGATGGCGCTCGCATTCACCGAGGGCAGCATCGGCGCCGACCTCGAAGGGATCTCCGTCGACAAGCTCGCGGCGTTCTATGGCGAGAAGCACGCGTCGCAGGGAGAGCCCGCCGATCCGACCGGCTCGAACGGCATCGCGATCGCGCCGCGCAATACGCGCGATGGACACTCGCTCCTCCTGATCAATCCGCACACGGCCCTGTTCTTCCGCTCCGAGCTCCAGATGACGAGCAATGAAGGACTCGACGCGTATGGCGCCGTCACCTGGGGGCAGTTCTTCGTCTACCAGGGCTTCAACGCGCGCGTCGGCTGGATGCACACGTCGAGCGGCGTCGACGCCGTCGACGAGTGGGCCGAGACGATCGAGCACCGCGGCAACGAGCTCGTGTACCGCCACGGCACCGAGCTGCGCCCCGTCGAGCAGCGCGCGATCACGCTTTCGTATCGCACGCGCGATGGCGGGCTCGCGCAGCGCACGATCACGACCTATCGCACGCATCACGGACCGATCGTGCGGTCGGCCGACGGGAAATGGATCGCCACGAATCTGATGGTGAAGCCGATCGAGGCGCTCTCGCAGTCCTATCTGCGCACGAAGGCCACCGACCTCGCGAGCTTTCGAGCCGTGATGAAGAATCGCGCGAACTCGACGAACAACACGATCTACGCGGATGCCGATGGCCACGTCGCGTACTTCCATCCGCAGTTCATCCCGGTGCGCGACGATCGATTCGACTGGACGAAGCCGGTCGACGGCAGCGATCCCGCGACCGACTGGCGCGGCGAGCACGGCGTCGACGATGCGCCGCGCGTGATCGATCCGGCCGTCGGCTGGGTCATGAACACCAACAACCACCCGTACAGTGCCGCGGGTCCCGACAGTCCGAGGCGCGAGGCGTTCCCGCGTTACATGGACAGGTACGGCGAGACGCCGCGCGGTTGGAACGCGTCGCGCCTGCTTACCGGCGCGAAGGGCTGGACGATCGATTCGCTGCGCGATGCCGCGTTCGACTCGTACCTGCCGCTCTTCGAGAAGCTCGTTCCACGCCTCCTCGCCGCGGCACGCGATCTGCCTCCCGCGTACGCCGAGCCACTCGCGCTCTTGCGTACATGGGATCTCCGCTGGTCGGCCGAGTCGATCCCGACGACGCTCGCCGTGTTCTGGGGAATGATGCTCCTCGAGCAAACGCCCGACCCCGAGCTCGCGAAGGTGAATCTGTTCGACCGCTACGCGCGCGATGTCGATGCACGCAAGCTCGTCGATGCGTGGGTCGCTGCCGTCGAACGGCTCTCGAGGGACTTCGGCACGTGGCGCATGCGCTGGGGCGACGTCAATCGGTTCCAACGTGCGACCGACTTCAGCGACGCTGCACCGAGTATCGCGGTGCCATTCACCGCGTCGATGTGGGGCTCGCTCGCGGCATTCGGTGCGCGCACCGGCGCGACGGAGAAGAAGCTGTACGGCGTGAAGGGGAACAGCTTCGTCGCGGTCGTCGAGTTCGGCCCGCGCGTGCGCGCTCGAGCGATCATGGCGGGCGGCGCGAGCGCCGATCCGACCTCGAAGCATTTCGACGATCAAGCGCTGCGCTACACCCGAGGCGATCTGCGCGACGTGTACTTCTATCCCGACCAGCGCGTTGGCAAGATCGAGCGGCGCTACCAGATCAGCTCGTGGTCGGCGCGACGCCTTCCACGCTAGCTTTTCGGCCGCTGGTCAGGACACTTCGCGTCGTCAGTGGTGGGCTTCGCGTCGTCCTTGAACTTGACGTCCGTGTAGCAAAGGTGGAACGACGTCGCGCCGGCGGGCAGCGCTTCGCTGTCACTCATCGTGATCGCCCAACTCGACTTGCCACCGGGCGGCACGTCGCCGTTCCACGACAGCGGAACCTTGGTTCTCGCGAGTTGCTTGCCGTCCTTGTCGTACGCGTAGGCGTAGATCGCCAGGAACACGATCGGTTTGGTGTTCAGGTTGTACACGTCGAACTCGGGCCAGCCCGACTTCGAGCGCTTCGCCAGCATGCGGAACTTCGCCGACTCGAGCGGTGGGGTCGTCTCGCTCGGCGTGATCGCTGCGGGTTCTGGTTCCTCGGTGAGCTTGGGCAGGTCGCCGGCGGCGGCTGCTTTCGGCGAGGCGTTCCCGCCGCCTTCGGTTTTCTCGGACTTCTTGCAGGCGACGACCGCGAGCAGTGAGGCAAGGAGGACAGTTGCGTTGAACTTGGTCATGACGGTGCTTTCTTGGTGAGTGGAGAACAGATGCGTGCAGCGGTAGTCAGCAATTGCCGCACCGCTCGTAAGTCCGCACAGCTCCCTCGCCCTGCACAGCAGTCACCTGGACCTGGTCCACTCCAGGTTCAGCCAGGTCTACGTCAGGTTCAGCCGCGTCACGTTCGCGATACCCGCGAAGTCCGGCGCAGTCCTGAGGCTCCGGCGATCGTGCAGCGATAACCGCGCATCCTAACCCCAGCGCCGAGTTGATCTGGCGTGGGCGTAAGCGTACGCGTCGGCACTGGAGTTAGTAGCGATCGTCTCGTGTTCGGGAGTGGGACATGGCGTTCAAACGCGGCGAGCTGAGGTAGCGTCTGACTCTGATGGATGGCCACGACGCCAGGCGGTTGGAGCGGCTCGCTCTTTACGAACAGATCGTGGAGACCACCTCGGAGGGTGTGTGGGTGATCGACGCCAACAGCTGCACCACGTTCGTCAACCAGAGCATGGCGAACATGCTCGGGTACACGAGGGAGGAGCTCGTCGGGCGATCGATGTTCGAGCTGATGGACGACGAGGGCCGCGAGATCGCAGCCGCGGCCGTCGAGCGTAGGAAGCACGGGATCTCCGAGGCCCACGAGTTCGTGTTCCGTCGCAAGGATGGGCAGCCGCTGTGGACGCGGATGACGACGAACCCGCTCACCGATTCGCGCGGGGGATATGCCGGGGCACTCGCCCTCGTCATCGATATCACCAGAGATCGTCGGGACGCCGCTGAGCGCGAGCGCCTGTGGCGGATCCTCGACGAGAGCCTCAACGAGATCTACCTGTTCCGCGAACACGACCTGCGGTTCGAGTACGTCAATCGCGGCGCGTTGACCAACCTCGGGTTCTCTCTCGACGAGATGCTCTCCCGCACCCCGGTCGACATCAAGCCGACCCACACCCGAGCATCGTTCGCCACGCTCATCACGCCGCTCGTCGACGGCCGGAAGTCCAAGCTGGTGTTCGAGACGATCCATCGCCGGCGTGATGGATCGACCTACCCGGTCGAGGTCCATCTTCAGCTCGTTCCGGGGCCCGAGCGGTTGTTCGTGGCGATCATCAACGACATCACCGAGCGCCGCGAGGCGGAGCGGAGCGTCCAAGCGAGCGAGGCGCGGTTCCGGGCGCTGATCGAGAACAGCCTCGATCTACTCCTGCTCGCCGACGCCAGCGGTCGGTTCACGTTCGCGTCACCGTCGGTCTTGCCGATGCTCGGCTACACCCCGGAGGAGTTCGTCCAGTTCGATCCGAGCGACTTGATCCACCCGGACGATCGGGAGATCGCGGGCGGCGCACTCGCGACCGCGCACGAACGGGACATCATCGAAAAGAGGATCGAATTCCGGGTCCGCCACAAGGACGGCAGCTGGCGGAGACTGTGGTCCAACGCGCGCAACTTGCTCGGCAACCCGCACGTCGGTGCGCTCGTGCTCAACTCGCGCGACGTGACCGACGAGCGGAGCCTCGAGGAGCAGCTCCGGCAGTCACAGCGCCTGGAGAGCATCGGCCGGCTGGCGGGTGGGGTCGCGCACGACTTCAACAACATGCTCACCGCGATCCTCGGTAGCGCCACGTTTCTCGAGGAGGATCCGAACCTGAGCGCGACCTCGCGCGACGACGTGCGCGAGATCGTGCAGGCAAGTCGCCGCGCCAGCGAGCTCACCAACCAGCTCCTCGCGTTTGCCCGCAAGCGCATGATCCGTCCGCAGCACCTGGCGTTGGGCCAGATCATCGCCGCCCGGGAGCTGTTCCTCCACAGAGTGCTCGGGGAGCACATCGTGCACAAGACCCACCTCGCCGACGAGCCATGGCCGGTGTTTGCGGATCCGGCCCAGCTCGAGCAGGTGATCGTGAACCTCGCCATCAATGCGCGCGACGCGATGAAGGGCGGCGGGCAGCTGACGTTCGAGGTGCAGAACGTGATTCTCGACGCGAGCTTCGCCAGCATGCACCCGGAGGTGAAGCCGGGACCGTACGTGCTGCTGATCGTGAGCGACACAGGTGAGGGCATCCCTCCTGAGGTGATGCCGCACATCTTCGAACCATTCTTCACGACCAAGCCCGTCGGGGCCGGCACGGGGCTGGGGCTCGCCACCGTCTACGGCATCGTCCGGCAGAGCGAAGGGCACATCTGGGTCTACAGCGAGCCCGGGGTCGGCACGACGTTCAAGATCTACCTGCCACGTGCGGTGGGTCCGGGACTCGAGGTCGAGGTTCCTGCTGTGGCGGAGGTCAGCGGCGGCAGCGAGCGTTTGCTCGTCGTCGAGGACGACGACACCGTGCGCCGGATGCTGGTGCGGACGCTCGAAAGCGCCGGCTATGAGGTGCACGCCGCGGCGAGCGGGATGGATGGACTGGCCTGGGCGCGCCGGCAACGCGGTCAGTTCCAGATGCTGGTCACCGACGTGGTGATGCCGGGGATGGGCGGCAGACAGCTCGCGCTCGAGCTGACCGCGGAGTTCCCACACGTGCGGGTGCTCTACGTGTCCGGCTACACGGAGAACACGATCGTCCACCGCGGCGTGCTCGAGGGGGGCGTGGACCTCCTTGCCAAGCCCTTCTCCCCATCAGACCTTCAAGCGCGCGTCCGCGAGATCCTCGATCGACGCGCGTAGCCGTAGGTTCACCAGGTGATGATGACCTGACCATCGCCGGTGCGGCCTCTCGCGCGCTTGCCTGCTCGCTCGTGGCAGAGTGCGTTCGCGTGACCGCCTTGTCGCCTCCTCCGCCGATGTCTCGCGGACGCGCGCATGCATCCCTGCAGGTCATCGTGTTGCTCTGGGGGGCGACGGCGATCCTCGGCCGCCAGATCTCGATCTCCGCCGTTTCGCTCGTCTGGTACCGACTGCTGATCTGTGTCGTCGCGCTCGTCGTGCTCGTGCGGATCCGCAAGCTCGCGCTGGTGCTGCCGATCGAGAAGGCGCTGCGCTACGCCGCGGTCGGCGCGATCATCGGGCTGCATTGGGTGTGCTTCTATGCAGCGATCAAGGTCGCCGGGATCGCGACCGCGGTGCTCACGCTCTCGACGGTCGCGTTCTTCACCGCCATCGTCGAGCCGATCGTGTTCCGGCGGCCGGTGGTGGTGGCCGAGCTCGTGCTGGGTGCGCTCGTCGTCGTCGGGGCCGCCCTGCTCCTCCAACTCGAGCTCGATGTCGATGCCGCGGGGCTCGCGCTGGGCCTTGGCTCGGCGCTGTTTGCCGCGGTGTTCGGCACGCTCAACGGCAAGCTCGCGCACGCGGAGCCGCCCGAGCGTCTCATGCTCTACGAGCTCGCGGCAGCAGCGATCACGGTCACGCTGTGCTTCGTTCCATTCCCCGCGACCTTCGTGGCTCCGTGGGACGTCCCGGCTGCCGACATCGGATGGCTCGCGGTGCTCGGCATCGCGTGCACCGTGATCCCGCAGGTCTGGATCATTCACGTGCTTCGGACGCTGTCGCCGTTCACCGTCGCGCTCACGGTCAATCTCGAGCCGGTGTACGCGCTGATCTTGGCAGTGCTGATCTTCCCGGACGATTCGCCGCTCACGGTACGGTTTTACGTGGGCACCGCGCTGCTGCTCGCGCTCGTGCTCGCCAACGCCCGCCTCCGCGCGCGACGGTAGCCGCTGCACGGAGCCTAGCGACAGGTCGGCAAGCGGAGTCGGCGCTTCTCGACGAGCTTCTTCCCGTCGAGGATCGCGAGCTGGCCGAGCGGCGCGGACGTCAGGGCGACGAGTAGATCGCCCTTGGGCAACGCGATCACCTCGGCGCCCGCGTACGGCGCGAACGTCTTGGCAAAGTGCTTCTTGCACTTCGCGACCGGCGGTTCGACATCGAGATCCGCGTCGCTGCACGGGCCGAACGCGAACGGGCGCTTGAGGATCCGGCGGCTGTTGTCCTTCGCGGCGATGATCACGAGCTTCTGGAAGAACGGATCGGTGATAGCGAGGTGATCGGTGTCGAGCACGCTGGCGGAGCCTTCGTTGATGGAGAAGTGCGCCGTGCCGTCACCGATCTGACCGAATCGCGTGCCGTCGTCCCGGATCGCGAACACGCTCTGGTACGGACCGGCGTCCGAGGTGTGCAGGTAGATCATGTTGCCGATGTAGAGCAAGCCGACGACGGCGTTGCCGATGATCGTGTCATCCGTGTCACCGCTGTACGAGAACGACCGGATCAGCTTCTTCGTCGTGGCGTCGAAGACCGAGAGGAGGCCATCGCCCCACGGGCCGATCACCACGTGCTGGCCATCGGTGCTCGTGGCCATCAGCGTTCGCTCCGTTTGCGTGGAGACGCAGTACCCGTCGACGCAGTTCTTCGCATCGAGCGGGACGGCTGCGCTCCGACCGGGCGGTGCGTTGACGGCGCGTGCGGCGAGCTTCCCGGACTTCAGATCGATGTCCCAGCAGCCAACGGTGCTGAAGCCGCGGATGGCGCACACGACGGGGACGCCGGCGATCGAGCCGAGGCGAAGCGGTGTACCGACCTGCGCCTCGAGGTTCTGTGGAATGCACGCGCGGCCCGCGTCGGCATCACGGGCCGCGACGAGCGTAACAATCGCGATCACGAGAGCCCCGACAACCCGCATGGGCTGGTAGTAGCACTACGAGCGCGTCGCCGTCACTTCCAGCCGCACAGCGCGCCGATCGCGTCGACGACGCGGCGCTTGACGCCCGGCGCCTCGCTCGAGTCGGGGATCTCGTGCGCGCGCATCCAGTCGTACTGCTTCCGCGCGGTGGCGCGATCCGGCACCGTGCACATCTCCTTGTACCGCGCGGCACGCGAGCCCGCCGGGCCCTGCGTGACACCACCCGTGACATCGCCGAGGTCGTTCGAAGAGATCGTGGTCATGGAGTCCTCCTAGTACGCGAGGTGAACGTGATCGTTGTGGCCGGGGACCGCCGCTCGACGCTGTCCGCGCAGCGAGTGGTAGTTCTGATAGGCCAGCTCGGTGGGGTTCGTGCCCTTCGCCCAGTTGGTGAACGCCTGGCGCATCGCCGGCGATCCATGAACGTCGATCGCCTGTCCGCCCCAGTGGAACGAGTTGGGATAGTGCGGGCCCTCGACCGCGTGAGAGATGTTGCCTCCCATCTCGACGGCCTTCTGCCACGCCGAGAACATCTTCGAGTTCATGCCGCCGCTCACGTCGCTCAGCACGTGCTTGTCTAACGTCTCCATGGTGTCTCCGTTGGTTTGGGAATGTCGACGTGACGTGCAGAAGGTGTTCCGTCGACGACGTGTCGACCGAGGGAGACGAATCGTCTGCAGCGGTTGACGATCGCGCGCGAGCGTTCGGGCGCTTCTGCGGAGTTGCGAAACGGATCGCCGACGGATCGCCGGCTGGGAGAGTGGCCGCCTGGCAAGACTCCCATCCACGAGGCTCGGCGCGAGCCCGGGCGGCGTGGTCGATCAGGCGGCGCGCGACGAAACGCGACGACGTCGGGCGAACACGATCGGTGCAGCGAACAACAGCGCCAGGAGGCTGCTCGTGCCACCACTCGTCGTGCAGCCTCCGCTGCTCGGCACGCAAACGCTCTGTGCACCCGTGCTTTGACACTCGAAGTCGTCGGGACATGCGTTCTCGGCGCTGCATGTCTGCGTGCAGAAGTTGGTGCCGTCCGACACCGCACACAGGTCACCGCTGCAATCGTCGTTCGCGCTGCACGTCTCTCCGAGGCCACCGAGCGCGACGGTGATCGAGATCTGCTTCTTCGTCACGTTGCCCGCCAAGTCGACCGCTTGGACCTCGAGCGTGTGGCTGCCCTCGGCCACGTTCGTGACCGCGATGGTGTACGTGGTGCCCTGTGGCGATCCGCTCGAAGCGACCATCGCGCCGTCGACGAACACGCCGAGTCCGTCCATCGCTGTCTCGTCGCTCGCGGTCGCGGTGACCGAGAAGTTCGGACGGAGTTTGCTGTCGTTGCCGGGCGAGGTCACTTCCAGCGTCGGTGGCACCGTCTCCGTCGGACGGAGCCCGAGGAACTGAGTGAGCCGCATGCCCGAGTTGGTCACCTGCCCGGAGCCCGTCGTCGTGCAACTACAGCTCGTCGTGTCCTGCGCCGTGGTTCCGCATTGCGAGTTGGCGTTGGTGAAGCTCTTCTGGTTGACGGACGCGAACGGCACGTAGGACATCGTGTCCGGTCCGGAGATCTCGTGCTCGAGCGAGAGCAGATGGCCGATCTCGTGCGCGACGGTCGCGCACAGCTCGTCGTTCATCTTCGTGATTCCGATGTGGTTCGTCGAGAAGCTGAACGCGATGCCATTCTCGGTGACGCGGCAGAAGCTGTCGGCAGCCGCCACCCCGAGGATTCCCGAATTGGCGCTCCAGCCAAGGCTCGCCCCCGAGCCGCCGACGACGGCCTCGACGTAGTTGCCAGAGGTGGGCTCCGTCTCGGTGACGACGACGTTGTACGGCTTGTACTGCTTCTTCACGCACGCGACGATGTACGGCCAGTCGAAGGATGCTTCGAGCGGCGGGATGACAGCGCCTGCGTGACTCCGACCGTCGCCGGCGGCGATCGTGTTGGCGGTGTTCGTGGCGGAGCTGGTCGCGCTGTTCGTGATGTTGTACGTGCCGCCGTTGCGGTTGAGATAGACCGTACGGCTGCCGGTCGGATTCGCCGGCGCGATCCTCGCCTCCGACGTCGCGACGGCGATCGGCGTTCGCGTCGTGCCGCAACTGCCCGCGCCGCGGATCAACGCGCCGTTCGCATCGATGCGAGGGCGTGCATGTGCGGGAGATGCGAGAAGACCGAGCGACGCGACGGCGAGGACCCACTTCATGGAGTCGAACATAGTGCGCGTCTTACGAGACTTCTGCTCGATGGCGCTTTCATCGTGTGAGCGAACGAGTCGTCGCGGCCTCATGTGCAAATTCGCCGCACCACGGCGTGCCGCTGTCGGGTACAGCGCAATCTCTGCGCGGTGTTGTCGGTTAGTGGCAGGTGAACAGCGCCGTCATCGTCGCGGTGACCACGAGGACACCCGCGAAGAGGATTGCCTCGAAGAGGACCACGCGGCGAAGGCGGCGTACCGCATCGCGCTCTGTCGCTGTGCGTGCCGCATCCCTACGCAATGTTTTCGCAGAGACACGCAGTCACACGAAGCGGAGCATCGTCAGCGCACCGAACAACGCGAACGCGAGAAGGCGCGCGATCGAGAACCTCGAGGGAAGCATTCATCGAATGTAGGAGCTGTGTTCGGACTGTCGTGGTCACTCCGTGCGGTGAGTTTTCGCACTCGCGTCGGTGCGCAAATACACCGCGACGCTGGTACGCGTGCATCGCGATCCGCGGCGATGCGGTCGCGATGACGGCCGCGAACGAAAACACGCGCAGAAGCAGTCCCTTCGCACGGGCGGCGCGACCGAAGATGCGGAATAGTTGCGGTCATGACCTCACCGACCTCACGCCGTCAGTTCATCGGCCACTCGCTCGTCGCGGGAGCATCGCTGGTTCTCGCCCGCACCGCGGGTGCGCAGTCCAAGTCCGATCCCAAGGCCACAGCGCCGACGGTCACACCGCCAGCTTCCACACCGCCGTCTCCACCCGCGCCCAAACCGTCCCATCCATCACTCGCGTTGCCCGTGTTGCCCTACGCGCAGAACGCGCTGGAGCCGTACATCTCGGGAACAACGCTCTCGTTTCACCATGGAAAGCACCACAAGGGCTACTTCGACAAGGTCAACCAGCTCGTCGGAGGCACGCCGCTCGAGGGCAAGTCGCTGGAGGAGATCGTCGCTGCTTCGTCCAAGTCCAAGTCGCAGCAGAAGCTGTTCAACGCCGCCGCGCAGGCGTGGAACCACAACTTCTACTGGCTCAGCATGACACCGAAAGGCGGTGGTGCGCCGACGGGCAAGCTCGCCGATCGTATTGTCAAAGACTTTGGCAGCTACGAGACCTTCAAGACCACGTTCGTCCAGACCGGCGTCGATCACTTCTCGAACGGTTGGGTCTGGCTCGTCCTCGACAAGGGGAAGATCAAGATCGTCGACACGCACGATGCCGACACGCCGATGATCCGAAAGCAGAAGCCGCTGCTCGTGAGCGACCTCTGGGAGCACGCCTACTATCTCGACTACAAGAACCTCCGCAAGGACTACCTCACCGCGTTCGTCGACCACCTGATCGACTGGTCATTCGTCGAGAAGAACCTCGGGTGATCTCGAGGAGGCGCCTGCGGCGTCGTCGCGGACGGCGTCGTATACGCGATCATTCGCGATGCCGTCGCGTCGATCATTCGTGTCGACCCGTCGGTGACACCTCCCGCACGTAGCGTGGTCGCGAGCGGCACTGCCGCGCGGTGGTCGCTCGCCCTGGACGCTGATCGCTTGTTCGCTGCAACGTCCGACGACCGCATCATCTCGGTGCCGCTCGACGGAGGTGAACCAGCCGTGGAGGTGAGCGAGAACGTTCGAACGGCCGGGGGAATCGCGATCGCCGGTGACCGCTTGTACTGGGTGAACACCGCGACCGCCGAGGCCGGTGGTGCCGTACGATGGATCTGCCGGATGTGAAAAAACGCCGCGTTGCCGTCCCGGCCATGCTCGCTACGCTGGCTTCGTGCCACGAGTGCTGCACGGATTGATCGTTTGCTTGTCCCTGCTCGCCCTCGCGAGCTGTCACCAGAAGCCAGATCCGGTGGGCGAGCTGGAGGATCGGCTGTTCTCCCCGTGTTGTTGGCGACAGTCGCTCCGCGATCACGAGTCACCGATCGCGACGCAACTCCGTGCGGAGATCCAGCAACGCATCGCCGCCGGCGAAGCGCCCGCGAACATCGAGGCGGACTTCGTGCGCCGATACGGCGAAGGAATCCGCGCCCTGCCCTCTGGCACGGATCCCCGGTGGATGATCGGCGTGGTGGTCGGCATCGGCGTCATCGCCGGTGTCGTGCTGCTCGTGGTCATCTTCCGACGTCGACCCAAACGCGCAGCGTCGGTCACGATGTCACGCACGGAGGATCCCGATGACGCCGATCGGCTCGACGACGAGCTCGCTCTCGTCGACTGATCAGGGAATCTCGAGCTTGGTGCTCGCAGGAAGCTTCGTGATCTCGACGAGGCGGAGCGTGGGGTCCGAGTCGAAGTGCACGGTGAATTGGATCTCGACGACATCGCCGACCGCGAGTCCCGCCAACGACGTCTGGTTTCGTCCGAACGGCATGGTCATGGACTCCATGGGTTTGATCGTTCCGTCGAAGCCACGGATCGCCGCGATCCGCTCGTGGTGAAGGTCGATCTCGTCGGGTGACATCCCGACGATCTTGCCGCGGACGCGATACCGCTCGGCGGCCGTCGTTGCCACGCTGGTGGTGCCTTCACGCGGCTTGTCGCGACACCCAGCGATCGTGAGGGTGGCGAATGCGAGTGCGAGCGAGGTCCAAACGCGCGAACGCTGCATGCGATGGACGTATCACTCTCCGACGCGGCGTCGAGCCCCCAAGACGCGAAGTTTTGCCGCACCGCACAGCGAAGTGACCTGACCTACCGTGCGCTCGTGTCGCAGCGTTCGATCGCCCCCGTTGCCTTGATCATGGTTGGTTGCGTCGCGGCGCCTCGAAGCCACCCCATCCCTAGCGTCGACGACGCCACGGTTCGCGAGTACTCGCGAGCACT
The DNA here is from genome assembly GCA_044230415.1 of Kofleriaceae bacterium. GTDB lineage: Bacteria > Myxococcota_A > Polyangia > Haliangiales > Haliangiaceae > JABFXX01. The sequence goes on from JBGARE010000050.1 coordinate 21,928, forward strand.
CTTCGCCGCGTACGATCGCGACGACGCCGATGCGTTCGCGGAGCTCGCTGCGGAGGGTTTCGTGTTGTTCGACAACCTGCGCGAATTCGACGGCTCGTACATCGAAGGACGCCTTCGCGCACGCCGCACGCAGCACGAGCCGCCTCGCGGCCGAACGTGCCGCGACGACTCGATCGCCCGAGGGCGCGGGTTTGTCGTCTACACCGCCGAGTGCGTGGAGCAGTGGAAGAGTGACGGCACGACCTCGGAACGGACCGGATGGAACACGGTCGTCTGGCTCCGCGACGACCGGTCGTGGCGCGCAGCCCACTGGAACTGGAAGCCCGGCGGCGTGGACGCCGAGCGGGCCATGTGGAACGACACGTTCGAGAAGGGCATCGGGTTCGAACACGCGCCGAACAAGCTGCTCGTCGAGACGGTGCGCGGTCGACCACCGGGCACGGCGATCGATCTGATGACGGGCCAGGGGCGCAACGCGCTCTACCTCGCCTCGCAAGGATGGAAGACGACCGGCGTCGACATCTCGGACGTAGGACTTCGCGCAGGCGCAAATGCTGCGCGGGCGATGGGCCTCGCGGTCGAGCTGGTGCAGACGAATGTCGACACATACGACCTCGGCGTCGAGCGCTGGGATCTCGTGACGATGATCTATGCCGGAAGCGACCCCGCATTGATCGCGCGCGCGAAGGCCGCGACGCGGCCCGGTGGCCTATTCGTCGTCGAGTTCTTCCTCCGTGACGATGGGCCGATGGGGTTCGCGCGTGGGGAGCTCGCCGCACGATTCACGGACTGGACGATCCTGCGCGACGACATCGTCGAGGATGTCGCCGACTGGTCCAAGCAGCGCACGATGCTCGTGCGATTCGTCGCCCAGAAGCCGACCCACTGACGCGCAAAAACACCGCACTTCACACGACGCGCAACGTGCGACGAAAGTGCATGTCGTATCGCACCTGGTGGGTGTGCGGGATTCTGTTCATCACGGCTCGCGCGCTCGCGGCCCCAGCATTCATCGAGTTCGAGAGTGGTCCGGTGCGTCCACTCGCGAGCTCGCCAGACAAGAGCAAGCTGTTCGCGGTGAACACACCCGACGGACGGCTGGCGATCTTCGACGTCACGGCGGACGGGCTCGCGCTCGCGGGAGAAGTCCAGGTGGGAATGGAGCCGGTCGCGGTCGCGGCACGGACCGACGACGAAGTCTGGGTGGTGAACCACCTCTCCGACAGCGTGAGTATCGTCGACGTGCCGACGCGCCGCGTGGTGCGAACGCTGCTCGTCGGAGACGAGCCACGCGACATCGTGTTCGCCGGCCCCGGACGCAATCGGGTGTTCATCACGACCGCGCACCGCGGGCAGCACCGAGTAGATCCGTCGCTCGCGGGTGTGACGGGCGCGGGCGATCCGCAGCTCACGACACCCGGCGTCGGTCGTGCCGATGTTTGGGTGTTCGACGCCACGGGGCTCGGCGACGGCGTCGGAGGGCGACCGCTCGAGATCCTGACGCTGTTCGCCGATACTCCGCGCGCACTCGCCGTCTCTCCCGATGGCGCGACCGTGTACGCGGCCGGGTTTCACACCGGCAACCAGACCACGACGATCTCGGCGGGGGCGGTGTGCGTCGGCTTCGATGCCGCGGGCCCGTGCATGGTCGACGGTGCGATGATGCCGGGAGGTAGTCCCGGCCCGTCGAAGAATGCCGCGGGCGCCTCCGCTCCGCACGTCGGACTGATCGTGAAGCGCGACTCCGGCGGGGCGTGGCGCGACGAGCTCGGTCGTGATTGGAGCGGAGCCGTACGGTTTTCCCTCCCCGACTACGACGTCTTCGCGATCGATGCGGCGACGCTCGCCACCACGACGAGATACGCGGGCGTCGGCACCACGCTGTTCAACATGATCGTGAACCCCGTCGACGGCACGCTCTACGTCTCGAATCAGGAGTCACGCAACGAGAACCGCTTCGAAGGACCTGGCACGTTCGCCGGGCACACGGTTCAGGGGCATCTGGCGGAAGCACGAATCACGTTGATCCGCGGCACGACGGTGACGCCGCGCCGGATCAACACGCACATCGACTACGACCAGCGTCCTGCGGCTGCGGGCACGAGCGACAAGAGCCTCGCCACGCCGCTGGACATGGTGCTCAGCAGCGATGGTGCGACGCTCTATGTCGCCGCCTTCGGATCGAGTCGAATCGGTGTCATCCCGACCGCGGACCTCGCAGCGGGGACATTCGATCCCACGTCGGCGAGCACACGTTACATCGACGTTCCCGGTGGCGGCCCTGCTGGGCTCGTACTCGACGAAGCCCGCGGGCGCCTCTACGTCCTCTCTCGCTTCGCCAATGCCGTCGAGGTGATCGATCTCGCTAGTCGAGGCCCGCTCGGCCGGGCGGAGCTGTTCAATCCAGAGCCACCCGAGGTGATCGTAGGACGCTCGTTCTTGTACGAGGCACGTACGACGTCGTCCAACGGCGAAGCATCGTGCTCGAGCTGCCACGTCTTCGGCGACCTCGATCAACTCGCATGGGATCTCGGGAATCCCGATGACGTCGTCACGCAGAGTCCGATCGAGGTGAAGTTGGGCATCGCGGCCACGCAGTTCTCGCCGCCGATCAACGGGACCGGGCGGACGAGCGACTTCCATCCCATGAAGGGGCCGATGACGACGCAAACGCTCCGTGGGCTCGTCTACTCGGGCGCGATGCACTGGCGCGGCGATCGCGCGACGGGCGCGTTCGGAACGGCCCCGGCCGACTCGACCCTCGCGTTCAAGAACTTCGTGGTCGCGTTCCAGGGACTCCTCGGGCGCGCGACTCCGATGACCGAGGCCGAGATGGATGCCTTCACGGCGTTCGCGCTGACGATCACGCTGCCGCCCAATCCGATCCGCGCACTCGACAACGTGCTCACCGCCTCCGAGCAGCGCGGCCGGAACTTCTACACCGGATCACGGCTCTCCGATGGCGTGCCCGGGTTCGGCTTCAATTGCAACGGCTGCCACGAGCTCGCCCCCGCGGCGGGCCACTACGGCACCGGGACCACCCAGAGCTTCGAGAACGAACCCCAGATCATGAAGGTTCCGCACCTGCGGAACGCGTACCAGAAGGTCGGCATGTTCGGGATGCCGCAGGTCGGGTTCTTCGAGACCATGGCTAGCGCACCGACGGGCGATCAGGTTCGCGGCTTTGGCTTTCTCCACGATGGAAGCACCGACACGCTGTTCCGCTTCTTCCACGCCACGGTGTTCTCCCCGAACTCGAATGCCGGGTTCAACGGCGGCGACGCGCAGCGACGTGACGTCGAAGCGTTCGCGCTCGCATTCGACACGGACCTCGCCCCCATCGTCGGACAGCAGGTCACGCTACGCGCCGATAACGGAGACGTCGCCGGGCCACGGATCGATCTGCTCCAGACCCGCGCGCGGATGCCGTTCGTCTCGCGGCTACTGGGCGAGGGAGTGACCGAGTGCGACGTGATCGCGAAGGCTCGGATCGGCGACCGCGTGCGAGGCTTCCTGCTGCAGATCGATGGCACGTACGCCACCGATGATGGCAGCCCGGCGATCAGCGACGCGTCCCTCCGCGCCTACGCTGTCGAACCCGGCAGCGAAATCACGTACACCGCCGTTCCACCCGGGTCGGGGCGGCGACTCGGTCTCGATCGCGATCTGGATGGAGCGCTCGATGGCGTCGACGGTACGCCTGGCGAAGAACCGGAGGACGGCGGCTGCGGCTGCCGGAGCAATCGGAGCAATCTCGGTGGGTATGCCTGTCTGTGGCTGCTTCTCCTCGTACGTCGTGGTCGTGGCAGGCGACGACGATCGACGCACCGAGCCGCTGCTTGACGGTCGTTCCCGTCATGGTGTCTTGAACGTGCGCGATAGCGACGACGTCACCGCGTGCGGTGGGCCCACGAAGTCGCTCGTCGAGACGGACTCGAGCTCGTCCGTCGCGGCGGCTTCGTCGATCGATGCGTGCGGGCCATAGCCCGTGATCGCCCACGTGAAGTCCGCGTTGGCGGGCAGCGGCAGCGTGGGGATGGTCGGGATGGTCGTGGTGTTCTTCGCCGTGTAGACGACGTAGCGCACGGAAGTGCCGCGAAGGATGACGCGATGGATCATGCCGGCCGGCGCATCCCAGGTCAGCGCGGTCGTGGCGGTCACGCCGAGCGCCGCGTCGGCGGGCGCGGTGATCGTCGCGGCGAGCGGCATCGCGAAGGTCACGTCGGTGGCGGCGGAGACCGGGTACACGAAGCTCGAGGTCGCGTTGCCGAGATCGGCGGTGACGTGGATGTTCGCGGTGCCGGCGAGTGGGAGCACGGGAGCATTCGCGTCGACGACGGTGGTGACGGTGGTCGTCCACAATGGCGCGGACGCGGTGCCGAACTGCTGGTGCATCGTGAGCGTCGATGCGTAGCCCGGCGGCGGAGTGATCGTGCCGGTGATCGGGACGGTGGTGATGCCGCCTTGGAGAACGATCGGTAGCGTCGCGGCGGTGCTCGCGGTGAGCATGGTGTCCGCGGTGCGGCCGTAGGTGAACGCGTTGGGTGCGCCGGATGCTTTGCGCGAGTACGCGACGCCGTGGAGGTTGCCGGTCACGGTGGTGCCGCCGCCCCAGCGCGCGGTGAACGAGAAGTTGGTCTCGCTATCGATCGTGTTCGTGAAGCCGCCGGTGGACCACGCGGCGACGTACGCCGAACCGGCGCCGCCCGCGAAGTTGCCGGACAACGGTGCGCTGCGCCCGACGCTGGTGATGCCGCTCGTGACCGTCGGGCCGGTGACGATCGGATCGGGGCGCGTGAGATCGTCGTAGTAGAACACCGACGGGATCGGGCTCGAACTGGTGCCTTCGTTGCCGAGGACGTAGAGGTCGTACGGCGGCGTCACGTCGGTGAACGAGAACGCGCCGCCGGCGGCCGTGGTGATCGCCGGCTTGCCGACGAGGACCACGGTGACGTTCGCGCGCCCGCCGCGGACCGTGCCGTTCACGGTGATGGTCGTCGTGGTGATCGAGAGCGTCGCCGTGTGGGAGATGCCGCCGCTCGTCGCGGTGATCGTGATGTCGCCCGTGGCCGCGGCCATGCCGCCGATCGCGGTGACGGAGAGCGTAGTGGTGCTCGCATCGGCGGCGAGCGTGGGCGACGCGAACGTCGCGCTCAGGTTCGCGGGCGTGGTGGCGGTCAGCTCGATGTCGCCGATGCCATCACCGCGCGAGACCATCACCGTCACATCCATCGACGACGCGATCGGTAGCGAGAGCGTGGTCGGAGAGACGGCCACACCGAAGTCGCCGGTGGGCGGAGCATCGGCGATCCCTCCCCCGTCGACGTCCATGCCCTTGACCTCACCGCAGGCCGCGAGCCCGAGGACAACCGCGAACAGCATTCCGGTACGCATGGAAGGTCAGACTGGGCGCCCGTCGTTTGTGACGTCGCGACCGAGACCGACGCGTGCCCCGAGCTAGTGCAGCGCCTTCAGCACTTCGACGATCACCCACGCGGCATACGGGATGATGATCGCCGCTGCGATCACCGACTCGATGAAGCGGCGCGGATCCGGCCCCTTTCCGAGCTGATCGCGGGCACGCTCCGCGATGCGCTGCGCGGTCGGCGCTTCGAGGTCACACGACACGAGCTCGCGGCCGAGCTTGGACACGTTGGCGATGTCGTCTTCGGTGGTCACGAGTCCCTCCACGAGGTGGGCGCGAAATCTCCGAGTGCGTCGGCGAGCTGGATGCGGGCGCGCGCGAGCCGCTGGCGCACCGCTTCGGGGCGTTGGCCGAGGATCTCGGCGACCTCGGTCGGCTGGAGCCCCTCGACACCGACGAGCAGCGCGACCTCGCGGTACGCCGGAGCGAGGCTCGCGAACGCGCGCTCGATCGCGATCTGTGTCTGCGAGTCGGCGAGCGCCTCGAGGGGATTGCGCACGTCGCCCGCCACCTCGCGCGGCGGGAGATCACCCGCGAGCTGCGCGCGCACCTGCCGTGCTCGCGCCCAGCTCACGAACAAGCGGTGCGCGACCGTGAACAGATAGGCGCCGAGCCGGGTCTCGGGCTGGAGGCTGCGCGCGTGCTGCGCGAGGCGCAGGAACGTCTCCTGGACGAGATCCTCGGCGCTGTCTTTGCGCCGTGTCATGCGCAGCAAGTACACGTAGAGCCTCCGCTTGTAAGCCGCGAACACGGCGTCGAACGCTGCCCGGTCCCCGGAGCGCAGGCCATCCACCCACTCGCGCTCGTCGCGCTGGCCCGAGGACACGCCAGAACAACGCCCTACCCGCGCGGGCGTGACAACAAATCAGCCGAGGCTGGGCGTGAAAAAACCTCGTCACGCTGTCGGGGGTGCCGCGTTGACCTCGGCATGGGCTTCATCCGCGCCGGCGGATTCAACATGTACGTGCTGATCGTGCTGGGCGTGATCGCGCTCCCCATCGCGGTGCGCTTCGCGCGCGAGGCCGATGCGCAGCGGCTCTCGCTGCTTCGCGCGCTGACCCGCGCGGTGATGTTCAGCGCGTTCGTCGGCTTCGCGTCGTCGCTCGCGGCGACCGCGCGGTACGTCATCGATGACCCCGAGGTGGTGAAGGAGCCGCTGGTGCCGCTGCTCGGCGGGTTCGCGGAGAGCTGCGCGAACCTCATTCTCGGCGGTGGCATCGCCGCGCTCGTCTGGATCTTGATCGCGGTGGGCGTCCGCCGCATGCCTCACGACAACCGCTAGGAGAACTCATGTCGCGTCTGATCGCTCTCTCGCTTCTCGTCTACACCGCGTGCGCTTCGTCGGAGGCGAGCACCACGCCGACCACCACGCCGCAACCCGCTTCGAACGCGAACGCCGACGACGCGCAGAAGGTCTGCGTCACGTCCTTCACGCACAACCGGACGTGTACCGACCAGTACATCCCCTCTCTCGTCGATACGCGCGCGAAGCTCGACGCCCCGGCGGGGATCGCGGAGCAGGTCAAGGCAGACCGCGATGGCGTGATCGCGAAGGCGAAGGTGGAGTGGGCCACGGACTCGACCGACGAGAACATCGCCCGTCACTGCCAGCAGATGACCGCGAACATGCCCGACAGCGCGCGCGCGATGATCGATGCCGTTCGCGCGTGCGAGGTGCAGACCGAGTGCGCGGCGTACGTCACGTGCATGCAACCCATCGAAGAGAAGCTGATCGCGAACGGTCCGCCGCACCCCTGAGGCTCGCTATCGACACGTCGCTCCGGCATCGTCGACGATGCAGCGTTCGGTGACGAGGGAGAACGTGTACGTGTTCGTGCTCGCGTCGTACGAGATCGCGCGCTCCCAATCGGTCGTCTCGAGGTAGCCCTGCGCGAAGCGGTGAGCGCCCAGATACAGCCGATACTCGGTCTCCGCGTCGGGGAACCCGAGCCCGTCGCGCGTCGCGGCGACGATCGTGCCGGCGCGCGTCGTGCCGATGACGCGGTCCGAGAACGGCTCCTCGTGCGGCGGGTGGTCTGGCGGCGGCGTGTATCCCTCGAGGTCGAACACTTGCTTGCAGCCGGTTGCCAGCAGGACCACGAGCACGAGTCGCATGCCCGATCAACGCACGGCGCGACGGGGAGATGTGCAGGCGATGTGGAGAGACCGTCAAACGACGGCGCAGGGGGCACCAGAACCGCGCGCGGGTCTCGGTAACGATGACAGCGGATGGCGACGGACGAGGCGAGAGAGCGCGCGTCTCGCGACTACCGCGGGCTGATCACGCGGGTGCCGAGGCGTGCATGCGTCGGCCACCGTCGACGCTCTCGCCTCCCGGTTGCGTGGACTCCTCGACGATCGGCGCGAGCGGCGTCCCCCGATCAGCGTGTCGCGGCAGCGATTCCAATGCGGCGTCTCCTCGGCCACCACGGCGATCCCGTCGGGCGGCGGCGCCCGGAGGTTCATGCGCACGCGCAAACCTCAGCCGGGTTTCGCACGTACGGGCGGAACGCTCGCCGGCTTAGCGCATCGCCCCGCGTCGCGACGGCAATCGCATCCGGTGCGTACGCACCCTCGCCTGCCGCGCGCTCGGTGTGCTCGCTGCGCGTAGCGTCATCATCCGGAGGCACACTTCGCCCTCCGGACATGCCTGCCGACCCGCGATCACCGTCGGTCCGGCGACGAGCGAGACGCCATCGCGAACGAACAGCAGAGGATCTGCGCCGCGCTCGGACTCGCCGACCTTCAGCGTCGCGGGGACGGCCAGCGCGAAGCGAGCGTCGAGCTCGTGCCACTCGACGACCTCATCGTCGACGGAGAGCGTCGTGACGCCGATGTGCGTGCCGGTGCCGTCGATCGCGATCTCGGTCGTGCGAGGCATCGCGAGGCCGAGCCGGATCGTCGCGGGGTGTCCAGGGCGGACCGGAAACACGCGGAGCCGCATCCACGTCTGTCGGGGCGTCGCGCGGACCCACTCGAGGAGCGCGGGATCCGTCATCCGCTCCACGGTGTTCTCGTACGACGAGCGCGCGGCGGCCGCATACGCGATCACGCCCTCCAGGAGCTCCTCGTCGATCGTGACCGCGAGCGAGCCGACCTTCGTGCCGCGCGGAACGGCGATCAGGATCGAACGATCGGCGCTCTCGGGATCCGATGTCGACACCACGAGCCGTAGCGTTCCGCGCAGCTCGGCGCTGTCGATCGCGAGCGAGAGATCGGCACGATCGATCTCGAGTCGGTCGGCGTGGCCGAAGCTGATCGGGGCCTGCTCGTCCTCGGCGAGAGCGGTGCGGTAGTTGGAGTTGGCAGTGGCGGCGCCCCCGAGGGAGACGAGGGCGACGAGCAGGATGGGAATGCGCATGCCGTCACGAGACCACTCGGCGCGGGGCCGGTCGTCATGGCTCCGTCGCGGCGTGTCACGTGTTCGTACTTCTTGATGTCACGGTGGCGCTCCCGTCGATCGCCCCGGGACGAAAGGACGTGCTGGGTTGTTCGTACAGGACGTGTCAGCCTTGAGGTCGGAACATGACGCAACCCGATGAGCGCCGCCGTTGTCCCGAGAAGGTGACCGGACTTCGCGAGGTAGATCCACTCGACACGTCACGTCCACGCGCCGGCGAGATCGTCGGCTGGGCGCGCGCGATCGCGTGGCTCGGCGCGATCGTCACGATCGCCATCTGCTTCGCCGCGCCGCGCCTGCTCGCGAATCAGGGCGATGACCCGATGCTCGAGACGGCGTGGTTCCGCAACACGCTCGGTCTCGGCGTGATCGGCATGCTGATCTTCGTCGCGTTCCCGATCGCGCGCACGCAGCGCAGCCTGCGTGTGGCCGCGGTGCTGCCCGTGGTCCACCTGCTCGGCCTCGGGCTCGCGTGGTTCGGCTGGACGACATTGACGCCGAAGCTCGGCGGTGCCGTCGGGCTGACGCCGCTCGTCGAAGCGCTGCCGCTCGGCTACGTGCTCGGTACGGTCGTCGCGTTCACGCTGTTCGCCGCGATGCTCGTCGCGCGCCGCCATCGCCGCGAGGTCGTCCACGCGATGGTGATGATCTCGCTCGTCGGCCTGCTCCTCCTCGGCGCATGGCTGCCGATCGTCGCGGGCTCGCTCGACGGTCCGCGCTACCTCGACAGCTGGAACGTCAGCATCGAGCTCGTCGCCACGCCCGGCATCATCGCGTCGATCCTCGTACCGCCCTTCGTCGTCGCCGTGCTGTACACCGCGCTCGCGCTGCGCCGCGCACAGGCGATCGTCGTCGGTCGCAAGTACTTGCTCGCCCTCGTCGCGGTCCTCTACGTCGTCGCGCTCTCGATGCGCGGCAACGCCACCGAGCTCGCGATGGTGACCTACGCGAACTATCTGCCCTGGCTGTTCGCGAGCGCGTTCTCCATCATCCTCGCGATCACCGCCCTCGCCGTCTCCACGTGGCGCACCACCCACGCGCAGCGCTCGGGCCAGTACACGGGCATCGTCGCCGCCCCCGCGGGCGAGATGGTCGCGGGCTACGCGATCACGAGCTGGCTCCGCGGCCCCGAGCCGGTGTGCAGCTCGTTCGAGCTGACCACGCAGAACGGCCCGCTGCCGATTCCCGCGTCCGCGCGCGTCCTCGCGCCGCTGCCGCTCGCCTCCACCATGTTGCGCGTTGGCGAGGTCGTGCCCGCGCTGTACGGCGGCGAAGAAGTCTCCGCGAGCGGTTTCGACAAGCACGCCGGTGGCGAGCCGTTCCGCGACTCGAGCGCGCCGATTCCGAGCACGCACGGCGTCGATGTCGCGCCGACCACGCCGGGACGCGCGGGTATCGAGCAGCTCGCGCTCGCCGCGTGGCGCCCCTCGATCGCCTATCTGTTGGTGCTGTTGTCCGTCGCGGGCCCCGCGCTCATCACGCTCAGCAACGCGCACTGATGGCGATCGCCTGGGTGGCGCTCGCCCACGCGCGATGAGGATTCTCGCTTATGCTGGCGTGCGATGAACGAAGCACAACGCCAGGACCGCATCCGCGCCCTCCAGCCATCGCTGCCCGCTGATCTCGCGGCCGGCGCGGGCGCCCTGAAGCGCCACGAAGAAGCCTCCGATCCCCAAGCCGCGCAGCTGCACGCGATGCTCGAGGTCGCGTATCTCGCGGCAAGCGCCGACGACAAGCTCGACGATGCGGAGATCGAAGTCCTCGTCGCGAACCTGACGGCGTGGCTCGGCAACGAGCTCGACTCCTCGTTCCTCGTCGAGCTGTTCGAGCACCTCGCCCAGCAGCTCGCCGCCGAGGGATTCCAGGGGCGCTTGGCCGCGTGCGCGACGCAGCTCGATGACAACGCGCGCCGCGTCGCCTACAAGGTCGCGTGCGTGACCGCGCTCGCGGATCACGTGGTGCACGATGACGAGCTCGCGTTCCTCGGTGGAATCGCGGATGCGTTCGGCATCCCGGCGGCCGAGGCACAGGCGATGTTCGACGAGCTCGAAGACGCGGTCAGCGCGCTCGCGTAGGCGCTACTTCGAGGCGGCGGCTTCGGGTGCCGCGGCGGGTGCGGCGGCGTCGGCCTTCAGGATGCAGATGTGATTCTCGGCGGCCGCAGGCGTGTTCAGGCACGCGTCGATCTGGCCGTCGGGGCATTGCAGCGCGATCTCTTGCGCGCACGGCGGGCCGGCGCTCGCGTCGGCGGCGACGCACGCGTGCACGGTGGTCTTGCTGCCGCCACATCCGTCGGCGAAGCCGTCGCCGCAGACGAGTGCCACCTCTTGGGCACACGGTACGCCGGCGGTGGCGGGCGGGTTTTTCACGCTCGTGTCGCTGCCGCTGCCCGTCCCCACCGTGTCCTTCTTGGCGGGGCCGCCGCAACCGACGAGAACCAGAGCTCCGATCAAGAGTGTGCGTGTCTTCATGATCGAGATAACGCGTCGTCCGCGCGGGCCTTACACGCGCTACGGTGCTCGCGTGCTCGAACGCATCGTCGATAGCGGTTTGGTCCCAGAACCCGTGTTGCGCGCGGCGATCCGCGGTGTGTGTGCGCTGAGGTTGCGGCAGGAGCGCCGCAGCGTCGAGGACGAGCAAGCGCGGCATCAGGCGCTCGTCGAGGAGCTGCGCGCGAGCGAGATCGCGATCGAGACGAGAGCGGCGAACGAGCAGCACTACGAAGTGCCGCCCGCGTTCTTTCAAGCAGCGCTCGGACCGCACCTCAAGTACTCGAGCTGTTACTGGCCGCCCGGCGTCGAGGATCTCGGCGCCGCCGAGGCCGCGATGCTCGAGCTCACGGCCGATCGCGCGCAGCTCGCCGATGGTCAGGAGATCCTCGACCTCGGCTGCGGCTGGGGCTCGATGTCGCTGTGGGCCGCGGCGAAGTTTCCGAAGAGCCGGATCACCGCGGTGTCGAACTCGGCGCCGCAGCGCGCGTTCATCGAGGCGACCGCCGCCGCGCGCGGACTCTCGAACCTGACCGTGCGCACCGCCGACGTGCGGACGCTGCTGTTGCCGGCGCGCTCGTTCGACCGCGTGGTGTCGATCGAGATGTTCGAGCACATGCGCAACTACGAGCAGCTCCTGCGCCGGATCGCCGACTGGCTCGCGCCGAACGGATCGCTGTTCGTCCACGTGTTCGCACATCGGCACCACGCGTATCCCTTCGAGGATGCGGGCTCGTCGGATTGGATGGCGCGCGAGTTCTTCACCGGCGGCATCATGCCGAGCGCGGCGTTGCTGCATCACTTCCAGGACGACCTCCAGCTCGCGCAGGAGTGGCACCTCGCGGGCACGCACTACGCGCGCACCGCCGAGGCTTGGTACGACAACTTGATGGCCCATCGGCCGCAGGCGCTCGCCGCGCTCGCGTCGACGTACGGCGCCGATGCGCGCAAGCGGTTCCAGCGCTGGCGCGTGTTCTTCCTCGCGTGCGCCGAGCTGTTCGGTTACGCGAACGGACGCGAGTGGATCGTCGCGCACTATCGATTCACCGCGCGCTCGTGACTCAGGCGCCGGAGCTCGCGCGCACGCGAGAGCGCTGGTGCTCGAAGGCGAGCCGGCGCTGGGAGACTTCTGCGTGGCGCGTGCGCACGCGATCGACGAGCGCGGACAGCCGCTCGATGCGGCCGACGACCGTGGCGCGCGCGTTGTCGAGCCGGTCCGCGTGCGCGCCGGCGGCGAGGAGGAGCGGCACCACATCGTCGACGGGCGACGACTTGTCCTCGTACGTCAGCTGATCGACGAGTCGCGGGCTCGTATCGTCGGGCGCGGGCAACGCATCGAGCTCCGCGTAGAAGCCGAGCGCCTTCGCGTGTGCCTCGCCGAGCATGCCGCGCGCCGTTCGCTCGCGCAGCACGGGCGCGCGCACCGGCTCGCGCTTGGCTTCGTCGATCGCGTGGACGATCTCGATCAGCGCGTTGACCGCGGCGTGGCCCGCGGCGAGCGCATCGCCGAGCGGGCCCAGCTCGTAGTCGATCGCTTCGATGCGCGCGCCGAGCTCGAGGAGCTGCTCTGCGATGTCGCGCTGGCTGACCTCCGCGATCTCCGCGGTGACCTTCTTCGCCGCTTGTTCGCGCGCGAGCTGTACGGGATCGAAGGCCGCGATGCGCGCATCGATCGCGTCGATCTGCTGGTACAGCGCATCCCGCGCCGCGACGCCCTCGCGCAATCGTGTCGCGGCCTCGGCCGCTTCGCGCTGCTCGTTGGACATCTCGTCGGTCATCGCGAGCGACTGCAGAAAGCCGAGGAAGCCTTCGCGCAAGGCGGCGACGTCGGCCTGCTCCTTCGCGAGCACGTCCTTCAGCGCGACGACACGCTGGTCCGCGGCGACCGCCTCCGCGAGGAGCCCGGTGCGCAGCCTGTGCAGGTGGACGAGGTCGTCGGCCACGCGCTCAGCCGTACGCGTCGATCGGCGGACACGAGCAGACGAGGTTGCGATCGCCGTACGCGTTATCGACACGCGCGACCGGCGGCCAGTACTTGTTCGCGCGCAGCCACGGCGCGGGATACACGGCCTGCTCGCGCGTGTACGGGTGATTCCACTCGGCCGCCGCGATCGCGGCCGCGGTGTGCGGCGCGTTCTTCAGCATGTTGTTCGCGCGATCCATGCTGCCGCTCTCGATCGACGCGATCTCCGCACGGATCGAGATCATCGCGTCGCAGAAGCGATCGAGCTCGGCCTTCGATTCGCTCTCGGTCGGCTCGATCATCAGCGTGCCCGGCACCGGGAACGACATCGTCGGCGCGTGGAACCCGTAGTCCATGAGGCGCTTCGCGATATCCTCCGCCTCGATCGCGGCGGTCTTCTTGAAGCCGCGGCAATCGATGATCAGCTCGTGGGCCACGCGGCCGTTCTGGCCCGTGTAGAGCACGGGATAGTGGGAGCTCAAACGATGCGCGATATAGTTCGCGTTCAGGATCGCCACCTCGGTGGCCTTGCGCAGGCCGGCCTCGCCCATCATCGCGATGTACGCGAAGCTGATCGGCAGGATCGACGCGGAGCCCCACGGCGCCGCCGAGACCGGCCCCACGGGTTGCGCACCGGCGGCGGCGAGCGGATGCCCCGGCACGTACGGCGCGAGGTGCTTCGCGACGCCGATCGGCCCCATGCCGGGACCACCGCCGCCGTGCGGGATGCAGAACGTCTTGTGGAGGTTCAAGTGGCAGACGTCCGCGCCGATGTCACCGGGCCGCGTCAGTCCGACCTGCGCGTTCATGTTCGCGCCGTCCATGTAGACCTGCCCGCCGTTCGCGTGAACGATCGAGCAGACCTCGACGATGCCGTCCTCGAACACGCCGTGCGTCGAAGGATACGTGACCATCAGCGCCGCGAGATCCTTCGCGTGCTCGGTCGCCTTCTTCGCGAGGTCCGCGAGATCGATCGTGCCATCGCTGTTCGAGGCAACGACGACGACCTTCATGCCGGCGAGCACCGCCGACGCGGGGTTCGTGCCGTGCGCGCTCTGCGGGATCAGACACACGTCGCGCTTGTCACCGCGCGCCGCGTGATAGCCGCGGATCGCGAGCAGGCCCGCGTACTCGCCCTGCGCGCCGGAGTTCGGCTGCAGCGACACCGCCGCGAAGCCCGTGATCTCCGCGAGCCACGCCTCGAGCTGCTCGAACATCGCCTTGTAGCCGCCCCACTGCTCGGCCGGGGCGAACGGATGAATGCGACCGAACTCGGGCCACGTGACCGGAATCATCTCCGTCGTCGCGTTGAGCTTCATCGTGCACGAGCCGAGCGGGATCATCGACGTCGTCAGCGAGAGGTCCTTCGCCTGCAGGCGGTTCAGGTACCGCAGCATCTCGTGCTCGGCGTGGTAGCGCGTGAACGTCGGGTGCGTGAGGAACGCGCTCTTCCGCGCCAGCGTCGACGGGAGCTCCGGCAGCGCGGCCTCCTTGACGAGGTCCACGAGATCGAACGGCAGCTCGCCGCGACCGGGGACGAAGGATTCGAGCAGTGCGTGAACGTCGGCGTGGGAGGTGGTCTCGTCGCACGAGATGCCGACGCCGTCGTCGTAGCGGCGAACGTTGATGCCGAGCTCGACGGCGCGCGCGAGGACCTCGGCCTGGCGATGCGCATCGAGATCGACGCGCAGGGTGTCGAAGAACACGCCGCCGCGCGGAGCGTGACCGAGCTTGGTCAGCCCCGCCGCGATCACCGCGGTGTAGCCGCGCACGCGACGCGCGATCTGCGTGATGCCCTCGGGGCCGTGATAGACGGCATACATCGAGGCCATCACGGCGAGGAGCACCTGCGCCGTGCAGATGTTGCTCGTCGCCTTCTCGCGACGGATGTGCTGCTCGCGCGTCTGCAGCGCGAGGCGGAACGCGGTACGTCCCTTCGCATCCTTGGACACGCCGATGATGCGACCCGGAATCTGACGGCGGAAATCGTCCTTGCACGACAGGAACGCGGCGTGCGGACCGCCGAAGCCCATCGGCACGCCGAACCGCTGCGCGCTGCCGATCGCGATGTCGGCGCCCATCTCGCCGGGCGGCGTGATCAGCGCGAGCGCGAGGAGGTCCGTCGCCATCACGACGAACGCACCAGCGGCGTGTACCGCATCCACGAGCGCGCGGTGATCGAGCACGCGGCCATCGGTGGTCGGGTACGAGAGCAACACGCCGCACGCGGTGGAGAAGCTCGCGCTATCGAAGCTCGCGGGCTCGGCGACGCGCAGCTCGATGCCGAGCGGCTCGGCGCGCGTGCGCATCACGGCGATCGTCTGCGGGTGCGTGGACGCGTCGACCCAGAACCGCTTCTTCTGGTGCGTGGCGCGCTCGAAGCACATCACCATCGCCTCGGCGGCGGCGGTGCCTTCGTCGAGGAGCGACGCGTTCGCCATCGGCAGCGCCGTCATGTCCTCGATCATCGTCTGGAAGTTCACGAGCGCTTCGAGGCGGCCCTGGGAAATCTCGGCCTGGTACGGCGTGTACTGCGTGTACCAACCGGGGTTCTCGAGTACGTTGCGCAGCACGACCGGCGGCGTGATCGTGTCGTAGTAGCCCTGGCCGATGAACGACCGCATGACCTGGTTGTCCGCGGCGAGGTTCTTCAGCTCCTCGATCAGCTCGTGTTCGCCGAGCGGCTCGGCCAGCGACAGCGGCTTCCTCAGGCGGATCGCGGCCGGGACCGTCGCGTCGGCGAGCTCCGCGAGCGAGCGGTACCCGAGCGCCGCGAGCATGTCGGCGATCTCGGTTTCACTCGGGGCGATATGGCGGCGTGCGAACGTGTCGGAAGGAGCCAGGAGGTCAGGCTGCACGGGCGCACCCTACCGCGCCGTCATTCTCCGAACAACGTCAGGTACCGCTCGGGAAACTCCGCCAGCGTCATGGCAGATCCGCACTCGGGGCATGGCATGGCCGGGAAGTTCTTCGCCCGCAGCGACAACAGATGTGCGACCGCATCGACGAGCGGATCGGCCTCCGCCCCGCACTTCGGGCAGGAGTACTGCGCGTGGAACGATGCGATGCGAACGGTGCCCTTGAACTCCGGGATCAGGTTCATTTGCCCCATCAGGCCCTCGGCGACCCGGGCCAAGGTGATGGTGCCGCGGTCCTTCAGGATACGAACGAGGCGCACCCACTCGCGCATCCCGACCGAGTTCACGAACGTGATGCCCTCGAGATCGATCGTCACATCTCCTTGCGGGAGCTTGTCTGCCATCTCCGGCAGCCCGACCACGGCATCGTCGAACCGTCCCGCGAGCGCCATCCGCGCTCCGTGGACCTGGACGTCGAGCCGCCCCAACCTGTGCCCGGTCATGTCGTGCCTTTCTCGGTGAACGTATGGAACGAGGCCGCTCGTCCCAATTCGGTCGGCTTGTAGCGCATGTCGAGAAGCGTGATCACTTCGGTCATCCTCTGAGGTGCAACGCCGATCACGAACTGATTGCAGCAGGCGTACGCGAGCGGGAGCCCCATACCGCCCTCGGCGGTCGCTTGCTTGCTCGAGCTCGCGAGACGCGGCGCGACCACGTCGGGATCGAGCGAGCCCCAGCGATCGCGAACCTCGATCGCGAGGTAGCGCCCATCGGTGGCCCAGCGCACGGTGACGATGTCCTGGCCGGCGAGCGCGCGCACGTGATCGCGAGGCTCGTCCCTGCGGAACCGTGCTCCCTTCTCGTCGACGGGGGCGACGTAGAGTGCGTTCGCGAGTAGCTCGTCCGCGATCACGCTGACGAGCGAGCCGACGCGATCCGGCAGGCCGACCGCGATCACGTCTTGCGCGAGTGCGTTGACGGCGGCGTCGCGATCGCGCGCGTCCTCGAGCGTGTAGCTGCGAACCTCCGCGCCCCACGCCACGTACTTCTCGAGGCCGAACACGTCGTCGCGGATCAGCTTCTGTACGGTCGCCAGGATCTCCTCGGCGAGGATCGGCATCGGGTGCGCGATCACGTGCGCCCAACCCGCGGTCAGCAGCGTGTCGAGCGACGACGCCTCTGCGGGTGCGAGGCCTTCACCGGGCACCGCGATCCACGCGCGCGCCGCTTGCTGGCGCAGCGCCGGTCGCGAGATCGCGAGCGACGCATCGACGATCGCGATGGTCTGCGCGTCCACGGCTGCGATCAACGCGTCGACGTTGTCGACGACCTCGACCGGGCAGCCCGTCCCTCCGACGAGTCGATGCAGGGCTCGCTGCGCCTTGCGCTCGGGATGCGCGACGACCAACTTCCCGCGGGGAGCAACGGAGGGCTGCATCAGTAGAGAACGGCCAGCGTCGCCGCACCACCGATGGAGCGATCGAGCGCACCTCCAATATCCTTGGAGTCCGGCTCCCCGTCGAGGCTGGTCGTCCGGAATCCGTTTCCCACGAACGAGAACCCGAACTGCGCGAACTCGCCGACGAGGCGGATGGCGAAGCGGTTGCCGAGCACGATATCGAAGCCCGCCTGTGCGGTGACGCCGAACACGCGCGCGCGACCGTACTGATCGAGCTTCTGGATCGGACCTGCGTCCTGGACGAGATGGGCCTTGGCCGACGCCGCGAACGCCAGCTGCGGGATGAACGGCACGCGGAACGCGAGCACCGGCGCGAGGGTCGTGTACGTCGTGTTCGGCACGTCGAGGCTCGACGACATCGCGAGCTGGCCACGATCCGGGCTGAACCCTCGCTTGCCGTAATCGACGCCGAGCGTCGCCGACGGGCTCGTCGCGGACTTGCCGAACGGGATGCGAATCCGCGCGCCGACCGACCAGCGATATTGCTTGGTCGGCACGGGGATGTTCGGCTCGGCGGTGGTGTGGAGCGTGAGCGCGATGGTCCGGTCGTACTCGCCGGCGAGCCCGAGCCCGCCGATGAAGCTCTTGGGATTCGAGAACGCGAGTGGATAGATCTCGCCTTCGATGCGGGCGCCCGGCACGTACGAGTTCGAGTACGGCTTGGGTCCTTCGGGGAAGTTCGCGCGCTGCGTGAACGTCAGGCTGCGGTTCTGGAACGAGGCGCCGAGATCGACGCGCACGGCGACGCGGTTCGCGGAGTGCGGGCTGACGCGAGCAACCGCGGCCTCGATCTCCGCATCGTCGCCCGCGCCTTCGGCATCCTCGTCGCCATCGCGTGCGAGCTTCTTTTTCTTCTTCTTTTTCTTCGTCCCCTCGTCGCCCTCGCCCTCGTCTTCGCCCTCGTCCTTCTTCGCCGTCTCCTCGTCGCTCGTCTTGCCTTCGAGCTTCTCGGTAAGCTTGTCGCGGAGCTTGGACTTGAACTTCGACGACTTCTCGTTGTTGAACGTGACCTTGAAGCCGCGCTCCTTCTTCCCGCCGATGAACAGCGTGAACTTCAGCGTCTTGTTCTTGCCGCTCTTGCCGAGCTTTCCGTGGACGACGGCGTCCGCCTCGAGCTCCTTCGCGACCTTCTTCGCCTGCTTCTCGGACAGCTCGCCCTCGTAGCCGAGCTTGTCGAACGCCTTGGTCACCTTCCCGGTCGAGATGATATCGAGGTCGCCGCCGTCGAGCGCGTCCGCGACGGCATCGCGCATGTCTCCGCTGTCGTCCCCTTCGATCGGGGTGACAGCTACGCGCGGCTTGGCCGACGCGATGCCGACCCAGACCACGATGACGAAGAACAGCACCCAGCGCTGCATCAGTTTTGCGAGCTTACACCACGACCCTCGACGGTGCCCATCGATCTAACTCCGCACCGCCTGCGGCGGTGCTGCGCACCGGACGTCCGTCCGGTTTGCGATCGTCCTCCGCATCCCCTTCGGGGATGGTGCGCGCCCGACGTCCGTCGGACTTTCGATGTGTCTGTGCGGTACTCGCACGTGGCGATGGAGCTTGCCAACGCCTCGGAGCCGTGGCCAGCTGCCCACTCATGGACCCCGTGGATCGTCGCAACCTCCGGATCACCGGTAACCACCGTGCGGTTACTGGCCGCCACATCGCCGTCGAGAACGACGTCACGGTGATCCTCACGCAGGCGTACGGGCCCCGCGGTGACAACCTCGTCGGGATCTCCGACGTCGAATTCGATGGCCACCCTGCCGTCACGCTGGGCATCCGCGTCAACGGCAAGGAGGGCCTGGTCCACCTCTCCCCGATCCACGGAGATGGGCGCAAGACGAAGCCGTTCGACATCCCGCACGGAACCCGCTGCGAGCTGTTCTGCCCGGTCTCGAAGCAACCGCTCGATCTCGTCGGTGAAGTCGAGGATGGCTCGGGCGCTCGCTACTACGCGATCTATCTCACGCCGCAGCTCTCGCGCGGATCGATGGTGATGGTCAGCGACATCTGGGGTCACTACCACTCGCGCATCATCGACGACTTCGAGCTGATCAGCGCCTGGGCCGCTCGTCAGGGTGACTAGCGCACGTCGAACAGATAGAAGTACGCGCGCAGGTTCGCGTTCGCGAGCGGCTTCTTGATCCGCGGCGGACCGACGATCCCGAAGAACACTTCTTCGAGCAGCGGGTTCGAGACGATGAACCCCGCGCGCCATCCGCGGAACGCGCGCACCGAGTACGCGAGCGCCGCGTAGATATCGCGCAGGTCGTGATCGTCGAGGCGCTCTCCGTACGGCGGGTTACACAAGATCAGGCCGGGCTTCATCTCGCGGCCCTTCTCGCGCGCGATGTCCTCGATCATCTGCGGCGTCAGGTGGCGAACGTCGGCGCGTTGCCACACCACGTCGTCGGTCACCGCCGCGCTGCGCGCGTTGTCTCGCGCCGCGGCGAGGACCTGGAGATCGACGTCGCAGCCGATGACGAGCGGCTTCGCGTCCGCGAACAGCGGCGCGGGTTTCTCGTCGGGGCGCGGACCGCGCAGGCCGAGCACTCCGAGCGTGTGGACCTTGCGCGGCATCGCCCTCGCCGCGTGCACGGCTTCGATCGGGATGGTCCCGGAGCCGCACATCGGATCGACCAAGATGTCGTGTCGCGGATCGAACCGCGCGAGCATCAGCAGCACGGCCGCGAGGTGCTCGCGCAGCGGCGCTTCACCCGACTCGCGTCGCCAACCGCGCTGCGACAGCGAGCCCGCGCCCAAGTCGATCGAGACGACCAGCTCGCCCTGATCATCCTGCCTCGCCACCCACCGCGTCGCCGGACGATCCGGATCCACGTGCAGCGTCGCGCCGCGCCGCTTCGCCGCGTCGAGGATCGCGTTCTTCACCGTGCCGACGATCTGCCGCTCGCCGGCGGGAAAGTTCTCCACGCGCCGCGCCTCCACGCTGATGCCGTCGCCATCGCGCCACAGCTCGCGTCGGTCCTCGAGGAGGTCCGCGAGCACGTCGTCGTAGAGCGGCTCGAGTCGCTCCGCCGTGGTCCGCGCGATGTCCCACAGCACGCGCGTCGGCGTGCGCAGGTACGTGACCGCGGCCCACGCGAGATCGCGATCGAACGGCATCACCAGCTGGCCGAGGCCATCCTTGCGGACCTTGGGCGGCCGCTTGCCCAACGCGCGCTGCGAGACGCGGATCAGCTCCGCCTCCATCACGACGTTGGTCTGCGTCGAGCCGACGATCCGTAGCTCGTCGACGATCACGCGACTCCGTTCAAGGTCGCGAGCATGCCCGCGTCCGCGAAGAATCGCTTGTGCAAATACAGCCCCTTTTGCTTCGTGCCGCGCGGACCCTTCGGACGCTCGTGCAGGTAGCGCCGCGCCAACCGCGCGACCTGCGCATCCCACTCGAGCAAGTACCAGCTGACGATGGTCGCGTCCTCGTCGCCGTTGTCGTCTTCGACCGTCGCGCGCGCGAGCCACAGCGTGCGTTGCAGCTTCGCCAATCCGCCCTCGCCCACCATCGCGATCGCCGGATCCTCGACGACGTTCCAGTATCCATTCGCCTCGCGAGCGACGGGTACGGTCTTGATCTCCACGTCGCCGCGCCAGTCGGGCTCGTCGTGCCCGCGCTCGACCACGCCCAAGAGCTGCGCCGCGCGCACGCCCCACGCGCCCTTGTCGCGCCCGCGCGCACCGAGCCGCACGCCGATCGCGCGCGTCGCCGCATCGAGCAACTCGTCGATGGTCTCGGGCTCGTCCATCATCGGAGCCAGAGCGACCGGTGCGGGCACCGCGCGCGGGTAGCTCGCGCTCGTCGGTGACATCCCGCGCGGCGGCGCCTGCACGACGAGGTGTCCACCGAGCACGATCGGCCGCGGCTGGATCATCGTCGAGACGCTGACGCCATCGCGCTCGATCTCGGCGCCGCGATCCCACAGCGCGACACGCAGGTCCTCGGCGCGCGCATCGCTCGCGGTCGCGATCCGCATCGCGGTCGCCAGATCGACGAGCTCGTCGCGGTTCATCGCGTTGAGCAGCGCGCACAGGTCGTTGCCCCACCGCGCGATCACCGTGGCCACCGCCTGCTCCGTCGTCGCGGCGGTGCGTGCCGGTGCGCGCGTGCGATCGAAGCGCTGGACCCGCAGCGCCGCGAGTCGCCGGACCGCGTCCGACGAGATCAGCGGAGCCATGCGTTCGACCGCGTTCACCGACGCATCCTACGCTCGTCGTGTCGTCGGAGCGAATTCGCGAGCTCGGGCCACGTTGTCGAGATCGCGCGCGCCTCGTGCGCAGGAGCGCGGATGCGAGCGGATCAGCTCCTGCCTGGAGTGTTACCGTCGAGGCGTGAGGATCGCGCTGGTTGGGATCGCGCTGGTGGCGAACGCGCTCGCGGCGTGCGCCCCGTCGGTCGATGGCCCGGTCGAGCGGCAGCGCGCCGCCGACCGCGATGACTCCGTCGTCCTCGGCGCGCAACTCGCGACGCTACCGGGTGCCGTGAGCGCGACGGCGACGATTCACCGCTCGGTGCGCGATCCGCTCGGCCTCAGCGCGCCATCGAGTGCGTCGGCCGCGGTGCTCGTCGTCGTCGACGATGGCACCGATCGCCCGGCGACACTCGCAGCGGCGACGACCCTGGTCAGTGCCGCGGTCCCCGAGGTCCGCGCGCCCGCGATCGTGGTGCTCGTCGGCGCGCATCGCGCGGAGCTCGCGAAGGTCGGCCCGTTCGTCGTCGACAAAGCCTCCGCGGGGGCGCTCAAAGCGGCGCTCGCGATCGCGCTGCTCGTGATCCTCGGTCTGGCCGCGTGGATCGCGATGCGCGAACGCCGTCGCAGCTAGCTAGCGGCGGGGGAACAGCGTCCAGTAGTCGAGCTCGAGCACGATGCGCGGCTCTTTGGTGCCCGAGAGCAGCGGCGGGATCGAGCCGAGGTCCGCTGCGGACACGTTCTTCACCGCCGACAGGCGCAGTCGCAACGCGCCGACATCGCGCCGAGTCGGAATCTCTGCCCGCTCGATGACCTCGGTGAACGCGCGCAGCGTATCGCCCGCGAACGTGGGCGCGACGTGAGAGCCGCCGTTCCAGGCGGCGATCTTGAGCTGCGTCGCGAGGCCGTTGTACGCGAGTGCGAGGGCCACGCTGATCACGTGACCACCGTAGACGAGGCGCTTGCCGTGCTTGGTGTCGGCCGCGCGGAACGCGTCGAAGTGGACCTGCGCGGTGTTGTGATAGAGGCGCGTCGCTTGGACGTGGTCCGCCTCTTCGATGGTCATCGCGTCGGGGTGATCGAGGCGCTCGCCGACCTCGTAGTCGTCCCAGCGCGCCGTCGAGCCGAACGCCCACGCGAGATCCGGGAAGCGCTGCAGGTTCATCGCTTCGGGCACCGGCAGGCGATCCGCGGTGACCACGGCCGGGAGCTGTGGGACCTGGTTCACGCCTCTGGCGGCGTCCTTGTCCCGCTTGGGCACCATCACCCAGCGGATGAACGACAGGACCTCTTGGCCCTTCTGGTTCGTGCCTCGCGTACGGACGTAGACCACGCCGGCTTCGCCCGAGGACACCTCGCGCAGACCGATGATCTCGCTCTCCGCGACGAGGGTGTCGCCCGGATATACGGGCCGCATGAAGCGAACATCGGCGTACCCGAGGTTCGCCGTGGCGTTGTGCGAGATGTCCGGCACGGACCGGCCGAACACGATGTGGAACACGAGCAGGTCCGGAAGGACCTCGCGCTGGAACCCGAGGGACCGCGCGAGCTCCGTGGAAGACGCGAGGGGTGACCGATCACCGGTCAGCGCCATGTACGACGAGATATCGCCGCCGTGGAGCGTGCGAGGGATGGCGTGGACGAGGTGCTGTCCGATGCCAAAGTCCTCGAAGAAACGACCGTTCGATACCTTCCTCATGACGCGAGGACGGACCCTATACCCGGGATCGACCTAGATCAATCGGAGAGCAGGTAGCTGTACTCGAAGCTCTTCGGAGCGCCGTCCCACGCGGGGAACGTGGCGCTCTTCACGGCGGCCTCGACGCAGGCGCCTTCCGGCTTGCCCGCGAAGTCACCCTTCATCGTGACGCCCGACACCGAGCCCGACGGCGAGATGGCGACCTTGAACTTCGCGGTGCCCTGCGTGCCCTTGTAGCAAGCGCGCGCCTTCCCGGAGACGGCGTTCATGCCGTTCTTGAAGTCGCCGCCCGAGAGGTCTTTCTTCTCGAGCTTGGGCTTGTCGGCCTTCTTCATGTCGCTGACGCCGGCTTCCTTGAGCAGCTGGTCGAAGTCCGGATCGCCTTCTTTCGGGGGCGTCTTGTCTTCCACCTTCACCACGGCAGGCTTCGCCGTCTCTTTGGGAGCCGGGCGCTCGTCGCGGATCTCGACCTTGTGAACCTTGTCCTTCTTCTCGGCCTTCGCGGGCGCCTTCTCCTCGACGGGAGGCGGCGCGGGCTCGACGGCCGCGACCTGCTCCGCAGAGCCAGCGGCGATCGGCTCGACGACCGGCTCGGGCGCCTTGGGCGCCGGCGGTGCGGCGAGCGTCGGCATCACGGTCTCTTTCTTCGCCGCGGTGTCCGCGACGGCAGCGCTGTGTGATGCATCGTTCTTGTTGTTCACGACCAAGAAGATCGCGACGCCCGCAGCGGCGGCCATCAACGTTCCCACGATCGCGATCGTCTTGCCCTTGCCACCGCTCTGCTTCGCGGCGATGCGCGAGCCGATCGGCGTGACCGCCGGTGTCGCCGTGGCGGCAGCCGGTACGTCGGCGACGGGAGCACTCGGCTCCGACTTCGCCCGCTTCGCCTCGGCCTTCGCGGCAGCAGCGGCGGCCTTTGCCTCGGCGCGCGCCGCCTTGTCGTTCTTCGCGATCTCGACGGCGCTCGGAAGCTCGGCGAGCTCGGGCAGCGAGATCATCTTCGCGGGCTCGGGCAGCGCGACGGCTTTCCATCCGGCCGACGACGAGGCGAGGATGTCGTCCTCGCTCACCGTCGGGTTCTGGGTCGAGCGCCGCGATGACAGTCGAGCCTTCGTCGAGGACGCGAGGTTTCGAATGTCATGCAGGCCGGAGTCTTCCTCGCGGTCGTCTGGCTTTTTCGATGTGCTCATAGAGGTGGGTGGTGGGTTCGCGACAGTTGCAACGACCACCGGCGCTACCGAAGGCTTCGACGAATCCGAACGAGTCCCCTGGCTCTCCATACTGCTGCCATCCTCTAGACGCGCGAGCGTCCGGTTTGGAAGGCCCTCGAAATACCCTGCCGGCATCTGGTCGTCCAGGGTTTTCATCGCGCGGCGGATTTGTTCATCGAGGTCGTCGGACATATCACTTCACCGTCGCAGGGGCCGTCCCAGGGACATGGGGCGACGGAGGTTTCGCGTCCTGTGATCCGTCTTGGGCGAGACGTAGACGTAGCAGCCGGCGCGCCTCGTTCACGCGCCACGCGACGGTGCCTTCCGGAATCTCCAAGATCTCCGCGATCTGCTTGTGAGGCAGTTCCTCGACGGTCGCTAGCACCAAGGTCACGCGGAGTGAGGCGGACAGTTGGCTGATCGCATCGAGGACGCGCGCCACTTCACCGGTCTGCTGCGCTTGCTGCGCAGGGTCGCGCGCGACCTGACCGAGCGACTCGGGACGACCACCGATATGTTGTGACTCGGTGTTGCCCTTGCTCTTGAGCGCGTTGCCGCGCTTGTCCGAGCGCAGCGAGTTGAGTGCCGTGTTCACCGTGATCCGGTAGAGCCACGTGAAGAAGTCCGCGCGCCCGTCAAACGATGACAGTCCGCGATACGCGCGCACGAACGACTCCTGCGCGACGTCATCGGCGTCACTGTGGTTTCCGAGAATATGGAGGGCGGCGGCGTACACGCGTCGTTGGTGGCGTTTGACGAGACGACCGAAGGCTTCGCGATCACCTTGTCGCGCCCGGTCGAGGTCTGGGTCCTCGTCAGCCATTCCGGGAACTATAAGGTGTTGAAGGCTTGGACGACAAATGAACCGCCTGCCTTGGGTCCTCAGTTGGCTACGAATGTCAGCGCCTTAGGACGATACGGCCCTGCGGGGATTCCCGAGCGGAGTCGTTTCCGACGGCAGACTCGAGGGGATCGGGTCGTAGAGGTCGGCGAGCCGACCCCGAGCGGGCATCGATCGCGCCGGCCCCTACCGACGACGATCGGCCTCGAACAGCTTGCCGACGAGCTGGGCGGCCATCTCGGAGAGCCGCGCCACCGACCGGGCGGCAACGGCATTCTCGACGAGCTTGAGTCGGGTCCGCTCGGCGCCGGCGCTCGCGACGTCCGAACCACGTTGGCGCGCCGGCAGATCGAGGACGAGCAGCGGATCGGGTCCGCCCTGCGCCGCCCGCAGTGCCGCGATCCGGGTCCGCGCCTCGCGTAGCGCATCGGCCACGTCGTCCGCGAACGCGCCGATCAGCTCCTGCGGCGCGCGCGCACCGGCGATCAGCGACTCGAGGTCGACGAGCGCGAGATCGCGAAGTCGCGTGCATAGCGCTTCGTCGGGATCCGGCGCGTGTGCGCTTCCCCCGATCGGCCCGATGGCGATCGACTGCGTGGTCACGCGTCCTTCTTGCCGTCGGTCGACGACGCGGACTTGTTGTCTACCTTCGCAGCGCCTTCGGCGCCGCTAGGTGCCGGCTTGTCGGTCGACGCCGACGTAGCTGTCGCGGTGCCGGCCTTGTCGTCGGGCGTCGCTGCGGCGAGCGCCTTCTGCTTCGCCGCCTTGTCCTTCTCCATCTTCGCCTTGAGGATCGCGAGCGCGTCGTCGGGTCCGTTCGGCAGCGCGAGCTGATCCTCTTTGCGCGACGCCGCGAGGATCTTCGCTTCGAGCGCGGCACCGTCGGCATCCTCGCCGCGCATCGCGGAGTCGACCTCGCTCTCGATCACTTCGCGATCGATGCGGTCCTCGGCGGACTGGAACCGGTCCCACACGCTCGTGTCGTTCCCGAACGCATCTCCGCCGGCCGAGCGCGCGGCGGCGATCTGGGTCGCGAGCGTGCCCTTGCGCATCTTCAGGAGCTGCAGCTTGGTCTCGAACTCCTTGCGGCTCTTGTTGAGCTGGATCGCGTAGCTCGCGGCCTCGTTCTGGTCGCGCTTGATCTTCACCCACTCCGCCTCGCACGCCTTCTTCTCGCGTAGCGCGGTCTTCGCCGCGTCGTCGTCGCCGGCCTTGACCGCGAGCATCGCGCGCTTCTCCCACTCGGCCGCCTTCGTCTTGTACTTCTCCAGATCGTTGTCCATCTGCTTCGCGGTGGCCTTGTAGGAGATCAGCTCCGCGATCGCCTTCTTCTTCCCTTCCTCGAGCTCGAGGATGGCCATTTCGAGCTCCTTCTCCGGATCGATCGCCTTGTCGAGTGCGGCGTTCGCCTTGCTCGAGATGCCCTGCTTGATCTTGGAGAAGATGCCCATCGCCCGCGAAGAATAGCCTAGTCCTTGCCGAGGCCGTACTTGCGATAGCGCTGGCGGAACTGATCGTAGGTGATGCCCAAGAGCGCCGCGGCTTCCTTCTGCTTGAACCGGGTCCGCTCGAGGGCGTCTCGGCACAGCCACTCCTCGAACGCCTCGACGCGCTCGTCGAGCGGAAGTCGTGGATCGTCGGAGAACGAATCCTCGGACGTCTGCGGACCGCCGGCATCCGGCGGCAGCGCGGCGTCGACGTCGGCCGGGGTGAGCACCTCGCCTTGCGCCATGTACACCGCGCGCTCGACGATGTTCTTCAGCTCGCGCACGTTGCCGGGATAGTCGTAGTGCGCGAAGTGATCGAGCGCCTCGGCGCTGATCTCCTTGACCGGAATGCCGGCGACCTCGGCGCGGAAGCGCGACAAGAAGTGCGCGGCGAGCACCGGCACGTCCTCGAGGCGATCCGCGAGCGGCGGAAGGTTGATCACCTCGAACGCGAGGCGATCGTAGAGATCGGCGCGGAACTTTCCGTCGGCGATCGCCTGCTTGAGGTCGGCGTTCGTTGCCGCGATCACGCGCACGTTGACCTGGATCGACTCGCTGCCCGCGACGCGCTCGAAGCGCTGGTACTCGAGGATGCGCAGGATCTTCGCTTGGAACTCGAGCGACATGTTCCCGATCTCGTCGAGGAACAGCGTGCCGCCGTCGGCGAGCTCGAACTTGCCTTCCTTCTGCTTCGTCGCGCCGGTGAACGCGCCCTCTTCGTGGCCGAACAGCTCGCTCTCGAGCAATGTCTCGGCGACGGCCGCGCAGTTGATCGTGACGTACGGCTCCGACGCGCGCGGCGACAGCATGTGGATCGCGCGCGCGACGAGCTCCTTGCCCGTGCCGCGCGGCCCGAGCACGAGCACCGGCCGCGGCACGGGCGCGACCTTCTCGATCTTCGTCATCACGGTACGCATCGGCTGCGAATCGCCGACGATCTGCCAGCGCCGCCCGGCGACCTTGCGCAGACGTTCGTTCGTCGCGCGCAGCTCGCGGTTCTCGTCTTCGAGGCGCTTGCGATCGAGCGCGTGCTGGAGGATCCGCTCGACCTTCTCGACGGACATCTCGAGCTTGTCCTCGAGATACGGATCTTTGGTGATGAAGTCGACGGCGCCGGCTTTCACCGCGGTGATCGCGTCGTCGATGGTGCCGTGACCGGTGAGGATGATGATCGGCAGCTCCGGCAGGCGCAGCCGGATCGCGCGACAGATCTCGATGCCGGTGCGTTTGCCGGGGCCGAGATCGAGATCGAGGATCGCGAGGTCCGCTTCGTTGCTGCCGAGCCACGCGATCGCTTCTTCGCCATCGTCGAAGCCGACGACGTTGCTGCCGCGCGACTTGAACGAATCGGACAGGAGGCGACGAACCTCGGCTTGGTCGTCGACGCAGACAATGGTTCCGATCACGTGCGTCCCCGCTCCTGCCAGACGGGAAGCGCGGCGAGCTGCGCCATGTCCGTCGGCAGCGTCAGCGTGATCGTGGTGCCGCGACCCTCCTCGGAGTCCACGGTGATCCGTCCGTGATGGGCGGACACGACGCGCTCGGCGATCGCGAGGCCGACACCCGAGCCGGTCTCCTTCGTCGTGAAGCCCGGCACGAACAGGCGGCCGAGGTGACTGCGCGGGATGCCCGGACCGGTATCGGATACGACGATCTCGAGGAGCGGAGCGGCGCTTCCGCCCGGGACGACGATCGCGCGCACGCGAACGTTCACCTGCCCGCCCGCGGCACTGCACGCCTCGGCGGCGTTCGACACGATGTTGAGCAGCGCCTCGCGCAGCAGCATGCGATCGCCGCGCAGATCCGGTAGCCCGGCCGCGGTCTCGAGCGCGATCGGCACCGCCTGCGTGCGCGCCTGCGCCGCGATGACGACTTCGTGAAGCAGCGGCGCGAGCGAGACCAGCTCGACCGTCGGTGTCGGCGCCTGCATCGAGCGCAGATATTGCGCCCACTCTTCGTACAGTGCGGTCACGTCGGCTTCGAGGTCCTTCAGCCGGTCATGTACGTCGCCTTCCGCCGCAAGCTTCCGCGCGCTGCGCGTTCGCGCGCCGATGATGCCGAGAAGGTTCTTCACGCGATGGCCATGGGCGTAGACGCCCGCGATCACGTCGTGGCGGACGACCTCGGCGGTCGCGGTCACGAGGCGCGGCGCCACGCCGCCGGCCGCGCTGCCCGCGCCGGGGTTGGCCGCGTCGAGCAAGCGACCGACCACGATGCCCAGGCTCGGCGACTGCGCGTCGAGCATGCGCGCGGCGTTTCGCCATGCGAGGCCATGGCTCGAGTCGATGCGCAGCGCGCGCTCGATCTCCGCGAGCGCACCCGCTTGATCACCGCGATCGAGCACGAGCAGCGCGAGCTGACACGCGGCCGCAGTGTGCCCGGGCTGAAACGCGAGGCCCTTGCGATAGGCCTCCTCGGCCTTGTCGCGCGTGGCGAGATCGTCGGCGCACAGCGAGCCGTAGAGGAACCACAACCGCGCACGCTCGATCGCGGAGAGGCCCTCGCCCGTCGACACGTGGATCAACGCGTCGAGCTCGCCGAGCAGCGCGAGCCGCTCCGTCGACGTATGTTTGCGCGAGCGGCGCTCGAGCCGGCGCAGCGTGAGCGCCGCAGACGGGCGCATCGCTTCGAGCGCCGCGAGCTCGGCATCGATCATCGCGTCGGTCACCTCGCTATCGCCCGCGGCGTGGCGCGCCGAGAGCAGCGCCGCCGCGCACATGCGCCGGCCCTCGCCGTCCTTCGCCTCCGCGATCGACTGCGCCGCATCCGCGCCGCGACCGTGCGCGACCGCCGCCGCCGCGACCTCCTCGAGGAGCGAGAGTGACTCCACCGACGATGCCCCCGCCGTCGCCGCCGCGAGCGCCGCATCCACCGCGGCGCCTGCTTGGGCCGCCGCGCCGTTCGCATCGTTCTGCGCATCGGCGCAGCGCGCGAGCACGAGGTGCGCGCGCACGCGATCCCACGCGCCGAGCTTGGGCGAATCGAGCGCCGCCGCGAGCGACATGCGCGCCGCCGCGATCTCGCCCGCCGCGAGCTGCGCGCGACCGAGGAGGATCTTCGTCGCGGGCCCGGGTGCACGCTTCGCCGCTTCGGCGGCATAGCCACGCGCGCCGGTGACATCACCGACGGCGAGCGCGATGTCCGTCAGCCGCAGCGCCGGGACGGCATCCTCGGACTGCGCGAGCGCCCGTCCGAGTGCACTCTTCGCCGCTGCTGGCAAACCGAGCGCCCAATATCGATCGCCGAGCTCGAGCAGCGAATTGGCGGAAGCCACGGACGTGAATGTACCCGATCGGTCACCCCGAAACTCGTGACACGATGGTTGTCATGGGTAGCTTCTTCCACGGCCTGCAGAAGGTCGTGCGCGGCGACGTTCAGCGCTTGCCGTAGCGACGCCGCCGGCGCAGCGCGAGCAGCACGAGCAGCGCGGGCGCGAACGACGGCGTCCCGCTCGCCGTGCAACACCCGCCGTCGTCGATCGGTCCCGAGTCCGACGGCGGCGCCATCTCGCACGCGAACGATGTCGTGCAGCGATCGCCGACACCACATCCACCGCACGGCCGCAGCGATCCGCAGCGATCCGGAACCTGCCCGCACTCCGCACTCAGATCGAGGCACGTCTCCGGCGTACAGCAACCGAGCCGCGCGCCGGGTCCACCGAAGCCAAAGCTCGTCGGCGTGGTCTGCCCGATGTTGTAATACGCGGCGTTCGTCACCGTGCCGATGTCGGCGTTCGCGGGCACCTGCGTGCCGCTCGCGCTGACCAGCGTCAGCTCGGACATCGTCGTCGCCGCCGGATCGGAGCCGAGCACGCCGTTGCCCATCTCGGTGCAGGAGTCGGGGCCCGCCGCCGCGATCTCGCCGAACCACTGCGCGTGTCCGACGTCGGTGTACGACGTGCCCGCCGCGGTCCACAGCGAGCCCGGGAAGTAGCCGAGCGCATCCCCGTTGTAATAGAGCCACCAGTCCTGGCCCTGTCGCTTGATCAGATAGTCCGCGGATTCGCCGGGTACCACGCGCATCCCGGGGCGATTCGTCGTCGAGACTTGGACCCAGCCGCACGCGTTGTAGCAAGTCGGCATCCCGTCGATCCAATGGAAGACGAACAGCCGCGGCTGGGCGTCGCCGTTGACCAGCACGTCGACGTGCCACCCGATCTCGACGATCTGCCGGCTATCCGCCGACGACAATCCGATCTCGCCGAGCGTGTGCGCGTCTTCGATCGCGAGCGCCGGATCACCTTGCAGCATGCGCGCGCCCGCACCCTGGCTATCGGCGCCGGGCAGCTGGTGATAGCCGACATAGAGGAACGTGTCCTGCGCGTGCGCGACGCCCGGGAATCCTTTCGGCCCGTACTTCGGCTCCGGCGGATCGACGACGGAGGCGTGCGCGATCGTCGACGCGAGCAGGACGACGATCGATGCGCGAAGCACGCGGCCATCGTAATCCAAACGGTCTTCGCGGTGCGTGATGCGTGCGAGGGCCGCACGGTGCGTGCTGCGCACATTCGGCCATGCGGCCCCAGCGAACGCGCTTCCTGGCAAGTCGACCAGCCGCGTGCACGGCGCCAACTCGTCGAGACTTCGAGGCAGCGCGTGGTGCCGTGATTGCAGCCTTCGCCACCCATGAAGTACCTCGCGATCGCTTCGGCCTTCCTCGTCTCCGCGTGCGCCACCGATGATTCCGCAGGTGCCAGCGAGCTTCTGGCGAACGACGACGAGCTGATCGTCGAGATGTCCACGTCGGCCGAGCTCGTGGTCACCGATAACGACAGCGGTGTCGACGACGATCACACGATCGCGATCGTGACCGGACCCGAGCACGGCGAGGCCACGTTCGACGAGGCCGGCGTGCTGCACTACACGCCCGATGCGGAGTACCTCGGCGCCGACGCCGTCTATTACGCGGTCGCGAACGCCGATGGGTCGCGCGCGGACGCTGTCGTGATGATCGATGTTCGCTGCGTGACCTGCGCGATCGACGCGCCGATCAAGCTGTCGTGGGATGCGAACGCTCCGAGCGACATGGTGCTCGGCTATCGCATCTACTTCGGGCCGAGCGAAGACGCGACCGGGATGGTCATGGTCGACGACGTGACGATCGATGCGCCCGGCTTCGATGCCGCGATGCCGACCACCACGTACGACGCGTGGGCCGATTTCCGGCTACGCCTCGGCGAGACGGCGTGCTTCCGCCTCACCGCGTACAACGCGTTCGGCGAGAGCGACTTCTCGAACGCCGCGTGCAAGCTCGTCGATGGCGCGAGCATGCGCTTCGGTCTCTAAGCAGCGCGCGGCGGGAAGTCTGCGAGGTTCTTCTTGCGCTCGGTCAGGTGCTTCTCGAGCTCGTCGAGGGCTTCGTCGAGCTTGCTCTGCGCTTCACCGCGGTAGTCGGCGTTGCTCTTTGCTTCGCGCAGCTGCGCGAGCGCTTTGTCGAGCGACTCGTGATCGGCGATCGCTCGCGCGCGCACCGCGTCGTGCATGTCTTTGAAGTTGACGTAGAAGTCTTGGAGCATGTCGCCCTGCCGTAAGGGTGTGACGACACCGAGCCTTCCTGCAGCCATGCGATCGAAGTACATCGAGACCTTGAACAGCGGCCCCGCGACCTTGTGGGTCATGATCAGCAAGTACAGCGAGAGGATCACGACGAGCCCGACGCCGACGCCGACCATCTTGTAGACGAGCGCGCGATCCTCGGACTCGAGGCCGCTCGCGACCGTCTCCTGGAAGTCTTCCTGCGCGGCATCCGCGTGCGTGAGCGCCTGGAGGTCCTTCTCGATCGACTCGGAGGCCGCGCGCTTCTGCTGATAGATCAGATAGCCGAGCGCGCCCGCGATCACGCCCGAGAGGATCGTGACCAACAGGACGTAACGAAGCTGCAGCTTCTTGTCGAGGAGGTAGTTCGACAGCTTGCGCTTGTACTTGGGCCGCGGGCCACCGCCCGGCGCAGCCGTGGTGGCGATGTCACTCAATGGCCTTCTCCTTGCGCGCGACGACGTCACGCATCTCGACGATCTGCGGATGGTCGCCCGCGCCCGCAGCCTCGGCGGCGGCGATCACGGCCTTCAGCTTCACGATGTCGTCCTTCTCCATCTGCACCACGCCCGCGTGCGCGGTCTTGAAGTGCTCGTAGAAGTCGACGAGCTGATCGCCCTTGCGCAGGTTCCACACCTTGTCGAAGCGACCGTCGCGCATCTTCGCGAGATAGAGGCTGACCTTGAACAACGGGCCTGCCACCTTGTGCGTCATCTTGATGCCGTAGACCGCGAGGCCCGCGATGAGCAGGAGGCCCGTGCCGATCAGCACCCAGAGGATCAGCATGCGGCCGCGCTCGAGCTGGTTGATCTGACCGCCGAGGCGCATCTCGCACGTCCAGTGCGCGACGACCTTGGCACCGTAGTCCTCGGGCACCTTCGCTTCGGGCGCGAGCATCGTCATCGAGCTCTCGTCCATCTGGATCGTCGTGCGGCGACGCGGCTCGCCACCTTCGCCACCGGTGGGCGGCTCTCGATCCGCGCTGCCCTTCGCGTCCGCGGTGTCGGGCGCTTTCGGTTCGGGTGCCGGCGCGGGCGCACTGCCCTGCTCCGTCGGCGTCGCGCCCTCTTCGGGCAACTTCATCGGGACGGGAGGAATCTCGGGCTCGTCCTCGCCGAGCTCGCTGAGCGAGGGAACCTTCGGGCACGGAGTTCCGCGCACGCTCGCCATCGCGACCGTCGTGGTCTCGTTCGCCACGCGCATGACCCACCAGCCGAGGCCGGCGATGAGCACCGTCGACAAGCCGACCATGAACAGCGTGAAGCGGAGCTGGTACCTCTTGTTGATCAAGAGGTTCTTCCAGCTACGCTTGTAGCCTTTGGCGGGTTGGTTCTTGGTCACGGGCTGGAAACCTTGGAATTGATCGTCGGGACTATTTTCTTCGCGATCAAGTCTTCGACCACCGCGGTGACACAATCCTCACCTGCGAGGTCGATATCTTTCTGTGACGCGCTTCCCTGCACTTTGGCACCACCGTTGAGCATTCCGAAGATCGACTTGTCGGGGAAGCTCGCGAGCAACATGTTGATCTTACAAGAAACCGTCGATGTATTACCGGACGTTTGAACTTTGAGCTCGTTCAGCGTCCCGTCGACGAAAAACGCCGAATACCCCTTCGCGGCAAAGCCTTGGGGGGTGGTCGGCAAGCTACCGGGCCAGGTCTGCTGCATCTTCGGCGCGGTCTTGCCGAGCGTGGAGCCGGCCGTTTTCACGATGATCGCGCGAAACCGAGCATCCGCCGTCGGGTTGCCGGTCTTCGAGGACATCGGTCCGATGTTCACGTAGATCGAGCTGCCGCCCGACGGCGTGGGCCCGGTGCCGCCGCCCGAGGAGCCGAGCTTCTTGAGCGAGTCTTCTGCCTTCGCTTTGACGAACTCGCTCGGGTCGCTCGACGCGGCCTTCTGTAGCGCGGCGAGTGCCTTCGCCTTCTGCGTCTTGTTCGCGGCCGCGCCCAGCACACCGAGACCGACGGCCGCGGCGCTGCGCACCTTCTTGTCGCTGTCGTCGGCGATGACCTTCACGAGTGGATCGATGCCGCGCACGTCACCGAGCTTCGTGAGGTTCAGCACCGCCGACAAACGCACGCGCTCCGAGTCCGCGCCGAGCTCTTTGACGAGCGAGTCGAGGTTGTCGGCGAAGGCGAGACGCGGGAGGAGCGCGATGCCGATCAGCATCGCGATCACCACAAGGTGAACCTTCGTCCTCATCCGGTATCGACTCAGACGTCCCAGCTCGGGAACGCTTCATCGACACACTTACGGTACCGAGGATCCCTCGGCTTCTGCAAGGTACCGACGGGCTAGGTCGACGTAGTGAGACGCTCCGTAGCGGATCTGCTCCCGCTCCTTCTCGTTGACCTCGCGCTTCACCTTCGCAGGCGATCCGACGACCAGACTGTTTGGTGGGATATCCGTGCCTGGTGTGACGAGTGCACCTGCACCGATGAGGCTGCCGCGACCGATGCGACAGCCGTCGAGGAGGATCGAGCCCATGCCGATGAGACAGAAATCCTCGACGATGCACGCGTGAATGATCGCGCTGTGGCCGATCGTACAGTCGTTGCCGATCGTCGTACCGAAGCGTTCGCTCGTCACGTGGATCACCGTGTTGTCCTGGATCGACGTGCGCGCGCCGATCCGGATCGGCATCACGTCACCGCGCACGACCGCGCTGTACCAGATCGACGACTCGTCGCCGATCACGACGTCACCGATCACGGAAGAGGTCTCCGCGAGGAACACGCCGTTCCCGATCGTCGGATGAATTCCGCCGTAGCCACGAATGACGGCGCGCATCAGCGTTGTCTGATCGCGAGACGCGAGGCTTGTTCGGCCGCGGCGAACAGCTCGTCCATCGCTGCATCGGTGTCCGCACCATCCGCTGCCACCGGCGCGACGTACTGCACGACGCCGCGGCAATCGACGACGGTGAAGTGCACGCGCTCGATATCGGGCAGCGTGAACTCTTCGTAGACCGGCCCATCGGCGAGCGCGAGGGGAATGCCGAGCTTGTTCGCCGTGCTCTTGAACGTGGAGGTCTTCGCGACGTCCTTCGCGCGTAGGTTCGGATCGCCGGGACGCGTGACCGCGAGCGCCATCGGCGGCGCACCCGGCTTGTCGACTTGCTTCTTCGACCAGTCCGAGAGCTTCGCGAACACCGAATCGCAGCGCACGCACTTCGGATCGAACCAGCCGACGACGGTGGTCTTGCCGCGATTCGCCGACAGATCGAACGTGACGTCCTCGTCGACGCCGAACAGCTCGGTCGTGACGACCGGCGATCCGACGAGGCGGCGGCGCAGGATCTCGTCGCGGGACATCAGCGTCGCGCGGAGCTTCAGCATCTCGCCGCGGCGCATGACCTCGACATCGACGACATCGCCGGGTGCGTGTGCCTGCACCGTCGCGAGGACGGCGTTGCAGTCGAGGACCGGCTTGCCTCCGATCGAGCGGATCACATCGCCCGAGGCCATGCCCGCCGCCTTGGCTCCACTGCCGCGCGTGACGTTACTGACCTGGCAGGTCGAGGGGATTCCCGGCGCGGGGATGTCGTTCATGCCGATGCCGAGGAACGCCGGGTTGCTCAGCTGATCGGACGCGGTCGCGCTGGACGCAACAGCGAGCACGACGAGAGGCAGCCAACGCACGCATGGACACTAGCGAAGCGAGGTCGACTCGACCAGCCCCGAGTCGCGGCCGGCCGATCGCTTACACCGTCCAGATGTAGGACAAGGTGAGTTCTTTGACTTCATCACCCCGCTCGCCCGATCATTATCGGGTGAAGCGCCAGCGCGAGCCTCTCCCTGACTTGGGTCATGTCCTCGAAGAATCTCGCCCGCACCGGATCGAGCCGGCGGTGCCCGCCGTCGATAAGCGGGTCCATACCCGCTTCGATAAGGCGTTCCTCGTCGTGATCGGCAGCGAGCTGTACGGCGACACGTGGGCGATCGCGCGCAACGTATCGGCCGGAGGGATCCTGGTCGAGATGAGCTACGCGCCACCGCTCGGAACGGTGGTCACCGTGCACTTCCAGCACGCGCGCGGGGACGACTTGCTCGACGAGATTGTCGTGCGCGCCGAGGTGAAGCATCACCACTTCCTGAACTTCAAGGGGACGGAGGAGACCGCCGCGACGCGCGCGATCGGCCTTCGCTTCATCGAGTTCGTCGACGCGGGAGATCGCGTCGCTGCCGATAGGCTGCATTGACACCGTCGACGGAATCGACAGCCGGGCCGGGGCGTTGTACCCAACGGTCGATGCTCCGCGCCCTGCTCCTGGTGATCCTGACGACGTCGGTCGTCAGCGCGAAAGCGGAGTCGCGCGACGACAAGTCCGAGAAGAAGTCCGAGAAGAAGGCCGACAAGAAGTCCGAGAAGAAGTCCGACAAGGACGACAAGACCGAGAAGAAGGCCGAGCCCGCGCCGAAGCCGCCGCGCACGCCGGGCCCCGACGACGCGAAGGCCGTCGCGATCCTCGAGCGGATCGTGAAGGGCCCCGACAGCGCGACGCGCCAGAAAGCGATCGACGAGCTGAACGCGATCGCGCCGACGGCGATCGACGCGATCGGCGAGTGGCTCGTGCGTCCGCACACGTCGAGCGTGCAAGAGCGCCGCGATGCGCTGGCGATGATCGAGGCGCAGGTGCCGGACAAAGACGGACGGTTCAAGGCGCCCGATCGCAAGTCGAACAAAGAGCTCAAGGCGGACGACGACCTCGATTGGCTGAAGAAGCTGCTCGAGCTCGATCCGGCGACGCCGGGTGTGGGCGAAGTGATCGCCGACGACGCCGCGATCCGCGCGCTCGTCGCGACGAAGGACACGCGCGCGACTCAGCCGATCTTCGACGCGGCGTTCGCCGACGAGACGATGATCTATCGCGACGAGTGCGGCCGCTACCTGCGCAAGCTCGAGCCGTACTCGATCCCGACGCTGACGAAGGAGTCGGCCGGCAAGAACGATCGCAAGCGCTACGCGACGTATCAGCTCGAGCGCCTCGATCGCCAGGAGCCGAACAAAGCGTTCGCCGCCGCGGCGGGGGACGAAGCGCTCACGCTCGAGATCATCGCCGTGTTTCGCTCGACCAAGATCCGCGAGGCGGTCCACGCGATGTGGGGCAAGGTCAACGACGACCGCACGCGCGTGCGCCAGGCCGCGCGCGACGCGTGGATGGACTACCTCACCGGCCCGCCGCCGCCGAAGGCGCCGATGAAGAAGCTGCAGCTCCCCGGCGGCAAGCTGACCAAGAAAGAGAAGCCGCTGTGGCTCAACTATCGCGAGCTCGCCGATAACGAGCTGCGCCAGGCGTCGAACGATCTGCTCCACACGGACTACAAGCTCGAGGATCCGATGTCGCTCGACGACAACGATCGCGAGCCCAAGGTCGAGAAGATCGATCAGATCGCGGTGACCAAAGAGCTGTTCGAGTACTTCGACGGCGAGCGCAGGAAGCTCGACGGTGCGCAGTGGGCGCAAGCGAGCGCGAAGGCAGCGGCCGGCGATCTCGCAGGCGCATCCGCCGCGCTCGATCGCTTGCTCGCGCAGAACCCGGATCGCGCCGAGAAGGCCGACATGGCGAAGATCTACTTCGCGTGGGCCAAGCAGCTCGAGGACAAGAAGGCGTACGCCGATGCCGCGGTCGCCTACTCCAAGGCGCACGGGCTCGATCCCAAAGGCGAACGCGCGACCGCCGCGCTCGCGGCGCAGCACTACATGCAGGGCAAGGCGCTCGAAGCCTCGGGCAAAGATGGCGGACCGGACTTCCGCAAGGCGGTCGCGCTCAAGCCCGACTACGCACCGGCGCAAGACGCGGCCGAGAGCGTGTCGCCGTCGAAGAAGCCGACGTGGATGCTGTACGCCGCGCTGATCGCCGGCGCATTCGCTGCACTGCTGTTCGCCGCGGCGATGATGAAGCGCCGCCGCGTGTAGTACGCTCGCGCGCGTGAGCAGGCTGATCGTTCTCGAAGGCCTCGATGGCGCCGGCACGACAACGCAGGCCAAGCGCCTCGTCGAGCACCTGAACGCACACGGCACGACGGCGCACGTGACGCGCGAGCCGAGCGACGGCCCCGTCGGGCAGCTGATCCGGCAGATGCTGACCGGTGGCCACGCGATTCCCGATCAGCAGATCGCGCAGTCGACGTTCGGCCTCTTGTTCGCCGCGGATCGACTCGATCACCTGCAGCGCGAGATCGAGCCGCAGCTCGCGCTCGGGACGCTCGTGGTCAGCGATCGCTACTACCACTCGTCGCTCGCGTATCAGGGCACCGGCGCGGATCGCGATTGGATCACGATGCTGAACGCGCGCGCCCGCAAACCGGACCTCACGATCTTCTTGCAGGTGCGCCCCGAGGTCGCCGCCGCGCGGCGCGCCGCCGCGGGTCGCGTGCAGGAGCTGTTCGAGGACATGCGGATGCAGGAAGAAGTCGCGGCCGGCTACAAGGCCACGCTGTCCGAGCTCGCGGCCCAGGGCGAGCGCATCGAGACCATCGACGGCGAGGCGAGCCCGGACGCCGTGTTCGGCGCGATTCTGGCGCTCGTCACCGGCGGCTAGTAGCTTCGAGGCATGCGCCCCGCCCTGTTCGTGCTGCTGTTGGCCGCGTGTGCCCCCAAGGTCCAGCCGACCACGACCGTGCTCGACGAGGATCTCGGCGAGCGCGAGGCCGTGACACCGACCGAGACCGCGGCCGCGCCGGAGCGTCCCGTGGCGCCGCCCGGGAAGGGGCTGCGCTCGGGGACGATCACACACGCGAAGCTCGTCGCGGTGCTCGATGCAGGGCCGCCGATGTTTCTGCGGCAGGTCGAGGTCACCGCGAAGATGAACGGCGAGCGTTTCATCGGCTGGCAGCTCGTGCAGCTCGTCGATCGACAAGGACCGCTCGTCGATGTCGATGTCGTCCCCGGCGACGTGCTCCTCGCGATCAACGGCCAACCGATCTCGCGCCCCGATCAGCTGCAGACGGTGTGGGACTCGCTGCGCACGGCGAACGCGGTGCGCGCGCAGCTGTGGCGCGGCGATTCCAAGTTCGACCTCGAGTTCACGATCGAGCCGCCCGTGTCGACGGCTGCTCCCGCGACGAATCCGCCCGTGCAGCTGAAGTAGCGCGTCGGCTGCGCTAGGGTCGCGGCATCATGATGCGCCGCACACTCGCTCTCGTCGCGTTCGCCGCTTGTTCGTCTCCCGCGAAGCCACCGGTCACCGAGCCCGCGCCGGCCGGCGAAGAGGCACGTGCCCCCGTCGATCCGTCGCCGAACACGCCGCCTCCTGGACCGAAGGAGACGGCCGAGAAGATGACGGCCGACACGCCCAAGACCACCGTCGCCGGCAACACGTTCATCGCGCCCGTCGAGTGGTCGATGCGCGTGCGCGGTGCGGGCACGATCATCGAAGCGCCCGAGGGCGGATCGTTCATCGCGCTCTACGATCTCCCCGAGGCGAAGGACGCGACCGACGCCGTCACGCAGGCGTGGAAGCAGTTCAAGGGCAAGACGCCGTTCACGCAGATCAACACCACGACCGCGGCCGACGCCGACGGGTGGTCGAAGATCACCGCGTTCAGCTACGACGTCCCGCCGAACCTCAAGCGCGCGATCGGAGCGAACGCGCTGTTCGCGAACGGCGTATGGACCGTGGTCCTCATCGACTTCGATCAAGCCGTCGCCGAGAAGCGCGGCTCGCAGCTCGGCCTCATGCTCGGCAAGTTCTTGCCCAAGGGCGGCGCGCGCGAGTCGTTCGCCGGCAAGACCGCCGCGACGCTCGACAAAGCGAAGATCGATCAGCTGATCAAGTTCGTCGAGGACGGCGAGAAGGCGACCGGTGTCCCCGGCGTCGCGTTCGGCCTCGTGCAGAACGGCAAGGTCATCTACGCCGGCGGCGTCGGCGTGCGTCAGCTCGGCAAGCCCGCGAAGGTCGACGGCGACACGAAGTTCATGATCGCCTCCAACACGAAGGCGCTCGCGACGCTCATGCTCGCGAAGCTCGTCGACGAGAAGAAGATCACGTGGGAGCAGAAAGCGACGGAGCTCCTGCCGTCGTTCAAGCTCGGCAACGCCGACACCACGAGCAAAGTGCAGGTCAAGCACCTGATCTGCGCGTGCACGGGCCTCCCCCGCCAGGACTTCGAGTGGCTGTTCCAATGGGCGGGCGTGACGCCCGAGAAGGTCATGGAGACGCTCGGCACGATGCAGCCGACGAGCAAGTTCGGCGAGCTGTTCCAATACTCGAACCCGCTCGCCGCGGCCGCGGGCTTCATCGGCGGTCACGTGGCGAACCCGAAGCTCGAGCTCGGCGCCGCCTTCGACAAAGCGATGCAGTCGATGGTGTTCGGCCCGCTCGGCATGAGCTCGACCACGTTCGACTTCAAGAAGGGCGCGGCCGGCAACGCTGCGGTCCCGCACTCGCCCGACGTCGACGGCAAGCAGACCCTCGCGATCGCTAAGGTCAACACGTCGATCGTGCCCGTGCGTCCCGCGGGCGGCGCGTGGTCATCGATCAAGGACATGCTGAAGTACGTCCAGATGGAGCTCGCCGAGGGCACCGTCAACGGCAAGCCGTACATCGGCAAGGACGCGCTCCTCGCGCGCCGCGCGCCCCAAGTCGCCATCGGCACCGACGCCACCTACGGCATGGGCCTCATGGTCGACAAGACATGGGGCGTCACCGTCGTCCACCACGGCGGCGACATGATCGGCTTCCACAGCGACATGTTGTGGCTCCCCGAGTTTGGCGTCGGCGCTGTGATCCTCACCAACGGTGATCCGGGCTGGATGATCCGCGGTCAGTTCCAGCGCAAGCTCCTCGAGGTCCTGTTCGACGGCAAGCCCGAAGCCGACGCGAAGCTCGCGGCGAACGCGAAGGCGTACTTCGACGAGATCGCGGCCGCGCGCAAGCTCGTCACCGTCCCGGCCGACGCCGCCGAAGCCGGCAAGCTCGCGAAGGCCTACACGAACGCATCGCTCGGCGACATCGCGGTCACGAAGAAGGGCGCGACCGTCACGTTCGACTTCGGCGAGTACGCGAGCGAGGTCGCCTCGAAGAAGAACCCCGACGGCACGGTGTCGTTCATCACGATCGTCCCCGGGATGGGTGGGCTCGAGTTCGTGGTCGGGAACGCCGGCGGGAAGACCACGCTGACCACGCGCGACGGTCAGCACGAGTACGTGTTCACCGAGAAGTAGCCGCCAAGGCTGCCGCGAACGGTTGGAACGCTGTTCTTGGTTTACCGCCACGGCGCGGAGGCGGTTCCGAGAACGCCATTTTCGGATTTGCCGCCAAGCAACTGTGTTGCTGGTCAAGCGGCTTTCGCGGCATCGAAGCTCCAGACGGTGTTGGTTTT
>JBGARE010000051.1:0-10714 GCA_044230415.1 Kofleriaceae bacterium
TCCGGAAACGAACCTCGTCGCGGAAACGAACCTCGTCGCGGAAACGAACCCGGAAACGAACGTCCCGGAAACGAACCTCGTCGCGGAAACGAACCGGGGAAGCGACGTCGTCCCTCTTGAACTGCCGGGTCCAAACACCGCATGCTGGGTGGCTGTGAGACGAGCATTCTTGGTCGAGGACGAGGCGCCCGTGCGCAACGGAATCGCGGCGCTGCTGTCTCACGATCGCGGCTACCTGTTGGCTTCGTGCTGCGCCACGGTGAAGGACGCGCGCTCTACGCTCGCACGTGGCGTCGAGTTCGATGTCGCGCTTGTCGACCTGCGTCTCCCGGATGGCAGTGGGCTCGACGTGATCGCGGAGATCGCGGTGGCGCAACCTCGGGCACAGATCCTCGTGTTGACGAAGTTCGCCGACCCGGACGAGATCGTGGCGGCGATGCGCGCCGGTGCCGTGGGCTACCTGCTCAAGCACACGCCGCGTGGCCGGATCCTGCAAGCGCTCGACGAAGCGGCGCTGGGTGGGGCTCCGATGAGCCCCGAGATCGCGCGCAAGCTCGTCGAGAGTTTGCGTCCGCGGGCGGTGGTGGATGATGGCGGACTCACCAGCCGCGAGCACGAGGTGCTGGTCGAGCTGGCCCGTGGCGCACGCTACAACGAGATCGCGGCCACGCTCGGCGTCGGTGAAGGCACGGTGCAGACTCACGTCAAGAGCATCTACAAGAAGCTCCGGGTGACGAGCAAGGCAGCGGCGACGCGCGAGGCCCTCCGGCGGCGCCTTGTCGAATAGCGGCGAACCAACGGAGGCGATCGGGCAACAGCTGCACCAGCAGACGCGTCGCCCGATGACGACGTTGATGTTGCTGCTCGGCGTGGGGATCATCGTCCTCGCTAGCGAGCGCACGACGCTCCCGGTCGGCGATGCACCGCTACGCTGGTTCCTCGGGCTGTACGTCATCTGCATCGTCGGAGCGATGGCAACGCTGTCACGTGGCGTGCGAGATCCGCTCTACCTCGCGTTCAACTGGACCGAGACTGTCGTGCTCACCCTCGGGGTCGGGCTGTTGATCGTGAAGGGCGGCACGGCGCACAGCCTGTTGTGGCTGCTGTACTTCTCGACGGTCTTGCACGGCGCACGCGCGGCGCTGTACAGGCGGTTCAACTACACCTTGTTCGCGATCACACCCGTCG
Organism: Kofleriaceae bacterium; assembly: GCA_044230415.1. GTDB lineage: Bacteria > Myxococcota_A > Polyangia > Haliangiales > Haliangiaceae > JABFXX01. Next base: position 1,189 of record JBGARE010000051.1, read on the forward strand.
TGATCGCGGCGGCTTTCGCGGCGAGCGGCGATCACGCCGATGCGGTGCTGGCGCTCGTTCTCGGGGCCGCCGCGCTCTATCTCCATCGGCTGTTCCTCGCCGCGACGGACCGCCAGCTCGAGCTGGAGCGCGACCGCGAGCGACTGCGGCAGCGAGTCGCGAGCCTCGCGGTCGTCGAGGAGCGCGAGCGAATCGCCCGTGACTTGCATGATGGCCTCGGCGCATCGCTCACGGCTGCGGTCTGGCAAGCGCGGCGAACCGAGTCACCCTCGATCATGGCGATCGAGGACCGGCTGCTGGGGTGTCTCGACGAGCTCGGCGCGCTCGTCTGGACCACCCGACGCAACGATCGCGACCTTGTTGCATTCTGGTCCCATCTTCGCGCTCGGTGCGATGATCTATTCGGTGCCGAGGTCCGCATCGACTACACGCTGCGCGGGGACGGCTCGATCCTTCTCGACGATCGCGTCGCGGTCGCGACGATGTTCATCGTCTTCGAGGCCCTCCGGAACTGCGTGCGTCACGCGTGTGCGCGCAACGCGTGCGTGTCGGGAAGCGTCACCGCGGAGGCTCTGACGATCGAGATCTGTGATGATGGTATCGGCTTCGATCCTGCGGTCCTCACGACTGGGTTCGGCCTCCAGAACATGGCAGAGCGCGTGCGGGGTGCCCGTGGCGTGCTCGCGGTCCACTCGAAGGCCGGTGAGACGATCATTCGCGCGCGCTTTCCGAGCGCGGCGCTCTCATGAACATGGGAGACGGCGAGACCCCGGCGATCCGTGCGGCCGTGCCACGCCTACAATGGTGGGCAATGAGTAAGTCGATTCGTATCGTGATGATGTTGGCCCTGACGGCCTCGATCGCCCACGCCGAACGCGAAGAGCCGCCACAGGAGAGTCTCGGGATGTACGAGGAGGGGACCAGGCTCTACAACAACGACTTCCGTACGCTCCGCAACGAGCTCATGCGCGCCTGTGTCGGCGATCCGTCGCAGAAATGGCTGGAGCGGCTCGCGGCGCTCGAGGCGAAGGCCGCGAAGTTGGCCAAGGCCGAGGACAAGCAGAAGTTCGTCGCGTTCCTCACGAAGTTCCGTGCGTGGTTGACGGACAAGACGCGCAACGTGCCAGAGGTCGGCACGTGGGACGACGCGCGCAAGGCGGTCGCTGCGATGCGCGAGCTCGCTAAGGTGACTCCGCCAAAGGCGGGGACGAGCGACGCCGAGATCCAGGCCATGATCGACTACGCGGTCAAGATGAGATCGACGAGGGAGACGGCCGGCGCCGCGCTGTCGTACGCGGAGAATCAGATCTTCGGGTGCGAGGCGTTCCTCGCCAAACCGTCCGAGCTGTTCCCGATTCGCCAGACGCTCGATGACAACATGCAAAGCATCGAAGGCGGTCTCACCAAGATGGCGCGCGAGATCATCAAGGACAAGCTCGAGCCGTTCCGTGGGGCGGTCACACGGATGAAGGAGACGACGGCCGTCACCAGCTGGGATGACCAGGTCAAGCTGGTGGCGGCGACGTTCACCGTGCTCGCTACCGCCAAAGACATCGTTGCCAACGAGGCTCGCTATCTCGCTCTCGGCGCGTACGCGTCGGCGCAGTACGGGGCTGAGCAGGCGGTCCCCGATGCCAAACGCGCCATCGGCGAGCTCGGGACCAAGCTCGCCACGATGTTGGAGGAGGTCTCGTTTCCGCAGGCCACGGGCAAGGACGCAGCACGCCTGAAGGTCGTGAAGGCCGTCGTCGCCGGCAAGAAGATCCTCAACGGACCCGCGCTACTCGCGGGGCCCGTGACCAAAGAGTCGTTTACCGAGTACGAGGGTGGCGTGTCGTACGTCGCCAAGCGCGAGACTTCGGCTGCGTATTACGTCGACAAGCCGACTGAATGGACGACGCCCGTGCCCGACGGCGTCAACGCCGCCGATCTCTGCGAGGTTCACTTCGTGTACTTGATGCGGTGGACCTCCGGCCCGCCGTCGCGCAAGAAGCAGCTGAACAACTGGTACGTGGAGAACGATCGGAACCTCAGCCCGATGCTCTGCAAGAACGCGAAGCGGGTCAGCAAGCTGAAGTAGCAATCTGCTAGTGCGGCGCAGCTCGATCCGACATCGCGCCTGGGCGTTGGGACCCGCGCATCACTGCGAATCCGAGGTCAGGGAACGAACGCAGTGAATGTGGACACGAGCAGCCAGGCAACCTACGCGACATCGACGCGGTCACCACGCGACTAGATGCAGCAGTAACGATGGTGTGCGAACGCGGGTGTGCGCCGGCCACCTCGAGATCGAGCCGGCACACTGAGCGCTCGTGATCATCGAGCGTTCCCTCGAACGACGGGACCGTCCACACGAGCGCGCCGCGTCCCGCGAGAATCGCGGCGAGCGCTCCGTTTTTTTCGACAACGATCTTCCGTCGCCGCTCGGGGACGGTGAACGAGCAGCTCGGAGCCGCTCTCGTTCCAGACGTGAACGCGATCCGAGCCGCCACCGATGATTGTCGTTGGCGAGGAACGCGGCCGACGTGATCACCGTTGGTGGCGATCCTGACCTTCGGTGCGGCGGTCGCGACATTCCATGTCGACAAGAAGCCGATCCTCGCGACACGGTCTTGTCGTCGGGGGGAGAACGCGACGACCCGCGCCGGGGCGAAATTCGTTGATCGCTGTTTCGGGACGACGAGGCCATGCCTCCTTCGTTCGTGCTGCGGGTTTGCGCCGGTTCGATGCCTCGCCGTCACGCAAGAAGACGCGGTGCGCACGGATCTCGACGAGTCGCTCGCACCGTGCTGCCAGGCGAGGCTTGTATGATGGTCCGGATGACGACGGGAACGTGGAGACTCCCAACGACAAAGAAGCAGATCCGCCAATGACCACTTCCGGCCGTCTCGCTGGTCAGACGCTCGCCGGTCGCTACGAGATCATCGATCTGATCGGCGTCGGCGGCATGGGCGAAGTGTATCGCGCGCGCGATCGCGAGCTCGACGACGTGATCGCACTCAAGCTGATCCGCAGCGAACTGTTCGCCCAGCCGGAAGCACGCGACCGGTTTCGCAACGAGGTCAAGCTTGCTCGCCGCGTCACCCATCGCAACGTCGCGCGAGCGTACGAGCTCGTGACGACGGCAGAGTCGACGTTCTACACCATGGAGCTGATCGAGGGCGTCTCGCTCGCGCGGCGGACCATGCGAGGCCGGCTCGCGATCCCGGACGCGCTCGCGATCGTCGTCGCGGTGTGCGACGCCCTCGATGCCGCGCACTCCGTCGGAGTCATCCACCGCGACGTCAAGCCGGAGAACATCTTGCTCGGGGACGACGGCCGCATCGTGCTCGCCGACTTCGGCATCGCCGCCGCCGTCCACGGTTGCGCCGAGCTAGCCGGCACGCCGCGCTACATGGCCCCCGAACAGGCGCTCGGCGTCGAGCCGACCGTCGCCGCCGACATCTACTCGCTCGGGCTCGTGCTCTACGAGCTGCTCGCCGGTCGGCCGGCCTTCGCGGGTTCGAGCCTGCGCGAGATTGCCGAGGCCAAGCAGCAGGCCGAACACCTCCAGCTTCCCGGGCTCGAGCCGGCGCTCGGCGAGGCCCTCGCGCGAGCGACTGCCCGCGAGCCCCAGCTGCGGTTTCACAGCGCTGGCGCGTTTCGGCGCGCGCTCGCGCCGTTTCTTCGCGCGACTAGTCCGGCGAGACCGAGTGTCGCGAGCATGCAACGTGCTGCACCGCTGCCGACGATCGTGGTGCGTCGCGCACCCCGCCACGATGCCGCTGCACATCTCGTCGAAGGCGCGCACCAGGCGATCGTCGATCGGCTTGCGCAGTGGCCGCGGCTGCGCGTGGCGACACGTGTCCCCGAGGGGCACCTCGTCGAAGGTCTCGCCGACCTGACCGTCAGCAACGACGCGCTCGTGTTGGTCGCGACACACCCGCATGCACTCGAGTTGCAGTTGCCGTTCGACATCGAGTCGCTCCATCGCTCCGCGGACAGCGCGGCAAGGGTGCTCGCCGCGCTGATGCGCCGCGATGCCGCCGTTCCTCCGAGTCGCGATCAACCGATGCCGCCTGAAGCGTTGGATCTGGTCCTCCAGGCACGCTACGCGGCCCGCCGAGATCGCGGCACGTTGGCCGACGCGGTGGCGTGGTGCGAACAGGCGCTCGCGCTCGCTCCCGCGCACCCGCGGATCGAGGCGATCCTCGCGATCTGCCGAGCGCAGCTTGCGTTCTACCGCCCGGTCGACGCCGAGGCGCTCCTCGACCGAGCAAGCGAACACATGTTCGCCGCGTTGTCGCGAGATCCGCATCTCGCCGACGCCCACTTCGCGCGCGCTCACGTCGAGCTGCAACGCGGACGGCCGGTCGGTGCCGCCGTGTGCTTTCGCATGGCCATCGCACTCGCGCCGCAGTGGGCGGAGGCCCACGAGTGGCTCGGGCGCCTATTGCTCGAGGCCGGATTCTCCGTCGATGCGCATGCGCGATTCGACGATGCGATCTCGCTCGGCACGATTCCGGCGCTCGGCTGGGATCTCGCAACCTCCCTCGCGCTCGAAGGGCGCTGGGGCGAGGTCGATGCCACCATCGCCCAGATCGAGGGCGGCACCAACCACGGTCACGGCTATCGCCTTCGCTTCGCGGCATGGCGCGGCGTCCGTGACGAGGCCGCCTACCGTGGCTTCGCTGCGCTCGACGAACACGAGGCGTTCGAGTCGGGGATGATCCTCGCTATTCACGACCCGACGCTGCCGTGGAACACCAAGCGCGAACGAATCCGCGCGCGCGTCGCGGCGAGCCGCGTCGGCAGCCCGCGTCGTCACGCGTTCGTCGCGCAGCTCGCCGCCGAGGCCGCCGGGATGGTCGGTGACGTCGACGAGTGTCTCGAGTTCCTGTCGAGCGCGAATGCGTGCGGCCTGTTTGATCTGCCCTGGCTCGAAGGTTGTCCGGTCCTGCAGCCGATCCGCGGCGAGCCCCGGTTCGCGATCATCCGCAACGACGTCGCCCAGCGCGCCCTCGCGATCCACGATGCACTGTTCGGGGACCACAGCGACGAAGCCACGGTCGCGACCGCCGCGGCAGGCTGACAGATCGCACAGGATTGGATTCTGGTCGCGGCAGTGCACGTCACGTGGCCGGCACCGAGCCAACCGTAGCTACACGAGGGCGAGCTGCCGCCTCTTCGATCGAACACGACAGAGCTCGTGTCCTCGATGCCTACGGGTCGGTGCCATCCATCAGCATCCTGCGCTTCCACCATCACGATCTCAGTGTGTGTGAACTCGTGTCGCGACGGTGAGGCTCTGCGATCTGCTCGGTCAGAGTGGAACGGGCCCTATCGTGCGCGTGAAAGATCGCCCGCGCGTGGCATCTACGAGCCTGAATGAACGAGTCGTGGCGTCGGCGAACGGCGATGAACGGAAGCGCTACTCGGGCGGCAAGAGCACGGTGTCGATCACGTGGATGATGCCGTTCGACGTGGCGATGTCGGCCTTCACGACGTTCGCACCGTTGATCCGGACGCCGGTCGAGGCATCGATGGCCAGCTTCCCACCCTGCACCGTGGTCGCCTCCGTCATCCCTGCAACCTGCGCGGAGCTGACGTTGCCGGCGACGACGTGATAGGTGAGCACGGCCGTCAGCTTTGCCTTGTCGGCGAGCAGCGCATCGAGCGTCCCCGCCGGAAGCTTCGCGAATGCTTCGTCGGTGGGCGCGAACACGGTGAACGGCCCGGGGCCTTTGAGGGTGTCGACCAGGCCCGCGGCTTTGATCGCGGTAACCAGCGTGGTGAACGACCCGGCACCGACGGCGGTGTCGACGATGTCCGAGGTGGCCGGAGTCGTGGCGACGGTGGTGTCGGCGGTCTTGGAAGAGCCGCCACACGCGGTCACGCCGAGAATTGCTGCAAACACGAGATGCTTCATCTGGTTCCTTTCGACAACGACCGTTGGAGGTCGGAGCCGCTCTCGGGGTTACGCCACGGTTGACGCCACGGCAGCGCGCCAACGCAGCGCCGATTGCCAGCTCGTTCCTGCCATGGTCCAACGTGGTCATGGCAGTCGCGGAGCCCCCGTTCACTCTCGAGATCCACGAGGGCGCATTCGACGTGCGTAGGTACCCAGCGCGCGTGGTCGCGGAGACGCTTGTCACGGGCGGCTCGTTCGACGCGGCCGGCAACGAAGGATTCCGGAGGCTCGCGGGCTACATCTTCGGTGGCAACCGCATCCGCCAAACCATCGCCATGACCGCGCCCGTCGGTGAGCGCCGGGACAGCCGGAAGCTCGCGATGACGGCGCCCGTGGGTGAGCGGTCCGTCGATGGCGCATGGGTGGTCACGTTCACGATGCCGCGCGGAGAGACTCTCGAGAGCCTCCCCGTGCCCAACGATGCTCGCGTGACCCTGCACGAGGCCCCTGCGGCTCGTGTCGCGGTGCACCGCTTCTCGGGCAGGTGGACGGACGGGAAGTATGCGGAGAAGACAGCGGCGCTGCGTGAATGGATCGGTGCACGAGGCCTCGTCGCGGTCGGAGAGCCCGAGGTCAACCGTTACGATCCTCCTTGGACACCGTGGTTCCTGCGACGAAACGAGATCTGGCTGAGCCTGGGTGGATGACACGCGGCGATCAGGATCTCGTGTGCAACTGCGGGTTCGAAGCCTTGGTGTAGTCACGGACGGGAGGGGGCGTCGCCAACGAATCCCGTACTGTCCGCATCGCTTTCTTGGAGTCACGTCGCGACGCGATGACGAGCACTCGACATCGCGGCTGTCGGTCGTCGAGACGCGCAGTCGTGTATGCGACGATTGCTTGGTCATGCGCCCCCTGCGGCGGGATTGAAGCGACATCGTCGTGGTGGGTGCAGTCGCATCGGGTTCGACACAACGAGTGGAGTACGAACGTGAAGATCGGAATCATCGGAATGGGGCGCGTCGGGACGAGCGTCGCGTCGTCGGTCCTCCACATGGGAGTCGCGCGCGAGCTCCTGGTTCACGACCGTGACCCCGAACGTGCCGAGGGTGAAGTCCTCGATCTCGGTCACGGCAATCCGTTCTATCCCGCCGCCGACATTCACATGGCAGCGCTCGACGACTTCGTCTCGTGCGATGCCGTCGTGATCTCCGCGGGTCGAAACAGCCGGCCAGGGGAATCGCGCCTCGCTCTGCTTCGCGACAACGCGAAGACCATCCAAACGATCGCCGCGTCTCTCGCGCGCTGCAAGGGCCTCCTGCTCGTCGTCTCCAACCCCGTCGACATCCTCACGCAGATCGCGACCGAGGCGTCCGGCCTTCCGCCTGCACGCGTGCTCGGCACGGGCACCTTGCTCGACACCGCGCGCCTGCGTCACGCGGTCGGCCGCGAGCTCGCGATCGATCCTCGTTCTATCCACGCGCACGTCCTCGGAGAGCATGGCGACAGCGAGGTCGTCGCGTGGTCGTCGGCGCGCGTGGGCGGGACGCCGCTGCGCCGGTTGCCTGCGTGGACTCCGTCGTCGGAGCCCCGCCTGGCGATCGAGGTCCGCGAAGCCGCGTACCAGATCATCCAGCGAAAGGGTGCCACGAATCACGCGATCGGGTTCGCCACGGCAGCGCTGCTTCGATGGGCGCTGCGCGACGAGCGTCGCGTGCTCACCGTCTCTCGCGTTCAGGACGGAGTGTCGGGCATCGCGGGCGTGTCGCTGTCGTTGCCGGCAGTCGTCGGCCGCGACGGAGCGAGCGTCATCATCGAGCCAGAGCTCGACGACACGGAGCGTCAGGCGCTCGAGCGCTCGGCCAGCGTCTTGCGCGAGGCGCGCGCGAGCCTCTCCTGAACCTCGTCGCGGATTCGGACGGACTCGACCGATCGCAGGATCCGTCACAACGGCGCCACGACTTCGCCTAGACTGAGATCATGGCGTCGCGTCATTCACTCGTCGGGATGTGCAGCCTGGTATCTGCGTGCGGCTTCCACGTGGTGGGAGGCGAGCAGGGCGGGGCGAACGTGGACGGGGCAACGCAAGATGTCCCCGACGCGACGACGTGCACCGTGCCGTTCATCATCGACGACAGCTTCGAGAACACCGACCTCGCGACCGTGGGATCGCTTTCGCTCGGAGACGGGTTCGCAGCGGTCAGCAACACGGCCGCGGGCAACGGAACCTCGGCCGAGGTAGCCGGTGCCGGACTCGAGATCAGGACGTCGGACAACGGGCCTCCACAGGCCCCGGTACACGGCGTGGTGAGCAACACGACCTTCGTGTTCAACCCCGCCGGCATGACGGTCCGCCTCGAGGTGATCGCGGCCGACACGCCGATCTGGAATGGCATCGCTCTCGGGTTGCAGTCCAACAAGGCAAACGTCGACGGTGCCGGCGGCTCGCTCGTGCTTCGAATCCGAGGTCAGGGAACGAACGCACTGAATGTGGACATGGGCAACCAGGCAACCTACGCCACTCCGATGGGGTTGCAGCCCTACGACGAGGCCGAGCTCGCAGATGGATTCGTCATCACGTGGAATCTCGGCGCTAGCTCGTGGAGCTATGTCATCGAAGGGCTGCGTAGCGGTGGTGCCCCGGTCACCGACGCAGGCAACTATCCTGCTGGTGAGACGCCGGCAGATCTCCTCGACACGACCGTGCACCTGGGCATTCACATCCAGGGCAACGTCAATGACAACAGTCCGCGTGTTCTTCGAGTCAAGCGCGTCGCCTTGAGTGATGGCACCTGCCCGTAGCCCGACTGGCCGCCGGTATCACCAGGGGACACGGTTACACGCGGCGGTGTCGATCGAGTGCGAGCGCAGGTGTGCGTCGACCACCTCGAGGTCGAGCCGGCACCGCACGCGTTCACGCAGATCCTCGAGCGTTTCCTCGAACGACGGGACCGTCCACACGAGCGCGCCGCGTCCCGCGAGGATCGCGACGCGCGCGCCGCTCTTCTCGACGACGATCTTTCGTGGCCGCTCGGGGACGGTGAACGCGAGCACCTCGGAGCCGCTCTCTGCGTTCCAGACGTGAACGCGTCGATCCGTGCCGCCGCCGATGATGTACTTGCCGTTGTCGAGGAACGCCGCCGACGTGATCCACCCATTGGTGGCGATCCTGAGCTGCGGTGCGGCGGTCGCGACGTTCCACGTCGACAAGAAGCCCATACCCGCGACGAGCACGGTCTTGTCATCGGAGGAGAACGCGACGACGAGAGCCGCGCCGGGGCGCGTCTCGAGGAGCTTGCGATCGGCGCCGCCATCGAGCGCGAACAGCGTGTCCGCGGGCTCGCCACTACGCACGAGCCAATTCGCGTCGCTCGAGAGCGCGATGCCCGCGGGCGCGAAGTTGCCATTGGGAATTTCGCGAATGCTACGGCCGTTGACGTCCCATACGGTGATGTCGCCGTGCGTCGTCGACGCAGCGACGCGGCGCCCGTCGTGCGACCAGCGGAGAGAACGGACGCTGCCGACTCGCCCGAGGACGCGAACACTCGTACCCGTAGCAGCGTCCCAGATCGCGACGGTGCCGTTGGTGGTCGCTGTCGCGATTTGACGGTTGTCCGGAGATGACGTCGCCGTGAC
>JBGARE010000051.1:10751-62379 GCA_044230415.1 Kofleriaceae bacterium
GTTCGCACGACGATCATTCCGTTGGTGCTCGCGGTGATCAACACTCCGTTGTCGAGGCGCGTGAGCGCGTTGATCGGCGCGCCGCTGCCGAGTTGCCGAATCGATTGGCCATCACGCAGTTCGTGGATCTGGCCGTCATCGCCGGCACTGATCACCGTTCCATCCGCGGTGAACACGAGGTCCACGACTCTGCCGGCCCCGGGTGCCAGGGGCGTCAGATGACCGCGAGCCGGCGTCCACACCGCGACGCCTGCGCCGTAGACGACCGCCGCGACGCGCGCGTGATCGTCCGATGCGGCGAGAAGGACGCCACCGGGGATCGAGACGCGCTCTACCTCGAACCCCGACGTGATGTCGAAGCTAACGACGGCGCTCGAGCTCACGACACGCAGCACCATGCCGTCGAACAACACGTATCCCGCTCGATCACCGAGCGAGGCCTCCCACGACACGGCGCCGGTGTCCAGGTTCCGAATCTGCACGACGCCATCCTCGGTGCCGAGGGCGATGCGCTTTGTCGCGAGATCGACCGCGAACGCGTTGATCGGGCTGCTGCCGATCGGCAGGTCGAGACGGACAGCTCCGGTCCAATCTCCGACGACGAGGTGCGCGACCCCGTTCGCTCCGGGGGAGGGGGCGTACACGAGCTCGTCGCCGGCGGTGTCGATGATGCCGATCCCCACGTCGAACGTCGCCACGATCTTGCCGGTGCGGTCGAGCACCGACGCCACCGAGGGCTTCCCCATCGAGAGGACGTGCGCGCCGTCGGTGGAGATCGTGGGTGCACGCCGCGAGCTCGCGAATGGTATCGACGTGACGAGCGCACGCGACGTGAGATCGAATAGATCGATCCGATCGCCGGCCGTCGCAGCCAACCAGCGCCCGGCATCGTCCGTGCCGAGGAGTCCGAAGTAGTGGGCACCCGCCGATCCCTTCATCTCGGTGATCGGCGCAGCGTCGGTGTGCGCGACGAGTGCGATCGCGTTGTCGCGTGCGAACGCGAGCGCGTCGCCGCCGACGAGCTTGATGTCACCGACCTGAGGAAGTGGTGTCCGCCAGTGGACGCGATCGGTGTCGGGGCTCCATCGCACGATCTCTTTGTCGAGGGAGAGCAGCAGGTCGCGGCTGCCGGGTACAAAGAGCGCGAACGAGCTCGTCGACGCGCTCCGCCAGTGCAAGGGCGGCAATTGATCGAGCGCGTGGACCGCTAGCAAGCGCGTCTGCGGCGTGAGACCGACAAGCTGCGCCGACGCGATCGTATACGCGAGCGAACGACCGGGCTGTCCGTTCACGAGCTCGAGCCCCGCGCGATCGATGTACGACGCCACGAGTCGGCTGCGCGCTTCATCGCGACTTCTGGCCGCTTCACCGCGAGCGATAAGGATGTTCCGGATAGAGACCGTCGCGACGATGGCCACGATCGCCAGCGCGGCTCCGGCGATGGCCACCCCGCCGCGGTTTCGCACCACGAACCGCGCGAGCCTCTGCCGGCGCGTGTAGTGATGCGCGAGCACCAGCTGGCCGGTCATGAACCGCCGTAGATCCGACGCGAGCTCCGCCGCCGTCGGATAGCGTTTCGCACGATCGCGCGCCATCGCCCGCTCGACGATGGCGACGAGGTCCGGTGGCACCGCCGCTGGCAACTTCTCCGGCGTCGCGTTCTTGACGCGGTCGAGGACCGTTTCCAGGTCGGCGCCGGCATGCGGCGGTCGGCCCATGAGGACGTGATAGAGGATCGCGCCGATCGCGTAGACATCGGACTGCTGGTCGGCGCGTTCACCGCGCGCTTGCTCCGGCGGCATGTAGCTCGGCGTTCCCATCACAGCTCCGACGCGTGTCTCGGCCAGGCTCGTCGATGCCAGGTTCGTCGATGGCTGCAACGACGCCGTCATCTCGTTCTCTTCGAGGCGGCGCGCGAGACCCCAATCGATCACGACGGTCTCGCCGAACGCGCCGCACAGCACGTTGTGTGGCTTGAGATCGCGATGGATCACGTTCTCGCCGTGCGCGTACGCGAGCGCATCGGCGACCGCCGCGACGTACGAGACGAGCGCGAGCCGGCCGTCGAGATCCGTGGTCGCTGCGATCACGTCGTTGAGCGCACGCCCGCGCACGAGCTTCATCGCGTAGAACGGCTTGCCGTCGGGCCACTGGCCGACCTCGTAGACCGGCACGATCGCCGGATGCTGGAGATTCGCGGTGACCATCGCTTCGCGGACGAAGCGCGCTGCGGCATCGCCATGGTCGACGAGCATCTCTTTGATCGCGACGTACCGTCCGGTGCGCTCGTCCTTGGCGCGGATGATCCGGCCGAGGCCGCCGCGCGCGTACTCGTCGATGCGCACGTAGTGCTCGAACGGCACGACCGGGAGCTCTTGCGTGGTCGTCGAGAGGGGCGCTCCCCCAGAACCGATCGTCTGCGCGCTGCCGAGGTCGACGTGGGGCGAGGGAACCGTGTCGGCGTGCGGTCGGACGTCCGCCGATGCGAGCGTCTCGGCATGCGAGAGGACGTCTCCGGACGCGAGCGTCTCGGCATGCGAGAGGACGTCTCCGGACGCGATCGTCTCGGCGTGCGGGAGGACGTCGCCGGACGCGATCGTCTCGGCGTGCGGGAGGACCTCGCTGGACGCGATCGTCTCGGCGTGCGAGAGGACCTCGCTGGACGCGATCGTGTCGGCGTGCGGTTGGACACCGCCGGACGACGCGCTGGCGCTGGACGCGCCGGAGTCGATCGTGTCGTCGTCTCCGCGTGGCGCAGTCACCCGGTCGATTTAACACTATTCGGCGGGCGCGGCCCGAGGCAGAGTCGTTTCACGGACGAGGATCCCGAAGGCGAGGTCGCTAATCCGCGGGACGTCTCGAACGTTCCGATCACGGCGCGCACGTACACGCGGCACCGAAACAGCGGAACGCGCTGAACACGATCCGCGTCGACGACACGTAGCTCGGATGATGCGGACAGAGCTCTGGAGGCAGCGGCACCACCTGGCGCTGCGTGCCATCGGGTGCCATCCGGTAGAGTCGCTGCAAGAGCACGGTGCCTGCGAGCTCGATCGTCCAGTACGTCACCTCCGCATCATCCGGTCGCCACTCGCCAAAGCTCACGCTGGTCGTCGCGGCCACGCCCGGCGGTGTCAGATCCACGCTCGTCGGGGCTGATAGGACGCGCACGTGGGGACGCATCGGATTGCCGTGGATGGCCCCGAGATCGAACGACACGTCCGGGTGCTGCTGCATCCACATCACTCGCGTTCCCGCGTGGTCGAAGCGCGGATCGTTGGTGCCGAGGACGTCCGCGACCGTCGGCCACGCACAGCATCCGGACATCGCGGGGCAGACGGGGCAGCCGACGACGCTCACGTCGGCGAGCGATGTCGCGCCACTCGCGGGAACCTTCCACACCGGACGCATCCAGCCGTTCGGGTGCTGGAACAGCGCGGGGAACACGATCGATCCCGATGCGTCGCTCGGTCCGCTCTGATGCGGATCGATCGGGAGGACGAGCTCGGGCGGGAGCGGGATCGCAGTGATGGTGACGTTGCTCGGAAGCGTGGTGAACGTCGCCCGCTCGAGCCGCGTCAAGTTCGGATCGCTCGGGTGATCCTGCCGGAGAAAGATCAATGCTCCGTCGCTCGTCCACGAGCTGTTCGCCGTCATCTTGCCGGCGACGACCGGCGTGATCGCGGTGACCACGCTGGGCGACGACGCTCGGAACACGACGATCTGCGCACCACCGTAGTTCAGACCACCGGGGGCATTTGCCTCGAGCTCCATCGCGAGGCCGTTGTTGTCGGGATCCTCCGTGTAGCGCGTCGCTGTGAGCCAATCGGTGCCGGCGAGCTGGCGCACGTGACTCAGGTGCTGGCTCCCCGCGTCGACGAGGAGGCGCAGGTCCGTCCCATCCGTGTTGACGGTGTAGACGCCGAGCGCCGGGAGAGTCAGCGGGGCGTCGATCGCGCCGTCGCGCCCCCCGTCAATGCCACCGTCGGAGAACGCGGCATCTGCGGTCGGGCCGTCGGGTTTGTCGCCACTACCACCGTCGCATCCGACCACAGTCCACACACCGAGCGCGATCAGGGATGCACGACGCTGCATGAAACACGGTGCTGCACCGTGCATGCCTGTTCGAGCGCGGTCGGTCCCGTAGCTACTCGAACACCAACGGACGTCGCTCGCCGTTGTTCTCTTCGATCAGCAGCACGTGGATCCCGCTGCGTGCGCCCAGCCGCACGAACCCCTCCTTGTGAGAGAGCGCATCCAGTCCCGAGAACATCGAGCGCTTTCGGGCTCCGCGCAGACCGTCGAGGTAGCCGGCGAGCGCTTCCTCCTCGAACCGTGGTGCGATCAGGATCGCCGCGCCGAGCTCCGCGTGACCGAGTGTGGTCTTGAGCGTGATCGCGCGTGCGAGGAGGGCGTCGACCGCCGCCTTCGTTCCGAGCGCGACCCGATCGATCACGTGAAGCACCTGGTGGTCGGCGCCGTAGGTCACGACATCGAAGGCGGACTCGCTGCAGAGGTTCTCGGGCGCGTGGTGCAGACACACCTCGCGAACCCGCGCGAGCGGATCGATCAGGCCCTTCCAATGACTCGCGCGCCCGAACGTCACGAACTGTGGCGCGAGCTCGGTCAACACCCACCGTGCCGCGTCGTGGATCGGATCTGCGACGACGAGCGTTTGAAGTGTGGACTCGCCTCGCCGGAGATCCGCGGTGGCGCTCGGTCGCGGTCGAAGCTCGAGTGCCTTCGCGGCCGTGCGCGTATCGGACCGGACCGACGAGGTTGGATCGATCTCCGGCCGCACGACCTCGAGCGAAAGGTCCCGAAGCTGACGCCGGAACGTGATCGAGGGGAACGCGTGGCGAACCGGATCGACGCTCGCCGTCGCACCGCTCGCACCGATCCACTCTTCCCAGCGGCGCGCCACGGGCGAGATCGGCCAGCCCTGGCTGAACAGATCGAGGACGCGTTGCCCGCGACTGAACAGCGCGAACCCGATCTCGTCACCGAGCGCGAACCGGAGCGCGCCGTCGAAGCCTTCGGCGGCCAGCTTGCGCCCGAGTTGCCCGAGCTCGACGATCGACGCGTCGAACGTCGTCGCTTCCGATCGCGGAGGTGCGAGCAGGGAGGCCACGAGACCGACGACGCGCGCATCGTGCTCGGCGGGAATCGCGTACAGCGTCGCGTCGACTTGCTCGGGGAGCGACTCGATCGCGGCGTCGCCGATCCGCCCCGTCGCCGGATCGAATGCCGCGAAGACGATCCCGTCGGCGATCAGCAGGCACGTGCCGCCCGCATCCAGCCCACCGCAGAATGCCCGCGCGTGCAGCGGCCTCTCGAGCACGCGATCGAGTAGCGATCGCGTGAGTTGACGCCCGAGAGCGGTCGCCGGCCAACGGCGCATCGTGCTCGCGACGAGTGCTCGTGGAGCCGAGCCCTCGGCAACGAGCACGGGGACGGGCACGAACGATGACGCCGGGACGGGAAGCCCGACACCCGACGCCTTGGTGATGGCGCTCGACGAGAATGGCTGGAGCGCCGCGGCCATCTCGGCTGCGCTCCCGAAGCGATCGTCGGGCCGCTTCGCCAGCGCTCTAGCGATGATCGCGTCGATCGCCGGTGGCACGCGTGCCACGACGAGGCTGGGCGGCGCTGGCATCGTGTCGTGCACCGCGTGGATCAGCTCGTAGATCGTCGCGGCCTCGAACGGTGGTCGCCCGACGATCATCTCGTAGAGCACGCTGCCCAGTGCATAGAGGTCGACCCGACAGTCGCTCGCTTGACCGAGCAGCTGTTCGGGCGCCGCGTACTGCGGCGTGCCCATGATCACCCCGGCCTGCGTGTGCGCCAGCTTCGAGCCTCGCACACGCGCGATCCCGAAGTCGGTGACCTTGACGCGACCGTTCGCCACGAGCATCAGGTTGGCGGGCTTGATGTCGCGATGCACGACGCCCGCTGTATGCGCGACCTCGAGCACCGCGAGCACTTCGAGCGCGACCCGCACGGCCTGTGGGATCGAGAACCGCTGTGGCTCGTCGGCAAGGAGCTCCTCGAGCGTGCGGCCCTCGAGCCACTCCATCGCGATATATGGCCAACCGCACTCGGTCCCGATGCGATGCACCATGGTGACGCCCGGGTGCGAGAGCGCCGCGGCCGCGCGGGCCTCTTGGAGAAAGCGATCCACGGCGAGCTGCGCCGCGGGCCCACGGAGGCGAGCGACGTGCTCCGGCTTGATCACCTTGATCGCGACGGCTCGCCCGAGGTCGAGATCCTCGGCGCGATACACCGCGCCCATTCCGCCCTCGCCGACCTTGGTCACGATGCGATACGGGAAGCTCGCTGTTGGGTGGGGAGGGGGGAACATCGTGGGGCTCAGATCACGTGAAGGCCCCAGTGAAGACCCGCGAACGCCGCGAGCATCCCGCCCATCACGACCATGATCTTGTCGTGGATACAGAGACCCTTCTTTGCCTTGCAGCCATCGATCGGACACATCTTCGCCATCGGATCCTCCTCGGTTCGAGTTCGACTCTTCCCTGCAGTCTCGCGACCGCCGGATCCGTTACAGAGGAAGTGTCGATGGCGGCACGCGCCCGGCCGATGGCATCACGCGGACGCCGGCCTGATGCGTCCGTCCTCCATCTCGTAGAGGACGTCGAACACGTCGAGGGCGCGATGGTCATGCGTCACGACGAGCACGGCCGCGTCACGCTCGTGCGCGACCTTGCGAAATAGCTCCATCACGCTCCGGCTGCGACTGCTGTCGAGTGCCGCCGTGGGCTCGTCTGCGAGAATGAGCGAAGGATCGTTGGCAAGGGCTCTCGCGATCGCGACGCGCTGTTGCTCTCCACCGCTCAGCATCTCTGGATACGAGCGTTCGCGATTGTCGACCTCGAGGTACCGCAGGAGGTCGCGTGCACGTCGTCGGCCGTCGGTCTTGCCGCCGAGCTCGCACGCGATCTCCACGTTCTCGCGCGCGTCGAGGAACGACGTCAGGTTCGCCTTCTGAAACACGAAGCCGAGGTGCTGTCGGCGCAACAGTGCGAGGTCCGCGAACGGCTCGCCGTCCTTGATGACGAGGCGGCCATCGAAGAACACCTCGCCACGCTCTGCGGGCGAGACAAACCCGAGCGCCTTGATCAGCGTGGACTTGCCCGAGCCGCTCGGGCCGAGTAACGCGGTGACGGTGCCACGCGCGAGTGCGAGGCTGACGTCATCCAAGGCGACGATCGCTGTCGAACCGGATCCGTAGGTCTTCGTCAGCGAGACGGCTCGAACGGCATCGGTCATGGTCAGCCCTCCAGCGCCGTTGCGGGGTCGATCCGCATGACGTGACGGAGTCCGAGCATGCTCGCGAGCGTCACCATCACGATCGTGGCGAGCGGCGCGACGAGGGCGATCGTGTCGGTGATGACCACCCGCCGCGGGAACTGCGGATACGCGAGCTGCCCGAGCACGTACGCGAGGCCATAGCCGAGGACGCCCAGGATCCACGCCTGTTGCAGCACCAAGCCTGCGAGGCGCCTGCGCGGTGCGCCCATCAACTTGAGCACGGCGAGATCGTGCGTCTTCTCGAGGGTGAGGTTGTACATGACCATCATCACGATCACCGCGGCCGTGAGCGTGAGGATCAAGGTGAACAAGCCGATCTGCATGCGTGCACGCTGGACCACCCCGCCGAGGAGCAGCATCTCCTCCTCCGCTTGAGAGTAGACGCTGACATCGCCCCAGCTCGCGAGTGTCGCGCGCACCTCGCGTTCGCGGTGCGGATCCACGGTGAGCAGCACGGCGGCGATCGGCGGCGATGCGAGGGCCGGTGGACGCCATCGTGGATCGGTCGCGACGTCCTCGAGGCTGGGCTGGCTGCGGCCGAGGTCGGTGTAGCGCAATCGCTCGATGACTCGCTCGCGTTCGAGCACCGTCGCCTCCGCGGCCTGATCGAAGGCGACGAGCTGCGCATCGGCCACGGTCATGAACGCGACCGACTCACCACCAGACGTGAGGGCATTCTTCGTGAGCCCGACGACGCGATACTCCTCGTCCGCGAGAACGACGGATTCGCCGATGTGCAGGTCCAGCGAGCCATCCACGATGATCTCGCCATGTGGCTGGGCGAGGTGACGGCCACGGACGAGCGGCACGGAGTATCCCGGATCGTCGGGCCAGCCGAGGCCGACGAGGGCGATGCGCATGACCGCGCCGCGATGCTCGCGTTGGATCAACTGGTACGTGTACGGGCGCGCACTCCGTACCCCGGGCAGTGCGGCGACTCGTGCTTCCACACTCGGATCAAGACGCGAACCCTCGGCAAACGGTCCACGCGTGTCTCGCTGCACCACCCACAGATCCGCGTGCATCGCGCGAGTCAGGATCGTCGCGTCGTCGACCATTCCGGCGTAGATGCCCTGCATCGCGATGACGACCGTGAGCAGCAATCCCAGCCCCGCGGCGGTGCCAAGGAACCGGGCCAGCTTGCGGCGAACGTCTCGAATCGCCAGGTTCATCGAGCTCTCCAGCGGCGCCCCGTAGGGAGAGATGCGCTGGTGGACGTAGCGGCGAGTACGGTTTGGTGTTCGGCCAGTCCATCGAGTACCTCGACATGAGTCGTGCCCGTGATCCCGAAGCGTGGCCGCACGACGGCGATCCTCCCGTCGCGATCGGCGTAGACGTACGGACCTACGGCGTCGTGGTGGAGCATCGCGATCGGCATGCGCAGCGCTTTCTCGTGACGACCGAGCTCGATCCTGACGTCGGCGCGCTGTCCGATGGCGATCCGGCGGTCGAGCTTGTCGGGTGTCACATCGACGAAGAGCTCGTGGGTCTGCCGGTCCGCTTCCCACGAGATTCGCGTGACCCGGCCGCTGACCGGCGCGGTGGTCCCCGGAAACACGATCTCCGTCGGTTGTCCGATCTCGAGCCGAGGCAACACGGTCTCGTCGATGGCGACTCGGATGTACACGCGCGTGGTGTCGACAATACGCAGCACCGTCGTGCCGATCGCGACGGTGTCGCCAAGTTCGCGCAGCCGTCGCGTGACGAGACCGTCGAACGGCGCGAGCAATGTGGCGCGCACCATCGCGACGCGTCGTTGCTCGGCGCCTCCCGCGGCGACGTCGATCCCGCGGGTTGCTTCCGCGCGTTGCGCGAGGACACGATCGAGGTCGGCGCGCGCGACGCGTACGCGATCCTCGGCGTCGTCGCGCTCCGTCCCCGTGATCGCGCCAGTGTCGGACAGCGCCCTCGTGCGTGTCGCTTCGCGTTCCGCGGTGAGGAGCAGCGACCGGGCGCGCTCTTCCTCTGCGGCGAGTCGCTTCAACGACGTCCGCGCGGCCGCGATACCCGTCGTCGCTGACTTGAGATCCGCCTCGGCCTGGCTCGTCTCGAGTCGTGCGAGCTCCTGACCGAGCGTCACGCGCGTACCTTCATCGACCAGCACGTCGCTGAGTCTGCCGACGAGATCGAAGCCCACCGCAGCCTCGCGCTGGCTCTCGACGGTTCCGCGTCCGAATGCTTCCTGAACGATCGTGCCGCGGTCCGGGTGCGCGGTGATCACGGGGACCGGTCTCCAGAGGACCATCCAGGCGACGGCGAGCACCACGACCATCAGCACCAAGACCCAGGTGATGCGACGCACGAACCTCAGGCCACGACGCAGCCATGCCGGCATGATCAGTTTCCCTCGGCGTGGTGCGTCGGGCGGCCGAGATGAGAGACGAGCAGGACGACGTCGGTGCCCGGATCGGGCCTGACCGCGTGCGGCACCTTCGCCGCGAGGACGATCGCGTGGCTCGGATCGATCCGTAGCTGCTGACCGGCGGCGTCGACCGTCGCAGCACCTCGCAGCACCTGGATGGTGACCGGCACCTCGGAGTGATGTTCCGGAAGCACCGTGCCACGGCGGAGCACGATCGAGACAAGCTCGAGCGCCGGCTCGTCTACGAGCACGGTCACCTCGCGGTCCTGATCGCCGCTCGTCGAGACAGGAAGCTCGACGACGCGCACCGAAGGACCATCGATCGACGGCGCGGAATGCGACGTTGCCAGGGGCGTCGTGAGTGGTGGTGTCGAACCAGCGCAGCTCGCCACGACGACGAGCGATGCGGCGATAACGATCCGGGTGTATCGACACTTGTCTCGGGTGGGGGCGCTCATCTTGCTCGCTCGTCCTTTCGCGGTGATCGCGCGGTCCACGTCCCGTGCGGCTGTCCGCGGAGCAGCCTCTCGAGCACGCTCCACGTGGCCTGCGGCGACGGCACCATCTTCGCGCGTCCTCGCGTCGACGCTTCGACCGCGCCCTGCAGCGTGCCGCGTATTACCCAGCCGAGGACGACCAGCTCGAGCTCGGCCGGGATGTCACCGTCGGTCTGCGCGTCGCGCAGGCAAGCCTCGATGAATTGCTTCGAGCGAGCGATCGAGTCGCGCAGCCGGCGGGCACCTTCTGGACCTGCGACCTGCTCCAGGCAATCGCTGGTCGCGAGCCGCAGGATCTCCGGACGCTGCCGGACGAGCGCGAGCCGCGCGAGGAAGAACGCCCGCAATTGCTCGAGCGGTGGTTGGCCCGGCGCCGGGTAGCTCTCCGCCAAGACAGCCTGAACGCGCTCGATCGCGACGAGGATCACCTCGTCCATGTCCCGAAAATGGCGGAACACCGTCGAGTCCGCGATTCCGACCTCGCGGCCGATCTCGGCGGCGGTGAGCAGCGATGCGCCTCTGGTCGCGAGGATGCGCAGCGCCGCGTCCGCGATCTGCGGTCGCCGATCCTCGGTGCGTTGCCGGCGTGGACGATTCGTGGTCACGGCGTGATCCGCAGTCTGGCCACCACCTCGTTATAAGCAAGTACTTACTTGCATAGGGCTCGCAGGAACGCGGCCGTGGCCCGCGACAAAACGACGCTCCTGTGTTTCCTCGTGTCGTCGATGTTCGCCCTGTCGCGATCGAACGAGCTGTACCCAAACCCGGACCGCCGTGGGAATCGCTGTCATGAACCCCGTCGTCGCGTCGTCAGGCCGAATAGGTAGTAGATCCCGCACCGCGAGACGACGCCGGTCAGCGCGATCGCGCCGCCGGTCACCGCGCCCATCGCCTGGAGCCCGACGAGATCGAACACCGCGATCGCCGCTACCGCGATCGCGATGCCGACCAGGATACGGACGACGCGATCGCCACCACCGACGTTGCACGCGAACGAGTACGTGGCGAGCTCGCGGAGTCGGAACGTCATGTCATCTCCCGGGCGAAGCGTTCGAGACCGGCGAGTCCCTCCGCGTAGAGGTCGGAGATGCCGGTGCGCACGGCGTCTGCCGCTGCCGCGTCGACGAGGTCGTAGTTCAGGAACCACAGCACCTCTGCCTGTCCAGCTCCATCCTCGCTCACGCACAGCGTGCCTCGCACGTTGGTGGTCGGCAGCATGTCCTGGCGATCGATGCGGTACTGGAAGATCCGGTTCGTGTGATCGATGGTCTCGATCGTCTCCTCCAGCTGGTGGCCCTGGCCGGTCGTGCAGAACCGGCGTGCACCGGCGCCGGTTCCGTCGAGGCGACAGGTCGCGATCGCCGGCAACCAGCGGTCGATGCAATCTCCCTGGCTAATGATCTTCCACACCAACGCGGCGGGTGCTGCGAGACGTTTCTTCACGCTGACGATCTGCATTCGAGCTCCTTCTCGACGCGATATGCGCCGACTTGCTCCAGGATGCGTGCCGATGTGGTCGTTCGGTAGGTGACGATCGGTTGAAGGATTGTCACCAAATCGGTGATGATGACGGGATGGCGTTCGACCGGATCGAGGACCTGCGGACGTTCGCGCTCGTCGTCGATAGCGGAAGCCTGTCGAGTGCCGCGAGGACTCTCCAGCTGTCGACAAACGCCGTGAGTCGTAGGCTGCAGCGACTCGAGGCGCAAGCGGGATCGAGGTTGCTGAACCGGACCACGCGCCGGATCAGCCTGACCGACGAGGGGCGGATCGTGTATGCGCGCTGCTCGCGCATCGTCGCCGAGCTGGATGCGGTGGAAGACGAGCTTCATCCCACGGGAGATCCGCTGCAAGGAGCCGTGCGTCTCGCGCTGCCGTCGGGCGCCGCCACGCGGCATCTGTTGCACAGCATCTCGAGCGCACTGTCCGCTCACCCGAAGCTGAAGGTCCAGTTGCGAATCGCGACCACGTCGATCGACCCGATCGCCGGTGGCGTGGACATCGCCCTCCACGTCGGGCCCGTTTCGGACAGTTCGTTGATCGCTCGGCTCCTCGCGACGCGAAGCTGGGTGTTGGTTGCTTCCCCGGAGTACCTGAAGCGACATGGCACGCCACGAACGTTGACGGATCTGGCGAACCATCAGTGTCTTCGCCTGCTCGCCGATCGACCGCAGCGAACCTGGAACCTCCTCGACCGCAAGGGCCGCCGCGTGAAGGCTCTGGTCGGCGGAACGTTCGAGTGCGACGACAGTCGTGTTCTCGGCGACGCCGTCTATGCGGGCCTCGGTATCGGCGTGCGCTCCGACGAGGAGCTCGCGAGCGGCCTCGCGGCGGGCACGCTCGTGCACGTGTTGCCGGGGTATCGCTTCGGAGCGTTCGAGCTGTACGCGTTGGTTGCGCCGGGCAGACTTCGAATCCCGCGCGTCGCCGCGTTCGTGGAGCTGTTACGAGAGGTGATGGCGACCGCGTGAGTGGGGCACGCGATACGCGTCTGCCGAGCGACCGATGCGCGTGAGCGCGATGTTCGATCATGACTCCGGCCGGTGGACGCAGTCACCATCCCACCCTACGCTGCTGAGCGGTGGCCGTTTCTCCGAGCGACGACAGCGACTTGGTTGCCAAGTTGCGTCGCGGTGACGAGGCGGCGTTCACCACGCTGGTCGATCGATACAGTGCGGCGCTCCGCCGCCTTGCTCGCAGCTTCGTGTCGACGGACGCGGCCGCCGACGAGGTGGTTCAGGACACGTGGGTCGCCGTCCTCGACGGACTCGACACGTTCCAGGAGCGCTCTCTCGTCAAGACGTGGATCTTTCGCATCCTCGTGAACCGCGCGAAGACCAAGGGCGTCCGCGATGCACGCATGGTCCCGGGGCTCGACACGGAGGAGAGCGATTCCGCCGAGGCCGCCGTCGATCCTGCGCGGTTCGACGACCGCGGAATGTGGAGCAATCCTCCACGCTGGGAGTCCGAGACCCCGGCGAAGGTGCTGCTCCGCAAGGAGCTGGTCGGCGAGCTCGAACGTGCGATCGGTCAGCTTCCAGAGCGACAGCGCAGCGTCGTCGTACTGCGTGACGCACTCGGTTGGTCGGCGGAGGAGGTGTGTGACCTCCTCGAGCTCGACGAGGGGAACCAACGAGTGCTCCTGCATCGCGCGCGGTCGCGCCTCCGGTCGATTCTCGAAGAGTATCGATCTCGCTGACGAGGAGTTGGTCGCCTCTCCGACTGGGAACGCCGAAATCTGCGCGTTCGATGTAACGGATCGCGACCTCGCGTGACCGTACCGCGTAGTCAACTTTCACTTGGAGATCGAAGATGAGGAACGCGTTCGCGATGTATCTGACGACGATGACAGCACTGGCCGCATGTGGTGGTGGAAAGGCGGCGCCCGAGAAACCCGGCGGCATGATGGACAAGGGCGGGATGGACATGAAGATGGGCATGGCCGATCCATCCGCCGACACGGTGCCCGTCCTCGCCGCGGCGAAGGGGTACACGAGCTGGTCCACGTTTCCCGAGATGCCAGCACCCACGAAGTCCGAAGGGCACATGGGGATGTTCGTGCTCGGCTTCCACAATCAGATCGTCGGTGACGCGATCGCTGCGAAGACCCTGCCGCTGCCCGACGGTGCGGTGATCGTGAAGCAGGAGATGACGAGCGCGGACGGAGCGCCCATGTCCGTCACGATCATGAGCAAGCAGGCCGGGGCCTGGTACTACGTGAAGGCGTCACCCGACCTGATGAAGGTGATGTCGATGAACGGCATGGCGATGGAGGGTACGTCGGTGGGGATGTGCAAGGACTGCCACGACAACGGTGCAGACAACGATTACGTGCTCACTCACAAGTTCAAGTAGCGGGTCGCTTCGCGGGGCCACCGCGGGGGGCATCGCATGTGCTTTTTGTGTGGGGCATGCGATGCTTGAGAGGACGCTTCGATGCTGAACTGTCGCGACATCACCGAACGGACGACCGATTACGTCGAGGACTCTCTGTCCTTTGGCGAGCGCGTGTCCGTGTGGATGCACCTCGCGATGTGCAAGCACTGCCGTGCGTACCTCCGGCAGTACCGCGAGACGATCGCGCTCGTGAATCGGTTGCCCGACGAGCCGCCTCCGCCCGAGTGTCGCGACGAGCTACTGCGCCGGTTTCGCGATCGGAAGCCGTAGCGACGCCGTCGGGCGCCTCACCGACGCCGTGTGTGACACCAGATCGCGCCCCGCGTTCCATGGAACTTCGGGACCGCGCGAGCGTCCATCCGGGGTGCTGACCTCGCGCTTCGTGTCGTGTCTCGTGCTCGCGACGGTGGGGTGCCACGGTTCTCGGTCGGTTCCACCGCCGCCGGAGCTCGAGGTCGTCGAAGCGCCACACGCGGCGAAGCCCGCGCGGACGTGGCCTACGATCGCGAACACCGAGCTCGATCGCGAACCAGCGCCACCGTGGACCCTGACCGCCTCGGATGGGAGCGGCCTCCAGCTGACGCGGATCGATGCGCGCGCGGTCATCGAGGGTCCGCTCGCATTCACCGAGCTCCACCTCTACTTCCACAACCCCGAGGATCGGATTCGCGAGGGAAGGTTCGCGATCACGTTGCCGCCGAGCGCGGCCGTGTCGCGGTTCGCGATGGAGGACCACGGCCGCATGCAGGAAGCCGAAGTCGTCGAGAAGGGACTCGCGCGCCGGATCTACGACGACTTCCTCCATCGCCGCCAGGATCCGGCGCTCGCGGAGAAGTCGGGCAACGAGTTCACGGCGCGCGTGTTTCCGATCGATGCGCTCGGCGACAAGCACATCATCGTGTCGTACTCGCAGGCGCTTGCGGGCCGGTCGTACACGCTGCCGCTGCGAGGGTTGCCCGAGGTCGAGCGCGTCGATGTCGCGGCGGGCGGCGAGACGCTGGCCAAGCGCAACTGGCGTCCCGATCGTGACTTCGTCGCGACGACGACCGGCAGCGGTGCGGTGGCGTCCGGAGAGCTCGTGGTCGCCGCGGTCGACGTCGGCGCGGCGAGCGTCGTCGTGCGAGAACAAGACGCGCCGACTCGGCTCACGCTGCTCGTCGACACCAGCGCGTCGCGCGCGCTCGACTTCAGCGGCTACGTGACCTCGATCCACACGCTGGTCAGCGCGCTGCGCGTGCGCTACGGCGATCCGATCGAGCTGCAGGTCATCGCGTTCGATCAGGACAGCGAGCTGATCTTTCAGGGCCTCGCCGAGAGCTACGGCCCCGCCGAGGATGCCGCGCTCCTCGCACGCGGTGCCGCCGGCGCGTCGGACCTCGGGCAGGCGCTCGA
This sequence comes from Kofleriaceae bacterium, assembly GCA_044230415.1. Taxonomy (GTDB): domain Bacteria; phylum Myxococcota_A; class Polyangia; order Haliangiales; family Haliangiaceae; genus JABFXX01. Next base: position 26,229 of record JBGARE010000051.1, read on the forward strand.
GGCCCTGGCCACGTCGCCGCTGCGGCCGCATCGGCGTCTCGTGGTCGCCACCGACGGCGTGATGACCGCCGGTGCGGATACGCGAGCGCTCGTCGCGGCGGTGGGAGCGCTGCCGATCGATCGGCTCGACGTCGTGATCACCGGCGGCCTCCGCGACGACCGGCTCGCATCGACGATCGCGCGCGCGGCGAGCGTGCACGCCGGCGATGTCTACGATCTCGACCGCGGCATCGAGGCCGTCGCGGCCGGGCTTGGCGATCCCGTGAGCCTCGACCTGGCGATCGACGTCCCGGGCGCGCGCTGGTTCTATCCGCGAACGATTCCAGCCGCGCGATCCGGAAGCTCGGTCATGGTCTACGCGCGCATGGAAGAGCCGCGGCGGGCCATCGACGTGAAGATCGGAGAAATCACGCACACGCTCGCGCCGATCGATTCGACGCCCGCGCTGATCCAGCGAGCGGTCGCGAGCGCCGAGATCGATCAGCTCGAGGCAACGCTCGAGGGCACGCGCGAACCCGCCGCGGCCACGTCGCTGCGCGCCGAGATCGCGAAGCGCTCGGTGCGCGATCGCGTCGTGTCGAGCCAGGCGGCGATGCTCGTCCTCGAGACCGAGGCCGACTACGCGCGCTATCACCTCGAGCGCACCACGCTGAGCGACATCCTTGTCGTCGGCCCCCACGGCCTCGAGCAGACGCATCGCACGGCGATCATCGCGTCCAAGAAGCGCTCGAAGAAGGCCGACGAGACGCTCGTGCACACCGCCGACGCACGAGGTGGCTTCGGCTTCGGCCGCAGCGGCTTCGGTCCCGGCGGCGGCGGAACCGGCTGGGGATCGATCGGCGTCGGCCGCTACGGGACGATCGGCCACCGATCCTCCACCGGCAGTGGCTACGGCGCCAGCGCCGGTCGCGCGAGTCTTCGCTACCACGTCGCAGCGGTCCCCGCGATCTCGATCGGTCAGCCGACGGTCAGCGGCGATCTCGACAAGACCTCGATCCGCCGCTACATCCATCGCGCGCTGCCACGGGTTCGCTATTGCTACGAGCGCGAGCTGCTCGCGCGGCCGACGCTGGCAGGAACGATCACCACCCAGTTCGTCATCGGCAATGATGGCAAGGTCGCGAGCGCGAGCGTCGCCGGCTTCGACGACACCGTCGCGACCTGCGTGGCCGACGTGATCCGGTCGCTCGAGTTTCCCGCGTGGATCGGTGGTGGGAGCGTGCAGGTGAACTATCCGTTCACGTTCCAGACGCCGGACAGCATCGCGCGCGACGAGCGTGCCGCCGCGGCGACCGCCGCAGCGCTCGCGCGCACGGCGCCGACCGCACCTACGAGCACGGCACCGACCGCCACACCGACGACCGCGCCGACGACCGCGCCGACAAACACCGTGACGACCGCACCCGCGAGCACGGCACCAACGACCGCGCCGATGACCGTGCCGACCGCACCGACGACACCGACGACACCGACGACACCGACGACACCGACGACACCGACGACACCGACTCCACCGACTCCACCGACGACACCGGCGACCAACGCGCAAGCGCCGACCGCACCGCCCTCCGCGGCGACGAGCACTGCGCCCGAGGGCACGACGACGACCGCACAGGTGAGCACAGCCCCGACACCGACGACACCGACGACACCGACGACACCGACGACACCGACGACACCGACGACACCGACGACACCGACGGCGCCGCCCGGCACCGAGCCACGCGGGAGCGCACCGACGGTGGCGCCCGAGCCAACCGCGGACACGAACGTCGCGCCCACCGTGGAGATCGCGCCACCCGCGCCCCCGACGGATCCCGCGGATCCGAGCGCGGCCCCGCTGACCGGCAAGCTCGCTCGCGTGATGCGCGCGATCAAGGCGGGCACGCTCGACGACGCCTACGCGATCGCCAAGCCGTGGCACGACGAAGCGCCGGGCGATGTCCTCGCCCTCGTCGCGCTCGGCGAGGTCCTCGAAGCCAAGAACGATCTCGCGACCGCCGCGCGCATGTACGGATCGATCATCGATCTGTACGCGTCGCGCGCCGATCTGCGGCGCTTCGCGGGCGAGCGCCTCGAACGCATCGGAGCGCTGGGCCGCGATCTCGCGATCGATACGTATCGCAAGGCGGTCGCAGATCGGCCGGATCACCCGAGCGGTCATCGCTTGCTCGCCTATGCGCTCGTGCGCGACGCGGACTATGCGGCTGCGTTCGCCGCGATCCTCGCCGCCATCGACCAGCGGTATCCCGACGGCCGCTTCGCCGGCGTCGATCGCGTGCTCCGCGAGGACGCGGGCATGATCGGCGCGGCCTATCTCGCGCACGGCGGCGAGCGCTCGACGATCGTGAACGCACTCGCGACGCGCAAGCTGTCGCTCGTGCGGGAGCCGTCGACGCGGTTCATCATGTACTGGGAGACCGACGCGAACGACGTCGACTTCCACATCCGCGATCGGTTCGGCAACCATGCGTACTACTCGGATCCGGAGCTCGCGTCCGGTGGCGAGCTCTATGCCGACGTGACCACGGGCTACGGCCCCGAGTGCTTCGCGATCAAGGGCTCGCCGACCGCCGGCCCGTATCGCCTGTCGATCAACTACTACTCGCGCGGACCGATGGGCTACGGCATGGGCCTCCTCGAGGTGCAACGCTTCGACGGAGAGAGCTTCACGTTCGACGAGCGCCCCTACGTGATCATGACGGATCGCTCGTTCGTCCAGCTCGGCGCGTTCAAGTAGCGCATGCGCTTGGGGAAGTTCGGTGGGGTACGTCGTCTTCATGGCGCGAGAAGACGGTCGACTCAACCCACGTGCGCCTTATCGTCCTTATCGCTTCTGGGTTGGCCGTCGTGGGTTGCGAGCAATGGAAGGCTCCCGAGCGTGTCGATGCCCTCGAGAAGAAGGTCGGAGAGCTCGAAGAGAAGGTCGGGGCGCTCCAACCCGCGTCGAAGGACAAGACGGTCGGGAAGGATGCGAAGGATGCGAAGGATGCCAAAGATGCGAAGGGCGACGAGCATGCGAAGGGCGACGAGCATGCAAAGGGCGACGAGCACGCGAAGCCCGACGAGCACGTAACGGCGGAGGAGAAGGCGAACGCCGACGAGCACGCGAAAAGCGAGCACGCGAAGGCCGACGAGCCGGCGAAGCCCGAGGAGCACGCGAACGCCGACGATCACGCGAAGCCCGACGAACACGCGAAAGCCGACGAGCACGCGAAACCCGACGAGCATGCGAAGCCCGACGAGCACGCGAAGCCCGACGAGCACGCGAAAGCGGACGAGCACGCGAAAGCCGACGAGCACGGCAAGTCCGACGAGCGGGCGAAGGCGTCGCACTCGCCTCACTGGACATATTTCGGCTCGGCGGGGCCCGAGAAGTGGGCCTCGCTCGACTCCGCGTTCGCGACGTGCGGCGAAGGCAAGGCGCAGTCGCCGATCGACATCTCGCCGCAGAAGGGCAACGCGTCGCCGATCTACTTCGCGTACAAGCCGACGAAGGCGAGCGTGGTCGACAACGGGCACACGGTGCAGGTGAACTTCGAGCCCGGCAGCTCGATGATCATCGACGGCAAGACGTATCAGCTGCTGCAGTTCCACGTGCACATGCCGAGCGAGCACGAGATCGCCGGCGAGCGCTATGCGATGGAAGTGCACCTCGTGCACAAAGATGATGAAGGCAAGCTGTCCGTCGTCGGCGTGCTGTACGACGAGGGCGCGGCGGCGACGGCGCTCGATGGCGTGTGGTCGGCGTGGCCGAAGAAGACGAACAGCGCGGCGAAGCTGCGCAAGCCGTTCGATCCGTCGGTGTTGTTGCCGGAGACGCGGACGCTGTTTCGCTACGAGGGATCGCTGACCACGCCGCCGTGCAGCGAGGGCGTGCTGTGGAACGTGATGCGCCGGACGATGACGGACTCGAAGGCGCACATGGAGCGCTTCCGCCGCAAGTTCGACGGAAACGCGCGGCCGGTGCAGCCGCTCAACGAGCGTGCGATCCGGTAGCGCGCGCTCAGTTGTAGAGGTGGATCATCGCGGCGACGGTCGGATCGAAGACCAGTCCGAACGTCGTCGTGTTGGTGACCTGGACGAAGTCGATGCCCATCTCTTCACGGACATGTGCGTACGTGACGAGGCTGTTGGTCGCCGAGAGGCTGACCTGCAGGTGCTGCGACAGCCAGAACCCGACCGCGACGCCGTAGCTCACGCCGATCGCCGTCGTGGTCGTGTTGTCGTCGGTGTTCTGATCGCTCGGATCGCGGTTGAGGCGATCGAGGCTGATGCCGCCGAGGAGCTCGAGGTCCGCGCGGCGGCGGCTGACGAGCGGGAAGCGTGCGATCGCACCGACACCGACCTCGGTGTTCGAGGACGAGATGGAGTTGCCGACGTCGACCGTTTGCGTCGAGCTGGCGAGCACGAGCGTGGGCTCGAACGTGAGGCCGCTCGCGAGGCGGAACCGGACACTCGTGGTGTTCGGTTGCTGGAGTGACGTGGGAAAGCGATACCCCACGCCGATACCGATCGCGAAGCCATCGGGCCGCGTTGCTTCCGGCGCCGGGTCGGGCTTCGCGGGCGCGACCGTGACGACCGGCGGCTGTGGAGGCTGCGGCAGTTGCCCGGGTGGTTGCGGCTCCGGCGGCGGCGGCGGCGGCGGCTGGACGATCGTGTCCGTCGGCGGTTGCGGGTTGGTGGGACCGGGTTGCGCGAGCGCGGATCCGCTGGCGAGCCCACAGAGAACAAAGAGTCGGGTCGTCGTGCTTGTCATTGATGAGCGCTCGCGTTGGCGAAGACCGGTTCGGGTGGATTGCAGAGGGGCTCGCAGTCGCGTTCGAGAGTCGTGCAGCTGTCGTGGCTCGAGACGCACGACAAGCACTCGTCGGGAATCTGGCCGCTCACCTCGCTCGTACACTCCAGGACACATTCGTCTTGGAGCGCAGGCAGCGGCGCCGCCATGCACGCGCAGATCGCGGTGCAGGCGGAGGCCACGCGTTCACTCTCACTCATCTCGCAGGCGGAGAGCGAGGTGATCGCGCTGATCACCCAGGCGATGACGAGGCCGGTACGCACACCCTTACCCTACGCTGATCAGAGCGACTCTAGGTACTGCACGAGATCTCCCAATTGCTCGGGAGAGAGACTCGACGTGTCGCCGTGGACACCCGGTCCCGCGTTGCACGCGCCGAAGCGATCCATCAGGGTCGCCGCACAACCATCGTGGAGGAACGGCGCGCGCGCGCCGACGCCGACGAGGCTCGGGGTCTTGAACAGACCGCCGGTGCCGACGTTCGTGCGCTGGTTGTTCGTCAGCAACGGACCGCTGTGGCAGGCCACGCAGCCGACGTCACCACTCTCGAAGATCTGGCGACCACGCTCGACCGCCGCGGCGTCGGCAACGACGGATTGCGGTGCGGGCACGCGGTTGAGCCACGGACCGAGCGCAGCCTTCTGTCCCGAGGTCAGCGTTCCGCCCGACATGCGCTTGGCGAACACGTCGTCGAGGAGGACGGGCAGCGAGCTCTCGTCCGCGCTCCAGTGGTACGGCGCGCGCTCGAGGATGTTGCCGGCGAGGCTCTGCGTGCGGCGCTGGCCGTCGACCGCGAAGTCCCACACGATGCCGTCGTCGCGACCTTCTGGGTGACACGACGCGCAGGCGACGCCGATGCGCGTCTGCTGATGGAACACGTTGCGGCCCTGATCGTTGTGAGCGGTGCCCGGTAGAGCGATGCGGTGCGCGAGCGGACCGCCCGCGGAGCGAACGATGATCGCCGGAGCTTCGGGATAGAAGATCAGCAGATCGCCCGACGGCGTCCACGCGATCGACGTGGGCGGACCCAGACGTGCGCTGTCGCCGTCCTCGTCCTCGTCCTCGTCGTCGTCGTCGCAGCGACCGTTCTGGTCCTTGTCCTCGCAGCACTCGCCCATCTTCGGGCCATCCGACGGTGGGAGCTCCCCACCCGTACCCGGGCCGGCATCCGGGAAGCCACCGCTGCCGCTGCCTTCGTTGCCGCAGGGCGTAGGCTCCGGCGGCTCGCAGCGATCCTCGTCGGGATTCGACAGCATCACCGACGGGACGACGGTGACCATGCGGCTGCCGGCGGTCACGACGGCGATCTTGTCGCCGGCGACCGACGCCGCGATGTCGACGGGGAGCGCGCCGTTGCCGATGCGCAGCGCGGGACGCGGGGCTTCGCCCGGAGCGACGACCGTGACGGCATCCTCGATGGGACCGCCGCCGCAATCGCCGCCGTAGCCGCCGGGCTGCTCGCTGTCGAGCACGCTCTTCACGCGGCGCTGGTGAGACATGACGAGGCGACCGTCGGGCATCGCGATCGTGCGCCACGCGGTGGACGCGGGTGCATCGAACTGACCGCTGCCACCACCGGGCATCTCGGGAGGAGGTTGATCGCTACCGCTGCCGTTGCCGAACGCGATGCCGCCGAAATCGAAGCGCGGCACCGTCGGCGGAGCCACGCGCGTGATGATCGCGCCGGTCTCGTCGAGGGTGAGGATCTCGGCCGTGCGGAACCGGGTCACGACGAGGTTCGTGCCCTGCACGACGACATCGCGGAGGTCGCGCTCGAGGCGAAGGCTGCGAACCGCTGCGCCGCCCGCGGCCGCGAAGCTCACGAGCTCGCCGCTCGCGCAGGCGACATGGATCTGATCTTTGCCCGCGTCGTATGCGAGGCCACGCGGCTCTACGCACGCGGTGCGGCGTTCGACGATCGCGCCGGCCGCATCGACCGTCACGAGGGCGTTGCCGCGGCGGAGCGCGACATGGACGCGATGCGCCGCGTCTTCGACCAAGCGTCCCGGCTCGGCGCCGAGCTCGAGCGAGGTCTCGGCGAGGATCGACTCGGTCGCGAGATCGATCTGCACGATGCGATCGCGATCGGGGTCGGAGATGACGGCCCGTGCACCATCGCTGGTCACGATCATCGTGCCGCCGGTGATCGGAACTCCAAACGGCTCGGGCGTCTGCCCGTGCTCGTTACATCCGCAAATCAGAACCAGTGGCAGGAGCGTTTTCATCGACACGCGGTCACCTCCAAGAAGAGCAGCGTTTCCAAACCCCGACTGCGTTGCAGCGAGTGTGCCGCGAGTAGGGTGTCGGAAGACAGGCACTTTCTTCACGACTGGCGCGGGATTGTTGGAAAAACGGGATCCGGCGCCTCAGAAATCTGTGGGTCGGGTGGTCGTGTGTGTGCACGAACCGGGCAGCGGATGACGGTGGCGCCTGTCATCTATATGAGGGGCGAGAGTGGCCGACCCGCCCGATGTGAGCCTGATCGCTGGATTGCGGGAGCGGCGCGAACGCGGTGAGCTGGCAGTGGAGCTGGCGACCACCCGAACCCGCGTGCAGACACTGGAGGACACGGCGTTGTCCCTCGTGGATTGCGTGCAGGCGTTGGTGCTCGACATCGAGGAGATCGGCGCCGACGAGGTCCGCGACGCCCTCGGCACCTTGCGCGGCCGCATCCGAGCCGGCGATGACGCCTCGCACGTCGCCGAGAACCTCGCGGTCGCGAAGCGAGCCACGCTCGTGTTCGCGGACGCGGAGCGTGCTCACCTGGCGGATCGCGATGCCGAGCTCCAGCGGATCATCGCGGTGCTCACCGAAGGGCTCGGCGCGATCGCGAAGGGCTCGGCCGCGTACCACCGAGAGATGTTGGATTCCGGATCGCGCTTCGAAGCTGCGTCCAAGCTCAGCGACCTCGTGAAGGTGCGCGCGGCGATCACGACCGAGGTACGCGCGCTACGCGAGGTGGTGACCGAACGACAGGTGCAGGACGCACAGGCGACCGCCGCGTTGCGCGCGGAGGTCCAACAGCTGCGCACGCGCGTCGAGAAGGCCACGCACGCAGCGCGCGTGGATCCGCTGACGCAAGCGGCGAATCGCGCGGCGTTCGATGAAGAGCTCGCGCGGCGGTGCACGACGGCGGCGACGACGGGCGAGGGCTTCGCGCTGCTCCTCGCCGACATCGATCACTTCAAAGCGATCAACGACACGCACGGGCATCCCGTCGGCGATCGCGTACTCAACGCGCTCGTGACGTTCCTCCGCGATCGCGTGCGGCGCGACGACATGATCGCGCGGTGGGGCGGCGAGGAGTTCGCGGTGCTGTTGCCGGGTGCATCGCTGCGCGTGGCGTTCGCGAAAGCGAAGACACTCGTCGGCGAGCTCGCCGAACGCGACTGGACGATCGATCAAGCGCGCACGCTGCGGTTCACCGCGAGCTTCGGTGTGGTCGCGTGGTCGGCGGGCGACGAACCGGCGGCGATGGTCGAGCGCGTGGACCAGGCGCTGTACGCAGCGAAGCGTGGCGGTCGCAATCGCGCGATCAAGGGCTGACCACCGAGCGCCTCCGCACACCGCGTTTGCGAGGCTTCCCGCGTCTTGTTCGATTTCGGTTCACGCGGGAAGTTCCGCGCATCCCGCGCCCGAGACGAGAAAGGCGTAGCTCGCGCCCGCATCGAAGTCGAAGGTGAAGGGCACGATCGAATTCAAGGAGGTCGAGGGTGGGCTAGGTGCGGAAGCTCGGATCGATCCGATCGAGCTTGCGCAGCATCGCCGGCCACGCGAACGCGCCGCCGCCGCCACGCAGCACCATCTTCGCCATCATCGTCGCGGACTCGAGGACCTTCGGATCGATCTCGATCAGCTCGGGCGAGGCGGCCTGCGCGCGCAGCTGGATCGTGCACGCGGCTTCGAACTGATACATCGCGAGGAACGCGTCCGCGATCGTCGGCCCGACGGTGAGCAGGCCGTGGTTGCGCAGCATGTAGAAGTACTTGTCGCCGAGGTCGCGCACGAGGCGCGGCTTCTCGTCGTCGCGCAGCGCGATGCCTTCGTAGTCGTGATACGCGAGCGACGACAGCACGAACGTCGATTGCTGCGACAGCGGCAACAGGCCGTGCTTCGAGGCCGACACCGCGATGCCGTTCAAGCTGTGCGTGTGCAGGACGCACTTCGCATCCTCGCGCGCTGCGTGGATCGCGCTGTGAATCGTGAAGCCGGCGGGGTTGATCTCGTACGGGCTGTCCATCAGCTTGCGGCCGTCGAGATCGATCTTCACGAGGCTCGACGCGGTGATCTCGTCGAACGTCATGCCGTACGGGTTGATCAGGAAGTGGTGCTCGGGGCCGGGCAGCCGCGCCGAGATGTGCGTGAAGATCAGATCGTCCCACTTGTAGTGAGCGACGAGCCGATACGCCGCGGCGAGATCCACACGCAGCTTCCACTCTTCGTCGCTGACTCGGGACTTCACGTCGCTGGGTGTAGTGGGCGTCGTCGGCGTGGTCATTCGCGCATCATACGTCGAACGAGAACCGCACACCGGGCGGATCCGTCGGACCCAGCACGAGCTCGACCGTCGCGTCCTCCGCGTCCGACGCGCGAGACAAGCGAGCGATCTTCTCGACGCCGCCGCTCGACGGGTAGAAGCCCTTCAGCATGCTCTGGATCGGCGTCCACTCGACGCGATCCCACGTGATGCTGACCATCGGCTCCAGTGCGCCGCCCCGCGCGCGCAGCGAGATGCGACACGGTCGACCGCGCTCGAGCGAGCGGTGAAGCTCGGCGGCGATGCGGCGCTGCGGACCGGTGACGCCGCGCGCGGCGGCCTGGTCGTCGAGGATCGCGAGCGTACCGTTGACGAGGTCGCCTGCGTTCTCGAGCTCGAACCGGTACGTCCACGCGGTGCCGTCGAACCCGAGCGCGTCGACGCCGTCGAGCTGGTCGGCGAGCTCGGTCACGGCGGCGGGTGCGTCGGCGGGGAGCGCCGCCTCGTCCGACCACGCGGTGATCGTCGTGGCATCGATCGAGAGATCGAGATCGTCACCGGGCAGCGCGGCGAGCCACGGGCACAGCGAGCTCGCGAGATCGCGCGACACGCGCGTGGTGACCGTCAGTGCATCGAACCCGTGCGGCACCGTCACCAGCATCCTCTCGTCGCAGGCCGCGGACACGGGGGCGAGCCGCGGCACGAGCAGCGAGGTCTTGACGCCGAGCAACCCGCCCAGCGTGGTCAGGCGTGCGAGCTGCCCTTCGTGCTGCTTTCCGCGCTTCACGCGCGGACCATACGGGAGAAATGGTGGTAAGTGGGGCCGTGCCTTCGATCGCGTTCCCCCGGCGGTATGTAACTACGCTCCAGGATCTCGCAGCTCGTGTGATCGAGAAGTATCCCGTCGATGCCAACCTCGACGCGATCGCGCGCGACTTGCTCGAGGGCTTCGCAGACGTGTGTTTGCTCTCGGGACTCGATCGCACGCTCGCCGAGCTCGAAGCCGGCCTGGATGACGACCACGGTCTGCAAGAGGCGCTCGTCGAGAAGCTCAGCGTCAAAGCGAACTACGATCCCCGTGGCCCGCGCAACGCGAAGGCCGGTCAGCTCACCGAGTGCTTGGTCAGCGTCGTCGGCCTCGTGCCCACGGACACCGAGGATCGGACGCTCACGCTGCCGCACGGCCTGCGCCTCGAGGTCAGCGCCGCGCTCGCCGGCGTGATCGATCGCGCGCTCGCGATCCCGCAGATCCGCGCGGCGATCATCGACAAGGCGCGCACGCGCATGGACGAGAAGAACCTGTCGACGTTCGAGAAGATCGTCGCGCAGCTCGACGAGCGTGGCCTCAAGATCACGAAGCAGCCGAAGGTGCCGCTCGACGCGTCGCAAGCGGTGCAGCAGAACCTGTTCGATGCTCGCACCGAGGTGATCGGCGGCGCTGCGCGCGACGCGCTCGACCGCGCGCTCACCGTGATGGCGGCCGCGAACGCCGAGGCAGCGGCGCGGATGGACGAGCCCGTGTCCGACACGGCGACGCGTCGCGACGTGGCGGTCCGTCGAGTCCTCGACGCGCGCGTGGAGAAGCTCCCCGCGGCGATCGTGCGCTCGCTGTTCGAGAGCATCGGCGAGCTCGCGCAGATCGCGTGGGCGGCCGAGGAAGCGGTCGCGCGACCGTACGCGGCGAGTCAGGCCTTCGCCGTCGGCGAGCTGATCGAGCATCCGAAGTTCGGTCGCGGATCCGTCGTCGCGGTCACGGGACAACGCATGGACGTGGAGTTCCCCGAGGGGAAGTTCACGCTCGTGCACGCCCGCAAGTGAGAGCTCGCCGCGGCCTCGCTCACGCGATGATCTGCGCCCACTCGCCATCGGTGGGCCAGGGCAGCTGGCGGAGATAGTCGCGAAAGTCCGTGCGGTCCCACGCCTCGAGCGACACGAGGACCATGCGCGGCAACACGCCGAGATAGCGACGCCCGGCTTTCTTGCGCAGCGATAGCCGCTCGCGAAACGTCTCCTCGACGCGATTCGCGGAGACCACTTCGTCACGCGGGGTGTACGAGCGAACCTGCGACGAGCGCGCGACGCACAGCTCGGGATCCGAGTAGACGTAGAGCTGTGCGCACGTGGTCGGGCGCACCGCGTACACCGTGCAGCGCTCGGCTTCGTCGAGGAATGCACACGGGCGGTTCCATGACTGGGCGCGCGTTGCTTCCATCGCTTCGGCGCGCTCGCGCAGATCGGCGCGCAGCGCGGGCGTGTCGCGGCCCGTGCGCACGAGCGTGTCCGCGACGATCAGCCCTTCGTACAAGCGAACGATCACGTACGACGAGCAGCACGCCTTCGTCACCGCGCACGTCGAGCACGCCATCGGCAGGCGCGCGCGCTTCGCGACATCGGCGGCGCCGCGCGTGGAGTCGGCGTGGTTCTGCGAGATCTCCTCGGCGAGCCACCCGAGGATGTTCTCGTCGGTCACGAACTCGCGGAGCGTGCGGACCGATGGCATGCGCACACTCTAGCGGACCCAGACGGTGCCGTTCTTGCCGAACGCACCCTGACAGCCCATCCCGTTGCGCGGATTGCCGCTCGACGCGTAGTAGCGATAGCCACACATCCGGCCGAACGGAAGGTTCGCGGTGACGACGCCGACACCGCAGTCCGAGCTGCACGACGTCGTCGTCGCGAAGTTGAAGGTGTAGGGGCCGGCGAGGGCAGGTGCCGCCGATGCGACGAGGTTGAACGCTGCGCCGCTGAGATCGAGCGACGTCGCCGTGACGTAGACGGTGCCGAGCGTGTCGATCACGAACCGCGCGTTCGCATAGTCGAGCGCGGTGATCGTCGCGTCGGCGAGCTTGCCCGTGGTGGTCTGCGTCGGTGAGCTCACCGTGCCGACGGCGGCGGCGGTGACGTGCGTTGTGCTCGTCGCCCGAACGCGCGCGACGAGGGTCCACCCACCCTTGTCGGATGTCATGTCGCAATACACGACGAGCGGCGCGGCCGTGATGCTGTAGCTCCCGTCGAGTGCGGTCTGTTCCGGATAGCTGGCGAGGAATTCGTGGCAGCTCGCGGGAGGCGCGCCGGGTGCGACGAACGGCGACGCGGGCGTGCCGTTGCCGCTGACCGGCGTGCCGACGGTGCCGCGCACGGTGTCGAGCAGCGAGTCACTCGTCGATGCGTTCGTGACCGTGAAGAAGCCCGTGTCACCGACGGCGCCACCGATGCGGAACTGGAGGTTGGACGCGGGCGCGAGGGTGACCGTGGCGAGCATCGCGGTCGAGAGCTCGATCCACGTGCCGACATCGACGCGGTACTCGAGCGTCGGCGTGCCGCTGCCGACGCTCGCCTGCAGGTGCACGTCGATGTCGCGATTCGTGCCGGTGATGGTCTGCAGCGTCGAGACGTTCGTGAAGTCCGTCCAATCGATCGGATCGGGCGAGACATCGGCGGGCGCGTCTGCGTCCACGGTGGATTCGGTGAATCCGCTCCTCCCGCACGCTGCCATCGCGACGAGCAACCACGCCCGCATCGCGCGATCGTACACCGCTACCGTCCGACGCGTTAGACTGGAGTCATCGCCGTCGGGGATGCATGGGTCGAGACACTCGCGGACGACGTCCTGGAAACGATCCAGTCGTCGCCCGACGAAACGATCGTGCCCACCGAGCTACGCGAGAGCGGTGGATCGCGCGCACTCGCGCTGCTGAAAGAGCTCGCGAGCTCGAGCGGGTCGAGCTCGTTGCACCTGAAGGGCAGCGTCGTGATCGGCGAGGGCGGCATGGGGGTCGTCCGCGCCGCGGAGCAAGTCGCGCTCGGCCGCACTGTCGCGGTGAAGACGCTCAAGCCCGATCGCCGGCGGGACAACGCATCGGCGCTCGATCTTCTCCGCGAAGCGTGGGTGACCGGCACCGTCGAGCACCCGAACGTGGTGCCGGTGCACTACCTCGGCGCGGAGCCCGACGGATCGCCGCTGATCGTGATGAAGCGGATCGAGGGCCTGGAGTGGAGCAAGCTCGTCGGCAACGCGGCCGAGGTCCAGCGTCGATTCGGTGCGACGGATCTGCTCGCGTGGAACCTCGGCATCCTGATGCAGACGCTCAACGCGCTGCGATTCGCGCATCACCGCGGCATCGTGCATCGCGACCTGAAGCCATCGAACGTGATGATCGGCGACTTCGGCGAGGTGTACTTGCTCGATTGGGGCATCGCCGTCGCGTTGCGCGATGACGGAAGCGGACGCTTGCCGCTCGTCGGGCAGTCGAACGCGCTCGCCGGGACGCCGTGCTACATGGCGCCCGAGATGCTCGGCCGCGAGACCGGGCCGCCGATCTCCGAGCGCACCGACGTGTACCTGGCGGGCGCCGTGTTGTTCGAGCTCGTCGTCGGAAGACCTCCGCACGCGGGCGCGTCGGCGATCGAGGTCCTCGCGAGCGTGATCGAGTCCAAGCCCGTGGTGCCCGCGCACGTGCCGGCGGAGCTCGCGCGCATCGTGATGCGAGCCATGCACTCCGAGCCCGAGCATCGCTACGAGTCCGTCGAGGCGTTGCGCATCGAGCTGCAGCGCTATCTCGAGCATCGCGGCTCGGCGGAGATCGGTGCACGCGCGCTCGAGCGCACCGATCAGCTCGTCGCTGCGCTCGCGGCGAACACCGTCGATCGCGAGGAGATCTACCGGATGTTCGGCGCGTGTCGCTTCGGCTTTCACGAGTCGCTCGCGATCTGGCGCGACAACGCGGAGGCAAAGGCCGGGCTCGCGCGCGCGACGATCGCGGTCGCCGAGCTCGAGCTCGCGGCAGGAAACCCCGGCACCGCGGTCACGTTGCTCAGCGATCTCGAGGAGCCGCCGCCGCTGCTCGCCCGGGCGAAGGCGGCCGCGGCGGAACGCGCGAGTCGCGACGCGGCGGCGAAGGCGCTCCTCGAAGCGAACAACCCGACGCCCGGACGGCGCACGCGCACCATCCTCGTCCTGATCCTCGGTCCGATCTTCACGCTCGTGCCGATGCTGTCGGCGCTGCTTCCGAGCTTCGCGCCGTTCACGCTGCGCAATCACCTGCTGTTCAGCATCGGCACGTGCATCGGCGTGGCGCTACTCGTGTTGTGGGCGCGCGACACGATGACCGCGACGGTGCTCAATCGTCGTGTCGCCGCGGCCGCGATCGTCATGTTCGCGGTCGAGGCGTGGTTCGTCGCCGGAACCTGGGTCGCGGGCGGCACGTCGTATCAGGCGCAGCTCGGCGTGCAGTTCCTGTGGGGAACGTGTGCGGCGTGGCTCGCGATCACGCTCGATTGGCGGTTCACGTCCGGGGCGCTCGGCTACTTCGTGGCGTTCATGATCTCGGCGCGGTGGCCCGCGACGCAGCTCTACGTCACGTCGGCCGCGAACTTCGTGTTCGCGATGCACCTGCTCGTGCGCTGGCGCCCCGAGACGTGGAGGCAGACGGACGAGGAGCGGGCGTGGCTACGAGAACGAGCCAAGGCCAGGCGCGATCGCCGCGGGGGCTAGCCGATAGCGCTGGGACCGCGAACACGCCATTCTAGAGCGACATGGTCCTTCGCTACGCTCGCGCTGTCATCTTCGATCTCGACGGTACGTTGATCGACAGCCTGCCCGACATCGCGCTGCACTTGAACGCGATGTTGTCGGCGCGCGGACTCGCACCTCGTTCGCTCGTCGAGATCGGTGAGTGGGTCGGCTACGGTGCCGAGCAGTTGATCGTTCGCGCGATTCCACATCCCGAGGATGTCGCCTCCGCGCTCGCCGAGTTTCGCACGCACTATCGCGCGCGCCCGGTCGTGCACTCGCGCGTGTTCGACGGGCTTGGCCACGAGCTCGACGCGATCGCGAGGGGCCGCAAGCTCGCCGTGCTCTCGAACAAGCCGCACGATCTGACCGTCGCGTGCGCCGACGAGCTGCTCGCGCGATGGCCGTTCGCCATGGTCGTCGGGCAACGCGTGGGCAAGCCGCACAAGCCAGATCCGGCGGCGTTGCTCGAGGTCACCGATCAGCTCGCGATCGATCCGAGCGAGTGCGTGATGGTCGGCGACTCGGAGGTCGATATCGCCACCGCCCGAGCGGCGAACGTACCGAGCATCGCGGTGAGCTGGGGGCTGCGCCCCCTCGACATCCTCGTCGCCGCGAAGCCCGATCACCTCGTGCACTCACCGCGCGAGCTCGGCGCCCTGTTCGAACACTGACCGTGTCACTGCGATGGCCACGGCCGGACTGACTGGGCAAGATAGTCGAGTGCAGGGGAGCCGAGGCCAGGTAGACACGGACCTGCCGTTTCGCGTCTTTACATCATCTGTACGGTGCTCTCTCGAACCGATGCTATCGGTCGGGTGTTAGGTACGGTGGTCTCGATGTTGGGGTTCTTTTTGGGCCGGCGGGAGGAGCTCGAGCGCCTTCAAACGCCGGAGGCCGTCACGCTGATCTACGGGCTTCCCGGGATCGGGAAGAGCGAGCTCGCGTACCACGTCGAGGGAATGCTTCTGTCTGCGGATCCCGCAATGCGAGCGACGCGCGTGATCGTGGAGCCACACCACGAGGTCGTCTTCTGTTCGTACTTGCTGGCGCGCCTCACCGGTCGGTCCGGGGGACTGGCCGAGCTGGTCGAGGAGCTCGCCACCACGCCTCGCGTCCTCATTATCGATGACGCACACGCGGCACCCGCGGCCGTTGCCGAGTTGATCGACGCCCTGGTCCGGCGACACGAGCCGCGAAGCCGCGTGCTGGTGACCTCGCGGTCGGCGCTCCCTCTCGTCACTACGCCGATCGTGATCAAGCTCCGACCGCTCGAACCGGACGAGTCACGCGAGCTCGCACTTCACCTCGCGAAGCGTCAAGGCGTCGAACTCTCGAATCTCGACGATCTCCTCGCGCGCGCAGGTGGCTCTCCGCTTCTTCTCCGGCATCTCATCGCGGGCAGACGACGGGAGGCAACGTCCAAGGACCCGATCCGTGCGTCGATCGACATACTCGATAGCGAGACGCGGCGCTCGTTGATCCAGCTCGCCGCGGTGTCGGGATGTTCTCATTCGCGGTTGATCGCTACGCGGCTCGTCACCGATGACCACGTATTCGATCTGCTTGCGGAGAACTTTCTTGTCGACGCCGGGCCCGAGCGCGTGATCGTTCATGGTCTGGTTCGCGACCGCGTGATGGGTGATGCGGATCCCGACCTCATCGCGGGAAGTCGAACGACCGCGGCGATCGTGCTCTGGGAGGACTACGAGCAGCATCACCAGCCGATCGCCGCCGTCGAGTCGATCTGCCTCACGGCCCTATCGGGCGATCTCGATGAGGCGTTCGTGCGCGTGCGCGCCGCGAACCGCGCGATCGCTTTCGCCGGCCTCGATCATCTGCTCCTCCCGGTGCTCGATCGATTGGCCTCGCTTGGTAAGCCGGAAGCGATCCTCCTCGCCGCGCGCATCTATCTGCGAATGGCACAGATCGACAAAGCGGAAGCGTCGCTGAAGACGCTCCCCGAGAGCGAGCAGAGCCGGCTCCTCACGCTGCTGACGAAGGCAACGATCTCGGAGCGGGCGTGCCGACTCGATGCAGCAACGGAGGAGCTCCATCAAGCGTTCGGATTGGTTCCGGGGCAGCGCCCAAAGGCCGCCCTCATGATGCGTCTCGCGCTGGTCCGTGCGCTGGCCGGAGATGACCGTTCCGCCGAGAAGCTCGCGACCGAGATCGACGACAGCGTCGACAGTTCGTGCGATCTCGACGTCGCCCGCCGGAGCTGGATGAACGCCATCCTCCATGCGTTGCACCTCGACTGGCCGGCGTGCCTCACCGTGATCCACGATGGCCGTCAGGCTGCGCGCCGTGCGAACGCGCCCGATCTCGACTTCCTTCTGCTGTTGATCGAGCTGTTGGCGACCAGCGAAGGAGGGGACATCCGCAAGGTCCGCGGGCTCTTGGCGGAGGTCGAGGAGCTTCACCCGAGCGATCATCTGCGGCGCCGTATGTCCGAGCTGTACGTCGGTATCGCCGAGCTTGCCGCGGGACACGTCGAGCGTGCGGTGAAGCGCCTCGAGCACGCGTATCACGAGCATACGAGCCACCATGACACGCTGCTCGCTCTGCTCGCAGGGCACTTCTGGGGGCGTGCGCTCGTCATGCACGGGGAGATGGCGCGGGCCATCGATGTTCTCCAGCAGGTCGTCGCACGTGCGAAGGAGACCGGCGTCCACCCGCTCGTCCCGCCGGGAGAGTTGTTTCTCGCACGAGCGTTGTTGACGGTGGGGCGCGTCTCGGAGGCCCTGGAGTTAGTCACGCGATATCTCGGACATCCAAACATCGCGATCGCCGCCGAAGCGGCAGCCCAGCTGGCGCTCGCTCATGCGTTTCGCGGGGAGATCGAACGCGCGCGGATCGAGCTCCAGCCAGCGTTCGCGCTGATGACCGGACGCGAGCCAGCGTGGGCGAACCTCGCACTCGATCTCGCATACGTCGAGCTTCTCGGCGGTGATCCTGAACGCGCGCGCGCCGCGGCGCTCTCGGTGCTCGAAGATGAGGGTCGCTCCGCACGGCCGTACTCGCGCGGACGTGCTCTGTTCATCCTCGCAGCGACGGATCTTGCCGCCGGGATGTTCGACTCTGCGATCACGGAGCTCGCCGAGATCGACGCGCTCGCCGCTGAAACGGGGATGAACTTCTTGCGCGTTCGCACGGCCCTTCTGCGTAGCGCGACATCACACGCCGGTGGGTCGATCCTCGAGCGCGTCCCTGCCGAGCAGCAGCCGGGATACGTCGGCATCCTGCGCGTTCTCGGGCTTCGGCCGGACACGATGATCGTGACAAGCCGCGCTGGACGCGTGCACACCGAGGTCGGGTTTCTCCCCCAGGTGGCGCGTCACCACGATCTTCTCGTAGATATCGGCTCCGGGCGCATCCTCGGCCGCTCCGGGATGATGGTGGAGGGGCGCGGTGTCGCCGCGGCGATCCTGGTCACCCTCGCCGAGAGCCTCGAGCCGGTCGGCGCGGAGCGGTTGTACCAAGTGGTGTGGGGGGGCCACGACTACCATCCTCTTCGCCACCGGAACACGCTCTACATCGCCTTGAACCGCACGCGAAAGCTGCTCGCCGAGCTGCACGAGACCCGCGAGGTCATCCGGCGTGAGGGCTCTGGATGGACGATCTCACCCGATATCGATCTCGCGATCGCGCGACGGGATCCGCGGGTGTCGACGGTCGGCGAGCCTCGCTAGAGCGGACGACAGACGAAGTACAGCTGGACGTCGGCTGGATCGAGCCGTGGCTCGGCACACTGCAAGCGATGTCCATTCGCTGTCCGGGCCGACTCGGCTCCTACGAGTTGCTCCGAACCTTGTCCTCCGGAGGCATGGGAGAGGTCTATCTCGGTAGGCACTCGTCGCAGTCCGGGTTCGCATCCCTCGTCGCGATCAAGGTGCTGCTCTCCCATCTGACTTCGCAACCGACCTTCGTGCGGATGTTCCTCGACGAGGCTCGCGCAGTGGCGCGACTTCGCCACGAACACGTCGTGCGCATCCTCGATGTAGACCAGCACGAAGGCACGTACTTCATGGTGATGGAGAACATCACCGGGCAAAACCTGCGGGAGCTCATCGGCGACATCACGATCGAGGATCGCCCGCTGTTCTCGCCGCGCCTCGGGGCCCTCCTGTTCGCCGATCTCGCCGACGCGCTGGCCACGGTTCATCGCAGCGGGCTCGTTCACCGCGATATCTCGCCGAACAACATCATGGTCAGCGACGCCGGCGTCGCGAAGCTGATCGACTTCGGGGTCGTGCGCGCACTCGACGACGTTTCGCTGACTACGCCGGGAACGTTGAAGGGCAAGTTCGGCTACATGGCGCCGGAGTACATCCGCGGCCAAGCATACGACCAGCGCGTCGATCTGTTTTCGCTTGGCGTGGTGATGTGGGAGACGTTCACGCGCCGCCGTTTGTTCCAGAGCGCGAGCGCGGCCGAGCAGATCCATCGCGCGCTCCAGGCGGAGATCCCACGAGTGGATCAGGTCTTGCCGCGGTTTCCGGCGACGCTCGCGGAGGTAGTCGCCTCGATGCTCGATCGAGATCCTGATCAGCGAATCGATTCGGCGAACGAGGTTGCGGAGCGACTCTCGACGTTCGCTCGCAAACAACCCGACATCGGCGAGAGCTCGGTCCGCGAATGGCTCGAACACCGGATCCCGGAGCGGATGGCGCGGCGCCGCGAGGTCGAGCGGTTGTTCATGGCCTCGTCGAGCGACTTCGCCGATGCTGGCCCGGGCGCGACGCTCGGCGCATGCGGCGCCCCTGCGTCCAGTGCAGAGGCCCGTCCGCCCGCGCTCGCGATCACCCACAGCACGGCTGCGAACGGCGAGTCGATCTCGCGAACGCAGGCGTTGCCGGTTCGATCGACGATGCGAGTCCTTCTCGTCGCGATGACCGTCGTGATCCTCGTGCTCGTTGCTGTTGTCGTGCGCAGTCGCGCGTCGGAAGAGGTCGGTGAGACCCGCATTCCGGCCGCGGCACGACGGCCCGCTGGCGCGTCAGCGATTCAGGAGCACCGCACGCGCGGCCTCGCGGCGATGACCGCCGGCGACTACGATCGCGCGATCTCGGAGTTCGCGGACGGGCTGCGGGTGGGCGGTGGCATCGAGTTCGTCGATCTTCTGGAGTCGGCGCGCCGTCACCGAACGGCGGCCACGCCCAGCGGTTCGGCCAATCCCCGACCAACTGCACAGACGAAGTAAAGGTCGAGTCAAGCAACGTTCGTTCTTGTCCCGGGCAGAGTGACGCTGGAGGGAACCCATGAGCGCGGGCACGATCGTCGGCCGCTACGAGCTCCTGCGCCTCTTGGCGACGGGTGGGATGGGGGAGGTGTACCTCGCGCGCATGCAGTCCTCGGTTGAAGGATTTGGCGCGCTCGTCGCTGTCAAGATCCTCGCGAAGAGCCTCAGCGCGAACCAGGCCTTCGTGCAGATGTTCCTCGACGAGGCGCGCATCGTCGGCCGGCTGCACCACAAGAACATCGTCCAGGTTCGCGACATCGCGAATCATGCGGGCCAGTACTTCATGGTGATGGAGTACATCCCGGGGCAGAACCTCCGGGAGCTCCTGGGTGACGTCTCGATCCCCGATCACCCGCTGTTCGAACCACGGTTGGGCGCCGAGTTGTTCATCGAGATCGCGAGCGCGCTCGCGTCGGCCCATGCGGAAGGGCTGGTGCATCGAGATGTCTCGCCGAACAACATCATGATCAGCGACGAGGGAGTGCCGAAGCTGATCGACTTCGGCGTCGCACGCGCGCTGACGACGGCGTCGTTGACGACACCGGGAACGCTGAAGGGGAAGTTCGGTTACATGGCACCGGAGTACGTACGCGCCCAGGCGTACGACCACCGTGTCGACGTGTTCTCCCTCGGGGTGGTGATGTGGGAGACGTTCGCGCGGCGGCGGCTGTTTCGAGGCACGAGCGCCGCCGAGCAGTTGCACCAACTCCTCGACGGAGAGATCCAGCGCCTCGACCAGATCATCCCCGGATTCCCCGAGGAGCTCGCGACGATCATCGGGGGCGCACTCGAGCGCGATCCCGCGCATCGGATCAGCTCGGCGATCGCGCTACAAGAGGCGCTCGCTCGCGTCGCTCGCACGCTACCGGCCGGCAAGGACGTCACGTTGCGGCGGTGGCTGGAGCGACGCATCCCGGGCCGGCTCGAAGACCGCCGCCAAACCGACGGTACGTTGCTGGCATTGCCGCCCGGGTCGCCCATCCCCGACTTTGGAATCGCGTCGCCGGACGCAGGCAGCTTGCCCGGTACATACGGGTTCAGCGATCCGCCACGCATCTCGCAATCGATTCCCAAGCAGAGCTCGCAGGCATCGGCGTCTCTCCAAATGGAGCAGCCGTCACCGCCACCCCCCACAACCACACCCCGCACACGCATCGCGATCTTCGCACTCGCCATCGTCGCTGCGGCTCTCTTGATCTGGATCGTCGCACGTCCCCGCCTTGGCGAGACTCCGTCCACCGAGGAGGCGCGAGCGAGCGGGACATTGCCGAGTGGCGCGGAGCCCGGCGACACGGCGTCGATCACCGCTCTGGACCCGAAACTCGTCGCCGCACATCGCGAGATCGGTCTCGCGGCGATGGCCGAGGGCGACTATGCGCGCGCTCTCGCGGAGTATCAGGAGGCGATTCGTCACGGCGGCGGTGGAGACTTACCTCGTCTCGTCAACGCCGCCGAGCAACTGGCCGCCCAGCAGCGCGCCGACAACGCCCGCGACGCAAACACGCAGCCTGTCGCTACCACGAGCCCGACCGTCCCCGTCGCGTCGACGTCCGCGCCGTCCACGATCCCGACGGTCGTCGTGACCGTTCCGGTACCGGGGCCGAAAAAGGCGAAGGTGGAACCGCGTCGCGTGCAGACGCGCGCGACACCGGAGCCACCAACAGCGCTGACACCAGCGCCGACTACCGGGACGCTCGCGGTCATGGTGCGGGACAACGCCGCTCTCGCGATCGTGAGGATCGACGGCGACGTGAGAGGTCAGACTCCGCTCGGACTCGAGCTCCCGGCGGGCGAGCACAAGCTGGACGTGTCGGTCAACACGCGCTCGGTACGCAGCGGAACGATCGCGATCGTCGCCGGCAAACGAGCCGAGGTCATCGTCGACGCACCACCCAACGAGCCCACACCGCCGCCCGCGCCGGTGGCGAGCGCGGCGATCACCCCGCCGGTCGCCAAGCCCGCACCGCTCCCCGCTGCGACGGTGCGCGTCACGAGTGACGGTAGCGCGAACGCAGGGGCGAAGGTCGTGGCGGCGTGCAACGTCTGCCACAAGCGCGACGGTGCGAGCGCTTTCTCCGGACGCCTCTACTCGCGCAAGCAGTGGGAGACGTTCTTCGCGTCGGGCCAGCACGATCGCTATGTCCGGATCGGCGATCGGTTCAGCTCGACCCAGATGATGGCTGCGCGCGCGTATCTGCGAGCGAACGCGGCCGACTCCGCCGAGAACCAGGGCGCAGGTGTACGGGACTGAGCGGGCAACCGAGTTCCACGCCGATGCGTGGTGAGGCACGTCATGTCGAATCTCTCCAGGCTCGTCTTCGCGATCGTATGGCTCCAGCTCCTCGAGCCGGCATGGGCCGATGACGCTGAACCCGAGGCTCCGGCGCCCGCGTCTGCCGAACCCGCGCCGTCGGTTTCACCGCCCCTCGCGCCCGAGCCTCCCGACGCCTCACCCGTTCCAGCGGACCAGCTCCGTCAGCGAACGCGCGATCTCGAGAAGCGCGTCGACGAGCTAGAGAAGAAGAGCGCGCTCCAGCGACTCGAGCTCTCGGGCGACTACCGCACGAGCCTCGCGCGGTACTGGTATCGCGGCGACTCGCCCGACAGTAATCCGCTCGTCCCTTCGGATCATCGGGTCGTGGATCTCGAGAACCGCGAGCAGTGGCTTCACCGCGTGCGTTTCATGATCAAAGCACAGCCTTCCGAGCGGTTTCGCTTCCGCGGGAGAATGTCCGTGTTCAAGCGGTACGGGACGAACACGACGACGCCGTCGCCGGTAGATTTCTCGCAGGGCCGCGTACCGAGCGACACCGCCGTGCGGATGGATCGCTTCTGGCTCGACTGGTTCCTCACCGACAAGGTCGCCCTCTCGTTTGGACGGATCTCTTATTCGGACGGTAGCCCGGCGGAGCTCCGCGAGAATCTCGAGAAGCCAGATGCGACGTGGGGGCTCACGATGGTCGACGGCGAATACGAGACCTTCGACATCACCGCGCAGCTCGCTCCTCAACTTCTCGTGCGCGCCTTCTATGCATCATGGGCCTTTCCCCGGAACGACGACCTGTTCTCGTCGAGCCTGTTCCTCGACAGCGGTGTCCCGAACCTCCGCATCATTGGAGGAAATGCCGACTTGAACCTCCCGGAACAGAAGTTGTTCGCGCAGCTCGGGGCGTACGCCGTCCCGAAGTTTCGGCCGTTCTCGGTCCCACTGCCAAACCCCGCCTACTATCTGAACCCCGCAGCGAACCCTACCAACGCGCCGCCTCCGCTCGACGGGTCTCTCGTCTTTCCGTCGACGTTGCCGGAGTCGCTCGGGTGGTACGCGAACCTCAGCCTCTTCGTGATGGTGCGAGACGTGTACGGCGTCGATGCATTCATCGGAGGCGCGCTCGGCTTCTTGCGGCCGAACGACGAGGCGATCAAGTACCGGGGCTTCGACCCCATGGGGCGTGTCGACGCCAACGGTCTGCCGATCGAGGTGCCGATGCTCACCCTTGTCGGGGCCGATCAGGGGATGTGGGTCCCTGACGGGCAAGGCGGGCTCACGTACAGCACCGCGGAGCAGGCGGATCACACCACGACATTCTTGTATATCGGCGGACGATGGACGTTCCCCGCGGGTGGAGTGTACGCGCCAAAGTTCGGCCTCGAGTACAACCGCGCCTCGCGCTACTCGATCTCGTTCGCCCAGTCCGGCGATCTCTTGACGAACAAGCTCGCGACCCGCGGAAGCGCGTGGGAGGTGTACGCGATCCAGCCGATCGGCGAGCGCGCGTTTCTGCGACTCGACTGGATGTACATCGACGCCAAGTACACGAGCGGAATGCCGGGCAACATCGCGGGTGCAACGGGCTTCTTCGGCACGCCCGACAACCCGATGGCGCCGCCGGACATGGCGGTGGCGACGGGCGCGGCGCATGGTGGAACGTCGCCGTCCGTCCTCCCCGGTGGTCAGCACCTGCATGTTCTCGCGGCCACGATCCACGTGAGCTTCTGACGGTGTGGACTACGAGGCGAGTGCCCTGTCGAGTCGAGCACATTCGAGCGCTGCCGCAGGCGTCATTCGTGCGATCTCTCTCTCCGTGACCGACGACATCAAGGTTAGCGAGCTCAACGTCCGCATCGTTCAAGAGGATGCGTACCGATTTCAGATCCGGTTCGACAAGGCGTTCGCGCCCATCGTCACCGATGAACCGCCGCCCTTGGGCAAGGATGCCGGGCCCAATCCGGCGAGGCTCCTCGCCGGTGCGATCGGCAACTGCCTCGCTGCAAGTCTCGTGTTCTGCCTCGGCAAGCGGGGCGTAAAGGTCGAGCACGGCATCGAGGCGAGCGTCGACATGCAGATCACGCGCACCCCCGAGCGGCGCCTGCGCATCGGATCGGTGAAGGTGACGCTTCACCTCCCCGAAGGCGTGTCCGCCGAAGCGGTCGATGGTTGCCGCGATATGTTCGAGGATTTCTGCACCGTGACCGCGAGCGTGCGGCGCGGCATCGATGTCGAGGTGGCGATCGCGTCGGCGTGACCGCGCGAGCTCGGCGCCCTGTTCGAACACTGACCGTGGTTTACTGACGCGATGCCGATCACCACGGATCCCGCACGTCTCAGCGCTGTCGCGACCGCGCTCGGCGACGCGGTGCGGAGCGCGAACGGTGCAGCCCGCGTTCGCCTGCCGGTGCTCGAGAGACGCGACGCCGCGGGGCTCACGCTCGCGATGGCGGCTGCGTTCGACGACGCGATCGCGGAGCGTCGCACGCGGATCGAGGACGAGGGCCACGTGCTCGCGTGCGATCAGGGCTGCAACGGCTGCTGCGGATCTCCGCTCGTCGTCAGCGAACCGGAGGCCGTGGCCGTCGCGGAGTGGCTCTCGCTGCCGCAGAACGCCGCCGCGCGCGCGAGCTTCGCCGCCGCGTATCCCGCGTGGAAGCGGCAGGCGGGCGCCGAGGGCGAGGCCGTCGTGAAGGCGACGAACAACGACGAGCGTCGCACCGCGGCGATCGCGTACACGCGCAAGGGCGTGATGTGCGCGTTCAACCAGGAAGGCAAGTGCACGATCTACCCGGCGCGGCCCGCGCGGTGCCGGATGGCGCACGCGCTGGTCGACAACACGCACTGCGGCCAGCACGGCGACGGGATCATCCAGTACTACGACCACCCGCGGACACAGGAGATGTTCGACGAGCAGGAGGACATCCGCGGCGCGATGCACGCGGCGATGCGCCAGAACGCGGATTACGAGCTGTTGTGCAGCGCGGTCGAGCGGCTGCTCGGGACGAGCTCGTCGATCGGTCGGAACGAGCTGTGTCCGTGTGGCTCGGGGAAGAAGTACAAGCGCTGCTGCGCCTAGCAGGTGCTAGGTTCTCGCCGTGCCACCCGTGACGAGCCTGGTCGCGCTGCGCGATCGTCGAGAGCAAGTGATCGCCACGCTGACCGAGTCGTTCGCGCACGATCTCGTCGATGTCGACGAGTTCGATCGCCGCATCGGCCTCGCACATCGCGCGACCGCCCTCGCCGAGCTCGACGAGCTCGTGAAGGATCTCGTGCCCGCGAGCTCGACGGCGCTCGTGCCGACGCCATCGGAGCAAGCGCTCGCCGAGTGGCCCACCGAGCGCACGATGCGCGCGATCCTCGGCAACGTCGACAAGAAGGGGCGCTGGAGCGTCGCGAAGAAGTTGAACGTCACGTCCTTCTTGGGCGGCGGTACGCTCGACTTCCGCGAGGCGCAGTTCGCACCGGGCGTGACCGAGCTCCATGTCACGGCGATCCTGGGTGGGCTCGTCGTCATCGTTCCACCGTGGCTCGCCGTCGAATGTGACGCGACCTCGGTCCTGGGCGGCTTCGAGGAGCTCGATCGCGGGCGCGGCTCGCCCGATCCAGGCCGCGCCATGCTGCGCATCTCCGGTTTTGCGCTGCTGGGCGACGTGTCGATCGAGACGCGACTCCTCGGCGAATCGCGCCGGCAGGCGAAGAAGCGCGTGAAGAAGGAGCGCAAGGAGCGCAAGAAGCTCGCGAGCAGCGAGCGACGATCGCTGCCGTCCGGCGACGACTAGCTCGGGAACGCGGCGGCGGCGGTCGCCGCGTCGGTGAAGCCTCGCGGAGCGGGAAGTGGAGCGCCAGCACCTTCAGCGCGACGCGCTGGCCCTGCCACCTCGCCGTGTACACGTGGTCGCTGGTCGTGCAGCGCGGGTGGGGCGGTTCGATATCCCGCTCGATCTCGTAGCCGGCGATGGTCGGAGGCATGCACGAAGCATATCGCTCGTCGTAGGATGTCGATGCTTGCCCGTCAGCCGACCACCGTTACAGCCCGCGCAGATCGAGTACCTCGAGAAAGCGTCGTCGATCCTCGTCGGATCCGCGACCACGGAGCGCGTGCCCGAGGGCGTGCGCGGCGTCGGCGTGCGCGTGCTGCCCGGCGGAGATCGCGTGGAGGTGCTGGTGCCCGAGGCGTTGGTCGCGCGCACCCTCGCGAACCTCGCGGAGAATCCGCAGCTCTCGATCACCACGGCTAGCGTGCCGACGTTCAGCACGATCCAGGTCAAGGGACGCTTCGTCGGCGCGCGCGATGGCGATGGGAGCGATCACGCACTCGCGCTCGCATTCCAGCCTCGGTTCGCGGCCGAGTTCGCGTGGGCCGACGCGATCACGCGCGCCGCGCGGATCTCCGTCTGGCCGTGCAAGGTCCTCGAGCTGCAGATCGAGAACATCTACACCGAGGCTCCCGCGCCGATGGACTTCGGCAGTGGAGCGCGGCGATGAGCCTGACGCTGCACGACATCGATCGCTGCTTCATGCGCGTGCTCCCGGGCGTGATCGCGACCTGCGATCGCGCCGGCATGCCGAACATCAACTACGTGACGCAGATCCAGATCGTCGACGATCGGCACATCGCGCTCTCGTACCAGTTCCCGACGAAGACACGGCTCAACCTCGAGGAGAACCCGCGCGGATCGCTCGAGGTCTACGATCCGCTCACGCTCGATGCGTACCGCCTCGAGCTGCGCTTGGATCGGATCGAGACCAGCGGCCCG
The DNA here is from genome assembly GCA_044230415.1 of Kofleriaceae bacterium. GTDB lineage: Bacteria > Myxococcota_A > Polyangia > Haliangiales > Haliangiaceae > JABFXX01. Next base: position 53,284 of record JBGARE010000051.1, read on the forward strand.
ATGTTCGATCTGCTCGCGATGCGCATCGAAGCGGTCGCGTCGTACACCGGCCTCGCCAACGTCTTTCGCCTCCGCGCCGCGTACGTGTGCGAGGTGCTCGCGATCGAGCGCCGCGCGGGCTTCCTCCAGGAGGAGCTCGGGTCGCCCAAGCCGCGCGGCGAGCCGATGACGGAGTCACGCGGGCTGCGCATGGTGTCCGATCGGATCAGCCGTGCACGCGATCTCGACGAGCTGCTCACGGGAACACTCGCCGCGCTCGACGAGGTGTTCGGCTTCACGCACAGCGCGATCCTCGTGCCCGAGGACGACGGCCGCCTCGTCACCATCGCGAGCCACGGCTACGGCGCGACCTCGATCGGCGCCGAGATCCACGTCGGCGAGGGCCTCATCGGCGTCGTCGCGAAGACACGCACGCTGCTACGCATCCTCGGCCTCGACACGAACCTCACGTACAGCCGGCAGGTGCGCGCCGAGCTCGAGCGCCACAACGGCGCACCGCGCAGCAAGGTCACGGCGGAGATCCCGCTACCCGGCCTGCCCGACGCGCGCAGCCAGATGGCGATCCCGCTCGTCGTGCAGGATCGCCTGCTCGGCGTGATCGCCCTCGAGGCGCGCGACATCGTCACGTTCTCGCAGTGGCACGAGCCGTTCCTGCAGGTGCTCGCGAATCAGATCGCGAGCGCGATGACGTTCCTCGAGGATCGCGACGACGACGATGACGACGCGCCCGCGCCGGTCGCGCCCGCGGCGGGACCCGCGCGCACGCTCACGTACTTCAAGAACGACGACTGCGTGTTCGTCGACGACGAATACCTGATCCGCAACGTGCCGGCGAAGATCCTCTGGAAGCTGTTGCGCGCGTTCCAGAGCGAGGGCCGCACGGAGTTCTCCAATCGCGAGCTGCGCCTCGATCCGTCGCTCGGTCTGCCGGCGATCAAGGACAACCTCGAGAGCCGCTTGATCCTGCTGCGCAAGCGTCTCGAGCAGAAGTGCCCCGAGATCCGCGTGGTGCCGACGAAGCGCGGCCGGTTCGCACTCGAGACGCAGTGCACGCTCGAGCTGATCGAGCGCGAGACGGGCTAGTACACGGCTTCCCGGTGGAACGTCGCGGGCTCGAGTACGGCACCGTCGGCGCAGCACTTCGTATCGAGGACGCGCCACACCTTGCTGCCGCTGATGCCGACCAGCCCTTGGATCGAGAACGTCCAGCGCGGCACGTTCTCGAACGTGAAGTTGCCCTCGGCGTCGCTCCAGGTCTTCCACACCGGTAGCCCCGGCGGACACTCGCGTGACCACGGATCGCCGCACAGCCACAGCTCGAGCTTGCCGCCGTCGCGCAGCTGACCGGTGATCGTGCGTGTCACCACCGGAGGCGGCGTGACCAGCGCAGGACCTGCACCCGTCACGACGATCGTCTTCACGTTCTCGCGAATGCCGTCGATGCTGCCGCGCGGATAGATCGTGCGCTTGCCACCCTTCTCGATGACGTTGATGCCGTCGACGAGGTCGAGCCAGATCCGGCCCGCACCGTCGATCCAGACCGGACCCGCGTCGCGCGAGTAGTATCGTTGGGCGACGGGCATCGGCAGCGTGCGCTTCTTGTTCGCTTGCTCGAGCACGTTGCGCCGTGGATCGAGCACCGTGTACCTGCCGGCCGCGTCGATGAACGGATAGATCTGCTCCTGCTGGAAGTAGTCGGCGATGTACGTCGGCTCGTCACCGCCGGCGGGCAAGAGGCGCGCGACCCCGGAGGGATACTTCCCGCCGCTCGCGACTTGATAGGTCGCCCACACGGCACCGTCGCCGCCGCGGACCAGATGGTTGATGTACGAGCTCTCCGAGACCTTCTGCAACGCAAGCTGTCGCCAGGTCTTGTCGAGGATGAACACGCCGTCGCCGCCCGACGAGCCGCGATCGAGCGCGTAGAGCCGCCCCTCGCGATCGACGAGGAGCGCCTCCGTGCTCGTCGAGGCATCGCCGATCGCCGCGGTCGTGATCTTCCACGTCGTCCCGTCGAAGCGCCCGAGCTGATCGACGGCGTTGTCGTAGTGGCGATCGTTTAGCACCCACACCACACCGTCGGGCCCGGCCGCGCACGCCGTGACCGGCAGCTTCGGCTTGTAGTCCGTGGTCTTCGTGCCGTCCCAATGCGCGAGGTGCCACATGCTGCACGCCCACATCGTGCCGTCGGGCAGGACGTCCATCGTGTCGATGTCGGTGGCGATCGTCGCAAAGCCCTTGTCGTCGAGCCGCACCACGTTGCGTCCGACGAGGAAGTACGCGGCGCCCGGCGTCGTGACCGGCGGTGGAGGATCGAGCTCGACGATCGGCGCCGCTGCGAGCGGTGGTAGCGCGGGGAGCTTCAGGCCCGCGAGCTTCGCCCCGATGATCTTCGCGTCGGTGTTCGCGGCATCCGTGCTCTCGCGATACTGCCAACGGTGATTCACCGTGGTCTGGATCCCGTTGTACTCGACCTCGATCGCCGTCGCGAGTGACGTCCACGCGAGCTCGCGTTCGTCGACGTAACGGCCGAGCACCTTGGTCAGCTCGTCACCGAGCTTGCGCTCCTCGAGCTTCATGCGCGCTCGCATCTCGCGCCACGGTTTCACCAGCTCGACGCGGATCTGGAGCACCAGATCGTTCGTGTCCGAGAGGTGCATGCTCTCGTCGCGCAGGATCTCGTCGAGCTTCGCGAGGCACGCTCGATCGACGGTGCGGAAGTCCTGGAGCGCGTCGCGATCGGCGTTGGATACGGGGCGCGGACAACCCGCCAGGGCCACGAGGAACACGACGAGCAGCGATCTCATTTGGGATGCGCTTGGAAGAAGGCGAGCACTTCCTCGCCCCACACGAACGCATTCGGGAGGACACAGGGGATCGCGTACTGTTGCGCGTACGGATCGGTGGTGCTGCCGGGGATGCAGTGGCCGCGCGCGGAGCCGAACGGTCCATTCGCGACGGTCTCGTACGCGTGGTCGAACGTCTCGATCACCGCGGTTCCCGTCCATCGATCGTGGCGGTACTGTGCATCGCTCGCGATCGTGACCGGGCCAGTCGCCGCGTAGGCCGCGATCGCGGCGTCTCGGATCTGCGTCAGCGAGCCGTAGCCGACCGAGGCGTCGGTCCGCCCCACGAGGAACAGGATCGGGATCGGGCGCGACGGTGCGCGGCCCTGCGAGAAGCACGTGACCTCGCCGAAGTTCGTGCCGTCGCCGCCGCCGCTCGGTGCGGCCGACGCGAACAGGTCCGCGTGATCGCAGAGCAGGCGCCACGTCACGAACGAGCCGCGCGAGAAGCCCGTCACGTGGATCTTGTCCAGATCGACGCGATAGACATCGCGCATGATCTCGATGATCGCGATCAACGCGGCGTCCTGTGCGGAGTGCCACGTCGATCCCGGAAGGCCTTGGCCAAACGGCGGACCCGTCGGCGCTACCACGATGTAGTTCGCGGCCGCGCCGAGCTCGCGCATGCGGAGATGCGCGTCCATCAAGACACCGGTGCCGGTGTCACCATGCAGTACGAGGATGAGTCCGCAGCCGGGTGCCTGACACGCCCGAGGGATTCGCGCGTCGACGCGAAGTCCGTTGCACGTGTAGACGTGATCACCCGACGTGACGTCGTCGATGCAGCCGCTCGCGATCGGGGGCGGGGCGTCGATCGTCGGCGTCTGTGCATCGATCGCGGACATGCCGCCATCGCTATCGCCGCTGCACGCAGCGACGAACAGAACAGCAACGACGAGCCAGCGCACGTCGCGAGGATAACGCGGTGTTATCCGCGCTTTTGCATCATCATCATCATCATCGGCATCATCTGCGACGACGAGCTCGACTTCTCGATCTGCGCCTTGCCGAGCGTCTCGATGTCGCTCTTGAGCTGCGTCATCGCCTTGATGATCGGCTCGTTGTTCGGGCGCACCGTGACGCGCTTGGAGCCGCCGGTCACGTCGATGAGGTGGCAGGGATGAATGGTCGTGAAGGTACGCATGGTGACCGGGGTAGAGCAGCTCCCGTACCAGCCCCGATCGCACCTAAGTCTATGAAACCAAACCTGGAACCCACGGTAGACACTGTCTATTGCAGCGCTACACGTGTGATCCGCGGTTGCCGATCAGTCCTCGAGGAGCTTCAGGAAGTCGACCGCCGGTAGCGTCTCTCGCGCGCCCACCGCAGGCGGGTGGTACGGCACGTAGCTCTTGCCCTCCCAGCGCAGCCAGACGAGCGAGGGATCACCCACGGGGATCGCGAACCGCGCGAGGATCGTGCGGGGACGTCCATCGATCGCGCCGGCGATCTCCATCGTGACGTCCGGTAGCGGGAACGTCTGGCTCGTCGCGAACGGCGCCACCCGCGGGTCGCGCATCATCTGATCGATCTCGTAGCGAAGCAGGCCATCGCGCGGCTCGATGCGCAGCGTGCGGTCGTCGACGCGCTCGATGGTGATATCCGTCGTGGCCGATGCGAACCACAGGATGTGCGCGGGGCGCTCCTGGCCGCGCGAGGCGCGCATGATCGGCACGTATCCGGCGAGCGCGTCGGACGGCGTGTTGATCAGGATGACGGTCTTGTCCGCGATGCCGTCGCGCGGAATGCCGGCCTCGCCGCGATCGAGCACGCGACCGACCGCGACCATCGAGCGCGACCGCAGCACGAGCAGGGGTGGCGAGAGCACGAGGTTCACGAGGACGAGCATCACCGCGAGGATCGTGCCGCCGATCCGTCGCACGCGACCGTCGCCGAGGAGCTCGCGCTGGCGAAGCGCGGCGGCCAGGAACTGCGCGACGAGGCCCATCGCACCGATCGAGACGAAGCCGAGCAGGCGATCGGCGGGGAACGTGCTCGCGATCGGAATCGCAGAGAACACCATGCCGGTCGCCCAGAACCGCGCGAGTGGATCGCGACGGATCATCCGCGCGAAGCCGAGGCCGATGCCGACGAGGCCGACCCACGCACCGACGAGCATCGGCGTCGCGAGACCGATCACCTGATAGAACGACGCGAAGTCCGACCACGGGAACGCGAGCGCGCTCTGGAGCAAGTACGGGACGCGCGAGGTCGCGGCGCGCGCGAACGCGATCGGATCGCTGCCGGGATCGAGGTAGATGCCCGAGCCGGCGACGCCGTAGCCGAGCTTCGCGTAGATGACGCGCCACACGACGACGACCACGAGGTACGGCGCGATCGCCACGGCGCGATCCTTCAGCGGCTTGTCGTCGAGCCACAGCGCGTGCGCGCCGAGGTACGCGAGCAGCGCGATCGCGGACTCGCCGGCGAGCAGCGACAGCGCGAAGACGAGTGGCCCGATCCAGCGGCCGGGTGCCCAGCCATCGCGGCGCCAGCGATCGTGCGCGAGCAGAGCAGGGAGCGCGATCGCCATCGCGACGAGCGAGTTGCGGTTCGCGATCCAGCCGACGACCGGTCCGCGCGCGTCGTCGAACGCGAACAGCGCGAGGGCGAGCACCGCGATCCAGCGGCGATCGATGCCCCCGAATGCGAAGAACCGACGGAACACGAGCCACACGCAGAGCAGCACGAGCGCGTGCCACGCGAGGTTGTGCGCGAGCTGGGCGACGGCGCTATCGGGCCACAGCGCGTGATCGAGCGCGTGCGTCGCCGACGACAGCGGGCGCAGGAACGCGAGCTTCAGGTGCGGATCGGTCCACCACGGGAACAGCCCGGCATCGACCATCGCCGCGTTGTCCTTCGGGTCGCCGTTCGCGAACACGAACAGATCGAACGGTCGCGAGTGCAATCCGGCGATGCCCGGCTCGTCGCGCATCAGCAGGCGATGCAGGTGATCGTCCGCGGTGAAGTCCGCGGTGAGCGCAGGCGCCGCGAGCGCGATGCCGACCAGCAGCACCACGATCGGTGCCCATCTGGCGGAGAGCCAGCGCTGGATACGTTCCACGCGCCGAGTCTAGTAGTGACGCTCGAGGACGTACCAGCCGAACGCGCGCAACATCACGCGCGACAGCGAGGGCTCGAGGAGCGGCTCGGCCTTGGCCCACCCGGACTCGACGAGCTCGCGTGCCTTGTCCACGCACGCCTGGATCGCACCACACGTGGTGATCATCTCGACGGCGGCGGACACGATCGCGGGATCTGTGGGCTTGCTCTGCAGCGTCGCCCACAGCCACTCGCGGTCCTTCTTGTCGAGCTTGCCCATCGCGACGGCGACCGGCAGCGTGACCGTGCCGTTGGAGATGTCCTCACCGCGCTGCTTGAGGTTGCCCTTGAAGCCGCGCAGGTTGAGCACGTCATCCATGATCTGGAACGCGAGGCCGACCGCCTCGAAGAACTCGCCGACCGCCGCGATCTGCTCGTCGCTGCCACCGCCGACGACCGCACCCATGCGCGCGAGGCAGCCCGCGGGCGCCGCCGTCTTCAAGCGATGACACGCGAGGATGCGTGCTTCGAGGCCCCCGAGCTCGCCGGTCTCGACGGCCTTCGGCATGAACGAGGCCATGCCACCGAGGTCGATCGCCTGACCCGCGTGACCCGCGCGCATCGCCGCGAAGTAGAGATCGTAGATGCGGAGCTGATCCTTCGCGGTGATCTCGTCGCTGTGGAGCAGGTTCTGCGTCAGGAAGTACGCCGCGGTGCCCGCGTTGATCGCGATCGGTTCGCCGTGCGTGACGTGGCAGCACGGACCGCCGCGGCGCACCGTGGACTTGTCCTGCACGTCGTCGATGATCAGCGAGCCCACGTGCATGAGCTCGGGCATCGCGAGCCACTGGGTGTACTTGCGCGAATCGCCGCCGACGACATCGCAGCACGCGAGCGCGGCGTACGAGCGCCACGACTTGCCACCGCGATCCACCATCTCGCGGATCGGCGCGATCAGCGTGGCGGACATCGACGGATTGTCGACGCCGTCCATGTAGTGCTCGAGCTCTTCGGACGCGATGAGCTCGCGCATCTCTTCGTACGTGGGCTCGAGCGGCAGCACCGCCGCGGTCGAGCGACGCACTTCCTTGCCGACGGCGGAGAAGAAGTCGTCGAGGGTGTCGATGTTCTCGAAGCCCGAGCGCTCGATGTACGCGTTGCCCGCGACGGGGCGTCCACCCATCGAGCCGATCACGGTGCAGCGGCCCTCCCAGAACGCGGGCTTGCTGATCACGGTGATCAGCTCCTGATCGTTCATCGCCGCGACGATCGTGAGATCGAGGCCGACCGACGGAGCCGTGAGCTTCCACTCGACGGGATACGTGTGGAACGTCCGCATCGACGTCCACGTCCGCGTCGGCGTGAACGTCATGTCCGTCACGCTGCGTTGCCGGCTGTCCTGATCGACGAGGACCATCCACTTGCCGACCGTCTCGCCGCGTCCGTCCTGGCCCTTGATGTCGATGATCTCGTACGCGGTGAGGTCCACGCCGTCGTCGAGCTGGACGGCGGTCCAGTTCCACCCGAGGTCGCGGATGCCCGCGCCTTCGCCCATGTCCTTGGGCGAGTTGTGCGTTTGCTTCGCGGTGTTCTCGTCGGCGACGTAGCCGCCGAACTCGTGATCGTACCAACCCTGGCCGGTGACCGCGACGCGCTCTTCGCCGAGGCGAACGACGCCATTCACCGCGCAGCGTGGGACGAAGTAATAGAACATCTGCTCGCCGGCATTGCCGCGCACGACGCCGTCGTCGCCGTGACGGCACGGCTGCTTCTGGAGCTCGAACGAGAGCGACATGCCTGCGGTGTCGTCGTCGTTGTTGATCGTGACGGTGTACGTCCCGTTCGCGCGCTTCGCGAACGTGCCGTTGCGGCCGTACTGCACGAGGAGCTCGTCGGTGGCGACGTGCACATCGCCGTCGAACACGCGATCCGGCGTCGGCACCTGGCCGCGCTCGAGGATCTCGCGCATCGCGCGGTTCAATCGGTCGTCTTTGGAGCCGCGCCCGTTGTCCATGCGCTCGAGGCCGAGTTTCGGCGAATTCGCATCGACGCGTGATTCGCCGACGTAGCGACCCGTCGCTAGATCGGTGATCGCCCACGTCATCGAGTGGGCGTACGTGATTTGCTTCGTCGCTTCATCGACCGACGCGATGATGCGAAAGAAGGCCGCGAACACACCAAACGCCCGACCATCCGCCGACTCGACGTGCGAGTTGACGTACCACCACTCCGTATCCGCCGCGGCATGCGGCAGATCGTGCGTCGCGAGATCGATCGGACCGGACTCTGGCCACCACGACATGTTCGGCATGAGAGGTCAGGACGGTACACGAACCCACTCGTAGAGAAAGAACGAAAAAGTGGTCCGGCCCGCGAGCTTGCCGATCCTGCGCAACCTGTGCAGCCGACAACGCACTCGGCGGGGTCAACCACGAGTAGCTTTGGGTGTGGCCCTTACGATCGACGAGCTTGTTACAGCTCCGCGCTGGCCGCTCGACCGAACGATGGCGCTCGCGGGACGGGTCCGCGGCGACACGCTCGGGCCGTGGGGGACCAATCTCGCGAAGCGGTTCGGCCCCGAGGCGCTCGCTCGCGTGCTCGCTCGACTGCCGGAGGGGCTCGCGATCCAGCCCGTGTTGACCGAGCGCGATCGCGTGCCCGTCTGCGCGCAGCTGATCGTGACCGAGGCGATCGTCGACGAGTTTCTCGCCGGCGACATGCTCGCGCTGTTGCCGCTGATCGTCGCGGACACGCGCGCGGGCATCGGCGCGATCAAGCTCACGACGATGCGGCTCATGGGCGTGGGCAACTTGATCCGCCTCGGGCCGCGAACGTTCCGCGAGATCCACGAGCGGGGCGAACACGACGTCACCGTGGCGAGCGGGCGGGCGGAGATGCGATTCGCGGGCAATCCACTGTTCGGTCACCCGACGTGGCGCGTCCTCCAGATCTTCGCGACCCGCGTGCTGTTCGAGCTCGTCGGTGCGCGCGGCACCGTCGTCGGCGATCACGCGGGCGACGACGCGTTCACCGCGATCGCGACGTGGTCCTAGGAGCCCGTAGGCCTCCGTCGCATCATCGGCTCGCGAAGCGCTCGCCTGTACGGATAGGACGCGCTCGCAAGCTCGCGCTAGAGAGCTGAACCGCTAAGCTGCCCGATGCCTGGCGATGCCCATCAGGTTGATGATGGCAGCGGTACGATTCAGGT
>JBGARE010000052.1:0-62360 GCA_044230415.1 Kofleriaceae bacterium
CGAGATGGCGCGGCCGGAGCTGCGCAGGCCCGAGCCGCTCGCGGCGCAGGTCGCCCGCGTCCAGGCCGACCTGCGCGGCTTCGCGAAGCGCAATCGGCTCGCCGACGTGATCGTGGTGAACCTCTCCTCGACCGAATCGACGCCGCACGACGCGCCCGCGCTGCGCTCGCTCGCCGCGTTCCGCGATGCATGGATCGCGCTGCGCGCCGGCCGCAATCGCGACGCCATGGAGCTGTTCGACAGCGTGACCGATGCCGTCGCGCTCGAGGAAGCCTCGTACTGGGCGGTGATCGCCGCGCGCCGCGCGAACGATGCGTCGATGGCGAGTCGCATCGCGACGTTCTTGCGCACGTTCCCGCAGTCCGAGTACGCCGACGAGCTGCGCGCCGCGCAGTGATCGTTGCAGGACGTTTCACACCGACGAATCACGGGTGACGCTGCGACCACCGGACATGCAGCTCCGCACCATCCTCGCCACTCTCTTCGTCGGCAGCACGTTCGCTGCCGCGCAACCCGGAGGGCCGGCCGATCCACCGCCCGAGCCTCCCCCACCCGAGGAAGCCCCTACTCCTCCAGCGCCCGTCGACGAGAAGCCCGCGCCTCCGCCCGAGGCGCCGACGCCGACCGAGCCCGCGCCCGTCGTCACCGCGCCACCCGGCGTGGTCCCGCCGATCACCATCAACATCACGAACAACAACACGGGCAACAACAGCAACACGAACACCCAGAGCAACGAACAGAGCAACGCGCAAAGCAACACGCAAACCAACACCCAGACGAACACGGCGCCGGTGACCGTGACGACGCCCGTGACCGTATCGACGCCGGTGACGACCCACGTCGCACCACCGCCGATCGCCGTCGACGGAGATCGCGGGCGCCATCCGACGATCGAGCGCATCCAGATGATCGCGCCGAAGCACGCGCGCGCGAAGTGGCTCGCGATCGGTGTCACCGGCGGCGAAGACGGCCCCGGCGTACGTGCATCACTCGATCTGCTCGGACGCGGTCCGTTCACGATCGGCATCGCCGCGAGTGCGAGCGCACCCGAGGGTCACCACCACGGAGGTGGCGATGGCTCGGCGAGCGCGGTCGCGTATCTCGCGTACACGCGCTCCATCGGGCGCCTCGATGTCCGCGCGCAGATCGGATTCGGTGTCGGCACCAGCGCTGGCGGCGGCGGGCGCGACACCGATCGCGGTGACACGATCTCGCCCACGATCTCGCCCACGATCGCGCGCACCGTCGGCGGAACCGAGACGCCCACGACGAACGGGCGCGCGCATCCCGAGATCGCGCCGCGCGCGGAGGCAGCGCTGCTCGTCGCGTTGCCACTGACCCGGCGCCTCGGGCTCGTCGCCGGACCCATCCTGTCGGCCACGCACGACCGGGGCGATCCGCTCGACGTCGCTCGCGATGGCCACCACGACAAGCCCGAGGTCGACGCGAGGTTCATGGCGGGTCTGCGCTTCGGCTTCTGATCGGTGGTGATCGACGCATTGGCGACAGTCCGCTGGTCGGCGGACGCCAATCGGCCACCGTGACGTCTACGAGCCGTGCGCGTCGACGAGCTCCGCGATGTTCTTCGCGTGCTGACTCGCGCGGAACTCGATGATGCGAACATCGGCGAGCCCGCGCGTGACAAACGGATCCTCGCTCGCGATCGCTTCGATCGCCGCGCGATCCGGTGCGACCGCGAGGATGACACCGCCGTCGCGCGGGACCTTGCGTCCGGACACGAGGAAGTTGCCCGACGCGTAGTACTTCCGCACGAACGCCATGTGCGGCGTCATCGCGGCATCGATCTCCGCGAGGTCGGCTTTGTAGACGAGCTCGATTACGAACATCACGGGATCAACTCATACCATCACGGCTTCGCGTGCTCGACGAGCCACGCGGTGATCAGCTCGAGTGTGGCGGGATCGAAGCTCTCCTCGATCGTCAGGTATTCGTCGGTCATGCCCGTCTTCGCGTGCTGGAACAGGTGATTGAGCCCGGGGAGCTTCTTCGTCGTGACCTGCGCCTTCTTCGCGTGCGCGCCGACGAGCGCCTCGATCGTGGGATCGGCCGGGACCTGCGTATCGAGCTCGCCGACGACGAGCAACACGGGGATCGAGAGCTTCTTCCACGCGACCCGTGGATCGATCGTGAAGTACGAGATCGTCCACGGCGCGGTCGCCTCGGCGAGCGGCTGCGCGATCGCCTGGTCGATCTCCGCGGGCGTCGGTACGTGACCGAGCACCTTCTGCATCTGCGCGACGACGGCCTCGGTCATCACCTTCTTCACCTTGTCGGGTCCTTCGAGGGCGGCCTCGCCGATCGCCTTCTGGATCGCGACTTGTTCGGGTGGCACCGCGACGCCCATTGCCGCAGCGGCGATCTGTTGCTGGAGGAGCACGAGGTCGCGCCCGGGAATCGCGACGCCGGCGAGCGAAACGATAAACGCGACGGGGTGCGCGAGCGCGACGTTCGGGCCGACCATGCCTCCCGTCGAGTGCACGACCATGCCGATGCGCTCCGGATCCACGTCCTTCTGGATCTTCAGGAAGTCGATCGCGGCGCCAGCGTCCTCGATCTCGGTGTGGAGCGTGCCGACCTTCCCGACGGTCGTGCCCGCTGCGCGATCGTCGAGGCGAAGCACCGCGAAGCCGGCGCGCGTCAATCGATCGGCGATGATCAGATACGGCTTGTGACCGTAGATCGTCTCGTCGCGATCCTGCTGGCCCGAGCCCGACCACAACAGCACCGCCGGCGCGGGTGTCGTCGCTTTCGGTCGTGTGAGCGTGCCCGCGAGCTTTCCGCCATCGGGTGCGTCGACGACGACCTCGCGCGCATCGTACGGGAATGGTGGTTTCGGTGTCTGCGGGCGCGCGAACGCCGAGCGCGGCGCTTCGCCGGCGGCGAGCTTCACCATCGCGATCGGCAACGTCGAGCCCGCGACCGTCCCGGTGCCGTTCGCGCGATCGCCGGTGCGGACGAGCTCGTAGCGCTCCCACGTCTCCTTCGGCGCTTTCGGCTTCTCGAGCGTGAACTCGATCCGATCCGCGGTGAGCGTGACGTTCGCGAGGGGCAACGGAGCTTTCGAGAGACCCTCGAGGGCGGCGGTGGTCTTGGGACCGGGCGAGAAGCGGACCACGAAGTCGCGAATGTTCGCCCCGACGACGATCGACGCGCTCCACCGCTCGGTCGCTTCGACTGGAGCCGCCGGTGCGCCCGTGCTCGACGCCGAGCCCTTCGCGGGTGCATCCCCCGACCGCGTCCCGCATCCGAGCGCGCACACCGCAACCAACGCTAGCCTTCGCATGCGCGCACCATACGTCGAAGCCGGTGTAGAGTGGCCGCGATGCGTTCGGTGCTGGTGGGCGTGGCGATGCTCGTCGGATGCGGCTCCGATGCGGCACCGTCGGATGCGGCTCCGAGCGGACCGCCGACGTACTACCGGGACGTCGCGCCTGTGCTCGGCGTGCACTGCGTCGACTGTCACCGTGCCGGTGGCGCCGCGCCGTTCTCTCTCGTCACGTATGCCGACGCGCTCGACTCCGCGGACGCGATCGTGGCGATGACCGTGTCGCGCCAGATGCCGCCGTGGCCCGCAGACTCGAGCGGCGCGTGCAACACCTTCGTCGGCCAGCGGTGGTTGTCGGACGCGGAGATCGCGACGCTCTCGGCGTGGGCAGCTGCCGGCGCGCCCGCCGGGGATCCGCGCGACGAGCGTGAGATCGAGGTGCCTCCACCCGCGACGATGACGACGACCGTCGTGCTCGGATCGCCTGCGCCGTACTCTGTATCGCCCGGTCTCGACGACGAATACCGGTGTTTCGTCGTGGATCCCGGCCTCGAGGTCGATCGATTCATCACGGCGTTCGCGGTGCAGCTCGACCGCGCCGATGTCGTGCATCACATGCAGCTCTTCGCGTCCGACAGCGACGCCTCCGACGCCGACATCACCGAACGCGACGCGCAGGATCCCGCATCGGGGTACTCGTGCGACTCCGAGGGCACCGGGCGCGACCTGCGGTACATCGGCGTCTGGGCCGCGGGCGACACGGTCAAGCGCTGGCCCGATGGAACCGGGATCCGGCTCCGCGCGCGGCGCCGGCTCGTCGTGCAGTTTCACTATCACAACCACACGAGCGGACCGATCCACGACCGGTCGCAGGTCGCGCTCGAGCTGACCGACAGCGTCGGCGCTGAAGCGAACATCCTCGGCGTGAGCATGTCGCAGCTATCGCTGGCGCCGGGCCAGCCGAACGTCGAGACCTCGCGGGCGCGTCCGGTCCGCGACACGGTGACGGCCCGCGCCGCGCGCCTGCACATGCATCGCCTCGGCACGCACGCGCGCATCGAGCTCATCCACGGCGCCGAAACGCGGTGCCTCCTCGATATCCCGCGCTGGAATTTCGGATGGCAGCTGTTCTACACGTTCGACGAGCCGATCACGCTCACCGCCGGAGACCTCGTGAAGGTCACCTGCGGCTACGACACCACGTCGCGCACCGAGGTCGTCGAGTGGGGGGAGAGCACCGATGACGAGATGTGTATTGGCTATCTCTACGCCACGCCGTAACTGAAAATATCGCGAGTGTCCGAGCAGTCGATCACGTAGTGTTCGGTCGTGGCGTCGTCGCTCCCCAAGTTTGCCCGCGGTCTCAAGCTGTCTCGGATCGGCATCATCATCATGCTGCTCCAGCTCGCCCTCACCATCGTGATGACGGTGAGGTCGATGGCCGTCTCCGATGCCGACGGAGCGATGTCGCTGATCGAGTGGACCGGCTACCTGATGCTGGCAAACCTCGTGTCCACGAGCTTGCTCCTGATCGGCGCCGCGATGTCACTCGGCGAGCTCAAGCGCGTCGGCATGGACATCACCGGCATGCTGATCGCGCTCGTCGGCTTCGTCTTCGCGACCGCCGCGCTCGCGTGGACGTGGCACGTGTTCAACCAGTTCGTCGACATCATCCTCCACATCGATAGCGACGGCTCGCTCGAGAAGCTGGAGGCTGCGACCAAGGATCTCGAGTCACTGAAGCTCGTCGCGATCGTGAAGGACCTCGGGTACGGCATCGGCCTCGTCATGGTGCTCCGCATGGTGCAGCGCTCGGCCGCTGCGAACGACCAGCTCTCGTTGCGCGACGAAGCGGGTCATATGAGCCGCGCGATCATCGTGATGGTGATCGGTGATCTGTTCTATCAGCTAACCTACGGGCTCGGCGGTAGCGTCGGCATCCTCGGAACGGTCGGCTCGCTGCTCGTCGGCTGCTACTGGATCTGGTGCCACCTGAAGCTCGTGCGGTTCTTCGAGAACGCCGCGCACTTCGTCAACGAGCCGCACGATCTGCCGATGGCGATCGGCATGAAGGTGCCCGAGATGAAGGACCTGAAGCCCAAGCCCGCGGCACGCACGTCGCACCCCTCCATGCCGCGCGTGCCGGACGTCGCGCCACCACCGATCGTGATCGTGCAACCGCCCGCTCCTGCCCCGGTCCCGCGCGCCGAGAGCACCACGTCCTCCGACGGTGATGCGCCTCTCGGGGACGGTCCCAAGTTCCTCCGCTAGGGTGATCGTCTTGCGGCTTGCGTTCCCAGGGGAACCTGTGCGACACGCGGCCTCGCTATGACTCTTCGCCTATCCATGTTCCTCGTGCTCGCCGCCGCTGGTTGCGCGAAGCAAGCACCGCAGGTGCACGCCCCCAAGGCGATGTTCGATCTGTCGCGCATCTGCGACGACCCGCACTACGGCGCGGTCTGCGAACAGCAGACGCCCGCCGCGTTCCCCGCGACCTCGCCGATCCGCGTCGACACGAACCTCGCGACGCCGCGATCCGCGAAGCTCGCGCTGCGCGGCTAGTTCACGTTCACGCCGACACCGAGCATGCCGAAGGCGCTCGAGGTCGAGAGCGTTCCATCGAATCGCAGATCGAGGACGAACGAGCCGGCGCGTACCACCGCGAAGCTCACCGCGCCCACGCCGCCCGGCGCGATCCGTGCGTTGCCCGGCATCGGATCCACGTCGATCACCATCGCCGGGCCCGCTCGCAGCGCCAGCCGCGCCGTCGGCCAGTACTGCGCCGCGAATGCCCACGAGTGGCCATTCACGTAGTCGCCGTTTGCCGATCCATTGACGAACGTGTAGGCGCCCACGAGCGCGAGCTGCGGACCGATCATGCCGCCGATGTACGTCGACATCGACGGCAACGGAGTCGACGCATCGTCGAGCCGTCCCATCCCGAGCGAGAGCCCGAACACGACGCCCGTGCGCACGTTCAAGCCGTCCGGAATGCCAGCCGCGATGCGTCCGCTATCGAAGCGCACGACGGTCCCATTCGGATCCACGAGCGCGGACGCGATGTCGTAGTCGTACGATCGGATCTCTCCCGGCCGCACCGCTGCATCGAGGTTGAAGCTCGTCGGCGTGACATCGAGGTTCAAGTGTCCCCTCGCGAGCCGGACGTCGTGTCCCCGCCGGCTCCATCGCAGCGCGGCCGCGCCATCCGGCTGGGCATCGATCGCCGCGGGCGCACCCAACCGCGCTTCGAGCTCGACGCGTGCGTGGCCACGCCACGCGAGGTTGATGTCCTGCGCAGCCCGCGATCCCGAGTAACAGCCCACGCCGGCGACGATCGACGCCAGCGTGAATACATGTCGGCGCATCCAGCCTCCCGACGGAACCACGGGTGCAGCCGTCGTGCCCGCACGTATGTCCGTGCGGCCGGTCGCGCGCCGCGCCCACCGTGACCGCGCCATCACAGCAAACGTCACTTCTCTGCGCCGGTCCATACGGACTGCGAACGCCCGCGAGCGCCCCAGAGCGCTACCTCGACGCGTGCACCGCGATCGCGTCCCAGCACGCCTGCTCCGCGCCCGCGATCACGGCGTCGTCGAGCGCGATCCGCTTCTCCCAATACGCGCGCAGCATGCCCACGAACGCGCCGAACACGAGCTCCATGAGCACGGTGGCGTCGAGCCACTTCACGAGCCCCTCGACCTGCGCGCGCTTGATCACCGACGCGGTGAACTCCTTGATGGTGCGATCGACGGAGAGGCTCTGCTCGTCGAGATAGGACGCGTGATTGTGCAGCTCGATAAACGCGAACGCGGTCGGGTTCGTCATCGCGAACTCCACCATCACGTTCCACATCGTCCGGAACTGCTCGCGCACGGGCGCGCCCTGCGGAAACCGAGCGAGCACCATCTTCGAGATGGCCGACTTCCACGAGCGATACAGCTCGTTGACGAGGACTTCCTTGCTCTCGAAGTAGTGATAGATGGTCCCGCCCGCGATGTTCGCGCGCTCCGCGATCTGCGGGATCGCAGTGCCGTGGAACCCGCGCTCGACGAACGCCTCGAGCGCGGCCTCCAGGATCGACTCGCGTCGGTCGGGATGCGCGGGTGGTCGCCCTCGACCGCGGCGAGCGGGCGCTTCGCCCTCGGTCGCCCTCGCCGGTGCATCGTCCCGACGGCGTGCGGCTGCTCCGTTCGCCCTCGCCGGTGCATCGTCCCGACGGCGTGCGGCTGCTCCGTTCACCCTCGCCGGTGCATCGTCCCGATGGCGTGCGGCTGCTCCGTTCGCCCTCGCCGGTGCATCGGCGCCGCGACGTGTCTTGGTGCCCATGACGGCGGCCTTCTTGCCAGCGGACGTCGCCGGTTTGTCTGCGTTCGGCATTTTACCGAATGAATATTCGGACTATTTACAGGTAGTTGTCAACATGAGTTTTTTCGTGGTTGACGAGGCACGAGTCGCGATCGTATTGGTGGTCCATCGATTTATCGAACGAACATTCAATCAGGAATTCAGGAGACCTCGATGCTGACCCACGCTGCCCTCGCTTCCCTCGCCGCTCTCGGTACCTGCGCTGTCCCCTCCGGCAACCTCAAAGACCCCCGCGTGTGGGGCGACTACTTCTTGGACAAGTACGCCGCTGACTATGACGAGGCGATGGCGAACATCGAAGCGGGACCGCCGCCGCTCGCGCACCCCCGCACGGTGCTGCTCATCACCGGCGTGACCATCCCGGCGAAGTCGTTCGATCCGATCAAGGTTCGCCTCGAGCGCGATGGCTTTCGCACCGTGGTGTACGAGCCGCCCGCGCTGCTGAGCGGCGATCTGTTCGAGAACTCCGAGCGACTGGCCGACGTGGTCGACGGGATCCTCGCGCAGACCGGCGAGACGAAGATCGACATCCTCGCGGAGTGCACGGGCGGGTTGATCGCCCGCCACTACGTGCAGTCGCTCGGTGGCGACGAGCACGTGTCGCGCCTCGTGACGTTCATCTCGCCGCAGCACGGCATCGCGAAGGCGCCGCTCGCCGCCGACTACGCGGGATGGCCGGCGCTCTACGATCTGTCTCCGGGATCGACGTTCCTCGAGACGGTGAACAGTCACGCGGTGCCGGCGAACATTCCTGTGACGTCGATCTACACGTGCACCGACGAGTACATCCAGCCGTACGAGACCTCGATCATTCCAGGCGCGACGAACATCGGCGTCGGCTGTAACGGCGAGTTCATCGGCCACTTCGAATTCTTCTACGACCGCGAGATCTATCGGCTGATGCACAGCGCGCTGACGGTGCCGGTCGCCGAGGATCCGGCGACGCCGTCCCAGGATCCGGCGATGCAGGATCCGCAGGACCCGATCGGCGAGGAGCCGACCGTCGACGACGGAGGCGGTTGCTCGACGAGCCGCCGCGGATCGACCGGCGCGTCCCTCGTGCTCGGCGCGATCTTCTTCGTCGCGCGTCGTCGTCGGCAGCGCTCTCGTTGAAGGGCTGCGAGCGCCGGTCGTCCACTCGTTGGCGTCAAGTTGCGAGCGCTAGCGCGGAATGCGCTCCCGAGAGCGTGTGCCTCGTCCTCGAACGGCGATGCCGTTCTCGGGAAACAATCGGCGTGGCGGCGCCTACTCCCAGGACTGGATTGCTCGATACTCTGCCGGCCGGACGGGGTCATCCCGAACAGCCCAGCGTGCGGCGATCGCGCTCCCCAGCGAATTCCACCAGCGAGGCCGAACCGGTGCCATGATTGTTGGATGGTGGCCCCCGACGAGGCGAAGGACCGAAAGCTGATTCGGGATGCCGGGCTCGGCATCCTCCTGTTCGCCGCCCTCGCCGCGTTCATCGTCATCCTCGCGGTGAAGTACTCGGATCGTCCGTTGCCGTGGAAGATCTGGATACCACCGTCGGTGATCACGGCCGTCGGCGTCGCGATCCTCGCGCGATCGATCGTTGCCGCGTGGGTCGCGATGGTCGGGATGGCGATCGTCGGTGTCGGCGGCGCGATCGGCGCCCTGCGCGATGGCGGGTCACCGACCCTGATCATCGTGTGGCCCGCGATCGCCGCGGGTGTGTGCGGCATGTTGTGGCGCGCGATCGCCGCGATGAAGCGCGTGAAGGGCGGATGAACCGCCATCCGACTGTCACGCCATCGCGGACCTGAACCGCGCCTACCTACGCGATGAAGCGCCGCGGTAGGCCTGCTTGATTGAAGGGCGGATGAAGAGTGGATGAAGCGATCGAGCGCGTGAAGGGCTGAGCCAGCGAGCCGCGCGTTAGGCGGGCTCGAGCTCGACGGTCAGGAGCTCGCGAATCGTGGTGCCCCACGGGCCGGCCGCACCGAGCTGCGCGAGGACCGCGTTGAGCCCCCACTGCAGGCGGTTGAGGAACAGCCACGCGGGCGGCATCGCGATCCGCGTGCGATTCGGGTTGTCGAACATTTGCACGCCGAAGCTCTTCGTGACGTCCGCTGGATCGTAGCGATAGCCGGGCTCGAGGAACGGCCGGTACAGCGTGCGCATCGCGTTCCACTGGTAGTCCCAATCGAACTTCTTCTCTCTGCCGACGAAGCCGAGTGCACGAAAGCCGGCCTGGAAGCCATCGCGATCGTTATCGAGGATCGAGAGGGCACGCCGGGGTACTGCACCTTCACGGCGACGGAGACGCCTGCCGACGTCGCGCGGTGCACCTGGCCGATCGAGGCGGCGGCGAACGGGCGCTCGTCGATCGCGTCGAACAGCTCGCCGCCCGGCTTGCCGAGCTCGGAGGACAGCACGTCGTCGATGCGCGCGAACGACATCGGTGTCGACGAGGCTTGGAGCTCGGCGAGCACTTGTTGCGCGGCCGGTGGAAGCGCCCCCGGCATGTAGCTCGCGATCTGGCCGGCCTTCATCGCGAGGCCTTTCAGCTTGCCCATCTTCGCGACGAGCTTCCTCGCGGAGGCGATCGCAGCGTCGGTGCTCGCGAGCGCGGCGTCCGGATCGACCTCGGCATCCTTCTTCGAGAACAGCACGCAGCTCGCGGCTTTCATGCCGAGCTTGCTCGAGAGGCTCGCGGTGGACCACATGCGGCGAAGCCCGCCCGTCAGCTCCTCGAGGTCATCGCCCATGTGCCCTCAGATGCTACCTGCGATGCGATCGATGCAGACAAGTCGTGCGCTCGGTTGCGCATCGCGTGCATGCGATCGCCGCCCCGATTTTCGGTTCCCGCTCGACGCGCGCAGCGTGTTACGTGGATCGCGATGCGGAAGGGACTCTCGCTGATCGTGATCGCGTGTGTCGGCTGTGGTGCGCCTCAGCGCGACGAGGGAGGCGGCGGCGGTGACGACACGCCGGGTGTCGACAGCAGCGTCGGCGGCGGCGAATGCGCCGACGGCACCGAGCTCGTCTACACGATCGATCAGTTCAACAACAAGCTGTCGACGTTCGATCCGTCGACGAAGACGTTCCACGATCTCGGATCGCTGACGTGCCCGGTGACGTCGGGCGGGACGCCGTTCTCGATGAGCGTGGATCGCGCGGGCAACGCGTGGGTCCTCTACAACAACGGCGAGCTGTTCAAGGTCGGCATCCAAGGCCTCGGCTGCGTGAAGCTGACCTGGACGCCGCCGAGCGGCCTCAAGGTGTTCGGAATGGGTTTCTCGACGGAGATGGCGGGCGGCGATGCCGAGTCGCTGTTCATCGGCGGCGGACTCACGCAGACGCAGACGAGCTATCTGCTCGCGCGCGTCGATCCGACCACGATGACCGGCACGACGTTCGGCTCGCAGCCACAGCTTCCCGAGATGACCGGCAACGGAAACGCGGAGCTGTGGGGCTTCATGCCCGAGGCAACGACGGCGCGCGTGGTCCAGTTCGACAAGACCACCGGCGCGGTGATCAAGACGTACATGCAACCGACGCTCGGCGGCACGAATACCGCCTACGCGTTCGCGCACTGGGGAGGCGACTACTGGGTGTTCCTCCAGCGCAACGCCGAGACGAACACCACCGTGTATCAAGTGAACGGCATGACGGGCGCGATCACGTCGATGACGTCTGCTCCCGGACACACGGTCGTCGGTGCCGGTGTCTCGACCTGCGCGCCGGTGATCCTGCTGTAACGCGCGTCGGCCACTTCGACGGCACGGCCACGAACGCGACGTCGGCCGACAGCAGCTTCGCTCGATGGTTGCGTCGCCGCGCGCATTCGCCGCACTGGCATACTCGGCGCTCGTTTCATCCCTGAGGTCCTCATGCGCATCGCACTCATCGCGCTTCTTCCTCTCGTCGCAGCGCGAGCTTCGCGCCTGCCTCGCGCTAACGTGCGCCGCGGAGCGCGAGCACGGCGGCGAGCCCCTCGTCGCACGTCGGCCGGATCTGCTCGGGTGGAAGCACGAAGCCACCGCGACCCTTCGGGCGGAGCTCGATCGTGTACGCGAGCGCTCCGATGTCGCCGTACATGAAGTCCTGCGCGGTTCCCGCCGCGGGATATAGCTCGACACCGGACATCAGCGTGTAGCGCACGCCATGCTGCGCGAAGATCGCCGACGCCATCCTGTCGCCGGTGGCGGTGAGCTGATCGTGGTCGTCGGCGCGCTTCGACGTGTAGTTCCACGGGTAGAGCACGAGCTGACCGTACGAGTGAAAATCGATCGCGAGCTTGGGACGCTCGCGCTTCGCGAGATCACGGACGGCCGCGGACTCCGGCTCGCTGAATGCGTACTCGCCGCGATAGATGTCCGAGCGCTTGTTGCTGCTCGATCCGGAACCGCCGAACGCGACGGACCAGTTGCGGTTGAGATCGACGCCGTACCCGCCGCGGCGGTTCTTGCGCCAGTACCGGCTCGACGACCACGAGTACTGATAGCCGTCGGGGTTCACGACCGGCACGACCCACAGCGTGGTGCTGTCGACGAAGGCACGGATCTTCGGATCGCGATCGTAGTCGCGCACGAGTCGATCGGCGACGCAGGTCGTGGTCATCGCGGCGATCCACTCGCGCGCGTGCTGCGTGCCGTTGATCAACATCGGCGTCGAGCTCGCCCCACCGCCGCCGATCCGCAGCGCCCAGATCGTGCGGCCATCGATCGACGAGCCAATGCCGTGCAGCGACACGCGATCGGGCGCGAGCTTCGCGAGCTGTGCGATGTGCTCGGTGATCGCCGCATAGTCCTTGTACTCCGCGAACCAATCCGCGCCCGCCGCTTGCGGTGCCGAGAGTCGCGCGGCTTCCGCCTCGGCGACCGCATCGACGTCGGGGACGAGCACCTCCCAGGTGTAGCCGCGCACCGACAGCCGAGGCAGTGCGCTGGTATCGACGACGATATCGATCGGTTCTCCGGGGGCTCGATGTTCGCTCCACACGTCGAGAGCGAGCGACTCCGCCAGCTCGCTCGGCGCGACGCGGATCGCGACTCGCGTGGTGTTCGCGGGGCGCATGGCCACCACCGACGTCGCGAAGGCGGCGGCAAGGATCGAGGGCCACAGACGAGCAGTCGTGCGTGGAATCACCTAGACAGTCTAGGGCATCTCAGGCGACAGCGCGAAGCGACCAGACGTCGTCGAGGAACTGGAGCAGCGCGGCGTCGAGGCGCTTGGGGGCCACGCGCCACTCGTAGATCGACCGGGCCCGCGCCAGCTGCGCGTTCGGCAGCTCGCGCGCGATGCGATCTGCGTCGGTGAACGGATGGATCGGATCGGACGGGTGACCGATGACCAGCGTCGGATGCGTCAGCGCGCGGCGCTGCTCGATCGGCGGCGCGACGCGACCGAAGATCAGCCCGTCGAGCACGGCGAGCGAGGCGGTCGGATCGCGGCGGATGAAATCGAGACCGATATCGATCACGAAGTGACTCCGCGGGATCTTGCGCGTGATCCACGACACCGCGCGCATCGTGCGCTGGCTGATGCGCAGCGCCAACGCGAGCGGCACGAACGCCGCCGCCGCCGCGGGCAGCGCATTCTCGAGCACCGGCATCTCGATCACGAGCCCGCGCACGCGCGATGGCGCCGCACACGCGACCTCGAGCGCGACGTTCGCTCCCAGTGATGTTCCGCCGATCACCGCCTGCCGGATGTCCAGGTGATCGAGGAGCGCGATCACGTCGGCACCGAACTGCGTCATCGAGTACGCCGTCATGTCGTGCGGCTGATCGGAATCTCCGTGACCCAGCATGTCGACGGTGATCACGCGATGTCCGCGCGACGCGAGCGTCGGCGCGAGCCGCGTGTACATGCGGCTGTCCATCAACAGACCGTGGGTGAGCACGATGACGCGGTGCCCGTGTCCGTACTCGCGAAATGCGATCCGACGTCCTCGCAGCGAGACACTCGCACTCGTAGCCATCGGCACATCGTACCGTGAGGACGGCCTTCCAGGGCGCGCAGCGTGCAACCCCGGGGGATCATGGTCCCGCTGTCGCATTCATCGGAGCGGGCATTGCGGGCCTGCTGGCAGGAATCGCCATACGCGAGCCAGGAATCGCCATACGCGAGCCGTTAGAACGGCTCGAAGCAGTCGTAGTTGCGCTGCGAGATGATCTTTCCGTCGCGCCACGTGATGAACATGGCCAGGTGCGCGCGCATGAGGTCGCCCGCCGCGAGTGTCCCGAACCCGACGTTCAAGCGCGCGGTCCAGATCACCTCGACCGCGACCTCCGCCCCCTGCTCCACGATGTTGATGACCTCGTACCGCTCTTCCGCGACGGACCTCTTGCCCGCCTCCGCACCGGCGCGCAGCGCCGCGAGGTCGCGCGTGGCGCCGTTCGGTACGAGCCGGTTCGGCAGCTCGCGCTGGACCACATCGTCGGCGTAGTACGCGAGGTTCGAGCCGTCTCGAGTCTCGAAGGACGTCAGATAGGCCTTGGTTCGCTCGAGGTTCGACATACCGAAACCATTTCACAACCGCGGTTGTGCATCAACCGTTTTCACAACCTCGGTTGTGCATTGCATGTCTTCTCCCAACCTCGGTCGTGCATTGCATGTCTTTCACAACCCTTGTTGTGCATTGCGTCTCTTTTCACAACCCTTGTTGTGCATACATTTCTCGCCCACTTTCCACAACCACGGTTGTGTAGCAAGCTCGCGAGATGCCATCGCCCGTCGACCTCGGGAGCCTCGATCTCGGATACCTCGGCCAGTTCGTGGGCCAACGAGTGAACGAGCTCGTGCTCGAGAAGCTCGCCGACGAAGGGTTCGGCGACCTGCGCGTCTCCCACGGCTATGTCGTCCAGCATCTGATCGGTGGCCCACGAACGATCACCGAGCTCGCGAACCTCCTCGGAATCACCCAACAGGCCGCGTCCAAGTCGATCGCCGAGCTTCTCGAGCTCGGCTATGTCGAGAGTGCTGCCGGCGAGGACAAGCGCGCGCGGTCGATCACGCTGTCGAAGCGCGGACACGACGCGCTCGCCATCACGCGCAAGCTACGGACGAAGATCGAGACCAAGATCGTCGCGAAGCACGGGGCTGCCGTCCACAAGGCCGAGCTTCTGCTCGCGCAGGTTCTCGCCGAGCTCGGCGGTGCGCCGGCGGTCCGGACACGCACGGTTCGAGAACCTCGTTGAGTCGTTGTCGCCGAGTCGGGGGCCGATGCGGCCCTCGAGACACGACCAGCGTGATCGCGCCCCCTGCGTCGCATCGGGGGCGTGCCGTGCGTATTCTTCGCGCATGAGCAGCACGGGACGATGTCTGTGTGGCGCGGTCCGCTTCACCGCCGACGAGGTCGAGCACGAGCACCACGCGTGTCATTGCACGATGTGTCGCCGTTGGGCCGGTGGGTCTGGCTTTCTCGGCACCACCGCCACCGGCGTCACGTTCGACGGCTCGGAGCACCTCGCGCGGTACGCCAGCTCGGAGTGGGCCGAGCGAGGCTTCTGCACGCAGTGCGGCACGGTGATGTTCTACTTCCTGAAGCCGACGCAGGCGTACACGATGAGCGTCGGCGTGTTCGACGATCAGTCGCCGTTCCGGCTCGTGCGCGAGATCTTCATCGACAAGAAGCCCGCGGGCTACGCGTTCGTCGGCGACCACGAGCGCTGGACCGAGGAGGAGACGTTCGAGCGACTCGCGCCGAAATGACTACGAGCCCTCCCTTCGTCGTCGCATTCGAAGCTTCGCTGATCTGTGATGCCGCGTCGTCGTCCCACAGCGCGGAGATCGGCAAGAAGGCCGCCCTCCTCGGGCGTGATCGCCTCGTTCGCGCGACTACGGCTCGTGCTGCGCGAGCTCGACGATCGCGCGCTTGATGCCGTCCTTCTGCGGGACGCTCGCCATCTCGAGGTTATCCGCGAGCCCGATGCCCGGCAGGTGTCCACCCGCGAGCAGCTTCGGCGGCGCGTGCAGCTCGTAGAACAGCTCCTCGACGATCCGGCGGATCAGGTGCTCGCCGAAGTTCGTGATCTCGGTGTCCTCGTTGACGCACAGGACGCGGTTTGTCTTCTGAACGCTCGCCTTGATCGCGTCCCAGTCGTACGGGTGCAGCGAGCGCAGATCGATCACCTCGGTGTCGATGCCCTCGGACTCGAGCTCCTGCGCAGCCGCGAGCGACATCTGCACGTTGCGACCATAGGTCAGCACGGTGACGGCGGTGCCCTCGCGAGCGACGCGAGCCTTGCCGATGGGGATGTACATCTCCTCGAGATCGGGCCACGTGGGCTTCCACGCGCTGCGATCGCCGAGCGGCGCATCGATCATCTGCGCGAGGCGCTTCTCGTCCTCGGGCTCGCCCGGCAACAGCTCGCCCGGGCCCGCCTTGAGGCGCAGCAGCGCCTTGGGCTTCAAGAAGAACACCGGGTTCGGATCGCGGATCGCGCTGAGCAACAGGCCGTACGCGTCGAGCGGATTCGACGGCATCACGATCTTCCAGCCGGGGATGCGCGTCGCCGTCGCATCGAAGGAGTGCGAGTGATAGATGCTGCCGCGGATGCCCGCACCGACGGGCGTCATCAGCACCATCGGAACGTTCCAATCGCCCGCGCTCGACCAGTACGTGTTCCCGGCGAGCTTGAGCAGATCGATCGTGTTGAACGCGTAGTCGCAGAACTGGATCTCGGCGACGGGCCGCTGTCCCGCGAGCGCGAGGCCGATCGCCATGCCGACGATGCCGCGCTCGTCGAGCGGCGTGTTCCATGCGTTCTTGAGGCCCTGCGTGCCGGTGAACACGCCACCGAGCGGCGGGCCCACGTCCTCGCCGAAGATGTCGGTGACGCCGAGCTTGGTCTCGCCGACGTGGAGGGCCATGCGGATGGCCTGGATCATCGTGGCCATTAGCGCTCGCCCCCGACGTAGTTCTTGTCCGCGAAGATGAAGTCGTGCACCGACTCGGGCGTGGGCTGAGGCTCGCCGCGCACTTGCTTCGCGGCCTCGCCGAGCTGTTGCGTGTACTTCTCGCGCAGCTCGTCCATCTGCGCGCGTGTGAGGAGCCCGCGCTCCTCGAGCTTTGCCTCGAAGCGCGCGAGGCAATCGGCCTCTTCTTTGACCATGTTCGCGCCGCTCGCCGACGAGTGACCGCGCAGGCGCGACACCATCGCTTCGAGCAGGTACGGCTTGCGCTCGGTACGCACGTACTCGATCGCCTTCGTGATCGCCGCGTGCGCCGCTTCCGGATCGTTGCCGTCGACGACTGCCGTCGGCATGCCGAACGCCTTGCCGCGGTCGGAGATCTGGTCGTAGCCGTGCTGCCCCTGGAACGACGTGGAGATGCCCCAGCGGTTGTTCGTGACGATCATCAGCAGCGGCAGCTCGTTGCCCTTGCGCGAGCTCCACACGAGCGCGGTCGCGAAGTCGCCTTCGGCGGTTCCCGCATCGCCGCCCTGGACGATCGTGATGCCCTTCGCTCCAGTTCCCGATCGCTGCGCGCGAGCAGTCCCGATCGCGATCGAGTACTGCACTTCGATCGGCGAGGTCACCGGAGCGACGTTCCATTCGCGCTTCGAGAAGTGTCCGACGAAGTTGCGACCTCGGCTGTACGGATCCGTCGCCGTGTTCTTCATCTGGCGCAGCGCATCGACCGGATTCGCGCCCATCGCGAGCAGCGTGGCGTTCGAGCGGTAGTGCAGATGGAGGTAGTCGTGGTCGACACCTTCGCCTTTGTCGACGAGCAGACCGAGCGGGACGTTGAACGCCTCTTCGCCGGGGCCACCGATCCAGAAGAACCCGTCACCTTGTTTGTACATGGTGATCAGGCGCTCCTCGAGGACGCGCGCGTGGACCATCAGGTCGTGGATCTTCAAACACGTCTCCGGCGAGAGCGCGGGAGCGATCGTCGGGCGGCTGGCGGATGCAACGCTCATGGACGGACCCGTCTTACCGCAATCGGTGGAGATGTCACAGGGTCCATGACCGCGTGATCGCAAGCGATGCGGCGGCGGACGTTCACGCTCTGCGTCATCGGCGATAGGATGCGCGCCATGGTGACGTTCGCGGTCGACGAGGACGCTGAACCCGCCACGGCACTCCTCGCGACCCGCGCCGTTGCGGAGCTGAGTCCCGGTGCGATCTGTATCGGCGATCCCACGCGACACGTCGTCGATTGCCGCGCATCCGGTAACGACGGCTACTGGATCGACGGCGTCCATCCGCTGCTCGGTGCGGTCGCGCTCGCGTTCACGCAGCACCGGCCGCTCGTCCTGACTCCCGACTCCGTCTGGCTCACGATCGCGCAGGGCGTTGCGCAACACGTACGCGACCGCGCCGAGGAGCTGCGTCCACGCCTCGTGCGTCACGCCGGCAAGCGTTTGCTCGAGCTGAGCGTCGGGCGCTCCCCCGAGTGTGCCGCGGACTGGGCGGCCATCGTCGCGGACCTGCGCGAGCTCCTCGCGAGCGAGATCGGTGATGGCCACGCACGCCTGTTCGAATGCACCTTCTCGACGAGCAGCGACACCGATCTCGTCGCGAGTCGCATCGTTCTGTTCGACGCCTACTCGCCCTACTTCGAGTACTGAGGCACCAGCGCATCTTCGGGATCGCGGATCTGCCCGGAGGTAAATCGCTGTGTCTGCTCGATCGCGAGCGGCATCCGCATCGGTGGTTCGTGTGCACGCTCGCGCCGTCGACGCGCGACAAGAACTACCCGTTCGCGATCGTGGAGCCACTCGACGAGGTCGTCACGTACGGCACGTCGCTCGCAGTGATCCTCGATACCGCGCTCGCGACCGGCGGCGACATCAGCGAGCTAGCGGATCAGACCCTCGCGCGCTTCCGCTGAGCTACTCGTAGAAGATCGTGATCTCGTCGCGCTGTTCACCGCGCGCCACGGCGAGACGATGCTCGCCGGGCGTGGGCACCCAGCGGTCGGCGGGCTGGCCATCGATCGTCCACGTCAGCTCCGCGCCGACCGGCACCGCGTTCATCGGCGGACGCTGCGATTCGGCGGCGCGGAACGGCTCGAGCAGGAACCGCGCGCCATCGACGGGGTACGTGATCGCGACGCGCCCCGACGGAGACTCCACCCTCGGACACGCCGTCGGAGGGACGCGGCGGTAGTACTTCGCCCAGCCGCGCACGCCTTGCGGATAGACGATCGTCGGCTGACCGCACACCATCTGGTGCCAATCGCACGTCTCCTCGGGGATGTGTCCCGCGATGAACAGCTCGCGCTTGTGGTGCTCGCAGTACGGCCCGGGGCGCTTGCCCGACAAGGGACAGATGTCTGCGGAGACGATCGTGTCGGGACGCGGCGGCGCCGTCGGATTGCCGTAGCGCGCGGCGATCGCGGTGTACGTCGCGCGCAGGAGCGGCGTCGCGCCTTCGGTGGACATCACGTGGTGCGTCGGGGAGCCGTCGAAGTTGCCGGCCCATACACCGACGGTGTACTCGCGCGTCGCGCCGATCGCCCACAGATCCGTGTACGCCTTCGTCGTGCCGGTCTTGAGCGCGATCGGGAACGGCAGATCGAGCGGCACGCGATCGCCGAACATCGGCTTGCGCGCGTCCGGATCGCGGAGGATGTCGTAGACCAGGTACGTGACCTCCTCGGAGAACACCCGGGGACGCTCGACGACGGGCTCGCTCCACGGTGCGCCACCCGCGACGCTCGCTCGCTCGATCGCGCGCGGTGCGATCGACTTGCCGCCGCGACCGAACAGCGTGAACGCGCTCGTGAGATCGAGCAGGCGCACTTCGGCGTGACCGATCGCGAGGCCCCAGTCGTATGACGCGTCGGGGCGATCGAGCGTGCCGAGCCCCGCGGTGCGTAGCTTGGCGAGGACGGAGGAGATGCCGACGCGCTGGAGCGTGTGTACCGCGGACAGGTTGTACGAGCCCGCGAGCGATTCGCGATAGCGCGCGAACCCGTGGCTCTTCACGTCCTTCGAGTAGAACTGGTGCGCGTCCTCGGGAAGCACGACGTCCTCGGCCATCGTCGCCGGCGTGTCGCCGCGCTCGATCGCCGCGCCGTAGACGAACGGCTTCAGCGTCGAGCCCGGACGCAGCCGCGCGGTGACGCCGTCGAACGCGCCGTTCTCCGCGCTGTTCTCGTAGTCACGCGAGCCGACCATCGCGAGGATCGCACCGTCGGAGTTGCGGATCACCACGACCGCGGCTTGCGAGATGTTGCGATGACCGACGCGATCGATGTGATTGCCGAGCGCGACCTCCACGTTGCGCTGGAGCGCCCAATCGAGCGTGGTCTTGACGGTCGCACCTTGCAGCATCTCGTCGGGGAGCCGCTGCTTCACGAGCTCCACGAAGTGCGGCGCGCGGAAGTGCGGGCGCGTCTTGTCGAGCCCCAGCGGCACGCGTTCCGCGAGCCCGCGCTCGAACGCGCTGACGTAGCCCTCGTCCTCCATGAGCTCGAGGATGTGCGCGCGGCGATCCTCGACGCGATCCCAGTGATCGAACGGATCGTAGTAGTGCGGCCCGCGCGGCAGTACCGCGAGCATCGCCGCTTCGCCGACAGACAGCTCGGCCGCGGACTTCTCGAAGTACACGCGCGCTGCTTGCTCCGCGCCCCACGCGCCGTTGCCGTAATAGACGCGGTTCATGTACTGCTCGAGGATGTCGTGCTTGGACAGCGTCCGCTCGAGGCGCGCCGCGAGCACCATCTGGCGCAGCTTGCCGGTCATCGTGCGCGCCGTGCCCGCGGTGAGCCGCACGAGCTGCATCGTGATCGTCGAGCCGCCGAAATCGGCGCCGCGCCGCGTGACGTTGAGATAGATCGACCGCGCCATCGCGGACCAATCGACGCCCGCGTGGTCGTAGAAGTCGCCGTCCTCGCTCGCGAGCGTCGCATCGATCAGGTGCTTCGAGATCTTCTCGAGCGGGACCCAGCGCTCGCGCAAGCCCGCGCTCGTCGCTTCCTGACGCAGCACGATGCCGTTGGCGTCGCTCACCGTCATCGACGTCGCAGCCGACTTGTCGAGCAGCTCGAGATCGTAGTCCGCGACGCGGATCGCGACGTGCCACGCGATCGACGAGAGGACGATCACCGACGACATCGCGAGCACGATGCGGCGCGGCCATCGCCACGCGCGCGACGTTACCGCCGTGCGTGCACCCGCGACGATTCGCGAGATCACGCGCATCTACTTCTTCTTCACCTCGATCACATCCGCGGCCGTCTGTCCGCGAATCGCCGGGTCGTACATCAGCTCGGTCACCGCGGGCGGCCGCGAGAACGTGCCGACCGAGGTCGCGCGCATCGTGTACTCGTAGACGTAGGCGCCATCGGAGGACCACTCGTTCGTGAAGTTCACGTGGTCATCGCGCATCTCGCGATAGATGCCCCACGACTCGGTCTGCTTCACGCCCGCATCGCCCGTGGTGACGAGGCGCGTGTTGAGCGCCTCGAACGCGGCGGGAATCGCGTCGGAGATCATGATGTGATTCACGTCCTCGTTGAGCTGCAACGAGAGCCGCACGACCACCACGTCACCGACGGTGAACGACGTCTTGGGCACGCCCTTCTCGTCGAGGTACTCGCGCGTGATACCGAGGCCCTTGTTCTCGAACTTCAGCGCCTCGGGCTTCTTGCGGTACTTCACCTCGACCGAGTACGTGACCTCGCCCTGCGGCGCGAACGTCAGCTCGCCGTTGGCCGCGAGCGGCACCGTGGCCACGCGCATCCGCTGCTTGCCCGACAGCGCACCGCTGATGATCTGCTGGCCATCGAGCGCGACGTTGATCGACGGCGTCTTCGCGTTGTTCGCCTTCGCGTACGCGGACAGCGCGAGCAGCGAGTACAGGTTCGACTGCGTGTCGATATAGGTCCGCTTGCGGCGGTCCTTCATGATCGCGCGCACGAGGCCGGGGATCGACGGGTTCTTGCCATCGAGCTCGACGAGCGCGTGCAGCACCATCGCCGTCGTGCGCAGCGGGCTCGACATGTACCAGCCCATGTTCTTCTCGTCGGGCTCTTCGATCAGCGTGTCGCTCTTCGCGGCCGCGGCGGCGAGCGTGGACAGCTCGCCGATCAGCTTCGTGACCGCCGGATCCTTGGGCGTCAGGCTCGTCGCGAGGGCACGCAGCGCGTACGCCTTGCCGTAGATCGGCAGCTTCGGGTTCGCGAGCAGCGTCGTCGCACCGGGCGCGTCCTTGTCACCGAGCACCGCACGCACGTACAGCGCGAACGCTTGGTTACCGAGGTTGCCGGACTCCGAGTACCAGTGATGCGAGGTATCCGGATTCTTGCCGTCGTTGCGCAGGTACTCGAGCCCGTCTTCGATGCGTTGCTTGTCGACCTTGTAGCCGGCCTTCTGCGCGATGTTGAGGCCCCACAGCGCGTACGCGGTGTAGTACGCGTCCGGCGCGCCGCCCGGCCACAGCGAGAAGCCGCCGTACGCCGTCTGGTGGCGACCGATCTTCGCGATGCCCGCGTTGACGAAGCCCTCGAGCTTGGGCCCCGCGAGTCCATCGATGGCGAGCGCCTCGGCGAGGTCGCGCACCGCGATCATCGGGATGACCTTCGACGTGGTCTGCTCGAGGCAGCCGTACGGATAGCCGACCAGGCCGCGCAAGCTGTCCTCGATGCCGGCGAGCCCATCGGGATCGACGGAGATCGCGAGCTGCACGCTACCGGGCACGGCGTCGGCGGGGACCGTCACGGCGAGCTTCGTGTCCGCGGTGACCGCCGCGTGACCGACGTGATCCGTGTACAGCGGCGAGGGATGGACCACGGGGAGCGTGAACTCCACCGCGTCGCTCTCGTTGTTCATCGTGACGGAGAAGCGCAGCTTCGCGTCGCCGAGATCCTTCGCGGCGATGTCGAACAGCACCGGCGTGCGCGCGCCCTTCGCGAGCTGCACGGTTTGCTCGGCCGCGCCCGTGATCGTGATGTTGTCGCCGGTGACCTTCACCGTCGCGGTGCCTGCCCCGCCCGTCTCGTTGTGAACGACGACGCCGCCGTGCAGCTTGTCACCGAGCGCGAGGAACCGCGGCAGCGACTGCATGAGCTGCAGCGGCTTGCTCACGGTGAACCGCTTGTCCGACGAGCCGAACTTGTACGTCTTGTCCGCAGCGACGGCCATCACGCGGAACGCGGTGAGGTTATCCGGCGCGTTGAACTTCACGGTCGCGACGCCGTTCGCATCGGTGACCGCACCGGGTGCCCACACCGCCGTCGACGCGAAGCGCGAGCGCAGCGTGCCGGGTGCATCACCGCCGGTCGCGGGACGCTCGAGGTTCGGGCCCGGGATGTCGCGAATGAACTCGAACTGCGTCGCGCTCGTGACGCCGTTGCCCCACGGTGCCCAGAACGTCGGGATCGGGTTCGGCGTCTCGTAGCCGATCAGCGACAGTACGCCTTCATCGGCGGCGGTGATCGAGACCTCGGCGCTGACGGGCTTGCCGTCGCGGTCGACGACCTTCACCGTCGCGGTGACCGGTGCACCCGGCCGGTAGTCGGGCTTGTCCGTCTCGATCGACACGGTGAGCTTGTTGTCCGCCGGTCGCACCGGGAGGTTCAGCATGCCCATGCGCATGCGTGGCTTGCCGCGCGGTCCATCGCCGGTGCGTCCCTGCACGAGCGCGACGGAGACGTACACGTTCGGCGCCATCGCTTCGGTGATCGGCACCGTCAGCGACTTCGTCTTCGGGGTGATATCGATCATCCGCTGCTCGATCACGCCATCGCGCTCGATCGTCACGAGGCCGGTCGCCTGCGCGAGGTCCGTCTTGAGGATCAGCGTCGCGGTGTCGCCCGCCTTGTACTCCTTCTTGTCCGCGACGACGTCGAACGACAGCGAGTCGCTCGAGCGCCACGATCCGCCCTCGCCGCCCCACGCGTAGACCTGAAGGGCTGCGACCGCGGTCTCGTCCTTGTCCTTGTCGTTATCGCTCTCGACGACGACGAGGTAGTCGCCGTCCTTGTCGGGCGTGAAGTCGATGTCGACGGGCTTGTTCGCCGTGAGCTGGACGACCTTGGTCAGCAGCGTCTCCGTCTTGTCGTTGCACGAGTAGCTGCCGCGATAGCCCCAGTCTTCCCACACGCAGTTCCAATCGCGCCGCGTGATCGTCACCTTCGCGGTGCCGTCGACCATCTTCCCGTCGGGCGATGCGCCGACGATCTTGAACTTCGTCGGCTTCTTGACGTCGAGGAACCAACCGTCGCTCTTGATGCCGAGGTAGCGCTTGTACTTGAAGTACGGCACCGTGAACGACTTCGCGATCACTTCGTTCGACGGCGAGGTCACCGCCGCGCGCACGAGCAGATCCGAGTCCTGATAGACATCCGTCGGGCTGATCGCGATGCCGAGCGTCGCGTTGCCTTTGTCGTCGAGCGCGAGGTGATCCTCGGTGACGAGCTGCTGCGAATACTCCGACTCGTCGTAGTAGTAGCTGTCGTAGCGACGATCGTCGGAGAACTGGAACTCGGCGAGGTCCTTCTCGAAGTCGACGTGCCGCTTGCGGCTGTGCACCGTGACGTTCACGTCGCCGCTGCGCAGCGGCGCGCCGTACAGGTAGCTCGCGTTGATCGTCGCCGCGATCTTGCCGCGGTGAACGATCAGCGGCTCCTTGAGCTTGCCGGTCACTTCGAACGTCGCCGCGCGGTACTCCTCGACGGAGAACTCGCGCGTGAACGTACCGAGGTCGCCGACCTTCGCGCGGATCGTGTAGTCACCGAGGCGCGCGTCGGGCGGCAGATCGACATCGAGCCAGAAGCCACCGAACGCGGACAGCTTCGCGACCGCGTCGGCGAACGTCTTGCCCTGCGGGCCGCTGATCTCGACGTTGACCTTCTGCCCCGCCGTCGGCGTGGTCAGCGGCTCGCCGAGCTTGGACACGCGCGCGATGCCCTTGATGTGGACCTTCTCGCCGGGGCGATACAGGCCGCGATCCGTGTGCATGAAGCCGCGCAGCTTGACGGCCGCGGGCGAGCTGTCCGCCGAGATGTTGAAGTTCCACGTCGCGAGCCCACCCGAGCGGATCGGGTTGATCATCGTCCAGTCGTTGCCGAGCGCCGCGTAGATACGGATGCCGTTCTCCTCGGAGTGCCACTCGTTCTCGTCCTCGGAGACCGCGGCCTTTCCGGAGATCTTGCTCGTCGGCGGCAGCACGGCGACGCCGTTCGCGTCGGTGGTGCCGGTGAACGTGACCTTGCCCTGCACGTCGCGCACGGTGATGGTCGCGCCCGGCAGCGGCTTGCCCGTCGAGAGCTTGGTCGCCCACACGAGGCCGCGCGACGGGCTCAGCTTGCTGACGAGGCCGATGTCCGTGAAGTTGACGAGCACCTTCTGGCGGCCACCGTCGACGTACGGATCCTTCTGCACCTCTTTGCTGCCGACCTCGACGTAGTACATGCCGGGTCCCGGCGCGGAGCCGAACAGCTCCTGCGCGCCGAGCGAGTGCTGCCCCCACTTGTTCTTGGTGCCGGTGATCGGCACCGTCTTCTTCTTGCCGGTCAGCTTCGCCGTCACGAGATCGGCGGGCTTCGGATCCCACCAGTCGAGCAGCGGCGCGATCTGGTGGAAGTTCGCCTGCGTGATATCGATCGCGGTGACCTCGAGCGACGTCACGTTGCGCGTCCAGATCGGGATCACGGGGCGCGAGAGCTCCGCGACGAAGTAGCCCGACTCCATCGAGATAGTCGGCTTCGCGTCCGTGGTGCGGAACGTCAGCGTCTCGGCCTTGCCGAGCGCCTGACCGAACACGTCCTTCTGCGTCGCATCGATCGTCAGCGTGTAATTGGTCAGCGGATCGAGCTGCACGCCGCAGCTGATGCCCGCGGGCTGTGCGCCGTCGTGGCACCGCTGCGGGAAGCCCGGCGCCTTCGGCTCGAGCTTCATCGCGTACGGCTCGGCGAGCGGATTGGAGAACGCGATATCCAGCGAGAGATCCTCGTCGGGAACGATGTCGTTACCCGTCGGGGTGAGGCCGACGAACTTGAGCGCGCCGTACGTCTTGAACTTCTCGGTCGCCGCTTCCGCCAGACCGAGGTTACCGACGGTGCCCCGCAGGCCCGCGCGGCACGTGATGCTCCATTCCGTGTCGAGCGCGAGCTCGCCCGCGGGTTGCACGCTGAACTGGCGCGCGGTGCCCGTCGCCGAATCGGGCGCGAGCTTCACCTTGAACTTGTTCGCGCCGGACTCGTAGCTGCAGTTCTGCGCGACCTGATCGAACGCGACCTCTTGCGTGAAGTCGAGGCGAACGATCTGATCCTTCGTCGCACGCTCCTTGATGCCGATGACATCGGCGGTCGCGCGCAGCCGCTCGGTGAAGAACTCGAACGTCGTCGCCGGTCCGAGCACCGCACCGTCGAGCGCTCGCGTCTCGCCGGGCACCGTCACGGTGTACTTCGTCGACACCGGTAGGTTCCCCGACGGTACGAACGCGAGCGTCTTCTCGTCCGTCCACGTCGCGGTGCCCGCGAGTGGCGGTGAGATCGTCAGCGGTGGCTTCGCGACGGGCTGGCCGAACATCGGCTTGAGCACCATCGGTCGCGAGAACGCGAGGACGACGCGCATCTGGCCGGTGACTTCCCCCGATGGCGTGCCGGCGACGGTGAGGTCGCCTTTCGCTTTCGATCCACCACCACACGCGGCGAGCGCCGCACAGACCACTACGACGAGACGATTGGTTCCCATGGCGTCGCCGCGAAACTAACACGTCGATCCAGCGCGTGCCGGTCGACCTGCCTAGCCAGCGTCGGCACTTTTGATGGATCGCCCTCAACGCGCCAAGAGTGATCGCTATTCGCACCTTGCGCGTCGACGCAAAAGCTTCGCGCTTCGATGCGATCAACGCCCCGTGCGCCGCTGCGATCGGTGATGCGATCGATGCCGCCGCACGGGATGCTCCGGATCCGCCGTGATCGTCACGGCGCGCCGATCGATCGGATACTTGGCGCGCATGAACTCGACGATGGCCTTGCTCTGGGCGGACGACGCCGGAGCGTGACCCGCGGTCACGACGAAGCCGCCCACGCGCCGCACGAGGAATGCGTCATCGCGCGGGGCTTGCGTCTGGTCCAGATCGACGACGAGCGGATAGCGCTTGCCGTCCTCGACGCGCGCCGGCAGCACGATGCTCAGGCGCTGCGCGCGGCCATCGACGACGACGGAGTCGGGTCGCTCGCGCGTCGGCGGCGCGACCGCGGGCGACGCCCACGGATCCGATGGCGCGATGATCGAGGACGCCTTCGCGAGGTCAGCGAGGAAGTCCTCGCGTTCGTCGTCGGTGAGAAGCCGCGGCTGGCCGTGCTCGGTGCGCGTGTAGATGTGCGCGACGCTGAGTAGCTTGCCATCGTGAATGAACAGCTTGTCGACCGACGCGTCGCGCTGGCCGTCGCGGTACTGCGCGAACAAGATGTTGCCCGGGCCGTAGTGGACGTAGCCGCCGAAGTGCACGTCCCACGGATGCGCGACGTGCGCCTGGCTGCCGAGGACGAACATCGCGCCCGCTTCGGCGAGGCCGCGTAGATCGCGAACGAGATCGGGCGCCGGGATATGCGTGCGCAGCTCGCGATGCTGCACGGTCGCGATCGGGAGATACCCGTCGCGTCGCAGCTCCTGGATCTGCCAGCGCATGCGCGCCCAATCGCAGTTCGCGGTACCGAGGCCGGCGCTGATCGCTTTGACCCACCAGTTGACCGCGTTGCAGCCGACGAACGCGAGGCGATTGCCGTGGTGCTCGACGATGCGCGGCTCGCTCGCTTCGATCTGCGTGCGGCCACCACCGAACCACAGCCAGCCGCGCTTCTCGTACATCTGGATCGTGCGCGCCATCGCTCGCGATCCGTAGTCGGTCAGGTGACTACCCGTGAGCTCGACGAGCTTCGTGTTGAGCGCTTCGAGCAGCTCGACATAGCGATCGCGAGCGCAGAACTTGAGCTTGGTCTTCTCCTGCCCCGTCTGTGGCTTGCAGCCGCGCACGAACGAGACTTCGTTGCTCACGTGCACAAGATCCGCGCTGCGAAAGAACGGCGCGATGTACTTCACGGTGTCGCGAATGCCGGTGTCGTCGACGCGCTTCGCGGTGCGCCCGGTCAACGCGGTCGTGCCGCTCATCACGAGCGTCGTGAGCTTCTCGCCGTCGATGTTCCCCGGGCCACAGATCGGCAACGCGAGCACGCTGTCGTCGACGAGCGGATGCTTGTCGTCGACCGCGATCACGCTCCACGCCGGCGACAGTCGATGCGCCGGCACGATCGCCCAGCCGTTCACGACGGGGTCTCGCTCGACGATCGGCGGCGCGTTGCCACGCGGACCGAGCGCGGTCGCGAGCGCTGCTACCGTGTCGTCGGAGGCGGCGATCGCACCCGCGCGCCACTTCGCGACGAGCTCCTTCGTCGAGATCGATCCGACGGGCTCGAACGAACCCGCGATCAGCGCGAACCGCCACCGCGCGGTCGCTGGTTCATCGGCGGCGCACGGACGCTTCCACGCCGGCGCGGTCTCGCTCGACGCGGCGACCACCACGGGCGGGCGCGCGGTGACTTCGACCGACTTCGCGGACTTCGCGGACTTCGCGGGCGCCGTTGGCGCGGGCTCGGATGCACCGCATGCCGCGAGCACCAGCCACATGGCTGTCGTCACCCTCACCGCTCTCCATCCTATAGGCGCGCGTCGTGTCGTGGGCGCCCGGAGCCGCGTTCTCGAGTCGCGACATCCGTTCAGGTGGGAGGTCTACTTCCCGGCGCGGACGGCGCGCGCACGAGCCTGGAGCGCCTTCGTACGCTTCGCTTCGGTCGGCACCGACGCCCAGACATCCGCGGCGTCGTCGATCGTCTTCGCGATGTTCGCGCGGTCGCCCGCGTTGATCTTCATCGACATCGCGATCGCCGCGTCGGTATCGCGCAGCGCGAGCGTGTAGTTGTGCAGCGCGACGTGCGCTTCGGCGCGCTTGATCAGCGTGCGGATCGTCTCCGCGTGACCGCCCGCGGCGACGTAGCGCTTCTCGAGGAGCGACATCGATTCGTCGAGGTGCACGATCGCCTCGTCGTAGCGCTGGGTCTCGGTCTCGACGACCGCGAGGTCCGCGAGCGCGATGATACGCGACTCGGGGTTCAGGTTCGGGAACGCGAGTACCTGTCCGTAGAGCAGCTCGGCTTCGTCGTACTCGCGCAACAGGAGCAGCGTGCCCGCGAGGCCGTTCAGGCTCGGGACGAGGCGCGGATGATTCGCGCCGACCTTCGCGGTCAGGATCCGGATCGCCGACTCGAACAGCGGCTTCGCCGTCGCGTAGTCGCCGGAGTCGCGATACGTGAGCGCGAGGTTGTGCATCGTGTTCGCGGTGGACACGCTCACCGGATCTGCCGCGCGATCGACGACGAGCACGCGCTCGAGGAGCTTGGCCGCGCGCTTGTGCTCGTTGAGGTCCGACAACACGAGCCCGAGGTTGTGCAGATGCGCGTTCTTCTCCGAATCGTCGTCGGGGAGCCCGAGCTCGTCATCGATCGCGAGCGCGGCTTCGAACAGCTTCATCCCGCCGCGTGGATCGCCGCCCTGATCGACCGTGAGCCCGAGCTGGTTGAGCGCGCGCGCCTCCTCGTAGCGATCGCCCTTTGCCTGCACGATCGCCAACCACCGGCGCAGCACCTTCTCCGAGCGATCCCAATCGCTCGCGCCGCGGGTCGCACGGCCGAGCTCGATCAACGTGTCGAGGAACCGCTCGTCCGTCTCGGGGATCTGGGCCTGATAGATGCTCAGCGCGAGGTCGAGATCGGTCGTCGCCTCGTCGAACTTCCACGCCGTGTTCGCCGCCGCACCACGCTCGTACGCGGCGGCGGCGACCGCGAGAGGATCTCCCGGCGCGTCCGCGCGGACCTGGGTGACCGTCGCCACCGTCGACGGCGAGGATGGCGCCGGCGTGGTGGACGCGACGGGCGCGGGGCGCGACGCACAGGCACCGAGGACGACAAAGCCAACCAACCAGCGCGACATGCCGCCCCTTTCCCATGGCAGCCCGCACCGAGTCAACGACGATTCTCGGGCGCAGCCCACCCCAGGCGCCAATCGTCGTAGCGCGACACGCAACGTCGATTATTCCGACATTTTCGCGGCCATCTCCGCCGCTGTCCGCGACCGCGCTACGGTGCGCGGGCGTGACCGCGATCGAGGACGAGTGGCTGTTCGGCTGGGACCCGACACCGGGAATTGTCTCGGTGTGGTCCGAGGGCGATGGCCGGGTCCACGTGTGGCGGCGCGACGGCGGTGCGCTGATCCACGACGAGGTCACCTTCCGCCCGTGGATGCTCGTCGACGCCGTCGATGGTCTCGACGCGCGAGTCAGCGTGCGCGAGCTCGCGGGCGACGGCGAGCTGCGCTTCATCGTGCGCGCCGACGACATGCCCACGCTGAGCAGCGCCGTCGTGCGCGCGGCGAGCCGGCGGCTCGGACAACACGTGAACCACGTGCGCGATCTCGGAGACAGCGTGCTCGTGCTCGCGCCCGAGGAGCAGTACCTCGTCGCGACCGGACGCACGTGCTTTCGCGAGCTCGGCCTCGACGACGTGCGGCGCATTCAGATCGATCTCGAGACGACCGGGCTCGATGCGCAGCGCGATCGGATCTTCCTGGCCGCGATTCGCGCGCCGGATGGCGAGGTCGCGCTGATCGAAGACGCGGATGAAGCGCGCCTGATCGCGGCGATCGTCGAGAGAGTGCGCGCGATCGATCCGGACGTGATCGAGAATCACAACCTGCACGGGTTCGATCTGCCGTTCCTCGACCAGCGCGCTCGCATGCTCGGCGTGCCGCTCGCGCTCGGCCGCGTGGGACCACCGGGGCTCCGTCAGCGCGGTGCGCGGCGCGGCGTGGCGATCGGCAGCGGTGAGGGCGCGCGGCGCGTGCGGTTCAGCGCGCCGGGGCGCGAGCTGATCGACACCCTCGATGCGGTGCTACGCCACGACTTCGCCGCGCGCGATCTGCCGGGCCACGGGCTCAAGGCCGTCGCGCGTCACCTCGGGGTCGCCGGTCCGGATCGCGAGCACATCCGCGGCGACCAGATCTGGGACGTCTATCGACGCGATCCGGATCGCGTGCGCCGCTACGCGCGCGCCGACGTCGAGGAGGTCGCCGGGCTCGCGCGGCTCTTGTGCGGCGCTGCGTTCGCGCTCGCTCGCATGGCGCCGCGTCGCTACGAGCGGCTGTCCGATGCGGGACCCGCGACCGGCGTGATCGATCCGCTGCTCGTCCGCGCGTATCTGCGAGCGAACGAAGCGTTGCCCGCGCATCGCGCCGGCGACGGCACCGAGCACAACGGCGCCGCGCTGCACTTGTTCGCGGCGGGTGTCGCGCGTCGCGTGGTGAAGGCAGATGTCGCGAGCCTGTACCCGTCGCTGATGCGGCAGTTCCGGATCTCGCCGGCGCGCGATCGCAAGGGCGCGTTGCTCTCGATCGTGGATCGCTTGGTCATGCAGCGGCTCGCCGCCAAGGCCGCCGCGAAGGCCGCCCCGCCTCACTCCGCGCAGCGACACGAGAACGAGGCGATGTCCGCCGCGATGAAGCTCGTCGTGAACTCCGCGTACGGCTATCTCGGCGCGGGCGGGCTGACGCGGTTCTCGGACATCCACGCGGCGAACGAGGTCACGCGCCGCGGACGCGAGACGCTGTCGCTGATGTGCGATGCGCTGCGCGAGCGCGGCGTCGCCCTCCTCGAGGCGGACACCGACGGCGTGTACTTCGCGGTGCCCGATGCGTGGACGCCCGACGACGAAGCGCGCGTCGTCGCCGAGGTGGGCGCGCTCCTGCCGCCGCTCGTCCAGCTCGAGCTCGAGGGGCGCTACGCGGCGATGCTCTCGCACGAGCCGAAGAACTACGCGCTGCTCACGTTCGGCGGCGAGCTGATCCTGCGCGGCGTCGCGTTTCGCTCGAGCCGCGCGGAGCCGTTCGGCGAGGCGTTCCTGCGCGTCGCGATCGCGCGGCTGTTCGCGAACGACATCGGCGGCGTGCGCGATGCGTACCTCGCGACGGTGAGCGCGCTGCGCAAGCGAACGATGCCGACGTTCGACGTGTCCTCGCGCGTGCGGCTCTCGAAGACGCCCGAGCAGTACCTCGCCACGCGCGACTCGCGACGCGAGCTGTCCTACGAAGCGATGCTCGCGAGCGACCGAACCACGTGGAATGTGGGCGAGCGCGTTCGCGTCTACCGCACCGCGCGCGGCACCGGTCGCGTGATCGAGGAGCTCGACGACGACGAGCTGCCATCGACGAGCGATCACGATCGCCGCGACTACGATGTCGATCACTACGTGCGAATCCTGCGCGACAACTTCGCGAGCCGCCTCGCGCGCGCGATGGCGCCCGACGACTTCGCCGCCGTGTTCGCCGATCCGGATCAGCTATCGCTGTTCGCGCCGTCGTTCGCGGGGATGCGAACCGTGCTGACGCCGGTGCTGGAATCGTCGACGCCGCCGGCCGACGACGACGAGTAGCCCGTCACTTCCGCGCCGCGAGAACGCGACCGAGCTTGCCGAGCTCCTGCTCCCAACCGGCGGTGGCACGCTGCGTCCACTCCTCGGCGTGCATCGCGTCGAAGGTGAGCACCATGCGAACGCTGTCACCGCGCGGAAACAGCTCCACGCGATGCGTGACGTTGTACGGCTCGACGCCCGGGATGAAGTCCGTCGAGTGATCGTAGACGAGCAGCTTCTGCGCCACGACCTCGCGATACGTGAGCTGATTCTCGGTCGCGACCGGCATGTTCGCCTTCTTCATGAACGCGACCATCTCGGGCGCGACCGCGATCATCGCGTACGCGAGCTTGCCGCCGGGGCGCAGATCGATCGACCGCACCTCGACGCGAAAGCCTTCCGGCCCCCACCACGACTCGATGCCGTCCTTGGTGGTCCACAGGTCCCACACGTCGGAGAGCGCCGCATCGAACGTGCGCTCCATCGTCACTTGCTTCTTCGTGGTCACGGTTTCTGGTCCTTTCGCGCCTTCTTGCGGCGCTCGAGCTCGGCGGCAAATCGATCGAGACGTGCGTCCCACGTCTTCTTGAACTGCGAGAGCCATGCATCGAGCTCGTCGAACGGCTCCCGCCGCAACGAGTACAGACGGCGCGCGCCGTCCGGTCGCACTTGTACGAACCCCGCCTCCGACAGCAGGCGCAGGTGCCGCGACACGCCCGACTGATGGATCTCCATCTGCTCGACGATGTCGTTCACGGCCTTCTCGCCGCCGCGGAGCACCTCGACGATGCGGCGGCGCGCGGGGTCTGCGAGGGTCTCGAACACGATGGGTTGCATGGCCACGCATATACATAACCGTGCATACGACGCTCGTCAATGACGATCCCGCGAAGAAACTCGATCTCGCGGGCAACACTTTCTCGCGCGGCGGCAAGATGGGGCGAGACGCAGCTCCATGACAGCCCCTGCCCCCAACGCAGACGAGCTACTCGCGCATACCGACTGGCTCTTGCAGCTCGCGCGCGCGCTCGTCGGTGATGCGTCCGCTCCGGACGTCGTGCAGGACACGTTCGAGGTCGCGCTGACCAAGCCTCCGAAGGAGGAGGGGCCGATCCGGCCGTGGCTCGCGGGCGTGGCGAAAAACCTCGCGAAGATGTCGCTGCGCGGTCGCTCGCGCCGCGAGAAGCGCGAATCCGCGGCGAGCGGCGTGACGGTGCCGGTGACGAACGAGATTCCGTCGTCGGACGAGCTGGTCGAGCGCGCACGGATGCAACAAAAGGTCGCGACGATTGTCCTGGAGCTGCCGGAGGCGCTGCGCGATGTGCTGCTCCTCCGGTTCTTCGAGGGCATGAGCGCCGCGGAGATCGCACGTGCGCAGGGCATCCCCGGCGCGACGGTGCGATCGCGGCTGGCCGAGGCACTCGCGCGTGTGCGCGGTGCACTCGATCAACAGCACGGCGGTGATCGCAAACGCTGGATGGCGCTCGTCGCTCCTCTTCCCATGGCCGTGTCTTCGGGACACGGCGCCGCAGTCGTTGGAGGGTTACTCGTGAAGACAGGGATCAAGATCGCACTCACCGTCGCCGTACTCGCCGTTGCCGCGTTCTTCGCTGGCAAGCACTTCGGCTGGTTCGGCACCGAGCACGCCGACGTTGCCGGACCGACGAAGATCACCGAGGGCAGCGCGAAGCCGCCGCCGAAGCCGGTCACGCCACCGGCGGCGAGCAGCGGTGGAGCCTCGCGCGCACCGGACATCGTGCACGATGACGATCCGAAGGGCTCGTTCCGGATCGAAGGCCAGGTCATCGACGACAAAGATCAACCCGTCGCCGGCGCGCTCGTCGCGATCGACGCGAACCCGCCGAAGACGACCGAGAGCGATGCCGGTGGCAACTTCGTGTTCGAGGGACTCATCGCGCGCGACTACCGCCTCGAGGCGACCGCGCACATCACGAGCCCGAAGGAGTACGTCGGGTACGCCGGTCCCGCGCGCCTGCGCCTGACCGACAAGCCGGAGCCGGTAACGCTGCGCATGCGCGAAGGCGGGCTCGTCGAGGTCGTCGTCCCGGCGGGCGGAGATGGCGCGGCGATCAAAGGGGCGGAGGTCGAGCTGCGATCGACGCTGACGTGGAAAGCGACGACGAACGACAAGGGCATCGCGACGCTACGCGGCGTCGGTGCAGCATGGGCACCGCTCGTCGCGCGCGCGAACGGCTTCGCGCCGGCCGCGATGATGTTGTCGACGTCGGGCTCGCCCGCTGCACCGTCTCGCGTGTCGCTCTCTCTCGCGACGGGCGCAGCGCTGTCGGGCAGGGTCGTCGACGACGCAGGCAAGCCCGTCGCCGGGGCGCGCGTGGTCGCGACTGCCGCGAGCGAACCGTTCCCCGTCGTCGACGCGCGGCGCGATGGCATCGAGACCGGCTCCGACGGGAGGTTCTCGCTGCCGACGATCGCGGCGGGCACGTGGCGACTTACCGCGACGCACGGCACGCACGCGCCGGTGACGAGCGCGCCGATCACCGTCGACGGCACCAACGCGAAGACGGGCGTCGAGCTCGTCCTCACCGAGGGCGCGACGATCACGGGCGTCGTGCAGGACAGCAGCGGAGCACCAGTCGCCGCCGCCGACGTTCGCGTCGTCGTGCGCGGCACCACGTTCTGGCGCGCGCAGCGCCAGGCGTTCACCGCACCCGACGGTACGTTCTCGATCGCGGGCCTCCCGCGGCGCGCCGTCGATGTCGTCGCGTCGTCGCCCGCCGGATCGTCTGCGCTCGTGCCCGCCGATCTCGCGACGAAGCCGGCACACGAGATGACCATCAAGCTCGACGTCGTCGGCGCGATCGCCGGCACCGTCGTCGACAGCACGGGCCAAGCGATCGGCGACGCGCAGGTGATCGCCGAGCCGGTGTGGAACGGCGGCGTCGCCGATCAACAAGCGTGGATCGTCCGCGGCATTCAAGAAGCCGTCACCGACCAAGCCGGCGCGTTCCGCTTCAGTGGACTCCCCGACGGTGCCTATCGCCTCCGCGCGGCCCGCCCCGGCGCCCCCGAGTCCGCGATCGAGCTCGCACGCGCGCTCGAGACCAAGCCCGGCGATC
Source organism: Kofleriaceae bacterium (assembly GCA_044230415.1). Lineage (GTDB taxonomy): Bacteria > Myxococcota_A > Polyangia > Haliangiales > Haliangiaceae > JABFXX01. The sequence goes on from JBGARE010000052.1 coordinate 35,135, forward strand.
TGAAAGCACGCATCGTCCTTCCCGCCGACGGCACCGTGACCGGCAAGGTCGCGCTCGCCGACGGCACCGCACCCTCGTCGTTCACCGTCTCGATCGGCGGCACCTACCCCGTCCCGTTCGCGACCGCCGATGGCTCGTTCTCGGTCCCCACCGTCGCGGGTACGCACACGATCGTCATCGATGGCCGTCGCTTCCTCGCCGCGAAGGCCAAGGACGTCACTGTCGCCGAAGGCAAGCCCACGGACGTCGGCACGATCACCGTACAGAACGGCCGCTCCGTCTCGGGCCGCGTCCTCGACGAGAATCGCGTGCCGATCGCGAACGCGAAGGTCGCCGCCGGCAAGCTGCTCACCGGCGGCGGCGCCGAGCTGTACATCCCCGACGAATCGATCGACGCGAAGGACACCGTCACCGACGAGGCCGGCAACTTCCGCATCGAAGGCTTCCCGCCGAACCCGATCACCATCGTCGCCGGCAAAGACGCGCTGCGCTCGCCGTCCGTCCGCTTGCCCGCCTCGCCGGACAGCGCCACCGTCGAGCTCGTGCTCGCGAAGACCGCCGGCCTCGAAGGCACGATCACCAAAGACGGCAAGCCGCTCGCCGATACGATCGTGATCGCGAATCCCGTCGGCGCCACCAGCTCGAACTTCTTCGTGCAGACGGGTCCCGATGGAACGTTCGCGCTCGACTCGATCGCCCCCGGCCCGTACGTCGTCTATCCGATGATCGGCGGTGGTGGCCCGCGCCCGAAGGACATGTACGCGTTGCGGGTCGAGGTCGCCGGCCGCACGAAGACCACGATCGACGCATCCCCCGGCCCGACGACGGTCACCATCGACGTGAAGACCGAGGACGGCAAGCCCGCGCCGATGGCGATGGTGTTCCTCGTCGGCATGGCGCTCGATATCAAGACGTCCGACCAGCTGCGCGACCTGGATCAAGTCGCGATCTCGACGGAGAAACCGCTACCGATCTACATGCGCGCCGCGCTGGGTGGCCCGGCCGAGATCGTGGGAGCGCGCACGGGTCCGCACAGCGCGTGCGCGATGGCGCCGCCCCAGAGCCCGATCAAGGACGTGCGCTGCGTCGCCGTGAAGGTCGCCGGCGCGAAGGTCTCGGCGAGCATCACGGTGCCCGCGAAGTGGTACGGCGATGGTGGCGGCTCCGGCGGTCCACCGGCCGGCAGCGGAAGCGGCGCGCCTTAGCCCGCGCGACGGCTGAGCCACAACGCGCCACCGGCGGTCATCGCGAGACCGAGCCACAGCCAGATCGGCGTCGAGTCATCGTCGCGTGTGGGAAAGGACACCCGACAACGAGACACCCGCCTCGACGCGACGTTCTCGACGAGTGCGCCGTTCTCGACGAGTGCGCCCTTCGCGAGCTCGATCGCGTACGCGGCGCCGAGCCGCGCGAACTTCACCGCGTGGTCCGCGTTGTCCTTGCTCTGTTCGAGCGTGTCGTTCTTCGTGTGGATGCGCTTGTTCATGTCCCGCGAGCGCGACTCGAACGGCATCGAGGCCGGCACGCCCGCGCGATGCCACGACGCGTGGTCCGAGCACGCGTAGCCGCACTTGTCGGAGCCCCACGTGGCGTCCGTGTAGCGCTCGATCAGATCGACGAGGAACTTGTTCTGCGCCTTGCTCGTGAAGTCATCGATGATCCAGATGTCTCGATCCGAGCCTTGGTAGTTCGTCATGTCGAGCTGCAGCGCACCGACGACGTTCACCTTGCGCGCTTTGAAGTCGCGCACGATCGCTTGTGAACCGCGCAGGCCGACCTCCTCGGCCGCGTAGGCCATGAACTTGATCGTGCGCTCGGGCCGAAACTCCGACGCGAGCAGCACGCGCGCGATCTCGGTGAGCGTCGCGATGCCCGAGGCGTCGTCGTCTGCGCCCGGAGCGTGGGACGCGTTGCCGCCGGGCGCGATCGAATCGAGGTGGCCGCCGATCACGATCACCTCGGAGGGATGCTTCGTCCCCGGGATGGTCATGATCACGGACTTCTGCGGATAGCCCTGATCGAACAGCTCGATCGTGACGTCCGAGCGCGTCGTGAAGCCGCGCCACTTCTGGGCGAGCCACGCGGAGGCCGCGGCGCCGCTCTCGGAGCGGTAGTAGCGATTCTTCATCGCGGACAACTCGCGGATCGTCGTGAGGATCCGTTTGTCGTCGAGCGTCGGAAGGACCGCGGCCACGACCTCGGGGCGATCGATCGTGTAGGTGATCTCGCGAAGCGGTGCCGCGGGCGCGAGCGCTTCGTCGAGCGACTCGTGCACCATGAAGCCGCCGCAGCGATCGTGGCGCTGGTGCATCTCTTCGGAGAGTGCGAGGAGCTGGTCGTCCGCGATCTCGAGGACCACGCGCTCGTCGTTGGCCATCTGTAGGTGGATCGGCGATCCGTGCTCCGCGAGAGTGGTGACTGTGGGCAACGCATCGGCGTCGATCGAGATGACCCGAGTGCTCGGTTCGGCGAATGCGATCCCCGAGACAACGAGCGAGGCAGCGAGCAGCGTGCGCATCCCGCTAGTGTACGTCGCCTACGAGGGTGTGGCACTCGCGGAGTGCGGCCTCGAGGTTCTCGACGGAGCTCAGGTGACCGGCCGGGCGCGCTGCCACTTCGTGCGCGTGTACGCGACGCGAAAGCCGTTGCGCTCCGCGTTGCGTTGCGACGTCGAGCCCACATTCGCGACCATCATCGCGACCGTACAACCGCGGGCGCGGGCATCGACGAGGCGCTTCGCGAGGAGCGCGGCTTGCGCGCCTTGCCCGCGCGCCGAGGGGATCGTACTGGCACCGGCGAGGAGCGCGACGTCACCATGGATCCCTAACGAGCCGGTCGCGATCGGTTCACCATCTCGCTCGACGAGGTAGTGCCCCATCGACCGATTCGCGATGCTCACGTCGACCATCGCGCGCATGAACGGCGCGTACGTCGGATCTTCGGACCAGCCCGCGAACGCAGTATCCGCCCACCGCGTGCCCTCGACGTCGGGATCCACCACACGCACGCGTAACGCGGACGGCGCAGCTGGCTCGCCGATCGGCTGTACGAGCACCGACGACTGCTCGATCGGCTTGTAGCCGCGCGCCACCATGACCTGCAACATCTCGACGGCCGCGAACGGACTCACCTCGTGGCTCGTGTCCGCACCGCGCTCGGCGAACCACGCTTCGATCGGCGCCAGCTCGGCCTCACCGACCGGCGCAACCGTCCCGAGGCAGAACGTCTGGGTCAGCGGCGAGCCGACGCCGTCGAAGATCGCGATCGTTCCTGCGAAGTCCTTCCACGCAGCCCCGACGTTCGCGACTCGATTGTGGGGTTCGATAAACGACGAGCACACCATCCCCTCGGTGCGTTCGAGGCGTTGCGCGAGGTCGAGATCCATGAACACGGGCCGACATTCGCACGAGACCCGCTTAGGATGATCGCGTGCGTACGCTCGAACCCATCGATCTCGACTTCTTCTCGACCGCGCCGTTTCGAGTGACAGAGACGCTCCACCTGCGCGCCTCGCCGGCCACCGTGTTTGCCGCGTTCGCCGACGCTGCGATGTGGAAGCGATGGTGGCCGCTGATGCACGATGCTCGGTACACCAAGGGCACCGGTGGCCTCGGCGACGAGCGCGTCGTCGCGCTGCGCATGCTCGGTCGGTTCGAGGAGCGCTTCATCGCGTGGACTCCCGGCGAGCGCTTCGCGTTCTCGATGATCGGCACGACGTCGCCGCTCGTGAAGCGGATGGGCGAGGACTACCTGCTCACCGCCGACGGCAAAGGCACGCGCCTCGATTGGACGATGGCCGCAGAGCCGAGCCGCCTCGGAAACGCATCGACGCCGATCACGCGCTTCATCACGAGGCGCATGATCCGGCGCGGCATCCCCACGCTCGACCGTTTGTTGACGGCGAACTAGCCGACGTCGCCGGACTATCGCGACCGCGCGACGCGACCGGGACGCGCGCCGGTGAGCACGCCATCCTGGGCGATCAGCTCGCCGCGCACGATCGTCGCGCGATAGCCGCTCGCGGGCTGCAGGAAGCGTTTGCCGCCGGCCGGCAGATCGTGGACGAGACGCGGTCGATGCAGGGCGAGCGCCGAGAGATCGATGACGTCGAGGTCCGCGCGCAGACCCTCGCGCAACTCGCCTCGATCCGACAGGCCGAGCCACGCCGCGGGCTCGCCCGTCAGCTTGCGCACGCCCGCTTCGATCGACATCGCCTGCTTGTCGCGGATCCAGTGCGCGAGGAAGTACGTCGAGAAGCTGACGTCGCAGATCGTGCCGACGTGCGCGCCACCATCACCGAGGCCCAGCATCGCGTGGGGATGGCGCAGCATCTCGCCGACCTCGGCCAGCGTGCCCGACGCGTAGTTGTAGATCGGGAAGTACAGCAGCTGATGACCGTCGTCCTCGAGGAGCGCGTCGTAGATCACCTCGAGTGGCTTCTTCTTCGTGCGCATCGCTTCGCCGAACATCGAGGCCTGGCGATCCGGCTCGTAGTCGGGTCGATCCGCGAGGCGGAACAGGCTCATCGCGACGAGATCGATCGCGGACAAGAGCTTGTCGGCGAGCGGTGGAATCGCGCTGCCATCGCCGGCGACCTTGTCGGTCTTCTCCGCGAGGATCTTCGCACGCACCTCGGGCTTTGCTAGCTCGCGCACTCGCTCGGCGAGCGGCAGGTGCGCGACCGCCTTGTACGTGGGGAACCCGATGAACGGATGGAACGTCGCTTCGAGCCCGAGGATGACGCCGATGCCTCGCGTCGCGACTTGCGCGCGGATCGGCGTGCCCGCCGCGTTCGCGCGATCGATGCGCTCGAGGATGCGCCGCCACTGCTCGGTCGCGCCGACGCGCTGGAGCAGCGAGATCGACAGCGGTCGCTTCGCGGTGCGCGCCATCTGTTCGAGGAGATCGAACTCCGCATCGAAGCGGTCTTCCCACCGCGGCGACTCGGTCATGTCGAAGTCGCTGACCGCTTGCAGGACGCCACGTCCACCTTCGCCGACCACGCGCGCGATCGCGTCGAGCTCCTTCGCGGCGGCTTCAGCGGCCGGCGTGGGACGACCATCCTTGTTGCGATGGTTGTCGCTGCGCCCCGTCGAGAATCCGATCGCGCCGTCGGCGATCGCGCGCCGGACGATCTGCGCCATCTGCGCGATGTCGGCGTCGGTCGCGGGCTCGCCGGCCACCGCGCGCTCGCCCATGGCGAAGACGCGGACCGCGTCGTGCGGGACGTGACACGCGATGTCGATCGCGTGACCGCGCCGATCGAGCGCGTCCATGTACTGGCCGAACGTCTCCCACTCCCAGGTCAGCCCCTCGGACAGTGCGGAGCCCGGAATGTCCTCGACGCCTTCCATCAGCGCGATCAGGCGCTCGCGATCCTCGGCGCGACACGGCGCGAAACCGACGCCGCAGTTGCCGATCGCCACGGTGGTCGCACCGTGCACGCTCGATGGAAGCAGGTCGGAGTCCCAGCTCGCCTGGCCATCGTAGTGCGCGTGGATGTCGACAAAGCCGGGCGTGACGAGCGCGCCGTCGGCATCGATCGTCCGCGCCGCCGCGCCGAGATCCTTCCCGATCGCGATGATGGTACCGCCGCTGATCGCGACGTCTGCGGTGCGCGCAGGGCCGCCCGTTCCATCGATGACCGTGCCTCCGCGAACGACGAGATCGTGCATGTGCGAGTTATCCGCGGATCGCCGTCACGAGCGAATCGAGATCGACGCCGGTGAGGCCGATACCATCTGCCAGCTCCTTCGCGACCTCGCGCTCTTCCGCGGATACGTCGTCGTCCGCGAGCGCGATCGCCATCGCCACCATGAACACGGCGGAGGCTTCCTCCGGGTTGGCGATCAACGCGGCGACGTGGGCGATCGGCGTCGCGAAGCCTTTCCCCTCGAGCTGATTGGCAGCCGCTGTGAAGTACTCGTCGATCTTGTCGCTATCGACGCCACCGAGGATCTCGAGGCGATCGCGGAGTGCGTCGTACTCCTCGGCGCTCGCTGTGCCATCGGCGGCGGCGATCACGAACGCGGCCGTCACCGCGGCTTCGAGGAACGACTGTGACTTCAAGCGCTCGGTCATGCGGTGCTGTGCCCACCAAGTGCGCTTCTCGTAACTCTCCATGGCGCCGGTTATACACCCGGCGTGAACGGCGCTTGACGACCGGCGACGGCAACGCGAGCGGTGACGCGACCTTGCGAGCGGCCCGGCGCTTGCTCCTCGAGGACACATGCGCTTCGTAGCTCCGGCACTGGTGGTGGCTCTCTCGGGTTGTTCCCTGTTCATGCACTCGATGGAGAAGCCGACCGCCGAGGTCCGCAACGTGTCCTTGTCGAGCGCCGGGTTCACCGGGGTCACCGGTCAGCTGCAGATGGACGTGACGAACCCGAATGGGTTCGGCGTGCCGCTGTCGGGCGTCGAGTGGCAGCTCTCGATCGGCAACGACCGAGCGGTCAGCGGAACGGCGGAGCTGCAAGCGAACATCCCGGCGCGCGGCGTCGCACCCGTCACGACGACGCTGACGATCGACGCGCGCGATGCGATCCGCGTCGGCTCCGCCCTGGCGAGCGGTGTGCGCACCTACCAGCTCGATGCGAAGCTGACGTTCTCGACGCAGATCGGGCCGCTGACCGTGGAGCTGCATCACCAAGGAACGCTCGGTGACGGCGCGTCGCGCTTCGGTCAGCTCTCGCGGGTGTTCTAAGGGTTCTCTTTCAACATCGCGAGCCCCTTGAACACGGCCTCGCGCGTGCGAGCGAACCCGCGAGTACGCGAGCCCTCGAGCTTCTTCAGGCCGTCCCTGCCCGCCCGCTTCGCGCCGAGCATGCCGATGCCGATCGCCGCGTTGACCTGCACGTTCTCGGCGGGGCTATCGAACGCGTCGATCAACACTTCGGCGGCGTCGGGCAGCGCGTTGATCACCTCGAGGATGCGCCGCGCGTGCGTCTCGTCGTCGATGTCGAGGCCCTTGACGAGTGCGGTGAGCACCTTCGTCTTGCGCGCGGCGAGCACCGGCGCGACGGCCTTGGCCACGTCGGCATCGCCTTTGAGCGCACCGACGAGGAACGGCGCGACCTCTTTGACCGCGTCGTCGCCGATCTTGTCGAGCGCCTGCGCGGCCGCGATGCGCACCTTCATGTCGTCGTCGCGAAGGAGCACCGCGATCGTCATCGCCGCGCCGGCCGCGGACGGCCCCATCACGCCGAGCGCGGTCGCTGCATTCGCGCGAACGACGCTGCGACCGTCCTGCAAGTAGCCGACGAGATCGTTGCCCGGGAGCTTCGAACCGTCGCCGAACGCGGCTGCCCCGAGGTACTTCGTCTCGAAGCCATCGACGGCGATCGCTCGGGGCCCGGTGTCCTTCGGTCCATCGAGGACATCGAGCGCGGCGCGAACCGCTTCGCGCGTGCGCGCATCGCCGCCCGTGCGTGCGCCTTCGAGCGCCTTGCGGCCCTTGCCGACTCGCTCGGGCCCCAGCATGCCGAGGCCGAGCGCCGCGTTGACCTGCGTGTTGACCGCGGGGCTCCCGAACGCGTCGACGAGGATCTCCGACGCATCCGGCAGCGCGTTGAGCACCGCGCACACCCGACGCGCGTGCGTGGGATCGCCGGCATCGAGGCCACGGATCAGCGCGCCGACCACCTTCCCCTTGCGAGCACGGAGGATCGCCGCGACTGCATCCGCGTTATTCTCGTCGCTGTCGCGCAGCGCACCGACGAGAGCGTTGGCCGCCTCGACCACCGCGTCGTCGCCGATCTTGTCGAGTGCCTGCGCGCACGCGAGGCGCACGCGCGCTGCATCGTCGCGCAGCGTCACGCCGAGCGTGCCCGCAGCCGACAGCGCCGCCGCACCGAGGAGCCCGAGCGCCGTGGCGGCGTTCGCGCGAACGACATCGCGACCGTCGGTCATGTGCGCCGCGAGATCCGCGACACCGACCGCTTCGAGCGCGGACTTCGATTTCTCGAGGTCCTTCGCGTCGAGGAAGCGCTCCTCGAAGCCGTCGATCACGACGGCCTTGGGGCCCGTGGGTCCCTTCGGTTCGATCTGATCGAGTGCGCGCCGCACCGCCTCGCGCGTGCGTCCATCACCACCGGTGCGGGCGCCGTGCAACGCGGCGAGTGCTGCGCCCGTGACGCTCGGGCCGATCTGTCCGAGGCCGAGCGCCGCGTTCACCTGCACGTTCACCGCGGGGCTCTTGAACGCCTCGGTCAGGAGCGCCTGCGCAGCGGGCAGCTTCGCGATCAGCGCGCCGACGCGGAGGCCGTGCACTTCCGTGCCCGCGTCGAGGCCCTTGATCAGCGCGTCGGTGACGGAGGCGCCCAGCTCCTCGAGCGTCTCGCTCGCGGCCTCGGCGACTTCGTCGTCGGAATCACCAAGTGCGGCGACGAGCTCAGGCGCCGCATCGACCGCACTCGCGCCGAGCTTGGCCAGCGCTTTCGCCGTCTCCTTGCGAACCGCAGCGACGCTGTCTTTGAGGTTCACGCCCATCGCAGCCGCTGCGCGTCCTGCCTGGTCGCCTTTGACGGCGAGTGCGCGCGCCGCGTTGATCTTCACGTGCGCTCGTCCGTCCTGGAGCGCGAACAGCATCTCGTCGACGTGAATGTGCTGCTCGACCTCGCGCAACTCCGAGCCCGATAGCTTGCGCTCCTCGAAATCGGGGATGTTCTTCGGCAGCTTGTCGACGGCGACGACCTTCTCGCGTGCGATCACCGCGAGCGATGCGTGCTTCGCGGCGGTTCGCACGTCGGGGACCGTGTCGCTCGACTCCACCGTCGACAGAAACGCGAGCACGGTCTCCGCATCGAGCTTGCCGAAGCGCGCGAGCCCCGACAGCGCGTTCACGCGGACGCGACTGCGCTCGTGAACGCCGGCCTTGATCAGGAAGCGAATGCCCGCGAGGCCCGCCTTGCCGGCGGCGGCGATCACCGTCTTCGTCGCGAGATCCTGCGTCACGTCCATCGCCGCCTCGAGCTCGTCGTCGGCCCGGCCGATGTGCTGCTCGGCGATCGTCGTCACCATCGCCGCGAGGACATCGGTCTGCGCTCCGTCGAGCGCGTTGACGATCTGTCCGAGGAACGGACGAACCTTGTCTCCGAGCTTCGCGAGTGTCTTCGCCGACGCGAGGCCGACATGAAGATCGCTGTCGCGTAACAGGGGCACGAGCGAGAGCGACATCTGGCCGAGGACACCCATCGCGATCGTGGCGTTCGTGCGCACGACCGCGCGGCCATCGCTCAGCATCTCGCCGAGAGCTCCCGCGTCGAGCTGAGATGCGAACGGAGCGAGATCCGCGAAGTCGAGCCGACGCTCGTCGAACGCCGGCAGCGCGCCGCCGTTGGGTGCGTCCGTCCTCGTCTCTGGCGTTGTCTCTGATTTCGCCTCGGGCTTCGCCTCGGACGTGGCCTTCGCCCCGGACTTCGCCTTCGCGTCGGTCTTGGCCTCGTGCTTGGCCTCGTGCTTGGCCTCGTGCTTGGCCTCGGGCTTGGCCTCGTGCTTGGCCTCGTGCTTGACCTCGTGCTTGGCCTCGGGCTTTGATTCGGTCTTTGCATCGGCGTTCGCCGACGCTTTCGTTCCACCGTCGTCGCTCATCAGTACCCCCAGCCCCGTCCTACACCGCATCGGCGACGGTCGCTACCACCCGAGATCGTTACCGCCCCACGGTCCAGTAGCCTCGCCCGGTGAGCGGCACGTCGAAGCGGTCGACGGCCTTACCGGCACGGACGCGCAGCGCTTCGATCGGTCGCGGTGTGGCCGGCGTCTTCGCCTCCACGCGGCCCTTCGCGACCGCGATCTGCACCTCGCCCATCTTCACGAAGTGATGGTCGAGGAGCTCGACCGTCACGTCGCCGTGCGCGGCCTTGCTCTCGATGCGAACGACATTGGACGGCGCTTCATCGGGCAGGCCCTTCATCTCGTCGGCGACCGCGTCACCGCGCCGGAAGCTCATGGTGAACGACGGCAGCACGGGCGACGCGACGGTGTAGCTCTTCGTCCACGGCTCGAGCCCGAGGACCGTCGACGAGTCATCGTCGGTGAGCCGGGTGTCGAGGTCGCCGCGGTACTGGAACGCGCGCGCCACCGGGCCGACCGCGAGGCGCGCCTTGCCTCCCGTATCGATGACGAACACGCCGAGGCTCGGCCTCTTGGCACCGAGGTAGTGAATCCCCGTGACGCCGTTGCGATCGTAGGTCGCCCAGTCCGCGACGAACCCCGGATCCTTCAGCGCGGTGTCGATGTTCGGGAACAGATCGAGGTACCAGCCATCGAACGTCGCCACCGGGTACGTGTTGCCGTATCCGTTCGCGTTCGCGACCCGGCGCTCGACGATCATCGCGAGGAACCGCTTCGTGTCCGCGGACAGCGGCTTGTTCGCGAGCTCCTCCTTCGAGATCGCGACGAGCACGCGCATGAGCTTCTCGACGCGCGTGAAGTAGGCGACGCCCTTCGTGCGATCGCGCGGATCGAGCGCGCGGATCGCCTTCGCACCGCGCTTCGCATATTCGGCGAGTGCCGCGTACGTGGCAGGCGCGGGCTCGACGTAGCCGTCGGGGATCTCGCACCCACCCTGGTCGTATGCCTGCGCCGCGATCAGCACGTGGTTGTGGCGCAGCTGCCCGTACGCCGCGAGCACCGTGTCGAGCCGCAGATCCTGGAACGCAGCGGTGTCCATGAACGACGGGGTCGCGCCCGCGGGCTTGATCGCGAGCGAGCGGATCGCCGACAGCCACGAGCTGTACAGGTCCTCCCCGGGCCGCGACGCGGACAGCTCGGCGCGAGCGGCGGTGATCGCCTTCTCGGTGCTCGTGTCCTTCGCGATGTACGCGCGCGCGCGATCCACACCGAGCATGAAGCCGAGCTCGGCGCCCGACACCGCGGGGCCGCGCTCGTCGATCAGCTTGCCGATCGCCACGGTGTCCTGCGTGATGCGCGGTCCGAGCAGCGTGGTGATCACGGGCAACCGCGGGACGTTCGGCGTGGGCGAGATGTTGACGGTGCGCGGGAACGCATCGCCGATCGCGGAGCGCAGCGCGGGCGCCGCGGCGAGCGTCAGCTTGCGGATCTTCGCCTTCGCGCGGAGCGCCACGAGCTCCGCGAACGAGACATCTTCGCGCTTGCCGGCGAGCGTGCTCCACGCGCGGTCGAGCACCGCGATGTCATCGAGCGAGCCCGTGCGCTGTGCGAGATCTGCGAGCGCGAGCGCGACGATCGACTCGCGCGGCGTCTCGTCGGGGTTCGGTATGTAGCCGGGCTGCGACGCGCGCGTGTCTCGCGACACGAGGTTGAGATCCACACGGGACAACCACGTCGCCGCGCGGAAGTAGTTCTCGAGGCCCGCCGTGTAGTGTCCGCGCGGTGTGAACGCGGTGGTATCGAGCGCACGCGGACGTCCGAACAGATCGATCGTCTCGATCGCCGTGGGGTTCGTGACCTTCTCGACGAGCTCGGCGACCTGCGCGTCCACCTTGCCCAGCTCGCTGAGCACGGGCTGTTGCGCGAGCAGCGTCCGCGCGACCGTCAGGTAGAGATCCACGTCGTTCGCGACGTCCGCCGGATACTGCTTCGCCGCGGCGGTGAGACCGCAGTGCATCGCACCGAGCAGCGCATCGAGGCGCTTTATCATCTCGTCCTGCTCGACCTGCCCGACGAGCTGATCGTGCGACGCGTAGATCGCGTGCATGATCGAATCGACGCTGACGTAGACCGGCAGCTGCGCGCGGTGCACGTCGTAATACGCGGTCGTGTAGCTGTCGTACTGCAGCCGCTCCGGCACGACGATGCCGTTCGCCGCGAGCATCTTCTCCTCGTCGAGCCCCAGCGCGAGCGCCGAGCGCACGAGCGGCGCGTAGTCGTAGCCGTTCACCGCGCTCGCCCTCGGCGACGCATTCGGCGACGGTGCCGCGAGCTTCAGGATCGATGCGGCCACCGCATCGCGATGCCGCGTGTCGCAGACGCCCCCGCTCTTGCGTCGCTTGTTGAGCGCGGCCAGCTTGTCGTCGAGCGTGTAGTTGCCGCCGAGGCCCGTCGGGTTCGCCGGGTCTTCGCCGGGTTCGCGGAGGTCGCGGCACTCCTCGCAGTTGCCTGCGTTCCGCTCCTCCTTGGGGATCGAGTCACGATCGGGGCCCGGGTAGGCCGGGTACAGCACCGACCGCTGGCACTTGTGGACCCGCCACGTCGGGACCTCGACATCGCCCGCAGGCGCCGGCGGCTCGGACGGCGGTGCCTGCGGTGCTTCGACGACGATCGGTGGTGCGGGGAGCGCTTGCACCGACGGCGGCGCCTCGCATCCACCGATCAGAACCGCGAGCGACGCGAGCGCGACAGACCGCATCCTAAACTCCCACGTTAGAGGAATCGCTGAAGGCATCTCGCGCACCACGCGCGACCGCCCGGGAAGTTCTTCCTGTCATTTCCTCAATCGTACGCAACCGCCGGCAAGAGTGTGTGTCACCGCGCCCCCGCCGCGGGCACGCCCACCTCGAGCGGCTCCGATCGCCGGCGCGTGATCTCGATCGTCAAGCGCGCCTTGAGCGCGAGCGCCTCGCGCACGCGCTCGATGCGATGCGGCGGATGCCGGAAGAAATTGCGATCGAGCGCCGGGTCATCGCCGTAGGCGCGCACCACTTCCTCTTCGTTCCAGCTCGTCGGAAACGGCAGGTACGCGAGCGGTGGCTCGGTCAGCCACCAGCCCGTGAATCCGTACTTGGCGTGATTGCGCTCGTAGATCTGCGTCCCCGGATACGGCACGACCACGCCGCGGGCATTGAACCCGCCCGCGATCGGCGCCGCCCTCTCGAGGAACCCGATCGTCGCGTCGAGCTGCGCATCGGTCTCGTCGGGCCACGCGAACATCAAGTTCACCACCGTGTGAATCCCGAGCTCGCGCGACCAGCGCAGCACGTCGAGCACGCGCTCGACCGTCACGCCCTTTCCGATCGCCAACAGCATCTCCGGATCGGCGCTCTCCATCCCGATATCGATCCCCGCGCACCCGGCCGCCTTCATCGCCGCCAACACCTCTCGATCCAGATGCGACGGATGCGCCGTACAGGTCCACCACACCGGCGCCCCGATCCCCGCGATCGCGGCACAGAGCTCGTGCACGCGTCGCTTCCCCACCGCGAACGAGTCATCCAAGAACGTGATGCCCACCTTGTCGCGCTCGTTCCGCAGCGTCGCGACCTCCGCCGCCACCGACGCCGCGCTCCGATACCGGAACTTCCGCCCGGTCACGTCGTTCGAGCAAAACGTACACGCCGCCGGACACCCGCGACTCGACAATAGCCCACCGGGCGCGAGCTCCGTCCCCACTGCGGCCGCGCCGTACCACCGCGGATCGAACAGATCGAGCGCCCCGAGCGGCGGCGCCAAGCGATCCAGCTCCATCGAGAACGGGCGGTCTGGATTCTGCCGCACCATCCCGCGCTCTCTCCAGGTCAGCCCGGCGATCGCGGACGCCTCGCGCGTCCCGTCGATCATGTCGGCCAGCTCGACGAGCGCCTCCTCGCACTCGCCGCGCAGCACCCAGCGAAACCCGTGCGCGAGCGGCTCGGCCGGCACGATCGTCGCGTGCGGCCCACCGGCCACGAGCGTGAACCGCTCCGCCAACACCGCGGCCAACGCATACGCGAACTGCACGTGCAGCGTCTTGAGATGCACACCGACGACATCGGGTCCCCACGCCGCGATGTGCTCGACGATCGCGCGATGCTCCTTGGGCGCGAACGGCGCCGACGCATCGAGCAACGCGACCTCGTGCCCGCTCGCGCGCAACGACGCCGCGAGATGGCAGAACGAGAGCAGCGGTGTGTACACCGGCTCGGGGGATGGCGGGTTCACGAGGAAGACGCGCGCCATGTCGACCTATCCTAGCTCCCCACGAGCACTCAGGTCGCGCACGATGTCACCCGGCACGTCGTCATCGCCCTCGCCGACCGAGTCCGCGTGCGGTCGCCGCGCGAGGACGACCACCATCTCGGGCGCGCTCGCGATCCGCCGCTCCTCGATCGCGTCGAGCCCGGCCTCCCGAAGCCACGCGCCGACCTGGTCGACCGCGTAGACGCTGCCACCGTCGGTGTAGAGGGCCATGTTGAGCGCGAACATCTCGCCCTCGAGAGTCCCGCGCCGCAGATCGACGATCGCGACGATGCCGCCCGGCGCGACCGATCGCGCAGCACTCGCGCACAGCTCCGCGCACGTTGCGGGAGGATGCAGGTGGAGAACGTTGGCCACGATCGCGAGATCGAACCTTCGTGTCGCGTCACCGCCGATGCGCGTCTCACGGCGACCGACGGGTCGCGCATCGATCGATTCGGTCCGCACGCCGCCCATGGCGAATGCACGTGTGCCCGTATCGCCCCCGACGTTGTCGACACCATCGAGCCCGCGCGCGTCGCCCGCGACGAAGTCCACGCGATCGATGATGTCGGCGAGCTCCTCGCGCGCGAGAGCGATCACCTCGGGCATATCGACCAGCGTGACGCGCGCGTGCGGATCCGCGGCCAACAGCGCGCGCGTGTACGCCCCCGCGCCACCGCCGATATCGACGGCTCGCAACGCGTCGATCGACGCGCTCCCGATCGATGCGTCCACACTCGACGCGCCGCGCATCGCGACGAGCATCGCCGCCACGTCGCGGGCCGCGGGCGCGCTCGCGACCACCAGGTGCCGCTGATAGCGGCGCGCGATCTCCACCTCGGCAACCGCGAGCGGCGTGTGCGTGCGGATCACGTCCGCGATCGCGCCCCACCCGCCCGGCATCGGCATCGCGCTGCGCGCCGTGATCGCGCCGCGTATGATCAGCGAGCCCGCGCGCGCGAGCGCACCGAGCGAGATCAGCGCATCGACGAGCGCCGCGAGTCTGTGCGTCGGCTGCAGCTGCGTGCGCTCCGCGAGCTGCTCGAACGTCAGCGGCGAGGCGAGCGCTTCGAACACGCCGAGCTCGTGCCCCGCATCGATCGCCGCGGCGCGCAGCGCGTCGTCCACCGTGAACACGCCCATCAGCTCCGCTCCGCGTGCCGCGCCGAACCCGCCGTCATCGCGTCAGTTCAGATAGATCATCTTGCCGAGGACACGCACTTCGCCGTTGGCGGTCACGCTCACGTCCTCCTCGCTGGAGACGGTCACGTTGCGCCCCGACAGGGCGAGCTCGTCGGCTTTGACCGAGACCTTCTGCGATTCGATCTCGACGGACTCGGTGGCCTTGAGCGAGAGGCGCGCGTGCTCCATCTGGAGAACGGGGCCTTGCTCGGTGAGCTTGATGCGGACCTCGAGCATGCCGGACTCGTTGCGGATCTCGACGACCTGGTCAGCACCTTGGTCGGAGACGACGAGCTTCTTTCCGTCGCGAAGGAAGACTTCGCGCTCGCTCGTCTCCTCGGAAGACGAGTGGGTCTCCTCGACGAGAGACAGCTTTTCTTTCGGAGCGCCGGCCATGATTGAACCTATCACATGCTACGGAATCGCCCGCTCGGGCGTTCCTCGCGTTATGACTTCGAGGGCTTATGAACCTGGACCTCGTTGTCTGTCCGGCCTGTCGCACAGCCACCGAGGGGCGGATCGACGTGCGGACCCTCGAGCGGACGGGGGACATCCTGTCGTGCGAGTGCGGTCGGCGGTACCCCGTCGTCGACGAGGTGCCGATCGTCATGGCCCACCCGGACGCGTATCTGCGCAGCGAGATCGCGACGGTGGTCGAGCGCGAGGTGTCGCCCGAGGTGGCCGCGCTGCTGGTCGAGGGTGGGCCCGACGATGCCCCGTACGCGCGGCTGCTGGAGCACCTGTCGGTGTACATGGACGCCCAGTGGGGTGACCACGCGACGCCGCGTGGGGACTTCGGGGCGGCGACGATCCAGCAGAAGCTGGCGGAGCGCGCGCATCAGCGGGTGGACCTCGCGGTCGAGCTCGGCTGTAGCGTGGGGCGGTTTGTCAGCGAGCTCGCGGCGGGTGCGTTTCATGTCGTCGGCGTCGACATGCACGCGGGTGCGATGCGCCGCGCGCGGCGGATCCTCGACGGCGAGAAGGTCGCGTTCGGACGGCGGATGGCTGGGCGCCACTACGAGCCCGCGGTCGTGCAGGCGGGCGATCGGGCGCTGCCGCCGTCGCGGCACACGCTCGTGTGTGGCGACGCGTTGGATCCGCCGCTGATCCACGGGATGTTCGGGCGCGTGGTCGCGCTCAACGTGCTCGATTCGGTGAGCCAACCGCGGCAGCTCCTGTCGGTGATGGACGGACTGTGTGCACGGGGGGGCGAGGTGATTCTCAGCTCGCCGTACGCGTGGCAGTCGAACGTGATGGCGGACGCCGAGCGGATCGGCGGTGCCGACCCTGCCGCCGAGATCACGCGGATCTTTCGCGAGGGCATACGCCTCAGCGGCCCCTACACGGTCGAGGAGGAGTGCGATCTCGTGTGGACGCTGCGGCGCGACGCGCGTTCGGCGGTGACCTACCGGACGCACTATCTGCGGGCACGAAAATCGTAGCCGGCACGCCTAGTTCGCGAACGGAGCCGAGAAGCCATACACGGTTGGCGCGAGGAACCTTCGCAGCGCGAGAACCGTATATCGTTGACCACCGCTATGCCTGCGCCGCAAGCATCCATGTTCAAGCAGCTCGCAAGGCTGAAGTTCACGGGGAACAACATCAAGCTTCCCGTGAACTGGTCCCAGCCTTCGGGCACGAAGGGCCAGCAATACAACGACGCGTTCAAGGCGGGCGAAGGCACGACGGCGCCTGGAATGCCGCCGCTGTTCTTCGCTGCGACGATGAACAAGTACCACACGGACACGCAGAAGAAGCTCAACCAGGATTTCGGCGAATTCATCGACGGCATCTCGGATGCGATCTGTTCGGCGTGGAGCACGTGGCAGTCGGCGGCGACGATGGTCGGCGTGGTGATCAACGCCGTCACCGCGGTCGGCGGTCAGGTCGTGGGCCCACCGATGGGGCCGCTGATCCTAGCGCAGGGACCGAAGACCAAGCCGAACCACATGAAGTACACGTCCGCGGTCGCGAACACGATCGGCACCGCGTGGCTCTCGTATACGGCGACGATCAAGGTCACCGGCATGCCGTGGTATCCGGCGTTCGCCGCGCTGCCGATGCCCGTCGCTCCGCCGACGCCGAACATCCCGTGTCCGGTGATCGCGCTGACGCAGGTGAAGGCATCCCTCGCGCCCGCCGTGATGAAGCAGCAGATGGTCGGCATGCTCGGCGATCCGCAGGCGCCGCATCACCAGGAGCTGTTCGACTGCATCTGCGATGCGTTCGACAAGGTGTTCACGATCTGGCAGGCGTCGACGATGGTGACGAACGTGCTCGGCACGGGTCCGGTCCCGACGTTCGCGCCGCCGTACGTTCCGGTCGGTCCGGTCGTCGGCGGCGTCGGTACGATGACGCCCGGCGGGTTCGTCTGAGCTAGGGCTGCAAGCCCTCGGCGAGCAGCGCTGCTTTCACCGACGGTCGTTGCACCATCGCTTGGTAGTACGTCGCGAGCACTGGCGAGGGCAGCTCGAACGACAGCCCGCGCTGCCACGTGCGCAGGATGTAGAACAGGTACGGATCGGCGACGGTGAACTGATCGCCGAGCAGGAACGGACGCGTCGCGAGGTGCTGTGCGACGAACACGAGCCGCGCGTGGAGTCGCTCGCGCAGGATCGCTTTGTACGAGTCCGGCGCTTCGCTGCGCAGGAACGGCGCGATCGTCTTGTGCAGCTCCGACGCGATGAAGTTCAGCCACTCCTGCAGCCGCACGCGCTCGATGGTGCCGGCCGGCGGGGCGAGCTTGCGCGATGGATCGAGGTCGGCGATGTACTGCACGATCGCGGCACCCTCGGTGAGGAGCTCGCCGTTCTCGAGGATCAACGCGGGTATCTGTCCCTTGGGATTGACCGTCGCGAAGTCGCTACCGTCCTCGAGCTTCTTCGTCTTGAGGTTCACCACGTGCAGCTCGAACGAGGCCCCCACTTCGCGGAGCGCGATGTGAGGCGAGATCGAGCAGCCACCCGCCGCGTAGTAGAGCTTGTACACGCGACCAGCGTACTGCTAGTCCGTCCACGGACGCACGGTCGCCGTGTAGTTCAAATAGAACCACCAGCCGACGACACCGTTGTTCGTGTCCTTGTCGGACCCGCTCATGCAGTTGCCCGTACCGCCGCGCAAGAGCGATCCGAGCGAGCGTCCACCGACGATCGGTAGGTCTGCGGGCAAGAAGATCTGGTTCGCCGCGGCTTCGCTGAGGAACCCGCGGAGCAGGCCATTCGTCGCGCCCGTCGCGGGATTGCCTTGATACGCCGCCGCGATCTGCGCGTCGGTCAGCGTGATGTTCACGCCGGCGAGCGTGAACGTGATGCTCGATTGCGTCGACACGAAGCACGCGCCGTTCGCGGGCGCCGTCGTGATCGTCACGGGCGTCGTGTACGGACGCACCGTGTTCGGTAGGGTGCCGAGGCACGTGCCCGACGTCTGATTCGTCGCGGTGAGCGACACGACCTGCGAGCCCGGATCGTGCGAGCACATCGACGATGCCGGGGGCGCGGTGCAGTTCGCGAACTGGAGCTCGATCGGCGGCATCACCGCGGGCGTCTGGTTCAGCGGGCGGAAGATCACGACGGGCGACAGATCGAGGAAGCCATCGTTGTCCCCGTCGGTCGTGAGGTTGGTCGTGAACTGCTGGTTGATCGCCTGCCCCGCCAGGCTGTCCGTGATGTCGGAGCAGCCGATGATCACCGTCGCGAAGGCGTGCGGGTCGCGCAACGCCAGCGTCGTGAACCGGAACGCCGTCGGTCCGCGCGTGCAGTTGTTCTTGCACGCATCGGTGTCGATGTTGTTGTTGTCGTCGCACTGCTCCCCGGCCTCGACGACGCCGTTGCGGCACACCGGCTGGCAGTTGTTGTCGTTATTCGCGTTCGCACCCGGCGGGCAGCAACCATCGTTATTGATCGGCAGCGTGATCGCCGGGAACGAGCACGCCGCGGTGCACGTGCCCGCGTTCGACAGCACGTTGCTCGTGCACGCGTTCGCGTCGACGCACGTCGTCGGACACGAGCCCGCGCCATTCGCGATGCCGGTATCGCAGGTCTCGCCCACATCGACGCTGCCGTTACCGCAACCGACGCAGTCGGAGTCCTGCTGCGGCGTGGTGTTCGGGCGGCAACAGCCATCGCCCGGCGTGTTCGTCGTGATCGCGGTGAACACGCACGCCGCTTGGCACGTGTTCGCGGACATCAGCGTGTCCGTCGTGCAGCTCTGCGAGTCGTTGCACGCGGTCGGACACGCTCCGGCGCCCGCGAGGATGCCCGTGTCGCAGATCTCGCCGGGCTCGAGCAGTCCGTTGCCGCACATCGCGGAGCAGTCGTCGTCCGTGTTGGCATTCGCACCGTCGGGACAGCAGCCATCGCCATCGACGGGCGCGGCGATCGCCGAGTACTCGCACACCGCGCTGCACTCGGATCCCGCGAGCACGTCGCTCGTGCACGCATCGCCGTCGTCGCACGACCTCGGGCACGTGCCAGGTCCGCTCGTGATGTCGATATCGCAGAGCTCGCCGATCGCGCTATCGAACACGCCGTTGCCGCACGCGAAGCGACAGTTGTCGTCGCACGCGGTGTCAGTGATGCCGTCGTCGCACTCCTCGTCGCCTTCGACGGCGAGGTTGCCGCACACGGCGCTGCCCGATCCGGATCCATCGCCGGGTCCACCATCGGACGCGCCCGTGATGTTGTCACCGCATGCAGCGGCCAAGACGACGCAGATCGCGACGACGTTCCTCATGCCGACGAGCATCTCTCGACGACGAATCGTTCGCCAACAATCTCGGTGGCCGCTCGCGTCGCCCACCCACACATACCCGTGTGCGCGAGGTCGCCTATTAGAGCTTCGCCGGGATTTCGAGGGCCGGCGGTTCGACGTCCTCGTGCACCATGCCGACACCGCCCTGGATCATCTGGAAGTCGGCGGGGCCGGCGATGTCGCCCATGACCTCGACCACGTCGGGCGCAGGGGCCACCGGCGGGACTGGAGGAGGAGCCGGCGGCGCTTCGATGCCGCCGCTGATCGCGTACGTCGTCTCGACGCTCTCGTGCACCGGGCCGCCGCAGGTCGGGACATCGACGTCGACGGGACGCGTACGCTTGTACGCGAACAGCGCGGCCGTCCCGAGGAGCGCCATCGCACCGGCCGCGATGATCCGGCGCTTGCGGCGCGCACCGATGCCGACCGCGCAGTCCTTGAGGAGGATGGTTCCGTCGTGGCGCTGGTAGTACCGCGCGCACAGCTTGCCCTCCTTCTCGATGATCAGCGCCTGGGCTTCCTCGCGCGTCATGTTCGACAGGTTGTAGACGTTCTTCTTGCAATCGCCGCAGTGGCGCGTCCGCTCGTCGCCCGTCATCTGGTTCCAATCGGCGCGGCACGGCGTCGCGACGCGGATGTTGTCCAGCACCGGGAGCTTCGCGCGCGTTCGCATCTCCTCGAGGAGGCGAGCCGCGTCGTTGACCTCTTTGGTCTTCTGCGCGAGCTCGGCGGCGAGCGTATCGTGGCGGGCGGACAGCGCGTCGATGTCGTTCCGGTAGGCGGCCATCTCCGGTCAAACGCCCGAAACGCCGCCCCGATCTATCGCCCGCGAAGCTGCGGGAGCACGGCTACTTCTTGCTGCCGGCGCTCGAGTACAACGCCGGATCCACGTGAGATGGCGCGGCTTTGTTCTCGGCGACCGTGAACGACTCGGCGTCCGACGGGAACTGCCCCTCGCGGACATCCGACACGTAGTGCGCGACGGCGTCCTTGATGGTCTGGCCGAGGGTCGCGTACCGGCGCACGAACCGGGGCTTGAACGTCTCGTCCATCCCGAGCATGTCGTACGACACCAGCACCTGACCGTCGCACCCCGTGCCCGCGCCGATGCCGATCGTGGGGATCGAGACCGCGCCCGTGATGTCACGCGCGATGTCGGCGGGAATCGCCTCGAGGACGATCGAGTACACGCCCGCTTCTTCGAGCGTCCGCGCATCTTCGAGCAGGCGATCGCGACCGCCCGGATCGCGACCCTGCACCTTGAACCCACCGAGCTGGTGATAGCTCTGCGGCGTGAGGCCGATGTGGCCCATGACCGGGATGCCCGCCGACACGAGGCGACGGACGAGCTCGGCGTGGACCGCGCCGCCCTCGAGCTTGATCGAGTGGCAGCCGCCTTCCTTCATCAGCTTGCCGGCGTTGGTGACGCCCTGCTCGATGGAGGCCTGATAGCTCATGAACGGCATGTCGCCGACGACGTGCGCGCGGCGAGCTCCGCGGACGACGGCGCGCGTGTGATACGCGATCTCGTCGAGCGTGACCGGCAGCGTGGTGTCGTGGCCTTGGATGACCATGCCGAGTGAATCGCCGACCAGGAGCACGTCGGCTCCACCGTCGTCGAGGAGCCGCGCCATGGTGGCGTCGTATGCGGTGAGCATGGCGATTCGTTCGCCTCGCTCTTTCATCTGCCGCAGTGTGTGGATGGTGACGCGACGAGGAGTCGTCTGCATTCCGTCCTGCCTTTCAGTTGTCGTAGTCAGCCGCGGGGGTCACGTGCCGAGAATCCGGCTACGCGCTTCGTTGGCTATCTATCGGAAGATATAACACCGCACCTTCGGTGGAACCATGAGCAAGTACGCGAAGCAGGTCATCGTCATGCGGAAGGACCTAGGCATGCGAAAGGGCAAGATGATCGCGCAAGGTGCCCATGCCTCGATGAAGGTCCTGCTCGACGCCGGGGCGCTCGACGGGGATGCAGCGTTTGTCATCCAGCTCACCGAGCCGATGCGGGCGTGGCTCGGCGGACGGTTCACCAAGGTCTGCGTGAGCGTCGACTCCGAGGCCGCGCTCGACGCGATCATCGAGAAGGCGACGGCGGCGAACGTGCCGGTCGCGCTGATCGTGGACTCCGGCGCGACCGAGTTTCACGGCGTGCCGACCAAGACCTGCTGCGCGGTCGGGCCCGCGTGGATCGAGGATGTCGACCAGGTCACCGGCGGACTGCCGCTGCTCTAGCGCTGGGCGGCGAGCCACGCGTCGATCAACGGACGGAGCTCGGCGGCCGACTTGTTGACGTCGATGTCGATCGTGGTGCCCGTGATCTGTTCGAGCGCGCGGCGCGCGTAGAACCGCACGAGCGGATAGTCGTGCGCCAGGTGCGGCGCGATCACGGCGATCGGGTTCTGCTTCGCGCCGGACTCCGACGTCAGGGCCATCATCGCGACCGCTTGCTCGTGCGGCTTGCCGCGGAACAGCGTCGCGCGCATCACGTTGGTCTCGAGGTCATCGCCGTACAGCTTCTTCAGCGCACCGCGATCGATGGGCTTTCGGTACCACCGCTCCATCGTGCTCGCGATCGACTCGACGCTCTTGTCCGCGTGACACAGCGCGCACTCGAGGGGACGATCGCCCGCGACGCGCTTCTTGTCGTTCGGCGAGCCGATGCGGTGGTAGCGGACCAACGCGTAGTCGAGGCCCATGTTCTTCTTCGGCATGTGGCAGCCGATGCACGCGTTGCCCGCGCTCGTCGGTGCGTGATGCGAGTGTGCCTGCTGCGCGGACGGGCTCGTGTACTTCGGATGGCAGCCCACACACAGCCGATTGCCGGCGGTGGTCGCGAGCTCGGCGAGCGCCGTGCTCGGATCCTGCGCGTGCGGATCGTGACACGTGGTGCACGCCATCTGCGTCGCGCAACCGCCGAGCTGGTAATCGCGGCCTTCGCCGGAGTTCGTCGTCGAGCCGCCCGGATCGTGTTTGCGTTGACCGCCCTCCCACGTCCACGGATAACGAGAGAACAACACCGTGTGGCACTTCGCGCAGGTGCGATTGATCCACTGCGCTCGCGTCGGTCGAGCGGTCCCCGGTGGATCCACGCGCACGAGGTCACTCGTCGCCGCGTAGGTCGGCATGATGCGGTTCGCTTCGACGTGCGCGCGCGATCCGTTGTGGCAGGCCTCGCAGCCGATGCCGAGCTCGACGAGCTTTGGGCCATCGAGGTGGACCTCGGTCGCCACCGCCGCCGCCGGTAGCGCCGCGCGCAGCGAATCGTTCGCTGGCGGATCGCCGCCGAGAAACGCGATCTCTTTCTTCAGCGCCGCGACGAGCTCCGGATCGCTCCGCGAGCTCACGCGCCAGAGCAGCGATTGCGGCAGCACGCGATCGGACAGCTTGCCTTGATACGACGGCAGGCCCGGACCGTAGAGCTCGTCGTACAGCATCGTCGCGAGCGGCAGCGTGTTGTGGCACGGGATGCAGTCGTTCGCCCACACGGCGTTCGTCGACATGCCCGGCCGCTCCTTCACCATCACCGAGTAGCCCTTGTAGCGCCACGACTTCGTCGAGAACACGTACGTCGCGGGCAGCACGCGCTCGACGCCACACCCCGGTGCGGTGCCGGTCATGTCGATGCCGATCGCGCACGTGAGTGGATTCGCCGCGCCGGTGACGTCGACGCCGACGAAGTCTTCGCGATAGCGACCGCCGACGACCTTGGTCACGCGATAGCGCGCTTGCTTGCCGCCGATGGTCACGCGGACGAAGCGCGCCCCGCCCTGCATCTCCATCGTCGCGCTATCGGCGCCGACGGTGAGCGTCGTGCCATCGAACGGCGCGCGGATGGTCGCCGTCGCCGCGTCGCGCGTCATGTTGCGCATCGGCGACTTCTCCCACGCCTCGTAGATCTTCGCGTGGCAGTCGCCGCACGCCGACGAGCCGATGTAGTCCTCGCGCAGGATGTTGCTCGCGGGTTCGTGGAGCGGCTGCGTGTTGGTGCCGCCGCGTGAATGCGAACACGCGCTCACGACGAGCGCGACCGCGAGAATCATGGCGCGAACCACGGCTCGGCTATAGCAGACCTCGCGTCCGCTGCGGGCCTTCGCGGTTCGCGCGATCGCGACGTGCGGTTCGCGCGATCGCGACGTGGGCTTCGCGGTTCGCGCGATCGCGGGCCCGTGGGGCCCGAGCGCCGCGGGTCAGGCCTTCAGCTTCTTGCGCTCGACGAGGAGCTGGATGTTCTGATCCCCGCGCCGAACGGTGACCGCGACCTTGGTGCCGGCGACGCCGCGGATCTTCGCCACCGCCCCGTCGAGTCCGATCGCGTCGAGGCCGACGCCATCGACCGCGACGATGCGATCGCCGGCGACGATTCCCGCCCCCGCGGCGCCGCTCTCGGGCATGACGAACTCGACGACAACGGCCTCGTGCTCCGCTCGCAGCTTCACGCCGATGCCGACGAGCTCGAGCGTGGGCTTCTCGCCGGCCGCGAGCATCGTGAGCGGGATGATCAACGGACCGAGCGTCGCGCCGTCGATCGCGGTCATGCCTGCCTCGATCTTCGGGTGATAGTCGCCCGCGCCGATACTGATCGAGAGCGGCCCCGGCGGGATGCCGGTCAGCTCGAACGTGCCGTCCTCACGCGTGACCGTGCCGGCGTTCGCGGGCTGCGCGCTCGCACCACCGCCCGCAGCTTCCCGCATGATGCGCGCGTACGCGAGCGGCGCCCCGGAGACCGCATCGATCACCTTGCCGGTCAACGTCGCGCCTTCGCTGACGACGATCTTCGCATCCTTGTCGCCGGCACCCACGACCGTCGGTGCGCTCGGCGCCAGACCGCTCGCGGACGCGACGAGCTCGTACTCGCCCGAGGTCACGCGCACGCGGAACGTGCCATCCGGGTCGACGATCGAGCGCGCGGTGACGAGCTCGCGCACCACGCCGAGGCGGCGCATCACGAGCAGCGTGTACGCCGGCACCGGCTCGCCTGCCGTGGTCACGACCTGACCACCGAGGACGAATCCGGGATCCATCACGAGCGTGATGTTCTTCGTGCCGCCCGCGACACCTTCCTTCGCGAGCGTCGCGTGATCGGGGGATTCTGCGGCGAGCGTGTAGAGCTCGCGATCGAGTCCCTCGAGCACGAATGCACCGTCGGGGCCGGTGGTCGCGAACGAGGTCGCGCGCGGCGCCGTGTTCACGTTCTTCAGCTCCTTGCTCGGCGTGGGCGGACCGTAGTCCGGTTGCGCGCGAACGAGGACATCGGCGAGCGGCACGCCGTCGAGATCGGTGACCTTGCCGGTGATCTTCGCGTCGCGCGCGGCGGCGTCGCCGATCTTGATCACGAGCAGCTTCGTGATCGCGACATCACCGTCGAGCTGCGCCCACCCGCGCTTGCCGCCGTGCGATGCCTCGAACACGGCTTCGTCGGCCGCGTGGAACACGAACGTGCCGTCCTTCGCGGTCGTCCACTCCGTCGCGAGCTTCTCGATCGTTTGCTCGCCGCTCGGCGTTCCGAGCAAGCGGACCTTCGCCCCGGCGACGGGTGCACCGCTCGCGTCGACGACCTTGCCGTTGTAATCGATCGCGGGAAACAGGAACACGGTGATGCCCCCGACCGCGCGGTCCTTCGCGAGCTCGACCTGCACGCTCGAATGCAGGAGCTCCGGCGCGTACGGCAGGAAGCCTGGCGCGACGACCGCGGTGAGCACGAAGCGCCCCGGTGCCGTGGGCGCGAGCTCGAACGCACCGCGATCGTCGGTGCGCACGGTCTGCGCGCCCGCGTCGCCGGTAAACGTCAGCTCGGCATTCTCGACGCCCGCGCCCGTCGACCAGTTGATCACGCGACCGGCGACCGCGCCGCCCGGCGCCGTTCGCATCGCGATCGTCGCGCGCCCCTGCCCCGGCAGCGGATCCGCGATCGGCGCGCTCGGTGCCGCCGCGGATCCGGTCGGCGTCGTCGGGGCGGGCTTCGTCGCGATCTCGGCGCTGCGATTCGAACCGGCGACCGCCGGAGGCTTCGCCTCTCCACCGCCTCGCGCTTTCACGATCACGAAGAACACGGTCCCGAGCAACGCGATGAACGCGATGAGGAGAGCGACAGACGTCTTGGCCTTCACGACGGCAGCTCCTTTGACGGCAACGAACGGAACGAGTGCCCGTTTCCATTTCGGCTGGGACTTGTCGAGCTCCGCGCGCAATCGCTCGAGCCCGGTCTTCAGCCGCCACCGCACCGTGCCCGGCGGCACGCCTTGCGCACGAGCGATGTCGGCGGCGGATTCGCCATCGAGGTAGCGACGGATCACGGTGGTGCGGAACGGCTCGTCGAGCGCGACGAGTGCGGCAGCCAGGCGCTCGAGGATCCGCGCACGGTCGATCCGCTCGGCGGCCGCGTCGTTGTCCGCGTCATGCGTCACGTCGTCCGGCGCCACGGCGTGCTCGCGCGCGCGGCGCCGCGAGTCCGTGCGACGGTTCATCCGCCAGCGATTGCGCAGCACCGTCGCGAGCCATGGACGCGCCGGGCGGTCGGGCTCGGGCGGATGCGTGATCGCAGCGATCGCGGTGTCCTGGACGAGATCATCCGCTTCGGTATCGCCGTGGACCAGCGATCGCGCGAGCGCACGCAACCCCTCGAGATCGTCGAGAACGGCCTCGGTCGACGGCGTCACCTCCACAGCATGCCGCGGCGCACCGAAGTGTTGGCGGCGATCGCACACGGATGACGATGCCGGCGGCATGGGCGCTGCAACCCTGCGGCACTCATGGAGAGCCTATCCGAGCCCGAGAGACGCCGCGTGGTGCACAAGCTCGTGCGCGAGCTCGTCCGCGCCGAGGATCGTGCGTGCGAGCACGCCGAGCGTATGTACGAACAAGCCCCCGATGCCCCGCCCACGAGGGCCTTGCGCGCGATCGCCGAGCACGTCGATGCCATGCGCGGCCGCCTCTACTACGTCTCGTCGGGATACGGCGTCTCCGTCGCGCGGGCTCGGATCCGCTCCACGCTGAGCCAGTTGCGCAATCGGGTCGTCGAGAACCTTCGGGACACGATGCAGGCGTACAAGTTCGTCATCGACGATCTGCACGAGGGTCTCCAGCTCGTCCAATCGCTGCGCGCCGTATCGCGGACCGACGGGCTTCTCGGGATCGTTCGATGGTGCGATGACTGGCTCGCCGCACGTCGCACACTGCTCCTGCGCGCCGAAGCACAGCTTCTGTGGTTCGAGGAGCGCGAGTCGCTCGACGACGCGTGATCCACGGGTGCAGCACGCGCGAGTCGCGCTGGCACGTCGATCGCAGTACCTCGAATCAGGCACCACAGGAAGAAGCATTCCCTCGGTCAATCACTTGGGATGATTCGTCACGACGAGCAAGTATTGTGGGTTCCGGAAACTCTGACGAGTTCGTTCCGGATATTCTGACCACCTGTTGAGACCCTGCCTCGGCATGGGCA
>JBGARE010000053.1:0-61280 GCA_044230415.1 Kofleriaceae bacterium
CCGCATGCATGTTCGCTTCGAAGAGCGAGCGACGAGGCTCGCCGCGCGTTAGCGCGGCGCTTGGAGCGAACCCGATCGCGTGCGTCGGACAATTACTCCGCCGGAAATCAAACGTGCGATCCGCACCGCCGCCCACCGCCCACCGCCCACCGCCCCACGCAAACCGCCAACCCAGACGGCTGCCGTGACGGCTGCTGCAACCGCTACGCCCACCGCACCTTCGTTGCCGGCCGTGACGAGCGACGAGGCTCGCCGCGCGGAAGCGCGGCGCTTGGAGCGAACCCGATCGCGTGCGTCGGACATTCTCCGCCGGAGATCAAACGTGCGATCCGCACCGCCGCCAACGGCCCACCGCCCAGGCCACACCCAGCGCACCGTCCCCGCGAATCGCCCACACGAACCGGCCGCGCCGAAAACACGAACGCGTCGCTCGCGACGGTGGAGGAAGTGTCGCGAGCGACGCGGTGACGCGCTGGAGGAACGCGTCGGAATCGAGTGCTCTCCCGCCGGCGAGTGGCGAGTCGCGGGGTGGTGTTCCCGTTACTCGCTACTCGCCAGCGGCCTGACAATGCGGGTGGTTGCGCATCGCGTGGGGACGCGATGTGGCTGCGCTAGCGCCCGCGACAGTAAAGTCTCTCCTGCTCAGGTTCCTGCGACGTCGCTGGAGTTGCGACGCCGCCGTCCTACGACAGCCAGAAGTCCGAGGAGGATCGTGACGCCGGTCGATCCGGAGCCGCGTCCTGCGTTGCAGCCGACGGCGGAAGCGTCATCAGAGGTGGTGTTGCTCTGATCGCTACCGCCGTCGGACTCTCCTGCTCGACCGAGCCTCTGGGTGAGGAGCTCGACCGAGTTCTGCATGTCGCGGCATACGTTGCCGCCGATTCCGCACGTGCGAAGATCGAACTCGCCGCAGAAGGCGTCTTCGTCTTGGAACTCGCGGTCGCCGTCGTACTCGAGATACGACATCGGATCGTTCGCGAGCATCTGGTGATCGAGTCCGTAGCTGTGCGCGATCTCTTGCGCCATCACTTCGCACATGAGGCGCGGATCGTCGGGCAGCACGTCGGTGAACGTGAACACGACGGAGTTCTCGATGATCGAGCAGTCGGTCGTGAACGGCGAGATGCCGGCGACGTTGTCGGGGAGACCGACGTCGCTCGGGTGACCGCCGAACACGGCCTCGAGGTGATCGGCCATGCCCGGATCCTTGTCCGTGATGGTCACGTCGAAGCGGCTGAACAGATCGGTCATGCAGTCGACCGTCTCCGCCCAATCGCTGTCATCGATCTCCCACGGGGTGATCTTCGTCATCGCCTCGACGATCGATGACGTCTGGAGGCTCGAGTTGTTGAGCCCCGGACGCAGCGTCGCGCCGGACCGGTTCAGGTAGATGATTCGAGTCTGCGCGCGCTGGCTCTTCGCGGAGGAGCCAGGCGTCAGGCCGGATGCGGTACCCGCGGGGGTCGCTGCATCGGAAGGGAGGAGCTGTCGAGCGAAGGACCGGCCGTTAGCATCGGGGCGGGTCGTCAGGATCTCGAAGTCTCTCGCTACGCTTCCTTCGGTGACTACCTTCTGCTGGGGGTGCGAGGCGTGGGCAACGCCGGCGCTGATCAGGACTGTGGTGAACGCAACCAATGTGCGTTCCAAGGTGATCACACACTATCAGAGTGCGATCTGAAAAATCTACGACGAAGATCTGGAGTCGTCGCGCGCACATGATTCGCTTTGCACAACATGCGCACGCGCGTGTCGACCGCGAGCGACGGAGACACACCCCTCAGGCTACTCGACGAGCCAGCGGCGTTTCTCGACGAGGAATCACTCCGCGCTCGGCGGCAACTCGATCGTCGGATCGTCGGGATGCGCGCGATACAGCAGCACGATGTTGCCGAGCACCTGCGCGATGTCGCTCTTCGTTTTCTTCGCGATCGCATCGGCCGCGTCTTCGCGCTCCATGCCGGTGTTCTCGCCGATCTTCACTTTGATGAGCTCGTGATCGAGAAGCGCTTGCTCGACGGCTGCGACGAGTCCGTCGTCGATGCCGCCCTTGCCCACGTGAACGACGGGCTTGAGCGAATGCGCGAGTGATCGGAGGTGACGTCGTTGCTTGCTACTCAGCACGGCTGAGCGTTGTAGCAGCTACGCCCAGCGACGACGACGGCGCAGGCCCGCGATCAGCGCGACCACGAAGACAACGCCAGCGCTCGAGCTCGTCGTCGAACAGCCGCCGGTGATCTCGCCGCCGTAGCCCGGTCCGCCTTCGCCGCCGCTGCCACCACCGGGCGGATTCTCCTGCGCGCCGCGCTTCACGGTGACCGTGATCTCCTGCGTCATGTACGTGCTCGTGCCGTCATAGACCTCGACCTTGATGCGATGCTGGCCTTCGGGCAGCGTCGTCGGCGTCGCGAAGTTGAACGGACCCGACGTGAGCTCGAGCGACATCGCGCCGTCGATGTAGAGCTTCGCGCTGACGACCATCTGGTTGTCGTTCGCGTCCGTGTAGACGAGGAAGCCGGGCGGCACCTGCGCGTTCGCCGCCGGCGCGATGATGCTTCCCGTCGGAGGAATCGTGTCTCCGCCGCCGCCGACCTTCTTGCCGAGGCGCTCGGTCAGGAGCGTGACCGAGTTCTGATTCGCGCGGCACGTCGAACCGTTGATGCCGCACGGACGCTGCACGTCTTCACCACAGCTCGCGGTCTGATTCTGGAACGCGCGATTGCCGTTGTAGTCGAGGTACGTCATCGGGTCCGACGCGAGCAGCTCGTGATCGAGGCCGTACGCGTGCGCGACTTCCTGCGCCATGATCTCGCACATGAGGCGCGAGTCGGTCTGCGGCAGCACCTGCGTGAACGTGAACACGATCGCGTTCTCGATGACCGAGCAGTCCTGCGTGAACGGCGAGACACCGGCGACGCCGTTCGGCATGCCGAGCTGTCCGGGCGATCCGCCGAACACCGCCTCGACGTGAGGCGTCGCGCCCGGATCGACGTCCGTCACGACGACGTCGTACGCGGCGAACATGTCCTTCATGCAGTTCACCGTCGCGGTCCACACCGCCGGTGTTGCATTCCAGGCGGGCAGCGTCGTCGCTTGCGTCGCGAGCGTCGAACGATTCGTGCGCGAGTCGTTGTTGCCCGGCTGCAGCGTGACGCCGTTCTTGTTGAGATAGATCGTCTTGCTGGCGGCGAGCGCGACCGTGCCCGGCGTGACCGGGTTCCCGCTCGGCGGCAGCACCTGACGCGCGAACTGCAGATCGTTCACGGTCGCCGGGCCCGCGACGATGTCGCCATACGTGGCGGTACCGGGAGCCTTCAGCGTTCGCGCTTCACCGGAAGCGAGCGCGGGAGCGAGGAGGACGAAGGCACCAGCAGCGAGCGTACTGAGTCGCATGGGTAACAGATTCGAATCCACGGGACGTGCCACTCGGGTCAGTTGTCCCCACGCGGCGTGAATCGCGAATGCATGCGGCGGCTTAACGCACGACGACACATCGACTACACGTCGTGTGCATCGACGAGAAATCGCGCAGATGCGCGTCTCTCCATGGGAGAGGTTTCAGTCGCTCGGTGACTAATCCCCCAGACGGATCGAGTCGCCAGGACTCGGCGGCGACCGATCAGCGGCGACAGAGCTCTTCGAGCTGCGCGATCTCCTTGGGACAGCTCGCCGTCAGGACCTCGTTCCCCGACGCGGTGATCGCGACATCGTCTTCGATGCGCACGCCGATCCCGCGCAGCGCGTCGGGAACATCGGGAGCGTCGAACGCGACGTAGAGGCCGGGCTCGACCGTGATCACCATGCCCGCGGCGAGGGGGCGCGCCTTGCCGTCACGCGTGTACGCGCCGACATCGTGGACGTCGAGACCGAGCCAGTGCGACGTGCCGTGCATGTAGAACTTGCGATACGCGTTGTCCGCGATGCGCTCGTCGACGCTGCCGGCGAGGAGGCCGAGGTCGATCATGCCGGCGGTCAGCGAACGGACGCAGAAGTCGTGGATCTCGTCGATCGTCGCGCCGGGCTTGGCCAGCTCGATCGCCGCCTTCTGTGTCGCGAGGACGATCTCGTAGACCTCGCGCTGCGCCGGCGAGAACGTGCCGTTCGCGGGCCACGTACGCGTGATGTCGGCGGTGTAGTGGTCGTATTCGCAGCCTGCATCGACGAGCACGAGGTCACCGTCGGCGATCGCGCGCTCGTTCTCGATGTAGTGGAGGATCGTCGCGTTCGCCCCGCTGCCGACGATCGTCGCGTACCCGGGGCCGCCGCCGCCCGCGCGCCGGAACGTGTAGTTGATGAGGGCCTCGAGCTCGTGCTCGTTGGCGCCGGGCTTGCCCGCCTTCATCGCGGCGACGTGAGCGTCCGCGGTGATCTTCGAAGCGGTGCGCAGCGCCGCGAGCTCCTCGGGGCGCTTGTGCAAGCGCAGCTCGTGGAGCGCGCCGCGTGGATCGACCACCGCGCGCGGCGGCCGTTTGCCTTTCTTCTCGGTCTTGCGCAGCCGCGCGATCGCGGCCGCGACGAGGAGATCCATCTCGGCGTCGAGGCCGAGTGCGTAGTGTAGCTCTTCGTGGTTCGCGACGAGCTCCCACAGCTTCTGCGGTAGCTCGGCGGCGGGATACGCGGCGTCCGCGCCGAAGCGCTCTTTCGCGCCGTCGAGCCCCGCGCGGCGACCGTCCCACGTCTCCATCTCCGGATCGCGCGGGCGCACGAACATCACGACGCGCTCGGTCTCCGCGCCGGGACGCAGCACGAGCGTCGTGTTCGGCTCGACAAACCCGGTCAGGTAGACGAGATCGGAGTGTTGCCGAAACGGAAACATCGCGTCGCCGTTGCGCAGTCGCTCCGGGAGGGAGCGAACGACCAGTACCCCGGTGGGACCGATCGCCTGCATGACGGCGTCGCGACGAGCAGCATAGATGGCAGCGTCGAACACGCTGCGGGTATAGCACCCGTTACGAGCGTCGCGCCGAGCGAGGACGGCGGCGGCGAGCGACGAACAGTGTCGCAAGGGCAGCGAGCAACCACCCCGTTCCGCCCTTGCTCGCCGACATGCAGCCGGGGCCGTGGCCGTAGCCATCACCGTAGTAGTCCTCGCCATAGCCCGGGTCGCCGTACGGATCGTCCGCCGACGGACACGTGGCCAGCTCGCGCTCGCTCGTCGCACCGTGATTGCGCAGGTTCGTCACGAACTGATCGAGCAGCACGAGGTCCGCGTCGATGTCCGGATCCGCGTGCCGCTCGGCCCACGCCGCCGCGTTCGCGCGCGTCGCGAGGAGAGCGGCCGCCGCGCAGCTTCCATCGTACGTGTTCGTCGCCGCGCGGAAGCCGAGGAACAGGTTGTACATCGCGAAGCGCTCCGCCATCTCGGCGCCCGAGAGGTACGGATCGTCGGGCGTCTCGAGCGGATCCGCCGCGTAGTCGAGCGCGACGTTCTGCGTGATCGTCTCGGTCGTGCCCGGCACGCGATACGAGAGGCGGAGGTCGGCGATCTTCGTATCCGCGTCCGCCGTCGGCTCGAGGTGGATGAAGATCATGCTGCCACCGCCGCGGCGACCTTCGCCCGGCTCCTGCGACGTGCGGCTCGCGACGAACGCGGCCGGGATCGTCATCGAGCCACGCGTCGATCCCGCCGACCAGATCCGCGAGCCCACGACCTCGCCGAGCGTCCAGCCGCTGCCCGCGATCGCCTCGATGTTGATGTCGAGCGCGAGCGGCGTCATGAAGAAGTCGAGCTCCTCGGTGAACACCTCGCTCGCCGCGGCGGCGTCCTCGAGGAAGTAGTAGTTGCCGGCGCCGTTCTCGGCGAGGCCGCGCATCAGCGCCACGTCGAAGTCGTTGCCGACGCCGATCGTCGTCAGGCCGATGCCCCGGCGGATCCAGTCGCGCGCGAGCGCCAGGATGTTCGCCTGCGACGTGTCACCGACGGTGGCGAGACCGTCGCTCAAGAAGATGACGCGGTTCTGGCGAACGCTCTCCGGATACTCGCCGAGCATCGTGAAGCCCTGGCGCAGACCTTCATAGATGTTCGTGCCGCCGCGCGGCTGCAGACCCTCGATCGCCGTGTGCAGCTTCGCGCGATCGAGCGTGTCGGTGAACGGCGCATCGATGGTCACCACGTCGTCGAACGAGATGATCGAGATGCGATCGCCGTCGTCGATGTTGTCGACGAGCGTGTGCAGACCGGTCTTTACCTTGACCAAGCGCGAGTCCGACGCCATCGAGCCCGAGTGATCGACGACCACCACGAGGTTCATCGGTAACCTCGGAAACTCGGATGGATCGCGCGGCGTGGTCACCGCGATTTGCAGCGTCGCTTGGTGTTTGCCGGTGAGCCAATCGCGGCCGATCGAGATCCCCGGCGTCAGGCACAGCTCGCCGCTGCACGTGTTCGGCGGGATCGCGTTGAAGTGCTCGTTGAAGAACCCGTTCGCGTCGAGCGTGTCCGGGCCGGGCACCTCGCCGCGCTCGAGCATCGCGCGGAACTGCCCCATGTCCTGCGCGCCGCCGAAGCTGACGTTGCCGCCACCACCGCCGGTGGGCGCCTCCGAGGTCGCACCCATATCGGCGCACGCGCCGAGGACCAAGATCGCCGGGATCCAGAGATTCGCGAAGCGCATCATGGGCTCCCTCTACGCAACGTCGGTGCCACGTGTCGCG
Source organism: Kofleriaceae bacterium (assembly GCA_044230415.1). Classification (GTDB taxonomy): domain Bacteria; phylum Myxococcota_A; class Polyangia; order Haliangiales; family Haliangiaceae; genus JABFXX01. The sequence continues at coordinate 6,652 of JBGARE010000053.1, forward strand.
CCGCCCGAATTCGCGAGGCCTGCGAGCGACTTGGGGCGCGATCCGGCGATCGGTCGCGTACTCGCGAGATCGCGGCGATCCCCAGGGACACGACATCCGTGTCGCGGCTAGGTCGGCATAGGATGCCCTCGATGACTCGCCGATTCGCCGTGCTCGCGCTCCTCGTCGCCACCTGCAAGCGAGAGTCGCCTCCGCCGCCGAAGCCCGGTGACGGACCGCCGGTCGTCGTCGCGCGCGATGCCGGTGCGAGCGCCCCCGCGGACGCCGCGGTGGTCGCGCCGATCTATCGCGAGGGCGATCCGACGAACGTGGATCCCGCCGTCGCGGCCAAGAGCAAGACGTACATGGTCGTGAGCGAAGCGGTCGACGCGACCAACGTCGGCCGGCAGATCCTCGCGGGCGGCGGGAACGCGGTCGATGCGGCGGTCGCGACGGCGTTCGCGCTCGCGGTCGTGCATCCCGCGGCCGGCAACATCGGCGGTGGTGGCTTCGCGGTGGTGCGCGTGACCGCGGGCAAGGCGCTCGCGCTCGACTTCCGCGAGACCGCGCCGGCGTCGGCGACCGAGACGATGTACCTCGACGACAAGGGCAACCCGTCGAAGGACTCGCTCGTCGGATGGCGCGCATCGGGGACGCCGGGATCCGTGGCGGGGCTCTACGAGTTGCACAAGAAGCTCGGCAAGAAGTCGTGGGCCGAGCTCGTGCAGCCCGCGATTCGTCTCGCGCGCGACGGCTTCAAGATCGATGCGGGCACCGCGCAGTCGATCCAGATGCGATCGACGTTGCTGCTGCAGTTTCCGGAGACGGCGAAGATCTGGTTGCCTGCGCAGGTGGCGGTGACCGAGGGCCAGCTCGTCGCGATTCCAAAGCTCGCCGCGGTCCTCGAGCGCATTCGCGATCAGGGACCCGATGGCTTCTACAAAGGACCCACGGCGAAGGCGATCGCGGATGCGATGAAGGAGAACCGCGGCACGATCACCGAAGCGGATCTCGCCGCGTACAAGCCGGTGTGGCGCGATCCGTTGCGGTTCGCGTATCGCGGGCACTCGGTCGTGTCGATGCCGCCGCCGTCGTCGGGAGGCATCGTGCTCGCGATGACCGCGGGCATGCTGCGCGACACGCAGCTCGGAAAGCTCGCGTGGCACGGCGTCGAGCACACGCACTGGGTCGTCGAGGCGTGGCGGCGCGCGTACGCGGCGCGCAACGAAGTGATGGGCGATCCGGACTTCGTGAAGGACATGCCGATCGCGAAGCTGTTGTCGGCGACGGAGCTCGATGCGATGGCGAAGTCGATCGGGGCCGGCGCGACGGCGAGCTCCGACGTGAAGCCGATCGCCGAGGGTTCGCACACCACGAACCTCAGCGTCGTCGATGGAAATGGCATGGCCGTCGCGCTCACCACGACGCTGAACACGGCGTGGGGAAGCGGCGTGACGATCCAGGGCTTTCTCATGAACAACGAGATGGATGACTTCGCGGTAAAGCCCGGATCGCCGAACGTGTTCGGTCTCGTGCAGTCGGCGAAGAACAAGATCGAGCCCGGCAAGCGAATGCTGTCGTCGATGTCGCCGACGTTCGTCGAGAACGACAAGGGCGAGCTCGTGATGGTCGTCGGTGCGCAGGGCGGGCCTCGCATCATCTCGGCGGTATGGCAGACGCTGTCGAACGTGATCGATTTCGGGCGGCCGGCGGATGCGGCCGTCGCGCTCCCGCGCTTTCACCATCAGCACTTGCCCGATGTCGTGTTCGTCGAGCCGAAGTCGTTGACCAAGGAAGCGGCCGGCGAGCTCGAGAAGGCGGGCTACAAGCTCGATTGGCGGCCGAGCGCACGCGAGTTCGGCGCGGCCAACGCGATCGTGCGCACCGCGAACGGCTGGGAGGGCGCGGCAGATCCGCGTGGCGGCGGTGCAGCGATGGGCGACGAATGAGTTAGCATGGTCCCGTGGCCCGTTCGTCGAAGGGAGAGCCGACCGATACCGGCATCATTCTGAACGACCGGCAGAAGCTCCCCGTGCCCAAGCGCCAGAGCGAACCGAAGCTGCCGGGCGCACCCGCGGGTAGCTCGAACAAGACGTTCGCCGCGCTGCTCGCCGGCGGATTGATCGCCGGAACCGCGCTCGGCTTCGTGCTGCGGCCGACGCTGGCGCCGGACTCGCGGGTCGCCAAGCTCGAGAAGACGTCGGCCGAAGCGACGAAGGCCGCGAGCATCCAGAAGGAGCGCGCGGACACGCTCGCGAAGGAGCTCGATACGACCGCCGAGGCGAAGAAGGTCGTCGAGAAAGAGCTCGAGTCGGCGAAGAAAGAGAAAGCGCAGATCGCCGACAAGGTCGCCGCCAGCGACAAGGAGATGGCGAAGCTGAAGACCGCCGTCGACAAGGCGGGCTCGGTGTCCGCGGACGGCGAAGAGATCACGCTGCAGCTCGTCGACAAAGTGCTGTTCAAGCTCGGTGACGATCAGCTCACGGATCGCGGCAAGGCAGTGCTGTCGAAGGTCGCGAAGGCGCTCGCCGAGCTGTCGGACAAGCAGATCTGGGTGCAGGGCCACACCGACGACACGCCGATCTACGTGCCGCCGCCGAAGAAGCCGGCGAAGCCGGCGAAGGGCAAGCCCGCACCCGACGAGCCGGGGCCGAAGTTCGCGACGAACTGGGAGCTGTCGGCCGCGCGCGCGCTCACCGTCGTGCACTACCTGCAGGACACGGCGAAGCTCGATCCCACGCGGCTCGCCGCGCTCGCATTCGGTCAGTACCGTCCGGTGTCGAAGTCGAACAAGGCGCTCAACCGCCGCATCGAGATCGTGCTGTATCCCCACAAAGCGCGGATCCGGAAGTGAGCGCATCGACCGAGATGCAGTCGCAGGATGCGATCGCGGAGCTCGCGCGCATCTGGAAACGATATGAAGGCGATCCGGACGGCGCGATCCGCGCGATCACCGAGACCGCCGCGCGTGCGCTCCACACCGCGCGCGCGAGCGTGTGGCTGCTCGGCGAGGATCACCAGGATCTGACGTGCGTGGACATGTTCGAGGTGGCCGAGAACCGGCACTCCGGCGGCATCGTGCTGCGCGCGAAGGACTATCCGAACTACTTCGCCGCGATGCTCGAAGAGGAGACGATCGCCGCCGACGACGCGCACACCGATCCGCGCACGTCGGAGTTCTCGACGACGTACCTCGCACCGCTCGGCATCGGCGCGCTGCTCGACGCACCGATCCGTACCGGCCTGCGCCTCGTCGGGGTCCTGTGTCACGAGCACATCGGCCCGGCGCGCGCGTGGGGGCTCGGCGAGCGCAAGGACGCCGCGTTCCTCGCATCGCTCGCGTCGCTGACGCTCGAGCTCAAGAACCGCGCGATGCGAGAAGCGCTGCTCGCGGCGACGCTCGAATCGACGGGCGAGGGCATCCTCGCGTCCGACGACACGCGCGTGCTCGCGTTCAACCAGCGGTTCCTCGATCTGTGGCAACTCGACGCGAAGTCGATGCGCTCGTTCGAGGGCGTGCGCAACTACATCGCGAGCAAGACATCGCTGTCCGGCATGATCGGCACGGCGAACGAAGCATTCGCGGGCGAGAGCGGCGAGACCATCGACGTGCTCGAGCTCGACGATGGCCGCGTGTTCGAGCGCTCGTCGCGTCCGCAGATGATGGGCAAGCAGGTCGTGGGCCGCGTGTGGTCGTTCCGCGACATCACGGTGCAGCGCCGCCAGGAGACCGCATTGCGCGCGTCCGAAGCGAAGATGCGCGACCTCGCGATCCGCGACGGACTGACGAACCTGTTCAATCGCCGCCACGTGCTCGAGCTGCTCGCCGATGCCGTCACACGCGCGACCGCCGCCGACGAGCGCCTCGCTGTCGGCATGGTCGACATCGACTACTTCAAGAAGGTCAACGACGAGTTCGGTCACCTCGTCGGTGATGCGGTGCTGCGCGACTTCGCGAAGCACTTGCTCGCACGCTTTCGCGCCACCGATTACTGCGGCCGCTACGGCGGCGAGGAGTTCCTCGTCGTGCTGCGCGGCGCGAACATCGACGCGGCGCTGCGCGTGTTCGAAGCGTTGCGCACGGGACTTCACGAGCGCGAGCCGAGCGAGTTGCCGCGCTACACCTTCAGCGCGGGGCTCGCGGAGCTCGGCCCCGACGGCGCGACGAGCCTCGATCTGCTCGCGAAGGCGGACGCGAGGCTGTACGAAGCGAAGCGACTCGGTCGCGATCGCATCGTTCGCGGAACCTAAGCCGGCTCGGGCGTCGCCATCAGGACGGGTTCGCTGCGGCGATCCGGACGCTGGCGAACGATCACCGCGAGCAGGTCCTCGGCGGAGTCACCGCGCTTGACCGCGGCCTCGACGAGGATCTGGGCGAGGCGCGGACCGGCGGGCGCTTGATCGCGGAGCGAGGACTCGAACCGCGCTTCGTCGTCGCCGCGCACCGCCGTCGAGGCGATCACCAACAGCGAATCGTAGGGCAGGGCGGTCTCGCCGCGCGTGGCCGTGACGAGCGACGCACCGAGCGACGAACCGCCACCGCCGAGAGGAATCGTTTTCGGACGCGGGCCGCTCATCGATCCGATGGGGAACTTCGCGAGGTCGTACGCGACCGGACCGACGACGAATGCGCCAGGGTGACCGGCGGTGGCCCACGTGACGCGCTGGCGATCACCATCGACGAGCGCGATGAACGCCGCGATCGGCTCGCCGCCGCGCATCACGCCCTCCGCCGATGCGCGAAGCGACGTGAGCAGATCGTCGAGCTCGAGCGGCTTGGAGCCGATCGTCGCCGCCGCGAACGCACCGGTGATCGCCGCGGTCGCGAGCGCGGCCGCGACGCCATGCGCTTGCGCTTCGGTCACGAGAACCGCGAGGCGACCGTCCGACAGCAGCGACGCGGACCAACCCGCACCCGTGGTGCGCGGTGCCGTGCGGTACTCGGCGGCGACGGTCCAGCGCCCGAGCTCGTCGTCGCGGCTCGCGGACGCTTGGAGGCGCAACGCTTCCGCGAGCTCGACCTCGCGCGCGGTGGCGCCTTCACGAGCCGCGGCGCGTGCGAGCGAGGCATACGTGATGGCGCGAGCGGCGGCGCGCGCCGACTCCGCGACGAGCTGGCGTTCGTCTTCGCGCAGCGCATCGGCGTGGTTCGCCTCGACGAGACCGACGAGAACGCCGCGATCGACGAGCGGCACGACGAGCGACACGTTCGAGCTGACCGCGTGCGCGGTGACGAACGCTTCGAGTTTCGCGCGGATCGCGCCGAGGCGCATCGTCGCGAGCTCCGAGGTCGAGAACGATTGCGCGTGCTCCACGAGCCACGCGGTGACGTCCTTGTCGATCGCCCACGTCGCGTTGGTCTGCGTGTCGATCAGATGGTCTCCGTCGACGCGCCACGTGGTGGTCGCTTCGATCGCGAACGGCTTCCACAGCGCGGCCATTCGTTCGCCGATCATCTTCTCGTCCTCGATGTCGGACAGACCGGCGACGAACTGCGCGAGCGCGCGCTCGCCGACTACTTCGCGTGTCGGCGTCGTGCGCGCGACGCCCCAAGTCGCGCCGAGCGTGATGATCCACACGATGCTCGCGGCCGACGCCATGATCACGGGTGCCGCGCCTTCGACGAGCCAGGCCACGATACCGACGACGATCGTCGCGATCGTGAAGCCGACGAGCTCGACGATGGCGGTGCGATCCACGCCCTGCGGACGCAACAGGTCGGTTCGCACGACGAGGTAGAACATCACCGTCGTGGCCACGAAGATGGGGAGCCACGCGATCGGAAAGCTGCCCCACACGCCGTGGATGAGCAGCGTGTCGACCGAACCGATGCCGGCGAGCGCGACGATGCCGGCGACGAGCCAAACAAGGCGTCGTCTCTCCCCCATCGATGGTGCCTTGCGGATCGTGAACGCGCCGATCACGAGCCAGATCACGAGCTGCGAGTAGTGCAGATCGGTGAGCGGTCCTGCGGTGGGGTAGTAGATACCGGAGTCGAGGAGCCGCACGCCGGGGACGATCCAATCGGTGGCCCAGCACAGTCCGAGCAGGATGACGCCGACGAGCCCGGAGATCCGCGCGAGCCAGCGATTCTTCTCGAGCTGGCCGCTCACGCCGAGGAGCACCAGCATGAAGTTCGGTCCGACGAGCGCGACCGGTGCAAGACCGAGGCGCAGAAGGCGCGTCGCCGCCGCCGGATCCTGCGTGCACGCGGCGATCGCCGAGCACACGGCCCACGGCAGCGCGGTGGTGCCCATGCCGATCACGCCGAGGCGCATCACGCGATCACCGCGCAGGAGCCCGGCCGCGATCACCGAGGCGAGCATCATCAGCGCGCACGCGAAGTACGGCGCTGCGAGCCAGTTCCACGAGAGCCCGGTCACCCGAGCGGAGGCTAACCCATCTTCGCTAGGGCGAGACGAGCTGCATGGTCAGCGTGTAGCGGTTGTATGCGCACGCACCATCGCAGTCGGCGCTGCCGGCACCCGCGACGCGGAGCGCGTACTGCGCGGTCGGCGTCACGGCGACGTCGAGGCAGAGCTCGGTGTCGCCGTCGTGTTTGTCGTCGGACGAGCAGCTCTCGGCGGTCGCCTTCACGCCGCCGTTCGCGTCGCGCAGCTCGACGACGAGCGGCTCGTACGCGAGCGGAAACGCGATGCGCGCCGTCGTGCGGACGGTCGACGTGCAGCTCGGGACCACGAACGAGAACCAATCCTCGGGACTCCCGTCTTTGCGCGTGCACCCGTGCACCTCGGCGACGCGAGACACGCACTGGAGATCGCCGACCGCTTGCGCGCTCTGGAATGCGTCGTTTGGCTCGACCTCGTCGATCTCGTCGCCGCACTCGAACGGACGCGCGGCGCTCGCGAGCTCGCACGTGTTCGTCACGCCGTCGCACGCTTGGCCTTCCGGACACAGCTCCTCGTCGCCGCACAGGTACGTCCCCGGCGTGATCTCGGGCGTGCAGGCGGCGAGAGCGAGAGCGAGCACTACGTACCGCATCAGAAGCTCCACGTTCCGCCGAGGACGGCACCACCGGGAGTCGGCGCGATCGTCGGCTGCGCGGTTCGCGGACGGATGACGATCGTCTCGTCGGGCGGGTCGGTGACGATCCAGTAGACAACCGCGCCGATCAGGCACGCGCTCCCGAGGCTGTACATCGTGATCGCCGCGGTCCGCGAGCTGGCCGCGCGGTCCACGAGATCCTGATGCGCGGGTGTCCACGCGGTGCCGGTGAACACGTCCGTTCCGACCTCGTCGGACGCCGAGCGAGAGTCGAGGTGGAAATAGAACCCGATCGCACCCGCCACCAGACCCGCACCGGCGATGCCGCCGAGGACGAGCTTGTTGCTCGTGGTGCGCTCGCCGGGGGCGACGATCGTGATCGGTTTGAGACCGTCGTCGGCGTGCGCCACACCGACGCTCGCGAGGAGCGCGAGAATCAACACGCCCGCGAAGGACTTCATGCGTCGCAGCGTGGCGCGTGGGTCGACAGCGGTCAATCCGGCGCGGCTGAACGAGCCTGTCATTCAGCGACCTACACGCCGCTTGTGGCGTCCCGAACCGCCCCAAACCCCGTTCATGGCGTGGCAAGATGCATTCATTGTCTCGCCGTGCTCCACGGTATCGCTTCGACGTCGCCGCGAAGGCTCAGCCTCTGCTCGGCGGTGAGACCGCCGTCTGCCGCACGAAGGACGTCTCCGAGGTCGGGCTGTGTCTCGACACGGCCGCGTGGTTTCCGCTCGGAACACGGATCAGCGTCTCGCTGTTCGAGCCGCAGAGCGGGACCGCGCTCGAGGTGATCGGCGACGTGGTGCGCGAGGCGACATCGCCGAGCTGGACGCTGGGGATCCTGCTGATCGAGCCGCCCGAGGAGTGGGCCACCATCGTCGCTACCGCGGCGCGGCAATCATCGCCCGGCCTGACCGAGAAGTCCGGCAAGCGGCTGCGGGTCCTGGTCGTCGGCGACGAACATCGGCAACGCGGCGCGATGGCGTTGTACGTCACCAGCGGTTGGGACGTGCTCTTCGCGGCGGACGATGACAGTGTCGAGGAAGTGATCAGCCACAAGATCGATCTCGATGCGGTGATCGCGGAGCTCGATGCGGGCGATCCGCGCGTGGCGCCGATCATGGAAGGCATCCGGCGCGCGCAGCCAACGGCGCGCCGCATCGTTCGCGGCTCGGGCCGCGGCGACTCCGATCTCGTACATCGCTTCGTCCAGCGCGATGATGGCCTCGAGGCCTTGCTCGACGCGATCACTGCTGACATTCCTCAGGTGGAAAAGCCGTCATGAAACGACCGTTATTTGCGGGGTTGGTCCTCGGGTTCGCACTGCTGTGCGCGACGCAGCAACCGGCACACGCCGAGATCGACGAGAACGGCGATCTCATCGTCGAGCCCGAGAAGCCGGCCGATCCGCTCGCGAACCTCAAGCTGATCGCGTCGTACATCCTGACGGCCGCCGGCGCGGTCGTGATCGGGTTGGCCGTGGTCAAGACGTACTCGTCGAGCCTCAGCTATCCGTCGCAGAAGATCATGCTGACGAACTTCCTGCGCACGAACCCGTATCAGCTGATCGTGATGGCAAAGAAGGCGGAGGGCACCATCGCGGCCCCGGTCATTGCCGCGCTCAAGGTCGGCGGTCAGATGGGCCCGCTCGAGCTCAAGATGATCCAGCAGGCGACGCTCCCCACGTACGAGGCGACGGCCAAGGGAATGCTCGCGAAGTTCGACGCCGTGTTGACGAAGTGCAAGCTCGCCGGGACCGCAGCGCTCGCGGGCACGGCTGTCGCGCTGACAGCGGGGCGCTACCTACCCGTGGTGTTCGGCGCGCTCGCGGGCATCGGCTTCTTGCGGATCTATCTGTTCAAGGGCGAGCTCGAGAGCCAGGTCATCCGCGGCCGCGCGGAGCTGCTGCCCGAGGTCGACAACGCCGTCGCGACGGGCCGGTACAACACGCCGTACGTTCCGCCGCAGTAGGTTAGTCGTAGCCGCGTAGATCGCTCTCGAGCTTCGCGATCGTCGCCTTCTGCTTCTCGAGGACTTCCTTGAGCTGGCGTTGCGCCATCTCCTCGCGCATGCGCGCCGCGCGATCGTGCGATGCGCGACCGACGGCGGCGAGCGAGACCACGCGCGCTACGGTCACCGCGACGAGCGTTGCGGCCTCGACGACGACCATGCGATCCGCGTGATCGCGAAACGCGCGCTCGGCGGCGACCATCAAGCGATCGAAGACGAGCTCTGCATCCGAGAGCACGGTCTCCTCGCTCTCGCCCCACGCGAGGCGCCGCGCCACCGCGTCGTGGAGCTGCAGATCGAGACCGGGGACGGATTCGCCGCCGAGGGCGAGCGCCCGCAGGATCGCGTCGAACACCTCGGCGCCGGGTGGATCGCGATCGCCGTGCTCGACGGTATCGAGGACCTCGTCGCGCAGGACGTTGACGGCATCGTGCATGTCGGCTTCTGACATCGTCACCACTCCGTCGTGCCGCGGGATCCCCACGGCAGGCTGTGATCGGCGTTGTGCGCGAACTGGCGCTCGAGCTCGGCGCGCTTTCGTTCGGCGCGCGCGACCTTGTCGCGGAGCTCTGCGGTTTGCACCTGCGCCTCGCGGAGCTTGTCGCCGAACGGTGCGGCGGCTTCGAGGACGAGGCCGGTCGTCGCACCGACGAGCCGCTGATGCGCGCGGCTGATCACCGTCAACACGCGCGCCCGGGTGGCCTCGGTCGCCTGGATCTGCTGGACGCTCGACGCGGTGAGGATGCGCGCCTGATCGAGCGCGTCGAACAGGGGCATGATGCCGGCTTCGTCGACGGAGCGGACGCCATAGAGGTCGCGTGCGGCGAGCACGGCCGTGGCGAAGTTGCCGCTCGCGTCGGTCGCGATCGCTTCGAGCGCCGACAACACGTGCTTCACGCTTTCCGCGCGTGGAGCCGTGCGAGCGCGCGCGACGGTGATCGTCTTCTCGATCGCATCGACGACCTCTTCGGATTCCGTCGAGCCGGTGGCCCCGCGGTCCGCGCGCAAGAACGGGATCGTCGGGCGGTCGATGAACTTGTCGCGATCCGTATCGAGGCCCGCGTCGAGCATCGCATCGAGATCGCCGTCGAGGACCGTCTCCTGCCGCGCCGTGTGCAGCGTGATCAGCTCGGCATCGACCTGGCGCAGACGCTCGGCGAGCAGACCTCCCAGCGCGAGCTCCGCGACGACCAACGCGCGGCTCACCGCGATGTCGAGCAAGAAGCCGAGCTGGGCATCGAGCGAGCGCAGCTCGTCGACGACGACGCGCGACGCATTCGCGATGATGTCCATCATGTTGCGCAGCGCGCTCCACTCGCCGCCGCGCTCGAACCAACCCCCCGCGAGGTTCTGCGCGAACGTCCACACGTTCACGCCCGTCGATTTCTCGAGATCGTGAAAGATCGCCTGACACACGGACAGGCCGATCAGCTCGAGGGCTTCGGCGGGCGGAAGGCCGCTCACGATCGGATTGCGCGTGAGTCCACCGTCTTTGCAGAGCTGCAAGAACAGTTGCCGGCGTTGCCACCACGCGATCGCGCCGTTCGTGCGCACGATCATCGTCGAGCTGACGACGGGCTGTGCGGTCTCGATGACGATGGTGGTGACGTTGTCGCCGCCACCGCCGCGCATCGCGAGCTCGATCAGATCGCGCGTGACGTGCTCGGGCGCGTCACCGGATCCGAGGATGTACTGGATCGCGTCGGTGGCGGCGTATCCGTACAGACCATCCGAGCACAAGAGCACGCGATCACCCGCTTCGAGGATCACCTCGGTGATATCGACGCGGGTCTCGGGTTGCGCGCCGAGGTTGCGCGACAGCACGTTCTTGTATGGATGCCGCTCCGCATCTTCGGGAGGGAGCAGCCCGCGCTCGACGAGCTCCTCGACGATCGTGTGGTCCTTGGTCAGCGCGTGCAGGCGGCCGCCGCGCAACAGATACGCCCGGCTGTCACCGACGTGACCGACAACGATGCGCGTGTTGTCCACCAATAGCGCCGCGACACACGTGGTGCCCATGCCGTGGCGTTCCCGGTGCGCCTGCGCGGCACCGAACACCGCCGCCGAGCCCGATTGGATCGCCTGCACGAGCAGCGTCTTCGGATCGACGGTGCCGCGGCGGTGCGCGACGTACTCGAGGATCGCGTCGCGCGCCGTTTGCGAGGCGACGTCGCCGGCGTTCGCGCCGCCCATGCCGTCGAGGACGACGAACAGGCCGCGCTCGACGTCGACGATCATCGAGTCTTCGTTCGTCGTGCGGACCTTGCCGACGTTGGTATCGCCCGCGATGCGAATGCCGGGCGGGACGGCAAACGGCGTCGCCACGTCAGCCTTCTCTCTCTCGTTGCTGGAGCTGCCCCCACTGTTCGATACGAGACACGAGCTCGTCTGCGAGCAGATCGTTGACGACGCGTGCGGTGCTCGCGGTCACGCGGGTGAGCAACAGCGTGAGCTCGGATCCCACCGACGTCCCGGCACCCTCGTCCTGCGCGACCTGCGCGGCGGTGTCACCGATCGCGACCAACATGGTGAGCACGCTGGCGGGGCTCTGCGCTTCCGCCGCGCGCATCGCGAGGAACGTGTGGAGGAACGCGCGATGCAGTCCGACGTCGCCGGTCGCGATGAAGTTGCCGAGGTGCTCGAGTACCGCGTTGATCTGCGCGCGGGCGGTCAGATCGTCGAGGCGTGCCAGCGACGGATCGAGAGTGCCGCGCAGATCCAAGAGCCGCTGAAGGATCTTTGGACGGAGGCCCTCGTAGGCATACGCCAGCGGTGTTGCCGCCTCCGACATTGCACTCGATGGTACATGCTAGGCTCCGCGCGGAACAGCGCATGAGACCGAACTCGAAGGAAGGGCGGGTGCTCGTCGTCGACGACGAGCCGATGGTGAGGGAGACACTCGGGCAAGTGCTCACCGAGGAAGGGTACGTCGTCGATCTCGCGGTCGACGGCGAGAGCGCACTCGAGCGCGTCACCGCCGCGCGGCCCGACGCGATCTTGCTCGATCTCATGATGCCCGGGATGAACGGCCGGCAGTTCCTACAGGTGCTGCGCCAGAACCCCATCTACGAGCACGTTCCGGTGCTGATCATGACCGCGGTCCACGGGCTCAACGTGAATCTACAGACGCTCGGTGCATCCGAGGTCGTCGAGAAGCCGTTCAACGTCGACGAGCTGCTCAACAAGGTCGCGCTCGCCGTCTATCGCTCGCGCGACGCGAACAAATCGATCAGCCAGCCGCTGCCGTTCGTTTCGGTGCCACCGGCGTCGGCGACCGAACAAGAGCGCGGCGTGGTGTTGATCGTCGAGCACGATCGCGGGCGCTTGCAGCAGCTCGATCTGCTGCTGTCGGCGAGAGGCTACACGGTCGTGTCGATGACGCGCGCACTCGTCCAGATCTCGCGCCTCGCTCGCGCATTGCGGCCGCGCGCGATCCTGCTCGACCTCAAGTCCGACGGCGTGAACGATGTCGTTCGCGACCTGCGGTCGTCGTCGGAGCTCGACGAGATTCCGATCCTCGTGTTCGCGCGTGAAGGCACGAACATCGCGACGAGCACCGAGACGCTCGTCGATGCTGCGGACTCCGACCTCTTGAGCTTCGTGGAGAAACAACCGTGACTCAGCTCGTTGCAGCGATGGCCGGCTCGATCACCGACATGAAGCGGCTGCGCGAGCGGTGCCGCGAGGCCGGCATCGACGCCGACATCGGCTGCCCGCCCGGCAGCGGCGGTGGTTGAGGGACCAAGACGCACCTCCTGGTCCAGGAGGCCGACCTTCCCCGGCTCGCCACCCTGCTCGAGGGCGATTGGCGCGAGCAGCTCGCGCGCGAAGGCGTAGACCTGCCCGTGGCGCCGATCTCCGACGGTGACGAACCGCCGTGTCCCGCCTGCGGGTGCGCGCAGCCCCTCGTCGAGGGTGCGTGCGCCGACTGCGGCCTACAGCTCGCCTGACGGCAATCACCGGCAGGGCGTTCAGGATTTGCCGAGATGGCCCTATGATCGCCTCGTGAGACTCCACCTCTTCGCGTTATTGGCCCTCGCGCCCGCGTGCATCATCGAGTCGCGCAACGTCAACATCGGACAGACTCCGCGCGCGAGCGTGCCGTTCGCGACCGCGGCGCCGACGAGCGGCGTGGTCGGTATCACCGCCGGTGCGTCGGCGTTGCCGACCGTCACGGGCGAGAAGAGCACCGATCGCGCGAGCGGTGCCGAGGTGCCGGACACGCAAGCGCGCGCCGAGCTCGTGTTTCGCCCGACGAAGCGGTTCTTCATCGGTGGCGTGTACGAGCGTGGCTTCGGCCATCAAGTGGTCGATGAATCGCTGCCCGCGCAGCGCAACGGCAACGTCAGCGGCTTCGGCATGATCCTCGGCGGAACGCTCGCCGCGGATCCGAGCTCCAACTTCTCGCTCGGCGTGAACGCGACGTTCATGCGCTGGAGCGTCCCGTACGATCAGTACACGACGGCGACGGTGGACTTCGCCGGCATCGTGACGGCGGTGAGCCAGTACCAGTCCACGGACATGGACTCGACCGCGACGTTCGGACTCGGCCTGTGGCCGGCGTACACGTTCGGTCAGCTGCGCGTCTTCGGCGGTGGCTATGCCACGCAGCGCCCGACGGTGCATCTGTTCACCAAGGACACCACGGTGATCGGCCCGGTGATCACGTCCGACGAAGAGGACGTGATCGGCAACGACGCGATCGATCTCGTCCTCGCCGCGGGTATCGAGTACGCCGTCTCGAAAGAGTTCTCGCTGACCGCGATGATCAACCAAGAGGTGCTCGGCTCCGTGATGCGGACGGGACCGAGCGTCCAGCTCGCCGCGTCCGTGCGCCTCGGCGAGCACCGGGCCGATCGCCGCCGCGACGATGTTCCGCTGACCACGCCGCCCGCGTACGCGCCGCCGCCGGGACCGCCGCCCGGTGCGGATCCGTCCGCGCCGCCGCCGCCGCCGTTCGGCAGCCCCTGAAGTTCTCGTTGCTCGAAGCGAGCCGAGTTTGTAGAGTGAGTGCGCTCGAGGCACTCATGTTCATGCGCACCACCGTCAGTTAGTCCTCGCGTCGCTGTTCTAGCGGCCCTGAAGGACTTCGCTGTGTCGCTCGCGGCACGGCAACGACGGAGGTGCGTCCATGGTTGCGGTCTTTGCCGCGAACCAAGCGCCCGATGCCACGCTGGTATCGGAGCTTGGCTCGCTCTTGCTTGCTCACACTCGGATCCGTGATCCGCGCTGGCGCCTGTACGCCATCGTGCAGCGCGTTCCTGCCTTGCGGCGCTTCGGCGTCTCGCTCGATCCCACGCTCGCGCTGATCCGCGAGCTCGGGGAACGCGCGCCATGCCCCGCGCCGCTGCGCGCGCTGCTCGTCGAGCTGTTGTCGACGCACCTGGATGCGGGCTTCGTCGACGCGCTGTGGTCCGCGGACTGGAAGAGCTGCGCGCAGCTCGCCTTCGATCGTGCGCCCCCCGACGACGCGAGGCGGATCGTCGCGATCGCGGCCGCGGGACCGCGGGCACGGTACGCGGTGCCGACGGTGCGTCGCCCGTCGCTCGCGGACGTGATCGCGTGCGTCGATGCGGGTGATGCCGGGGGAGCGCATCGCGTTGCCGCGCGGCTGCGACCGCGCGAGCAGCCGTATGCGCTCGCGCACCTCGGGCGGCTCGCGTTGCGTGTGGCTCCGCTGCGCGAGGCAAGCCTACGTGCGGGCGCGCAGCTACTCGTCGTGCGCGAAGCGATCGCACGCGACCAGCTCGAGCTCGCGCGCGCGATCGCCGGCGACATCGCGCGCGAGCTGATCCGCCAGTGCGCGTATGTCGAGCTCGCGCGCGGGCTCTCGCTGCGCGGCCGCATCGTCGACGCGCTTCGGTTGCTAAACGCGGTGACCAGGGCCGAGCTCGTCGCCGAGCGCGACTTCCTGCGCGCCGAGATCCGCTTGATGGTGCGGCGGGATCGCGAGAGCTACCACGGTGTCGATGACATCCCGGCATGGACATTGCCCGCCTGGCTGCGACCTCGTGATTGGCTCTCTTCGTCGGAGCGCGAGGACCGCCACCAAGCCGCAGCCTTCCTCCGGCTCGCACTGCGTAGCCCGTTGGAGATAGGCCACGCGGCCTGGCTTGTCACGCGAGTATCGCCCCGCGCGCTATTCGCGCTGTTGCCGTGGATCGGCGTCGACATCGACGACGCACTCGCGGCGCTTCGCGGCGCGCGCACCATCGACGCACTTCGCGCCGAGCGCGTCGCGATGCGCGCGACCGAGCTCGCGGCCACGCCCGGCGAGCTTCCCGACGCGATGCGCCTCGGCCTCGCGGGGCTCGCGACCTGCGACAATGCCGACGGTCGCTCGCTCGAGCGCGCGTGGTTCGACGAAGGCCTCGCGCTGTCGGCCTCGGCGCCGCGTCGGCGTCGCGTGCTGATCGGCGTCGCGCAGAGCGCGCTTCGCTCGGCACGCTCGCAATCGCCCGAGGTCCTGCGCGCGCGTCTTCGCACGCTCGTGCACCTCGGCGGCACGCTCGCGATCGAGGCGCTCGCGAAGCCGCTCGCGCAGCTGCCGATCGATCCGGCGTCGTGGCTCGCCGCGCTCGAAGCGCTGTGCGCCCTCGACGCGGCACGCGCCGGCGACATCGTCCTCGCGCGCTTCAGCGAGCTGCGCGGTGCGGGCATCGAGCCGTCGCGCGCACTCGATCATGTCGTCGCCGCCGGCGGGATGACCGCCGAACGCGCGGCATCGTTCGTCGGCGCCGTGCGCATGATCGATGCGGTGCTCGGTGAACGCGCGCAGCGCTGGCTCGCCGACTTCACGCAGCGCTGGCACGCACGCACGGGCACACCACTCGATGAGACCTGCCTCGCGTGGCTGCGCACCTGCGACCTCCATCGCGATCCGCAGTCGCTGCTCGACGAGCTCGACGCGCACACCGCGTCGCTCCTCGCGGGCGACGCGCGCCAGATCGCGGAGCGCCTCGCGACAGACGCGCAGTTGTTGCGCGCCGTGCTCCTGACTCCACCGCGCGTCGATCGCCGCATGAAGCCGTGGACCCTCGAGCAGTGGAAGTCGCTGCTCGCGCAGGCGGCTACGCGCGCGTACGCCGTCGACATCGGGCTCGTGCGCCAGTGCGCGCGGCTCCTTCGCAACCCGAAGGCCACCCATGCGCTCGTCAGGGGCGACCTGTCGGCGCTCGGCGTTCCAACACTGACCACCGTCCGCGTCGACGACGAACGGTTTCAGATTCGCGTCCTCGACAAGCGGCGCGATGTCCTCACGTACCTGCGCTTCGCCGACACGCCGGTGCGCAGCTGCTTCCGCAGCGACAACTGGATGTACCGATCGACGGATCACTCCACACAGCGCCAGATCGTCGCCGCGTGGCGTGATCCGCTGACGATCTGCATCCATGTCGAGCGCGCGAACCAGCCGTGCGGCTTCCTGTTCGGCAGCTTCGCGGATATCGAAGGCAAGCCCAGCGTGGTGTTCAACAGCCTGCACGTCCGGCCGAACACGGACGCGGTGCGCGAGGTGATCCTGCGCGCGATCGAGAGCATCATCTGCGTGCCGCTTCGCATCCGTTGGATCGGGATGTCGAACTGGTTCAACGGCGAAGGCCATCTGCCCGACGACTACATCTGGGGCGAGCGAGCGGGCATCCGTCTCTGCGCGCTGTCCTCGAATGACGAGCTCGTCGACACGGTCGACGACGACATCTCGCTCGTCGTGAACACCCGACACACGTTCGAGCTGTACTGGCGCGACCTCGAAAGGAACTGACCGTGAACCACGCAGATCGTTTGAGCTTCATCGACGTGACCGACGTCGACATCGTCCTCGGTCGTCTCCCATCGCGTTGTCTCGACCGGCTCGGCGACATCTCGCTGTGCGGGAACAGCAAGGGCGGACGCAGGCTCGGGTTCGTTCTCACGCACGGGCGCCGTGACGTCACGCTGTGCGCCCGTCTCCCGATCCGGATCAGCATGCGCGAGCTCATGCGTGAGGGAGCACGTGCGACGGACTTCGGAGCGCCCGACCGTGGGCAGTGGCCGCCGTGGGCAGTTCGTCGCCTGATGCTGTACTCGGTTCTGCTGCACGAGATCGGGCACCTTCAAGTCGTTCGCGATTCGCCGCGAGACAAACGTCGGTTCGCCTCGGAGACACTCGCAAACGCGTTCGCCAACGACCTACGAGGCGAGCTGTATTCGACGCCGTTCGAGCACACGGATCCGGTCCACAATGCACCGACGGATCAGGAGCTCGCGATGATCCCGTGGTGGGAATCGCTGGACAAAGAGGACCGCGGTCGCCTCGCGCTGTGGGTGTGCGGCGATCCGCGACGGCCCGCGTTGCTCGACATCGAGGTCGACAGCGCACAGGCCGAGTTCCTCGCTCGTGCTCGGATCCGACGCCAACGGTTCTTGCGCCTCGAAGGGTTCAAGCGCTCGCAACGCTCCGTCGCGGACGCGGAACCATGATCAACGGCTCTCTAAATAGGCCGACACCGCGCGCCACAGGAACGCGTGCAGCTCGCGGCTCGGTCCATCGAGGTCCGCGTCGCGCACCACCGCGAGCCGCTTGCGGAGCGCTCCCTCGGGCAACGCGTCTGCGATCACGGGCACCGCCGGACCACGCTGCTCCTCGGGAAACGCGTCGCGCAGCCCCTCGCATTGGTAGCAGACGCCGTCCTTCGACACGAGACGACACAGCCCCGCGTAGCGGTCCTGCATCGCTGTACGCGCACTCGCCAGGCGATGGCGCAGCACGCTCGTCGTCACGTCGAGGGCATGCGCGGCTTCGTCGTTGGACAGCTCGAGCACGTCGCGCAACACGAGCGCCGCTTGTTCCTCGACGGGCAGCGATCGCGACACGCAGCCGAAGCAGAACGCGACGTGCTCGCGGGCATCGAACGCGCTCGTCTTCACCAGCGCCCAGAACGGGTCGTCCAGCGTGTCGTGCACGTACTGCTTGAGGGCGAGCTTGATGTCCCCGTCGGCGCGGCGCGTCGCGAGATGATCGATCGCCACGCGCGTCGCGATCGCGCACAGCCACGTCGATAGCGATGACTCGCCGCGAAACGTGCCGAGGCGCGTGTACGCGCGGACGAGCGCGTCTTGCGCGATGTCCTCGCTGTCCTGCGGATGGCCCACCATGCGCCGCACGAGGTTCTTCATCTTCGCGAGGTGCGGAGCGACGAGCTCGTCGAACGCCCGACGATCGCCGTGCTTCGCGAGCTCGAGCCGTTCGTCATCGGTCTCGCTCATCTGGTCGATGCTACCTCGACGAGCTGCGCGACCTCGGGCCCGACCTCCGCTTGCTCGCGCAGGAAGGCGGAGAACGCACCGAACCACGGCTGCGCCTGCAGGTCGGGGAGGTGGGCCTCGTCGAACGCGCCCACGTGGATGAAGCGCAGCGGCGACGATGCGTGCTGGAAGCTCGTGTAGTGCTTCGTCGCGCGGTGCTCTTGGAGGCCCTGCACGAACTGCGCGATGCGCTGCTTGACGAGCGCGAGGTCAGCGGTTGAGCGGAGCGTGTACTCGATGCGGAGTTGCTTCATGCCGAGTTAGACCGGCGCCGCGCGAAAAGCTGCCAACTCGGCGAGATCACACCACGTGTCACACCGGATGCTCTGGAGGGCTCGCGCCTGGTCCCTTAATAAGATAGTTAGGCAAACGAATTATATGTAGCATTGTGGTTGATCTGGGATGGGGTTTGGTTCCATATGGCTCGCATGAAGCCTCGGTGTCGAAGCCACTTGTCGGCGATTGCGACCCTTCTAACCGCGCTATCGGCCTGTTCCTCTGCGAGCTCCCCCCTTCCTACGGATCGGGCCGATGGCGCGGTGATCTCTCCCGGCGCCATCCCGCTCGCCGACCTCACGAAGCGGGCATCGGAGGCGATCTGTGGTGCCTTGTTTCGATGCTGCGGCGACGATCTCGAGACCTACTTCGCCCCCTTCGCGAACAACGAGCTGCTCTCCGCGTATCGGCCGATGCTGCCTCCTGCGGCAACACTCGACGAGTCCTCGTGTCGCGCGGTGCTCGAACCGATGCTGGCCATCGTGCCACTCGGGGACTGGGTCCGTGCCTCCGCCGCAGACATGGTGACCTACGATCCGGCAGCGGCTGCTGCGTGCATCACCGCGCTCGAAACGGCGACGTGTGGAGCGCCGAGCCGTGATGCGCTGTGGGACTCGCGCTGCTTTGGATTCGCGCCTCCAAGCGGCGGCGACGAGCGACGGGCGTTCGTCGCTCGCAACGCCGGACCGGGCACGAGCTGCGCACCGATCCGCGACGGTATCGGCGCCTCGTTCTATGGGACCTGCGATCCCTCGAGGTCATTCTGTTGTTACGAGGAGGCCGGCCGGACCGGTTGTCAGTATCCCTTTGACGGCGCCGGCACTGCCCGCACGGGTACGTGTACAGCCGTGGCACCGGTCGGCGGTGCGTGCTCCACGGCCGCTCCACTGCAACTCTGCGCGACCGGCAACGACTGCGATGCCGACACCGAACGCTGCGTCGGTACGTCGATGGCGTCGCTCGCCGTCGGTGATACGTGTGTGGACGCCGGGTATCACGTCTTGGGGGAGTGCCAGGGCAGCTATTGTGACGTGCTCGGGACACATCGCTGCGAACCCAAGCGTGTCGACGGCCTCGCCTGCAGTGGTGCCGACGAGTGCATGTCGAACCGCTGTCAGAGCGTCTGCATCCCGATGGACCTGTGCACCGGGATGTCATCCGTGCCCGCGATCGATGCCGGCATCTCCGACGCGCCCGTTGCGATGCCGGACGCGATCGCGTCCGCGGACCCGGAGACATGTGTCGGCGCACCGTCACTCGTCGCGTCGTCTTCGACATCGCCGATGACCGGCTACACGTCGAGGATCGCGCGCGCGTTCGGCGCGACCAACGACTACAACCCGCTCATGTCGAGTGGTCTCCCGCCGCACTGCGCCTTCGCGTACGACAGCAAAGGCAACGAGGTGGTCTACGAAGTCACGCTCGCACCCGGTGACCGCTTGCGATTGCGCGCGGAGCTGGCGGATGGAAAGCAAGCCGCGGTCTACCTACTGTCGTCGTGCCCCGCGGGTGCGTGGCCCGACTTCGACACCAGCGGTGCGTGCGGATCGAACGAGTACGCCGCCGGATTCTGCGGTCCGATCGGCTGCGATCCCGCGACACTCGACGTTCGCTATCCGACGATGCTCGGCGGCCAGCCGACGACAAGCGCGACCTTCTGGGTGGTGATCGATGAAGTCGGTGCGGCGAGCTCGTCGGGATTCACTCTCGACTGGCAGCTCGTGCACTGAAGACGCTCACGGCCTCGGCGAGCACTCGCTCGGATCGGCCGGCGCCTCGAGTGGAAATCTCGCTCCGGCTCGGTACTCGGCGAGGTGCTTCGCGAAGTAGGTCCACGAAGTCTCGTTCGGAGCGGCGACCACGCAGCGAGGTGCATGCTGGAACAGTACGAGCCGACGGATGTCGGAGCGCATCGGTTCGTCGAGCGCATCGATGCCGGCGATCTTTGCACCGCGCGCCGAGTAGAGCAGGTATCCGGGACGTGCGCCCATGGTCATCCACGGGAGCCATGGACCGACGCGATGCCAGGTCAGCGTGAGTGTGGAGACGCTGGACGAATCGTCGGCGAACGCCGTGCGGGGCGCGGTCAGCGTGAACATCTCGACCGCTTGGTACGACGCCTGTGGGCTGAACGCGGAGGTCTCGGGCGTCTTTGCGAGCGGGTTTGGATAGAACAGCGGGACGTCGATCGATACGGTGACGTACGTGCCATCGTCGATCACTTTGGATCCGCCGCGTAGTTCGTTTTGGACGAGGCGATTCGCGACGTGAACGACAGGCAGCCTCTCGTTCGTCCAGGGATTGTCCCAGCGATCGAGCACGGACTCGCGGTCCGGATCGAGGTAGTACATGAGCTCGCGCGAGACGAGGTGCCACGCGCCCGCGGTACGCAGGCAGCGCGCGATGTTCATTCCGCGGATCGCGAACAGGCGTTTGGTGCGCTCGCCGGGGATCACCGCGTACACGTCACCCGACCACGCGAGAACCACCTCGCGGCCCTCGCGATCGCAACGCAGCGCGACGAGCTCGTCGACTCCCACGTCACGCACGAGTCCTCGACCCGCCCGCGGGTTCGGCGTCGTGGCTCGAGGCGCTCCGCAGCCGATCATGCCGACGACGAACAGCGCAATTGCGCGACGGACGCCTCGACGAAGACGGGCCGTTCCTCGATGATCGCCCTCGTGGCGCGCTCTGATCGAAGAGAGTTGGGACTCCGGCGCGGACTCGAGGAGTCTGTCGTTCTGGCGCTGTTCGATCTGGTGAACCACCTGAACAGGCGAGGCGAGCAGCTCGCTGCTCTTGCGGGGCTGACGACTCAACAGTGGCTCGTGCTGCTGCAGATCGCTGCCGATCCGAACTTTCCCACGGCGACCCCCACGACGGAGCAACGCGTTCTGGCCTCGGACATCGCGCGTGTCCGTGGCGTGTCGCGGCCCACGATCAGCACGATCATCGCCGTGCTCAAGGCACGCGGGTTCATCGTCGAGACGCCGGACGAGGTCGACGGTCGACGGCGCTGGCTCGAGATCACGCCGGCAGGAATCGACGCGCTCGCCGTCATCGAACAACCGCGACGCGAGGCGAACCTCCGGCTGCTCGGCGGACTTTCCCCTGCGGACCGCCGCCGGTTTCTCGCGATGCTGGAGCATTGTCTCGCGCTTCTGACGGAGGCGCGCGAAGACGAACAGCTCGCGCTCCGAAAGGTGCGGCGCGGCACGCGGCGACCGAGAGCTACCAGACACGGCTGACGAGCGTATCAGCACGGACTGTCGCGCGTGCGAAGCGCTATCGCGTCGCGCGCTTCCCGGTTCGCTTCTCGGTCCGCGGACTCTTCGTCACCACACGCTTCGTCACTCGCGCAGCGGTCGAGCGCTTCACCGTCGTGCGCTTCGTCGCGAGTCGTGCCTCCAATGCGGGTGTCGCGAGCGTCCGCCAGGCGTCGAGGATTGCGTGCCGCACATCCGCCGCTCGCGCCAAGCGAAGCTCGATCAACACCGCCGGATAGCCGTTGAAGTGCTCGATCGTGAAGAACCCGGCCGGCGCGATCGCGAGCAGCGCATCTTTGGCGTCGAGGTCCGCGACGCGCACGCCGAGGATCTCGCCCTGCGGGATCGCCGCGTTGCCGTACCGCTTGATGTCGGCTTTCGACAGCGGTCGATCCCACACGAACCCCTTGTCACCGACCAGCCACGTCCGCCGACCCCACTTCGCTCCGACGGTCACGCCGGGGAGCGTCTTCGCATAGACATCGACATCCGCGAGAGTGAACACGCGACGAGGCTAGCAGGGTAACCTGGGGCGATGCGCTCGCTGCTGTTCGGAGTGCTCGCAGGGTGCGGACGCTTCGGCTTCGATCCGGGCATCGATCCGGGCGGCGATGGCTCGATCACGGGTGACGCGCGTCTGGATGCACTCGCGTGCACGATGGCCGGCAACGACGACGATGGCGACGGCCTCGTCGACACGTGCGATCCGTGTCCGTATCTCGCGGGCAACGCCGGCGACGCGGATGGCGACGGCGTCGGCGACGCGTGCGATCCGACCGGCAATAACGATCGGTTCGTGATCTTCGATCCGTTCGTCGGCGCCACGCTCGATGCGCGCTGGACCGCCGCGGGTGATGTCACCCTCGGTTCCAGCACCGTCCGTTTCGATGGCGGCGCGCCGTCGCTCGGCTACGCCACGGTGCCCGCGACGACAGAGGTCGCGATGCGCGGGACGATCGCCGAGATCCGCGCAGGCATTCACATGCTGTCGGTGCAGTTCGGCGAGATAACGAACCCGGACGCCGAGTACTGCGAGGTCTACGGCAACCCGGGCATGTTGCTGAAGATCACGCGAGCGACCGGCGTCAACTACGACAGCATCGCCGAGACTCCGATACCCGCGCTCGCACCGGGCCCGTTCGCGTTGCGCTTCCGGCACTCCGCGGCGGGATTTTGGTGCGAGCTCGCGACAAATGGCCAGACCTATACAGCGTCGGGCACGGGCACGTTCGCCGAACCTCGATCGTTCACGTACATGCAGTTCAGCTCGATGTTGGTGACGGTCGACGCGTTTGCGGAGATTGCACCGGCGCCCTAGTCGCTCTCATCGAGACACGCTCGTTGTCCACGACCACGGCGCGCGCACGTCGCGGCGTCACCGCGCGAGCGATCAGCTGCTCGGCGAGCCGCAGATCACCCGCGTCGGCGGCCTCGATCGCCTCGAACAGACGGCTCTCGGCTCGACGCTGTGTGGATCGGCGCTGCTTGATCGACGACATGATTCCTCCCGACGGTCGCGCAACCTAGCACTCACACCGCGATCGCGCTCTTGAAGATCGAACCCGTCGAGGTCATGCCCGGCCAACCCGTGATCCGCGGGCAGCGCATCGGCACGATCGGCTCCGCCGGTGGCCACTACCTGGCGCACTTGCACCTCGAGCTCCGCGCGACGCACCTACCGCTCGGCGAACGCTACAGCGCCGATCGCAGCGGCTATCTCCCGCCTACATCCGCAGCCACCGCGACTAGCGCACGATCGTCAGCTTCAACCCGCGTCGCTTCAGCTCGGCGACCGCTCGATTGCGCGGATCCGCGCTACCGCGCTTGGCATCCGGGAGATCGAACGAGGCATCCGGTGCATACCAGAACACCTCCTCGCCTTTCGCGAGCGTCGCGATTCGCTTCTCGAGGTCCGCGATCGGCAGCGCCGCCTTGCGGATCTCGTCGGTCGTCTTGCGGCGATTCGTCCCGACCACGAGCGCGAAGCACACCGAGTCCGCATTGGGTGCGGAATGAAGCTGCGGCTTCGCGGAGCACTTCATGTCGAACCAGCTGTAGATCTCCCAGCCCTTCATCGAGCGTCCTTCCGCGGCGGCGCTCTGACACGCGAGCGCGACGATCATCAAGGCGACGAGCTTCATCGTGATGTCGTAACCCCCAACGCAGCGCGCAGCATCCTCCACGTCGAGAGCCTTACACGGCTCTTACGTTCGCCTCCGCGCCCGCCGAGGTACATGGAACTACGCGTCGAAGAGACCGAGGCCGAGCTTCGCGGCGAGCTCGCGATCGAGCCGCAGGTAGGCCGAGCGCGGATCGTCGGAGTGCAGGCGGTACCAGCGGTATCGACGGCCCGTGGTCACGCGCTCTTGGCCTTCGCAGGCTTTGCCGCCTTGCCACCGCTCTTGCCGCCGCTGCCGGCGACGAGCGCGAGGAACGCGGCTTCGTCGATGCACTGCGTGCCGTACTGCTTGGCCTTCTGCGCTTTCGAGGAGCCCGAGTTCGGATCGGCCATCACGAGGAACTGCAGTTCCTTGGTGACGCCGGAGAGCAGCGTGCCGCCCTTGTCCTCGACCATCTGCTCGAGCTCCTTGCGCGGGCGTCCGAGCGTGCCGGTGAAGCAGAACGACTTGCCCGCGAGCGGACCGGAGGCGGCCTTGGTGATCGGGTCGACGCCGACGGCGATCAGGCGTGCGATTTCGGCTTTGCGCGTGGCGAGGCCTTCGACGACGGCCTTGCCCTTCGACGGGCCGACGCCGGGAATCGCGGCGATGTCGGCGAGCTTCGCCGCTTGCACCTTGGCGAGAGAGTCGAAGCCCGCGGCGACGATCGCTTTGGCCGTCTGCAGGCCGAAGTTCTCGATGCCGAGCGCCGCGAGGAACTTCGGCAGCGAGAGCGGCAGCTGGGCGCGCAGGTTGTCGAGGACCTTGGTCGCCGAGGTCGTGCCCATACGATCGAGCGAGGCGACCTTCTTCACGTCGAGCTTGTAGAGATCGGCGGGCTCCTTGACGAGCTTCGCTTCGACGAGCTGCGCGATCAGCTTGTCGCCCCACTCGAGGACTCCGAGCGCGCCGATCCAGTTCTCGATGCGACCTTCGATCAGCGCCGTGCAGGTCTTGTAGTTGCGGCAGGCGAGATACTCGCCGATGCGCTCGAGCGGCGATTTGCAGATCGAGCACTTCGTCGGCGGCTTGGCCGTCTTGCCGTGCTTGTGCACGACTTCCTCGACGTACGGAATGACGTCGTTGCGGCGCGAGACGAGGATCTCGTCGCCGATGCCGATGTCGAGGTCGGCGATCATGCCGGCGTTGTGCAGTGACGCGCGGCGAACGGTCGCGCCGGCGAGGACGACGGGGTCGACGATGGCCACGGGAGAGACGCGGCCCGACGAGCCGGTCTCCCACACGATGTCGACGAGCTTCGTGACCTTCGCTTGCGAGGCGAACTTGTAGGCGACCGCGGCGCGCGGGCGGTTCGCGAGCTCGCCGAGCATGTGTTGCGCGTGGACGTCGTTGGCGCGGATGACGAGGCCGTCGATCTCGTAGTCGAGCTTCGCGCGTTTGCCGGCGGCGTACTCCTTGTGGAGTTTGATCGCGCCGGCGAGATCGGTGGCCTTGCCGAACGGCAGGAGCAGGCCGAGCGATTCGAGGCGCTTGAATTTGGCGACCTCGTTGTCGTGATCTTCGCTGGGGCCGTCGATGTCGTAGAACAACACGGTCAGGTGTTGGCAGCCTTCGCCATCGAAGCGCTTGCTCGTGCCCGACGCTTGGTTGCGCGGGTTGGCGGCGCCCGGGAAGTGCTTCTTCATGTCCGAGAGCTTGAGGATGATCTCGCCGCGAACGGTGACCGAGACCTTCTGCTTCAGCTCGTGCGGCACGCCCTTCATGCGCCGCGCGTTCGAAGTGATGCGTTCGCCGATTATTCCATCACCGCGCGTGATCGCCTCCGAAAGTTTTCCCTTCTCGTAGGTCACGGCCAGCGACAGTCCGTCGAGCTTCTCGGTGACGAACAGATCGTGGGTCAACGACCCGAGCTTGTCCTTCTTGCCGAGCTCCTCGCAGCGCGATGCCCATTGTTGGAATTCTTCCTCGGAGACCGCCTTGTTCAGCGATCCCATCGGGATAGCGTGTCGCGCCTTTTCCCACGACGTGACGGTCGTGGGAGTACCGACCGACTTCAGGACCTCGTGGTCCGGATCGAGCGTTCGGAGCTCGTCCTCGAGCGCGTCGTAGGCGGCGTCGCTGACGAGTGGCGTCGCGTTGTAATAGGCGTCTTTGTATTTCCGGAGCAGCTTTGCGAGCTCCGTGATTCGTGCGTTCGACTTCTTCATTGCCCCCTCGATCCGTCTACTATCGCCCGCAATCTTCAGAGGGGTGCTTCATGGACGTCAAGACGTGGAAGGCGAACGATCCGAGCCTTCCGAACTTTCCGTCGAGCTACAACGTCGCGCACGTGCAGGATCTGTCGTGCACCGACATCAAAGGCAACAACAACAAGTACTACCATCTGGAGGTTCAGGTCGCGGGCAAGCAAGCCCGCGTGCACTCGGAGTACGGCCGTGTCGGTGCGAAGAACCCAGCGAAGGAGTACCGCTACTTCGACAGCGAAGCAGACGCGCTCAAAGCATACGAGAAGATCATCAAGAGCAAGACGGAGCGTAAGAGCGAGCCGTACGTGAAGATCGATCTCGCGGCGCGCGCCGTCGGCAGCGCGGATGCGCAGAAGATCGTCAAGCCCGTCGTCAGCGGTGGCGAGAAGGTCAAGGCGCCGTCGGCCGCGAGCAAGCTCGATCCGGAAGTGCAGCGCATCGTCAGCGACTTCTTCTCGGCGACCACGACCTTCGTCGCGACGAACCTGAAGTGCCCGCTCGGTCAGCTGTCGAAGGATCAGATCGATCAGGGACGCGACGTCCTCGACGAAGCCAAGACGCTGATCAACGCGGGCCAGAAGATCGTGGGCAAGACGCGCAGCCAGCTCGAGGATCTGACCTCGAAATTCTACTCGCTGATCCCGCACAACTTCGGCTTCAAGAAGCTCGACGCCGAAGCGCTGCTGCTCTCCGACCTCGTGAAGATCGCGATGAAGGAGCAGGATCTCGACGTGTTCCAAGATGCGAAGAACGCCAGCGGCGCTCTCGAGTCGGACGTCGACGACAAGTACAAGACGCTCAAAGCGAACCTCCTGCCGATCGACAAGACAAACCCCACCTTCAAGTGGCTCGACAAGCTCGTGCACGACACGCGCGCGTCGAACCACGGCTTCCTCGGCAAGATCACCGTGCGCAGCATCTTCGAGGTGCAGCGCCACGGCGAAGGCGACTTCTCGCAGGACTCGATCTTCGTCGAGAACTGCGAGCGGATCGCGAAGGAGACCGACAAGTACAACGCGCCTCACGTGAAGTCCGTTAAGGACCGCCCGGACCTCGACGCGAAGATGGCGAAGCTGTTCGACGCCGCGAACGTCTGGCCGGTGTGGCACGGCACGCGCAACGCGAACATGACCGGCATCGTCACGCGTGGTCTGCTCATCCGCCCGGCGGGCGCGGTGCACGCGGGCTCGATGTTCGGCGACGGTCTCTACTTCGCGCACCAATCGACGAAGTCGCTGAACTACTCGTCGGTGAAGGGCTCGTACTGGGCGAGCGGCAAGGACGAGGTGGGCTATCTGTTCATCGCGGACACCGCCTTCGGCAACCTCCACGTCGCGCCGAAGAGCCACTTCTACGAGAAGCCGCCTGCGGGGTTCCACTCCGTCTATGGCAAGGCGGGCAAGACCGATGGCCTGCAGAACGATGAGATGATCACGTACTACCCGACGGGCCCGAAGCAACAGCACGCGCTCCGTTACATCCTCGAGATCGAGACCAACCCGAACGCGAAGGCATAGACCATGAGCTACGACGATGATGACGATGACGACGACGCTCTCGACAGCTCCGATGGCGACGGTCCATCCGACATCGAGCTAACGACCGCTCGCGTGGTCGACGAGCTAACCGGCGCCGCGATGCTGTTCACCGCACTCGACGTGTCGAATGCCGTGAAGCGCTCGCTGCCCGGCGTTCGCCACCGCGAGGTCTCGCCGATCGTGCGCGACCTGTTCAATCGCAAAGCGATGGGCAGCTACACGCAGACAGAGATCGACGTCCTCGCAGGCGGAACCAAGCCGGTGAAGGCGCTGCTCTACCATCTGCCCGAGCACACGGCCGATCGCTACGACGACTCGATGCGCAACCAGGTGGCGACGCCGCCGACGCGCCAGTCGCTCGGCTACGACAACCCGGTGGTCACCGCGACCGCGCAGGGTTCGCCGGTGCCGATCGGCAAGGACGGCCGCGCGCGTGTTCCGCGGCAGCTCTTGCAGAATGCGGGGATCGACGGTGATCGCGTGCTCGTGCAGACCGAGGGCAACTCGCTGCGCATCGTCGCGGCGGGCTCGACCAAGGTGACGCAGGTCAGCGATCCGCTGTTCCCGATGCCCGACCTGTTCTTCACGCCGACGGATCTCGGCCAGCCGATCAACCTCGAGCATCCGGTGCTGCTGCACCTGCCGCGCTCGATGGTCGAGAAGTACGGCGGCGCATCCCTCGTCGCGAAGATCGACGGCGCATCCGTCCTCGTGTCGCCCGCAAATTGATCGGCCACAAACCGCCCGGCCCATCTCTGTAGGACATGGGTTGGGACTACGCGCGCTCGAAGAAGAGAGTACTGAGCGCAAGGTCAGCGCGCAGCCAATGCGCAGGACGCGCTGACGAATCGCCAGCTCGCCGTCCTTTGATCGCGGGACCTTCGCGGTACCCTGGTGCCAGGAGGTCTCATGACCGACACACCAGGGGCGAAGAAAACGCTCCTCAGTTTCCTCAAGGGTTCGGGTGGCGAGCCGTCGCGGCTGTGGATCGCGGCGGCGTTGATTCTCGTCGTCGTCGTCGGGTTTCGATCGTGTGCATCGGTCGAGGCCGGGCAGGTCGCGGTTCGCATCAACAACATCACCGGCTCGACGGAGGTGATCACGCAGCCCGGCTTGATCCTCAAGCTGCCGGGCATTCACAACGTGTACCTCCTCGACTCGAGCCCGCAGACGTTTCACCTGCGCGGCAACGAGAACAAGAGCGCGCTCGAAGGCAAAGAGCTGACGGTCCGCGCGTCGGACGGTTCGAGCTTCGCCTTCAACGACACGACGCTGCTGTTCCGCGCGATTCCCGGCCAGGCCGACAAGACGCTCCAAGACTCGGGACTCGGTCACGCCTACTACGAATGGATCCTCCCGTACGCGCGCGCGATCTTGCGCGACGAGTTCGGTCGCGAATCGACGATCAGCGTGTCGAACCCGACGAGCTTCGCGCAGGCGGAAGAACGCGCGAAGGCTCGGCTCAACAAGTTGCTCAACATGCACGGCATCGAGATCACGAGCATCGTCACGCCGCGGCCTCGGTTCTCGAAGGAGTACGAGGATCTGATCGAAGCGCGTAACCAGACAGAGAATCAGCTCGCGGTCATCGACTCCGAGCTCGCACGCGCGAAGACGGAGCGCGATCGCAAGCTCGCTGAAGTCGAGCGCGATCAGAACAAGATCATCCAGACCAAGCGCGCCGAGCTCGAGGCGACGCTCGCGACCGTGGTAACGGAGCAGACGCAGACGCATCGCGAGGTCGACACCTACAAGATCGAGAAGCTCGCCGCCGGTCAGGCCGCGCGCTCGGCCGCGAAGAGCACGTCGGACCAGCTCAAGGGTCAGCTCGACGCGCAGTTCCAATCGAAGAAGGCGGAGATCGACGCATTCCGCAATCAGCCCGTCGAGCGCGTGATGGAACGCCTCGGCGAGCGGCTCGAAGGCGTGACGATCGAGATCACGCCGGTGCGAACAGACGGATCACCGCAGCGCATCCAGCTCGAGAATCAGGGGGCGAAATGAAGTCGCTCGTCAGAGTCTCGAAGATCATCGTCGTCGTGATCCTCGCGTTGTGGCTCCTCCCGATGATGTTCACGCTTCGCGTCGAGCCGAGCGAGATCGGCGTACGACAGAGCGCGACGAGCGGCGTGCTCGACGAGGATCTCGGTCCGGGTTGGCACTGGCGCATCCCCGGTGTGCACAAGCTGATCGTGTTGCCATCGAGCTACTTCATCCTCGACTACACCGCGGACAATCGGGGGCCGCAGAAGACGCTCGTCATCCGCACGAAGGACAACAACACCGTCGAGCTCGATGTCTCGGTGCCGCTGCGCATCCGCCCGGGTCACGCACACGAGCTCGTGGCCTCCGGCAATCACGTGAAGGATCCCGACGGACGCTATCGCTACCAGCGCCTCGCCGAGGAGACCGCGACGAGCGTGCTCCGCGAGGAGATGGCCACGCTCGACTCCGTCGGCTTCTACTCGACCGACCGTCGCCTCGAAGCGAGCAAGAAGGCGCTCGACATGCTGAACAAACAGCTCGCCCCGATGCACCTCGAGGCGGAGTCCGTGCTGGTTCGCGCCGTGACGTTCCGCGCGGAGTACGAGAAGCAGCTGCAGCAGATCCAGCTCAACGAGCAGAACAAGCTGCTCGACGCCGCCGCGCAGAAGCTCGCGGGCGTGCAACAGATCCTCGACAACTACGTGCAAGGCACGAGCGCGCAGATCAGCTCGCACACGCAGGACTGGGTCAAGCGCACCGCCGAGCTCGAGCGCGCGTACCAAGTCGGCCTCCTCACCGTCGAAGAATCCAATCCGGGCGCCGCCCGCGCGAAGCTCGCGACGATGGCTCCGCCCGACGTCGAAGCGATGCGCGAGCAAGCAGCGAAGCTGTTCGGTCTCGATCCCGCGTCCGTGACGGACGGCTACTTGATCGGCATCAAGAACATCCAGGCCGAGACGCTCGAGTACAAGAACCGCATCAACGCCGAGGCCGATGCGCTCGAGGGCCGTCTCACCGCCGAGGGCGATGCGATGGTGGCGAAGGTGCAGGGCGAGTACGAGGTCAAGCTCAACGCGCTGCTCGGATCCCCAGCGGGTAAAGCCTACGTCGCGTACAAGTCCGCTGCGAACGTGACCTTCGCCAAGACCTTGTCGTTCAGCTCGAGCGAAGGCATTCCGTCCGTGTTGCGCCTGCGTCAGTTCGCGGAGCAGTTCATGGGCGTGCGCTAGCTGTATCGCTCGCGTCGCTCGCTCGCTAGCGATGACGCCGTGCTGTCGCTCCTCGCGATCGATCGCCAGAGCAACGGTGTGCTCCGTCTGAATGCTGCGCGTCGGCATCGCCGCGCTCCTCGCTCCGCAGGCGCATCGTCAGAAATGCGACGCAGAGGCGCAAATTCCGGAGAGCAGAACCTGGTCGGCCCGACCTGGATCTTCGACGAGAGCCAAGACCGTCGCGTCGCAGGATCGCGACGCATTCCAAGAACCTCTGCTCTGCGCCACCGCGTCTCTGCGTCGCATTTTCAGGGAGCTTTCGTTGCCCGCATCGCGATCGCATCGCGTGGCGCGCAGCTCGCGAGCGGCGCTAGGATTGTTCACTCGTTAGCGACGATTGACCAAGCGATCGATCGACGTCGCGAGTCCCATCGCGAGCGTCGAGACCATCGCGATCTCCTGGGAGGAGAACGTCGCGCCGGTGGGCTTGCGGAGCGCGAGCACCGCACGCGACGGCGCGGGACCGATCGGCTCGAGCAGCGCGCTACCGATGATCGAGCGATGTCCGCTGCCGGCGACCTCGGCGATCAGCTCCTTGACCGCTTCGTTCGCGATCGGACCGTTCACGGTCCACGCGGCGCGCCGCGGCCAATCGAACACCACGCACAGCCCCTCCGCAGCGCGCACGAGCCGACACGCTTCGGCCTGTAGGCGCACTGCGGCGCGCTCGAAGCTGCTCTCGCTCGCGATGGCTCTCGCCAGCGTCGTGAGATCGGTCATCGAGGAGACACCGGTCGACATCGTGCCGGGCTTCGCGGAGGTGACCGTGCCCGTCGCGAACACGCGCGGCGCAGGCGGCATCGCCGATGGCGCGAACATCGGCGGCATCGACGAGACATCGTTCGCGAACCGGGGTGCTGCCGGCGACGAGGGCTCGTTCGCGAACCGGGGTGCTGCCGGCGACGAGGGCTCGTTCGCGAACCGTGGTGATGGCGGCGACGAGGGCTCGTTCGCGAACATCGGGGGTGGTGGCGGCATCGTGGAGATCGCCCGCGCGAACGCGCCTGGCGCCGGAGGCGTCGCCATCGGAATGCGGCGCGGCGGAGTCGGCATCCGTGGCCGCGATGGCATGGTCCGCATCGCGCGCGATGGGATGGGCGGCGGCAGCGGCGCTGCGCGCGATGGCGTCGGCACGCACCACGCGATCTCGGCGGTTGTTACCGCGCCATGTCGAGGTTTCCTTGCTGCCACCACGCGCCGACGAAGTGCGACCGTCGTGCCACGAGAAAATCGGCGACAAACCGCCCACGATCCCCCTGATCCGCCTCGAATCCGCACGAGTCGCGCAACCGCCTGCACGACTCGAGGAGCAATTTCCCGAGATTCGCTGCCCAGTGTCGTGTGCGCGTGGGGCTCGCTTCATCGGCGCCTGTCCCCCCACCGTCGGGAGGAGCCTGCACGTCGTGCGCGCGTCGATGTCAGCGATGCATTCCGGACTACAAGTTCGATCGTCGTCGGTCAGGACGCGCGGGCGGCAACTCGATCCGCCACCGCGGTCAGGTCGTCATCGACGATGGCAGCACGGCGATCACGATCGTACCGACGAGCGCGGCCATGCCGAGCCCGCGGGCGAGCGGGCCGGGCGGGGTGCCGTCATCGCGCGAGACATAGTCCTCGCGGGCGACCGACAGCGACCACCCGCAGATGCCGAGCACCGCGACGCCGATCCAGTACATCTCGCCGCCTGGCTTCACGGCGACGAGCAAGTTCATGATCGCGGTGCACAACGCTGCACCTTGCAGCCAGCGGCGCGCCCACTCGCGATCGCGAAACAGCTGGATCACGATCAGGAGCACGCCAGCGGTGAACAACGAGTTCCACACCGGGATCAGCGCGTTGATGAAGCCTTGCGCCTGGAGATCCCAGACGACGTAGGACATGTAGCAAAGCCACCCGACCGCAGCGATGGCCAGCACCTTCGACGCGATGAACGCGGAGCCCGGCTTGTCGATCTGCGGTTCGCTCATGGTGTCTCCTCGTCCGGACGTTCGTCGTCGATGACCAGTCGCAGGCCTGCAGGGAGCGTATCACCGAGGGCCACGCGCTCCTCGCGCGCCTCGAGGGCAACGACCTGCTCGACGAGGATCGCCGCACGGTCGCCGCCGGGGAGGGCGCGGACGAAGTCGGCGAGGGCCGTGCGCGTGGCGTCGTCGAGATCGCGCGAGCGGTCGCCCGTGCGGCGCGCGAGCTGAGCGAGCGGGAACGCGACCTTGTCGGGCTCGGGCCAGTCCCACTTGATGAGCTGGTGCACCCACGCCTTCACCTTCGACGCGGGCACGACGAGGTTGAGTGGACCGTACAGCGGCGTGCGCGCGCCCACGCGGGACAACGCCCACAGGTGCACGTTGTCTTCGCGTCCCTTGCGCGTCTCCATGCGCCGGACGAGCTCGTCGCCGAGCTTGAGCTTGTGCTGCACCGCGAGTCGCTCGAGCGATGCGATCACGCGCCAGATTTCAGCGAGCTCTTGCTTGCTCGCTTTGGCGTCGGCGAGCTTCTTCGCCTGCAGCGGGTTCGGCAGCAGCAGCTTCGCGAAGCGATCGTAGAACTGATCCTGCTGGCCCTTCGCGAGTCCGCCCGCGATGCGGCGCCACAGGATCCACCACGCGAGCTTGCCGGGCTCGCTCTTGGGATGCGCGAGGCCTTCGTTGAACACGCCCCACATCACGCGCGCGCGCCACGTATCGAGCGGCGCACCGGTGCCGGGGCGGAGCAGGAAGCCCGCGAGGTTCAGCCAGCGCTGCTCGTGGTCCGCCGTCTTCTTGCGCTCGGCCGCGACCTCGACGAGCGTGTCGAACAACGCGCGCGTCGTCTGCATCGACCAATCGTCGCGACGCGTCTCGAACAGCGTCTCGAGATCGCGCGTCAGCGTGGCCATGCCCTCGCCGGTCTGGAACGCCTTCGCGACGCGTGCCTTCGCGACATCGATCGCGGGGTGCGGGCCTGCATCGTCGTCGTCCTCGACGGTGGGCGCGGTGCCACCCGAGCGCATGTCGAACGCGAGCTTCCACTCTTCATTCGGTGGCTCGCGATCGACCGCGTGGATCTCGAGCGCGCCGAGCTCGGTGATGTGGATGCCGAGACGCACGGTGACCTCTCCGCGACCGCGCGCGCGAAGCACGGTGACGATCGGCGGTAGCTCGAGGAGGTCCGAGCCATCGTCGGTCGTATCCGCACGGCCATCGCCGATCGGAACGAGCGAGCCCGGTTGATCGTCGCGCGTGCTCGACGAGTACAGCCGGAAGCTGACCGGGCGATTCGTGACGAGCTTGAAGTCGCGTTCGAGCTGCACGCGCGCGCCGTCGTCGAGGCCCGGCGGTGCGAGGCACACCGCGAACCGCGCGGGTTCTTGCGTCACGCCCGAGGCTTCGGTCGTCGGCACGCGACGCCGCATCCCGGACGCGTCGACGCCGATGTAGAACGCGCGCGCCGTGCCGCCCTTGATCCGCGTCGCGAGCCCGCGGCGCACGAGGCCGTAGTACGCGGCACCCTGCGCGACCGCCATCTCCGGCATCTGCGATGGTAGCTCGCGCGGCGGGCGGTCTTGCCATTGGCCGATCTGATCGAGCACGCGCTGGCGCAGCGATGCAGGTGTCATCGCACCGCCGTTGAACAGCACGGCGTCCACGCGTTGTGCACCGTGGCGCTGGAGGAATGCGGACAGATGGCGCGTGACCGCCGGATCGCTCGCGTACGGCAAGCCGAACTCTTGCAGTCCACCGCGTGCGCGCGACAGCGGCGCGCCTTTGGTGACGAGCGGGAAGAAGCCGTCGAATAGCACCGCGTGCAGCTCGTCATGCGAGACGTCATCGCGCAGCGTGCCGCCGATCAGCTTCGCGCCACGCGACTGCACGACGATCGGTGCGGTCGCCGGCGCGTTCTCGCCGAGCAGCGTCTCTTTGGCGAGCCGGCACGCGTGGACGAGACCGTGCCACTGCAGCGCATCGAGCTTCTTGTTGCTCTTCGCGACGACGCGTTGCTCGACGATCTTCGCGAGCGTGAGATCGAGGTTGTCACCGCCGAGGAGCAGGTGATCGCCGACGGCGGTGCGCGTGAAGCCATCGCCGTTCGCGTCGACTTCGATCAGCGTGAAGTCGGTGGTGCCGCCGCCGACATCGAACACGAGTACGCGCTCGCCGGCGGACAGCCCCTTGTTGCCCTTGTGCTGATCGATCCACGCGTAGAACGCGGCCTGCGGTTCTTCGAGGAGGACCACGGGCGGAAAGCCGGCCTTCTGCGCCGCTTGCAGTGTCAGCTCGCGCGCGGCCTCGTCGAACGAAGCGGGCACCGTGACGAGCACCTCTTGCTCCGCGAATGGCGCACCGGGATTCGCGTGATCCCACGCCTCACGCACGTGCCCGAGGACGAGCGCCTGCGCGGCGACGGGTGACAACTTCGGTCCATCGCTATCGCCCCACGGGAGGATCGCGGCCTGGCGATCCACGCCCGGATGACACAGCCACGACTTCGCCGACGCGATCATGCGCGACGCCATGCGCGCGCCCTGGCTGCGCGCGAGCTCGCCGACGACGGGACGCAGTTCGCCCGACGTGACCGCCTGCGGATCGCGGACCTGCGCCGCGACCGGCCGCCAGGGCAGAGATGTCTCGTGCGGCGCGAGATCGAGCTCGCCCGCGAGGTAGACGAACGATGGCAATTGGCGCCGCGGCGCGACCTCGCCCGGTGCAACGAGTTGCGGCACCTCGAACACGCGAACGCGCGGATCGGCGGCCGCGGTATCGACGTACGCGACGGCGGAGTTGGTCGTTCCGAGGTCGATGCCGATCAAGTAGCGGGCGGGCACGGGTCGCAGCGTTCGTACCTCATCACCGAGGGCGTGAACAGGCTCTCCTCGACGCGTGGTGAGGGTTTTGGTGCTCGGTTTCCTCCGAACATCCGCGCACGACACGAAGGTGCTCGTCGACTGCGGTAGGTTCGCGTCGTGCGAATTCTTCCTCTTCTACTTCTCGTCGCGTGCGGCAGCTCGCCGCCACCCGTCACCACGCCGCCACCCGAGCCGGCTCCTGCACCCGCACCGCCGATCGCGGAACCAGCGCCGGTCGCCGAGGCCGAGCCTCCACCCGCGGCGCCGGCAGAACCCGCCCCGCCCGCGCCGAAGGTTCCGATCTTCGAGCGCCTGCGCGACGAGGGCGAGGTCGCCGGCCTCGATGGCTGGAAGAACCAGCGCAAGGCCGACGCGACCCACTGCGGCGGATTCTCGATCGTGACCACGCGCGGAAAGAAGAAGGTCGCCGCCGACGCGCAGCCGCTCGTCGACGTCTACGCGCTCGCGTTTCCGACGAACCTGAACTTCGATCCCGATCCGAAGAACAAGAAGACGAAGGAAGCCTCGCAAAAGAAGTTCAACGACTTCGTCGAGACCATGAAGAAGGTCGGCGGCACCGCGACGAGCTTCTACGAAGCATGGTTCACCGACAGCGCGCGCGATATCACGGCGAAGATCCAGGCCGCCGCGCGCATCGCGCAGATCGACATGCGACTCGCGTCGATGCTCGCTCGCGCCGAGATCCCGAAGGACGTGCGCACGGGCGAGTTCGCCGACGACAAGAAGGCTGCGTTCTGCGACAAGATGCTGGAGGTCGCCGAACCACTCCTGGCCCGCGCCGAGGACGCGACCAACATCTGCGCGACGAAGCTCGAGCAAGCACCGTCGACCGGATGGTGGACATCGGTCTGCGTCAAGACGCCGTGACGTTCACGCCCGTGTGAACAGATGGTCACGGATCCGTGCGCGGACTAGAACGGACGCAGTGATCGCGACGGCGCGGCGCTTGCTGGAGGCGAGCGCGTGCGATGGGCCGTTCTCTGGTTGCTGGTGGCGTGCGAGCCCATCGAGTACGTCGACTGCACGCCGTTGCCACCCTACGGCGTCTCTTGCGCGACGCATCCCGAGCTGTGCAACCTGACATCGACGACGATCGCCACGGCCCAGAACCCCCGTGCGTATCACCTCGTGTTCTTGCCGGAGGGCTACAGCAAGGCGGAGCTGCCAGCGTTTCACGAGCATGTTCGCGACCTCGTCGCCGATCTCTGGACGGACGATGGCGGCATCGTGCAGATGGCACGTGACATGTTCGACGTGCACGTCGTTGACGTCCCATCACAAACATCGCTGATCACCGATGGCGAGCGCTACAACACCGCGCTCGGTGGCTGTCTCGCCGAGGATCCGCTGCGCGCCGATCCGGACGGGCGTGTCGACACGTCACGCGCTCGATTGGCGGCGAGTAACGCACCCGGCGCGGACGCGGTGATCGTGATCTTCGCGAACGGTCAACCGCATGCGAACGTGTTCGACGGGGTGGTCGTGCTGTCCACCGACGACAACGCGAAGACGCTGACCCACGAGCTCGGTCATGCGCTGTACGGCCTCGGTGACGAATACAGTGAAACGCCGGCCTGCTACTACGAGGAGCGATTCCTGTACGAGACCGGACCCTCCGACATGCTGGGCGTCGCGAACCTCACTCTCGACCCGTACGGGCGCAAGTGGTGGAGCGTTCACTTCGGCGCGATCGAAGGGGGCCGCCGCTACGGCGACTGCATCTATCACCCGACCG
This sequence comes from Kofleriaceae bacterium, assembly GCA_044230415.1. Taxonomy (GTDB): domain Bacteria; phylum Myxococcota_A; class Polyangia; order Haliangiales; family Haliangiaceae; genus JABFXX01. The sequence goes on from JBGARE010000053.1 coordinate 44,218, forward strand.
ACAACTGCCGGATGCACGACTCGCAGAGCGACGACTTCTGTCATGTGTGCCGCACGGAGATCCACAGGCGCATCGCGATGCGACGAGACCCGAACCTCGACGATGGTCCACCGCTCTGCGAGATCGCGAGCCAGGTCGATCCTCTCGACCTCAAGGGCGAATGGACGTTCGAGATGCGGATGTTCGATCGCACACCCCCACTACAAGTATGGGTCGCGATCGACAACGTGATGGTCTGGCCACTGCGAGGCGTCGCGCTGCCGCGATTCTCGAGCGAGGTCGAACGTCTCCAGATGACGGTGCCCGTGCGGCCGGGAAAACACGTCGTCACGGCGGAGTGCACTGATCGATTCGGCTCCGTATCTCGCGCGCGAATGGAGACGTTCGCGAACTGAGCGCGCGGACGTTCGCGAACTGATCAGCGCGCGAACGAGCCGTGGAACGTGATCGGAACGTGGTGATCGATCCAGATCTTCGCGACCGGCCCGTCGGGGATGCGCGCCGGGTCGTAGACGCCGACGTACGCGCGATCCTTCAGGTGGCACAGCGACAACAGATAGCCGTCGGCCCACACGGGCTCGGTGCCGCGCACGCCCGCGGGCAATGCATGCGAGCGAATCGTGCCCTTGGTGTCGATCGATCCGATCGCGCCGAGGTTGTCGAACGCGACGTACGCGATCGAGTGCTCGCGGCCTTCGAAGCCGCTCGCGACGGTGGGGAACTCGCAGCTGCGCTCGGCGACCTGCTCGCTGCGGATCGTCTTCGCGGTGAGATCGATCGTGGCACGATGGAGCTGCCCGCTCTCGAGGACGCTGTCGCCCTTGCCGCCGTTCGCGAGCGCGCCGATGTCGTAGAACGAATCGAAGTTCGGATAGCGGACGTAATCGACGACCAGCTCGTTGCCGCGCGAGAACGCGTTCGCGAAGTGCCACTGATAGAACGCGTCCGTCGTGAATCGAACGACCTCCGTGGGGCGGTCGATCGGCACGCAGATCACCTCGGTGCCGAGCTCGGGCTTCCACGTGAACATCTCGGCGAAGCCGCCGATCTGCAGCATCATGCGCGGGACATCGATGCGCGTCGGCGACACGAAGAACACCAGGTGCGTGTCCGTCGCGATGAAGTCGTGGAGCATCGGCGGTCCTTGCAGCGCGACCTCGCCGAGCTTTCGCGCCGCGCCGACATCGGGCAGCTCGTACATGCAGATCTTCGTGACGCGTCCGTACTCGACGCCGAAGTTGTAGACCGCCTTGCGCGACTCGACGCGATGCGGGTGCGCGCTGAACGAACGCCCGATCGCCCCGAGGTTCGTCTCGCCGATCGTCGACAGATCGCGCGGATCGATCTCCGTGGGGCGGCTCGACTCGACGAGCGCGAACACGCGGCCCTGCCACGAGATGATGTTCGTGTTCGCCGTGTTCTTCACGCGGCCACGCCACATGTTCGACACGCGGCGCGGCCACGAAGCGGAGAAGTTGTAGAGCACCTTGCCCGCCGCGCGCTCCTCCTTCAGACCCGCGGTCGCGTGAATGCGCGCCGCACCGGTGGCCTTGCCGCCTTCGATTCGAACCGCGATCGCCGCGCCGTCGCCCTCGAACGGGTGCTTGTAGCGCGTGCCGAACTGGCCGAACTGCCCGGGCCCGTTGCGGTACAGCGTCCCGCGCAGGTTCGCGGGCAACGTGCCCTCGACGACGAGCGGCTCGAAGCCGTGCTCGCGTCCGAGGTCCTTCGTCCAGAGCGACTCGTACAGCGAGCCATCGTCGGTGGGGGAGGGCGAAAGCGTGTTGGCTGCGACCATGTGAACGTTGTAAACATATCACGTTTGACAGGCAAGCGAAAAAGTGAACAATGTAAACATTGCCGACCAAGGCCGCTTACCACCACGGAAATCTCAAGCCCGCGCTGATCGCGGCCGGGCTCAAGGAGATCGCCCAGCACGGGATCGAGGGATTCTCGCTGCGCGGAGTCGCGCGTCGTGCGGGCGTTTCAGCTCCCGCCGTGTACCGCCACTTCGCCGACCGGGATGACCTCGTCGCCGCGATCGCGATGGAAGCATGGGAGCGCCTCATGTCCATGATCGCCGACGCGATGGCGAAGGCGCCGCCGGAGCCGCTCGAGCAATTCCGCGCGAACGGCGTGACGCTCGTGCGCTTCGCCGTCGCGAACCCGGAGTACTTCCGCGTGATCTGCATGCCCGGTGCATTCGATCGCGCGCCCGCCGATTTTCGCGCGAAGTGGGAAGCTGCCGAAGCCGCAAATCGCCAGGCGCTCGCCGATGCGCAAGCGCAAGGCGTGATCGCGAACATCCCGCTCGATCAGCTGATGCTCGCAGCGAACGCGACGGTGATGGGACTCGCGCACAGCATCATCGAAGGCCGGCTCGGCAAGGTGGACGATGCGCGCGCGACCGAGCTCGCGAATGTCGTGACCCAGGTGCTCGGCGTGGGGCTGATCCCGCGCGACGGCGACACCTTCGATCCGACGATCGGAACCACGGTGAAGGGAACCGCGAAGAAGCTCCGCAAGGACAGCCTTCGAAGCTCGCCGGCGAGGAAGCTGGAGTGAACGTCGCGAAGTTGCGCCATCCGCGCTAGTCGCTCAGCGTCGAGAGATCGCCGGGATCCTCGCCGAGCTCCTGCGCGCGTAGATAGCGCCGCACGATCTTTCCCGAGCGCGTCTTGGGCAGCGACGCGCGGACCTCGATGTCGCTCGGCATCGCGATCGCTCCGAGATCCGAGCGAACGTGATCCTTGAGCGACGCGAGCAACCCCGCCGACCACGACACGCCCGCGCGCAACACGACGAAGGCCTTGATCCGCTCGCCCTTGAGCGCGTCCGGCAGGCCGATCGCCGCAGACTCCGCGATCGCGACATGGCGTCCGAGCGAGCCCTCGACCTCCGCGGTGCCGATGCGATGCCCCGCGACGTTCAGCACGTCATCCGAACGACCGAGCACGGACACGTAGCCGTCCGTGTCACGCATCGCGAGATCGCCCGCGCAATACACCGGCTCGCCCGGCAGCTGATTCCAGTAGCGGCGATAGCGCTCGTGATCGCCCCACACCGTACGCAGCATGTACGGCACGGGCTGTCGCAACACGAGTAAGCCGCCGGTGCCGTCGGGAACCGGGACGCCCGCTAGATCGACGATCGCTGCATCGATCCCCGGCAGCGCCTTGCCGACCTTGCCCGGTCGCGCATCGATGCCTCGACCCGTTCCGAGCACGGGCGCCGCGATCTCCGTTTGCCACCAGTTGTCCGCGACGACACCACCGGCTTGCCCGACGAGGTTCTCCTGCGCCCACCGTTGCGCCTCCGGGTTGAGCGGCTCGCCCGCGCACGCGAGCAACCGCAAGCGCGACAGATCGTACTTCGCGGGCGCCGCCGCACCGTGGCTCATCCACATGCGCACGGCCGTCGGCGCGGTGAACATCACGTTCACGCCGTGTCGCTCGACGAGCTCCCACGTAACCTCGGGCGACGGATAGTCCGGCACGCCTTCGCGGACGAACACCGTCGCGCCGATCGACAGCGGGCCGTACACGATGAACGAGTGCCCGACGATCCAGCCGATGTCCGATGTCGACCAGTAGATGTCGCGCTCGCCGATCTGGAAGAACTCGCGCGCCATGTACGTCACGCCGACGAGATATCCGCCCGTCGCGTGCACGACGCCCTTCGGCGTTCCCGTCGTGCCCGACGTGTACAGCACGAACAGCGGATCCTCCGCGTCCATCACCGCGGGCGTGCAGTGGATCGCGCGCGCATCCTGCACGTCGTAGAAGTCGTGCTCGCGCTCCGAGTCGAACGTCACGGGCGCATCACCGGGCCGCGATCCTCGCCGATGCACGATCACGTGCTCTACCGATGCGAGCTCGCGCACGGCCTCGTCCACCGTCGCCTTGAGTGGAATCGTCTTGCCGCGCCGATATCCGACGTCCGAACAGATCACGACCTTCGCCCCCGAATCGACGATGCGACCCTTCAGCGCCTGCGTGCCCATGCCCGCGAACACGACCGAGTGGATCGCACCGATGCGCGCACACGCGAGCATCGCGATGATTCCTTCGGGAACGAGCGGCATGTAGATGACGACGCGATCGCCCTTCACCACGCCGAGCTTGCGCAGCGCGTTCCCGAACCGACCGACCTCGCGATACAGCCGACCGTACGTATACGTCTGCTCGTCACCGTCCTCGCCGACCCAGATCAGCGCCGCTTTGAGGCGACGCGTGGTGTGCACGTGGCGATCGATGCAGTTGACGCACGCGTTGAGCTTTCCGCCGAGGAACCACGCGTGGTCCGGTAACGCGATGCGGCTAACCTCGGTGAACGGCTCGATCCAATCGACGAGGTTGGCCTGCTCGCGCCAGAAGGAGTCCTGCATCGTGTTCCCCATGGGGGGTCTCTCGCTGCAGTCGCGATGCCACCCGAAACGCGCAGATCGCGCGCCGCTCCGCGAACGCTTCGCCTCGGCGCCACCGAATCGCGCAAACGGTGCGCATATGGCGCGCTCAGAACCTACGCTAAGGTGCGCGCATGCCTGCGTCGCCGAGCTACGCCATCGCTCACGTGTTCATGCCGAACCTGCTGCGCACCAAGGGCGCGCAGACGTTCCTCGGTGTGGTCGAGCGCAAAGAGAAGTTCTTCTTCGACACGATCTGGAACCAAGCGCAGGTCAAGCACGACGTGTTCATGCACCTGAACACCGAGCGCGATCCGATCCGTATCGCGGTGATCGATCTGCCGCCGCCCAAGGAGATGGGCGAGGCGTACTTCGTCGCGATCGTCGGCCACAAGACCGATGCGAACTACAAGAGGTACTTCCTCCTCGAGTACGACTACGTGCTGTCGACGAAGAGCGATCGCACGATGATCACGGAGCGCGATGGCAATCGCACGCAGAAGCACTTCGAGGGACCGCCGATCACCGGCGACAAAGCCGCGGATGCTGCAGCGTTCGCCGACGCGATCGTGCCGCTGCTCGATTGATCAGCGCGCCTCGCCGAGGGTGATCTCGCCACTCACGGTGGTCGTGCCGCGCATCGCGCCGACGCGGACCTTCGAGCCCGGCGCGCGATAGACGAGCAAGCCGAACACGCCGTCGGGGCTGAGCTCGGTCACGGAGGCGCCGTCGACGGAGACGATGACATCGCCGTCGACGAAGCGCGCGGTGGCCGCGGGGCCGCTCGGAGCTACGTGAACGAGTCGCGGCACGAGCACGCCCGGATCGAGCTCGGCGCCGAGGTCGGAGCGGAGCGCGATCACGTCGTCGCTCCAGCGCACCACGGGGACGTCGAGATCGAAGCGCTGCGCGGACTGTACGGTGACGAGACGAAGGCCCTCGGAGTACGTGCGCCACAAACCATCGCAGACGACCGCGACTGGGCCCGCAGGCGCTGCGGCGATGACGAACGCGCCCTGCGCATCGGTGCGAGCTCCTTCGCCGGCGGGGAACGGTGTCGCTTCCGTGCCGGCTCGCGGTTGTGCGCGGCACGTCATGCCTTGCACCGGCGCCTTAGTCTTGAAGTCGACCACGCGTCCCGCGATCGAGGACGAGCCGCCGCTCGTCAGCGTCGCGCGCACCGTGCGACCGGTCACGACGGTGACGGACGTGCTCGCGGCTTCGGTCGGCGTGCGTGCGGTGACGAAGTACGTGCCGGGAGACAAGCCGCGCAGCGTGAAGCCATTCGCGCCCGCTGTCGCGAGAACCGGAGCGCTCTGCGCGCTCGTGCCGCTCTTGATCGCGCTCACCTCGGGCGTGGTCTTGAAGTCGACCGTCGTGACATCGATGCCGCCCGCGGCAGGCAGCACGAACGTGACGTCGGTACGACCTGCGCGAACACCGGCGGCGACGGCTTCGACGCCTTCGGGCGAGCGCGCGCGCAGCGAGTAGTTGCCGGCGAGGAGATCGCCGATCGAGAACTGACCGTCGACAGTCGTCGTGTCCGACGGATCCTGATAGCCGAGATCGAAGTGCGGACGGCCCGTCTCGACGAGCTGTGCGACGACGCGCGCATCGGAGACCGGCGCACCATCGGCATCGACCACCTTGCCCGCGATCGTCAGGTGATCGAGCTGCACGGCCAACACGACCCCCGTCACCGTGTCGGAACCGTCGCGGACCTCGACGAGCGGGAACTCTCCACCCGCGACCGACCGCAGCTCGGTGCTCGCGAGCAAGTTGCGTCGAACCATCGGGCGATAGCGCGTGCCGCCGGTCAGCGTCGCCGCGCGAAAGCTACCGTCGGATGCAGTCGCTGCGGTTCCCGCGTCGTCGGAGTTGGTGCTGCGAAAGAACACCGTGACGCCGGGGACGGGGCTGCCGTTCTGATCGACGACGCGTCCCTCGATCGCGCCGGCGTACAGCAGATCGATCGTCACCTCGGCCGTCTGCGCGCGCGCGAGCTGCACGGCCTCGGGCGCCTTGCCGAACGCGCCCACGTGATCGTCGGATGCGAAGAGCGTCCACGGACCGGGTTGCAGCCCGCGCACTTCGAAGCGACCGCCGGCATCCGCGGCGATCGGTTTCAGGTCGCGATCGTTGGGTCCTTGAATATGGATCGTCGCACCGGGCACCGGCTTCTTTCCGCGAATGACGTGACCGATGATCGTGCCGAGCGGCTCGACCGCGATCTCGATGTTCTCGTGCACGGGGCGCACGACCTGAAATCGCGTGGGCGAAACCACGTCGTATGGCAGCGCCCGAAAGGAGATGTCGCCGTACGCGACGCCGGCGAGCTCGAACGTTCCATCATCTTGCGAGAACGCCGTCGGTCCGCTCTCGACACCACCGACGACCACCACGTGCGCACCACCGATCGGCTTCTCACCTTCGACCACGCGTCCGCGGAGCGTCGATCCGGCTTCGAGACGGATCTCGATCTCCACGCTCGTCTGTCCGACGCCGACGACGACCGGCGTTCCCTCGACCGATCGCGCCATCCCCGAGCCGCGCGCGAACACCAAGTGACGACCTGCAGTCATTCGATCGAGACGAAAGCGTCCATCTGCATCGGTGAACGTCCCGCGCAGCGGCGTGCTCTCGGTACCTCGCCCACTCGGGACGAACACGTATGCGTTCGCCACCGCCGCGCCGTTATCGTCGCGAATCACGCGGCCGACGATGCTCGCCTCCGGCACGAGCGCGAAGTTGACCTCGATCCGCCCGGGGACCACCGTCGAGTACGCGATCGCCGCGTAGCTAGCCGCCGAGACTTCCACCGTGACCCACCCGGGCCAGCGCGTCTCCACGCAGAGCTCGTACGCACCCTTGTCGTCGGTTTTCACGCCGGGCCCCCTCGCGACCAGCTCGGGTGCAAACGTCGCGATGCGCGCACTCGCGATCGGCCCACCCGACGCATCGCGCACGACGCCGGTCATGGCCGCCGTGCAGGCACCGAGCTCGATGTCCACGTGCGCACCATCTGCGCGCGGATCGCGCAGATCGATCTCGCGCCGCGCGCTCGTCCTCCCCGGCGCCGACGCTTGCACACTCCACGGCATCGCGCGCTGCGGTCCGAACTCGAACTCGCCGGCGGCATTCGTCGTCGTGCGCGGCGCCTCCACGAGCCCGCTCTCCGACCCGAGGCTCGCGAGCTCCACGCTCGCACCCGCCACGGGCGCCCCCGCAAACGTCACGCGCCCCGCGATCCTCCGCGCGGACACACCCGCCTGCGCGAGCCACGCAGGATTCGCATCGCGAACCTTCGCGTTCCCCGCCGATCCCACGCTCGTGCCCGCCGTCGCCACGGTCGTGGTGTGTCGCTCGTTCGCTGCACTCTGCGTCCCTGACGTCGACGATTCCCGCGTGCGCCACCACACACCGGCGACGACGAGCAAGATCAGCACGACGACCGCAGCAACGAGCTTCTTCATCGCGATGACTCCAACGGCGACAGGAAGTGGTTTCGATGGCACCGCAGCAAGGGGAGCGAGCGCGAGCACTCCACCGCGCCGCTTCGCGCCGATACGTGCGCGCAGATGATCGAGTGCGACCTTCAACCGCCGCCGCACGGTCCCCTCGGGAACCTCCAACCGCCGCGCGATCTCGGCGCACGACAGCTCCTCGAAATAGCGCAACAGCACCGTCGAGCGATACGGCTCCTCGAGTGCGAGCACCTCGCCGGCCACGAGCTGCTGCAGCTCCACTCGCTCGACGAGGTCATCCGGCCGCGCCTCGGGCTGCACGAGATCCGCGGTCTTCTCCTCGCGCCCCACGCGCCGCTTTCGCGACCGCGCTCGCATCCGCGCGAGGTTCAGCATCACGCGCCCGAGCCACGGTCGGCTCGCGCCTTCCTCGGGCGCCTGCTCGGTCGCGACGATCCACGTGTCCTGCGCGAGATCCTCGGCGTCACCGTCCCGGAGCAGCGCACGTGCGAGACGACGCATCCACGCCATCTCGGCGGTGAGCTGCCTCAGCGGCCCTGGATCGGTGTCCTCCATCGACCTGGATAGAATGCCGCCACCCGCGTGACCGTTCGCAGATTTCACTGCGCCGAGAGAAACATCACGTTCGACGAGCTCGCGGTCACGGAGATTCCTTCGAAGCGCTGTTGCGACCGCGATCGTGAGCGTGATCCGAGGCCATGGCGTTCGGCGCAGCCCCGCCACGCCTCCGTGCCACGACGGCACTGCGATTGCTCGGTTCGCGCGCCGAGGATCTCGCCGGCCAACGTGGATCGTGCGAACAATCGGCTCGCGATGAACCTACGTGCCCTCGCTCTCGTGTTCGCTCTCACCGCGTGCGCGAGCTCGCCGCCAGCGCCAGCTCCTGCACCCGCGACTGCGCCCGCGGAATTCGCGCCGATGCTGTTCACGCAGGATCAGCTGCGCGACGGGAATCCGAGCGGCCGCGTGATCGAGCTGCGCATCGAAGTCGAGGGCAAGCCGACGACGATCGAGCACTGGGAGTTCACGAACGCCGACGCGAATGGCGTGACGATTCACTCGATCTCGCGTGACGAGGCGGGCGCGACGATCGCCGACGAGACCGGCACGTCGACGTGGGCCGAGCTGCACTCGCACGCGAAGTTTCCGGCGGCCGCGACGACGTTCGAGGACAACGCGAGCGTGACAGTACCGGCGGGCACGTTCGTGACTCGCGTGTACACGGTGAAGGCGGACGGAGCGACGCGGCGGTTCTGGTTCGCCGCGGACATGCCGGGACCGCCCGTGCAGTTCACGACCGAGCGCGACGGCAAGGTCGTCATGCGCGCGGTGATGCTTCGCGCTCGTTAGTCGCGCTCGCGCACCGAGTACTCGAGCTTCCAGCGGCCGCGGCCGTCGCGTGCGACGCACCACAGCTCGAGCGTGCCGAGCTCGGTGACTTGCGCTTCGAGGCGCACGGGCACCATGTCGCCTGCTTTGCGCTCGGCGTCGGCTTCGACCAGCTTCTCGACGGGATCGAGCTCGGTGATGCCTTCGGCGTCGGCGTCGACGAGCGCGCCGGCGGTGTCGTCCTTGCGCGTGGCCGCGGCGAAGAAGCGGAAGTTCGAGGTCTCGCCGACGATCAGGCCGAGCTCGTCGTCGGGGAGCGCGACGGTGGAGCCTTCTTCGAGGCCCTGCGGCGCGACGCACAGCGCTTTCACGGGTGGCGCGAAGCCGGGGATCGCGGGCATCGCGGACTCGATGCCGATGTAATAGGCGCGCGATGTGCCACCGCGGATGCGGACGCCCTTGCCTTGCCGCACGCGACCGAAGTGGGCGGCGCCGAGAGCGACGGCGAGGTCGAGGTCGGCGCCGGCGAGCATTTTGACGTCGCGGCCGGCCCACGTGCGGAGCAGGCCCACGATGCGCTGCTGGAGCTGCGTCGCTTTCATGACGCCGCCGTTGAACAGGATCGCGGTGGGCATGCGGCCGAAGCGGCCGAGGAACTCGGCGAGGTGGCGCGTGATCGCGGGATCGTGCGCGTAGGGCAGGCCCATCTCGCGAAGGCCCGCGGCGCGGCGCTTCTGGGCGCGCGCGTCGGCATCGACGATCGGGAAGAAGCCATCGACGAGCATCGCCTCGGCTTGCTCGCGCGTGACCTCGGCTTTCATCGTGCCGCCGATCAGCTTCGAGCCGCGGCCGAGCACGCTGATCGAGACGGACTTGGGCGGCTTGTCGCCGAGGAGCTGCTCTTTGGCGCGGCGAGCGGCGTGGACGAGCCCGCGCTGTTGCATCGCGTCCAGCGTCTTGCCCGCGTCCGTGAGCTGCTTCTGCGCGATCGCGGCGAGCGCGAGGTCCATGTTGTCGCCGCCGAGCAGGATGTGATCGCCGACGGCGATGCGCTCGAGTGCGAGGGCGCCGTCGTCCTGTGCGACTTCGATCAGCGAGAAGTCGGTGGTGCCGCCGCCGACATCGCAGACGAGGACGACATCACCGGGCGCGAGGTCCTTGCGCCAGGCGTCGCCGCGGGCGGCGAGGTACGCGTAGAACGCGGCCTGCGGCTCTTCGAGGAGCGTCACGCGATCGAAGCCGGCTTCGCGAGCGGCGACGACGGTGAGCTCGCGCGCGACGGGATCGAACGACGCGGGCACCGTGACGAGGACGTCCTGCTCGTCGGCGGGATCGTCGGGGTTCGCGTCGTCCCACGCGGCGCGAAGGTGCGCGAGGTAGCGCGCGCTCGCGTTGACGGGAGAGACGCGCTCGCCGCCTTCCATCTCTTTATCGAGCTCGCGCTGCGCGCCCTTGAACGGCAGCACTTGCGCGGTGCGATCGATCGATGGATTGCACAGCCACGACTTCGCGCTCGAGACGAGGCGATGCGGGAGCTCCGCGCCACGCTCGCGCGCGAAGGTGCCGACCGCGTAGCGCAGCGGTCCGGACCACGGGAGTTGGAGCTGCGCGCTCGGAACTTCCAGCTCGCTGGGCAACAGGAGGAACGAGGGCAGGGTGGGGCGCGCGGCGGTCTCGCCGGGGCCCACGACCTGCGTGATGTCGACGGTGCGCACGCCGGTATCGTCGGCGACGGCGATCGCGCTGTTCGTGGTGCCGAGATCGATGCCGAGGATCTTCACGCGCCGAGCTCGACTTCCGCGGGTGCGATCACCGCGCGATCGACGCCTTCCGCGAGCGCGGGCAGCTTCGTCTCCGTCACGCGCCACCCGTGATGGCGCAGCGTGCCCTTGAACGGAGGCTCGCCCTTCGCTTCACCGATCAAACGGATCTCCGCGGGGTCGAAGCCCTTCGGAACAGCGACCTTCGCTTCTTCTTCGCCGGGCATCACGGGCTCCATCGCGAGGTGTTGCTCGAGCACCTTCTTGCAGCCGCGATGGACGTCGCGCGCGGCTGCACCGATATCGCTATCGCTGAAGCCATCGAGCGGCTCGCGGAGAAAATCGACGAGCCGACCTTCGCGCTGGAGCAGTGCGAGCAGCGCGAGCGCACCATCGCGGTGATGGACGGCGCGCTTGTCCTCGGCTTTCTTCTCGACGACACGCTCGACGACCTTCTCGACGACCGTGGTCTTCTCGGGCAGCTGCTTCGGCACGGCACCCTCGGGGAGGAACTGCACCGCGTCGGCGGGCAGCTTCCGGCCGAACAACATCCGGAAGAAGTAAGCGAAGGCGAGGATCGGGTGCATCGGGCGGATCTAATGAGGCGACGCACCGTGGCACAAGGCGCCGCGATCGCAAAAACTGCCGGGATTTTGCGCACTCACGGGGTGTGATCACTCGGAAAACTGATGTCCGTTCGCGCAAGTGCGCAGACGAATTGGACCTTGTGCATGGCGCAGCCCTTGCTGCACGCTGGCCATCATGCGCCTCGCCTTCGCCCTCGCAGCACTGACCCTCGGCGGTTGTCAGCTCTACTTCGGTGGCGACGACGAGCCGCCTCCGACGTGCGGCTACGGCGAACCCGGCTGGGGCACCGACGACGGCTATCCGTCGAACCTCCTGCGCAACCCGCAGACGGGTGACTGCGAAGAGTTCGGTGGCTACGGCGGCGGCGGTGGTTGCTACTACGACGAGAACTACGGTTGCGCGTGTCCCGAGACCGACATCGCGACGCCACCCGTACCGAACTGGCCGGCGTGCGAGTCGTCGTGCACGCTCCTCGACGAGGACACGTGTCTCGCCGAGCCGGGCTGCCAGGTCGCGTACTGGGAAGACCAAGCCAACACGCCGAACACCTCGCTGTTCCGCGGTTGCTACGCCACCACGGGCGGTCCGGACATCTACACGTCGTGCTTCAACCTCGACGCGTACGAGTGCGCGCAGCACGACAACTGCTCGATCTTCTACACGGCCACCTACGATCATCCGCCGCCCCTCGGCGGCGGTGGAACGATGCCCGTCGACTCGTACGCGCAGTTCACGCAGTGCCGCCCCGAGCCGACGAACGCGGGTTGCGCGGCCGTGGATTGCGGACCCGGCTTCCACTGCGAGGATTCCTGCTATCCGACGCCGCCCGCGCCCGGCAACACGATGACGCCCCCGCAGTGCACGCCGATGTGTGTCCCGGATAGCGGCACGGGCTGCGCGGCGATCGACTGCGGTCCCGGCTACGAGTGCGTCGAGACCTGCGACACGATGGATCCGACGACGAACGGCGATTGCTTCCCCGGTCAGTGCTACGGCTCGTGCGTCCCGACGACGGCGTGCGAATCGCTCACCACCGAGGGTGCGTGCAACGCCCGCGGCGACTGCACGTCGGTCTACAACGGCGACGATTGCACCTGTTATCCGGGCGGTTACTGCGAGTGCCAGATCCTGACCTGGGACCACTGCGAGTCGCTCGGTGCCGTCCCGATGCCGCTCTGAGCACGTCCGTGGGATGCCGGTACGAGCTCTATAAGTAGCAAGCTCGCCAGCACCGTGTTTGGGGGGCTACAATTTCGGTCGTGGGTGACCGGGTGTTCGACGACGACCGGCCGACGGTCGATCTAGGCCCCGGCGTACTCGCGAAAGCGACGGGCGACGAGCTCACGACCGATGATCTCGGTCCGGGCGATGGCGACGACACGCGCGGCGACGAGAATCCGTTCGAGCCGACGTCGACGCCGAGCCGGCTGACCCCGGCCGAGCCGGGCACGATGAAGACGCCCCCGGTCGATCCGGTGCATCACCTGCCGACGCAGCAGATCTCCACGCCGACCAAGCGCGGTCGCGTGCAGACCGGCGGCTCGATGTCGCGCGCGTTCGACAGCAAGACCGGCGCGGCCTCTCCCGTCGAAGCGATGCGCCACGACGAGGTCGAGCGCTCGCGCGTGTTCGTGAAGACCGCGTTCTTCCTGTCCGTGAGCGGCGCGATCATCGCGTACATCGCGGGCGGTGATGCGGTCGCGCGAAACATCGTGGCGATCGGATCCGCGATGGGCGCGATCGGCTCGATCTGGTTGCTCCTGCGCATGCGCGATGCGGCGAGCTACGGCCCGAGCATCTGGTTGCCGCCGGGCCTGCTCCTCGTCGCGGGGGCGTTCACGGGCCTCTATTACTGGGGCATGGCCTCGCCGGTCGCGGGGATGCTCGTCTACGGCATCTACTTCTTCAGCCTCGGCTCGAGCAAGAAGCTCACGCTGGCGATGTACATCATCGTCACGGTCGGGCACCTCTTGCTCGGGCTCGCGATCATCACGGGGCTGATCGTCGATCGCGGCTTGGTCAACGTGACCGCGATGCGCCACCTCGATCAGGTCGCGGTGCTCGTCATCATCGAGGCGCTGTACACGCTCGCCTTCATCACCGCGCGCATCTCGCAGCGCGTGACGCTCGACGCGATGCAGAAGCTCGAGACCGCCGCGCGGCAGATGGCGCAACGCGACGCGCTGCTCGCCGAAGCGAGGGCCGAGCTCGATCGCGCGCTCAAGATCGGCGGCCCCGGTCGATTCAGCGATCAGGTCATCGGGTCGTTTCGCCTGGGCATGCTGATCGGCCGCGGCGGCATGGGCGAGGTCTACGAGGCCTACGGGACCAGCGACCAGCGCGAGGCCGCCGTGAAGCTCTTGCATCCGGGCACGCTCGCGGACCCGACGAGCGTCGCGCGGTTCATTCGCGAGGCGCAGACCGCGTCCAAGCTCGACACGCCCTATGTCGTGCGCGTGCTGGAGGTCGGCACCACCGCGGGTGAGATCCCGTTCCTCGCGATGGAGCGGCTCCGCGGGTTCGACCTCGCGCATCAGCTGCGCCGGCAGCGCCGCCTGCAGCCGAACCAGGCCGCGATCGTGGCGGAGCACGTCGCGCAAGGACTCGAAGCCGCTCGCCTCGCGGGCATCGTTCATCGCGACCTCAAGCCGCACAACGTGTTCCTCGCCGAGCAGAACAAGGACCGCACCTGGAAGATCCTCGACTTCGGCGTGTCCAAGTCGGGCGGCTCGGGCACGCTGACCAAGGGTCACGTCGTCGGCACGCCTGCCTACATGGCACCCGAACAAGCGCGCGGCGAGGACGTGGATCACCGCGCGGACGTCTATTCCCTCGCCGCGATCCTCTATCGCTCGATCACCGGTCACCCCGCGTTCACGGGCAAAGACGTCCCGACGACGCTCTATGACGTGGTGTTCCGCGTGCCGACGCAGCCATCGATGCTCGCGCCCTTGCCCACGGATATCGACCGTGTCCTCGCGATCGGGCTCGCGAAGAACATCAGCGATCGGTTCGAGAACGCGCTGCAACTCTCGCAGTGGTTCGCTCTCGCGATCGAAAGCAAGCTGTCTCCCGAGCAACGCGAGCGCGCGGACGAGCTGATCGCTCGGCAACCGTGGGGCACGCGATCGGTGGCGATCGGTGCTGCGGGCGTGACAGCGCCCACGAAGTAAGGTACGTCTGAGCACAGATCGTCGTGTCATCTCGCGTTCTGATCTTGTGGAACCAAGTCGATGACGACGTGTACTCGCACTATCGTCGCGAGGACCGTCGCACCGTCGACTGGAATCCGTCGCTCCAAATCGAGCCGTGGGAAACGGTCGAAGAGGAGATGCAGCTGATCAAGCGCAGCGTCGAGACCGCGGGTCACGACGTCACGATGGTCAACGTTCGCGACAACTTCGACACGATGCTCGACGCGCTCCGCACCTACAAACCGGACGTCGTCGTGAACCTCGTGGAGTTCTTCCGCGATGACGCCGAGCTCGAGCACGACGTCCCCGCGCTCTTCGAGCTGCTCGGCATCGAGTACACGGGCAACCGCCCGCTCGCGCTGTCGCTGTGCCAGAAGAAGCCACAGGCGAAGGCGCTCCTCGCCGCGCACGGCCTGCCGGTGCCCAAGGGCGTCGTCATCGACGAGCTGTCGCAGCTCGGTGCCTTCGTGAAGTCCGTCGGCACGCCCGCCGGCCTGCGGCTGCCCATCATGGTGAAGCCCGCGTACGACGACGCCTCGGGCGGCATCGACTCGGGCTCGGTCGTCCACGACACCGCCGCCCTCGAGAAGCGCATCACCAAGATGCTCACCGAGCACAAGCAGTCCGCGCTCGTCGAGGAGTACATCGATGGCCGCGAGATCCACTGCGCCATCCTCGGCGACAAGCCGCTGCCGCTCTACGAGATGCAGTTCAAGGGCGGCACCGACGAGCAGGGCAAGCCGCTGCCGCGCATCATCACCTACCGCGCCAAATGGGATCCCTACTCGCGCGATCACCACTCGGTCGAAGGCGTGTGCCCGGTGCCCGATCTCGAGCCCGAGACGGTGAAGTACATCGAGGACGTCGCGCTGCGCGCCTACCGCGCGCTCAACTGCCGCGACTACGCGCGCGTCGACATGCGCCTCGATCCGAAATCGGGCGAGCCCTACATCCTCGAGGTCAACCCGAACCCCGACCTCGCCGAGAGCTGCGCGTTCAACGCGTCCTCCATGGCGAGCGGCCGCACCTACGCGCAGCTGATCTGCGAGATCGTCGAGCTCGCGCTCGCTCGCAAGCGCGGCCCGCGCAAGGTCGTCACCGGCGTCGACGCCCTCCTGAACGAGTACCTCGCGAAGAAGAAAGCCTGACCCCGCTCGCTCGCTTCATCGAGCCCGACGCGTCGTCGGCTTCGGTCGCCCTGACGTAGCCGCCTTCGCCGCGCGCTTCTTGTCCTTGTCCGCCACGCGCTTCGCGACGAGCGGCCGATCGAGATCGCGCACCACGTCGCTACCGATCCATCGCTCGGTCGCATCGCTGCTCTTCGCGAGCCTCGTGCCGCTCGCGATCGCCTTCGCCCGCAGCGCACCACTGCGCGATCCGATCGTCCGCAGCGCCCAGCTCACGCCCTTCTTGACGAAGTTGCGCGAATCGCTCGCCGCCTTCTCGCACACGCCGATCGCCGCCTCGCACTTGTCCTCGATGTCGCCCTTGTCATGCAGCGCCACGCTCGCCAACAACGCGAACGCCGCGCGCTTCACGAACTCCTCGTCGCGCTTCGCCCACGCGTCGATCTTCGCCCACGCGAGCGGCACGCGATCCCACAGCGCGAAGCACACGGTGTCGCAAACGGCCCAGTTGTCGAAGTCCGCGCACCACGCATCCATCTCCGCGCTCGTCACCTGCTCCGCCTCGGCCACGTAGCTCGCGAGCATCCGCGCGTCGTAGACACCGCTCGCCCACAGCTTCACCGCGAGCGCGTGATCCTTGCCGATCGTCTTCCCGAGCTTCTGAATGGCGCCCATCGGCACCCCGAACGTCGTCACCGCGCCGATCCCGAACCGCTGCATCCCATCCGCGTGCTTCTTGGTCCCAGCCTTCCGCAACGCACCCAGCGCGGCTTCCAGCGTCCAATCACCCGACTTCGGCGTCGTCGTCGATGATTTCGCCCTCTTCACGGCCATTCGCGGAGCCTATCCGCCTTGACGATCCCGGGGTGGGTCTGGCATCTATCTAGTCCCCATTCCGGAGTAGCTCAGGGGTAGAGCAGGCGGCTGTTAACCGCCGGGTCGGGGGTTCGAAGCCCTCCTCCGGAGCCATTTTTCTCTCGTCGCCAACCAACGGTGAGGGTCGGTAAACAGAAGCCCCCAAGGAGCGATCCGAGGGGGCTTCGCCGTTTCTCCCTAGAACTCCGGGCGTTTCGCGCGCTGCGCGTGCTGCGGCGGCGAACTCGCGCGTGCTCGCAGAGAGCGCCGAGCGAGCTCGATGAGCGCCGCGTGGGACAGCTCTCCCGCTCTCTCTCCTG
>JBGARE010000054.1:0-58691 GCA_044230415.1 Kofleriaceae bacterium
TCGAACGTGGCGTTCGTCGCGTCGGGGCGTTGATAGAGATGACGTGTCGATAGCTGCGTCTCGGCGATCGCTTCCTTGGTCCCGTGGACGAGACTGCCCACCGTCGATAGCTCGAGCTGCCACGCGGGTGTGAAGCGATGCGAGACCTGCGCGCCCACCGTGTACGCCTGGTCGTGGAGCTTGGACGCGAGCGGCGTGTCGGCGAGCGCGCGATGCACGCTCGTCGCGGACAACCCGACGGCGGTGTCTCCATCGTTGAGATCGCGCTTGAGCCGGCCGACCGCGTAGTTCGTCAGCGGCGCGACGATCACGTCGGACATTCCCGCCGCGCCCGAGAGCGTCGCTTCTTCGGAGCCCGTGATCGCGTCGAACACGCCGAGCGACCAACCGCGCTCCGTCTTGCCCGAGAGCTTCATCGCGCCGTAGATCGTCGTCGACGTCGGCGCGCGGATGTAGTCGTAGTCCGCGTCTGGAAGATCCGGCGCCGCGCCGATGCGGCGGCTGTAGAACGTGCCCTCTTGATTGTTGTCGCTGTTCCCGATCGGCAGCTTGAACAGATCCACGCCCTCGAGGAAGAACGGTCGCTTCTCGGCGAAGAACAGCTCGTTCGCGCTGAGGTTGATCTGCGATGGGTCCGCCTCGACCTGTCCGAAGTCGGGGTTGATCGTCGCCGATAGCGTGAACGCGCTGGTCAGGCCGTACTTCACGTCGAGGCCGATGTTGCCGCGCATGTTTCGCGGATCGTTCAGCGGATCACCCGCCTCGACGGGCATCACGTCGAAGCCGCCCGACGCATACGGAAGGAGCTCCAGCCGACGGCCCGGCGAGAGCCGCGAGATTCCGTCGACGATGCCGAAGCGACTGACGATCTGATCGCCGCTGCGTGGCCACGGTGACCACGAGGCTTGCTCTTGCGTGCGCGAGACAGCGCGAACGACTTGCATGCCCCACTCCTGCGCATCGCCGGTCGAGAAGCGCAGCTGGTTGAGCGGGATGCGGAACTCGGCCGTCCATCCCGTCGCGGTGATCGCGGCGTCGCCGGTCCACACCGCGTCCCACGTCGTATCTTCCTTCGAGTCGTCGAACAGGATCTGATCGCGCTGTACGCCCGCAGCGTTGAGCTGGAATACGAAGGCCGTGCGGCGATCGTGATAGCTGTCGAAGCCGACCGCGATCACGTCCGATGGCGAATCGACATCGCGACGCGTGAGCAAGCGGCGGATCTTGTCGGGCTCCGGATCGTCGGCCCACACGCCGACGTAGATCGCCTTGTCGTCATACAGAACGGCGAAGCGAGTCTCGAGCGTTGCCTTGATGCCGTCCTTCGGAAAGCGCTGCGTGAAGCCAGACTGCTTCGGCGCTTCGTGCCACACCGCTTCGGTGAGGCTTCCGTCGACGACGATCGAGCCGACGAGGCGCGCTGCACGAGCGCGCACACCCTCGGGAACGACATCCGCACGCGCGGTCGTCACGAGGATCATCAAAGCGAGAAGCGAACGATGCATGCGCGAGCCGAGAGCCACGAGCGAACCCGATGGTGGACCCGACAATTCCGTTCACGTTGCGAATATTGAACAGGGACACCTGCGACACCCTGCGTCGCTACGAAGGTGTCTTGGCTTCGTCGGCGCGGCGCGCGTGCTCGAGGAGCAGCGCGGTGATCGTGACCTGGAGCTCGTCGCGTCCGCCGATCGCAGCGGGCGTGAACTCGAACTGTCCATCGCGCCAATCGAGGAGTCGCATCAAGCGCTCCTTCGGCAGTCCGTTGCTCTGACTCGCTTCGACCTTGAGGATCTTTCCATCGGCGACGAACACGCGCGCGATCTCGGAACCCGCAGGGGCGTTGCGCAGCACGAGGAGGATGCCGCTCTTGCGCTCGAACTCGAACAGGGAGAGCAACGTGCCGAGGCCGATGTCGACGAGACTGCCGCGTAGACCGAACGCACCGCCCGCCGTGATCGGCACGGCGACGCGATGCACGCGGATCACGAGCTCCTCGTCGAGAAACGGGCGCGGAATGTAGTCGCGCACACCCGCGCGAAACGCTTCGAGCCGCGAGAGATCACCTTCATCACCGGTGAGCACGAGCGGAACGTCGGACAAGGTCGCGTGCTCCGACATCGCGTACGCGAGATCGATGCCCGTCATCTGATCCATTTCGGCAGCGGCGACGATCGCGTCCGGCCGCCACACCGAGCACATCTCGAGCGCTTCGGTCGCGTTCGCGACGCCGCTGACCTGGAAGCCCGCTGCTTCGAGAGCGCGCGTCATGCGATTGCGCAGCCCCGCTGCTGGCTCGACGACGATGAGCTGCGTCGTCGTCGATAGACCGGGGCTCGTGATCTCGGTCTTCAGCGAATCGATGAACGTGCGTAGCTTGATGCGATCGGGCGTCTCCACGCCGAGCAGCTCGAGGCCCATGCCGGGATGGCGACCGAGCGCCTTCGCCGCGATCGGCGTGAGCATGTGCGCGACGCGTCCGCGCAACGCGAGGACGGCGCCGGTCGGCAGCTCGATCGAGAGATCCGTGGTCTCGCCGATCGGCAGCAGCGCTTCGGTGCGGATGAACAATCCACGCGCACTGAGATCCTCGGTCTCCGCGATCACGCGTCCGGACGGGCGGTCGAACTCCACCCGACACCGGCTCACGAGCCGCGGATCGCGGCCCCTACGCGCACTTGCCACTGCGCAATTTTATAGAGCGCTGGCTTACCTGTCCTGTTTCGTGGGGAGAGGCTCCCTCACACCTCGTGGCGAAGGGTGAGATCCTCCGGATTTTCACCTTGTTCGATAAGGACTTGGCACCGAGCCCGGTTCGGTGCAGATTCCTTCAAGAATCTTTGAACGAACTGGGATCATCCGAAAGGTAGCCCCCATGAGCCAGCTAGCCGCCCACGCCCCCTCCCTTGCCGCTGATGGTCGCGCGGTCCTCGACCGCCTCTCCGTCGTTTCTTCTGTGCGCGGTGCGAAGGGGCTCGCAGAGCGACTCGCCGATCTCGATCGATGGGTGCGCGCGGATCTCGCGGAGTTTTCCCGCGAGCTCGACGCGATTCCACGCGGCGCACGCGTCGTCCATCACGCGGCTCATCATCTCTTGGATCTGCGCGGCAAGGCGCTGCGTCCGCTGTGCGTCGCGCTCGCATCGCGGTTCGGCGACGGCTTCACCGAAGCCGCGCGATCGTTGGCGGTGGCGGTCGAGCTCGTTCACTCGGCGACGCTCCTGCACGACGACGTCGTGGATCTCGCGGAGCGACGCCGCGGTCAGCCCACGGCGAGCGTCGTCTATGGAAACGCCGCCTCGATCTTCGCGGGCGATTGGCTGTTGATCGCGGCGCTGCGCCGCATTCGCACGAGCGGCGTCGACGGCGTGCTCGATCGCATGCTCGGCGTGATCGACGAGATGATCGTCGCCGAAAGCGTCCAGCTCGAGCGACGCGGCAACATCACCGGAGCACGCGAGGACTACTTCGCGATCATCGAGGGCAAGACCGCCGCGCTGTTCCGCTGGGCGATGATCGCCGGCGCGCGCGCCGCGGGGCTCTCGCCGCAAGCGGAGGCCGCACTCGAGCGCTACGGATTCCACCTCGGCGTCGCGTTCCAGGCCGTCGACGACGAGCTCGACTACAAGGACAACACCGGCAAGGATCCGCTCGCGGATCTACGCGAGGGCAAGGTCACGTTCCCACTCGTCGTCGCGATCGAGCGCGATCCGTCGCTCCGGCCGCGACTCGAAGCGCTCCTCGCTCTCGACGAAGTTCCCACCGACGAGCTCGCACCGATCGCGAACGCGGTCCGCGCATCGGGTGCGCTCACCGCCACGCGCACGCTCGCCGAAGAGCACGTGCAGCGCGCGCTGATCGCGCTCGATGAATTACCTGTTGGTCCCGCGCACGACGCACTCGTCACCGTGGCCCTCGCTTCGCTGGAGCGCCAGTCGTGACCGTCGCACCACAGGCCATCGAGCCCGCGCCCGCGAACGTCCCGCAGCTCGGCAGCGGACAGATGTTCGACCAGATCGCGCGCCGCTACGACTTCGTGAACCGCGTGCTCTCGCTCGGCCTCGACAAGAGCTGGCGCCGCCGCGCGGTGCGCTCCCTCCAGTTGGGCGAGCGACCGCGCGTGCTCGATCTCGCGACGGGAACGGGCGACCTCGCCGTCGACATCGCACGCATGACACCCGGCGCGACCGTCGTCGGTCTCGATCCATCGCCGGGCATGCTCGGCATCGCACGCGACAAGGTCGCGAAGAAGGGCCTCGCCGATCGCATCACGCTCGTCGAGGGAGATGCGCAGGCTCTGCCGTACGCGGACTGCGAGATGGACGCCGCGACGATCGCGTTCGGCATCCGCAACGTCCCCGATCGCGCACGCGGCCTCCGCGAAATGGCGCGCGTCGTGCGGCCCGGCGGTCGCATCGCGATCCTCGAGCTGTCCGAAGCAAAGCGCGGCGTGATGGGCGCGATGGCGCGGTTCCACACGCGACACGTGGTCCCCAAGCTCGGCGCCCTGCTCTCGGGCAAGCGCGAGTACACGTATCTGCAGAAGTCGATCGCGGCGTTCCCACCCGCCGAGGAGTTCGCCGCGCTGATGGCGACGTGCGGCCTCCACGTCATCGAGGTGACACCGCTGACATTCGGTGCGTGCACGCTCTACGTCGCGACACCTGTGGAGGAATCGTGAGCGCCGCGCACGACATCGCCCCCACGCGGATGAGCGAGCCGCGCATCGCGACCGAGCTCGCCGCGAATGCCGCGAGCGACCTGTCCGCGCTCGACGCGGGCCTCGTGATCGCGCGCCGCACGCCCGGCCTCACGTTCATCGCGCTCGACGCGCCGGTGATCGCACCGACCGCGATCGTCGACGAGTTCCGCGACGCGCCGCTCGTGTCGTGGGCCTCCGGCGATCTGACGCTCGTCGGCGTGGGCATCGCCCGCGAGGTGCGCGGCACCGGCGAGCATCGCTGGGCGCACGTGATCGCGAACGCACACGCGATCGCGACGAACACCGACGAAGTCGACGACGAACCGCGCGACACGATGCCGACCCACGTCGGACAAGACGCCGCTGTCGCGCCGAGCGAGGTTGCCGGCGACGTCCGCGGGAACGACCGCCTCGACGGGGACGATCTGCTCCTCGATACGCCGCATCGCGCGGTGATCGCCGGCGAGCTCGCACCCACGTCGAGCCTCGGATTCGCGCGCCCCCGCTTCGTCGGCGGGGCGGCCTTCGCGCCGGGCGCGGCGGATCGCGCTCCGTGGACCGGCTTCGGCGACGCGTGGTTCGCGTTACCCCGGTGGACCTACGTGCACGATGGTGCTCGCGCGTACCTGGTGCTCGCCGTCGACGCGAACAGCGCGGCCGATGCGCGGCGTTGGCGCGACGAGCTCGCGATCCATCGCGCCGCGTTCGCCGCGAACACCGCGCGCCTTCGCGGACAGCCCGCGCTCGTCGAGCTGGCCCCCGCTCCGGCCGACGCGTGGCATACGCAGGTCACCGACATCACCGACGCGATCGCGCACGGGACATGCTCGAAGATCGTCGCCGCGCGCACGTGCAGCGTGCTCCTCGCGGGATCGATCCGCACCGCCGAGCTGCTCGCCGCGCTCGACGATCGCCACGCGGACTGCGTGCGCGTGTTGGTCAAGCCTCCGGGCGCGGGTGCCCTCGTCGCCGCCACCCCCGAGCGCCTCGTGCGCCGCGACGGCGACGTCGTGCTCTGCGACGCGCTCGCCGGCTCGATCGCGCCGAACGGCGACGCGGACGCCGCGGCCGCGCGCCTGTTCGCGAGCGCCAAGGATCGCAACGAGCACGAGCTCGTGGTCGATGCGCTACGCACCGCGCTCACCGACGCAGGCGCTCACGTCGACGCTCCGCGCGAGCCCGGCTTCAAGCGCCTCCGTCACATCATCCACCTTCACACGCCGTTCCGCGCGGTGCTCCGTACGCCGCGTCACGTGCTCGAGCTCGCCGCGCGCCTGCACCCGACGCCCGCCGTCGGCGGGACGCCTCACGCGCTCGCGTCCTCGTGGATCGAGTCGCACGAACCGCAGCCGCGCGGTTGGTACTCGGCTCCCGTCGGCTGGTTCGATCTCGAAGGGAACGGCGAGCTCGCCGTCGCGCTGCGCTCCGGTGTCGTCGCGAACAACCGCGCGCACCTGTGGGCGGGTGCGGGCATCGTGGCCGGATCGGATCCCGAAAAAGAGCTCGCGGAAACCGAGATGAAGTTCCGCGCGATGCTCGGCGCGCTCGGAGTCAACGCCGGAGTGAACGGGTGACGAGCGCGGTCCAGACGATCTGGTGCGATCTGCTCGTCGGCACGCTCGTCGACGCGGGCGTCACGCTCGTCGTGATCAGCCCCGGCTCGCGCTCGACTCCGATCGTCACGTCGCTGTCGACGCTCGCGCCGCCGTCGATGTCGCTCGTCACGATCATCGACGAACGCGCCGCCGCGTTCTACGCGCTCGGTGCCGCGCGAGCGACGAACCGCCCCGTCGCGCTCGTCTGCACGTCGGGCACCGCCGGCGCGCACTACCTACCCGCGCTGATCGAAGCGCACCTCTCGCACATCTCCCTCGTCGCGATCACCGCCGATCGTCCGCCGGAGCTGCTCGATTGCGGCGCGTCGCAGACGATCGACCAAGTGCAGCTCTACGGGCGATTCGTGCGTACGAGCATCGACCTCGGCGCTCCGGTCGGCACGCCGATCGCGCTGCGCGCTCTCCGTCGCAAGATCACGCAGGCGATCACGATCGCGCGCGGCCCCCTGCCCGGCCCCGTCCACCTCGAGGTCCCACTGCGCAAGCCGCTCGAGCCGATCGCGCCGTCCACCGACGAGGAGCGCGCGCTCGCCCAGCTCGCGCACTCGCTTCGCGGCACGCTGCATATCGCGCCGCCCTCGCTCGCGCCCGACGCTGTCTCGCTGACCGATCTCGCGACCGCGATCGCCGCCGAGCCCGACGGCGTCATCGTCGTCGGCGCGATGCCCGTTTCGTTCGTGCACGCGCGCGACGCGCTGTTCGCCGTCGCCGAGCGCGCGGGCTACCCGGTGTTCGCCGAGTCCGGCTCGCAGCTCCGGTTCACCGCGCCCGCTCGCGCGACACGAATCGATCACCTCGACCTCGTTCCCGTCGCGCAGCGCCCTACGCCGCGCCTCGTGATCCAGCTCGGCGCCGAGCCGGTCGCCGCCTCGTGGCCGCACTGGGATCTCTCTCGCGCGCAGCGCTGGGTCCTCGCACCCACGTGGGCGGATCCGACGTCGACCGCGCGCGTGATCCTCGGCGATGTCGCGCTCTCGCTCGATGCGCTGATCGCACTGATCGCGGATCGCAGCGCACCGGCGGCATCGTTCGCCGCGCCGGCTCCCGATGCGGCCCCGTCGCGCGCGTCACAGCAACGCATCCGCACGTCGGCGTGGCTCGACACGTGGCGCGAGCTCGATGCCCGCGCCACGCGCGCGATCGATCGCGCGCTCGCGGATCATCCGCGCAGCGAAGGCGCCGCGATCCGCGCGGCCCTCGATGTGCTTCCGCCCGGCGTGGTGATCCAGGTCGGCAACAGCCTCCCCATTCGCGTCATCGATCACGTCCAGGTCGCTCGCGGCAGCGACGCGCGGGTCCTCACGCAACGCGGCGCTGCGGGCATCGATGGCCTGATCGCATCGGCAGCGGGCGCGACCCACGCCGGGCCCGTGGTGCTCTTGCTCGGCGACGTCAGCTTCGCGCACGATCTGGGTGGCCTCCTCGCCGCGCGCGCGGCGAAGGCCCCGCTCGCGATCCTCGTCGTCGACAATCGCGGCGGTCAGATCTTCGCGGGCCTTCCCGTCGCGAAGGCCGGCATCGACGCGAGCGTCGTCGAGGAGCACTGGCTGACCGCGCCCGGCATCGATCCCGCCGCGGTCGCGACCGCGATGGGGCTTCGCGCGCACACCGCGGCATCGCCCGCGGCGATCGCGAGCACGATCGCCGACGCGCTCGCCGAGCCCGGCGTCACCGTCATTCACGCACCTGTTTCCGCGAGCGGCGCACACGACGTGCGTCGCGCAGCAATGGAGAGGATGGAACACCATGACCAGCCGCAGCCGACACGCACCGCCCGTAGCGAAGGACACCCCCACGTGGACGAGCCACGAAGGCTATGAAGACATCCGGTACGAGACGTCCGCCGATGGCATCGCGAAGATCACGATCAATCGCCCCGAGGTGAAGAACGCGTTCCGTCCGCGCACCGTGGCCGAGATGATCCGCGCGATGGACGCCGCGCGCGACGACGAGAAGGTCGGCGTGGTGATCTTGACCGGCGCGGGCACCGAAGCGTTCTGCTCGGGCGGCGATCAACGCGTGCGCGGCGAGGGTGGCTATGTCGGCAGCGACGGCATTCCGCGCCTCAACGTCCTCGATCTGCAGATGCGCATCCGCTATCTGCCCAAGCCCGTCGTCGCGATGGTCGCGGGCTACGCGATCGGTGGCGGCCACGTGCTGCACCTCGTGTGCGATCTGACGATCGCTGCCGACAACGCGCAGTTCGGTCAGACGGGCCCGCGCGTCGGTAGCTTCGACGCCGGGTTTGGCAGCTCGTACCTCGCGCGCATCGTCGGCCAGAAGAAGGCGCGCGAGATCTGGTTTCTGTGCCGCCAGTACGACGCGAAGGAAGCGCTCGACATGGGCCTCGTCAACACGGTCGTTCCGGTCGCCGAGCTCGAAGCGACGACGGTGCAGTGGTGCCGCGAGATGCTGCAGCACTCGCCAACGGCGCTGCGCTTCCTCAAGATGGCGATGAACGCGGACTGCGACGGCCAGGCCGGCATGATGGCGTTCGCCGGAAGCGCGACGCTCATGTACTACACGACCGACGAGGGCCGCGAAGGCAAAGAGGCGTTCCTCGAGCATCGCCAGCCCGACTTCACGAAGTTCAAGCGGTATCCCTAGGAGACCGACGTGAGCGTGGCGACGTGGATCGCGGCCTCGCGGCCGAAGACCTTGCCGGCGGCGATCGTGCCCGTGGTCGTGGGGACCGCGTGCGCGTACGCGGTCGGTGCGATCGCGTGGGCGCCTGCGTTGGCGGCGCTCGCGGGTGCGATCGCGATCCAGATCGGGACGAACTTCGCGAACGACGTGTTCGACGCCGAGAAGGGCGCGGACACGGCGGAGCGCATCGGTCCCTTGCGCGCGGTCAGCGCGGGATTGATCTCGGCGGCCGCGATGAAGCGCGCGATGCTCCTCGCGTTCGCCGTCGCGTGCGCGTTCGGTGCGTACCTCGTGTCCGTCGGTGGCTGGCCGATCGCGGTGATCGGCCTCGCCTCGGTGGCGAGCGGCATCGCGTACACCGGCGGGCCGTATCCGCTCGGCTATCACGGCCTGGGCGACGTGTTCGTGCTCGGCTTTTTCGGGTTCGTCGCGGTGTGCGGAACCGCGTTCGTGCAGCTCGGTTACGTGCCCGCGCTCAGCGTGTGGGCCGCGCTACCGGTCGGTGCGCTCGCGACGGCGATCCTCGTCGTGAACAACGTGCGCGATCGGATCGGCGATGCGCGGGTCGGCAAGCGCACGCTAGCAGTGCGGTTCGGGCGCAGCGCGGTGCTCGTCGAGTATGCGGCGTTGCTCCTCGTCGCATATGCGGTCCCGGTGGGACTCGCAGTCGCGGGTCGTCCATGGGCCGCGCTCCCGGTGGTGAGCGCGCCTCTCGCGGTCGTGCGCATGCGAGCACTCCTGAGAGCGACCACGGGCCCCGAGCACAACTCACTTCTCGCGCAGACCGGGCAGTTGCTCGCGGTGCACGGCGCGTTGTTCGCGGCGGGCCTGGCGCTATAGAGTGGCGCGATGCGGATCGTCCGCGCGCGCACACAACTCGTCCGCTGGCCCATCGCGCCAGAGGGAGCCGCGCGCGAGCTGCGCGAGCGATCGGCGCTGTTGCTCGAGGTGGTGACCGCGGACGGGCACATCGGCCTCGGCGAAGCGGCGCCGCTGCCCGGCATGTCGAGCGATACGCTCGCAGAGGCCGAAACTGCGCTGGCCGCGTTCGTGGCGCGCATACCGTTCGAGCTCGCGCCGGTGCTCGAGGAGCTCGCGATCTCGGCGTCCGGACGCATCGTCGCGATCACCGATCCGCCGCCGATCATCGACGAGGCGGCGCCCGTCGCGACCGCGAGAGAGCGCACGCCGACGACGCCCATGGAGATCGCGCGTGCGGGCGATACCGCGCGGCACCGCGCACGACGAGAATCGACGCGACATACGAGCAGCGCGGCCACGCGCGGAGTGCTCGACGACGTGATCGCGGTGTCGTCGGCGACGACCTCGCCGTCGGCGCGGTTCGCGATCGAGACCGCACTGCTCGCCGCCGCCGCGCGCGAGATGGGCATGCCGCTCGCGTCGCTGCTCGTCCCCAAGCCCGCGGCGTCGTTGCCGTGCGCGTGCGTCGTCGACGATCCGGCCGCCGCGCGACGCGCGGTGCTCGCCGGTGTTCGCACGCTCAAGATCAAAGTCGGCCCCACGAACGGCGAGATCGATCGCGTGATCGCGATCCACCGCACGGCACCCGACGCGATGTTGCGCCTCGACGCGAACCGGAGCTGGCCGCGCGATCGCGTCGCGTCGATCCTGCGCGCGCTCGCCGAGCTGCCGATCGAGTTCGTCGAAGAGCCGAGCGCGAACTCGTTCGCGCTGCTCACGGACCCACTGCCCGTGCCGATCGCGCTCGACGAGAGCCTCGCGCTGCTGTCCCCCGAGCAGACCACGCGCGCCCTCGCGTCGCCGAACCTCGCGGCGATCGTCGTGAAGCCCACGCTCGTCGGGGGACTCGCGAACGCGATCCAGCTCGCCGCGAGAGCGCGCGAGGCGGGCAAGCGCGTCGTGTTCAGCCACACGCTCGAAGGCCCGATCGGCACCGCCGCGTGCGCCGCGCTGGCCGTCGCGATCGGAGAGCGGGATACCGCCGTGGGCCTCGCACCGCACCCCGCGCTCGCGAGCTGGCCGATCGGACTACCGCACCTCACGCCAAAGGCGCTGCATGCGTCGCTCGAGCCGGGGCTCGGCCTCGATCGCCTCACGCGACTCGCCTCGCGCCTCGACGCACCGACGCGCCTCGTCGATCTCGCGGGTCACCTCGATCGCGCGCTCGAACGCGCGGTGGTCCCGAACGACCTCGCGCTGATCACACCGGCGCGCTCGATCCGCTTCGATGAGGCCGAGTCGGCCGGCGTCCGAGCGCCGACCGCGGCGCCCGGTGCCGTGCCCCGACTGCACACCGCGCGCGTGATCGTCGCGACGCCGACGCTCGAGACCGCGCGTGCGATCCGAGCTGCGCTCGCGAGCGACGCCCCGTTCGGGCTGCTCCACTCGCGCCTCGCCGCCGAGGAAGTCACGCGCCAGCGCGCCGCCGTCGAGTCGCCGCTGCCCGTCGGCGCGGTCGTGTTGTTCACGTCGGGATCGACGGGCGTCGCGCGTGGCGTACTGCACACGCGCGCGTCGATCGATGCCGCTGTTACCGCCAGCGAAGCCACGCTCGGCTGGCGCTCCGATGACCGCTGGCTCCTCGCGCTGCCGATGGCGCACACCGGCGGCCTCGCCGTCATCGCGCGATGTCACGCGGCACGCATCCCGGTCGTGCTCCTCGAAGGCGACTTCGATCGCGCGACATGCGCGGCGCTGCTCGAGGACTGCACGCTCGTCTCGCTCGTGCCCACGCAGCTCGCCGCGCTCCTCGACGATCCCGCATGGCGGCCACCCGCGAAGCTGCGCGCCGTGCTGCTCGGCGGCGCTGCGGCACCGATCTCGCTCCTCGAAGCCGCCGCTTCGCGCGGCGTGCCGTTCCTGACGAGCTATGGGCTGACGGAGACGTTCGGCCAGATCGCGACCGCGCCGCTCGGCCACGCGGGCGATCCGCGCGCGCCGCTCGTCCCTCTGCCCGGCGTGACGATCCACGGCGGCACGCGCGCGCAGCCGGCGCCGCTCGTGGTGGAGACTGCACAGCTCGCAGCGACGTACCTCGACGGCGCACCGATCGCGCCGCGATTCACCACGAGCGACCTCGGCTTCATCGAGGACGGTCGCGTGCATATCGTCGGACGCGCCGACGACATGATCATCACGGGTGGCGAGAACGTTCATCCCGCGCAGGTCGAGGCTGTCCTGCTCGCCACGCCGGGCGTTCGCGCCGCCATCGTGGTTGGTGTCGAGGACGAGCGGTGGGGACAGATCGTGGTCGCGACCATCGTCGTCGACGAGACGTACGATCGAGAGCGCGCCGCCACCGCATGGGAGATGCTCCCTCCGCACGCTCGTCCCCGCCGCGTGACCATCGTCCCCGCGCTGCCACTCCTGCCGAACGGCAAGATCGACCGCCGCGCGGTCGCCGAGATCGCGCGCGTCGCGCTACGCTCGCCACGGTAAATGTCCGCCCAGTTCCTCGACGAGGACGCGCGTAAGGCGTTCAAGAGCGCGATCGAGACGATCGAAGCTACGAGCGGCGTCGAAGTCGTCGTCGCGATGCGGCAGAGGTCGTCGACGTACTTCCACGCGAACCTCGCGGTCGGCGCGATCGTCGCGTTCGCGGGTCTCGCGGCGATGCTGTTCGTCGACTATCCGTTCTCGCTCACCGCGATCCTGTTCGATCCGTTTCTCGTCGGTGCCGGTGCGGCGGGCCTCGTTCACTGGATCCCGCAGCTCAAGCGCTGGCTCACGCGCCCGTCGACGCGCCGCCGCCACGTGCGCACCGCCGCGCGTGCAACGTTCGTCGAGCGCGGCGTGCACAACACGCGCGATCGCAGCGGCCTGCTCGTCTACATCTCGTGGCTCGAGCAGGAGATCGAGCTCGTCGCCGATTCGGGCATCGAAGCCGCATGGACCCTCGACGAAGTCGACGCCGCGTCGCGCGAGCTCACGCGCACGATGCGCGACGGCGGTGCCGCGGTCGCGAAGGCGCTGGCCACCCTCGCACCCAAGCTCGCGCTCACCATCCCGCGCCGCGAGCTGGACGTGAACGAGCTCCCCGACGCGATCGACGAGGCGACCCCGTGAAGCGCCGCCTCCCGCTCGCGCTCGCGCTCGTGCTCCTCGCGTGCGGCATCGCGTGGGCGCGTCCCGGCGGCGGCGATTCGTACTCCGGCGGCGGCGGGCACAGCAGCGGCGGCGGTGGCGGTGGCGGTGGTGGCGCGGGCTGGTTCGAGCTCGTCTACTGGCTGCTCCGCATCACGATCGAAGTGCCCGCGCTCGGCCTCACGCTGATCGCGCTCCTCGTCGGGTTCGTGCTGTGGAGCGCGTACAAGCAGCACAAGAACAAGGACTGGGACTCGGGTCCGCCCGTGCAGCTCGCGCGCGCGGTCAGCCTCGATCCGCTTCGCCGCGCCGATCCCGAGTTCTCGCAGGTGCTGTTCGAAGACTTCGCATATCGCTTGTTCTCGACGGCGCAGCGCGCGCGCTCGAGCCCGGAGCAGATCGCCACGGTCGCGCCGTACGTCGCGGAGTCTGCGCGCTCGACGCTGCTCTCGCGCGGCGAAGGCGTCCCCGTGCAGTCCGTGGTGATCGGCTCGATGCGCACGTATCGCGTCGAAGTTCCGCCGAGCCCGGTCGACGTCAACGGCGCGCCGAATCGCGTCCGCGTCGGCATCCAGTTCGAGGCGAACGTGTCGACCGCGAAGGCCACGCAGTACACCGTCGAGCGCTGGGACCTCGCGCGCGATGCGACGCGGCTGTCCAAGCCACCCGGCGCGTCGAAGGGATTTCCGTGTCCGAACTGCGGCGCGCCGTGGCAAGCGAGCGCGAGCGGCACGCAGCAATGCGCGTCGTGCGGTCAGGTCGTCGACAACGGGCGCTTCGATTGGGTCGTCGAGGACATCTCGCTCGAGCACGTCGACGAGCGTCCGCCGACGATGACGCAAGAGGTGGCCGAGCGCGGCACGGATCTCGAGACGTACACGGCGCACGACGTGAATCAGCAGTGGAAGTCACTGCGTCGCGACGACCCCGCGTTGACCGAGGACAACCTCGTCGCGCGCCTCTACATGATCTACGCGCAGCTCAACACGGCGTGGTCGCAGAACGATCTGCGGCCCGCGCGCGGCGTGGTCTCCGACGGCCTCTACGACTACCTCGCGTATTGGACCTTCGCCATGAAAGCGCAGGGCCTCCGCAACGAGCTGCGCGCTATGGAGATCACGCAGACGCGCGTCGCGAAGGTGATCCGCGACAAGTACTTCGACGCGGTGACGATCCGCATCTGGGGTCGCGGCATCGACTTCATGGTCACCGACTCCGGCCGTCGCGTCCGCGGATCGAAGTCGATCAAGCGCAAGTACAGCGAGTACTGGACGCTGATCCGCTCGCGCTCGCGCAAGGGCGCACCGAACGCGAACCCCACGTGCAGCAACTGCGGTGCACCGCTGCAGATGACGCAGTCCGGCGAGTGCGAGCACTGCGGCGCGCACGTCACCGCCGGCGAGTTCGATTGGGTCCTCTCGAAGATCGAGCAGGACGACTCGTACCGCGGCTAGATCGGCGGCGTCCCGAGGGGAACCGGCGACACGTCCGCGCCCGACAGCGCGCGGCTCGTGATGATCACGCCCGCGCCGCCGCCACCGCCGCCTCCGCCCGCATTCGAGGAGCTCGCGTTCATCGGCGGCATCCCGCCGTTCGCGCCGAGCGAGCCGGCACCACCATCGCCGCCGGCGCTCATGCCCGCCCCGCCGACACCGGCGTTGGTCGGACTGAGCGGCTCCGCGCCCGCGAGGCCGACGAAGACGAGGTCGTTGCCTTCGCCGCCGCCACCGCCGTTCGCGAACACGCTCGCACCCTGCGCGGTGATCGCGGGCGCGTCGAGGACGATCATGCCGCCCGAGCCGCCGCCGCCGCTGCCTTGGCGAACCAGCTCGCCGACGTGGCCACCCGCACCGGAGGCGTTGAGCGCACCGTTGGTCAGCGTGATCATCGTGCGCGAGAGCAACGCCATCGCGCCACCGCCCGCTCCGCCCGCAGCGACCACGCCGGACATCGGCCCACCGGCGCCACCGGCGCAGCCTCCGCGCAACACGGTCGTGTTCGGCGTGGCCACCGGAGACACGCCGCCCGAACCACCATCGTTGCCTTCTCCGTTCGCGCCGCGGCCGCCGAAGCTGCCGCCGTAACCACCGCCCGAGCTGTTACCTTCGGTCGCTGCGGTGCCCGCGGTGCACGCGCTCGCGTTGCCACCCGCACCGATCACCGTCGCGCGGCTACCGACATCGATCACGCCGACGACGATGATCTCCTCGGTCGCCGCGAACACCACCGGCTTGTCGCCGATCGCACGCACGATGACACCGCTCTGCACGTCGATGCGCGTTCCATCGATCACGCACCAATTCGCAGCGCTCGAATTCGTCGTCGGAGTACACGTTCCGGACGCCGACGTGTCGATCGTCGTGTTGCCGGCGTACACGCGCGGTGTGGTCGGCAGCGCGGCAAAGCACACCTGGTTGGCACCTTGGCCGATGCACAGATCCGGCGCATCGATTGTGGGAGCATCGATCTCGGCATCGACGCCGGGCGCGGCGTCCGCGGGCCGCGCATCGGGCGAGCCCATCGACATGTCGAAACCACACCCCACCAACAGACCGAACACCGGGATCAACCGCGTCATGCGGCGACTCTAGAACGTGAGCTTCGATTTGAGCCAGTTCTTCGCGCGGGTCTCCAGTAAGTCCTCGGCGAGCTGCTTCGCGAACGTGATCAACCTCGCGATCTCGGCCTTCGCATCATCGCCGCTAATCGCCGTGGGCAGCGATACAGGAAGCGTCACGGGTGCCGAACCGAAGATGCTTCCTTGCACGGTGAACGCGCCGTTCTTGTAAGCGAGCTTCACCACGATGTCCGCGGGCAGATCGAGCGTGGCTCGGAGCTCGCGCATCGCGAACATCCAGGACAGCGGCGTCTTGAACGTCGTGGGGCCGGCCTCGACGTAGTCGACGCGGATCTCGATCTTGCCGAGCTCGGGCAAGAACGCACTCGGCGAGAACGTCAGCACCGCGTCGCGGATCTCGACGCGATCCACGTGAAGCGGCTTTCGCTTCGGCCGCTTGAGCTGCAGCACGGCCGCGCTCGTCATCACGAGCCGCACGTGATCGACGATCAGATCGCCGCACGAGCGATCGATCAGCGAGAGCCCCATCGGCAACAGATCGCAGTCGACGTGATCGACATCGATGGTGAGGAGCCCGAGGTCGTCCTTGCGTACGTGCAGGCCGTCGAGCTCCAGCCACCCGCGCAGCATCGACAGGCGCGCGTCGTCGACCGTCGCCGTCGCGACCATCGATTCCCCGATGCGCGTCGCGACCCGCTCGCCCGCTCGCCCGCCGTACGCCGCCCCGAAGACGAGGAGGAACACGATCCACAGGGCGAGTACCCCGACCGCGATCCTCGCCGCCTTCTTCATCGTTTCATTCTAGACGTCGAGCTCGCCGATCTCTGCAGCATTCTCCGTGATCATCTTGAACCGCGCGGCGACGTCCTTGCCCATCAGCTCGCTGATCGTGCGATCCGTGGCGAGCATCTCGGTCTCCTTGACCGTCACGCGCAGCGACTGCCGCGTCTTCGGATCGAGCGTCGTCTGCTTGAGCGTCTCGGGGTTCATCTCGCCGAGACCCTTGAACCGCGTGATGCTCGGCTTGCTGTTCGACTTCGCGTGCTGCTTGAGCAGCTGCTCGCGGTGCTCCTCGTCGAGCGCCCAGTACGTCTGCTTGCCGATGTCGATGCGGAACAGCGGCGGCTGCGCGAGGAACAGGTGACCGTTGTCGATCAGCGGCTTCATGTGCCGATAGAAGAACGTCATCAGCAGCGTCGCGATGTGATGGCCGTCGGAGTCGGCGTCCATCATCAAGAAGATCTTGCCGTAGCGAAGCTTGCTGAGGTCGATCGACTCGCCCATGCCGCATCCGAGCGCCTGGACGATGTCCTGGAGCTCTTTGTTCTGCATGAGCTTCTGGCTGTTCGCTTGCTCGGTGTTGAGCACCTTGCCGCGCAGCGGGAGGATCGCTTGCGTCTTGCGATCGCGGCCCTGCTTCGCGGAGCCACCGGCGGATTCGCCCTCGACGATGAACAGCTCGCTATCGCCGGGATTCGTCGACGCGCAGTCCGACAGCTTGCCCGGCAGGTTCAGCCGATGGCTCACCGCGGTCTTGCGCGAGACGCTCGCCGCCGCACGCGATGCTTCGCGCGCGCGCGCCGCGATGATCGTGCGAGCGACCACGGCCTGCGCCCAGTTCGGGTTCGCGTTGAGATAGTTCTCGAGCTGCGGCCGCACGAGGTTCTCGACCTGCGCCGCGACCTCGGGGTTGTTCAAGCGGCCCTTCGTCTGGCCCTGGAACTGCGGATCGTGGACGTACGTCGACAGCACCGCGACGACGCCTTCGCGAATGTCCTCCGCGGTCAGCGTGACGCCCTTGGGATCGAGGCCGTGCGTCGCGATGTAGTTGCGGATCGCCTTCACGATCGCCGAGCGCAGGCCCGCGTCGTGCGTGCCGCCGTCGGGCGTGGGCACCGAGTTCACGTACGTCTTGATCTGATCGTCCGTCGACTCCGTCCACTGCAGCGCCAGCTCGACACCGAGGCGCGCCTCGTTGTCCTTCTTCTGCATGTAGAACGGCGTTCCGTTCGACGGCACCGGCAGCTTGTGCCGCTCGGCGACGAGCTTCGGCAGGTACTCCTCGATGCCCTGCGGATGCAAGAACGTCGTGGTGACCTTCGGCGAGACCATCTCGTTGACGAGCACGATCTCGAGGCCGGCGTGGAGATACGTCTTCGCTTCGAGGCGCTCGGCGACCAGCGCGGCATCGAAGGTCAGCTTGGTGCCGAAGATCTCGTCGTCGGGGCGGAACGTCACGAGCGTGCCCGTGCCGCGCGCGTTGCCGAGGTTCTTCAGCTTCGTCTTCGTGACGCCGCGCTCGAACCGCATCTCGAAGCGCTCGCCGTCGCGCTTCACCTGCACGATGGTCTCGCTCGATAGCGCGTTGACCACCGCCGAGCCGACACCGTGCAGGCCGCCCGATGCCTCGTAGTTCGCGCCGCGCTCGAACTTTCCGCCGGAGTGCAGCGTCGAGAAGATCACCTCGAGGGCGGTCTTCTTCTGCTTCGGCATGATGTCGATCGGGATACCGCGACCGTTATCGTCGACGGTGGCGCTCTTGCCGTCCTTGTGGATCGTCACCTCGACGCGCGTCGCGTGCTTGCTGATGACCTCGTCGATCGAGTTGTCGACGATCTCCCACAGTAGGTGGTGATAGCCGTCTTTACCGGTGCCACCGATGTACATGCCCGGCCGCTTGCGCACCGGGTCGAGACCCTCGAGGACCTGGATCGATCCGGCGTCGTACTTCGCTTGCGCCATCTCAGTTCTCTCCCTTCGGGCGAGACTGCTGCGCGCCCGCTGCGCGGTCGCCCGTCCGCTTCGCGTCCGGCAGCCACTTCGTGTCTGGCATCAGTTGACTCCCTGTCCGCCCTCGGCGTTCGCGAGCGGCTGGATCGTGACGGGCTTCTCGATCACCTTGAACGTCACGCGCTTCATGACCTGATGGCCTTTGCCGCCGCGCGACGACACTTCCTTCGGATCGGCGTGGAGCTCGAACTTCTTCCCGGACTTCTCGGTCTCGATCACCATCACGTCGGCCTTGCGACCCGCGATGAAGCCGATGACCACGTCGTCGTCGGCCGTCTTGATCACGGTGACGCCGCGGCCCGGTCCCTCGAGCTTGCCGATCTCGTCGGCCTTGCAGTGGAGGACATGGCCATCGCGCGTCGCGGTGACGACGACATCGCCGTCGTTGCACGCGATCACGCCGAGCACTTCATCGCCCTCGCCCGGCTTCGCATAGCGACGACCGGCCTTCGTGGTGATCTCGGTGTGCGGCGTCATCGCGAAGCGCAGGCCGTAGCCATCGCGCGTGACGGCGAGCAGCGTCGCGGGCACGAGCGCGCGCGGATCGAGCGTCATCGCCGAGACGATCTTCTCGCCGTCGCCGAACTTGAAGTACTTCTGCGCCGGATCGCCGTAGCCCGTGGTCGCGGCGATGTCGTTGATCTTGATGACGTACGCGGAGCCCTTCGACGTGAAGAAGATGACCTTCTCCTTCGTCGAGCCCGGCAACACCCACGCCACCGCATCGCCTTCGCGCGTGCGCGTCGACGCGGGATCCTTCAGCTCGCGAACGCGCTTGATCCAGCCGTCGCGCGTGACGACGACGTTCGCATCTTCGTCGACGATGAACGCATCGGCGTCGAACGTCATCTCCTCGCTCGCGCCACCGGTCTTCGTGCGGCGCGGCGTGCCGAACTCGAGCGCGGCGCGGTTGAGATCGTCCTTGATGATCGACCACAGCTTCGTGTCGCTGCCGAGGATCGCCTTGATCTTCTTCGCCTCGGCCGCCTTCTGATCGAGCTCTTCGCGGATCACGTTGATCTCGAGCTTGGCCAATCGATACAGCTTGAGCTCGAGGATCGCGTCGGTCTGGATCTCGTCGAGCTTGAACCGCTTGATGATCTTTTGCGCGGCGTCTTCCTTGCCCTCGCTCGCGCGGATGATCTTGATGACCTCGTCGAGCGCGTCGAAGATCGTGACGAAGCCCTGCAGGATGTGAATGCGCTCGTTGAGCTTCTTGAGCTGATACTCGAAGCGCCGTTGCGTGACGATCAGACGGAAGTCGAGGAAGTACTGCAGCATCGCCTTGATGCCGAGCCGGCGTGGCTGCGGCGGCGAACCCGACGGTGCGCCTGCTTCGAGGAGCTCCGGCGGCACGAGGCACGTCATGTTGACGTGGAAGTTCGACTGCAGCGGCGTGTTCTTGAACAGGTACGCCATCACGAGCTCGGGATCTGCGTCCTTCTTGATCTCGAGCACGATGCGAACATCCGTCGTCGACTCGTCGCGCACGTCGAGCAGGTACGGCAGCTTTCGCGAGATGATGACCTCGGCGATCTTCTCGACGAGCGACGCCTTCGTCATCGCGTACGGGATCGACGTGATGACGATGTCCTGACCACCGCGCGGCTTCTGCTCGAGCTTGTACTCGCCGCGCACGCGGATCGTGCCGGAGCCCTCTTCGTAGATCTGCCGGACCTCGACCTTGCTGTTCATCATCTGTCCGCCGGTCGGAAAATCCGGACCGTGGATGTGAGACATCAGCTGCACGTGCTTGATGTTCGGATCGTCCGCGAGCGCGATCAGCGCGTTCGTCACCTCGCGCAGGTTGTGCGGCGGGATGTTCGTCGCCATGCCGACGGCGATGCCCGTCGAGCCGTTGACCAGTAGATTCGGATACCGGGCCGGGAGCACGACCGGCTCCTCGGAGGTACCGTCGTAGTTGGGCCGCATGTCGACGGTGTCGAAGTCGAGCTCTTGGAGGAGCTCCATCGCGGGCGGTGCGAGACGGCACTCGGTGTAACGCATCGCCGCGGCTTCATCGCCGTCTAGCGAGCCCCAGTTTCCCGAGCCGTCGACGAGCGGCACGCGCAACGCCCACTCCTGCGCCAAGCGCACCATCGCGTCGTAGATCGAGCTGTCGCCGTGCGGGTGATACTTACCCATCACGTCACCGACCGCCTTCGCGCTCTTTCGATGCTTCGCATCCGGGCGGAGGTGGTTGTCGTGGAGCATCGAATAGAGGATGCGACGCTGCACGGGCTTGAGGCCGTCGCGCACATCGGGCAACGCGCGCGACGTGATCACGGAGAGCGCGTAGTTCAGATATCGGCGCCGGGCTTCTTCTTCGAGCGACGCATCGTGCTCGCCGGGGGCCGCGCCGCCGCCGCCACCACCGCCGCCGCCGCCGCCCGCACCGCCACTGCCACCTTTGCCGCCCTTGCCGCCCTTGCCGCCCTTCGCGGCGGGTGCAGCGGCCTCGACCTCGACCTCGCCCTCACCCTCGTCGTCGTCTTTCGCTGCGCGTTTGGCGGACGTGGAGGCTGCGGACTTCTCGGATGTAGCGCCCTTGCCGGGCTTCGACTTCTTTGCCATGTCTGGTTCCGTCGACGAAGAGGGGGTCCCCGCGACGGTGGGACCTTGCCCCGAACGGGAAAAAAGTTCCAGTTGCTCGCGGGGAGGCAGATCGCTCGACGATGTCGGGCTGGTTTGCGGCGTGCTTGCCATTTCCTTGGTCCTGGCGAAAGGCCCGTGATATTGCTGGCCCTTCTCGACCCATGGTCAGCAGGCGCAAGGCGAAGGGCAAGAAAAGGACAGTCGCTCCGACGTTCCTCGGTCGAGGCGTCGATCGTCGCCTCGGGCCTGCCCCCGCGCGTCGAGGCGGTGCCTGGGTCGCCCTCGTCCTGGGCGCCCTCGTCGTCGTGAACCTGTATGTCTTCGTCTGGGACAAGAAGACCTCGGTCACCGCGATCAAGCAGCAAGCCGAGGCGAAGACCCCGACGCCGCAGGCCGCCCTCCCCTCCGCGCCGCTCGAGGTTCGCCCCGAGGCTCCGAGCGCGGGCTCGGCGGCGATCACCACGAACGCAGCGCCCGCCCCGGTCGCCCCTCCCGGCGTGATCGACGGCAAGGTCGGCAAGTCCGACACGCTCGGTCGCCTGCTCAAGAAGAGCGGCTTGTCCGCCGCCGAGACCGACGAGGTCATTCGCTCGCTGTCGGGCGTCCTCGACTTCAAGACGATCCGAGCGGGACAGACGTTCCGCATCGAGCGCGGCCCCGACGGTCGCGTGAAGCTGTTCGAGCTCGTCGTGTCCAAGGTGCAGACGGTCCGCGCGGTCCGCGGCGCGGACGGCACGCTCGAAGGCACCGCCGATCAAGCCGAGACGCGCATGGAGCAAAAGACGATCGGCGGCCGCATCGATTCGTCGCTGTATGCGGCGATCAAAGCCTCCGGCGAATCCGCCGCGCTCGTCGATTTCTTCGTCGACGTCTTCGCGTACGACCTCGACTTCTACAACGACACGCACGATGGCGACACGTTTCGCGTCGTCGTCGAGAAAGAGCTCAAGGGCACCGAGCTCGTCCGCTACAAGCGAATCGTCGCGGCGGAGTACAGCGGCAAGGCGGGCACGTTCCGGACGTATTTGTGGGACGGCAAGTACTACGACGACAAGGGCGCCTCGTCGGAGAAGACGTTGCTCAAGACCCCGCTGAAGTTCTCGCGCGTCTCGAGCGGCTTCGATCGCAAGCGCATGCATCCGGTCCTGCACACGACCCACGCACACCTGGGCATCGACTACGCGGCGCCCACGGGCACGCCGGTGTGGGCCGCGGCGTCGGGCACCATCTCGCATCGTGGTCCTGCGGGAGCCGCAGGCAACCTCGTCATGATCCGTCATGACGGCGGCTACGAGACTGCCTACATGCACCTGTCGAAGTTTGCCGGGGACATGAAGGTCGGGCAGCGCGTCTCGGCCAAGACCGTGATCGGATACGTCGGCACCACGGGCCTATCGACCGGCCCGCACCTGCACTTCGGCGTCAAGAAGGACGGCGCGTACATCGATCCGTCGAAGCTGACCCCGATTCGAGCCAAGGGGCTCAGCGGCACGAATCTCACGTCGTTCAAGGCCGAAGTTGCAAAGCTCGACGCCTCCCTCGCATCTATCGCGATCCCCGTCCAGACCGCCGCTGCGACGCCCTCCGGGACCTGAGCCTAGAGTGTGATCAGTCAGCGGTTTCCGGCCTTGCCGATGATGCGCTTCCTCGTCACACTCGATGTGTGCTGAAGCTTCTCGTCGGGATCCTGAAGGGTGCAGTGATCGGAGGCGCGCTCGGCTATGGCGCGTACCAACTCGCCATCGCGACGGGCTTCTCGAACGGATGGCTGACGTTCGGATTGATCGGTGCGTTTGTCGGAC
This sequence comes from Kofleriaceae bacterium, assembly GCA_044230415.1. Lineage (GTDB taxonomy): Bacteria > Myxococcota_A > Polyangia > Haliangiales > Haliangiaceae > JABFXX01. Next base: position 22,794 of record JBGARE010000054.1, read on the forward strand.
TGTTTGTCGGCAAGCCGATCTGGTCCTTGATCCGCGATAAGAGCTCCACGTCGTGGATCGCGATCTTGAAGAGCGCGTTCGGCTTCGGCATCGGCTGTGGTCTCTACGCGTTGGTCACCAAGGCGATCCAGCCCGAGTGGTTCATCGCCGGTGAAAACGTGTTCACGTGGCAGCCCACGCTCGGTGGCGCGATCGGCGCGGTCTACGGTGGCTTCGTCGAGCTCGACGACGCGATCGGCGACGACAAGACCGACAAGAGTGACAAGAAGAGTGTGCAGAAGCGGCCGTCCGCACCCGACGAATCGGCCCCCAAGGCAAAGAAGAAGTGACGTAACGTCGGCGCCCGTGCGCGCCGTCATCGTCCTGTTCCTGCTCTTCTCGGTCGTCAGCTGCGGACGCGGCGACGATCTTCGCGGCGACATCCGCATCGTCACGGATCCAGCGTGGGAACCCGCGCTCGCCGAGATGGTCGCGCTCACGCCGTACTCCGGTCTGCACCTCGTCACGCCCGACGATGATGACGACAGCGGCGCCGGCGATTACCTGATCACCGTCGTCGCGGATCCGACGATTCCGCTCGAGGGCTTTCGCCTGAGCGACTCGCCCGCGGCGATCACCGTCTACGCCAACGACGTGCTCGGCGCGCAGTTCGGCGTGTCCGCGGCGCTCGAAGCGCTCGGCTTTCGGTTCCGCCACCCGTACGACACGTACACGCCGCACGCGCCGGTGCTCGGCGCCGTCGACAACACGGTGCAGTCACCCGCGATCCGCGTGCGCGGCTTCCAGCTGCACACGCTGCATCCGATCGAAGCGTACTTCGCGATGTGGGAGCCGGGCCCGGGTTCGCTCAGCGACGCGAAGCGGATCATCGACTGGACGATCAAGAACCGCGGCAACTACGTGCAGTGGGTCGGCCTCGACAACATCATCTTCGACGACGCGACGCTCGGCCCGTGGCTCGAGCACACCAAAGCGATCATGGAGTACGGCCGTGCGCGCGGCGTGCGGTTCGGCATCAACCTCCAGCTGTTCCGCAAAGCGAACCTCCAGCAGAGCTTCGATCTGATCGCGGAGGTCGATCCGGCGGTGAAGCCGTACGCGGATCAGATCGCGGAGCGCTTGCCGCTGATCACCACGATGGGCGTGACGTTCGACGTCTATCACCTCTCGTTCGGCGAGTTCTTGAACCTCGACAACGACCTGTTCATCGGCGCGGTCAACGAGGTCGAGAAGCAGCTGCGCGTGCTCGCGCCGAACGCGGAGATGCACGGCTTCGTTCACGTCGGAAACAGTCCACGCCAGCGCGTCGACTATCAGGGCGAGAACCTGATCTTCTACTTCCTCGTGAAGTTCGCGTCGCAGAACATCATCCCCGACATCCACACGGTCATGTACTACGACATGTTCGAGGACGCGGGCGGTGCGTATCACCACGACCAGTTCGACGAGCACCTCGCGTATCTGCGCGCGCGCATGTGCGCCGGGCAGAAGGTCTCGTATGTCCCGGAGACATCGTATTGGGTCGCGTTCGACAACTCGGTGCCGGTCTACTTGCCGCTCTACGTGCGCAGCCGCTGGCTCGATCTCGATCGCATCCGCGAAGCACCTGGTCCGTGCGGCACGCTCGACCAGCACATCCTGTTCACCACGGGCTGGGAGTGGGGCTACTGGCTCAACGACGTCGCGTCGCTGCGCGCGAGCTACTCGCTGCCGAGCACGCCCGGGGCGCTGATCCGCGAGCAGTACGCACCGGACATGGGGCCCGAGGTCTCGCGCGTCATCGAGCGCTTGATGGAAGCGCAGCGCGACGCGCTGATCGACAAGCGCCTCGCCGCGTACTTCTCCGGACGCGACGCGGTCATCGACGGCTTCGGCGACGGTGGAGAAGGCAGCATCATCGCCGCGCCGGATCGCATCGACCCGCGCGAGATGACCGCGGACATGATCCCGGGCTTCGAAGCGACCGTGTTGTCCGACATCGATCGGTACGCGGATCGTCTCGACGAGCTGTCGACGGAGCTCGCCGCGTTCGACCTGCCCGACTCGCGCTGGGGCCGCGAGCTGCGCGACGGGTTCGCGACCAACCGCACGCGCGCGAACTTCCTCCAGGACTTCTATCGCTCCGGCATCGCGGCGATCCGCGGCGACGCGGCGCTCGCGGAGAAACACTACGCGCGCGCCGAGCTCGCGCTCGCGACCGAGACCGAGATCGTCGGGCGCCGCCACGCGGATCTCCACGACACGCATCAGCGCCGCCTCGTCGACACGTCGACGAACAAGACGACGTTCCAGTACGGCTATCTGTTCTACGCGGACAACCTCTGCTACTGGCGCCGCGAGCTCGCGCAGATCCGCAACCTCATCGACGGCACGTCGACGCCCGAACCGGCCTGCTTCCTCGGCCGTTGACGCGCATGTGAACGCGGATCGCCCACGACGCGAACGACGCGTGCTCGAGGCACATGCCGCTCGCGAGATCGAGACGAACGAACCAGACTCGCATCTCGATCACTCGCAGTAGCGGAGGTCGAGGTGGTCGGCGTCGGTGGAGCCGTCGGCGTTCTGCCACGAGACGATCACGCGATCGCGACCGACATCGCGGTTTCCGGCGTGCTCGCAGTCATCGGTGGTGATGACGAACGGCGTGCCGGCCGAGAGCTCGGCCGCGCGCCAGGTGGCACCGGTGACCGAGAGGATCGCGGCGGGCTGCGCGCCCTTCTCCGCGAATGCATCGGCGATCGGCGAGTAGCTCTGACCGAGCGACATCTTGATGTCGTACGGGAGATCGACGCCGCTCGAGTCGTCATCGCCGTCTTCGCCCGGGTGCTCGTCGCAGTCGCGATCGTCGGAGATACCGTCGTCGTCGGAGTCGCCGTCGTCGTCATCGTCGCTGCCGTGCGACGGCGCGAACGAGCTGGAGTTGTCGTCGCTCGAGTCGTCGTCGTCACTGCAGTCACCGTCACCGTCCTCGTCGACGTCGACACACGAGCTCGGATCGCCCGAGTCGCCGTCGGTCGGCTCGCACGCGAGGATCACGCCGGTGCCGGGATCGGTCTGGCAGGTGATCAGCTGGCCGGTGGTCGATTCGTTCGTCGACGAGCACGCGCCGACGAGGCCGAGGGGAAGGACGAGGAGGGAGAGAAGGAGGGGGGTGCGGCTCATGGGAAGACTGACTCAGCAAGCGGCACACCAGTTCCAAACCCCAGCGATGACAGCGGGTTGAACGACGAGCGACCTCGGGTGTGCAGCGTTCGCAAGGTCGGGAGGTGCGGGTCCCGCACCTCCCGCTGGGCTATCGTGGCCTCGCATGACGAAGCGGCCTGGGACCAACGAGCTGCGATCGACCACCAAGCTCGCGAGTGGTGGCGCATTGCCCGCGGCGTCGGGGTGGTACCTGTTGCTCGAGAGCGATCGCGGCGAGCCCCTGTCGCGCGTGGTGTCGCTCGCGGAGGGTGACGAGCTCGTGCTCGGGCGCGGCGCGGAGAGCGATGTCGTGCTCGCGTACGACGGCGTGTCGCGCCGGCACGCGAAGGTCTCGCGACGCGGCAGCACGATCACGGTCGAGGATCTCGGCAGCACCAACGGCACGCGGGTCAACAGCCTCGTCATCGAGGGATCGCGGCGACTGGCTGCGGGGGATACGATCACGCTCGGTACGATCACGGCGGTGCTCGCGGCGACGAGCGCCGCGCGCGAGCGACGCACGATCGCGACGATCGCCGAGCTCGAGGATCGAATGGGCGCCGAGATCGAACGTGCGCGGCGCTACGGGCGCAGCCTCGGGCTCGTCGCGATGCGCGTCGCCGGTCCCGCCGACGATGTCGATGCACACGTGCGCGAGCTCGGTCGCTCGCTGCGGCGCATGGATCTGCTCGCGGACTACGGAGGTGACGAGCTCGTGATCCTGCTGCCGGAATCGGATCGCGTGGCGATCGATGCGGTGATCGCGCGCGCGATCGCTGCGCCGGAGAGTGTCACCGTCGCGTGCGGCGGCGTCGCGTATCCGTCAGAGACAACGTCGGGCGGCGAGCTGATCGGTCGCGCGCGCGCCGCGATGCTATCGGGAGATGGTCCGACGCGGGCCACCAGCGCGTCGATGATCGTCGTCGATCCGAAGATGGAGCACGTGATGGCGATGGTCGATCGCGTCGCGGCGGCGCCGATCACGGTGCTGCTCTACGGCGAGTCCGGTGTCGGCAAGGACGTGATCGCCGAAGCGATCCATGCGCGCAGCCCGCGCAGCGCGCGCCCGTTCGTGCGCCTCGATTGCGGCGCGCTGCCCGAGGCGCTGTTCGAGTCCGAGCTGTTCGGCCATGTCCACGGCGCGTTCACGGGCGCGGTCGCCGACAAGGCCGGGCAGCTCGAAGCCGCGCACACCGGGACGCTGTTCCTCGACGGGCTCGACGAGCTCTCGCTCGGAATGCAGTCCAAGCTGCTGCGGGTCCTCGAGCAGCGCCGGTTCCTTCGCGTCGGCGCGACGGCCGAGACGCAGATCGACGTGCGCGTGGTGTGCGCGACGCACCACGACCTCGAGACCGAAGTGAAGCGTGGACGCTTCCGCGAAGACCTGTTCTTCCGCGTGTCGGCGTTCGCGATCCCGATCCCACCGCTGCGCGATCGCCGCTCGGAGATCGTGCCGCTCGCGCGCCGCTTTGCCGACGAGCTCGCACGCGGGCGGACAATTGCATTCGAGCCATCCGCGCTCGCGTTGCTCGAGGCGTACGACTGGCCCGGCAACGTGCGCGAGCTCCGCAACGCGATCGAGCGCGCACTCGTCCTCGGTGAATCCCGCATCGCCGCCGAGCACTTGCCCGAGCGCGTGGTCGCCGCAGCTCCCGACGGTGCGCGCCCGCGCGATATCCGGCAGCGCGTGGCGAGCATGGAGAAGCAAGCCATCCTCGACGCGCTGATGGACGCGAACGGAAAGCAGGCGGCGGCGGCGAAGGCGCTCGGGATCTCGCGGTTCGCGCTCGCGCGCTTGCTCGACAAGCACGGCATCAAGAAGCGATAGCGGCGCGCGGCCGACCACGTCTCGTCGCGACGACGTTCATCACTGATAGCTAATTACTATCAGATCCATCCAAATGACCGCTCACGTAAATCAGTGACTTTCGCCGGCAACAGGCCGAACGTGTCGGCATGAGAAATATGCTCGTGAAGGTGGTGCTGGCTCTCGCGGCCACATCGACGCCCACGTTCGCCGACGGAACCCCGAAACCCAACAAGTTCTGGTGGCCCGATCAGCTCGATCTATCACCGCTCCGACAGCACTCGCCCGCCTCGAATCCCCTCGGGCCTGACTTCGACTACGCGAAGGCATTCGCGACGCTCGATCTCGGCGCCGTGAAGAAGGACATCGCGAAGGTCCTCACGACATCGCAGCCGTGGTGGCCCGCCGATTTCGGGAACTACGGTCCGTTCTTCATCCGCATGGCGTGGCACAGCGCGGGCACGTATCGATCGGGCGATGGTCGCGGTGGCGCGCAGGGTGGGCAGCTTCGCTTCGATCCCCAGAACAGCTGGCCCGACAACGCGAACCTCGACAAGGCGCGACGCCTGCTCTGGCCCGTGAAGCAGAAGTACGGGCAAAAGATCTCGTGGGCCGACTTGATGGTGCTCGCGGGCACCGTGTCCCTCGAGTCGATGGGCTTCAAGACGATCGGCTTCGCGGGCGGGCGTCCCGATGATTGGGAGCCGGATCTCGTGTACTGGGGCGGCGAGAAAGCGTGGCTCGCCGACGAGCGCCACACCGCGGGTCGGCTGGAGAAGCCGCTCGCCGCGGTGCAGATGGGCCTCATCTACGTGAACCCGGAGGGTCCGGGTGGCAACGGAGATCCCGCGTCGGCGGCGCAGGCGATCCGCGAGACGTTCGGCCGGATGGGCATGAACGACGAAGAGACCGTCGCGCTGATCGCGGGTGGTCACACGTTCGGCAAGACGCACGGCGCGCACGCCGCGGCGAAGTGCGTGGGTGCGCAGCCCGCTGCCGCTGCGGTGGAGGATCAAGGCCTCGGCTGGAAGAACAAGTGCGGCACCGGCTCGGGTGGCGACACCGTCACGAGCGGACTCGAAGGCGCGTGGACGATGAATCCGACGGCGTGGACGAGCGAGTACCTCGACAACCTCATGAACTACGAGTGGGTGAAGTCGAAGAGCCCGGGTGGCGCGACGCAGTGGATCCCGGCGAAGGGAGAGGCCGCGGACGCCGTGCCCGATGCACACGATCCGAAGAAGAAGCACCCCCCCGTGATGCTCACGACGGACATCGCGCTGCGGGTCGACCCTGCGTACAAGAAGATCGTCCTCTCGTTCCAGAAGGCCCCCGAGGCGTACCGCCTCGCGTTCGCCAAGGCGTGGTTCAAGCTCACGCATCGCGACATGGGTCCGCGCAGCCGCTATCTCGGCGCGGATGTTCCGAAGGACGTGTTCACCTGGCAGGACCCACTTCCCCCCGTGAACCATCCGTTGATCGATGCGACGGATGCCGCCGCGATCCAGGCGAAGATCCTCGCGTCGGGTCTCACCGTTCCGCAGCTCGTGCGCGCGACGTGGTCCGCGGCAGCTTCGTTCCGGGGTACCGACATGCGCGGCGGGGCGAATGGCGCGCGTGTTCGTCTCGCTCCGCAGAAGAGCTGGGCGGCGAACTCGCCTGCCGAGCTCGCGAAGGTGATCGCGACGCTCGAGAAGATCCAGGCCGATGCGAACAAGACGCTGACCGGTGGCAAGCGCGTTTCACTCGCCGACGTGATCGTCCTCGCAGGCAACGCCGCTGTCGAACAGGCGGCGAAGAAGGCCGGCGTCACGGTTCGCGTGCCGTTCCGCGCGGGACGCACCGATGCGACACAGGCGCAGACCGACACGACATCGTTCGCGTTCCTCGAACCGAAGGCCGACGGGTTCCGCAACTTCTACACCGCCGGCCTCGCGCTCTCGCCTGCAGAGTTGCTCGTCGACAAGGCGAACCTCTTGACCCTCTCCGTCCCGGAGATGACGGTGCTCGTCGGTGGCTTGCGCGTCCTCGGCGCGAACACCAACGGCGTCGCGCACGGCGTGTTCACGAAGACACCGGGCGTGCTCACCAACGACTTCTTCGTCCAGCTCTTGGACATGGGGATCGTGTGGTCGGCGTCGAAGACGGACGGCATCTTCGAAGGTCGCGACCGCACGTCGAAGAAGCTCGCGTGGACAGCGACGCCGGTCGATCTCGTGTTCGGCTCGAACAGCGAGCTGCGCGCGATCGCCGAGGTCTACGCGCAGGTCGATGGCAAAGAGCGGTTCGTGCGCGACTTCGTCAAGGCCTGGACGAAGATCACGAACCTCGACCGCTTCGACTGAAGGATCGCCAGCCACTGGCTAGTCGGCTTGCCAGACAGGTGCCGACGCGGTCGCCCGAGATCCGGCGATAACCTACGAGAACCTCGTCGGAGAGGAGGGATTCTCGCCGGGCACGAACCGTGCTCTACCTGCCGCATGTCCCGCGAGATGCGCCTGTTCATGCTCGTCCACGTGGCGCTGATCGCTCTCGCCTCGCTCGCCGCGTAGACGCCTACGGCGCGTCGAGCTCGAAGTCGAGCAACACGCCGACTTGGTCCGACGAGGCATCGTAGCTGCCATCGGGCACGAACGTGTCGCCGGCTGCGAACGGGTTATCCAGCCGCAGCTCGCTCTCCCGGCTCCGCACCTTCGAGATCGTGCGCGACCACCCGATCGTGTACGTGACGCCGCCCTTCGTGCCCTCCACGCCGAGCGCGATCGTGTGGCCACCGAGGTCGCCGAACGTCGGAGACAACCGCGACTCCGTGGTGCCACCGACGGTGTACGCGTAGCCCGCCGTGGCCCACAGAAATCCCGAGATGATCTCGACGTCCCCCGCGAGGCGGATCGCGCCGTGCGTGCGCAGCGAGTAGCGCGACGGAACACCGTCGAGCTCCGTCTCGATCGATCCCACGACGTTGCTGTTGGCGACGCGAACTCCGTGAAGCTCCCACGCGACCTTGCGCGCCTTCTGCGACGCGAGCCACATGTCGCCGCCGATCTCGACGGTGACTCGATCGCCGACGTAGCGCGCGCCCGCGTGGATCGCGATCGGTTGGCGCACGATCAGCGCGGCCGTCGGCGAGGACGCACGAAACACCGGGGCCTCGTCGTCGGGATCGAACGTCGCGCCGCTGACCGAGCCGGTCACGGTGGGCCGCTTGACCCATCCGATCGACAGCGCGAGCTCGAGCGGCGTGTCCTCGGGCGCGATCAGCGTGCCGAGCGTCGCGTGCGGAACGATCGCGTCACCGTCGAGCGCGAGCTGGAGATCGCGGACCGGATTGTCGAGGCCGCCCAGCGTCGCATTCTCGAACCCGACCCACATGCGACGCGTCTCGTGCGCGACGATCCGCGATAGCCCCGTCGACGCGCCGAGCGCGATCGTGTCGGTCACGCGGCGCGCGACCCCGAGGACCAGCGTGTCACGCCGCAGCCCGCCCTCGATGCCAGCGTAGCGGTACTCGAACGCGCGCGGCTTGGTCCGGTCCATCGGATGGATGCTCCCGGTCGGCACGTCGGCCGGGTCGCGGAGCGCGCGGTCCATCGCGCCGCTCGTCATCACGCCGGCGCCGATGATCCACGATCCCACCGAACCGACGACGCTGACCGTCGGCAACACGCTCGTGCCCGCTTGATCGCGCGATACCGGCGCGTTCTTCGCGGTCCACGCGATCCCGTCGTCGGCAAAGCCGATACCGAGCTGCACGCGCCACGAGTCGCGACGCGCGATCGCCGCGGGGTTGATCTGCAGCGCGCCGCCGCCATCGTCGGACACCGCGCCCGCACCGGCGCGACCGATCGCGCGTGGCGAGCCACCGGCCGGATCGGTCGGTCCCGCGACGGCGCTCTCGACGAGAACGCCCGAAGCAACGACCAACAGCGCGCAGCGCAGCACCACGCCGACAGTACAACGGGCCTATACCGCGCGATACGCTACGGATTGCAGTTGCAGCAGCGCTCGCGCGTACGTTTGCAGCTGTCGTTGCCGCTCTGGCACTTCTCGTTCGCGTAGTCGTCGGCGCCGCCGAGCTGCGACGCGATCTTGCAGATCTTGTCGGCGTTCGTGCACACCGAGTCGGACAGCGTGCACGCCTGCGTGCAGACATCGGCCGCGGCCGGCTTGCACGTCGTGTCCTCGATGCGCGGCGGCAGCCCGTACGGCTCCGCGGTGCACGCATGCGAGGTCTCGCACGCGGCGGGCGTCATCGTCGCGACGCCGCCCTTCGCGAGCTCCTCGTCGATCTCCTTCGCGAGGCGATCGATCTCGTTGCGCGGATCCCCGGGCATCGGGCTCGGCATCGCCTCGGCGCCACCCGTCGGCGCGGCCGCGGACTTGTACTTCGCGCCGCCGCACGCGATCACCATCACCCAGCCCACGAGGAACACCGCCGAAACGAGAGTCTTCACGGACCTACCTTCGCAGGCTCGGGCGCTTTGTTCGAGCAGCTGCAGCAGCGCTCCTTCGCCTGATGACACGAGCCCTTCGCGCTCGAGCACTTGCTCTGCGCGAACGAATCGTTGCGCAGCTTCGCGGACAGCTCGCAGATGCGCTCCGCGTTGTCGCAGATGTTGTCGGCGATGCTGCAGACGTCGTTGCACACCATCGGCACGTTGTGATTCTCGGGGCACGCGCGCTGCTCGATCTCGCGCACCGTCTTCTTCACGATCGGTCCCGCGATCAGCGACGGATCCGGATCGAGATCCATGTCGGGAATCTCGGACCGCCACTGGCGGATCTGCGTCCACAGGTTCGCGATCTCGATCCGCTCGTCGAGCCCGGGGTTCGGCTTCTGCTGACCACCGCACGCGATCATCACGCCGAGAAGCACGCCCAGCGCGAGCGGCCCTGCGATGGAGACGATCCTCACGGGCTCCCCATCAGTTGCTTCTGCAGCTTCTCGTTGATCTGGATCGACTTGTCGTACGACTCGATCGCGCTGCGGCGCTCGACCACTGCCTTGCCCTTGCTCGGCTCGCCTTCGGCGTCGTAGTTCGCCGCGCGTGCTTCGTGGATCTCGCCGCGCACCGTGTAGAGGTTCGCGGTGAAGAAGCTCTCGCGCTGGCTCGACGCCAGGCCTTCGTCGACGGTCCTCATCGCTTCGTCGAGCTTTCCTTGCAGCACGAGCAGCTTCGCGAGCAACGCGCGCGCGTCGAGGCGAACGTCATCGGCTTCCGGCGCGCCCTTGGGGAACGACAGCGACAGGATCTGGCGGACCGCTGCCGTTGCTTCGTCGAGCTTGCCATCGCTCATGTAGACCTTGGCCTTGCGATGAAAATTCTTCGCCTGCGCGAGAGACATCATCAGCGACTCGTCGATGACATCGGTCGCATCGGCGATCTTCGTCACATCCTGGGTCACGTGCTCGGTGGGTGCCGACGCGCGGCCCGCGATGAACATCGCTGCAGCGAGGAGGACGGCGCCGATCAAGACGCCGATCACGGTCGTAGACTTCATCGCGTTCCTCCACTGCGGCCACGGGCACCACTCAGGCGCCGGTCTCGGTAACCCTCGAGCCGATCTGCAAACAAGTAGTCGATCCGCGCGCTCGCATCACCCGCGTTCTCGCGCGCGATCGGTCCGATCAGCGGATCCGCCGGACGCGAGGTCCAGCTCGTCGGCACCTGCGCCGTCTCTTGAACGATCTGCTTCTCGGGACCACGCAGCCACAACACGAGCATCGCGGCGGCCGCGATCGCCGTGCTCGCGCCCGTGAGCGCCCACGGCAGCCACTTCTTGCGCGCGCGGCCGATCGGGACCACGCCGAGCTGTCCGCTCGTGCCCGACGACGCGTCGCCGATCGCCTGACGAAGCGCGTCCTCGACGATCGAGCGCTGCTTGGTCGCCGCGAGCTCGGCCTGCCCGTTCGCCGCGCGGATCACCGTGGCGACCTCGAGGAGCGCGCGGTCATCCGCCGACATCGCTGCGGGCGCGCGTCCGGTGATCGCCTTGTCGACGATGTCCGCGAACGTCTTCGCGCGTGCGCGCTCCGACGGCGATGCCTCGTCGAGGGGCTCGGGCACGGGCGCGGAAAGGATATCGTCGTCGTTGGTCATGGGGCGGCCTCTCCGGTGTCTCCGAAGTGCTTTCGGAATGCGCGCACCGCGCGAAACAGAAGGACGTCGAACGTACCGATCGTGACCCCGAGTCGCTTCGCGCACTCCTCGCGCGACAGCTCTTGGATCAAGCGTAGCTCGATCGCGGTCCGGTACCGATCCTGGAGTTGAAGCATGGTGTCGTCGATGCGCTCGCGATGTGCCTTGCGCTCCTGATCGGCCATGAGCTGCGCATCCGCGTGGGACTCCGGGTCGGTCTCGACCGCGACTTCATGCGCCATCGCATCGGCCAAGCGCTTGCTGCGCTTGGAGTGGCGGTGCACGTCGTACACCTTGTTGATCGCGATCTGCCGCAGCCACGGATAGATCGACTTTCCCTGCCACGTGAATCGCTTGATCTTCTCGACCGCGGTCGCGAGCGTGTCGCGCAGGACATCCTCGGCGCTCGCGGCATCGCCGAGGCGCGGCAAGATCACCGTGCCGTACAGCGGAGAGGCGTAACGTTCGAGGATCGGTCGCATAGCGTCGAGGTTGCCCGCTTGGGCCTCCTCGACCAGTCTTTGCTCTTCGTCGAGCTCGACTTGAGTGGCGGGTTCGGAGGCCACGGACACTTACTCAACGCGTTGAATTGTCCGAGCTTACACGGATGCCGTCGTAGCGGACCTCGACCAGCTCCAGACCGTGCGCGGGAGCGGTCTTGCCGGCCTTCGTCCGATCGCGCGACGCAAGGATCTCGGCCACTTGGCCGACTTCCAAGGCACCCCGGCCGACGTCGGCCAGCGTGCCGACCAGGATGCGGACCATGTTCCGCAAGAAGGCATTCCCCCGCACATCTATAGAGAGGAGCTCCGGTTCGGCGATCCCGGCCTCTCGCGCGGCCTCCGTCAGGTCCACCGTGTCGATCCGGCGCACTGTCGTCCGAGCGGTGCAGCCCGCGGCCCGGAACGCGGCGAAGTCATGCTCGCCGAGGAGCGCCTTCGCCGCATCGCGCATGCGCGCGACATCGAGCGGTTCGGGGTGGTGCCACGCGCGCTCGCGAAACCGCGGCGATCGATCCGGCGCGCGATGGATCGTGTAGCGATAGTGCTTGCCCGTGGCGCCAAAGCGCGGATGAAACTCGGGCGGCACTTCGTCCGCGCTGCGGACAGCGATCACGTCGGGCAACAGTGAGTTGAGTCCTCGCCGGATCCCGTGCAATGGAATCGCGCGCTCCGTTTCGAATGCCGCGACTTGACCGCGCGCGTGCACACCGGCGTCGGTGCGCGATGCACCGGCGATCGTCACGTCGTGCTGGAGGATCTGCGCGAGCGCTTCTTCGAGGTGCTGTTGCACCGTCGGTGCATTCGCCTGGCGCTGCCACCCCGACAGCGTCGTGCCGTCGTACTCGACGACGAGCCGGATCTTCCGCACGCAGCGACGCTACTACGTCGCCCACCAAAAAACCGCCGACACCAGCGATGTCAGCGACCGACTCGCAGTGCGCCGTCCGCACGATCTCGGCGATGCGCCTCGTCGACCTAGCGCGCTCGGTGATCGTCGGCGACACGAATTGACGTGCGAATACGACGCAGCTGCGTCGCGCCCGCTCGAACGGATCGCCGGTCGCATCCGTTACGCGAGGGCCGTCCTCCGATCATCGCGGACTTGGCAGCTGGCATCTCGGTTGCTCGATCAGAGATCGCGGCAAGCGGCTCTCGCCTCTTGCGCACCAGAAACGCCGCACTCATGCGGAGAGGGAGATTTTCTCATGCGTACGATCTCGAAGACTATCTTTGCAGCTGTGTTGTTGGTCGGTGCGTCGACGGCGATGGCCGAGGACGATATCGCGACGGAGGGAACGCCGGGCTCCACGGCCGCGCCGACGAAGCCGTCGCAGCTTCCGCCGTCGCAGTCGGACAACGATCCGGCACCTCCGGTCGCCTCGCCGATCGCCACGCTGCCCGACGGTAACGTCGTCCAGCAGGCCGGCGTCGGCGGTCAAGTCGGCTACGGCCGCGCGGGCGTGCTCGAGCTCGGTGGCTCGGCAGGTCTGATGCTGTCGTCGAACTTCCGCAACATCACCGTTGCTCCGCAGATCGGCTGGTTCGTCGCCGATAACCTCGAGCTGTCCGCGATCCTCAGCGTGTCGAACATCAAGACCGGCGACGAGGACGCGACGATGTGGTCGGCCCTGGCCGAGCCCTCGTATCACATCCCGTTCAACCGGACGATGTTCGGCTTCGTCGGTATGGGCATCGGCGCCGCGTACGAGCAGAAGCTCGGTGCGGGGCTCGCGGTCGCGCCGCGCATCGGTGCGAACTTCTTGGTCGGTCGCTCGGGCATCCTGACCCCGTCGCTGCAGTACCAGTACATCTCGCACAACCAGATGTCCGAGGATGACGTCACGACGGTCGCGCTGACCAGCGCGCTCCAGGTGAACGTCGGCTACACCGCGATGTGGTGAGCCCTCGTCTGCTCGCTCGAAAGGGAAACGGCGATGGTCTCCATCGCCGTTTTGTCGTCTAGAACGCCGCTTCGACGCCGATCGTCGTCGTCGTCTGGGTCTGGCTCGCCGTGTCCTGACGCAGCCGCGCACCGTCGTACCGCAAGAAGCCACCGAGGCTCTGCGTCACGCGGAGCCGCAACGACAACGACCACGCGGGACCGAACCCGGCGCCGACGTGCGCACCGATGCCCGCGCCGAGCTCGAGGAAGGGAGCGAGCACGCCGACGCGTGCGTACGACAGCAGGAATCGACCCTGCGCGTCGAGGCCGTCGTCGCGACCGACGCCGAACAGCGTCGCCTCGAAGCCGACGAGGTTGCGCGAGCGGCCCGCATCGAAGCGCATGCCGAGCGAGAACAACGGCGCCCGGTCCGCCGATTGGACCGCGATGCCGCCGCCAGCGGCGATGGAGAAGCGATACCCACGGCGCGCCGCGCGAGTCATCACCACCTCGCCCGACGACATCCCGCCGAACATCGGCGACTCGTCTGCCGGTGCAGGTGCGGTCGATGCGACGTCCGCGGCACCTTCGCCACCGCTCTCGTCGTCGTCGGTGCCGTCGCGATCGTCCGTCCAGCGCTTGGACTTCTTCACCGCGTTGCTCCGCTCGTCGTCCTCCTCGTTCTCCGATCGATCGGCCTTCGCACCGCCGCTGTCCTTGCGTGGCCGATCCGTGGTGTCACCTTCCTCCGCGGCGACGCTTCCGCCGGCCGGCGCTTGCGGCGGCCCGGGACGAACCGGCGTCTTGGTGACGGGCGGCTTCTTGTCGGCGGGCTTCTCCGCGACGGTCTTCGGAGCGTCGGTCTTCAGGACCAACGTCGCATCGAGCTCGGTCTGCTGCACCGGCGTGGTCTCTTGCTTGACCTCGACCCAGTGCATGCCGGCGGGAACCGACACCGGCACCGCAACGCTGTGCTTCACGCCGCCCTCGATGACGACGTCGTTCCCGATCGCGACGAGCGTCGTGTACGGCGACACGAGGCCGTAGGCGAGCGCGTGCGCGGTCACCGCGGACACGTTCGGCGCACCGACGAGCAGATCGTCGAGTCGCAACTTCGCCCAGCGGCGCCCGAGCGGCCCGGCTGCCGTGATCGCGCCATCGAGCGGCTTCCCCGGCGAGAGCGTCTCGATCGCGAACAGCTCGCCGCGCACGCGGATGTTCGCCGTCGGAGTCGCCGCATGCGTGCGGCGGATCTTCGCGACGACGATCGTGGCTTGCCCTGCGCCGAGACGCGGTAGCGACGCGGGCACCACGTCGGTCACCGACAGCGTTCCCCAGTTCACGGCGAGCGGTGCGGGCGGCGCGGCGAGATCCGCGGCGAGCTGCGTGGCGGCGAGCGCGAGATCGTCGGCGGGCAACACGAAGCGCACCGTGCCGCCGCTGACGCCGGCGATCCTCGTCAACAACCCGCGCGCGGGTGCAGCGCCCACACCGACGACGTGGATCGGGACGCCGAGCTTCTTCGCCGCTGCGATCGCCGCCGCGTCGTCCGCGACGAGACCGTCGGTGACGAGCACGATCGCCGCGCCTTCGGGCTTCACCGATTGCAGCGTCCGCGTCAGATCGAACGCTTGCCCGGCTTGTCGCCACACGCCTTCGATCGCCTTGAGCGTGTCGGCCGCTGTCCACACCGCCGGACCGCCGTGCAGCGCGACGCGATCATCCGAGCGCAGCTTCGCGAACCACGTGCGCACGAACGGCTGCGTGGTCACCGTCGCGTCGCCCTTCATCGTCGCGGCGCGATCGAGAACCAACATCGCGCGCAGCGCGGCTCGCTTCGCCGGTGCATCGGGCGCTTGCACGACGACGGCCGCGAACCCGCCATCCTGCGTCGGCTCGATCCATCCGACCGCCGGGCTCGCCGACTTCCAGCGAATCACGGCATCGTGATCCGTCACCCGATCCACGAATGCATACGCGCCCGACCTGTCCGCCTTCACGTCGTGCGTCGGGCTCGAGACATCCTTGACCGGATCCGCGAACACGATGCTCACGCTCGTCGCGCCACCGCCGCCCGGCGATGCCCCCGGCGTGATTCGCGATGCATCGGGTGCACGATCCGTATCCGGCGATCGCCCGCTTCCCGTCGTGCCGCGTCCGCTCGCGGTCCCGGGCACGAAGCGCGGCGCGACCACCATCGGCAACGCGAGCATCCACGCGCCATCGGCGAAGATGGCGGTCGCGTCGAACCGCAACACGATCTCCACGCGTCCTTTTGCCGGCACCGCCGCGACGGTCTGCGTGAAGACATCGGCCCGCTCCTGCTCCGTCGTCGCCGCCATCACGCCCGCGCGAACAGCGGCCTCGTAGCGCCGCTGCGCTTCGGCCCGCTTCTCGATCGCCGCCTTGATCGTCTTCGTGCCGATCTTGATCGACATCGCGCTGACCGCTGCATCGTGCGGCAGCGGGAAGATGTACGTGGCCTCGGTCGCGCGCTCGCTCTTGTTGACGAACGCCTGCGTGACCACCGCCTCGACGATCGCGCCGCGGACCACGATCTCGACCTTGCTCTCGACCATCGGCATCGGCGCCGCGGGCCCGGATCCCCCCGAGCTCGTGGGGTACATGCCGAGCGAACGCCAGGTCCCCGCACCCGCCGCATGCGCCGTCGTCACCATCAGGGCGAGAGCGAGCGTAGCGATGCCAAAGCGCAACATGCCCGTGCGACGTTACACGCTCGGCCCCGCCGATCGATCTACGGAGAGGCGATTGCTCGGTGTCGACGATTCCGAGTCCCGGCAGGGGCTTAGCTCGGTCGTCGCGACGGCTACGAGCTCGCGATCGCCCCGTGTCCAGAATCTACGCAACCATCGGTGGAGCGCTCGCGACAGGCCCGCCCATGTCGCACTCCGCCCTCCTCGCGCACCCGCCCATCCCCCACGCCATCCGCGCGTACCTCACGAGCGCCCTCTCGCGCATCGACAAAGCGATCGGGACCGCGGCCTTCGTCGACCCACGCGGCGATCTGGATCGCGGGGCTCGCGCGATGAGCCCGCTGGTCGAGACGCTCGCGGCGCTCGCGATGGGCACGATCGTCGGCGGCGTCGCGCACGCGGTTCGCCGCTCCCTCGGCGCCGAGGTCACCGCGAAGATCGCCGCGATGCTCGCGAAGCAGGTCGCGACCTACGAGCCGCGCCCCATTCCGGCGCTCGCCCTGTTCGACGAATCGCCATCGCGATCGTTCGGCGAGGAGCTCGCGAAGCGCCTGCGATCGCGCATCGCCATGGTCATCGGGGACGCGCACGCGATGCTGATGTCGATCGCCGACCTCGTCGCGCAGAGCGGACCGATCGAGACGCACGCGTTCGAGCGCGTGATCGCGGCATGCACCGCCGACTCGATCCTCGACGACAAGTACGCGCGCGATCTGCAGCGCGGCTGGGCGGCGTGGACGGCGGTGGTCACGAACGGCGCGCTCGATCAACCGACCGCGCTGTGGCGCTTGTGGATGCGACGCGTCCGCGGCGAGCGCGAGATGCTGACGCCATCGACCGCGGAGGTCGTGGCCGCGGGGTTCATCGCGCAGATCGGATGATCAACGGAACACCGGCTCGCCCGTGATGAACTCGACGGTGTTGAAGATGAGGAAGTCACCCAGGTAGACGATCGGGTAGACCGGGATGATGTAGAGGCCGAGGTGGATCGCCGAGTTCGCGAGCTTGCTGCCGGTCGCCTGGCCGTTCCACTTGTGGACCTTGTTGAACGCGCCGTAGGAGCCGTAGCAGCCGGATGCCGAGATCGCGCTCGCGAGGACGAGCGCGGTGACCATCGAGGATCGCTTCATCGGCGAGCTGTATCACGTCCCGATCCTCGACGAGAAACGGCCACGCCGCACGCACGACGCCGATCCCAGAACGCGCGAGGACGAACGTGTATTCGCAGCGCTTTTGTGTCCCACTTTTGTGGTGCGCTGGACACGTGCCCAGTAACGCCGTGCAATCGCACGAACGCGGGACGGCACTGCGGGTGCAACCGCGCGCAGCATGCGCTCCGCATCTCGTGCGTTGTTTCTGCTGACCGTGGCCGCGTGTGGTGGCGGTCCGCAACCGAAGACCGATCTCCAGGTCATGTCGTTCGGACCGCAAGGTCCCGTCGACAAGGCCGAGCCCGTCGAGATCAAGTTCGACAAGCCCGTCGTCGACGAAGCGATGGTCGGCAAGCCCGCCGATCCGATGGCGGTCGCGATCACGCCGAGTGTCCCGTGGAAGGGGTTCTGGCAGGACCGCCAGACGCTGACGATCGAACCGTCCGAGGGACTCGCCGCGAGCACGCGCTACAAGGTCGCGCTGCAAGGAGAGCTCGCGAAGCGCACGCATGGCTTCGAGTTCGCCTTCGTGCACCGGCCGCTCGCGGTGGAAGGTGTGTGGGGCGTGGATCCGATGTCGCTCGCGCCGGATGGCGAGCTGCCGCTCTCGTTCAACCAGCCGGTGATCGCCGAGGACGTCGCGAAGCACTGCAAGCTCGTCGCTGCGGGTGGCGCCGTCGTCGCGCTGATGCCGCCGAGCGTGAGCGTCGATGCGTCGTCGAACATCTCGCTCAAGCCCGCCGCGAAGCTCGCCGCGGGTGGCGCGTACACCATCACGTGTGAAGGGCTGTCCGGTGCGGGTGGCAACGCCTCGCTCGACAAGCCGTACTCGCTCGCGGTGCGTGCGCGCCCGATGCTGTCGATCGTCAAGATCTCGCCGGACGGCCGCGACATCGGCGCCGATGAAGTCGGCATGACGTTCACGTTCAGCACGCCGGTGACGCTCGAAGAGGTTCGCAAGGCGGTGCACAGCAAGCCCGCGATCCGCGGCCTCGATCAGGGATACCTCAGCGGCGACGGCAAGGAGTACAAGGTCACCGCCGACCTCGAGGTCACGACCGACTACAAGCTCGAGGTCAAAGGCCTCGTCGACGTGTTCGGGCAGAAGCTCGACAAGCCGGTCACGCAGACGTTCAAGACCGGTGATGCAGCGCCGCGCCTCTCGATGGAGCGCGGCATCTTCGCGTTGGAAGCGAGCGCGAAGGGCTATCCGTTGTGGTCGCGCAACGTCGGCAAGTTCCAGCTCGAGTGCGCGCAGATCCCGCGCGACAAGCTCGTGCAGGTGCTGACCACGGACATGAACTACGACCCGTGGGGTGGCAACGACGACGACAAGGCGATCGAGTGGAGCAAGCTCAAGACGAAGGGGCGCACGGAGACGTTCAAGACCACCGGCAAGAACAAGTGGGTGCTCACCGACCTCGAGCTCGGTAAGAGCTGCGCGAATTCTCCGGGTGCCCGCGGCGTGTTCCTCGCCGAAGTGACGTCCACCGACGTCGTTCCGGATCCGCAGCGCATGTGGCTCACGCCGCGACGCAATCGCGTGCTCGCGAACGTGACGGACATGGGTGTGCTGATCAAGACGGGCACCGCGTCGGGGCTCGTCTGGGTCACGTCGCTGTCGACGGGATCGCCGATCGCCGGCGCGAAGGTCGTCGTCTACACGCCGCAAGGCAAGCAGGTGTGGACCGACACCACGAACGCGGACGGCATCGTGAAGGTCCCCGGCTCCGCGATCATGAAGGCGCAGAAAGCGGGCAGCACGACGACCGAGGAGGAGGAGTACGACGACTGGGATAGCTATCGCAGCCAGCGGATGATCGCCGTCGTCGAGAACGGCACCGATCTCGCGGTCGTCGACGGCAACTGGGCCAACGGCATCCAGATCTGGAACTTCAGCCTCCCCGAGGATCGCAGCGGCGGCGCCGTGAAGATGCGGGGCTTCATCCAGAGCGATCGCGGCCTGTATCGCCCGGGCGAGAGCGTCCACTTCAAGGGCATCGCGCGCGAGGTCGCGCAGGGATTGCCGCCGCGCGTTCCCGCGAAGAAGAAAGTCGCGATCGAAGTACAGGACAGCCGCGGTCAGGTCGCGATGACGACGACGACGAAGCTGTCGACATTCGGCGGCTTCGCGTTCGACATGCAACTCGGCGAGGAAGCCGTGCTCGGCGACTACTACGTCAGCGCGACCGTGGGCGATCAGGTGTTCCGAGAGAAGTTCTCCGTCGAGGAGTTCCGCCCGGCGACGTTCGAGGTCGGCGTGAAGAGCGGCCAGAAGGATCCGCGCCCCGGCGCGCGTCTGACGTTCGATCTCGATGCGAAGTATCTGTTCGGCGCGCCCGTCGCGAACGGCAAGGTCGAGTGGAGCCTGCGCCGCCGCAATCACCCCGTGCGCTTCGCGGGCTGGGACGAGTACACGTTCAGCGCGAACCCGTTCTCGTGGTGGTGGTACGACGACTGCTCGTACAACCGCTACGGCTGCGGCGACTACGGCGACTTCATCTCCGACGGTACCGGCCAGACGAACGCGCAGGGCAAGCTGCAGATCGCCGCGCGCGACTCGGCCACCACGTTCGACGGACCGATCGACTACATCTTGTCCGCGAACGTCACCGACAGCGCCGATCAGACGATGAGCAAGAGCTCGATCGTCACCGCGCACAAGTCGACGCTGTACCTCGGCATGCACGCGAACGAATACGTGCAGGCGGTGGGCATGCCGTTCGGCGTGAACCTCGTCGCGCTCGCACCGGATGGCGCACGCAAAGAGACGAAGGCGAAGCTGACGTTCACGAAGGTCGATCGCAACTGCGAGTGGGAGACCGTCGGCGCGCGCTCCTTCATGAAGTGCGACTCGAAGGACAAGCTCGCGATCGAACGCGACGTCACGATCGCCGGCGCGGGCTCGCACACCGAGCGGATCTATCCGACGGAGCCGGGCGAGTACGTGGTGCGCATCGCCGCCAAAGACGATCGCGGCAACGACGTGAGCGCCGCGAGCGGCATCTGGGTCATCGGCAAGGGCGATGCGTTCTGGTCCGGCGACGAAGGCGCGCGCATGTCGCTCGTCGCGAGCAAGCCGTCGTACAAGGTCGGTGATACGGCGCGGCTCGTCGCGCAGGCGAACCTCAAGAACCCGATGGCGCTGATCACGATCGAGCGCGACGGCATCATCGACGCGAAGGTGAAGCGCCTCGCGTCGGCGACCGAGGGTGTCGAGATCCCGATTCAAGACGCGTGGGCGCCGAACGTGTTCGCGTCCGTGGCGCTCGTGTCGGGTCGTAGCGGCGATGGCGACAAGAATCGCCCGCAGTTCAAGATGGGCATCGTCGAGCTCAAGGTGGCGAGCGAGCACAAGCAGCTCGACGTCGCGGTCACGCTCGACAACGCCACCGTTCGCCCCGGCGACAAGGTCACCGGCAAGATCAAGGTCACGCACGCGGGGACGCCGGTGAAAGCGGAGGTCTCGCTCAGCGCCGCCGACGAGGGCGTGCTCCAGCTGATCTCGTACGTCACGCCGAACCCGATGAAGACGTTCTACGCATCGTACGGCCTCGGCGTGGATGCGGGCACGAACTGGAACCGCGTCGCGCGCCTCGCCGACCCGGAGTCCGGTGATCCGGACGAAGGTGGTGACGGTGGCAGCGGTGGTGACGGCCAGCGCGTGCGCAGCAAGTTCGTGTCGAGCGCGTACTGGGCGCCGATGCTGCTCACCGACGATGCCGGCGAGATCGCGTTCACGTTCACCGCGCCGGACAACCTCACCGCGTTCCGCTTGATGGCCGTCGCGGCGGACATCGGCGATCAGTTCGGCGCGGGCGAACAGCGGCTCACGGTCAACAAGCCGCTGATGGCGGCGCCCGCCCTGCCCCGCTTCCTGCGTCCCGGTGACGCGGCGTCCGTCGGTGTCATCGTGCACAACCGCACCGACGTCGCGGGCACGGCGATCGTCACGGCGAAGTCGATGGGCGCGACGCTCACGTCGACGCGCCAGACCGTGCAGGTTCCGGCGAACGGCCAGGCGCGCGTGCGCTTCGCGGCGAAGGCAGCCGAGAGCGCGTCGGCCACGTTCGAGTTCTCGGTCGCGATGGGCACCGAGTCCGACGCGGTGCGCGTGACGCTGCCCGTGGGCCGCCCGCGCATCTTCGATAACCGCATGCTCGCGGAGAAGACGCTCGCCGCCGCCGAGACCTGGACCGGCACGATCGGCGCGAAGGACGACGTGCTGAAGAAGGAGAGCTATCTCCAGATCACCGTCGACAAGAGCGGCGTCGGCGAGCTCGCGCCGAGCTTGCGCGCGCTCGTCGAGTATCCGTATGGCTGCCTCGAGCAGACGATGTCGCGGTTCATCCCGCTCGTCGCTGCGCGCGACCTCGCGAACACGCTCGACGATCCGTCGCTCAAAGGCACGCAAGCGTCGCGCTTCATCCGCGTGGGCACCGCGAAGGTGATCCGTCATCAGCAAGCCGACGGTCTGTTCTCGCTGTGGCCGCAATCGCAGACGTACCCGCACCTCGCGGCGTACGCGCTGTGGGGACTCACCGTCGCCGAGAAGGCCGGCGAGAAGGTGCCAGCCGACGTGTTCGATCGCGGCATCGCGGCGCTGTCCGCGTGGGCGAACCAGAGCGGCACGCTCAAGCCCGATGGCGAAGGTGCGACGATGGCGATGGCCGCATACGTGATGGCGATGCGTGGCAAGCCGGATGCGTCGCTGAACGCGCGCCTCTACGCGCTGCGCACCGGCCTGCCGAAGTGGGGCCAGGCGTTCCTGTTGCGTGCGCTCTACCTCGGCAAGGCAGACAAAGCGCAGATCGACGAGATGGAGAAGGTGATCGCGTCGAACATCAAGATCACCGACGGAAAGGCGATCGTCCGCGAGAGCTTCCCCGGCGAGGAGTACGAGATGTACATGACGTCCGACGTGCGCGCGACGGCGATGACGCTCGCCGCTCTCCTCGAGGTCAACCCGAAGTCCGAGCTGATCGGCCCGCTCGTGCAAGGCCTCAAGAGCGAGCGCACCAAGGTCGGTACGTGGGTGTCGACGCAGGAGAACCTGTGGAGCCTCGTCGCGCTCGCGGAGTATGGCCGCCGCGGCGCGACCGGCACGACGACGACCACGGTCACCGTCGGCGGCAAGCGCGTCATGAAGCAGAAGATCACCGGCGCGCAGGTCACGAGCGTGAAGGTCCCGCTCGCGAACACCTCGGGCGACGACATCTCGGTGACCACCGATAACGGCGGCGTGATCAGCGTGCGCGTCGTCGAAGCGCGCGTCGATGTCGGCGCCGCGATGTCGAACGGCTTCACGATCACGCGCAAGTACACCGATCAGAACGGCGTCGAGAAGACCGCGTTCAAGGCCGGCGAGCTCGTGAAGGTCGAGCTCTCGATCACCGCCGACAAGAGCCGCAAGTGGGTCGCGATGGTCGACCCGATCCCCGCGGGCTTCGAGATCCTGAACCCGAAGCTCGCCTCGGGCGCCGGCGGAACCGCGACACCGACGAACACCCGCGGGGCGTGGTGGAACTCGATGACGTGGGACCACCAAGAGATGCGCGATGACCGCATGATGTGGTTCGCCGACGAGATGAACGCGGGCAACTACGTGCTCTCGTATCAAGCACGCGCGACGATCGACGGCACGTTCGGTGTCCTGCCGGCGACGATCGAGGCGATGTACTTCCCCGACGTGCGCGGACGCACGGGGATGATGACGGTGACGATCGCGAAGTAGTGACGTCTAGAGCGTGCCGCCGGTCGTCGGAGCGACCCAGAGATCGTTCGCGATCGTCACGTGCCCCGTGTCGTCGGGCAGCGTCAGCGACACCTTCAGCAGCGACGCGGCGCAGGTCTGCGTGAACTGCGCGTCGGTCAGCGTCTGTCCGCTGCCGAACCGCACGCGCGAGTCGTACTGCGAGCTCGCGCCCGGCTCGGAGAGTTGCAGCGCTGCTTGCGAGCCGTCGGGGAGGTACAGCGTGCCGGACCCCGACGCGCGATCGTTCTGGCCGTTCACGTCCGTCACGATGACGTACACGCGGATGATTTTCGGCGCGTAGATCGCGTGACACGAGATCTGGACGCCACCGATGACGGGCCCGTTCGCGTCGCCGGTGATCGGAAACTGCGTCGCCGAGCCGGAGCCCGAACCCGAGCCACTGCCCGAGCCCGAGCCGCTGCCCGAGCCGGAGCCGGAGCCGCTCCCCGAACCGTCGCCAGAGCCACTGCCCGAGCCCGAGCCGCTGCCCGAGCCCGAGCCGCTGCCCGAGCCATTGCCCGCATCGGGCCCCGGATCGTCGTCGGCGGAGCTGCCGCTCGAGCTCGAACAGGCTGCCAACGTGACGGTACCGACGAGCAAGCAAGCGAGGCGCATGTCGGAGACTCGGACGCACGAGGGGCATCGGGAGTCGCGCGACAATTCCTCGGAAACCGCGATCACTTCGAAATGCCGTCGCCGGACAAGGCGTTCGATCCAGCGATGTTGGCGAGGCTCCGGACCGCGTGGCGCTATGGCCGTTGGGCCCTCGTCGCGGCGCTGATGCCGCTCGTGATCGCGATCCAGCTCGCGATCGTGCTCGTTCACGTGTGGCCGTACGACCCCGACGCGCTCGTCGCGACGACCGAGCCGCTCGTGCTCGTCGATGTCCGCGGCGAGCAGATCGCGACGTTCCAAGCCGCGGGCGCAGATCGCACGCACTGGACGAAGCTCGGCGAGATCCCCGCGATCGCGGTGAGCGCTGTCATCGAGTCCGAGGACGAACACTTCTGGGAGCACGACGGCGTCGACGGGCGAGGCGTCGCGCGCGCGGTGTGGCTGAACGTGCAGGGCGGACGCTTCGGCGGCTCGACGCTGACGATGCAGCTCGCGCGCATGCTCGAGACCGCCGATGAAGCGCGAACGATCAGCGCGAAGCTCCGCGAGTCGTTGCTCGCGTTGCGTATCGAGCGCGCGGTCGACAAGCGCGTGATCCTCGAGCAGTGGATGAACCGCGCGTACTTCGGCAACGGCGCGTTCGGCTTCGCGGCCGCGTCGCAGCTGTACTTCGGCAAGCCGCCCGCGGCGCTGTCGGATGCCGAGGCCGCGCTGCTCGCGGTGCTCCCGCGCGCGCCCACCGCGTACGATCCCCTGAAGCACCTCGATCGCGCGACGAGTCGCCGCGACCGTGTCCTCGCGCTGCTCGTGGAGCGCGGCGTGATCGATCGCGCGCGCGCGACGGAGATCACCGCGACGCGCGTCTCGGTCGGCAAGTTCGTGCCGCGGAACCACGCGCCGCACTTCGCGCGCTGGGTGCTGGAGCAGTTGCCGTCCGCCGTGCGCCGCGCGGGTGGAACGGTGCAGACGACGCTCGATCTGCAACTGCAGCGCAACATCGCCGCGCGGGTCGGCGAGCAGGTCGCGCAGCTACGCCGGCGTAACCTCGATCAAGCAGGCGTCGTCGTCCTCGATGCAAAGACGACCGAGGTCCGCGCGATGGTCGGCTCCGTCGCGTGGGACGGACCGAGCGGCCAGATCAACATCACCACGCGGCGACGCCATCCGGGCAGCGCGCTCAAGCCGTTCGTCTACGCAACCGCGATCGAGCGCGGTGACTCGCCGTTCTCGATCGCGTGGGACGTGCGCGATACGACGCCCGCGTACTTCGCGCCCACGGCGGGCATCGAGCACGGTCCCGTGCGCTATCGCGAAGCGCTCGCGAGCTCGTACAACTTCGCCGCGATCGACGTGATCGAGCGCGTCGGCGTGCCCGCCGTGATGTCCTCGCTGAAGAAGGCGGGCGTCGGCGCACTCGACGGCGCGCCCGAGGACTACGGACTTCGCCTCGCTCTCGGGGCCGCGAAGGTCCGCCTGCTCGACCTCGCCGCCGGCTACGGCTTCCTCGTGAAGGACGGCTTCGTCGGCACGCCGCGTGGCGTCGTCGGCAGCGTCACCTCGACCGGTGCGCGGTGGTCGCCGATGCGCATCCCCGAGCGGCGCGTGTTCTCGCCCGAGACATCGTGGCTCGTGATGGACATGCTCGCGGATCCCGAAGCGCGCCGCCCCGGTTTCGGGATGGAGCTGCCGTTCGATCTCCCGTTCCGCGTCGCGGCGAAGACCGGCACCGCGCGCGGCTTCGCGGACACGTGGGCGATCGCGGCGACGAGCGAGGTCATCGTCGGCACGTGGGCTGGCACGTTCGACGGCGCGCCGACCCAGGGCATCGTCGGGATGGACGCCGCGGCGCCACTCGCGCGCGACGCACTCCTCGCGATCGCCGAACGCACGCGGCTCACCCTTCCCGCACAGCCATCGACGATCGAAGGCGTCGAGGTCTGCGCGACGTCGGGTCTCGCGCCCGCGAACCCGTGCCCGAAGATCGCCGACTACGCGAAGCGCGGCCACGCCCCGATCCCACGCGATACATGGCACGACGAATTGGGCGCTGTTCACTACCCGGCCCGCGCGGACGGCTGGCTGAAACGTCGTCGGTTCGTCACCAGCAATTAGAGGTACGATGTCGGCGGGATGTCGACCGCGGGAGCCGTGAAGGCCACCAGCATTGGCGCCTACCAGCTGGTCCGCAAGATCGGCGAGGGAGGGATGGGTGAGGTGTGGGAAGCGGAGCACCAGATGATCGGGCGGCGCGCCGCGATCAAGTTCCTGCTCCCCTCGTTCACCACGAACCCGAGCACCGTCGAGCGTTTCTTCAACGAGGCCCGCGCGGTCGCGGTCATTGCCGACCCGGGCATCATCCAGATCTACGACTACGGTCGCGAAGGTGACCAGGCCTACATCGTCATGGAGCTCCTCGCCGGAGAAGAGCTCTCGCGCCGCATGAAGCGCCTCGGTCGCCTCCCCGCGCTCGACGCCGTCCGCCTCACGAGGCAGATCGCGTCCTCGCTCGCGAGCGTTCACGAGAAGGGCGTCATCCACCGCGACCTCAAGCCCGACAACATCTTCCTCGTCGGCGATCCCGCCGTCACGGGTGGCGAGCGCACGAAGATCCTCGATTTCGGCATCGCGAAGCTCACGCAGCACGACTCGCAGTTCAAGACTCAGACCGGCGCGATGGTCGGCACGCCCACGTACATGTCGCCGGAGCAGTGCCGCGCGACGCCGATCGATCACCGCAGCGATATCTACTCGCTCGGCGTGATGCTGTTCGTGATGGTCACCGGCCGGCCTCCGTTCATCGGCGAAGGCTCCGGCGACGTGTTGATCTCGCACGTGCGCGACGCACCTCCACGCCCGTCGTCGATCGAACGCAGCGTCCCGCGCGAGGTCGAGACCATCATCATGCGCTGCCTCGAGAAGCAGCCCGATGCGCGCTACTCGTCGGCAACGGAGCTGTGCGCGGTGCTGTCCAAGGCAGAGACGTTCCTCGCATCGGGCGCGGGCTTCGAGCCGACGTCGGAGGTCGTGGTGACCTACGACCCGGCGCCCGTCGCCAAGCTCCCTGCCCGTCGCGGATGGATCATCGGAGGCGTTGCCCTCGCCTTGGTGGGCGCAGGAGTCGCGGTCGTCCTCGCGACCCGCGAGCCGAGCCGATCGAACGCGATGGGTACCGACACCGCGTCGAATCCGGCGAGCACGACCGCGAAGGACAGTGCATCGAGCTCGACGGGTTCATCGAACGCAACTGGACCCTCGAGTCCGACGGGGACATCGAACCCGACCGGACCCTCGAGTCCGACGGGGACATCGAACCCGACAGGCATATCGGACA
This sequence comes from Kofleriaceae bacterium, assembly GCA_044230415.1. Classification (GTDB taxonomy): domain Bacteria; phylum Myxococcota_A; class Polyangia; order Haliangiales; family Haliangiaceae; genus JABFXX01. Next base: position 49,875 of record JBGARE010000054.1, read on the forward strand.
CGACAAGTGCATCGAACGCGACCAGTGCGAGTCCGTCGAGCGCGTCGGCAAACCCGACGAGCGCATCGAACCCGACGGCATCGAACCCGACGGCATCGAACCCGACGGCATCGAACCCGACGATGTCCCGCGCGATGAAGTCACCCACCACGACGGCGGCGGCGAAGTCGTCCGCGAAGTCCTCATCCGCGAAGACCTCCGCGAAGACGACGACGAAGACCGCCGGGATGCCTCCACCGGCGACGCCCCCGAAGTCCACGACTCCCTCGACGACGACGGCGCCTGCAAAGTCCACGACTCCTTCGACAACGACGAAGCCGACTTCGACACCCACGATCGATCGCGGCGACTGATACAACCGATCCCATGGACCGCGCCCTCTCCATCCTCCTCGTACTCGCAGCGCTCGCCGCACCGGCGCGAGCACAGAGCGTCGAGGCCGAGACGCTGTTCGTCGAAGGCGAGAAGCTCATGGCCGCGGGCGAGGTCGATAAAGCGTGCGCGGCGTTCGCCGCGTCGAATCGCCTCGAAGCTCGCGCGGGAACGCTGATCAACCTCGGGCTCTGCGAGGAGAAGCGCCAGCGCTTCGCGTCGGCGTGGATCGCGTTTCGCGAGGCACTCACGCGCGTGAAGGATCCGGTCAAGAAGCAGGTCGCCACCGAGCGTGCGGCGGCCGTGGAAGCGCGGCTGTCGTACCTGACGATCGAGCTGCCCGACGCGAAGATCGATGCGCTCACGGTCACACGCGACGATCAGCCCGTGGATCCCGCGCTGTTCGGTCGCGCGATTCCGATCGATGGCGGTCAACACTGGGTGGTCGCGAACGCGCCCGGCAGGATCCGATGGTCGGGGGCCGTCCAGATCGCGAACGAGCACGACAAGGCTACGGTGCGCATTCCTCCGCTCGCGGAAGGCACGGGATCGGTTGCCGTTCCGGTCGCGCCACACGACTCCGGGAATCGTCATCGAGGCATGGCGATCACGTTCGGTGTCGTCGGGATCGCGGCGCTCGGCGTTGGCATTTGGGGCGGCGTCACTTCCCGCAGCCTCGATCGGGACGCGGACGCGCTGTGCCCGGATCTGTCGATGCCGTGCACGATGGCGAGCGAAGCGAACGAGCTGCTCGATCGACGAGACACGCGCGCGCTGATCGCCAACATCGGCTATGGCGTCGCGGCCGCGGGAGCGATCGCGGCGACTGTGGCGTGGCTCACCGGGAGAACATCATCGAGCGCAGATGTTGCTGTCGCTCCGGCACGTGATGGTGCGACACTCACGGTGAGGGTTGGATTCTGATGCGCACGCTGCTTTGTCTCGCGCTGCTCGCGAGCTGCCGCTACGACGGCGGCCGGTTCACGAGCGGCGAGTCCGATGCGCCGCCATCGGTCGATGCTGCGATGGACACACCGTCGGATCCGTTGATGGTCGGTTGTCAGGGTTGGTGGAAGATGGACGAGACCGATTGGTCCGGCGGCGTCGTCGATAGCTGCGGCGGTGACGACAACGGCACGCCATCGGGGAGCGCGTTGCTCGAGAATGACTCGCTACGCGGTCGTACGGCGCGCACGACGGATGGTTGTATTTCGATCCCCGATTCGCCGCGCATGCGGCCGGGGGCTGCGTTCACGGTGTCGGCGTGGATCAAGCCGAACTGCACGTGCGACGACGAAGGCATCGTCTCGAAGCGCACGGGCTTCCAGCAGGACTCCGCGTTCGCGCTCTATCTGACGAAGAACGGCGGCGTCGACTATCACCTGTGGGTCGACGTCGACACCGAGAACAATCGCTTCGAGCATCCCGGCGACACGTTCGGCATGGGCTGGCGATTGGTGACGGTCACGTTCGATGGCTCGAAGCCGCGTGAGGAGCGCGTGTCGATCTATCTCGACGGCGCATTCAAGGCGCACGCGCCCGAGGACTCGACGACGATCGCGCCTCCGACAGGCACACCACCACCGGTGTCGATCGGCTGCTTGCCGAACGGTGGCCAATCGCTCAACGGATTGGTCGATGACGTCGCGATGTGGAGTCGCGCGCTGTCGTCGAGCGAAGTCCAGAGCTGGTACGCGCGCACGTTACCGCAATAGGCGTTGCCGACGTTCGACGAGGACGACTACGGACCGCAGCCGCCGGTGTGTTTGTAGATCCACACGTTCTCGGTGGGTTCGTTGACGAGGACGAACGCGTTCACGTACGCGATGTAGCGCCAGCGACCGTACGTGCCTGCTTGCACCTGAGCTGCGGGAGCGCCGGCGCTGGAGCCACGGCGCCAGACCTTGGTGCCGAGGTCCAGAATATCGGGCCCCCCACCTGACCACGTGACGATCGCTTCGCCCGCGCGATCGTAGTCGGCGCCCGTTCCGCTCACGCGCACGCCACTCGCGTCGCCGGTCGTGACCCATTCGGCGCTCGCATCGCGTGCTGCGTCGATGTCCCAGACGAGGAGATCGAGGTCGTTGTCGGAGGTCTCGCCCCCGAGCATGAAGAACAGGCGTCGCCCGGGGACGACCACACCGCGACGGTAGTTGCTCGTCGAGAACCGCGGGTAGTACGGCGGGTAGCCAAAGTCGAGGAGGCGCGACCACTCGGCCGACGCGACGTCGTACGTGTACAGCCCGCCTTCGTTGCGCACGAGCACCTGTCCCGTGGCCTCGTCGTAGTCCGAGCCCGTGTAGAACAGACCGCCGAGCTCGAACGTCGATGTCCTCGTCCACGCGAGCCCGCCGCTATCGAGCGTCCACGTGACGTTCGTGGTGCTGCCATCCTGATAGCGCGAGCCTCCGAACACGAGCAGTTTCGCGCGATCGGGCATGTACGCGAAGTTGTCGTACGTGTGGCGACTGACCGGTGTGCCGTCGGCATATTCGTCGACGGAGGCGCGCACCTGTGCCATCGGCGTCGGTGGACGGAGGAGCTGCCACGCGCCACTCGCGATGTCGAAGCCGTAGACCTCGTTCCCGGCGTAGTCGTTGTGGCCGCCGCCGAACAAGATCAACTGCCGGCGCGAGGAATCGAACGCGCCACCACCCCACGCCGTGACCACGCCGCCGCAGCGATAGGCGGTCGGCTCGCCGTTCTCGGGTAGACCCTGCGAGCGACACCACGGATCGAGAGCGGTGTTCGGCAGCTCTGCCCACGAGTCGGCCGGCATCTCGATCAGCATGCGCTCCGTCGCCGAGTGATCCCCGGTCGCGAGACAGGAGAGATCTACCGGTCGAGCGTCGGGTGTGGGCGGCGCGTCGACGGTGGCGCTTCCGTCGTCACCGCACGCCACGAGCAACACGAGTCCGAGAGTGGAACGCATCCGCTCCACGATACACCAGCGTCATATCGACGAGGCTACGGCGTTGTCTTCTCGACGCCGCGCGGAGATAGCGCCGGGGAGCTCGCGAGCACACCGTCGGTCAACGCGAGTGCGGTCGTCGTCAGATCGGCGACCGCGTCCGCTCCGATGACATCGCGCATCGCGGGATAGACGATCACGAGCGACGCGATCAGCTCGACGACAAGATCGCGGCGACCCGCTTGTTCGAGCGTCGCCGCGAAGCCGGAGGCGAGTAGCGTCCGCAGTAGCTCGGCGTCGCCATACGCGCGCCAGCCATCGGGCAGCGCCGTGGTCTCGATGCGCTGGGCCGGCAACGTCTTCGGAAGCTCGGCCGCGTACGCGCTGCTCATTCCCATCGCGACGCGCACCGACTTCGCGACGTGGAGCGCGCGCTCGATCGCCTCGTCCTTCGGCAGGTCATCACCGGCGCCGACGCGCTTGAGCAACACGTGCGGAAACGCGCGATCGATCTCGCACGTCACGATGCTGACGACGCCACCGATGCGAAACGGCGCATCGACGGGAAGCCACGCCCACTCACCGCGTCGCTCGCGCAGCGTCTCGAGATCGAATGCGGTCACGTCGATGTCGTGCGCGTTGCGCGACACGATGCCGTACAGCATGCGGCTCTCGAAGCCACCATCGGACAGCGTCCACAGCGCGGTGCGCTGCAGCGCCTGTGGGAGATGCGAGAGATCTCCGACGGGTCGCAGCCCCGCAGCCGTCGCCGACGAATCCGTCCGCGCCTTTCGAACGACGCTTCGACCGGTCAGCCACGCGAGCCCGGCCCCGAGGATCACGTACAGCGTCCAGCCAGGCACGCTCGCACGCTAGCACGCGGTCAGGAGACGAACGACAGCTGGCGTTGCTCGTGCGCGAGTAGCCACTTCTTCATCGGGAGCCCACCTGCATATCCGGTGAGGTCTCCGCTCGCGCCGATCACGCGATGGCACGGCACGATGATACCGAGGGGATTGCGTCCGTTCGCAGCGCCGACCGCGCGACTCGCCGTCGGCCGCCGCAGCTTCGTCGCGAGCTGGCCGTACGTGCGCGTCTCGCCGTACGGGATCGCGCGCAGCAGCATCCACACCTTCTGCTGGAACTCGGTGCCCTCGGGCGCGAGCGGCACATCGAACGTCGTGAGCTCACCCGCGAAGTACGCGGCGAGCTGCGCGGCGGCGCGATCCAGGATCTGCGCCTTTCCCGCGCGCGCTTCCGGCGGCGTCTGCATTCCCGCGTACACGCCCGTCAACGCGTCGCCGCGCGCGAACAGGCGCAGCTCGCCGACGGGGCTCGCGATCGTCTTCATCAGCAGATCGGGTTTCGACTCGGCGATCGGTGTCATCGGCATCTCCCAAGCGGGTCCACAAGTGCATCACGGCGTACGAGCGATACGGTCGCCACGCCACCGCGTGTTGTTCGCATTCGCGCGGCGTCGCGTTCAGCGCTCTCTTCACGCCGAGATCCGCCGCTGGAAATGCATCGGGCACGTGCAACGCGCGCATCGCGAGGTAGTGCGCGGTCCACAAACCGATGCCCGGCAGCGCGACGAGGCTCGCGACGAACGCGTCGAGATCGTGCGCGGCATCGAGGCGCACGCGCTTCTGTACGATCGCGCGAGAGAGCTCGAGGATCGCCGCCGCGCGTGCACCGGGCATCCCGATCTTCGCGATGCGATCGACGCTGACGCGCGCGATCTCGGACGCCGACGGAAACCGCGTCGCGAGCCCGGCGCCACCGGCGTGCGCGGATCCGAACGCGGCCGCGAACCGCCCGGCGAGCGTCGTGGCACCGGCGACGGAGACTTGCTGTCCGAGCATCGCGCGCATCGCGGCCTCGAACGGATCGAACGCGCCGGGCAAGCGAAGTCCGGGGCGCTTCGTCACGAGCGGTGCGAGGATCGGATCGGCACCGAGGACGCGCGCGATCGCATCGGGCCGCGCATCGAGATCGAATTGTCTCCGCACGCGCGCGACGATCGGCATCACGTGCGGCACGAGCTCGGGCGAGACCTCGAGCGAGAGCGCCGCACGACCAGCGCTCGGTGGCGCCTTCGATGCCTTCGACTCGCGAGGTGCCTTCGACGCGTGAGAGGCCCACGGACTCACGCGAATGACACCCGCGACATCGCCGATCGTGACGACGCGCCGGTAGTCGTCCTCGCCGACGACCTCGACGCCCGGGATCGCGCGCGCGCGCAGGAACGTCAGCAGCGCGCCCCAATCGTACGGCGGGCGGTAATCGAGCCGGAGCGACGCCCCCGCGGTCTCGGGCGCGTGCGTGCGCCGGATCTTCGTCGGCGGCGCCTTCATGCGCTCGATGAACGCCGCGTTGAATCGGCGCACGCTGCGAAATCCCGCCGCGAACGCGATCTGCGTGATCGGAAGCGCGGTGTCCTGCAGCAGCTGCTTCGCGAGACCGAGGCGACGGCTCAGCGCGAGATCGATCGGCGAGACCCCGAGCCGGTCTTCGGTCACGCGGCGCAGGTGACGCGCGGACACGCCGAGCTCGGCCGCGAGATCGTCGACGGATGCATCGTTCAGCGCGCCTTCATTGATCCGGCGCGCGGCAGACGCGACGAGCGCATCGACGGCATCGACATCCGCGTTCCCGGGCGCGATCTCGGGCCGGCAGCGAAAGCACGCGCGATACCCAGCAGCCTCGCACTGCGCGGCGGTCTCGTGAAACGACACGCGCGAACGGCCCGGCGTGCGCGCTGGACAGATCGGGCGGCAATAGATGCCCGTCGTCGATACGCAGATGAAGAACACGCCGTCGAATCGCGGATCGCGCGCGAGGATCGCGGCGTAGCAAGCATCGTCCGAAAGCGCGAGCACGGACCCTGAGGTACCACGCGCTCGTCCACCCGACTGGCCGTTTCCGGACAGGACAACGAGATCGCTACCGGAGTACGGCTCTCGCCACCCTGCAACCGACGCGTTGCCTACGACTCGGCGATGACGGCGCCGGACGGCAGCTCTTCGATGACCTCGGGAACCTCGATGCCGGGGTTCGTGCCTTCAGCGAGCATCGCGTGTGGCGCGTCGGCGACCGCGAGGACCGGGCCGCTCCCGCTCGCGAGCACCGGGTCTTGGCGCGTGATGACGGCGACGAGCTGCGCGCGGGACGCGGCGTCGAGTGCCTGCCATTCCTCCGCGGTAATCATGAGCCCCGCGACCGCGATATCACCCTTCATGGTTTCACCTTCACCGTGGCTCGGCGGTACGGCAAGTTTTCGTGCTAGACGCAGTCGGTGGCACGTGAAGTCACACATCGTTACGTCGATCCGCTCGCCCAGGTCTGGCTCGGGGCCGCGCGCAGGATCGGCCTGCGCGTTGTCCGCACACCGGACGCTTATGCAACTACAGATGGAAGCGGCACGCTCGCGATCGCGACGGACGAGGGCATGGATGCGGATGACTCGCTCGCGCAGATGATCTTTCACGAGCTGTGTCACTCGCTCGTCGAGGGAGAAGAGTCGTTCCGCGCGCCCGATTGGGGCATGGACAACACGGGACCCGATCACGACTTCCGAGAGCACGCATGCCTGCGCGTGCAATGGGTGCTCACCGGCCGGCACGGGTTGCGCGCGGTGTTCGCGCCGACGACCGAGTTCCGCACGACGTTCTGGAACACGTTGTCGGGCGACGTGCTCGCAGATCGCACCGATCCAAGTGTTCAGCTCGCGATCGCGGCGCTGCGTCGCGTGGGTCATCCGCCGTGGGGACCCGCGCTCGAATTGGCGCTCGTCGCGAGCGAACAGATCGCGCGAGCCGCGGCACCGTTCGCGACCGATCGCACGCTGTGGACGGACGTGACGCAGCCGCGCGCGATGCATCCCGCAGGATTGTTCGCGGGAGACGCGAGCGGCACGTGCGGCGATTGCGCGTGGCGGTACGAGCTGCGCGGCGTGTCGCGCTGCCGTCAGGTCGATGCCGCGAAGAAGATCGATCCCGCGTGGAGCGCATGCGAGCGCTTCGAACTCCCGCTCGATTGCCAGACCTGCGGTGCGTGTTGCCGTGCCGCGTATCACTCGGTCGAAGTGGCGAAGCGCGATCCTGTCGTCAAATTGCAGCCCACGTACATCGTCGATCGTGGCACGTACCTCGAGATTCGTCGCAAGGGTGATCGGTGCAGCGCGCTCGAAGGCGGCGAGATGGAGAACGGAGCGCGCACGCGATTCGCCTGCGTGATCTACGACGATCGTCCTCGGACATGCCGGGAGTTCACGCTCGGCAGCGAGCACTGTTTGACCGCGCGACGACGCGTCGGACTCAGCCTGTAGCGCGTTGCACGCGATCCGTTTGTACGTTCTCCAACGATTCTGCGCGCAATACGCATCACAGTCGGCCATGTCGTCGCGTTCGTGATCCTTCGCTCGAGAAAGAAGCGCGATACCCCGCCGGATGCAGGTGTCGTCGCGACGAACGTGCTCGATGCCGTGGCAGATCCGACGCCACCAACTCCGACAGCGGGAAAAGTAACGATCGCGAAGGTCTTGGACGGCCGCGCTAGTCGCGTTCGCGATCGCGCTTCGAGACCCTCGGCTTCTTCGGCAAGTGCCGCAGCCCCATCCACGCGAGCGCCGCGATGTGCGCGGCGACCTCCTCGACGTGCGGCTTGCGTGTCTCCGTCCACCACCGCCCGACGAACGTCACCATCCCGATCAGCGCGTGCGCGTAAATCGGCGATGCGCGCGGATCGTACCCCGCCGCCTTGAACGACGCGGCGAACACGTCGCCGACGCGCTCGGCGAGATCGTTGAGCAGCGACGCCATGCCCGTGCTCGGCGAGACGAGCGGCGTGTCGTGCGCGAGGATCGCGAACCCGTCCGGGTGATCCTTCACGTACGTCAGGAACGCGAGCGCTGCTTGCTCGACGCGTTCGCGCGGCGTGCCCGTCGCGATGGACTCGGTGATGCGGCGGACCACGTACTCCATCTCGCGATCGACGATGACAGCGTACAGGCCCTCCTTGCCGCCGAAGTGCTCGTAGATGACCGGCTTCGAGACGTGAGCACGATCGGCGATCTCTTCGACCGACGTCCCTTCATAGCCGCGCTTCGCGAACACCGTTCGTCCGACCTCGACCAACTGGGCACGGCGGGCGTGGCCCGACATTCGACTGCTCATGTCCGTGTATTACTACGACTCCGTAGGTTGTCGTCGAGAAAGCGGTTGACATCGAACCTACGCGACCGTAGGTTACGGTTGCGTAGGTTGCAAAGGAGCTCAGATGTCACGGCCCATGCACCGTTCTCCCGCCCGCTTCGCCAACACCGTGTGGCGGCGCTGGTTCCTCGATCGCACTGCCGAGTTCTGGCTCGGCGAGCTGCGTCCCACCTGGTCGTTGTCCGAGCAGCGAGCGCGCGTCGTCGCGGTCCGCACCGAGACCGCGGACACGAAGACGTTCGACATCACGACGCCGCGCGCGTGGCCCGGCCATCGCGCCGGCCAGTACGTGCCGGTCGAGGTCGAGATCGACGGCGTGCG
>JBGARE010000055.1:0-53915 GCA_044230415.1 Kofleriaceae bacterium
CTCCTCCCGGTGCTCGAGCAGGTTGCCAAGCAGGGCAAGCCGCTCCTGATCATCGCGGAAGACGTCGACGGTGAGGCTCTCGCCACGCTCGTCGTGAACAAGCTCCGCGGCACGCTGCAGATCTGCGCCGTCAAGGCGCCGGGCTTCGGCGACCGTCGCAAGGCGATGCTGCAGGACATCGCGGCGCTCTCGGGTGGCCAGGCCATCACCGAGGACCTCGGCCTCAAGCTCGAGAACGTCACGCTCGCCGACCTCGGTCGCGCGAAGCGCATCACGGTCGACAAGGACAACACCACGATCATCGAGGGTGCTGGCCAGAAGGAAGCGATCGACGCGCGCGTGAAGACGATCCGCCGCGAAGTCGAGGAGACCACGTCGGACTACGATCGCGAGAAGCTCCAGGAGCGTCTGGCCAAGCTCGTCGGCGGCGTCGCGGTCATCCGCGTCGGCGCGGCGACCGAGGTCGAGATGAAGGAGAAGAAGGCGCGCGTGGAAGACGCGATGTACGCGACGCGCGCGGCTGTCGAAGAGGGCATCGTCCCCGGCGGCGGCGTGGCGCTCATCCGCTGCATCGCCGGCCTCGACAAGCTGACGTTCGATGATGACCGCCGCTACGGCGTCAACATCATCCGCCGCGCGCTCGAGGAGCCGCTGCGTCAGATCGCCGGTAACTCGGGCGTCGACGGTTCGATCGTCGCCGCGAAGGTCAAGGAGAGCCAGGGCTCGTTCGGCTTCAACGCCGCGACGCTGCAGTACGAGGACCTCGTGAAGGCGGGCGTCATCGACCCGGCCAAGGTCGTTCGCACGGCGATCCAGAACGCGGCGTCGGTGTCGGGCCTCATGCTCACCACCGAGACGCTGATCGCGGAGAAGCCGAAGAAGGAAGAGAAGTCGTCCGGTGGCCACGAGGGTCACGGCCACGACTACGAGTAGTCGCTCGCTGCGCGCATAGCGCACGGTCGAACAAGAGAGCCGGCTCGCGAGAGTCGGCTCTCTGCAGTTTCGGCAGCGCGCTGCGGGATCCGCAGGCAGACCTGTGGCGCTCGTGCGTCAGGTCGCGACGCGTTCGACGCTAGACGCACGCGATCATTCACGCGAGCTCCGCGCGATCGTCGGCATACGAGGTGCTGAGCGCTGACTCATGCGCACGTCCATCGCCGCTGCATTGGTACTCCTCACATCCACCTCCGCACTCGCTGGCTCGCATGGAGGTGGCGACGATCCGGGCCGCGGCGGAGGACGACTCGGTGGCGTGTCGTCGGGGATCGGTGGTGCCGTCGGGGGCGGAGGACACGGTGGTGGCGGCAACGGTGGCGGTAACGGCGGCGGTGGCGATCGTCCGCCGACCGATGGGACTCGCGATCCGGACTACCGGACCGACACGAGCGATCACGAGCTGTATCGCCACCGGCACGACGGCCCCGACATCGTCTACGTCGACACCGAGGAGCGCGTCGTCCGCCGCAAGCCGCGCGAGCCCGAGATCAACCGTACGGCCGCGCACCTCGATCTCTACCTGGGCGTCCAGAAGGTGGTCGAGTCGGACACCTCGTTCTCGGCGACGGTGGCGATCAGCGACGATTGGTTCCGGCTCGCCGCGTACGGCACGCGCTACTGGGAAGAACGCATGGATGGCGCGGGAAAGCTGACGATGACGATGGGGGGCGCGACGTTTGGCTTTCCGATCCAACAAGGCGGCGGATCGCACGCGTACCTCGAGGGCGGCGTCGTGCTGCTGAAGACGGCGAACGATCCGGTGAGCGACTCGTCGATCAGCGGCGGCAAGGTCGGGCTCCACCTCGAGCAGGGACTGCGCAACACCACGATCGTCGGCGACGCGCACGCGCTGCTATTCGAAGCGGGCGTGAAGGCGTTCGAGGCGCGGATCGCGCTGCGTTACGGCAAGCTCGAAGGCGCGTTCCGCGTGCTCGACTTCAACGTCGGGCCGGCGCTGTACGGTCCCGAAGTCGGCCTCGCCTTCTGAGCAAGAGACCGAGCGCGAACGCGAGGGGCGCGAGCGAGCCCGCGCGGGTCGTGCTGCATCCAGGATCGCCATCGCCATTCGTATCCGGCGGCGGTGGCTCGAACATGCCGGCATCGCGATCGAGATCGCGCAGCCACTGCACCTCGAGGCGGGTGACGCGGCCAAAGCTCATCGCGCCGTCGAGGTTCCGGATCTCCTCGACGGTATACGGCTCGCTCGTGCCGATGAGGTTATTGCCGAGCAGCGAGGGGACCGCCGGGCACACCGGGTCGTCATCGTCTTCCCACACCTCGAAGCGGATCGGCTTGCCGCTCACGTCGCGCGTGTCGAGCGCGAAGCCCGCGGGGTTGATCCACAGCGACGTGATCGGATAGTCGACGTCCGACGCATCGACCACTGCGAGTCCCTGCCGGCTGCCGGAGCACCCGAGCAGATCGCCGCTCGTGTCGTCGAACGCGTAGACCTCGATCTCGAGCGTGCCCGATTCGTCGACCTCGCCGGTCACCTCGATGTCGGTGACCTTCAGGACATCGTCGACCCACAACGTGCGCGTCTCGTGCGTGACGTTGTCGTTCGCGTCGACCAGCACCAGCTCGATCTCGTGCGAGCCGACATCGGCATCGACCGTGTCCCACAGGATCTCCGCACCGCAGCGATCGGCGCCGCACGGGATCTCGCGCCTGCCGATCTCGAACCCGTCGACGAGCAACGTGACCGACACGTCGCTGTCGTCGGCGAACACGATCTGGATCGGCACCACGCGAACGCCGCGGATCTCGGATCCCGCCGCCGGTGCCAGGTCGATGACCTCGGGCGGCGACATGTCACAGCCCGCCGCGGCGACGAGGAGCGCCAACACGATGAAGGTGCGCATGGGCCTATTGTCGAGCGGTTTCGGACGCAGCGCTCGCGTCTTTCGGCCCCCTCACCCACCATGGCCGGAGTTGGCTCGTACTTGCCGCCGCGTGCCGCTTCCCGACGGATTATTGGTTAGTATCGATTCCATGGGCGAGACCGGGACTGCACCCCGCACCGAGCGCCTGCTCGCGATCATCGAGCTGCAGAACGCGATCGCGGCCGCAGGTATGAACGGCGACGAGGTCATGCGATTTGTCGCCGAGCGCTCGGCTCCACTCCTCGGCGCCCAGACCGCATCGGTCGAGCTCGTCGAGGGCGACGACATGGTCACCCGCGCCGCCACGAACAAGCAGCAGCTCGGGCGCCGTCTCTCCCTCAAGACCAGCCTATCCGGCAAGGCTGTCGAAGCGCGCAAACCGCTGCGCGCAGAGGACAACTCCGCCACCGTCGTCCCGTTGATGCACGGCGAGTACGCGGTCGGCACGCTCGGTGTGTCCGGTGGAACCTTCACCGACGAGGACGGCAGGACGCTCGAGCTCCTCGCGCCGATCATCTCGATCGCGCTGCACCGCACGCGCAGCTATCCGCGCCCGCCGAAGGACACCACCCACGACGCCTTGACCGGCCTCCTCAACCGCCGCGCGTTCGAGGAGCGCGCCGAGGTCGAGCTCGCGCGCCGCACTCGCTACGGCCAATCGTTCAGCCTCGCGCTCCTCGATCTCGATGGCTTCAACGTCGCGAACGATCGGTTCGGCGAGGCCGCCGGCGACGAGCTGCTGCGCAACGTCGCGACGATTCTCAACACGCACACGCGCGTGATGGACGCGGCGTTCCGCCTCGGCGGCGACGAGTTCGCGATCCTGATGCCGGGCACCGCGCTCGACGGCGCGAAGACGTTCACCGAGCGCTGCCGCCAGTACATCAAGGAAGCCAAGCTGTGCGATGGCACGGTGACGGCGAGCTTCGGCGTCGTCGAGGCCGGCGAGAAGGAGACGCTCGCCGTCCTCACCGAGCGCGCGAACGCCGCGCTGCACGACGACAAGAAGAGCCGCCCCGCGTCGTAGTCAGGGCGTGAACGCGAAGGAGCCGACGAACTTCTCCGCGGCGGCTTCGTGCGTTGCGTCCTCGGGAGAGACACCGCGGACCTGGTAGATCTTGTGGCCCTTGGGGAGGAGCTTGCTGCGTGCGTGCAGCGTGTCGTCCCCTTGATCGACGACGTAGCGAATGTCTCGCCCGTTGACCTCGCCTTCGATCCACTCCTCGTTACGCACGCTCTGTGTCTGCGACGTGATCCGCATGCGCATCTGATTGACGACCATGCCCACGTCGTCGCTCTCGGCGAGATCGGTGATCTCGACGACGTAGAGCTCGGTCGGCGACTTGTAGAACGTGAACCGCTCGAACGCGCGATCACTGCCGTGCGCGGGCACCTTCTCCGTCGTCGCGGGGCCAGGTGCTTCGACCGTGAATCCCGGGCCGGTCTGCTTCTCCACTTGTGTGTCTCCCGATGGTTTCTTCGTCGGTGTGTCCGCAGCGGCGGGGCTGCGCGGGTTGGACGTGTCGGCCGTTCCCGTCGCCGCCGTTCCCGTCGCCGTCGTTCCCGTGCCCGTTGTCCCCGTCTCGGGGTCGCTGTCCTTCTTCTTGCACGCCGATAGCGCGAGCAACGAGACGAGCACCACGCGACCGATCATGCGATCGAGGCTAACACCTTTGCGAGGGCGCTCGGCTGCTCGAGCAGCGGATCGTGCCCGCAGTGATCGATGACGTGCACCGCTGCGGGAAGTCCGCCGGCGATCGCGACGTACTTCGTGTCGTCGGCGCCGGCGATCAGCGTGCAGCGATCGTCGACGACACCGTGATAGTCCGGCATCTCCGCCAGGCCCATCGCATCGAGGCTGCGCGCGATCTGCTGGGGATCGAGAGCGAGCCGGCGGGCTCGTCGCACCGCGAGGCGATCCGGATCGACGCGCTCCTGCGTCGCGAACAACGGCTGTGCTTCCCATGCGTCGAGGACATCGGCCAACGGCTCGGTGCGGAAGCGCTTGGCCCACGCAGCGTCCCTCGCGCGACGAGCCACGCGCTCGCTCGGCGCCCCCGAAGGCTCGTCGAACCGCGCGTGCGCGACGTCGTCCGCGAATGACACGTCGCGAGCGTCGCGGATGCCGGGGTTCACGCTGATCGCGATCACGCGTGGGACCGCACCGAGCGCGAGAAGTCCGAGCGCCACACGCGCGCCGAGCGAGTAGCCGATCGCGAGATCGCAACCGCGGACGGCCGCTGCGACCGCGTCGAGGTTCTCCGCCCATGTCGAGCGCACCTTCTCGCCACCGCGATGACCCGGCAATGCGATCGCATCGCCCTCGATGATGCCGGCCCAGACCGACGAGTCACCGAGGAAGCCGTGAAGCAGCGCGCGCTTCACACCAGCGTGGTGGGCGGCGCGACGACGAGCTTGATGAACTCTTCGCGCGTCGCGAGCTCGAGGAACACACCGCGAACGCCGCTGGTTACGAGGCGAGCTTCGTGCGCACCGACACCGCGCGCCGCCATGCACATGTGCAGCCCTTCGATGTAGACGGCGCTGCCGTGGCTCGCGAGGTGCTCGTGGAGAATGTCTGCGAGCTCGTGCGTGAGATCCTCTTGCAGGCGCGGGCCGCGCGCGATCAACCGCGCGAGACGCGACAGCTTGGACAGCCCGAGCACCTTCGCCGTCGGGATGTACGCCATCGAGATGCGATAGATCACCGGCAGCAGGTGATGCGGGCACACGCCGAAGCACGTGTTGTGCTTCGAGATGACCATCTCGGTGTACTTGGCCGGGAACGTCTTCGCGAGCAGCGCCTCGATCTCGGCGCGCACCTGCTTCTGATCGTGGATCAGCTCGTGGAGACCCTTCGCCGCGCGCGCCGCGGTGCCGGCGAAGTTCTCGTCGTGGATGTCGAAGCCGAGGATGCCGATCGCTTCGAGGATCTTGTCGTAGCCCTCTTGGAAGAGGGTGAGCGCCTTGGGATCGAGGTCCATGGAGTGTCCTGGTACGTCGTCAGGATCGCTGTTGTGGCCGCAGCCACCCCGAGGTTCGCCGCGTCAGCGATCGACACGCGGCTCACGGCGTCGTAGCCCGGATCCGGCGGTACGACAAGACGAGTGGGCATCGCACCGCGGATCACGGTGACGCGAAGTCGACGATGCGACAGCGTCTGGTCGTGATGTGCGACCGGCGTGTGATCGAGCGTAACGCCCAGAGCCTCGGCGATCTCCAAGGGCGGCAGCTCCCACAGCCCACCGAACAGCCCATCGGGACGACGCCGCGCGAGCACGATGTCGTCGCCTTCGCCGATCCACACGAGCGTGCGCGCGAGGATCGCGAGCTCGCTCTCCTTCTTGCGCGCGGGCACGACGGGCAGCTCGGCCTGACGGCCTTCGCGCGCGGCGACGCACTGCTTCGCGATCGGGCACACGAGGCACCGCGGATCTGCCGGCGAGCACAGCGTGGCGCCTAGCTCCATGAGCCCTTGGTTGAGATCGCCCGGTGCGCTGGTCTCGGGCAGCGCGGTCATCAGCTCGCCCGCGCGCGTCCACAGCGCCTTCGTACCCGCAGTGGACTTGATGTCGTCGGTGATGCCGAACACGCGCGCGAGGACACGCGCGACGTTTCCGTCGACGAGCGGCGCGCGTTCACCGAACGCGATGCTCGCGATCGCGCCCGCGGTGTACGGACCGATGCCCGGCACCTCGCGCAGCTCGGACGCGCGACGCGGAAGCGCACCGGCCCACTTCGCGGTCACGGTCTGCGCGCCCTTCTGCAGATTGCGCGCGCGCGAGTAGTAGCCGAGGCCAGCCCACGCGGCGAGGACGTCGTCGAGCGGAGCGGTCGCGAGCGCCGACACCGTCGGGAACTTCGTCATCCATCGCTCCCAGTACGGGATCACCGTCGCGACGCGCGTCTGCTGCAGCATGATCTCGCTGACCCAGATCGCGTACGGATCGCGCGTGCGCCGCCATGGCAGATCGCGCTTCACGTCGCGATAGTGCGCGACTACCGCGGCCGCGATCTCGTGCGAGCTCACGCGCCGGTTATACGCCTAGTTGAAGATGTGAATCATCACGGAGATCGTCGGGTCCCACACCGCGCCGATCTTCGTTGTCGTCGTGCTCGTATCACCCGTGGGCGCCGGCATCTCCATCGTCTGCTTCGTGAAGCTGAAGATCGGATTCGTCGCCGAGAACGACACGTTCCAGTGCTCGGTGATCCACCAATCGACGGCGGCGCCCCAGCCGATGCCGAACGACGTCGAGGTCGTGTTGTTGTCCGCGCCGTCGGGATCCGTGGTCTCGATGCCGACCGATGCAGCGCCGAGCAGCAACAGCTCGAACTTCTTGCGCTGGACCATCGGGATCCGCACGAGGCTGCCGATCGCGAGCTCGCGCTGTGCGGTGTTGTCCTCGGTGATGTCGGTCTCTGTCTTCACCGACGTGTTCTGCACGACCACGCGCGGCTCGAGCGTGAGTCCCGAGGCGAAGCGAACGCGCGCGCTCGTCGTGTTCGGTGTCTGGATGCTCGTCGGTAGCGAGTAGCCAGCACCGATGCCGATCGCCAGACCTGCGGGACGGCCCGTCGAGACGCCGGGCGACGTGGATTCCGCCGTCGGTGGTTGGGGTGGTCGCGGCGGAACCGGCGGATCGGGCGGCGCGGGCTCGGGCACCGGTGGAATGTTCGGTGGTGGCTCGTCGCCACCGACCGGTGCTTGCGCGAGCGCGGTCGCGGTCATCGCCATGCCGAGGGCAAGCGCCCATGTGGTCTTCGTCATCGCTCTCGCTTTCATTGCGGTCCGGGTACGGGAATCGCCGGTCGGCACACGCCGCCGGTCATGATCGAGTCCTGCAGCGCACCGCAGTCCTGCGCGTTCGTCGTCGCGAAGTCGAAGCACTCCTGGCTCACCGGCGCGATCAGCGTCAGGCATTGGTCCTGACAGTCGACGAGCGGGAGGCAGCCGCAGATCTTCTGGCAGGAGATGTCGTCGAGGACGGCTTGGGGCGTGTCGAAGCAGCCGCTCAGGCCCACCACCACGACGATCCACATCCCGCGCATGAAAAAATTGTCCCGCCCGCGAACCGCGCGCGGCAACTTTTGAGCGCTACTGGAGCTGCACGACGCGTGCGCGCTCGGCGAAGACCGTGCGCAGCTGCGCGAGCCAGTGCTTCACGATGCCGCCGGAGTTGTTCCACCCGGCGTCCTCGGCGAGCAGCGCGATCACGCGACGATCGCGCAGGCGATCCGCGCGCCACGGGGCGAGGTCTGGATACTCCGCGCATATCGCGAGCGCGCTCGCGGCGAGCTTTCCGCTCGTCGTCGCTTCGACGCGCGCGCGGATGCGCTCGCGAAACCGCGGATCCACGATCGCGGCCGCGATCACGACCTGCGGGACGACCCAGCTGCCGCGATCGATCGCCTCCCACAGAAGGCCCGCATCCGCGGCGGTGGGATCGAGTAGCAGCGCCACCGCGCCGACCAGGTTGGGTCGCCAGTTCATGTCGCGAAGCAGCGCCGCGATCCATCGCTCCGAGTCGCCGTGCTGGAGCGCGCTCTCGACGCAGCTCAGCGCGTTCTGGGCCGCGACCGACGAGTGCAGCCCGAGCAGCTCGAGATACTCGCCGCCGCTGAACGCGGCCGCGAACGGGCCGAACTGTGCTTCGTGGGACACCGCGACACCCTAAGCCCGAATGCCATTTTGCGTGAACGTTTCCCGGATCGTCGGGTACTCAGGCCATGCCTGAACCGACAACTGTCGGATCTCCTAGCAACCGATCGGACCTAACTGCCCGGCGAGGGATGACGAGTCGAGGCACGTTGGTTGCTAACCTCGCGTCGACCATGCGGCTGTTGAAGCGTGCTCTGTTTCTGGTGGCTCTCGGCGTGGGTGTCGCACACGCGCAGGAGCCTGCTCCCGAGGAGCCCACGCCTCCCGCAGATACGCCGGCACCCGCCGAAGAGATCGTCGTGGTCGGCCGTGTGATCGACGTGCTCGGCAAACCGGTCCGCGGCGCGAGCATCACGCTCGAAGGCGGCACCGAGCCGATCGGCAAGACCGATCGCCAAGGTCGCTTCACGGTGCGCGCACCGATGGGCGCGACGCTCGTCGTCGAGTCGAAGGCGTTCGGCGTCGCGATCGCCACCGTGACCGGACGCGCGATGGATGACATCGTGTTGCTCACCGAGAAGCAGCTCGGCGAGACGATCACGGTCGAGAGCGAAGCGCCTGCCGCCGCACCGGGCGCCGCGCAGCTCGATCGAAAAGAGCTGCAGCGCGTCCCCGGGACTGGTGGCGATATCGTCCGCGCGTTGACCGTCATGCCCGGCGTCGTGAACCTGCAGGTTCCGCTCGGCTACTCGGGCGTCGTGATCCGTGGATCGAGCCCGCAAGACTCGCGCGTGTTCGTCGACGACTTCGACGTGCCGGTGCTCTATCACAACATCGGATTCCGAGCGATCGTGCCCGCCGAGACGATCGAATCGCTCGACTTCGTGCCGGGCGGCTTCGATGTCGCGTACGGACGCGCGACGAGCGGCATCGTGTTGCTCAAGACCCGAGCGGGCTCGGAGAAGCGATCGACGCAAGCAGAGCTCAGCGTGATCGACGGCGGCTTGCTCGCGCAGGGACCGATCGACAGCAAGTCGAGCTACATGTTCGCACTCCGTCGCTCGACGATCGACTTCGTGTTGCCGTCGGTGATCCCGGACAGCGTGGATCTCTCGCTGACCACGGTGCCGCGCTACTGGGATGGTCAGCTCCGCCTCGATCGCGAGCTGTCCGAGCGCTGGCGCGGAACGCTCTCGCTCGTCGGCACCGACGACACGTTCGAGCTCGTCGGCAGCAAGAACGAAGATGCCGAGACGAAGCGCTTCTTCAACCGCACGCGGTTCTTGCGCACGACCGCGGCGCTGCGGTTCAAGGAAGGACCGTGGACGGCGAACATCGCGCTGTCCGCGCTGCTGCCGCAGTTCGTCTTCGAGCTCGGCGCCTATCAGTACATCCGCACGACGCAGCCGACGGTGACGCCGCGCTTCGAGGTCGCACGCAACGAAGCCGAAGCGATCGGTCTGAAGAACGTCGAGTGGCGCGTCGGCGCGGAAGCTCCGATCGCGAGGAGCAACGCCGAGATCGCTCTGCCGCGCGAGCAGCGCGAAGGCGAAGCGAACCCCGTGTTCGATCCGAAGGACACGACGATCAACATCAACAAGAGCGTGTGGCTGCCCGACGTCGCCGCATGGACCGCGCTCGCAGCGGACTTCCACCCTCGCGTCCGCGTGTCGGCCGGTCTTCGCGCCGAAGTGTTCGGGCGCGTCGACGAGTTCGCGCTGTCACCGCGCGGCGAAGTGCAGGTGAAGCTCACCTCCGACGGAGAGTGGAAGCTGCGGCTGTCTGCCGGTGCGTTCCGTCGTCCGCCGGAGTTCCAGTCCGAGTTGCTCTCGGAGACTGCGAAGAGCGAGCGCAGCCAGCAGACGATCCTCGGCCTGCAGTGGGAGCCCGAGGAAGGCGTCCGCGTCCAAGCGTCGACGTACTACAACGATCGCACCGCGCTGCTCCGCTCCGACGAGATGGGCAACCTGACCAACACCGGTCGCGGCAAGACCTACGGCGGCGAGCTCCTCGGCACGTATCGTAAGGGGCCGTGGTTCGCGTGGCTCAGCTACTCGTACTCGAAGTCCACGCGCGTCGATGCCCCGGGCGCGATGGAGCGACTGTTCGACTTCGATCAGCCGCACAGCATGAACGCGGCCGGAAGCTACAAGGTCGGCAACTGGATCTTCGGTGCCCGGTTCCAGCTGTACTCGGGGCTTCCGTTCACGCCCGTGCTCGGCGGCGTGTTCGACAGTGATCGCAACATCTACTTCCCGATCAACGACGACGTCAATTCGGGTCGCGCTCCCATGCACCACCAGCTCGACGCACGCATCGACTACAACTGGAAGTGGGGCCCGATCGACTTGACGGCGTTCCTCGACGTGCAGAACGTCTACATGAACGAGAGCATCGTGACGTACTTCTACAGCTACGACTTTTCCCAACGCGTCGCGTTCACCTCGATCCCGATCATCCCGTCGATCGGCCTGCGAGGAGTGTTCTGATGCGGATCGCCATCCTCACCATGCTCGCGATCGCCGCGAGCGCCTGCAACTCCGACGTCGACGAGCAGTGGTTCCTCGATCACGATCGCATCATCGCCGTGCGTGCATCGAAGCCGCGGCTCCTCGCCGGCGAGGAGGCGACGCTCGACGCGCTCGTCGGTCGCAAGGGCGCACCTCCCGCCGAGGAGGTTCCTCCCGGCGCGATGGTCGTCTCTCCCGAGAGCCTCGCTACCGCGCTGCGCTTCGACGGAGGCCAGTGGATCGTGACCGCGCCGGACGAGGCGAAGCTCTCTGCGGTGCGCACGGAGCTCGGCCTCGCCGCCGACAAGCCCGTGCCGCTCGTCGTGGGAACCGCGTGGCCCGCGTCCGCGTTTCCCGCGGACGAGAAGGGCGAGCCGTTCGCCGCGCTGAAGACGGTGTATCTCGGAGCTTCTGCGGAGAACCCCGTGCTCGACGACATGATGGTCAACGGGGTCGATGCAGGAGCGTCGAACGAGATCGTCGTCGGCAAGCTCGTCGATGTCCCGCTCTCGGTGACGGCTGGCGAGACCGATGTGGTCAATTGGCTGACCTCGTGCGGGACGATGCACGACTTCGATCTCCCGCAGGCATACCTGCGCGTCGAAGAAGAGGACATGACCGAGGGCAGCCTCGCCGTCGTGGTGCGTACCGATCTCGGTGGTGTCGCGTGGAAGGTCTGGCCGATCCGCGCGGAGTGAGTCTCCGCGAATTTTTCGCAGCGTAGAGAACTGCCTCACCGACGAGAAACAAGCTTGCCCGCGCGCTAGCGGGAACGAACAATGGCCGCCGGGTGAGATGGCTGTTGTGCGTTAGCGCGCTGCTCGCGGCACGATCTGCGTTTGCAGATCCGCTCGCGCACGGCCGCGTCGTCGACGCGCTCGGAAAGCCGGTGCGCGGCGCGACGATCTCCTGCGGTGAAGCCACGGCGACGACGAACGCGAACGGCGAGTACGCGATCGCGTGCCCCGACGGCGACGACCTCGTCATTCTCGAAGACGGCTACGCGGCCGCCATCGGCACCGCGCGCGAGCACACCGACGACATCGTGCTGCTCTCCGAAGCGCAGGCTACCGAGACGATCGAGGTCAACGGTGAAGCGCCGGTCGCCGCTCCAGGCGCCGCTCGCCTGACGCGCGAACAGCTCCAGCGCATCCCCGGCACGGGCAACGACATCATGCGCTCGCTGCAAGCGATGCCCGGTGTCGCGAGCTATCCACTTCCGATCGGTGCATCGGGCGTGGTGATCCGCGGGTCGAGCCCGCAGGACTCGAAGATCCTGATCGACGACTTCGAGGTGCCGTCGCTGTATCACGACATCGGCTTCAAGAGCGTCGTGCCCGCGGAGTCGATCGACACGCTCGAGTATCTGCCCGGCGGCTTCGATGTCGGCTACGGCCGCGCGGCGTCGGGCATCGTCAGCCTCACGACGCGCGCCGGCGGCGACACGCACCAGCAAGCGGAGCTGTCCGGCAACGACACGAGCCTGCTCGCGCAGGGAACCCGAGGCCGCGCGCGGTACATGGTGTCGGTCCGTCGCTCGGTGATCGATTTTCTGCTCCCTGCCCTCTTGCCCGACGATCTCGATCTCGCGCTGACGACGGTGCCGCGCTTCTACGACGAGCAGGTCCGCCTCGATTACGCGCTGTCGCAGAAGTGGACGCTGCGCGTCTCGAGCATCGGCTCCGACGATGCGATGGAGCTCTACGCCTCGCGCGACAAGAACGCCGACAAGCGCTTCCTCGATCGCACGCGGTTCATCCGGCTCACGACCGCGGCTCGCTATCACGACGGGCCGTGGACGGCGAACCTCGCGGTCAGCGGCATCGCGCAAGAGCACGTCATGGAGCGGGGCGTCGAGCAGCACTACAACGTGCGATCTCCGACGGGAACCGCGCGCGCCGAGATCATGCGCAGCGCCGATGCGTGGGCCGGCTTGACCGATGTCGCGTGGCGCGCCGGCGGTGAAGCGCAGGTCGCGCGTCACGATCTCGATATCGCGATGGGACGGGAGTCACGCGAAGGCTCGCCCCAACCCGACGATCCGATGGACACGTCGAATCGCTTCGTGGGCACGGTGCTCTCGCCATCGCTCGCCGCGTGGAGCGCGCTGTCCGCGAACCTCGACGAGCGCGTTCGCATCACGGCCGGAGTGCGCGCCGATTCGTTCCGCCGCAATCACGACTCCGCGATCCAGCCGCGCGGCGAGATGCAGATCAAGCTGACGAAGATGCTCACCGCGCGCGTCGCCGCGGGTGCGTACACGCGACCGCCGGAGCATCAGACCGAGCTGCTCGACGATTCGCTAAAGGCGGAGCACTCGACGCAGATGATCGGCAGCCTGCAGCTCGATCCGACCGAGGGCGTGCGCGTGCAGACGTCGCTGTACTATTCGGATCGCACGCAGCTGATCGCGCGCTCGGCGATGGATGGCTCGCTCGCGAACACCGGACGCGGCTCGACGTACGGCGCCGAAGTGCTCGGCACCGTGCAGCGCGGTTCGTGGTTCGGCTGGCTGTCGTACGCGTACTCGCACTCGACGCGCGTCGACGAGCCCGGCAGCGAGGCGCGGTTGTTCGATTACGATCAGCCGCACTCCGCGACGGTCGCCGCGTCGTATCGCTGGCGCAGCTGGCAGTTCGGCGCGCGCTTCCGCATCCACTCGGGGCTGCCGTCGACGCCCGTCGAGAACGCGATCTTCGACAGCGACGCGAACAACTATCAGCCGCTGTTCGGCGACATCAACTCGGTGCGCGCGCCGTTCCACCACCAGCTCGACATCCGCATCGATCGCACGTGGCACTGGGGCCCGGTGAAGATGTCGAAGTTCCTCGACGTGCAGAACGTCTACTCGAACGACTCCGTCGTCGGCTACCTCTACGGCTTCGATTATACGCAGCGCGCGGCGTTTCGCTCGTTGCCGATCCTTCCCACCGCAGGACTGCGAGGAGAGTTCTAGTGCGCCTATTGCTCGTCGCGACGATCTGCATCGGAGCCGGCTGCATCGACGATCTGGATCCGAAGTGGACGCTCGCACACGATCACATCGTCGCGGTTCGCACCTCGCTCCCCGGCCTCATGCCTGGCGAGTCCGCGTCGATCGATGCACTCGTCGCACACGAGGACGGACCGACGACGCTCGAGGACCCCGTCGAGGCTGCGGGGGTGACGACCGCGCCGTCGCTCGAAGGCGCGATCTACACCGACGGGGGCCGCTGGTACGTCTATGGCCCGTCGGAGGCGACGCTCGCTCTCGCGCGCACCGAGCTCGGCCTCGCCGCGGGCGAGCCCGTGCCCCTCGATGTCTACGCCGCGTTCGCGCGCCCCGAGGGTGATCCGATGATCGCGAAGAAGCGCGTGTGGCTCGGCACGAGCGCGACGAATCCGTCGCCGCCACTCGCCGCGATGGATGGTGCGGTCATGCCCGAGATCGCGATAGAGGGTCCGCGCGCGGGTCTCGCGCCGGAGATCGTGGTGCCGAAGACAGCCGACACGTACTTTTCGACGACGGTGGACGAAGGCTGGCGCGTGAACTGGCTGTCGTCGTGCGGAACGTTGTTTCAGGACGACGTCGCGACGTCATTTCTTCGTATCGGCGACGGCGATTCTTACGCAGGCGAGCTCGCGGTCGTCGTCCGGGCTCCGGACGGCGGCGTCGCGTGGCGCGTCTGGCCGATCCGCTCGGAGTAGCTCGCGCCGGGGTCCGAGCGACAGCGTGGGCCACAGGCTGGGATCGTGGGCTGCGGTCATGACAACTCCAATGCGTCGACGAGCCACCCGCGCCGACGCTTCGCGGGATCGAGCGTGAGGATGTCGCGGTACGTGCGCGCATCCGTCGGCCACTGCCACTGCACGTCGACGAGCCCCGAGCTCCCGTCCCACGTGCCATCGGACGCGATCGCGATCCACTGGCCCACCGAGAACAACCCGATCGTCGCGACGGCCCGCAGCGTCGCGAGGTCGTAGATGCAGATGCGCCCGTCGGAGAATGCCGCGACGAGGTGAGTGTCGTCGAGGAACGCGATCTGCTCGACGTTGCGCCCGCTCTCCTTGGCCTCGGGCAACAGCGGTCCGCGAACTCCGTCCCACACGCGCGGAGAACCGGTCGCATTCAGCTTTCCGACGAGCTCGCCCGCCGGTGTCCACAGCGAGACCCGCGGCGTATCCGCGCCGGTGGCGATAAGGTGCTCGTCGGGCGAGATCGCGATCGCGCGGACGCTGCCGCAGCGCTCGAACATCGCGCGCACGCCGCCGGTCCGCGCATCGAACACCACGGTCCGCCGATCGAGACCACCGCTCGCCACGAACGCGCCGCTCGCGGACATCGCCATCGCGCTCGGATAGTGACCCTCGCGAACGAGGTCCGCGATGCGAGCACCGCTGTCGTCGTACACGCGATTCCCGACGACGATCGTCCGTCCATCGGCGGACGCCGACACGAGACGCGCGTCTTCCGGGCTCGCCGCGGTGGCCACGCCCGTCGCGAGATCGATGCGCTGCGTACGCGATGTCAGCACTTGTCCGTCGGGAAGCGCCGCGAAGTCATGGCTCCCGCTCATCACTCGCCACTCGAGCGATCCTCGACGGAGACGCGCGACGTGGTCGAGCTCCACGCCGAGTCTCGTCGCGACGACCTCGCCACCGTCCGGCTCGAACCGCGCGACCACCTGGTGACCCGGGAGGGGCAACACCTGCGGTTCGAGCCGGCGAAGGTTCCATCGCCATACCGACGGAGAACCTGTCCACGGTGACACCCCGACCAACACCTGCCCCTCACTGATCGACAGACTCGAGACATGCTCCGCGGCGAGCACCTTCTCGGCGCGCCACGGATGTGCGTAGTCACCGAGCGCGAGCCGCTTCTGCGGATCGAACGCATCCCACCCGGTGACCGCGGTGATCGCGTCGACGAGATCCACCGCGAGCCACACGTCGGCTGCACGCCACGGATCGCTCTTGGCCACGAGCCGCGCTTGCGTGGCAACACCCGCTCGCTCGTCGACCTCGACGCGCCACGGATGCGCGTTCGCTTGCAGCATCACTTCACCGATGACCGCGTGTACGCGACCCGCCGGCACCGTCGGTCCGCTGAGCGTGATCTGGTAGCTCGTCATCGAGAGCTAGATCTACGCGGCCCGCCGCACGCGGTCAGCTCGCGGCCCTTCGGCGGGTCAACCCGCCGACATCGTTTGCGAAGCGCCGGATCGCACGATGTCGTGCTCAGGTGGGAAGATTTTCGGAATCGCTCCGCAGGTCATCTGGCGCGATCGAGATGCTGCAGGTACCGGCATCATGCGAACAGCGAGCGTATCTCGTCGGGGATGCGCACGGGCCGCCCCGACGCGAGCGAGATGAACGCCCACGTCGTCGCCGCGCGCGCGACGATCTTGCCGTCGCGAACGAGCTCCGTCTTGCGGATGCACGACGCTTGCTTCCACTCGTCGACCCAGGTCTCGGCGCTGATCGCGTGGACGAGCGTCACCTGCGCGACGTAGTCGATCTCGTGGCGGCGCACGACGAAGACGGAGCCGAGCGTGCGATAGGCGGCGTGGTCCCAGCCCAGCGAGATCGAGTGGGCCATCGCGACGTCGAGGACCCAGCGCAGGTACACGAGGTTCGAGACATGGCCGAGCTCGTCGATGTCCGCCTCGGCGGCGGTGATCGGCAGGGTGAACCGCGGGGACTGCACGCAGCTCCTATACCGCGGCGATCGGGGGCGGTGTTACCGTCGAAGGATGATCGACGAGACGAGTGCCAGGACACTCCGGGGGAGGCTCGAACACGGGCAAGCGTCGCCGGCCGAAGCCGCGCAGGCGTTGGCGAGCGCGGCGCTCGAAGCACCGACGAGAACAGCGCGGCTCGAAGCGTGTCGCTTGCTGGGCGATCTGGCGGGACGCGCGCTCGGCGCGGACTGGGACGTCGCGGAGCGATGCGCGTTCTCGCTGCTCGAAGCCGCGCGGGTCGCGGACACGGCGGCGGATCGGCGCGGCGTGCTCGTGGCGATGGGGCGCGGCTTCCGCAACATCTGGCTGTTGCCGTTCGTCCATCGCCGGCTGTCGGATCGCGATCCATCGATCGCCGCGGCGGCGCTGCAAGCGGCGGGTGGCTTGGGCTTCCCGGCGCTCGAAGAATCGGTCGCGGGGTTCCTCGGCGAGGGTGTGCCACCCGCGCTGCGGCGCGCCGCGATCACGGCGCTCGGACGCATGGGTGCGATGAGCGCGGTCGATCGACTCGTTCCGCTGATCCTCGGTGACCCGGGCGAGGCGGCCGCGGCGCTCACGGCGCTGACGGAGATCCGCTCGCCGGCGGGCCGCGATTCGGCGCTGCTGGTGCTCGATCAGGATCTCGAGCCCGAGGTGCAGATCGCAGCCGTTCGCTATCTGTCCGAGCTCGGTGCACTCGAGGTGCTCGCGACGCTGCGGAGATTGGCGCGTCACGACGATGCGGAGATTCGCATCGCGTCGAGCATGGCCTCGCGAGCGCTCAAGGCGGAGCGCACGCGCGACGCGGCCGAGCGGTTCCTCGTCGCGCTCAGCGAGTCCGATCGCGCGGTGCGCGCGGTGCTCGCGCGTCGCCTGCGCACCTTGCCCGTGGCCGAGGTGCTCGAGCAAGCGCAGCTGCTGCTGTCCGATGAAGCCGCCGGCGTGGTGCAGATCCTCGGCGAGCTGCGCGACGAGGAGATCACGCGCTACCTGCTCGCGGTCGCCGAACGTACGGAGCTTCCCGTCGAGGTTCGCGCGCGTGCGGTCGGCGCGATCGAAGCCGACGAGCAGTGGGAGCGCGAAGCACTCGCGAAGCTCGCGCACCGCGACGATCTCGACGAGGTGATTCGCGCGGCCGCGGTGCAGGCGATGGGCGCGTTCGCGACGAGCACCGAGCTGATGGAGCGCATCGGCGATCTCGCGAAGTCGGCCTCGGCGCAGATCCGCGGCGCGGTGTTGTGGGGGCTGCAGCTCGCGGGTCGCACGGACAAGGATCTGCCGGCCATCGCGAAGCTCGTCGCGCCGATGCTCGACGACGAGAGCCCGATGGTGCGCCGTCGCTCGGTGTACGTCGTCGGCAACCTCAACCTCGCGGAGCTCGCTCCGCAGCTCGTCAAGCGCTGCGCGCACACCGAGCCGCCCGACATGCGCCTCGCCGCGTACGTCGCGCTCGGCGAGCTCGGCATGCCCGGCGTCGCGGGCGATGTCGTCGCCACGATCAAGCGCGAGGACGATCCGCGCGTGCTCGGCGCTGCATCGAACGCGCTGCTCGCATCTGCCCCCGACGCGCAGGTGATCGCCGGACTCGCACCGCGCGCATCGCAGCTCCTCGCCGCACCCGAGCCGCGGCTGCGCGAAGCAGGCGCCGAGATCGCGGGCTTGCTCGGCGGCGCCGTCGCGGCGTCGGCGATCCTGCCGCTCGCGGATGACGGCGCACCCGCCGTGCGGGGCGCCGCGGTGTGGGCGCTCGGAAAGCTCGCCGATCCGTCGACGGAGAAAGCGCTCCTCGCGGCGTTCAAGGACGACGATCCCGCGGTGCACGAGCGCGCGGCGACGGGCCTTCTGCGACTCGGTACGCCCGCAGCGCTCGCGCAGGCGATCCGCTTCGTCGCCGGTGATGGCGATCCCACGGCGCGTGGAACGCTCGCGGCCGCGATCACGATCTCGCGTCCGCACGCGGCCGAGCTCGCGCCGACCATCGACGAGGCGCTCGAGAAGATCGACGCGGACGATCCGGCGTTCGAGCCGCTGCTGCGCATGAAGATCGCGACCGCCGAGCTCGCCGACGAGTCTGCGCCCGCGGTCGATGTCGACGGCGAGATCACGAAGCTGTTCCCGAGCTTCGCGGCGATGACGAAGCTTTCGGGCTTCGACACGATGATCCGCAGCCTCCGCACCGCCGAGTCGTTGTTCCTCTCGACGGGCCAGGCGAAGGACGCGGATCTCTCGCCGCCGATCACGCTCTGGATGAAGGTGCTCGAGAACTACGTGCACGCGTGGCTCGGACCGCGCATGGCCGGCCTGCAACGCGAGCCCGGCGTGCTGTTCGATTACGTCGATCGCGTGATCGGTGGCAGCTGGCAAGGCTTCGCGCGCTGGCTCGAGCCGAAGTGGCGCGATCCGGCCGATGTCGGCGGCGCGCGCGTCGAGATCCCCCTGCGCGCAGTGCCGAACTGCGTGCGCGATCTACAGGAGCATCGTCGCAAGCGGCTCGACTCGCCGCTATCGGTCACCGAGTGGGCGCGCCTCATGGTGCTGTTCGCCGTCGATCACCCGACGGGCTTCAAGAACATGTTCAAGCTCGGCGGCAAGGAGCACAAGACCACCGCGGAGCGCACGGTGTCCCTCGCCCACCGGCTGCACACGCTCGCGGCGGTGCGCAACCTCGTCACGCACCGCGCGAGTGCCGGCGCGCAGACGCTCGCCGCGTTCCGCCGCAGCTACTACTCGGCGTTCGAAGATCTCGTCACGCTCGCGTAGTTACTCGAGCGGGCCGCTGAACGTGTACTCGAGGTGATCGAGCAGCGAGTCCATCGCTTGCGTGCTCGTATCGTCGAGCGTGCGTACGCCACCGGGCGTCGGCAGCGCCATCCAGTTGACGTCTGCGAGTAGCGCGTCGAGCCCGACGATGATCGGCATGCCCTCGGACTCGCCGAGATCGAGCCTCACGCTGTAGCCGCCGACCTCGACGTCAGTCTTCTGCGTGCTCGTGACGCGGAACATCTCGGTGGTGCCGTTGACGAGAACGGTGCCCGAGATTTCGATCGACGGCGCGTTCGACGAACCCTTGTCGAAGCCGAGCCGAACCTTCGAGTAGATCGCCGGCGGCGCGGTCGTGAAGAAGATCGAAGGCGGCGCGTGCGTCGCGTCCCACAACACGTCGAACTCGTCCTGCGTGGTCTCGGGGAGTGCACCACCGTCGCCGATCACCTCGAGCTTCTTGAGGTGGAACTTCGCGCTCGTGACGTTGACCATCGTGGACAGCTGCTGCGGTCCGGGAATCGCCGGCGCGGCGACCCACTGCACCGTGAGCCCGGGTGCTGCGCTCGCATCCGAGCTACCCGTAGGCGCATCGAGGGACGCGCCTGCGTCGGCGAGATTCGATCCACCATCGCTGCCGCCACACGCGGCCACGACGAGGAGGAACACCGACATCAGCCGCGTCATGGCACGAGTCTTGGTGCAACGCGGAGACCATCCACCCCTTGATGATAACGCTGTGAATTTCGGCATTGCGAGGCTGCGCAGATGGTGATGAGTGTGCACGATTCGTACAAACTGATGGGCACCGACCTCCAAACTCTGGCGGGCGTCACCGAAATGGCGGTTCAGACGGGGCCGCGCGCGACCCTGGTCATCCATCTCGGCGGCGAGGACGGGTCTCGGGTAGTCGAGCTCCCCGACGGGATCGACGTCACGTTCGGCCGTTCGCGCGGCGCGACCATCACGCTCGATCACGAGAAAGTCTCCCGCATGCACGCGCGCATCCGGCGACGCGGCGACGAGATCGACGTCGAGGATCTCGGCTCGCGTAACGGTACTCGCGTCAACGGCAACAAGGTCGAGGGTATCACCACCATCGCTCACGGCGACGAAGTCTCCGTCGGCCCGATCATCGCGATCGTCAACATCACGAGCGGCCTACGCCGCACCACACCGATCGCGGACTCCGAGGCCGGCGAGCTCCGCCTCGCCGCCGAGGTCGATCGCGCGGTCCGCTATCACCGCCCGGTCACGCTCGCACTTCTGCGCATCCCGAACGACACCGTCGTCGAGCAGATCGCATCCACGCTTCGTCCCATGGATCTCATCGCCGAAGACGCCGGCGACGATTTCCTCCTGATCCTGCCCGAGCTCTCGCGCGCCGACGGCACCGCTGCGGTCCAGCGCGCGGTCGACATGGCGCGCGCCGCGAACGTCACGCTCCAGGTCGCCACCGCCCTCTGCCCCGACGACGGCACGAGCGTCGAGCGCCTGATCGGCCAGCTCCGCAGCGGCCTCCGCACTGGACGCCCACCGCGCGCCGAAACCGAAGTCCCGCGCACTCCACTCGTTCACGACGTCGCGATGCAGCGCGTGTACACGCTCGTCGATCGCATCGCCGACACCGCGATGACCGCCCTCATCCTCGGCGAGACCGGCGTGGGCAAAGAGGTCATCTGCGAAGCGATCCACGCTCGCTCGTCGCGCCGCGACCGCCCGCTGATCAAGCTCAACTGCGCCGCGCTCCCCGAGACCCTGCTCGAGAGCGAGCTGTTCGGTCACGAGCGCGGTGCCTTCACCGGCGCCGATCGCCGCAAGGTCGGCTTCTTCGAAGCAGCCGATGGCGGCACGCTGTTCCTCGACGAGATCGGCGACATGCCGCTCACGCTCCAAGCGAAGCTGCTGCGCGTCCTCGAGCGCAAAGTCATCACGCGCGTCGGCGGCACCACCGAAGTCCCCACCGACGCGCGCGTCATCGCCGCCACGCACCGCGATCTCGACGCCGATGTCCGCTCGGGCCGCTTCCGCCAGGACCTCCTGTTCCGCATCGGCGGCTTCACCATCGTCGTCCCGCCACTCCGCGATCGCGCCGACGAGATCCTTCCACTCGCGGAGCACTTCGTACGCACCGGCAGTGATCCCTCGCGCGCCACACCGCAGTTCACGCCCGAAGCGCGCGACGCGATGCTCGGCTACGCGTGGCCCGGCAACGTGCGCGAGCTCAAGAACGCGATCGAGCGCGCGCTCGTGCTCTGCGAGGACACCATCACCGCGGCCGATCTTCCCGATCGCATGCTCGATGCGTCCAAGCGCACGAAGCCGATCGGCGCGACGCTCAACACCGGCGCTCGCGACGTGCGCGGCCAGCTCGCCGAAGTCGAGCGCGCGGCGATCGTCGCCGCCCTCGAGGCCGATGGACAGAACCAGACCCGCGCGGCTCGCCGCCTCGGCCTCTCGCGCCGCGCGTTAATCTACAAGATGGAGAAGTACGGGTTGAAAGCTTCGCCGACTCGCGGCGATAGCTGACGCTGCTGACGGTTTCTCCCCATTTTCTCCCTCGGCCCTCAGACCGCGTGCTTTCGCGCGATCTTTCTTGCGTCAGAAGCGGTAGGTCACCGTGGCCGTCCGGTCAGCGGGATGCCTGGCGTGAAATCGCGAGGCTCGGCGTTTTGGTTCAACCGCGCAGCCGGAGGTGCGACGCCATCAGCACGGGCGGCAACGGCGCAAAGGCCATCGTCCTCTCGATGACGTTGCGCAGCTCGCGAACATTGCCCGGCCAGTCATGGGCCAGCAGCGCGGCGATGGCGTCATTCGACAGGACGGGTGGCTCGATGTCGGCCGAGGACGCTCGCTGCACGAAGTGACGGGCAAGCGAAGGGATGTCGTCTCGCCGCTCACGCAGTGGTGGCACCCGAAGCAGTACGACCTGGAGGCGATAGAACAGGTCCTCGCGAAACCGCTGTTCGCGTACCAGTGCGGCGAGGTCCCGATGCGTGGCCGCAACGATCCGAACGTCGACTTGAACCGGCGTGGCAGCCCCGACAGGGAGGATCTCGGCGTTCTCGAGAAAACGTAGCAGCTTGGCCTGCGCCTCGAGAGGCAGCTCGGCGATCTCGTCGAGGAAGAGCGTGCCACCGTGCGCGGCGCGAATGACACCGGGATGGTCCGAGACCGCGCCAGTGAACGCGCCCTTGCGATAGCCGAATAGCTGCCCCTCGAACAGCTCGCGCGGAACCGCGGCGCAATTGAATGCGATGTACGGCCGGGAAGCGCGTGTGGAGAGGTCGTGAATCGCACGGGCGATGACTTCCTTGCCGGAACCGGACTCGCCGGTGATGATGACGGTGGCGCGCGATCTGGAGAGCTGACCGACTTCCACCAGAAGCTTCCGCATGCCGGGCGAGGTCGCGATGACGCCCGGAAGATCGGGGACGCTGTCGTTTCGAGGAGACGAGCTCACTGCTGGTGTCGAGAGGCCACGGAGCGTCGCCACCTCGAGTGCGATTCCGGCAACCGAGACGATCGCGGAGAGCATCGCTCGCTGATCAGCGGTGATCGGCTCGTCGATCCCGAGCCGATAACGGCGGCCGCATCGGTCCGCAAACTCGAGAGTCTCGACCGGAACCTTGTCATCACCACCGATCAGCGTCGCACCTCCGGTGGAATCGACCTCGTCGAGTCGGATGCGACGGCGCGGTAGTAGCTCGTTGACGACAGACACCAGCTCGCGACAGATCAGCGACGGTGAGATGCCGGGCACCGTGAGGCGCTGGGTGGCGACGAGCAGCGGTCGTGCTTGCCAGGCGACCACAGGAACGACGTCGCCCCGTGGGCGACTGGGCCCGGCCAGCCACAGACACTGGACGCCGAGCGCGCGGAGCTCCTCATCGTACGGAGTCGGATCGCCACCCGAGATCTGAGCGCGGCAACGGCTTGCGAGCAGCATCCCGGGCCGATCACCGCCGAGGGTAAACGTCGCCTGCGCGGCCTCGATCAACGCGAGCGCATCGGCGGTACGGCCTTTGCGAGAGAGCGCGACGCCTTCCTGGAGCCGCAGCATGGCGGTCAAGATCGGAGACGGGAACCTCTCGAGCAAACCAGCGGCCCGGCGTGATGCGGCGAGCGCCTCATCGGGATCGTCGGCGAGCAGGTGCGCGGCGACGACCTCGGTGAGGATCTCACGCACCAGGAATACCCAGCCGTGCTCGCGTGCCTGCGCGGCGGCAGCGGCAAATCGTTCCACGGCCACTGCTGCATCACCGCGTGCGAGCGCCGCGCGTGCTTCCTGATGGGAAGCGTGTGCGCGTGCCTGCAGTTGCAGAAATGGTGATTCGATGGCGCGCAGCTCCTCCGCGAGATGCTGCAGCCCATCGGAGTCTCCGCACAGCAGCAGCATGCGACCGCGATAGCCCGCGAGCACGATCGCCGGGAATCGCATCTCCCGGGCCGCGGCGTCCCCCGCCCGAAATGCAATGTCGGCCTCTCGAAACGCTCCGAGCCGCACCCTCGCTTCACCTTCCGCTCGGGCCGCGTGCGTGACGAACAGGTCGGGCATCACCCGCGTATCGGCGAGGATGCCGCGTACCTGGTCGGCGCGGGTCAGGACCACAGCCGGATCGCCGAGCTCGTCGAGAGCACGCAGGGCGAGCAATGCGAGTGCACTGACTTTCATCGCCGGCCAAGGTGTCGCGCGTTCGACGACGGCTTCGAGGCGTTGCACCGCGAGGGCGGGGGCTCCCTGAAACAGGGCCTGCATCGCGGCGATCAGATCCGCTTTCAATCTCGCGATGCCGCTCGTGACACCGGCCGATAGTTCCGGCGCTCGCCCGAGGAGACGCGTGACCTGCTCCTGATCGTTCGTGCTGAACGCCGCAGCGAGCTGTGCGGACCACGCAAGGAACCGGTGGTCGGTGTGCTCCGGTCCGGGTCCGAGCTCCGCGACGCGGGCCGCATGTGCCGCGACCTTGCCGGGATCGAAGAGCTCTCCGATCGGACCGGAGAACGTGAGCGCCGCCGCGAGATGGACGGTCGCAGCAATGGTCGGAGCGAGATTCGAGTCGCGCAGATCCTCGAGGATCGGCGCGAGCGTCGAAAATGCTGCGCGGCTGTCAGAGCGTCCGATTGCCTGCACGATCGCGAGATGAGCGCCGATGAGGGCGCGTCCAGCGCGTGAACGAATCGATCCGGACGCGAGCAACGAGAGGAGCTCGACCTCGCTGCGGCGCCACGTCGCCTCGAACACGTGCGCCAGCACCGGAAGGATCACGAGCTGCTCGGTCGAGGTGAGTGCGGGGTTCGCCGTCGTGCGAACCACCTCTTGCGCTGCGAGTCGACGCAGGCGCTCGAGAATCCGTCCGCGAGGACGCCGCGCTTCGGCCGCATCGGATGGGAGCTCCCACCGATACACGGTGAGAGGCGAAACGCCGATCAGCTTCGCGAACGCTGCGCGCGATCGTTCCCCACGCAGAAGCGCCACATCCGCAGGCTCCATCCCGTTTGGATACGACTGGAAAGACATGGCTGTTTCTGACGTCAAACGGATATCCCGAGAAGGACATCATACATCCAAACTACTCATCGAGCATCCAAATAGACCCTCTTCCGTTGGCACATCAACTGCTCTAGGAGACCAACACAACCGAAAGGATACGACATGTCCACGCAGATGATTTCCAACCAGATGAAGCTCTACTCGTTCCCGCACTCCCCGTACGCATCGCGCGTGCGGATGGCCATCTACGCCAATAACCTGCCGGTCGAGATCGTCGACCCGCCCGGCGGCGGTGGACGTGCGCCCGAATACCTGGCGATCAATCCGATCGGCAAGGTCCCCGCGCTCGCTGTCGACGGCGAGGTCGTGCCCGAAAGCGAGACGATCGTCGAGTTCCTCGCCGACGCGTTTCCTGCGACGTCGATGCGGCCAGCGAGGCCCCTCGATGCCGCTCGCGCACGGCTGATCACACGGATCGTGGACCTTTACCTGCTGACACCGGGGCAGGTGCTCGTCCCGCAGTTCGACCCCCGCGTTCGCGATCAGGCTGTGGTCGACGATGCGATCGCGAAGATCCGCACGGGTCTCGCACAGCTCGAACCGTTCATGGGAGAGGACCGATTCGCCGTCGGTGACACCGCGAGCATCGCGGACTTCGCACTCGTCCCGCTGCTGTTCTACACGGTCGTGTTCGGTCAGGTGTTCGCGAAGGGTGACCTGCTCGAAGCCCACCCCAGGCTCGCGAGCTACTGGGCTCGCATCCAGAGCGATCCCTCCGCTCGTCGCGTCATCGGCGAGATCCATCACGGGCTCGACGAGCTCCGGGGTTAACGAAGGAGACACGTCGTGACGACCCAACCTCTTCTGTTCCCCACAAACGAGACGTTTTGGTACGAGACGCTACGCGCGTTCGGCCACATCGCGTATGGCGGCGCTGACTTCGGCGAGGTCATGGTGACCTCCGCGCGTATCAAACCAGGCGACTACAACAGCTGGTTCGCCCAGTGGCAGCTCACCGCGGATCGCGTCGCCGCGGAAGCCGAGCGAAGCCTGACCGCTGGTCACACCGTGAGCGCGCGCGACGGCTTCCTGCGCGCGTCGAACTACTACCGGACCGCAGAGTTCTTCCTGCACGGAGACCCGAAGGATCCGCGGATGAACCTCGCGTACTACCGAAGCGTCGAATGCTTCCGAGCCGCCGCGCGACTCATGAATCCGACGGTAGAACCGCTTCGGATCCCCTACGAGGGCACCACGTTGCCGGGATACTTCTATCGTGCGGGCTCCGGCCGCGAGGCACGACCACTCGTGGTCATGCACAATGGATTCGACGGCTCCGCGGAGGAGATGCACTTCGTTGCCGCGGCGGCGCTGGTCGATCGAGGCTACAACGTGCTGAGCTTCGATGGCCCCGGACAGCCGGGCCCGATGCACGAGCGCGAACTGGTGTTCCGACCGGACTGGGAGAACGTCGTGGGCCCGGTTCTCGATCACGCGCTCGCCCGACCGGAGGTCGATCGCGACCGCGTGGCGCTGCTCGGTAACAGCCTCGGTGGCCTGCTCGCGCCGCGTGCGGCGGCGTACGAGAACAGAATCGCCGCACTCGTCGCGCTCGACGGAATCTACGACATGGGAGCGAAGGCGGCGGCCATCCTCGGCGGCGATCGCGAGCACGCTCGTCGTGTGCTCGGCGCACCCGAGGCTCCCGACGTCGACGCCGCACTCGCCCGGATTGCCGACACGGACTCGCAGGCGCGCTGGGCGTTCGATCACGGTATGTGGGTGACCGGCACGCGAACCCCGCGCCATTACCTTCTCGCCTCATTCGACTATCACGTCCGAGACGGTATCGCCGAGCGCATCGCGTGCCCCACGCTCGTGTGCTCCGCAGCTGATGATCACTTCTTCCGCGGCCAACCCGAGGCCCTGTTCGAACGGCTCCAGTGTCCGAAGACGTTTCTCGAGCTCACAGACGAGC
Source organism: Kofleriaceae bacterium (assembly GCA_044230415.1). Classification (GTDB taxonomy): domain Bacteria; phylum Myxococcota_A; class Polyangia; order Haliangiales; family Haliangiaceae; genus JABFXX01. The sequence goes on from JBGARE010000055.1 coordinate 26,923, forward strand.
TCGGCGCCGGCGCACATTGTCATGCCGGCGGTCAGCGACTCGCGATGACGCGGATCGGCGACTGGCTCGACGATACGCTGCGCTGGTCAACAGGCTCGGACCATTCAGAAAGGATGTGAGGAGGTCTTGGTTCGCTCCACGCGACAACCGCGTGAATTTTTCGCGTCACCCGTGGCGCAAATCGATCGCACCAACACGGTCAACGTCCACGATTGGCTCGCGTTGCGGCCAGCTGTAATGTGATTTCGTGCGAGGTCTGTACGCTGTTGTTGTCTCGTTCGTCATGGTTGCGTTCGCCGCTGGCCGCTCCGAGGTCCGCGCCGACACCACCGCCTACGATCACGGGGTCGTGTTCACCGCGACCACCGATCATCCCGATGCGACGTGGTTCGTCGTCGATGACGGGCGGATCGCCGACGTCGGCAATGGCGAGCTCCCGGAGCGCTGGCGCGCCGCGCGCCAGGTCGATCTCGGAGGTCGCTTCGTCGCGCCCGGGTTCGTCGACGCGCACATTCACTTCGTCGATGGCGGGCTCAGCCTGCTTCAGACCGACGTCGCCAACGTGACGACCGAGGCGCAAGTGATCGAGGCCGTGACGAGCGCGGCGGCGCACCCGGCCGACGGCTGGGTCGTGATCCGTAACCTCGGCCTCGAGTCGCTCGCCGGCGATCTACCGACCCACACCCGGATGGCCGCGATCGTAGCCGCCGCCGGCGATCGCCCGCTGCTCGTGCTCATCAAGGGTGGCCACCACGCCTACGCGAGCCCCCGCGCGCTCGCCCGGCTCGGGATCGATGCCTCGACCAAGGATCCAACGTTCGGTCAGATCGTGCGCGATTCCGCGGGCGCGCCGACCGGATTGCTCGTCGACGACGCCGCGTGGAGCGCGATGCGCGCCGTCGCGTCCGACTTGTCACCGACCGACGTCGCACGTGCGATCGAGCTCGCCGAGCACGAGGCGCTGCGCTATGGCATCACCGCGATCGGCGACAACACGTTCGATCCCGAGCGCATGGCCCAGTACGTGCGCATGTCACGCGACGGGGTCTTCCATCTCCGGGTCAGCGCGCGATCGTTTGGCCTCGAAGCGGGCAGCCGGTTCACGATGAAGTCTCAGGGGACACACCTGTTCGGGCGGCTCGACGACCGGATCCGGTTCTTCGGTGACAAGTACTTCGTCGACGGTGCGCTGTCGGATGCGGGAGCCCGCGCGGGGAGCGGCGCGCCCGCGCCCGCCGCCCCTCGCTATAGCGTCGGCGAGCTGCGCCAGCTCATGCTGTTCGCCGGACCGTTCGGGACCGCCTATCACACCCAGTCGCGGGCCGGCGCGGAGCGTCTGGTCGAGGCGCGCTCGACCATCGAGGAACGCCGCCGTGGCGCGCTGCCCGACATCATCGATCACTGCGGTCGGTGCGGTGGCGGCGGTTTGCCGGACCGAATCGCCAGGGCGGGCTTCCGGATCACGCTGTTGCCGGGGCAGATACACGAGCTTCCTCACATCCTGACCGAGCTGCCCGCCGCCGAGCGACCAACCGTCCTCGCGTTTCGCCAGCTGTTCGACGCGGGCCTCGAGCCGGCACTCACCTCGGACTGGCCATTTGGCGCCGAGGTCTCGTACCCGGGAGTCTCCGGCGGGCTCAACCGGATCGGACTCGCACCGCTGGCCGGCGTCGCGGTCGCAGTCAGTGGGATGACCCCGACGGGCACGCCGATCGACGGCGCTGCGTCGCGCACGATCACGGTCGGGCAAGCGATGCTTGGCATCACCGCTTACGGAGCCGCAGCGATCGGGCGCACGGATCTCGGGCGGCTGACGAAGGGAGCGCGCGCGGATTTCGTCGTGCTTCCGCGCGACCCGTTCCACACCGCGCCGACCGAGCTCTACATGCTCGATCCCGACGAGACCTTCATCGCCGGGACTCGTGTGTGGCCGCGTGCGGCGGGTGCGGAGGAGACCGATCTCCGGCCGTTTGCCGCGCAGCCACGCGGCAACGCGTTCGCGCCGATCATCGGCTACGACCCGATCCCGGGCATGCTCGTCGGCGCCGCGTGGTTCTTCTACCCTTACCGCGGACGTGGCCTGCGCGGCTCGGTCCAGCTCTACGGCTCGCCGTCGCAGCTCAACGCGCGCATCGAGACCGAGCTCATCGCGATGCGCGCGTTCGGCCGTACGTCCCCTCGTTTGTGGCTGCGCGCAGATACCCTCGGCGATCGGTACTACGGCGCCGGCATGGACACCAAGCCCGACGCGTTCGACGACACCGAACCGCGCCGAATCGACGCTCTGATCGGTGCCGACCGCTCGCTCGGTGATCGCCTGAAGGTTGGGGCGTTCGCCGTGGCGACGGCGCTCGGCGATCGCTCGGCGGCTGCGATCGCATCACGCAGCGGTGGAGCCGAGGGGCCGATCGACGGCGTCGCGGTCGGCGGTCGCGTCGAGCTCGCCCACGACACCCGCGACAATCCGTTCTCGACGCGCGACGGCGGCCGGCGCGCGATCTGGGCCGAGCTCTATGGACTTCAGGCGAGCGCGCCATCCTTTCGGTTTCGCGGGGGCGTGTCAGTCACGCATTTCGTCCCGCTGCTCGCGCCGGATCTCGTGCTGGCGGTGCGCGGCGAGGCGGCCACCAGCGCAGGCGACGTCGCGTACGCGACCGATTACGGCCTCGGCGGTGGTGACCTGCTGCGCGGCTACTACTCGAACCGGTTTCGAGGTCAACACTTCGTGGCGGGCAGTGCCGAGGTGCGGTTCCCGCTCGTGCTCGCGCTCTCGGGCGTGGTCTTTGCCGACCTCGGTCGCGTCTGGCTCGACGACAGCGTCTCGGACCGCCAGCTCGCGACGAGCGCCGGGTTCGGGTTGCGCTACGGCCTGCCCCCCGATCGGCTGGTCCGGTTACGGTTCGATGCCGGCTTCGGCCGCGATCAATGGGGTCTGTTCTTCAAGTTCAACGAGGCATTTTGAGCGAGCGCCCTACACCGTGGTGGTCGGTCGTCGTGGGCTTCGCGGTGATCTTCGCCGTCTATCACGCGCCTGATGTGATCGCCTGGCCCTGGACGGCCTATGTGGCGATGCCACTCGTGCTGGTCGCGAGCGACCTCGTCGCGCGTGTGCAGCGAGGTCGCGGGTTGGTGGCCTACGGGCTAGGGCTCTACGCCGGCTGGGCGCGCAACCTCGGCATCGGGCTCGCGGTCGGGATCGCGTTCGCCGCGATTGCGCATGCGATCGCGATCGCGCTGGGATATGAACGATTCGTCGGGCTCGCGGCGGCCAGCACGTGGCCGAGCTTGCTGCCACAGATCCTGGTGATGACGCTGATCCCGTCGCTCGCGGAGGATCTGCTCACACGCGGCTACCTGTTCCGGTTCCTGGCGCCGCAGATGACGCCCGCGTCGTGGATCGTCATGTCCGCCGTCGTGTTCGTCGTGAATCACCTCGTACGTCTCGGTGATGGACTGCCGGTGCTACTGTACCTGCTCGCGATCGGTCTCACGACCGCCTGGGCACTCGCCGTCACCAAGTCCCTGTGGGCCACGCTCGGCCTGCACTGGGGCGGCAACCTGGTCTATCTGTCTTCTCTCTCGCTCGTTCAGGTCGAAGCCACGCATCCCGGAACGGCGACGACCTGGATCCTGACCGCGAGCTACTTCGCGATGTTCGCGTGGTGCGTGTTCGTCGCTCGCCGTTGGCTGCGCCGTCGAGCCTAAACATATGAAGAACAGGTCAGGAACGATCACGATCGGCCCGGCACTGGCCCTCCTGGCCGCTGCGCGGGCGCGCGGCCTCGACCTGCGTCCGTGGCTTGCCAGCGCGGGTGTCGCCGAAGAACAGCTCCGCGATCGCGACGCCTGCTTGCCGGTGAGCGCGCTCTACGCGCTCTGGGAGGTCGCGCGGACATGTTCGTGCCGACCAACGGCGAAGGGTGCGCGCACGAGGAGCGTCACTACGGGCTCGACGTGCTCCCCGTCGGTGACTACACGCTCGTCCATCGCCGCGAGAACGGCACCGGTGACCCGCTCAACTGCGTCGAGCCCGACTGTCCGTGGACGACGTTCGGTGGTTCGCAGGCCGTGACGTTGACGCTCGCGATTCGCTAGTCTTCGCGCCAATGGGTGACCGAGGACGCGTGCGCGCGCGGACACGCTCGAAGGTGGCGAAAGCTCCGGCCACGCTCGAAGCGTTCGCGGCCAACACCGAGCTCGTTCGCGAGCTGCTCGCGACCATGGCAAACCACCTCGACATCGTGAACCTGCTCCTCGGTGCGGGTGCGAGAGCGGATCGAGGCGCTGATCGCGGGAGCAGTCACGAACCGCAGTGACGGCGCACGCAGCGATGCGACAGGCAGTCGGTGTCGAACCAACACGCGGCGCCCTCGGCACCGTTGCCCATACACACCGACGCTCCGGTCTCGTTCTTGCGGCACGTCGCGCCCGGATCGCAGTCCGACTTGAACGTGCACGGGGCGTCGGGGCGGAGAGGAACTGCAGGCGTCACGCCCGGCGGCCCCGATGGTTCGTTCGGTACGAGTGGAGCCATCGGTAGCAGTGGTGTCGGCCGTTCGCGTCGCGGCGCGGGTGGCCGCACGGGTGCGTTCGATCCGCCACTGCCATCACTGGTTTCCGGGGTGCTCGGAACGGGTGGCGGTGGTGACACCAGTGGCACGCCGGGGCTCAGCGTGTGGATCTGTCCCTCGGCATCGATGAAGTGACCGCTACCGTCGTCGAGCGAGATCGTGACGGTCTCGCGATCGACCGCGATGCTCGATCGGTACGACGCGATCAGCACGCGTCCCTGCGGGACATCGACGATCTGCGGCGTGATGTCCGCGCGATCGATCTGGATGGCGCCGCGCGAGAGCACGAGGACTCCGTCGGTCTTCGCTGTCAAACGCGTATCAGGCGCCGCGATGATCGCGATGTTCCGCCACATCACGGTCGCGGCTACGGGACTGTCCGCGCGTACCTCGATCGTATCGGTGGTAACCGTGCCATCCCATCGTGTCTTCGAGACATCGACGAAGCCGGCCGCCGCGACGGACGCCGGTTCGCTCGACGGCCTCGTCATGATCACCACGGCGACGACGGCGGCAACGGCACACGCGGCGAGCGCCGGCGCGAGCCAGACACGGCGCGCCGATCGGGATGCGGGCGCGGACTCGAGACCGAGCCGGCGCCGCAGCCGGCGATCGGACGCGACCGACATGCGATCGGTGCCGTGCTCGGAGCCAGCAAGGAGCGCGTCGCGGAGGTTCATACCGTCCAGCCTTTCGCCGCGACGCGACTGCGGATCTTCGCCAGGCTCCTCGAGACGGTGGCTTCGGAGACGTCGAGTGCCGCCGCGATCTCGGTCTGCGATTGACCGTCGACGAACGCGAGAACCGCGATCGCACGGTCTCGCGCGGGAAACGTGCTGATCGCTTGCCACGCCAGGTCGGCGAGTTGTCGCTCGGACATCGTCGACTCCGGGTCCGCAGCCTCTGCGGGTCGCCCCTGCAAGAACGCCAGGGTCCGCCGACGCCAACGCGATTCGGACTTCAGGTGTGAGAGCGCCGCGTTCTTGGTGACGCGATAGAGCCAGCCGCGTACGTCGAGCGCGGGATCGAGGTTTGGCAGGAAGTCATTGACGCGCATGAAGACGTTTGCCGTGACGTCCTCTGCCGCGTCGGCACGTCCGCCGCAGTACTTGAACGCGACGGAGTACACGTGCTGGCGATGTGCCTCGTAGAGCTCGGCCAGCGTGGGCAGCTTTGCTGGACGCTCGCTCGACTCGGCCACGAGCGACAGCGCGGGCGCGGCGAGCGAGACGAGGTGGATGCCCAGATGCATGCGCGATCAGCTCAATGAAAACCAACCAACAGCGCTGGCGTCACGTTGTTGGTGAGTGAAGACGAGAAATACGACGACACGCCCGCCGCCACATACACGCCCGAGTCCGCTCCGACATCGAGGATGCGATATCCGAACTGAAGTGCCGCGAACGGTGCCGAGTCGATTGCCACCTCGTCATCCCACATCGAGAGCCCGACACGAACGCCGACATCGACGCGTTCTGCGGGGGCATACCTCGCGGTCGCGAAGAACTCGAGCGCGGTGGAATCCGCCTCTCTGGTCGTCGGAGGGTTGTTGTAATCCCATTGCGGCATCGCGATGATCGACGACATGCCGAAACCACCACCGAGCGCGAACTTCTGCGACAGCTTCATTCCGATCCATGCATTCCCGATCACCGCGGTTCCGCTGCCGCCGCGCGTGTCGCGATAGTCGGGTTGCTCCTCGATCGCGTGGCCCGCCAGGATCATGGCGCCGCCGCCGATTTCCGCGCCCCAGGCGAGCTTGCTCGGCTCCGTGCGGCTGCGCGTAATGAGGCCCATGTTGACCGTGCGCGGATCGTTGCAGTTGTAGTGAACCTGCCAGTTCGAGCCGGTGGCGTAGACAGTCTTGGAGTTGTCGTGCCCTTGGACCTGCCCCGCGCCTTCGGTCGTCTGCGCGTCGACGCTGTTCGCGCCTTCGGTCAGGACGGTGCTTCCGACGAGCGCCTCGCCTTCGCGCGTGATCGCAAAGCCACCGCCTCCGCAGTGCGCGGCGATCATCGCGTTGGCATCGTCCATCCCGACCTCGGCCGTCGGGGTGGCCACGACGCCGCCCGACGGCGACCGCGAGACAAACCGTGCGCGAGAAACATGGCTCGTCGCGCAACCCGAACCGACCACCGCGACAAGCGCGACTACAAAGTGCCGAGCGACTCTCATTTCGCCCTATCTACTCCACCACCTCGAACTTCTTGCAGACAAAACCGAGCGACTGCACATCGTCGATGTTGCAGGCGTTTCTCACGACGAACTCAGCTCACAAACCGAGACACTAGATCGGCGGATTGAGCTCGCCTGCGTCGAGCGAGATCATCGGTGCACCTCGGTTGGTGTGGCGTCGAACAGCTCAGCGGTGTCGCGCTGCTTCGGCGGACGACCGCGGCGTTTCGTGGTGGTCGACGACACGCGTGCCGCGGGGCGCTCGAGCGTCGCGAGCGCCGCGATGATCGGCTGGCGATCGGGCTGCGCTTCGCCGTAGATGCGTGCATACGCGATCGCGCGTGTCGCCGACTCGGTCAGCACTGCAAGGCGCGCCTCCGTTGCGGCGATCGCAGCGGCGAGCACCTCGCGCGCGCGTGCGACGGTCTTCGCTTCCGCGCGCAGCTCGTCCGCTTGCTTGCGGAGCGATGCGGCGTCCACGTCGGGGAACGCGACCTTCGCGAGGTGCGTGACGAAGAGATCGATGATCGCGCGAATGTCGGCGGGAACCGGGTCGGTCTCCGGCGACGAGGACGCGACGAGGGTGAGTGGGGTCATGGCTGGCGGCATGAACATATGTTCAGTACACGCGCGCGAGACGGCGGTCAACAAAATCACTTCACCGACGAGGCGATGAAGACGCGTGACGACCGAGCGAGCTTGTTCGGAGCAATAGATTCGAGAGATGGCGAGCGAGCCGAGCAAGAAGCCCGCGAACGTTCCTCCCGATGCGGTGTGGGACGACGATGGATGGGAGTTCGGCGTCAGGGACGCGAACGGCAAGAAGATCGGCACGTGGACGTGGTGGCGCGAGGACGGATCGATCGGTGGCGCATCCGAATACGGCGACGGCGCGACCCGCATGACCTATCGACGAAACCACCCCGACGGCGAGCTCGCGCAGAGCGGCGAGAAGGATCTCGTCACCGACCGGTGGGTGGGCCTCATGCGATGGACGCGTCAGGCGAAGCCATCACCCGAGGACTCGTTCTTCCCGAATATGGTCGCCCCGCCGGTGCGCGCGTTCGAGGTCGATCTCGTCGATGGCTACATCACGACCGAGCGATGCTTCGATGCGAGCGGCGCACTCGTGACCTACACCGGCGCGCCAGTTCCCGCGCGTCCCGCGGGCGTGCCGGACGAGGCGTTCCTCGTCGAGAACGACACGTCGTGGCTGCGCCAACAGCGCTTCGCGGGCAACAACCACCTCCGCGGGGAGCAATCGAGCTGGGATCGCAACGGCACGCTGCTGATCCGCCGGCTCTATCGCGACGATGGATCGCTCGCCGAGGAGGACGAGTACAAGAACGGTGTCGTGTGGATGGCCAAGCGCCACCAGCCGAATGGCGAGCTCACGCAGGCGTTCTTCCATCGCAAGAGCGACCCGCCGGTGATCAGCACGTCCACGCTCTACCGCAACAACCAGAACGATCGCGAGACCACCTTCTTCGACAAGGCCGGCAACCGAGCCTTCTCGATTCGCATGGAGGAGGTGAACGATCACCACCTTCGCCGCTATGACGACGGCAAGCTCGTGTTCGAGGCGATCTGGTCGAGCGACCCGAACACGCCGCCACAGAAGGTCGAGTACTACGACCACGACGGTGTCGTGATCGTCCGGTACGAGTCGACGCGGCCGGGCCACGGTGTGTGGAAGCTGCTCCGGCGCGACGGCAGCAGCGAGCTCGAGCTCGTCGAAGATCAGGAGCGCGATCTCAACAAGTACAGCAACTGGGATCGCTACCTCCGTGGCTTCGCCCGCTACGAGCTCGATCGAGAGCACTCCGATCCCGACGAGATTCGCGAGAACTTTCGCGAGCGCTACGGTCGCGAGGTAGCGAAGGCGACGCTCGCAAAGATGAAGGCGTCCAAGGAGCTCGTCGCGGCGCTCGGCCCGGACGCGTGGACCAAGAACGACAGCGCGATGGGAGGAGCGAAGGAGCTACCGACCATGGTCAAGGGCGTACTCGCCGACGACGAGGCGATCGCGCACTACGCGCTCGAACGGATCTGGGTCGAGATCGAGCACCAGGGCTCGCTCTACGAAGCCACCTATCGCGTCGCCACCGCGCTCGCCACGATGTTCCCGCTCGTCACCGATCGTCCCGCGGTACATCGCCGCGTCTTCGACTTCCTCCGCGACGTTCTCGACCTCCCCGGGATCGGTGACGACAAGGCGGCGTTCGCCGCTCTCGCGAAGGCCGTCCGCACGTCCGAGAAGCTGCTCGAAGCCTGGGCGGCGAGCGAGGACACGAAGCGCGCCACCGATGCGCTCCGCGTGCTGGGCCGCGTCGGCGGTGGCGTCCAGCTCGCCGCACAGCGCATGATCGACGGCGAGACCAACGCCGCGCGCGCCTACGCGACCTGCGTGTACGTCGCCGGCGCGCCGCCGAACAAGCGCAAGTCCGTGCTGACGCGCGCGTTCGCCGACGAAACGGATCCGTTCGTGCGCTTCGTTCAGGCCCTGTTGCTCGTTCGCGTCGACCACGTGACGACGCCTGCCGTGCTCGGTGCGATCGAGCCGTATCTCCTCGACTCGTCCTCCATCGACGAGCCGTTCGCGGAGCTCGCGCCGTTCCTCGGTGACGACGTGACCGAAGCGATCCTCCACGCGCTTCCGAAGAAGTCGCTCGAGAAGTACGTCGAGACGATCGTCGATGCGTTACCCGAGCGCGGCTCCCTGATCCAGATCAGCTACCTGCAGACGATCTTCACGGTCCTGTTCCCGAAGGGAATCCCGAAGAAGCCGACGCTCGTGCAGGCGAAGACACTTCGCGTCCTCGCCGACGTGATCGATGCGCGGGGGAACTTCGTGAACCACATGGAGGTGTACGACGAGCACGGCATGCCCTACGACTCGTTCGTGCTGCGCGAGGCAGCCGAGGGGCGACACGCGATGACCTCGCGCGCGCTGCAGCGATCGGGCGTGGTCACCATGTCCGCCAGCTCGCCTCGGCCGGTGCGGTCGATCGGCGCGCCAGCGAAGAAGCCGAAGAAGCCGAAGAAGCCGAAGCCGACGAAGCCGACGAAGCCGACGAAGTCGGGCGCGCCGAGCAAGACTAGAGGCTCGACGAAATCGAAGAAAAAGCGCTGACACTCACGATGCCTGCAGAGTCGCCAGGATCGTCGCCACCGCGTACTCGAGGAGCTCGGGAACGTCGGGCGCCTGCTCCGGCATCATCGAGGACATGATCATGATGCCGCGCACCGACGCGAAGGCGATGAAGACGCGTGACGCTAGATCTGGTGGAGCGGTCGGCAAGCGATCGGCGGTCCAGGTCGTGATGAGCGCGATGACGTCGCCGTAGACCTCGGCGGCGTGCGAGGCGCTCCAGGTGAACGGCACCGCGAGATCCGCGATCCGTCGCCACTCCGTCGGGAGCATCAGCGCGACCTGGCAGATCTGTCGGAGGCCGTCTTCCAGCGAGAGGTTCGGCGTCCCGGTCACGGCCTGCACGGCATCACGAAAGTTGCGCTGAAACCGCCGCGTGAGCTCGGCATGCAGCGCGCCCTGGTTCGGGAAGTAACGATAGAGCGATGCCTCGCCGACGCCTGCACGTTTGGCGATCGTCGCCATCGAAGCATTCGGTGGCAGCGCCAGCGCAGCGTCGATGATCGCGCGAACGATCGCCTCGGAGTCGCGGCGTCCGGGCGTCGGAGGTGAGGGCGGCGCGAGCGGGCGCCGCTTTCGTGTGCTGCCGGTCATGGCCGTCGTATTCATCGTCGCATGTCGGCTGGGTGCTCCGCGCGGAGTGTTCGCCGCCGTCGTCGTCGATCTCGTCGACAGCATTGGCGAAAGCCTGCTCTGCGAGCGGAGTCAACAAGCTCTCTCTCACGACAGCCGCGCCCGCGCGCGCTGGTAGCGTGAACGCATGGCAGCCACGCCGAAGGCGTCCCCGAAACCTCCACCGAAGAAGAAGTCGAGCAAGCTCGAGCGTCCCCGTGACGCGATCGAGGCGCTGCTCGAGCCCGCGAACGACCGGCTCGACTCCACGCTCGTCGCGAGGCTCTACAAGGCGTTCAACCGCACGTTCTACGAGAAGACGATCGCAGCGCTGAAGACTCCCGAAGAAGCGCGCCGCTTCGCCACGAGGATTCGCGCGAACCGCGAGTTCGGCCCGATCCGGGCGGACCTGTGCCGCGAGGCTCTGGACATCGTCGACAAGCCCAAGCACCGCGCGCCTGCGATGGAGATCATCCCGATCTTGTTCGATGGACCACCGCCTCCGAGCGGCGAGAGGCTGAAGGGCTGGGGCAAGCAGGTCTGGGTCTGCAGCGTCGGAGACGCCATGTCCAAGATGCGCGAGATCGGCGACCTCCCACTCGCGGTGCGGCTCGGCGATCTCGTTCGCCCGCACCGGAGACAGCTCGCCAATAGCTATCACCTCCTCGAGCTGGCCGAGGTCTACGCATTGGCGAAGCGCCCCGCCGACGCCCTCGCCCTGTGTCGCGAGGCCCTCGCGCGAAAGTTCACGCGCGAGAACTTGCTCGCCGCGCCTGGTCTCGCCTTGCTGCGCTCCAACCCCGAGTTCAAGGCGCTCGTGGCGCCCAAAGCACGACGAAAGGCCGGATGACGATGTCGCCGATGATCGTCTGGCTCGAAGGCGAACAGGAGAAGTTTCGCAGCGGCCTGTTTCCGGACGACATGAGCTACTACGTCGACAAGGACGTCGTCGACAAATGTCGCGATGCGCCGGGCTCGATGACGACCGAGGCCTGGCGAGCGCTTCCGGCAAAGGGCGGCTACTACCTCAACCTGCTCGTCGGCTACGGACCGCGCGACCTCGCCGTCGAGGCCGTCGCGCAGATGCTCGACGAGTACCCCGATACGATCTGGCCGTTCCACGGGATGCTGGCTGTTCTCGGGGAGGACATGATCCCGACGGCGATCCGGACGCTCGAGCGCGCGGTCTCTCACATCGGTCAGGGCGTGTACGCCAACCAGATCCAGATCGCACTCCATGACATCGCACCCGTGCGATCGGCTCGCGTCGCGGAGCTCGCCATCGAGGTACTGGCATCGACCGCGAAGCCCAAGGTGAAGGCGCTGGCCAAGGCGTGGTTGGTCCGACATGCGGTGGTCGCTGGGCCAGCGGTCACTGCGGCGGTGACCTCCAGCGATCCGAAGCTGCGCGCGGCGGGCAAGACAGCAGCGAAGCTGCTGGTCGACACCTGACGTACGCGAAGCGATGACTACTCGCCGCGCGCCGCAGCTGCCTCGGCCGCTTCGCGCTCCTCGCGTTCCTTCTTGAGCTTCTCTTCCTGCTTGCGGATCTTCGCGCGTTGGACCGCCTCCTTCGCGTAGTCGAACACCGGCGGATCCGTGTGGGCGGCGTCGAACACGCGCACGATCATCGAGCCGGGCACGCGGACCTCGAGCTCGTTCCAGCCGGGCGGCATCGTCGGCTCGGTCCACTCGTAGACCCACTTCGCGTCGGTCGGAGAGAGGTTCACGCAGCCGTGGCTCTGCGCGGTGCCGAATCGATCGTGCCAGTACGCGGCGTGAAAGTAGAGACCGCTCCGGAACCGGGTCGCCCACGGGACCTCGGACACTTCGTAGTGCGCGGCCTCGCGCTCTTCGGCCGCCATCTTGGTGATCGAGGACTTCGAGCGAATGCGATAGATCGCCGGCGGCGTGTCGTTCTTGCGCCGCCCCGACGAGATCAGCGTCGCGAACACGGGCGTATCGCCGTCGTACGCGATCATCAACTGCTCGTCGCGATCGACGTCGATCCACTTCGCGTGCGCATCGGTCGCCGCGGGCCGTGTCCGCATACGCGCGATGCGTACGCTCTTGCGATCGATCCACTGACCGTCGCCGACGCGGACGTATGCGCCGCTCTCCTCGAGGATCGGCACGATCGCGCGGTGGGCGAGCGTGCCGGACGCGTCGCCCTTCTTGTCGGGGGTCGCGCGCGCCGTCACCGCCTTCTTGTCCGCCGCGATCACCCACGCGAACGGCCACTGCGGCGGCGGCGTTGCCACGAGATCGATGCCCGAGAACGTCGATGGCCAGTGGCGGTAGAGATCGCTCGTCGCGACGAGGCCGACGCTCGTCTGCGCGTACGCGACACCATCGACGTCGACCGGCTTGTCGTCCCTCGTCACCATGTACGACGCCTGCTCGCTGCGCTCGGGCCGCTTGATACCGGCGCGCACGTCGTCGACGGTCGCGTAGCGCGCCGCGCCCTTCTTGATCCCGAAATACTTGTGCGGCAACAGCTCGCCGCTCGGAACGCTCGGCTGCGCGATCGCCTCCGGCGGCTGCTTGCTCGCCTTCACGTACCGCGCGCAGATGTAGCCGTGCGGCACCGCGAGGAACAACTTGCAGCGCTTGTCACCCGCGATGCTCGCGCCGACGGGGAGCCGCGTCCCCGCGAGGATCTTGCCGAGCGGCTCGAGCTTCATGTCGGGCTCTTCGAACACGTGCGCCGATGTCTTCACGACGAACGACGCGGTGTCCGCCGGCCATCCGAGCGCCGCGATCGTCGCGGTATCCGGTGGCGCGGGTGGTGCCGGTGCCGGCGGTGCGGGTGGCGCAGGCGCGGGTTCGGGCGACGGCGCCACCGTCGGTGCAGTCGGTGCCGGCGCTTGCGTAGCGATGGGTGCCGCCGCGTGCGGTTGATCGACGAACGTGTCGAGGTCGCGCGGCGGTGTGCTGTGCGGGCGATTCGCAGTGCACGCGGCACTGATGACGAGCAACACGGTCCAGCGACGAAGCACGACTCAGTTTGACAGATCGGCGATCCGACTTCGATCGCCTGCGAGGCCTACCCGAACGGGGGATGTCCGCGTGGGCTGAATGCTTACCGTGCGATCCGTGACCACACGCCTCACCAACGCCAGTGCGATCGAGCAACGGCTGCTCGAGCTGGCGTACACGACCGACGCGAAGCTCACGGCTCCGGCGCTCGCGTATTTCGCGCCGTGCTCCGTCGAGGATGCCGAGCGCGTGCTCGAAGCGCTCGCGAGCCGCGATCAGTTGGCGATGGACGTCGACGACGACGGCACGATCGTCTACCAGCTCCGCGGGCGGCAGAAGCTCGCCGAGGCGCGCATGCCGCCCACCGTCGCTCTCGCACCCGCCGTGCGAGCGCCGATGGTCGCGAGCCCCACGCTCGCCGCGGTGCTGAGCGTGTTCTTCCCCGGTGCCGGGCATCTCTACGCCGGGCATGTCGTCGCCGCGATCTTCTGGTTCCTCGTCGTCAGCGCGGGATACGTCCTGCTACTTCCCGGCCTCGTGCTGCACCTGTTCAGCATCGTGTCCGCGGCCGGCGCGGCTACGCGAAGGAACCTCGTCGCGAATCAACGCCTGCGCCTCGCAGCTTAGGGGCACGTGTTGGTGCGCTCGACGCTCGTAGGATCGGCCGTGCGCGTCGCGTACCCGGGCGCATCGAGGAGATAGATCGGCGTCTCGTTGACAGCCCAATCGAGGATGGCCGCGCTGAGCGTCACGCCGTCGAGCTCCGCGTTGTTGAAGATGCCGCTCTCTTTCGTGATCTCGTGATCGACCCAGTCGATCGCCCAGATTCCGATCGGTCCAGCACCATGCGAATCGCCATGGGCACCGCCGGCACCGTCGCGGAACGTCCAGTACGCCTCGAGCTGCGCGAGCACGCGATCGTGCGGGAGGTCGCCGCAGTTCGGCGCGACCTCGAGGCTCTGAAACGAGACGTCACCGGTCGCGACGGTCACGTACTCGATCGAGTTGTTGTACTGGTTGTGATCGCGAAGGCTCGTCGCGTGGAACACCGGCGTCGCGGTGTGGTTGTACATGACGTGGTAGCCGTCGTAGCAGGGGGCGGTGTTGGTCGGGTGTTCCGCGACGCAGCTCGTGTCGAGTTGGTTCCCCCACCACTCCGTCTTCGTCCGTGCCGTTCCGCACCCCACGCACGCGACTGGGTCGGCCGGTTGATACGCACTCGTGTCGAACGCGAAACCCGCACCGACATCGGTTCCGAACGGGGGCACGTTGAAGTTGCCCGGACAGTCCGCAGCGAAGATGCTGGTACACGCGTTCGTATCGAACAGTCCTTCCGCTCCTTCGAGGTTAGGCTCGGAGCGCGAATCGAGGAGACCGACGACGCGGGCCGATGACACGCTCGCGACGTGCTCGGCCTTCGCGTCGAGCGTCATCTGGAATCCGTTCGCGCCGCCCGATGATCCGTAGAGCATCACGAGCGTCGCGTCGGACAGATCTCTCGACACCGCACCGCTCGCGAGCTCGTCGATGACCGACATCACGATATCGAAACCGTGGGAGTAGAGCGGTGCGTTCCACTGCTTGTTCGCGGTGGTGAGAACGAGCTCGCTCGGGTGATCGGCAGAGCCTTGGTACTGATCGTTACTACACGACGGAATCCACACGCGGTTCCACGTGTGGAAGTCGACGTTGACGAAGTCTCCGTTCGCGTCGAGCGTGCTGCCGTCCAGGAGTCCCTGGCCTTCCCAGCGCTGCTTCTCGCCGAACCCGGAGTCTCCGTCACCCGACGCGAAGTGGTCGTAGCAGGGCTCTCCAGCCTCGTAGACGTTGCCGAGGCGATCGCTCGCCTGTGCACACTTGCCGGAGCCACCGTTCTGATAGATGACCCACTTCGTCGTGTCGGTGCCGGGGCTGAAGTAGTAGTGCGGCTTGCTTCCGTCGGCGCACTTCAGCGTGTTGGTGTTGGGGAGGTAGCGCAGACGGAACGAGCCGGATCCACCCGGATTGGTATAGAGCGTCGGGTTGTCGTAGTGCTCCTGGGCGCAGGCATCAGCGGTGAGCCCCGCGCATCCCGCACCGAAGTCCGACAGCGGCGGATTCGCGATCGTCCTCACGCCACAGTTGCCGAGGCCTTCCGCCTGAGCGATCTGCACCGCGTGGATGTTGGCGCAGTAGCGACTGACGACTGCCGAGGCGAGCACGTCGGAGCCCTCCTCGGGCTCGCTCGACGAAGGATCGGGCGCGAGCGCGGTCCCGCATCCTGACACTGCCGCGAGTACCGCGACCACATACGGTAGGAGGCTACGAATGGCTGGCTTCATCGAACGGGTACACAGCAGCGCGCGTGCCACGCGATCGCGCCTTGCTCGGCACCGCGACGCGCCTCGACACGGCGCACGCAAGGTCTGCACGCCGATTCGGCGCGCTTCCCGCGCGGATGGCAACACTCGGCAGTGATAGCGTCCGCACATGATCTCCGCAGTCTCCGTCGACGCGAACGATGCGGTCTACTCCGCGAAGCGGCTCGGTACCGCGAGCTTCATCTGCGCGAACACCAACACCGCCGCGACGCCGCTCTACAAGACGACGGACTCGATCTACAGCCTGCACGTGTCGCCGAGTGGAGCGATCCACGCGATCGGCAAGGCGCGCTATCACACGAACGCGGGCGGCGCGTGGCGGTCCACGAAGTTCGCGCCGACGAACGGCTCTGCGATCCACGCGATCACGGACGACGACATCGTGGTCGGCACGATGAAGGGGCTCGTCTTGCGCTCCACGGATGGGGGCGCGACGTGGCTCGAGGTCGCGAACGTCAACTGCTACGTCACCGACATCAACAGCTCGTACGTGATGAGCCACGGCGTGCTCGGCAGGCTCGACGGAAACACGCTGACAAAGCTCGTCGAGCGAGCTTCGTTCGTCGGCATGCACGAGGGCACCGACGTGATCTGGTTGTGCGGCAACAAGAGCGTGCACCAACTGAAGGGCTCCACGCTCGTGACGATCGTCGAGTGCACCAACCTCGACAGCAGTCTGTACGGCATCGGCGTCGGGACCGCCGGCGTGTTCGTGCATGCGGGCTACGAGGTCTCGCGCGTCGCGGGAAACCAGCTCGCGTGCGCGAGAGACAACGCCGACAAAGCGTTGATGGTCAAGAACGCGACCTACTCGACCGCGATCGCGTCGAACGGCACCCGCGTCGTCGCCGGAGGTGCCCGGTCGGTGCTCGTCGAGGATGGCAAGGGCTTCATCGAATGGCCCGAGCTTGGCGAGAAGGCGGCAGCGGCGCTCGACGTGAAACCCGCGAAGGCACCGCCGAAGAAGAAGTGACTCGGGCTGTCGCCGATCGTCGAGCAAAATTTCGAGATCATCCTGAATCCGGACGCGGCGGACAGTCAGGGCGAGATCGCGTTCAAGCCGTGCGAGGACTTCGACATCGTCGCCTCGATCTCCGATGACCTCGGCGTGTACTTCAAGAAGACGATCAAGGTGCAACAAAGCTGTCCCAAGCCCACGCCGATCGCTGCCACGCTCACCTGCTCGTACGAGGGACAGGACGGCACCCTGTTTCGCTGCACCATCGTGCAGACCTGCGGCGACTGAACCGGAGCCGATTCACGCCGGAGCAGCGCTGATCATCACGTGCGCGCTGCCGTCGATCGGCGTGATCAACACGAGCAGCGACGTCGCTCCTCGTCGCGCGATGCTCGCGATCGGTTCGTTCGCCGTGCGAGCGCGCTCGAGGGTATCCGCGAACGTCGCGTGATCGAACACGAGCTGACCGAGGTCGAGCGCCAGCGCGCGGAAGGCGTCGTTGGCGAGCTCCACGTCGCCGGTGCGCGTGATCACTGCTTGCGCGAGCCGCGAGTCCGCGAATAGCTGTTCGCAGGTCGGGTCGCGACGCGCACGCTGTGCTCGCCGGGCCATGCCGAGCATGTTCATCACCGCGTTCAGCTCGTAGCGAAATGCGGACGCCGTCGGATGGCGGAGCGCGGGGTCCTTGCTCATCGCGCGCTTGACGAGCGCCTCGATCGCTTCGTCGACGATCTGCCCGCGCTGTGGCGCGATCGGTGGCGGCTCGGCGGTCGCGTGCGCCTCGAGGACATCCTCGACGCGGCCCTGGAACGGCACGCTCCCGGCGAGGATCTCGTACGCGACCACGCCGAGCGCGTAAATATCGGTCGCCACGCTCGGCGGGCCGCCTCTCGCACGCTCGGGTGCCATGTACTCGGGTGTCCCCGCGATCGGATCGCGCGCGCTGATCGTCGACATGCGATGCGCGAGCCCGAAGTCGATCAGGCGAGCGATCGTCCGGCGGCGCGGACCGACCTGCTCCTCGATCATCATCACGTTGTCCGCCTTGATGTCGCCGTGGACGACGCCGTTTCTGTGCAGCACGTCGAGCGCATCCGCGATCTGGCCGAGCGTCTCGCAGGTCTTGCGTATCGACATGCGTCCGGCGAAGCGGCCGAGCGTGTCACCCGCCAACAGCTCCATCACGAGGAACATGCCGTATGTCGGGTCGTGTCCGAAGTCGACGACGGACACGATGTTCGGATGCGACAGCTGACTCGCGAGCTTGGCCTCTTCGAGAAACCGCTGTCGCGCGTCGCTGCTCCGGGTAAGCGTGGGATGCAACACCTTCAGCGCGAATCGCTTACCGAGATCGACGTGACGCACCGCGAACACGCCGCCCATCCCGCCTTCACCGAGCTGCTCCTCGATGGTGTATCGCCCCGCGAGCGTGACGCCCGGTCCGAGATCGACGGGTGGTTGCGACTCCATTGCCGGAGGTGGCGCTGGCACCACGACGGGTGGCAGCGCGATCGGCTGCTCGGTCGCGCGGCGCGGTGCTCGCTTCGGTTGCGCGCGGCGACGCACGATCTCGCGAAGCCGTGTCGCGAGATCCGATCGCGGCGTGAGGTCGACATGCTCGATCTCCAAGCCGGCGAGCTTGCTCGCGTTCGCGATCGCGCGCGTCGCGCAGATCGTCATCGTCGCTCCTCGCGGATGGGCGCGCAATCCGGCGCACAGCTCGCGCACGTCGGTTCTCGGCAACTCGGGATCGAAGAACACGACGTCGGGCGGCTGCGCGGCGACCAGGTTCAGCACCGCGCGGCCATCGTTACAGAACCGGAGCGTCGCGCCCGGCGAGATCTGACGCAGCGCCAGCGAGAGCAGTTTGCGCGCTCCGCGATCGAGCTCCGCGATCACCACCGAGAGCGGGCGCAGCGCCGCGCGTGCAGCGCGGAACGCGGAGGCAACCTCGGCGAGATCCGGCGGGTCATTGCCATCGATCACGGCGACGAGCGACGCGATCGGTGCGCGAAGTTGCGCGAACGTGTCGGGCATCCGCGCGATCTGCACTGCGACCGGTTCCCACGGCACGGGCACCGCACCGGTCAGCGCCTCGAACGCGATCACGCCGAGACCGTAGCTATCGGCCGCGTGCGGCCCGGTTCCACGAGATGCATAGGGATTGTCCGCCGAGAGCTCGCGCTCGACGCGGATCACGCCCAGCCCGCACAACACGACGCGTCCATCAGCGCACAGGACCACGCGATCGGGCGCGATGACGTCGTGCGCGATCCCCAGGCGATGCACGATCGCCAACGCGTCGCAGATCTCGACGAGGATCGCGAGCGCGTCGTCGAGCTCGAGCCCACCCGTGCGCCCCGCATGTGCCATGCGCGTCGCCAACGTCGCCCCCAGCACGCGCTCCGAGACAACGAACTGCACCCCCGCGTGGGTGTTGACCTCGAAGATCTCGGGGAGCCCGGGATGCGGGTTCCGCGCGATCCGTTGTCCTTCGTCGAGTAGCAGGGAGCCGTCGGCTCCCGCGTGAACGACGCGCAGCTCTACATCACGATCGCGCCGGCGATCGTGCGCCAGAAATGCCTGGCCAACCTCGTTCGTCGCAAGCCGTTCCCGCACCTCGTAGCGTTCACCGACAACCTCCTTGAGCTTGAACGTGTCGCGTGCGGTGCGCGGCGTCACCCAATCGTCTCGAGCAAGGCAGCGAGCAATCGGCGGCCGTCCGCTTTCGACAGGCGCTGCGTTTGCCCATGGATGTGGATCTCGAGCTCGTTCCCGTGTGCGGTCACCGAGACAGGTAACTTGGCCGCCGCGTCTGCCTTTTCGGCCTTTCGGGTGATCGAATACGAGGTCGACGCGCCGTTTGCCTTGGCAGGCCTACGCGACAAGAGTCGACGAGTCGGCATTCGGTCGGAGTCGTCTTGCATTGATTCCTGCACAGTCGCATCGACCGAATCCACCCACGAGATAGCCGCAGGGTATGCGGGGGCACGCTCGCGGCAACAGATCGTTCGTCGTACGCAACAAGCCACCGACCGCGCAAATCTTGCGCGAACGGCCATTCGTTGCGTCCTCGGCACGTCAGAGAAACTCGCGCTGGTATCGTGGCGGCGGATGAACCGCGAGCTTGGTGAGGGCTCCCTCCTGCGAGAGCTCATCAGCACCGTCCCGATGGGTGCTGCAGTCTTCGATCGCGACTTGCGGTACCTCGTTCACAACGCGGATTGGCTCGTGGCCCACGGCGAACCGCCCGATCGCGATCTCGTCTCGAAGCTGCACTACGAGGTGTTCCAGATCCGCGAGGAATGGCGGGCCGTGCATCGGCGTTGTTTGGCGGGGGCGACCGAGGACCATCACGCGGACTACTTCGATACGTCCGCCGGCGGCCGTGAATACCTCCGGTGGCGCGTCGCTCCGTGGCGCAATGCGGATCGCGAGATCGGCGGCCTCGTGATGTACGTCGAGAGGCTCACCGAGAGCGTCCACCTCCGCCGCACGATCTCCGAGCAGAAGAACCTGATCCGCGCGCTGTTCGAGCAATCGCCGATCGGCCTCAACCTGTGCACGCTCGACGGAGTGTGGCTGCAATCCAATCCTTCCTTCCTCTCGATCATCGGGTACACGGAAGAGGAGGCGCAGGGGCTCACCTACTGGCAGCTCACGCCTCGCTCGTACGATGCCGCCGAAGCCACGCAACTCGAGCTGCTTCGCACGGTGGGTCACTACGGGCCCTACGAGAAGGAGTTCATCCGCAAGGACGGTCGGCTCGTCCCCGTACGCCTGACCGGATTTCTCGTCGAGCGCGACGGCGTCTCGTACATCTGGTCGCTGATCGAGGATCTGACCGCACAGCGAGAGCTCGAGACACGACTCGAGGAAGAGCAGATCAAGGCGATCCACACGTCCAAGCTCGCGACGATGGGCGAGATGGCCGCTGGCTTCGCGCACGAGATCAACAACCCGCTCAGCATCATCGACGCGTACGCGTACACGCTCGCCGACGCGATCGAATCCAACGACATCGCGCACGTCGAAGAAGCGACCACCGCGATCCGCAACGCGACCGCGCGGGCCGGTGCGATCGTGCACGGCCTGCGTAGGTTCGCGCGCGAACGCGACGACGAGACCGACGTCTCGGTCCCCGCATTCATCGAAGACGCGCTCACGTTGTTCCGAGCGCGCATCCGCACCCATGACGTCGCCCTCGAGACCGACGTGCAAGCGACGGCAACCGTGCGCGGTCACGCCCTCGAGCTCGAGCAGGTGCTGGTCAACTTGCTCAACAACGCGTTCGACGCCGTACAGGGTACGCCGGACGCGTGGATCGGATTGACCGCACGCGATCACGGCGATGTCGTCGAGATCCGGGTCTCGGACTCGGGGCCCGGCATCCCTGCTGACGTCGACGTGTTTCGCGCATTCTTCACGACGAAACCCGTCGGCGGTGGCACCGGGCTCGGGCTCAGCATCAGCCGCGCGATCGTCGAGCGCCATCGCGGGCGTCTCACTCTCGAGCGTCGAACACCGACGACGTTTCTCGTGGAGCTCCCGAAATGAGCTCGTTCGTGTACATCGACGACGAGGAGATGCTGTGTCGCGTGTTCGGCCGCGTGATTCGCTCCCTCGGGGTACCGGTCAAGACCTTCACGGATCCACACGCCGCGCTCGAGTACATCGACGCGCACGATGTCCTCGCCGTGATCTGCGACTACCGGATGCCGAAGATCCACGGGCTCGACGTGCTCGCGCGCATCAAGCGCGACGTGCCGTTCATCCTCGTCTCCGGCGATCTCGTCGGCGAGGACGTGATCGCCGCCCATCCACGACTGACCAAGGTCCTCGCCAAGCCATTCAAGCCCGAGGAGCTCGTCGCGGTCCTCCGCCCGCTCGTGCCGGCGAGCTGATCTAGTCGAGCCACGAGCACGCGTCGTCGAGCGTCTCGCTTCGCTTCGCGGCGGCGCGAGTGGTCGGCTCGAATGCGATCGGCAAGCGCGGATACAACTCACGGAGGAACGCGACCAGCGACGCGTTGTCCGCGTGGCCTCCCGCGAGCACGACTTCAGAAATCGCCGTGTCGCCCTCGAGCACGAGGATCAGATCCAACGGTGTTCGAACCACGGTGGCACCCTCGACCTCTTCGCAGCGAGCGCCCGGCTCGCTCGAGACGATCACGGTCGTGAACGTGTGCCAGTGCCCGGTTCCCGTAGCGAAGGTTCTGGTGCGCATGATCCCGAACGCGATTCGATGCAATGCAGGCACCACGGGCTCCTTCGATGCGGATTCCGTCAGCGTGGTGACGGAGTGCCGTCCCTCGCGTGATGTCGCTGACGATCCCGAACGTGATCGCCGACAAGTTGACCGAGCCGTCGCGCGCGGCGAGCTGGAATGCCTCGGCCCACGAGCCCTGAGAGTTCGTCGCGCGTTACCATCGCACCGATGGACGAGGGGGAGCCTCCGCTAGGAGAGCGACCGGCCGAGGACGAGCTCGAGGTGAGCGTCGCAGAAGCGCGCATCGCCTCGCGACTGTTCGGCGTCGAGACCGAGGTCCGCGTCGGTCGCTACAAGCTCCTCGAGCTCGTCGGGCGCGGCGGCATGGGCGTCGTGTGGGGCGCGTGGGATCCGGACCTCGAGCGCAAGGTCGCCATCAAGCTCGTCGATCCGATGAAGCCTACGGCTCGCGATCGCATCGTCGACGAAGCGCGTGCGATGGCGAAGCTCTCGCACCCGAACGTGGTGCCCGTCTACGACGTCGGCGTCGTCGACGAACGCGTCTATCTCGTCATGGAGTGGATCACGGGTGACAACCTGCGCGTTCACCTTCACGAGCAGCACGGGCCGCGCGAGATCGTCGCGCTGTTCATCCAAGCAGCGCGCGGCCTCGCGGCGGTTCACGCCGCTGGCCTCGTCCACCGCGACTTCAAGCCCGAGAACGCGGTCGTCGGCGTCGATGGTCGCGTCCGCGTACTCGACTTCGGTCTCGCGCGACACGACATCGACACGCCCGCCACCGACATCGCCGGCACGCCGCGCTACATGGCGCCCGAGCACGTCGCGGGTGCGCGCCCGACACCCGCGGTGGATCAATACGCGCTGTGCATCGCCTTGCGCGAGGCCCTCGAGCAGGGAGGGCGCGAGGTCCCGCGGTGGCTCGCGATCGTCATCGAGCGAGGAACCGCGCCCACGCCCGAGGCGCGCTTCTCGTCGATCGAAGAGCTGATCCGGGCGCTCGAGCGCGATCCCGCGCGCGTGTGGCGAGCGCGCATCATCGCGGGCACGGCGATCGCGGCGACCGCAGCGGCATTCGTCGTCGGCCGCGCCGCGCCGCGGGAGACCTGCACGGGCACGCGCATCGCGATTCCTGCGGCGATGCGGGCGAGGATCGCCGCGCACCTCGACGCGCTCGGTGGCTTCGCGGCGGAGTCGCGCGATGCACTGCTCGCCCGGCTCGACGACCACCAGACACGGCTCGGCGGTGCCGTGCATGGAGCGTGCGTCGCGCATGCACGCGGCGAGATCACGCCGGCGTTGTACGAGCGACGACTCACGTGTCTCGCGCGGGCCGAGTCATCCCTCGGAGCCGCCGCGGACATCTTGACGACGTCGACGGCAGCGACGTTTGCCGACGCGCGCACGGCAGCCGGTGCGCTCGTCGATCCGAGCACGTGCTCCCGCGTGGACGAGTCGCTGATTCCGATGCCCGACGAGGCTTCGATCGCCGGCGTGCGTGCCGTCGAGGTCGCGGTCGAGCGTGGGCGCATGCTCGCAACCGCAGCGCGACCGGAAGCGATCGCGACGGCGACCGGCGCCCGACGGGCTGCAGAGGAAACCCACTTTCAACCGGTGCTCGCACGCGCGTTGCTCGCGGAGGGTCGGGCGCAGATGATCGCGGATGACGAGCGCGCCGGCTCGACCCTCGACGATGCGATTCGGGTCTCGTTCGCCGCTCGCGACGATGCGAGCGCGGTGGAAGCATTCGCGCGACGTGCGTACGTGATGTTCAGCGTCGAGAACCGCGTGATCGATGGAACGTCGTTGATCCGCGGGATCGCCGATCGCCTCGGCAGCGAAGGTGCGTTCGCGCAGCAGCTACTGCTCAACAATCTCGCCGCCGTGAAGATCGCGATGTCCGATGACAAGGTCGGTGCACGCGTCCTGCTGGAAGCTGCGATGCGAACGTGGCGCCCGGCGCAGGGTGAGAATGACTACGAGCTCGTCAGCATTCTGCAGAACCTCGCACTCACCGTCGACGATCCGTCGCGCAGCAAGGAGCTCTTGGAACGAGCGCACGCGGAGGTGGTCCGCCTGTTCGGAGCCGACCATGCCAAAGTTCTGGAGATCGAGCGCTTCCAGTACTTGTTCGTCGACCTCGCGAAGGCACGCGAGATCGTCGACTCCGTGTGCGAGCGATATCACCGACTGTTTCCACACCTCGAGCAGATCTACGCCCACTGCACCTACGACGCGGGATGGCTCGCCGACGAGGCGGGAGACACCGCCGCCGCGAAACGATACTTCGCGGCCACGCGATCGACGGATCCATTGCTCGCCGCGATCCGGACGTCGATGGCTGCGCTCGCGGATGGCGCGGTTCGACCAGACGCGGCGGCCCTCGAGGCGGCGGCGGACACGAGGGGCCAAGACTTGTCGCCATGGTCGAGCTTCGTCGCGGGCGATGCCTACATCGCGGCGGCCCGGATCTGGGCCCAGGCTGGCAACCCCGCGGCATCACAGCGGTGTTGGACGAAGGCGGCCCGCGTTCTCACGCCCACCGAACGCCCGTACTCGAAGCGCCGCCTGGCCCGCGCGAGGCAGGCGACGAAACTCTGATCTTTTTCTGCGACGACTTTCGGACGAGCGCTCCTTACCTCCATGCTCGACCGGTCGTCTCTCTTATGCCTCGTTGGTCTCGTGGGTTGCGGTGTGACCGGACCCTCTCTCGCGAACCAGGCACGAAAGAGTGGTTGTTCGGATCCGATCGCCTGCGGAGCGAACTCCCCGATCGTCAAGGTCTACCGGACCTTCGACTTCAACCTCGATGGGGTCGCGAACGCCGAGGGCATCACACTCCTCGGTCTGAGCATCGGCGCCGAGTACTACAAGCTCGAGGTGATCGACAGCAAGATCCGAGCGACGAGCGTGGACGGCAAGGTCGTTACCGGCACCGCGTTGACGGGCGCGAAGATCTGGCTCGAGCTACCTACGACCGAGAAGGTCGCGATCACGATCAGCGAGGTCGGCGTCTATCCCGAGGCGGTCGGCCTGCGTCTTCCACTGGAGACGTACGTCCTGCAGTGGGCGGACGTGCTCACGTACGTGAGCGGACCGATGATCCCCGGCGAGAAGTTTCCCGACGGAGTGATGCCTACCGAAGACGCTCCGCACTACGTGTGTGAAGAAGTGAAGGAAGACGCCGAAGAGCTCGGCCTGCGAGTATTCGAGTCGACGGTGTTCGAAGGCGATCGCTACGATCCCGACGCGAAGACCGTCGAACATCAAGTCGACGACCGTTGGTTCAACATCGGGTGTGGCAAGCACATGCTCGCGAAGATGCGCCTGACTCGCAACACGATGCACACCGCGAAGAGCTGGCAGAACGTGCAGGCGGCGATGAAGATGTTCTCTGCGGACTACTGCGGCACCGGACAGCCCTTTACCCTGCCCGGCGTGAAGATCACGTGGCGTGATCGCGGGCTGATGGACTACTCGCACAGGCCCGACGAGATCGAAGCGCGCTGGTCAGAGAACGGAGCGCTGTGCCTCGACGAGCCTCGGTTGGTCGATCGAGCCGATGTTCTCGCCGCGTGCCCACCGCGACCCGGCGCGCCCAAAGGTCCGAGCACGACCCAGCAAGGCGTCCTCCCGACCTGTGCGACTGCAGATCCGAAAGCGTGGCAGTGGAGCGACGAGCTCGTTACGAGCGCGCACTACTGAATCGCGAGCTTGCGCGCCCACGCATCGAGGCTCTCGACGGACGCCGTCACCTCGAGCGGCGTGTTCGCATCCTTCACCATGATCTCGCGAAGCGCCTCGCGCGCGCGAGACAGCCGGCTGCGCATCGTCCCCGGCGGCATCTCGAACACGTCGCCGAGCGCGGCGGCATCGAGACCTTCCCAGTAGTGCAGCTCGAGCAACACCTGCTGCTCGACGGGCAGCTCGCGTAGCGCGTGCAGGAGCCGCACGCGATCCTCCTCGGCCGCGATCTTGGTGCGTGGCGTCGGAGCCAGCTCGGCGATCGACGACGCGTCGAAGTCGATGCGCTCGAGATCGCGGCGGCGCTCGGAGAGCACGCGGTAGAGCTCGTGGCGCGCGATCGTGAACAGGTACGTCGCGAACGACGAGTCGCCGCGGAACTGGTTCTTCGCGCGAACGCACGCGAGGAACGTCGACTGCACGAGCTCGTCGACGTCGCGGCCGAACTTCGTCTCGAAGAAGCGATAGATCTTCCGGAAGTGGCGCTTGAATAGCGCCTGACCCGCGGTGCTGTCCCCGGCGCGCCATGCGGTGAGGAGCTCGAGGTCTGTGGGCTCCGTGGTCATCGCCGTCCTGCCGGAGGAGGATTATAGCGCTCGGCGAACAGCTCTTCCGATCCGCCGCTGACGAACACCGTGCCGTCGCACAACAGCGCGGCTTGGTGCTTCGCACGCGCGGTGAACATCTTGTCCGTCGGGCCGATGTCGAGCGTGCCGGTGCCGGGATCGAGACGCAGCACGTAGGCGACGTCCGTCGGTGCGCCATTGGGATTGCCGTCCGGGCGGCCGCCGGCGATCAGGAGGCGTCCGTCGGGGAGCTGGGTAACGGACATGTCGATGACGCCGATCGAGTCGTCGAGTGTGACCGCGCGGTTACCGGAGTCGACGACATCGACGAAGCCCTCGTCGATCGTGAAGCGCTCGAGATCGCGCACCGGGTTGCCGAGGGCGTCGACGCCGCCGATGAACAGCACGCTGCCGTCGGGCATCGGCGCGGCGTGATGGCCCGTGCGCGGATGCCGCATGGGAGGTGCGAACATCGGCGAGAGGGTGCGCGAGAGCGGGCGGAACAGCTCTGCCTGCGCGATCGCGGCGCCGCCGGTCTCGGCGTCGAGCCCGCCCGCGATCAGGACGGGCGCGCCGAGATCGTCACCGAGGCGGGTCGCGGTGTGCCCCCAGCGCGGGTGAACGAGCGTGGCGACATCGGCGATGTCCGCC